>NZ_WHJG01000047.1 GCF_011682175.1 Massilia frigida
CGGCATCATCTGCCTTAAAATGGATTCCTTGCGCTCTGCGGGATAACGATTCACAACATGTCTTTACTCCGCCCCCGGTGCGGTTTTTATGAATTAAATCACGCGACATCTATCCTGACACAGGGGGATCACTCGCTGTTACTGAAGGCCCTCGAAAAGGATGTGGAGTGCGAATGGGCCATGCTGTATATCAAACGCTGGCTGACGGCACCGCTGCAAATGGCGGATGGAACTTTGGTGGAGCGAAACCGAGGCACACCGCAAGGCGGCGTGATCAGTCCAGTGTTAGCCAACCTGTTCCTGCACTATACATTCGATGTCTGGATGAACAAACATTATCCAGGCGTTCCCTGGTGTCGGTATGCGGATGATGGACTGGCACATTGCAGGACCGAACAAGAAGCACTGGCCCTGATGGCGGCGCTCGATGCGAGGTTCGCGCAATGTCAGCTTCAAATGCATCCGGACAAGACCAAGATCGTGTATTGCAAAGATAGAGATCGCAAGAAGAAATATCCGGTGACCCAGTTCGATTTCCTCGGATACACATTCAGGCCAAGGTTGGCGAAGAACAGCAAACGAAATATCATGTTTGTAAGCTTCACTCCGGCGGTCAGCAACAAGGCGGTCAAAGCAATGCGTCAAACGACACGCAAGCGAAATTTCCGGAATCTTACGGATCTGAGCTTGGCCGATATTGCCCGGTCTTACAACCCGGTCCTGCGGGGCTGGTTACAGTATTACGGAAAATTCTGCCGCTCGGCGATGTATCCCGTGTTCAGGCATTTCAACATGACGTTGGTGGCTTGGGCGAGGAAGAAGTATCGCAGGTTTAAACATCACAAGACGCGGGCTTGTATGTTTCTCGATCAACTGGCGACGAAACAGCCGCACCTCTTCGTACATTGGCAGAAAGGAATGGTTGGAGGGTTTGCTTGATGGGAGCGGTGTGAATTGAGAGGTTCACGCACCGTTCTGTGAGAGGCCGGAGGGGCAGTTCCTCCGGCCGACTTGCCTATATTTCCATGTGTTGAAAAATGGCTGCGAAGTGGAAACCCTGCAACTGGGGGCGATTGATCGGGTCGAGCGAGCCCTGGCGCTGTTCATGGTCGTAGCTTGGCGGATCACCTACTTGATGCGCCTTGGAAGAAATTGCCCTGACCTTGATGCTACGCTGTTCTTCTCGGCTGACGAAATTCGCGGTACTTATTTGCTGTCGAAGACGCCAAAGCCGACGCAATCACCGCGCTTGAACGAGGTCGTCCGCCTGATTGCCCAGATTGGTGGCTTCCTTGCCCGCAAAAGCGATGGCGAGCCCGGCGTCAAGACCATCTGGCGAGGATTGGACCAAGTGATGACCGCAGCTCAAACATTGCAGGCACTACGGGAGGAAGGTGCCTGAGTTGTGTATAACGAGATGGGCATTGGCACACAGATCATCGAAGAGGCCAAGGCAGCCGTACCATTAGGCAGATCGATTGATGTGACATGCGAAGGTGAGAAGCGTATGGTCTTTTTTCGGCGGTGTGGATTTACCTTGCTAAAACACGACGATAGGTGCGATCTTTACCATATGCAATGTACGCCAACGGCCGTCGAGTAAAACAGTGAGCCAAGGAAAATCCGTCGTTCGTTCAACAACGCGATTGAACCTGTACAATTCCACGACAGATTGATTGTATTTATTCGCCATAATGTCCTGCCAGTATTTATTTTCTCCAAATACCCAACAGGACAATGCCATGCAACGACTATCTAGTAAGCACCTGCCTGCCGGAGTGACACTCTGCCTCGCGCTGTTCTTGAGCGCGTGCGGCGGCACCAGCGCTCCCCAGCCAACGCCGGAACCGGTCCCGCCTCCTCCCGCAGTGTTGAGCGGGCGCACCAGTTTCGTTTCGGCCGACAGCGGCGCCAACCAGCCCACCCTCGGCCTGGACGGCACGCTCAGGCTGACCGTCGCCGACTCCGCTGTCCCGCCCGCCGCCGTGCCCGTCGCCGCTGCGCCCACCCGCACCGTGCAGGAGGGCGACATTTTCCGCATGCTGGAGAACGGCAAATCCATTCTTAGCCTGAACCGCTTCCGCGGCCTGCAGATCATCGATATCAGCAACACGGCGAGTCCGCGCGTTATGGGCCGTGCCGCCATCAATGGCGAGCCGGTGGAAATGTACCGGGTGGGCAACCGCGTGTACATCTTGCTCAATAACTGGACCGAGTACAAGCGCATCGCCAAGGGGGGTGCCGAATCGCTCGATCAGTTCAGCGGCGGCGCCGTGATCACGGTCGATATTGCCGATCTGTCGGCCCCGAAAATTCTGGCCGCGGCGCGCGTGCCTGGCAACATTGACACCTCGCGCCTGACCAGCGGCGCCGGCAAGAATGCCTTGTACGTCGCTGCCAGCGACTACACCGCCTCGGTGATGCCGATGGATGTCGTGCCTGCTACGTCATCCTTGTATTACCCGGCAGTGAGCAAGACGCACGTCCTGAGCTACAGCATCAACGAACAGGGTCAGCTGATCAGCAAATCGACCCTGCAGCTGGGCGGCAATGTGCACGCGGTCCAAGCCTCGGGCGATCGCCTGATGGTTGCGCGCGCGGCCGACGACCTGGGTCGCCAGAGCGGCTCGCGGGTGGCGCTGATCGATATCTCCAGCCCGGATGGCGTGATGGTCCAGGGCGCCGATGTGGGCGTCAGCGGCGTGGTGCAGAAGAAGACCAATATGCACATGCACGGCGACGTGCTGCGCGTCGTGTCCGGCAACTGGTGGTCCTCCGGCGCCAATGTGAATCATGTCGAAACCTTCAATATGGCCGACATCGGGCGTCCGAAGCCCATCGACCACGACACCTTCGGCGCCGGCCAGCAGTTGTTCGGCACCTCCTTCTTCGCCGACAAGGCATTCTTCGTGACCTATTTGCGCAAAGACCCGTTCCACGCGTTTTCGATCACGCCTGACGGTACCATGAAGGAAGAGAGCGAGTTTATCGTCTCTGGCTGGAACGATTTCTTCGTGCCGGTGCAAAACCAGACGCGCTTGATCGGGGTGGGCCACAACGACGAGAATGACCGGCGCAGCCTGGCCATCAGCCTGTACGATGTGACCGACCTGAAGAACACCAAGCCGCTGCTGATGCGCGCCGACGTCGATCTGGCCAACAGCTGGTCCCAGGCCAACTGGGATGACCGCGCATTCACCGTGCTGGAAAACGCCGCGAACGCCATCGCTCCCGATGGCAAGACGCGCGAAACCGGTCTGATTCTGCTGCCCTTTACCGGCTTCAATGCCAACACCCGGGAAAACAGCGCCGGCGTACAGATCTTCACCTTCTCCGCCAGCACCGTCACCCGGCGCGGCATCATGAAACAGGACACGGAAGTGCGGCGCAGTTTCATGGGCGATACGGCCAATAACCTGGCGGCCAATCTGTCCGACAGCGAGCTGTCCCTGTTCAGCATCGTCAATGCCGACTCGCCGCAAGTCAAGGGCCGCCTGCCCCTGGCGCCGAACTATGGTCAGTTGGTGCTGTTCAAGAATGTCGACGTGCGTTATCACGTCAACGACAATCAGTGGTGGTCAAGCACTGCGGCCCGCACCGATCAGGTGGAACTGGTACCGCTGGCCGATCCGGATGGCGCCGCGCCCTTGTCCAGCATCACGGTACCGAGCAACGCCAAGCTCTACAACGTGGCCGAGAAGCTGGTCGTCGTGTCCAGCGCCGGCGGAAACGATGGCACCGTGAACACCACCATCACCACCTACGACCTGGCCGATGCCGCCAAGCCGGTGCGGCTCGGTTCGCTCACCACCACAGAGCTGGCGCAGACCAACATCTATCCGATGATGGGTCAAGCCATCTGCCCCATGATCGGGCCGTGCGGTGGCTGGTACGGCACGCCCGATGCCACCGTGGTGGGCAATGCCCTGGTATTTGCCACCCAGGTAACACCGATCCTGTTGCGCGGACCGCAGCCTGCTGCCGCTCTGGCCATGAGTTCGCTGCCTTACGGATATTATTCCTCCAGCTACACGCTGCACGTGCTCGACTTGAGCAAGCCTGCGCAACCTGTGCTGCTGCCAAAAATCGCCATGGCCGAGAATGAACAGGCCGTCGGCCTGGTCAAGAGCGGCAACGCGGTGTGGGTCAATTACAAGCAAGCCGAGGCAGTTACGGGCAGCGGCCAGGCGCAGGCGAAATACTTCGTCAAGGCGCTCGACGTATCGAACGCCAGCGCCCCCAAACTGGGCAGTGCCATCAACGTGCCGGGTCGGGTGATGGCCGTCGTTGGCGACGTCATGTATACAGTGGACGAGTCCTGGGGCGACAAGACCGTGACAAACTCGGTCAATATGCTGATCGTGCGTGACAATCTGGCATATCTGCAAGCATCCCAGGCGCTGGGAGGGCAGTACGCGCGCGACCTGAGCATCGAGGGCAAGAACCTGGTGCTGGCCCTTGCCGAGAATGGGACCGGCAAGAACGCGCTGGCGGTCATCGAGGTGGGCAGCCAGTCGCTGACCCGCAAAGCCACGCTCGATGTGCCCTTCTACCCGATGCTGCATGATGCCGGTCCGGGCAAGGTGCTGGTACAGGCCGGCTATGGTTTCCTGCTGTATGACGTGAGTACCGCGGCCCCGTTCGCCCAGGCATTTTTCCCGACCGCCAACTGGGGCGCTCAGGTCAGCGTACTCGGCAAAGACATTTATGTGCCCGCGAACGCCTACGGCATCTATCAGTTCAACCTCGATACGGTTAATTTGAGCAAGCCGTAAGGCAAGCAGGCGGCGCCCCCGCGCCGCGTCAAGCAGCACCCTTCAGGGTTCTGTCGCATTGTTGGACGAACGACGGAATTTCCCGGCGTCCCGCATCGTGCCGCTGCCGAGGAGGAAAGACATGATGAGCCAAGAAAATAAATTGCATCGTGCTGCGGCGTGGTTCGACAAAGCGGTCGCCTCATTGCCGCCAGCATACAAGGCACTGCTGGCCGGCGCTGCGTTCTCGGCGCTAAACGATCACGGGACCGTGAAGATGGTATTGGAGGAGACCGGCTGTAGCTCAGCTGATGAACTGATGGAGGCTGCGGGAATCTTTCTTGATCTTCGGGGGTTGTCTAGTTCTTGCGATTGGCAAAGCCAGCTCCGGATAGTCGTCCAGTCCCAGCCGCTTGACGAAATAGTTGTCGAAAACAGCAGGGTGACTTCCGCGCAGCATGGCCCGGATGGCCTTGAACGCGACCAGTTTCGAGACATGCGTCCCTGCCCGGTAGGGCGCGTCACCGCGCTTTGTTCGAAGCGCGCGCGGTCCAGCGTGTCGTTCTCAAGCCCCCAATGGAGCATGCCGCCGGCATTGAAGCGGCTGTTCCAGTCGGCAAGGGCGTCCAGGATCTCCCGGAACAGCCCCAGGGATGCGGGCGTGCGGAATCCGACGGGCTCGATCATCACTGAGAAATTTCCGAACTGTTGCATCCCCATCAAGGCCTGGGTCGGAGGGCAAACGCGGATTGAAACGTAGCCGAGCAGCGGAGCGGCTGCGGGTCGCGCCAGCCGGTCGATGATCTCCGACTGCAGAAAACTGAACGCGATGTCGGCGGGCAGGGCAATCTCCACCCCTTTGCCCGGCAACCCTTCGTCGGTCCAACCGATCGCACCGACCTTGTAGCTCAGGCCGGTCAGGTCGGACACGTCCTTCGCCACCGTCCCCATCAATGTATTCAACAGACCCGTGAGGAGATCGCCCAGGAAGGCCCGCTTGCGGCTCTCCTCGCCGCGATGCAGCTCATTCAAAACCAGCTGAGCATTGACCGTCGACAGCGCGGTGGCCAACAACGGCGGCCGCTCCAGGAGAAAGGTCAGCAGTCGTCCCAACTGGGGGATGTCGTTCGGTATATCCGTGACACTGCGTCCGTAGTTCAAAAAATCCATGATACGCGCAAGCATCTCGTCGTTGACGAGGCGGAAAATACTCGCTTCGTGATTGGTCATTTCCCTGCGAAACGATTTTTCGTACTGCCCGATCGACACGTTCAGCTCGTTCGGCTCCCTGGGCAGTCCCGCGATCACGCGGCGGTTGATGATCCAGCATTGCTGCGTGATCGGATTGAGCGCGAGGTCGACATAGACGTTCTCCCTGCGCGCAATGCCCGTACCGTTGCGCGCGCCGTCCAGGAGGAAATCCAATAACCGTCGATTCGCCGCTCCGTTGCGGGCCCGTAGTTGACCGTCTTTCACTTGCGCTGCGTTCAGCAGCTGGTGCCAGGTGTCGATGCGCTTGACCTTTTGCTGAATGGCGTAAGCCGGCACCACCTCCAGCACAACGGAGTAAATCACGCCCATGGTGCCCATCGACACGGTGACGGCGCGCAATACGTCTTCGGCGATGTACGTCTGCCCGCATTCGGAATGGGTCCAGGCGCCGGCGATGAAGTGGGCGGAATCGATGTTGGGGTAGACCGCCGCGAGTGCGGACTGTTCTGCGATCGTCTCGCTGCCCTCGATCCACCACTCCACGCCGCCCGGGCCGACCAGATGGATCGCCTTCACGCGATCCATGAGCAAGGGCCACTTGAACTCGCCGCCATGCGTCGCGGTCGACAACGTGCCGGCCAGGGTGGCGCCCGGGGACCCGCCACTTGCCTGGATGGCGAGTCGGGGCTTTTGGTGATCGAGCAGCAGGTTGAGATCCGACATGGTGATGCCCGCCTCGACGTGAAAAAAGTGCCGGCCCGCGGCCGCGCTGGCCCGGGCGTGGCTCGATAGCAGCGCGCTGAGCCCGGACTGCAACGACGAGGCGAGGCGACGCGTATCGATGATCGACGCATTGGGCCTGCCGGCTGGCAGGGTGAATCCGCTGCGCACCTCGTGTGTGAGCCGGTCCTGATTCCAGCTGGTCGACACGATGCGGTCGCGCACCACGGTGTTCGGATGATTGTCGAAGGGAACCTCCCGATAGCTGTCCGGCGCGCCTTCCAGTAGCCGGCGTACCGGCTGCTTGCCGCCGATGCCGCGCTTCTCCATCGACACGTTGTCAATGGCCGCAGCGGTATCGAAAGGCAGCGCGGCATCGGTGAACGACCAGCCTCCACCGACGGCCTTGGTTTTCTGGTTGGGGGATAGCGAAGCGACATATGCGACCAGCGCTTCGAGAGTATCTGGAATGAATTTTTCGTGGGCGACATAGCCGTACTTCCAGCCCCAGTTTTGCCACCACTCGCCGCTGACCTCGGTCCCACGGCAGAACAATGGCGCGTCGACCCATCGTTCATTGCGCACCATCGGGCTTTCATGGCGGGGCTCCCGTTCGACGAGCCGTCCGCCCCAGAAGGTCACTTCCGTGTTGTTGTCGCGCAGCTTGCGCACCGTGATGTTGTTGCCTTCGCGGGTTTCAAAGAAAGCCCGACAGCCGCGCTCGACCACACTCTCGATGGTGATCGGGCCGCACGCGCGAAACTCGATCATACAGTTGTCGCCAAGCTTGTCTCCCACCCGGATCTCGCCCCCCGACCTGGCAAACACGTGGCAGGCGTTGTTGATGTGACGGTCCCCAGAGCCGCCGGTCACCCCGATCAGGATGTCGCGCGCGGCATTCAGGAAAACGACGGTGTTCTCGTCGATCTTCCCCGCAGCCGTAATGCCTCCTCGAAGCGTGTCGATGGTCGCGTTGCAGTTGTTGTCTATCTTGCCGCCGATCGACACGTCGGCCACGGCCCTGAGCTCGAGCACGCTGTTATTATCGATCTTGCCCCCGATCGACACCGCGCCACCCGACTCAATGACAACGCGGCTGTTGTCGTCAACGTCTCGGGCGACAGTGACATCGCCGCGCGCGTCGAGCTTTACGTTGCAGTGGTTATTGATCACGTCCCCCACCGAGATCGCGCCGCCGGCTTCGACCTGTACCGTGCAGTTATTATCGATCTTTCGCGCGCCGCTTTCTCCTTCCGTGCCAATCCGCACGTCGCCCGCGGCGATCAAGGTCACCGTGCAGTTGTTGTCTATCTTGCCTGAGATGATGACATTCCCGCGCCGGCTTTGGAGGGCCACATGGCAGTTATCGTCGATCTTCCCGTGCAAGAAAATGTGGTCATCGTTGGCCATCTCGACGTTTCTGTGACTCTCGATGGTTGTCAGGTGCAGGTCAGCCATATCGCCTCCTATCGCAATGCAAGGTCGCCACGCCAATGCGCCGGGGCGATGGCTGGCAAGGTTTTTCCCGAACGGGTACGTGTAAAACCCGCTGTGCGCGTGGCCTGCGAGTGCAGGTCGCCGATGACGCGAGTGCTATGTTTCGACATGCGTTTCGCCTGGCAATTCCCAGCTGCGCGATGCGATTCGTCGTCGATTGTAGGGTCGAACGGATGGCAAACGCGTGAGCGGGCGCAAGCGTGGGTGCGTGGCGGCGCCGGCAGGACGGCGGTGGCCGATCGGAGATCCGCACCAAGTGGTGACGCTGAACACTCACCAGTTCATGCACTTGATTTTGAAGCCCGGCACGATTGGCCAGGCGGCCTGGGAAAATGGCTTGCGAGCAGTGGGGTCTGAGGCGCTCGCCTTCACATAAGGTCATTGCGACATGGCGCCGCGAGGCAGGGCCGGCGGCGAGGACGGCAATGCCGGCCGTGGTGGCGGGGCGGCCCGAGCGCTGCTGTCCGTCAATCGGCGCGGGATCGTTGGCAAGCGGGACCAACCGGCGTCGGCCCCGCCGTCGATTGCTATCGGCCGCTATTTGACGCGTGCAATCTGGGAATTGATCGGAATGCTTGTCGAATGCAGGCCGGGGCGGTTGCCGTCCAGGTTGAAGTCGAGCTCAACGCCGGGACGGAAAATCAGGCAATGGGTCGAGCCGCCGAAGTGGAACATACCCAGTTGCTGGCCCTTGCGCACCTGCTGCCCTTCGTACACCGTGATCTGGCAGGTTGATACCTCGGCCATGCCGACCGCCATGAAGCACATCAGGCCGATGGCCGGGTTGTCCGCTTCGATGAACACCAGTGCCCGCGTGGCCACTTCGGTGATGTAGGCCTGCGAATCATTCGGGCCCGAGTCATCCTCGCCCTCGGCCGGCGTTTCCGAATAATAGGTGCCGTCGATCACGACCGCCTTGACGATGCGCCCATTCACCGGGCTGTGCCAGCGGTGGTAGCTCAGTGCGTCCAGGAAGGCCTGGTAGACCGTGCCGCCGTCGAACTGGGCAACCCGGCTATCGCCATCGAGCATATGGGTCAGCGAATACGGCTGGGCCTTGATCCAGAAGCGGTCGATCTGCCTGACGCCGCAGGCAAGCCGGTACGGCGCCGATTCGCAGGCGTTGGTGATGACGCTATCGTCGTCGGGCGCGGCGACCGGGCGCTGGCCCTCGCGAAATTGACGGGTGAAGAAGTCATCCCAGGACGTGAAGCCATAATACGGCGCGCTCGGGTCGCACACGAAGTGCTCGGCGAAATCGGGCATCGCGGCCATCGCGGCGGTGCCCAGCCAGCCGGTGCACGGATCGTCATTGAGGATGTAGCGCGAATCGGCCGAGCCCAGGAAGCGCGCCCATTCGTTGAGGACGCGCTTGAATTGGCGGTTGACCTTCTCGTTCAGGAAGGCGGCAAAGCCGCCCGGCGTGTCCATCGACCAGTCCAGGATGGCGTTGATCGGAAAGCCCACCAGGCCGCTCGTGTTGAATTCCGGGGCCTCGGTGAGGATCGCATTAATCATCTGCAACATGACATGGTAGGAGCGCACTTGCGGGCCGCCGGCCGGATTGTGGCGAAAGCGCTTGGAGTGCGGCACCTCACTGAGCATCTGGTGAAACAGCATGTAGATGGTGGCGTCGCCTTCGATCAGTTGCTTGAATTCTTCCATGATGGGCAACAGCGGGACCGGGTTGGCCGTGGCCTGCGCCAGGCGCTTGCCGATCCAGGCGTCGAGAATGCGCTGGTCCGAAGGCAGCCATTGGCCGACGCGGTAGGGATGGGATGGTGCGGTTGATGCGGACATCTTCATTCTCCTCAAGTGGTCGAACGAGCGGCGCCGGCGCTACCGGGAAGCCGGTTTCGCTGCGCAACTGGGACGGTGGAGCCAAGACGGGATCGATGCGAGACGCGCATCGCGGTGGGTAAAACTTGTGAAATGCTGCCTGCAAATATATACCCAAAAAACGCCGTTGAAATCACAAATGGCCGCCTCTTCCTTATTTTTTTGATAGCGTTGTTTTGCGCACTCTGTTGTCAATAATAACTTGCCACGGCCATGGAACTGCCGCATTCTCGATTTCGCCATTTGTAAATTATCTTGCAAAAATCAACAAAACCATATTGGTCGGAAGCAAGTTTTTCTTTGCCTGCCGTGTGCGCGCCCGCGCATTCGCGGGCACTCGGCCGGGCTGGACGGTTGTTGATGTTGTCTGATAGGTAGCAAAAACATCGTTGCCGGCCTGCCTGGGCGCCATCGCACCAAGTAATGCTCCGCAACGTTCGCGCTGGGATGACATCGCCAAAAGGAGCGTCTCGTGGGCAAATTGAGCAAATTCGGCACTATCTGGGCAGTCGGTCTGTCGGTGGCTTGCGCGGCCCAGGCGGCACCCGCTTCCTGTCCCCGCACCGTGACGGCAGCGGTCGTGGCGATCGACCAGCCGATGATGATCAACCGCTTGGGTGCCGCCCGCCCTGGCGGCATGATCTACGCCTTGCGCAGCGATGTCGTCGTCAAGGATGCCAGCGCCGGGCTGGTTCCCGGCAATGTGATGTTGCGCAAAGACAAGCGGCCAAGGCCGATTGTGTTGCGCGTCAATGCAGGCGATTGCCTCACCATCGAATTTGACAATTTGCTGGTGGGTGCGGCGCACGATCTGCAGCCATTGACCCGCGCGGCCTCGATCCACGTTGCTGGCTTACAAGCCGTCAAGGGCATCGGCGATGACGGCATCAATGCCGGCCAAAATCCGAACCCGGCCGACGGCGGCCCGCTGGTTGCACCGGGACATCGCACCACGTATCATCTTTACGCGCCGGAAGAGGGCTCGTTCCTGCTCTACAGCACTGCCGGCGATTTCAACGGTTTTGGCACCGACCAGCTGACCATGGGCTTGTTCGGGGCGGTCAATGTCCAACCGAAGAACGCCGAATGGTACCGCAGCCAGGTCAGCGAAGAGGATATGCGCCTGGCCACCCAGGGCCACGCGCCCAACAGCAAGCTGCCGATCATCAATTACGACGCGCTGTATCCGGCCGGCCATCCACGCGCCGGCACGCCCGTGCTGAAGATGCTCGACAGTAAAAACCGGCTCGTGCACAGCGACTTGACGGCGGTGATCACCGGACCGAAGCACGGGCGCTTCTTCCCGCCGCCGGCCGGCGCGCCCGCTAATCCAGCCCTGCCGGACCAGGGCGCGCCCTACCGCGAAGTGACGGTCCATTACCACGAGTCGCAAGATGTGGTGCAGGCCTTCCCCTGGTTCTCGCAAACGAAGAACCTCTCGAGCACGACGCTCAACGCCGGCGCCGACAGTTTCGCGATCAACTACGGCGCGGCCGGCATTGCGGCCGAAATCCTGGCCAACCGCATGAAGCTCGGCCCGGGCGCCGATTGCGACGAATGCAAATTCGAGGAGTTCTTCCTCTCGTCGTGGGTGGGCGGCGATCCCTCGATGGTGGTCGATGTGCCGGCCAACAGCCCGTGCACCACCGGGCAGCTGGAAGAGTACGCAAAAACGTTGCCCAACTCGTTGAAGCCGCCGTGCGAGCCAGGCAAACCGGCCGCAGCCCGTGCCAGCAAAGCCTATTTCCCGGACGATCCGTCGAACGTGTATCACAGCTACCTGGGCGACCGCGCGCGCTTTCGCATCCTGCACGCGGGCGCCGCCGTGCACCACGTGCACCATCACCACGCCCACCAGTGGCTGCAAAGCGCGGGCAGCGACGTCAGCGCCTACCTGGACAGCCAGGCCATCGGACCGGGCGCGTCGTTCACACTGGACCTGGTCTACGACGGCAGCGGCAACCGCAACCTGACTGCCGGCGACTCGATCTTCCATTGCCACTTCTATCCCCATTTCGCTTCCGGCATGTGGGCCTTGTTCCGGGTCCACGACGTGTTCGAGGCGGGCACGCCGCTGACCGACGGGCGCCCGACCCCGGGGGCGCGCGCCTTGCCGGACCCGGAAATCCTGCGCGGCACCCCGATTCCGGCCGTGCTGCCCTTGCCAACCCGGCCGATGGCGCCGTGGCCGGCCCCGGTCGAGATCAGCAATGGCCAGGTGAAACTGGGTGAAGGCGGCGGCAACCCCGGCTACCCGTTTTTCGTGCCCGGCCGCGCTGGCCACCGCCCACCCCATCCGCCAATGGACTTCGCGGTCGACGGCAAGGAAGTGCTCGACGGCGGCTTGCCGCGCCACCTGATTACCCAGGCCAAGGTGAAGCATGAAGCGCACACCACCCTCGATTTCAGCAAGGACCTGGGCTGGACCCAGGCCGTCGAATTGCCCGAGGACGGCACGCCGGCGGAGAAGGCCGCGATGGCGGCCCATGCGCAAAAAACCATCGCCACCTTCCTGCCGGACGGCACGGCCGGGCGCTTCAAGATGAATGGCTTGCCGCCGGCGCCGGGCGCGCCGTTCGCCAACCCCGGCCTCGGCGTGGATGGCAAGGTTCGCCACTACCGCGGCGCCAGCTTGCAGGTCGATGCCGTGTTCAACAAGAAGGGCTGGCACTACCCGCAACAGCGCATGATGGCCTTGTGGGGGGACGTGAAAGATATCCTGAGCGGCGAAAAACCGCCCGAGCCGCTGTTCTTCCGCGCCCACAGCGACGACGTCGTCGAATACTGGCACACCAATCTGGTGCCGGCCTACTACGAGCTGGACGATTTCCAGGTGCGCACGCCGACCGACATCATCGGCCAGCATATCCACCTGGTCAAATTCGACGTGCTGGCCTCCGATGGCGCGGCCAACGGCTTTAACTATGAAGACGGCACCTTCAGCCCGGAAGAGGTGCGCGGCCGGATCGACGGCATCAACCAGGCCGGCGGACTGCTGCCGTACGGCGGCGGCAAACCGCGCTTGCTGCGCTCCAAGGCGATCGCCGCGCTGGGCTGCGGTCCGCGCGCCGCCGCCGACGCCAGGCCCGACTGCGGTAACGTGCCGCCAGCCCAGCGCCAATGGCTGGGAGCCCAGGCCACCGTGCAACGCTGGTGGGTCGATCCCTTGCTCGACCGCAGCGGCACCGACCGCACCTTCATGACCGTGTTCACGCACGACCATTTCGGACCGTCGACCCACCAGATGACCGGCCTGTACGGCGGCCTGCTGATCGAACCGGCCGGCTCGACCTGGACCATGCTGGACGGCAGTCCGATGAATAGCGCACCCGGCGGACCGGGCCGGCGCGCCGACGGCGGACCAACCAGCTATGCGGCCAACATCCTGCCCAAGGGCGGGCAGCGCGCCTACCGCGAATTCGCGCTGGCCTGGGGCGACTTGCAACTGGCGTACGGGCCGGGCAGCCGCGCGCAGCCCGATTGCTACCCGGGTCAGGTTCCAGCATTTTTCCAATGCAAGCCCTTGGCGCCAGGCGCCGAATACCGCGGCTGGGCCGACACGGTGCATGCGATAAATTGTCCGGGCTGCCCGCCCGCCAGCCCGCCAGCGAGCCCGAAGCCGTTTCTGATCAGCGACTTCGGCCCTGGCATCGTGTCGATGAATTACCGGGGCGAGCCGCTGCCGCACCGCGTGGCCCCTTCGCCCGTCACGCCCATCACGGGTGGGGTGGAAACCGATCTGGCCCATGTGTTGCGCTCGATCCCGCGCAGTGATGCCACGATGAGCAGCCAACCGGTTGGCGGCGCCAGGATCGATCCCGCGTGCACGGGCGACTGCTTGAGATTCCCGCGCCGGCCGATCAGTGCCGGCATGAACCCGGCCGATCCGTATACGCCGTTGTTGCGCGCCTACGAGGACGACCCGGTCCAGATCCGCATGCTGGTCGGCTCGCACACGTCGATGCACGACTTCACCATGCACGGCCTGAAGTGGCAGCATGCGCCGTTCGATCCGAATTCCGGGTTTCGCAACAGCCAGTTCATGATCTTGTCCGAGCACTTCGAAGCCTTGTTCACCGTGCCGCGCACTGCGGGCGAGCACGGCGCCGATTATTTGTACAATCCAAGCGCTTCCTATGAAGGCTTGACCAACGGCGCCTGGGGCTTGTTGCGCGCCTACCGCAAGGCGACGCCGGATCTGGCGCCATTGCCGGGCAACTTGACACCACCGCCGGCGCTGGCCACCGGGCTGCCGCGCGATCTCAAGGACGATTGCAGCCTGGGCCTGCCTTGCCTGCGCCAGTTCAATGTCTCGGCGCTGACGGTCAAGCAGCTGCTCGGCGAGAAGGGCACGCTCGCCTACAACGAGCGCGGCATCAATGTCGGACCAAACACCTACGATAGCAGCCATCCGTTGAACGATCCCAACGCCATCGTCTATGTGCGCGACGAGGATCTTCTCGACGGCGGGCGCCTGCGCCCGGGCGCGGCGCTCGAACCGCTGGTGTTGCGCGCTGCCGCCGGCGACTGGATCAAGGTGCGCCTGAGCAATCGCGTCAATGGCGATGACAGTGTGTTTAAAAAGAAAGAATCGGCGAGCCGGCCGGACGGCACCACCGCCTATTCGGCTGGCTATGCCGACATTATGATGAGCACCTCCTCCAGCGTGGGCCTGCATCCGCAACTGCTGGCCTTTGACATTACCTCGTCGAACGGCGCCAACGTGGGCAACAACCCGGTGCAGACGGTGCCGCCGCGGGACCCGGCGTGCAGCGGTTGCGCCGTGCCTTTCCGCGACTATCTCTGGTACGCCGGCACCCTCGAACGCGGTGCCGACGGCGATCTGCGCGCAACGCCGGTCGAATTTGGCGCCGTCAATCTGCAGCCGGCCGACCCCTTGATGCAGGCCTACCGCGGCCTGTTCGGCGCGATCGTCATCGAGCCGAAGGGCGCGACCTGGGTGGAAGACCCCGGCACCCGCACCTCGGCCACCGTGTTCGCCGCCGACGGTGGCGTGTTCCGCGATTTCACGCTGATGTTCCAGAACGATATCTCGATGGAACTCAATGGCAATCCGCTGTACGACGCGGGCATGCCGCTGTCGGCCTTTAACTACCGCAGCGAACCGTTTTTCTATCGCTACGGGGTGAACGCCGCAGCCGGGTTAAAAGCCGGCACGGCGCCACCGGCTTCCTGGTATGACTTGCAAGCCACCGATCTGGCAAATATGGGCTTCATCTCGTACTCGGCAATCGACACCAGCGGCGCCGTCTCGAACGCGCTGACGGGAGGCGATCCGGTGACACCGGTCTTCCGCGCCCCGGCCGGCATGCCGGTCCGGTTTCGCGTGTTGCACGCGCCCGGGATCGGCGACAACCAGCAAGTGTTCGAGTTGAGCGGACACCAGTGGCAGGAGCAGCCGTATCTCGACCGCTCGACCAGAATCGGCCACAACCCGCAGTCGGCCGTGACCGGTGCCACGACCGGGGTTGGCCCGACCTCGCACTTCGATATCGTTATTCCCCAGGCCGGCGGGCACTTCAAGACGGCGGGCGATTATGTGTACCGCAGCGCCACCGCCGCCCAGTACCAGGCGGGATTGTGGGGCTTGTTCCGGGTCGCGCCGGGCGCTGCCGGCGCCATCCTGCCCGACACCATCGCCATCGACCCCGTCCGGCCGAGCGGGGCCGGCTACCAGATCAGCGGAACGGTCACGGTGCGCCCGGCTGCCGCGCCGGGCGAACGGGTACGCACCAGCAGCCTGACCTTGAGCGACACGAACGGCTGGCAGGCCAGGGTGCCGGTCGATCCTCAAGGGCGCTGGACCTACAGCGCCAGCGCCGCGCTGCCCGACACCGTGCTGGTGGCCTCGCCTTTCGGCGGCCAGGCCCGTTATGGGGCCGCGCCAGCCGCATCAAGCCCGCCGTTGACGCGGTCCGCGGCCACGTTGCGCTCGTCGCCGCGCCGTCGCGGCGCGCTGAAATAATGGGGCGCCGCGCGATGCTGCTGGCGGCCGCCTGCCTGCTGTCGGGCGCACTGCTGGCCCAGCCGGTGCCGCTGGGCCAGATCGAGCCCGAGGGCGTGCGTGTGCAACTGAGCGCGTCGGGCGCCTTGCGCGACGGCGCCGATGTCGGCTTCACCTTGCGCCTGCTCGATAGCCAGGGAGCGCCGCTGCGCGGTGCGCGGCCGGCCGCGTGGCTGGACCGGCAGCGCCCGGGCAGCGCCGGCGACGTCGGCGAGTGCCGGCGCAAAGCCTCGCACTTCGTCGGCGGCAACTGGTTCGACACCCCGGCGCTCGACCTGAACGCCTATTACGTGCTGGCCCTGAATGCGGAGCCATCGATCTCGGTGATCAATCCGCTCAGCGGGTTTGGCGGCTCGAAGTTGCTGGCACTGGTCGAATTGAAGGCGCCCGGGGCCGACTGGCTGCAAGAGGGCGAGCGGGTGCTGGTCTCGATGCCGGAGGCTGGCGCGGTGGCGCTGGTCGATACGCGCAGCTGGAAAGTGCTCGCCAACACGCAGGTCGGCGCGCAGCCGGCGCGCCTGGCGCGCCAGCCCGGCCGCGGGGGCCGCGTCTGGGTCGCTAGCGCCGGCGGTGTCGCCGTGCTCGACAGCACCGACGGCACGCTGGCCGCGCGCATCGACACGGGGGCAGGCCCGCACGAGATTGCCTTCAGCGACGATGGCGCGGTCGCCTTCGTCAGCAACCGGGGCGCCGGCAGCGTGACCGTGATCGATGCCTTGGCGCTGCGCCAGCGCGCGGTGGTCGCGACCGGGCCGGCGCCGGTGGCGCTGGCCTGGTCGGGCGCTGCGCGGCTGGTCTATGTGGCCGATAGCGGCGACGGCAGCATCGTCGCCCTCGACAGCGGCGGGCGCGTGGCCGCACGCCTGGCCGGTGCGCCCGGCGTGAACGAACTCGGTTTCGTGCCCGGGGGCCGGCTGGGGCTGGTTCTCAACGGTCAGACCGGCGAACTGCAAGTGCTCGACACCGCCAGCAACCAGATCGTCCAGAGCGCCCAGATCGGCAACGGCCCGGACCAGCTGGCTTTTTCCGGGCGCATGGCATACATCCACCGCCAGGGCGGGCCCGAGGTTCACATGGTCGCGCTCGACGGCCTGGGGCGCAGCGGCGAAGCGATCAAGGTAGCCAGTTTCGCCGGCGGCCAGCTGGCGCCCGGCCAGCGCAGCAGCCTGGCCGGCGTGATGGCGGCGGCGCCCAATGGCGACGCCATGTTGCTGGCCAATCCGGCCGACCGCAGCATCTACTATTACAAGGAAGGCATGGCCGCGCCGCTCGGCGCGTTCCGCAATTACGGCCGCACGCCGCGCGCGCTGATGGTGGTCGATCGCAGCCTGCAAGAGCGCGACCCCGGACAGTACCGGGTCGACACCCGGCTTCCGCCAGCCGGCGCCTACCAGCTGGTGATGTACCTGGACCAGCCGCGCGTGCTGCACTGTTTCGCGCTCGATATCGCCGCTGCGGACGGGGTCCGGCCGGCGCGCCAGCTGGCGGTGGCGCTCGAACCGGGGCAGGGCGCGCTGACCGCGGGCCGCACCCAGCGCCTGCGGCTGCGCGTAGGCGCCGCCGGCGAGCCGGCCAGGCTGGCGCCGGCGGGCGACCTCGAAGTGCTCATTTTCGACGCGTCCGGCATCTCGCAAACGCGTTTGCTGGCCAGCGCCCAGGGCAACGGGGCCTACAGCGTCGACTTCGCCGCGCCCGCGCCGGGCCTGTACTTCATGCATTTCCAGGCCCCCTCGCTGGGCCTGCGCTGGGCCGATCCGGCCCGGCTGGTCTTGACTGCCATCGAATGAACCAACCACCACAACCGAGTCGCAACAGGAGAGCCGCGTGAGCGCACATCGAGATCCCAGGAGCACCAGCAGCCCCGCAGCCGGGCCGGCGATTGCCTATTGCCGCATCCACCCCGGCCTGGGCATCGCCCGCGTCGGCAACAGCCCGGACGGCTACTATTGCGGCCCGGAGTCGCCCGGCGAGGTGGTCGATCCGCCCGGCGGCTACAAGGATGCCGATGGACGCATCAAGCGCCAGGCCGCGCGCTTTCGCATTTACGCCTATGACGCCAACGACCAGCCGATCCGCGAATTGACGGCGGCCGACGCCAGCATCACCTGGACCGTGCACCTGGCCAACCGCAAGGCGGTCAACAATATGTTCCTGGGACGCTTCTGGCAGAGCCAGTATCCCGATTTTTATGAAAAGGACCCGGACGCTGCGCCGCTGCGCAACCAGCAAATCCCGGCCGGTTCGCCCGAGCGCGAACGGCTGGTGATCGACCCGGGCCCGCGTTCGATCGGCGGCACCGATCCCGCCGTGCGGGTCAGGTTCGACGGCGGCACCATCGGGCCGTTGCCTTACACGGTGTTGATGCCGGCCCCGGGCGGCGCCGATCCGGACTGGGTGCGAGGCAGCCGTGACGGCTACATGAACATCAAGGCATCGGACGTGCTGCACAATCAAGCGCCGCCGCTGCAAACGCAGTATTGGACGCCGGGCGAAGTGATCAAGCCGGTGGCGCAGTCGCCCAAGGTCGAGGTGCCGCTGGGCGAATTGCGCACCGATAGCGATGGCCGCTTGCTGGTATTGGGCGGCGCCGGCAAATCGGGCTCGCTGATTCCGAACAATCCGATCGGCTTGCTGAACGTGGGCAGCGCCTTTGCCAATAACGATTACTGGTATGACGATGTCTCCGATGGCCCGGTCAGCGCCACCGTGGTGCTGCATGACGGCACCAGCGTGACGCTGAAGGACCAGGCCTGGGTGCTGTGCGCCGTGCCCAAGTTCGTGCCAGCGGCCGAAACCCTGACCACGCTGTACGATATTGCGCGCGAAGCGGTGGGCGCCGCCTCGCAGAGCGACGCGGTGTCGTTCATGCGGGACGTGTATCCGATCCTGAAGCGGCTCGACACCTTCACCTGGCTGAACAAGACCGCGAATCGGGGCCATGGCAGCGACACGGCCCAGGGTTCGTTCATGGGCGCGAGCAATCCGGTGTTCCTGGCGCTGGCGTCGAACAGCAACGAGGAGCCTTTCCGCGATGCGCGCGGCCATGTGTTCGGCCGCCTGCGTCCGCCCAACCTGGTCGCCGCCAATGTGGATGCACAAGATACGCCGGAAACCCTGCGCTACGCGAACGACAGGTTCATGCCCCAGATGTCGGGCGATGGCGGCGAGGCGACCATGCTGGCCGACGCGTCGCTGAACACGCCGCTGCCGCTCAGCGGCGTGTATGTCACCTGGCTCACGCTCAGCCCGGTGCAATACGCCAAGATGAAACGCTGGGCCGAAGGCGACTTCATCGCCGACTGGCAGGGCGAGCCAGCCGCGGCGCCGCCGCTGTCGTCCTTGCCCGTGGCGCAACAACCGGCCGCGCTTGACCGCGCCGCGCTCGAACCGTGCGTCGGCGGCGCCTTCTATCCCGGCATTGAAATGACCTATTTTTCGCGTGAGGCGAGTACCTGGGCTGGCCTGTACCGCATTAACCCGGCCACGCCGCCGGGCGGCCTGACCATGCACATGGCCTTGCCATGGCAGGCCGATTTCTCGGAGTGCAACACCTATTGGTGGCCGGCCCAGCGTCCGGACGACGTGGTGCCGGTCGGGACGCTGGATGCCGGAGTGGCATCGGACGACGGGATCAACAAGGAACCCTTGTCGTCAGTGCTGGCCAAGCGCGTTCCTTGGGCGCGCGGCTTGCCGACCGCGCCGCCCGACATCGACAATGCCATGGTCGAACATTGGAAAGACCTGGGTTTCGTCGTGCAAAAGCAGGTCGACGGACAACGCGTGATGATCGAGACGGAGCGCTCGCCTTACTTTGGCAGCACGATGCGCGACTTCTTCTACTACCTGATGAATATCGCGTCGTACGGCGATTTCCTGCCGCGCGCGCACAGCCTGGTGGGCGAATTTCTCGAGAAAGCCTGGCAAAATCAGGAACTGGCAGATCATGACGAAGTCTGGAAGTTCTTTCCTTTTACGAAGGATAGCTTCGACGCGCGCCTCGACCTGATCTACGACAATTTCGTGCGCGACGCCAGCCTCAGTTCAGCCCGGCAGCAGTACCTGGTCGCGCAGAGCAGCACCGCGCACCAGAGTTACCTGAGCAACAGCCGCGCAAGCGTCATCAACAGCATCTTCCAGATGGCGCCATTCAACCAGCTCGATGGCGCCTGGCTGCGCGGCATCACGCCGGACGGCCCGATCGGCTCGATCGATTCCATGATGTTCAGCATCCGCATGGACGAGATGGGCGACGGCAACGTGGAACAGAACCACGCCAACGTCTACACCGACTTGCTCAAGAGCTTGAACATCTACCTGCCGGACTTGCATACGCGCGAGTATGCGGACAATCCGGACCTGTACGATTCGGCTTTTACGCAGCCCGTGTTCCTGCTGGCGATCTCGCAGTTCGGCGATGAATTCATGCCGGAACTGCTGGGCATGACCTTGTACCTGGAATGGAGTGCGATCGGCCTGCTCAGCTCTGTCGACCAGATGAAAGCGCTGGGCATCAATCCCCTGTATTACGCGCTGCATCTGGGGATCGACAATGCCAGTGCCGGCCACGGGGCCATCGCCAAGGCTTGCGTCGAGATGTACCTCGACCAGGTGCGCGAGTCGGAAGGCGAAGCGGCCATGCAGCAGGTCTGGAAACGCATCTGGACCGGGTATGTGGCGTTCGGCACGCTGGGAACGCTGGGCGACGACATGGCCAACGCCAGCACCAGCCCGCCAACGCCGGAAGACCGCGTGGTGGCGATGATCCAGGCCAAGGCGCCGTATGCCAGCCGCGCCCACCGCGAAAAAATGCTCGGGCCGAACCTGATCAACGACTGGATGCTCGACCCGTTCGGCCTGCTGCAAGAAATGCAGAAGGCCGGCCTGGTCGTGCCGGGGGATCTGGAGCACAGCACCATCCTCCAGCTGATCAGTTTTAACGGGCCGATGTACCACGTGTTCTCGGCCGCGGAGCAAAAGCTGTGGCAGGACTATATCCTGTATCTCGGGCAGACGCCGCCGGTGGACACCGATATTGCGCATTGCATGCACTCGACCATCAATTTCATGCGTGAGCGCCAAATGGGCGTCAGCGGACACCGGGTCAAGCTGGAAGGCCCGGATCCGCTTGGCGCCGATCCCGCCGCCAAGGACGCGCCACTGGTATCGATGTCGATCCAGGAATGGTTCGCCCTGGAGGACAACGACGCCCTGATGCGCGCGCTGGCGTGCGAACGCAACGGCTGGGTGCGGCGCTACGATCCACTCAACAGTCCGTTGGTGACCAGCATGCTCGCCGGCAACGGCGCGATGGCGACCGCGTTCCAGGCGATCCCGGCAAATACCGGTGGCGCCAGCTACAAGAGCATCATCGTGCAGTGGATCGGGATGGGCTGTCCGGTGGGCGCGATGGCGCGCAGCGTGCGTCTGGCCGCCAAGGCGCAGCTACCGGTGGTGCCGAATGCGGGCAAGGTGTCGACCAACTACCTGTCCAAGGGCAAGGAGGGGCGGCCGCACCGCATCTGGGGCATGGGAACGCCGCATTGATGGCGCCCTGTGACGCCGATGTGGCGGTGATTGGCGCCGGGCCGGCCGGCGCGGCCGTGGCGCTGTTGCTGGCGCGCGCAGGGCATCGCGTGCTGCTGGCCGAGCGCGACACCGGGCCGCGGCTGGCGGTTGGCGAATCGGTCGGTCCGGGCATCCGGGTCGCGCTCGAGCGCCTTGGCGTGTTCGATGCGTTCCTCGCCGATGGCCATCTGGAATCGCTGGGCAATATGTCGGCCTGGGGCACACCGGAGGCGGCTGGACGCGACTTCCTGTTCAGCCCCTACGGCAATGGCTGGCATCTGGAGCGCGGCCGCTTCGACGCCACCCTGCGCAGGCAGGCGCAGTTGTGCGGCGCGATGCTGCATGGCGCGACCCGGCTGGAACAGCTTGCGCGCGCGGCTGGCGGCTGGCGTTTGCGGCTGGCGGGCCCCGACGGTCCGCTGGACTGGCACACGCGCTTCGTGGTCGACGCGACCGGGCGCCGCGCGACGGTGGCGCGGCGCTGCGGCAGCGCGCGCCGTCCGCTTGATCACCTGGTCGGGGTCGTCACCTATCATGGCGCCGGCAACAAGGTGCAATGCCGTACGCTGATCGAAGCCGAACGCGATGGCTGGTGGTACTCGGCGCCGCTGCCAGAGGCACGCCTGGTGCTGGCGTACATGACCGACGCGGGCCGGCACACGCGCCGCGCGCTGGCCGGGCCGCCCCGGCCGGACAGTGCGCCGCTGACGCATGCCCGCCTGGTACAGCACGGCGGCCAGGCCGAAGCAGCGGCTGCCATCGTGCCGGCCTACAGCGCCTGCCTGGCGCAAGCGGCCGGCGCCGGCTGGCTGGCCGTGGGCGACGCTGCCGCCAGTGTCGACCCGCTGTCGTCGCAGGGCATCGTGAGCGCGCTCGAGCAGGGACTGGCCGCTGCCGGCGCGCTCGCTGCCGCCCTCGGCGGCGACGCCAGCGCCATGCCGGCCTACGCGGATCGGATCAGCAGCATGTATGCCGATTACCTGGTGCAGCGCGCTCACTATTACCGGCGCGAACAGCGCTGGCCGGATTCAGACTTTTGGAGGCAACGATGGGTAAATGCATGAACGCACAGTGGCTGTGCATGGGGGTATTGTGGTGCTGTGCGCTGATGGCGCACGCGGCGCCGAAGGCGGTGCCGGAAGCATCCTTGCTCGATCAGGATGGGCGCCAGGTGGCGTTCCAGCGCGACCTGGTCAAGGACAAGACCGTGATCGTCAATTTCATTTTCACCAGTTGCACCATGATTTGCCCGACCCAGGCAGCCACGATGCGCGAGGTACAAAAGAGCCTGGGCGCGCGGGTCGGGAGCGATATTGCCCTCATTTCGATCAGTATCGACCCGGCGGTCGATGTGCCGGCCCGCCTGAAGGCGTTTGCCCAGCGCTTCGACGCCGGGCCGGGCTGGCACTTTGTCACTGGCCGCAAGCCGGAAGTCGATTCGCTGCTGGCGGCGCTGGGTGCGGGCGGCGCGGCGCCGGCCGAGCATAGCGGCCTGGTATTGGTGATCAACGACAGCGTCGGCAGCTGGACCCGGCTCGAAGGCCTGGCGTCGGCGCCCGAGATCGTGCGCGCGGCGCAAAAGGCGGCCGGGCCGGTCAAGACAGGGCGCGATATGGCGGGCACGTATTTCACCAATTTGCCGCTGCTGACGCAGGATGGGCGGGCGGTGCGCTTTTACGACGACATGTTGAAGGACAAGGTGGTGCTGATCAATTTCATGTTCACCACCTGTGCTGGCATTTGCACGCCGATGACAGCCAATCTGGCGCGGGTCCAGGCCTTGCTGGGAGAGCGCGCCGGACACGAGGTGCACATGGTGTCGATCACGGTCGATCCCGGCACCGACACGCCCGCCGTCTTGCGCGATTTCGCGCACCGTTTCCAGATCAAGCCGGGCTGGACTTTCCTGACTGGCAAGAAGGAGAACGTCGATTGGGTGCGCTACAAGCTCGGCGGCTACAACGGCGAACAGATCGATGATCACAGCACCATTCTGCTGGCCGGCAATTTGCGGACCGGTGAATGGAAAAAGCTGATGGCGCTGGGCGCGCCGGCCGAGATCGTGGCGGCGGTGGTGCCGATGCTGGGCGCGCAGCCGTGAAACCTGGCCGCGCCGTGCTGGCTGTGTGCCTGCTCGGCTTGAGTGGCTGGGCCGGGGCACAGGCGCCGGTGGAACGCGGACGTTTGGCGTACCAGAGCGGTGCGGCCGCTTGCGCGCGCTGCCATGGCCGGCACGGCGAAGGGCGCCGCGAAGGGTCTGTCGCGGCGCCTGCCTTGCAGCGTTTTGCGGGGCAGAAGGCCGGCCTCGATGAACTGCGGCTGGCCGTCAACGACGGTCTTTCCGCAGGACGCGCACTGCATCCGCTGATGCCGCGCTACCGCTTCGATGCCGGTGCGCTGGCCGACCTGTCGGCCTATCTCGACGTGCTCGGCAGCGAGGCTGATGCCGATCCCGGCATCGGTTCCGATACGCTGATGATCGGCGCGCGGCTCGATGCGAGCGTGGTACCAGCCGTGCAGGCGTGTTTCGCGCAAATCAATGGCGCTGGCGGCATCTACGGCCGCCGCCTGGTGCTGCAGCTTGATCCGGGCGCAGCCGTCTTCGCGATGCTGGGTTGGGGCAGGGACGTGCCGCCTGCCACGCCATCGATCGCGCCTGATGCGGGCACTGGCGCCGCCGCGTTCGGCTTGTTGCCGGGCAGCGCGGCGCAGGCGCGCTTCATGCTCGATCAGGTACTGGCCGCAGCGCCCAAAGGCGCAACGCTGGCATTGTCGGCCGCCGCCGGCACCGAGCCCGATACCGTGCGGGCTTTACAGGCGCGGGCCGTGGCGCGTGGTTTCACATTGGTGCCGCTCGCCGCTGTACACGCGCGTGGCAATGGCGCAGTTGCCGTATTGTCCCTGGGTGACGGCGCCCATCTGGCAGGGGTTGCGCACAAGGTAGCGGCGGTGCCCATTTATGCGCTGGCGATGCAGGCCGGCCGCACGGTGTTCGTGTTGGCCCCGCACGCGGCGCGCCGCCTGCGCCTGGTCGCGCCGGCCGCCTTATCCTATCCCGGCGCCGCGCGGCCAGTGCAAGAACGCCTGGCGCTCGGCGCGGTCGCGATCCTGGTCGAGGCACTCAAACGCAGTGGCCGCAGGCTCGACCGCGAGACCTTCGTTCATGCCATCGAGCAGATGCGCGGCTTTGACGTTGATGGTTTGCCGGCCATGCGCTTTGGCCCGAACCGGCATGTGGGCGCGGCCGGCATGCTCATGGTGAGAGTGGATCCGGAGCGCCGCTCGTATCTTCCGTACACCGATGTGTCGGAGGAAAACGATCACTGATGCGCCCCCAGCAGCGTCCCGCATCAGCCAATGTGCAAGGGGCGCTGCCAGCGCGTTCGCCAGTGCCCCTGTGGCATCGTTGACTTGTTGGCAATCTCCCGCTATCATTTAAATGATAATCATTATCGTTTCGGAGCCGCTGTGTCCCACCCGCGCCTGACCTGGCAATCCGCCCTGATGCGCACACTGATCGGTGTCGTCGGCGGTGTTGTGCTTGCCCATTGCTTCATGGTCGGCACTGCTGCGGCGCTCACGGCCGCCGGCTGGATGGCACGCGCCGACGCCGTGGTGACGGCCGGGATGCTGGCCTTCCTGGTCTGGGCTGGCGCCGTCTTGCTCGCGTTCGCGGCGGCCTCGGCCCGGCGCGCGGCGGGATGGAGCCTGGGAAGCGCCTCGGGATTCGCCTTGCTGGGATGGATTTGCCTGCATGGATAAGCGGCCCTCGCTGCGGCACGCGATGGACTACCTGCACACCTGGGCCGGGGTGCTGTTCTCGGTGCTGCTGTTCCTGGTATTTTTCATGGGCACGCTGTCCGTGTTCGACCGCGAGATCGACCGCTGGATGATGCCGGCCTCGCGCCTGGTGACGCCGGGCGCCGTGTCCTTCGACAGGTCCGCATTGCCGCACCTGCAACAGCTCGCGTCGGACGCCCGCACCTGGTCCGTGGAATATCCAAACGCTCGCGATCCGCTGATGACGCTCGGCTGGTTCGGCGAGCAGGGCATCGAGAGACGTTTGGTCGACGTCGAGCGCGACCGGCTTCTGGCCGACCCGGGCACCAAAGGCGGCAGCGGCTTTTTCTACCCTTTCCACACATCTTTCCATCTCCCCTGGATGGATATCGGCACCTGGCTGCTGGCACTGGTGGCGCTTGCCATGCTGGTCTTGCTGGTATCGGGCGTCATCATCCACAAAAGAATCTTCGCCGATTTCTTTACCTTCCGGCCGCGCAAGGCGATGCAGCGCGCCACGCTGGACCTGCACAATGCCTCGTCCATCCTGCTGCTGCCGTTTCACTTCGTCATCACCCTGTCCGGCCTGATCATCTTCCTCTTTGTCTATCTGGACCTGGGGGTGTCCGTGGTCTATGCCACCGATGGCGGAAACATTTTCAAGGAAGGCATTCGCCATTACTCCCGTCCCCCGGCCCGGGAGCCGGGGCAGCTCGCGTCCATCGATGCGATGGTGGCGCAGTCGCGCGCGATCTGGGGCAGTGGCGAGGTGCGCCGGATTATCGTGCGCAATCCACAGGACAAACATGCCACGGTCGAGGTGCAGCGCCTGCCGCTCGATCAAGTCGTCAACGATAACGTTTCCGTGGTCTTCGACGGGCCGACCGGCGAGGTGCTGGCCCGGCAGCGCTTGTCTCCCGGCTTCCAGGTGCAGCGCTTTTTCTCAGGCTTGCACATGCTGTCGTTCGCACATTGGGGCTTGCGCTGGATGTACTTTGTGATGGGGCTCATCTCGTGCGTGATGATCGGCACCGGCTTGCTGCTGTGGGTGGAAAAGCGCCGTGCACGGCAGGAAAAGACGGGACGCATCAGCTATCGCGTCGTCAATGCGGTGGCGGTGGCGGGGACGATGGGCGTGCTGGTGGCCACCTTGTCCATGCTGGTGGCTAACAAATTGCTGCCGGCAGGGATGGGCGCGCGCGCCGCTTGCGAGCAATGGGTGTTCTTCGGCGCCTGGGGTGCGACGATGCTGCACGCCAGCACGCGCGCATTGTCCCGCTGCGCCCCGGCCGACCTGCGTACCGCCTGGCGCGAGCTGGCCTGGCTAAGCGCTGCGCTGGCCGTGCTCGCCGTGATCCTGAATGGGTTGCTCACTGGCGACCACCTGCCGCGCGCGCTTGCGAGCGGCAGCCTGGCGGTTGCCGGTACCGATTTGGTGTTGCTTGCGTCGGCGCTGGTGGCTGTTTGCGCTGCGCGCCGCCTTGCCGCGCGGCCGGTGTCAGCCGCATCCGGCGCCATCGCGGCGGTACTCGCATGATGACCTTACTTTCGCTCGCTTCCGCAATCACGGCATGGGCTGCAATGGCCGTTCTGTGCGCGCGCTCGGCCACCCAGCGCTGCCGCATGGGCTTGCCGGATCAGGCGCCGGCGCAAAGCCTGGCGTGGGCCCTGGCCGGAGTCACTTTGCTGTTGGTCTCCATGGCCGCCGCAGTGATTGCCAGCGGAGCGTCGTTCGGCATCTTGCTCTGGCTGTGCCAGGCTGGCGTGCTGGGGCTGCTCATGATTTGCTTGCTGCCGTATGCCGGCGCAGTTGTACTCGCGCCGTGGTGCTGGCCGAACAAAGGCTAGCCGCGCGGCCTCGCGCCACTAGCCACTATTCAGATCCCATTCAAGCGGCCTGCCGTTCAGCCAGGCCGTCCAGGATGCAGTCGATCACTTCCTGCTGCCGGTTATGGATGAAGAAATGGTCGCCCTCGAACCAGCGCAGCTGACAAACATCGCTGGTTTCCTTCTGCCAGCAGGGCAGGTGCTGAGCGGCGACATGGCTGTCGTTCGTGCCGGCCAAGACGGTAATGGGGATGTCGAGCGGCGCGTCGTCGCGGTAGGCATAGGTCTCGACCATGGCAAAGTCCGCGCGTATCGCGGGCAGCAGCAATGCCATCAGTTCGCGGTCGGCCAGGATTGCGGGCGGGGTGCCGTTGTAATCGCCGAGTGCGGCGATCAGTGCCTCATCGTCCAGGCCGTGCAAATGGCGCTTGGTGCGGCGCTGGCGTGGCGCGCTGCTTGCTGATACGAACAGATGCTCGGGCATTGCCAGCCGCTGGCGCTGGCAATGGCGGGCCAGCTCGAAGGCAAGCAAGCCACCCAGGCTATGACCGAAAAACGCAAAGGGAAGGCCAGCCTCGCGCGCGATGACGGGGGCGAGCGCGTCGACCAGTTGCGCCAGCGAGTGGAACGGCGCTTCGCCGAAGCGGGCGCCGTGCCCAGGCAGCTGGACGGCGCACACTTCAATACTCGGCGGCAACGATGCCTGCCACGCCAGGAAGGGCGCGGCACTGCCGCCCGCGTACGAAAAGCAGAACAGGCGAAAGCGCCGTCCGTTGCCGGCGTGGCGCAGCAGCCAGGGGGTGCCGTTCATTGTCAGACGGCTGCCATGTGTTCGCGCAGGCTCAACGGGCGCATGTCGGTCCAGGTGGCGTTGATGTGCGCAAGGCAGTCCGCCTTCTTGCCGCTGAAGCCGGCCGTTGTCCATCCGGCCGGTATCTCCTTGTGCGTCGGCCAGATCGAATACTGCTCTTCGCCATTGACGACCACGTGAAAAACGGTGTCTTCGCTATCCCAGCTCATTGATTTCTCCTCTACAAACGTTAATTGAATTGTGTCATCGGAACAACTTGCCGGATTATAAACGCGCTCATCCAAGATGTAAATCTAAATACGAATTGTTCTCATTTGCATTGACATCCAGGACAGCTTGCGTCAGTATGCCGAGCATCGCGCTTCGAAGGAGTTTTGACAATGTTTTCAAAAATCAACCTGCCATTGGTACTCACGCCACCCGCACCGGGAATGGACCTGGGCAGCGCCCACGACCACATTCAAGCCCAGGTGGCCGAGCACCTGGAGCGCGTGGGCGGCATCCTGTTGCGCGGTTTTGCCGTGCCGGATGTGTCGGCATTCAAGGATTTTGCGGCCTCGTTCGGCGACCCGCTGCTCAACTACGAATTCGGCTCGACCCCGCGCAGCAAGGTGGAGCAGGGCGTGTACACCTCGACCGAATACCCGGCCCACCAATCGATCCCCCTGCATAACGAGCAAGCCTATACGCGCCAGTGGCCGATGCGGATCTGGTTCTATTGCCACACCGCCGCGCCCGAGGGCGGGGAAACGCCGATTGCCGACAGCCGCGAGGTGTATCGCCTGCTCGATCCGGCGCTGCGCCAGCGTTTCATCGACAAGGGTTTGCTGTATGTGCGCAACTACGGCAATGGACTCGACGTGCCATGGCAGCAAGTATTCAATACCGGGGATCCGGCGGTGGTCGAAGCCTATTGCCGCAGCCAGCACATCGAATGGGAATGGAAGGACGACGGCGAACTGCGCACGCGCCAGCTGTGCCAGGCCGTGGCGACCCATCCCCGCACCGGCGAGACTGTCTGGTTCAACCAGGCGCACCTGTTCCATGTCTCGGCGCTGGAAGCGAGCGTGCGCGATACGCTGCTGGCGGTCGTCGACGAAGAGGACTTGCCGCGTCACGTGTACTACGGGGACGGCTCGCCGATCGAGGAAACGGTCCTCGACCAGATCCGTGCCGTGTATGACAGCGTGACCGTGCGCTTTCCATGGCAGCAGGGCGACGTGCTCATGCTCGACAACATGCTGGCCGCCCACGGACGCGCACCGTTCAAGGGGGCGCGCCGCGTCGTGGTGGCGATGGCCCAGGGCCAGGGCGCATGAGGCCGCCAGCAGTCCGCTAAGCCATTTTCAATCATTCCCGATGATCGCCGCGCTGTCCGCTAGTGGGACGGAGGGGCGTCTTTTGCTCAAAAGGTAAGTGCATGACCCACCCTGAAGTTTCGTCGCAACACTTCGTCGACTTGCTGCGCGGACGCGCCGCGCGCCATCCTGATCGCTCCGCGATTCAATTCCTGCTCGATGGCGACAGTGTCGGCCTGGACATGAGCTATGGCGAACTGGACCGCAGGGCGCGCCGCATGGCAGCCTGGCTGCAGCGCCACGCCAGCCATGGCGAGCGTGCCTTGCTGCTGTATCCGACCGGTCCCGATTACGTGGTCGCCTTCTTTGGCTGCCTGTACGCCGGCATCATTGCGGTGCCGGCCTATCCGCCCGAACTGGCCCATCCACAGCACCTGAAGCGCCTGCTGGCCATGCTGCACGACGCGGCGCCGCGCCTGGTCCTGACCGACAGCGCGGCCCTGCCGGGCTTGCGGCGCCTGCTGCCTGCCGACGGCGACGTGCGCATGCTGGCCACCGACGCGCTGGCGCAAGAGTGCCACGAGGATCAGTGGCAGGCGGCCGCGATCACGCCAGCCACGCTCGCCTTCCTGCAATACACCTCCGGCTCGACCGCCACGCCGAAGGGCGTGATGGTCAGCCACCGTAACCTGATCGGCAACGAGCTGGCGCTTGCCGCCGCTTACGGTGTCAAGGAAGGCGTGGACAAGTGGGTCAGCTGGCTGCCGCTGTACCACGACATGGGATTGATCTGCGCCCTGTTGCAACCGATCTTCAGCGGCATCACGCTGGTGCTGATGTCGCCGCGCCACTTCCTGGAGCGGCCCTTGCGCTGGCTGAAAGCCATCGCCGAACACAAGGCGACCATCAGCGGCGGACCGGACTTCGCCTACCGCCTGTGCCTGGAACGCATCGGCGACGCCGCTGCGGCCGGCCTCGACCTGTCGTCGTGGCGCCTTGCCTTCAACGGCGCCGAACCGGTGCGCGACACCACCTTCCGCCAGTTCGCCGCCAAATTCGCGCCGGGCGGATTCGGCGCCGACGCCCTGTACCCGTGCTACGGCCTGGCCGAAGCCACGGTGTTCGTCAGCGGCGGCGTGCGCGGCACGGGCATGATCGCCACGCGCTTCGACCCGGCCGCCCTGGGCCGCGGCGACGTCGTGCCGCACGGCGAGGGCGTGGCCCTGGTCGCCTGCGGCCTGGTCTGGACCGGTCATCAGGTATCCATTGTCGATCCGGGAACGATGAGCGCCTGCGCGGACGGCCGGATCGGCGAAATCTGGGTCCGCGGCGCGAGCGTCGCCGAAGGCTACTGGCGCAACGACAAAGCCACCGCCGACACCTACGCCGCCCGCATGCAAGGCGAGACGCAGGCGTGGATGCGCACCGGCGACCTCGGTTTCTGGCATGAAGGCCAGCTGTATATCGCGGGCCGCCTCAAGGATCTCGTCATCCTGCGTGGCCAGAATGTGTATCCGCAGGACGTCGAGCAAAGCGTCGAAGCCGCCGTTCCTGAAGTGCGCAAGGGCCGGGTGGCCGTTTTCCCGGTCGACATCGGCGGCGTCGAAGGGATCGGCGTTGCGGCCGAACTGCCGCGCGCGGTGCTCAAGAAGCTCGACGCGCCGGCGCTGTTCCGTGCGATCCACCGCGCCATCGCCTTCGAGCACCAGGAACCGGCCAGCGTGATCCTGTTGCTGGCACCCGGCGAATTGCCGAAAACGTCCAGCGGCAAGTTGCAGCGCGCGGCCTGCCGCAGCGGCTGGCTCGATGGCAGCCTGCCGCTGGCGGCCCAGTTCCGGCGCGACCGCGACTGGCTGCTCGGTGCCGGCCATGTCGCGCCGCGCGACGACCTCCAGGCACGACTGGCGGCCTTGTGGAGCGAGGTGCTGGGCGTGCCGCAGGCCGGCATCCATGATAATTTCTTCGAGCTTGGCGGCGATTCGCTGCTGGCCGTGCGCCTGCTGTCGCGCCTGCGCCAGGGCTTCGGCGTGGATGTGGCCGCGCGTACCCTGTTCGAAGCGCCCACCGTGGCGCAGCTGGCCGAACGCGTGCGCGCCATGGCGCCGACTGCGCAACTGCCGCTGCTGCCGGCCGCGCGCGAGGGCAAGCTGGCGCTCTCGTTCGCCCAGCAGCGCCTGTGGTTCCTGCACCAGATGGCGCCGCACAGCGCCGCCTACAATCTCGCGGCGACGCTGCGCCTGAGCGGCGTGCTCGATCTGTCCGCGCTGCGCAGCGCATTCGCGTGCCTGCTGCAACGCCATGAAGCCTTGCGCACCACCTTCCGTGACGACGAGGGCCAGCCGGAGCAGGTCATCGCCGCCGCCGCCGGTTTCGATGTGCCGGTGCTCGCGTTGAACCCCGCGCTGGCGCCGGCCGCCGCCTTGCGCGCGCTGGCCGAGAGCGGCGCAGCCGAGCCGTTCGACCTCGGTACCGGTCCCTTGCTGCGCGCAAGCCTGGTCAGGCTGGGCGAACAGGAGCATGCGCTGCTGCTGGTGACCCACCATATCGTCTCCGACGGCTGGTCCATGAGTGTCCTGCTGCGCGAGTTTGCCGCCGCCTATGATGCCGAGGTGCGTGGCGCCGCGCCGGACCTGGCGCCGCTGCCGATTCAATATGCCGACTACGCGCACTGGCAGCGTCAATGGCTCAGCGGAGAAGTGCAGGAGCGCCAGCTGGCCTACTGGAAGTCGCAACTGGGCGACCGGCATCCCGTGCTGGCATTGCCGGCCGACCGGCCGCGCCCCGCCGTGCAAAGCCATCGCGGCGCGACGCACCGGCTGCGCCTGCCGGCGGCGCTGACCGCCCGGCTGCACCAGCTCGGCCACCAGCACGGAGCCACCCTGTTCATGGTCATGCTTGCCGCATTCGACGTGCTGCTGCACCGCTTGTCGGGCCAGTCCGACATCCGTGTCGGCGTGCCGGTCGCGGGGCGCAACCGGGTCGAGCTGGAAGGCTTGATCGGCTTTTTCGTCAATACCCAGGTGATGCGCGCGGTGGTCGACGGCCGCCACAGCTTTGCGACCCTGCTGCGCAGCGTGCGCGAGGCGGCCCTGGGCGCGCAGGCGCACCAGGACCTGCCCTTCGAGCAGCTGGTGGAAGCGTTGCAGCCGCAGCGAAGCCTGAGCCATTTGCCCTTGTGCCAGGAAAAATTCGCGATGCAGCAGCGCTGGACCGACCTGACCGCGCTCTCCGGCCTGGAGGTCACGGTGGACACGGTCGATGAACGCCAGGCGCGCTTCGACCTCGCGCTGGATGTGACGGAGATCGACGGCGAGCTGGCGTGCGTGTTCAATTATGCGACGGACCTGTTCGACGCGTCGACCATCGCACGCTGGGCGCAGCATTGGACAATCCTGCTCGCCGCGCTGGCCGACGCGCCGCAAACGCCAGTCGCGCACCTGCCGCTGCTCGACGACGCCGCGTGCCTGCGCCTGCGCGAACTGGCGCAAGGCCCGCTCGACGCCACGCCATTCCAGCCGGTGCAGGAGCTGGTCGCCGCCCAGGCAGTGCGCCGGCCCGACGCCCCCGCGCTGGTGTGCGATGGCCACATCCTCAGCTACGCCGAACTCGATGCCCGCGCCAACCGGATGGCGCGCTACCTGGCCGCCCAGGGCGTGGGCCAGGAGAGCAGGGTGGCCGTCTGCCTGCCGCGCGGCATCGACCTAGTGGTCGCCATCCTCGGCATCCTGAAAGCCGGCGCGGCCTACGTGCCGCTCGATCCGGCGTGGCCGGCCGAGCGCCGCGCGTTCCAGGTCGCCGACAGCGGCGCCGTGCTCGTGATCGACGCGGCCTTGTTCGACGGCGCGCCCTTGGCCGCGCATGGCGACGCCGCCGTGCCGGTGGCGCTGATGGCGCAGCATGCCGCCTATGTGATCTACACCTCCGGCTCCACCGGGCAGCCCAAGGGCGTGGTGGTGCAACACGGCGGCTTCGCCAATTATGTGGCCGCTGTATCGGCCCGCATGCCGCTCGACGGCATCGAGCGCATGGCCTTCGTCTCGACGGTTGCGGCCGACCTTGGGCACACCGTGCTGTTCGGTGCGCTGGCCAATGGCTGCGCACTGCACCTGATGGGCGAAGAATGCGCGTTCGACCCCGATCGCTTTGGCGAGTACATGGCGGCCAACCGGATCGACGCCCTCAAGATCGTGCCGAGCCACCTGGCCGGCCTGTTGCAGGCAGCCGCTCCCGAACAGGTGCTGCCGCGCCACTGCCTGCTGCTCGGCGGCGAAGCGAGCAGCTGGTCGCTAATCGACAAGATCGAGCGCCTGGCGCCGGGCTGCCGCATCATCAACCATTACGGACCAACCGAAACGACGGTCGGGGTGCTGGTCCACCCGCACGATCCGGCCAGCCGCGCCGGGGGACACAGTCTGCCCTTGGGCGGTCCGCTCGCGAACAACCGTGTGTACGTGCTTGACGAGGCGCTCAATCCGGCGCCGGCCGGCGTGGTGGGCGAACTCCATATCGGCGGCGCGCAGCTGGCGCGCGGCTACCTTGGCCGGCCCGACCTGACGGCCGAGCGCTTCGTGCCCGATCCCTTCGGCGAGCCCGGCGCGCGCATGTACCGCAGCGGCGACGCCGCACGCCTCCTGGCGGACGGGAACCTGGTCTACATCGGCCGCCGCGACGACCAGGTGAAAATCCGCGGCTACCGCGTCGAACCCGGCGAGATCGCGGCGCAGCTGAAAGCCGAAGCGGGCGTCGCCGATGCCGCCGTGGTGCTCGATACGAGCGCCGAAGCGGCCCGACTGGTCGCCTATGTCGTGGTGCCGGCCGCCCATGATCTGGACGCGCTGCGCCAGGACCTGGCACGCAGGCTGCCGGATTACATGGTGCCCGCGCTGCTGGTGCGGCTGGCGCAGCTGCCGCTGACGGCCAACGGCAAGCTCGATCGCAGCGCATTGCCGCAGGCGGACACGGTGCGGCAAGCCGTCTTTGTCGCGCCATCCAGCGATACCGAGCGGATTCTGGCCGCCATCTGGGAAGAAGTGCTCAAGCTTGAGCGCGTCGGCGCGCACGACAATTTCTTCGCACTCGGCGGGGACTCGATTCTGTCGCTGCAAATCATCGCCCGCGCGCGCCGTCAAGGCTTGAAGCTGCTGCCCAAGCAGGTGTTCGAACAGCAGACTATCGCGGGCCTGGCGCAACTGCTCGATCAGGGCGCCGCGACGCGCACCGCCAGGGCGCCAGTGGCCGCGCCATTGCCACGCGCTCCCCGCGACGGCATGCTGCCGCTCTCGTTTTCCCAGCAGCGGCTGTGGTTCCTGCACCGCATGGAGCCCGACAGCGCGGCTTACAACGTACCGGCGCTGCTGCGCTTTTCCGGCGCGCTCGATGCCGGGGCGCTGCAACGCGCATTCGCGGCGCTGGTTGCGCGTCATGAAATCCTGCGCACCACGTTCAAGGAAATCGACGGCATCGCGTCGCAGGTGATCGGCGCCGATGCGGATGTCGCCATGCCGCTGGTCGACCTGCGCGGCTTGTCCGTCGATGCCCAACTGGCACAGGTGCAGCGCCGCGCGCGCGAGGACGCCGCGCAGCCCTTCGACCTGTCCAGCGGTCCGTTGCTGCGCCTGTCCCTGCTCAAGCTGGCCGGGGAAGAGCACGTTCTGCTCATGTCGCTGCACCACATCGTTTCCGACGGCTGGTCGCTCAATATCCTGGTGCGCGAGTTCTCGGCCCTGTATGTCGCCTTGCGTGCGGGTGGCCAGGACCCATTGCCGGCACTGCCGCTCCAGTACGCGGACTTCGCCGCCTGGCAGCGCACCACCGTGGGCAGCGAAGCGCCCGAACGCGAACTGCGCTATTGGAAATCGCAACTGGGCGGCGAACAGCCGGTGCTCGAACTGCCGGCCGACCGTCCCCGTCCCGCCGTGGCGCGCCCGGACGGCGCCAGGCATCGCTTCGTGGTGGGCGCGGCGCTCGCCGCCGCCTTGCGCAAGCTGGCGCGCGACCAGAACGCGACCCTGTTCATGACCATGAAAGCGGCCTTCGACGCGCTGCTGTTCCGCCTGACCGGCCAGCATGACATTCGGGTCGGCGTGCCGATCGCCAGCCGTGGCCGGGTCGAACTGGAAGGCTTGATCGGCTTTTTCGTCAATACCCAGGTGATGCGCGCGATGGTCGACGGGCGCAAGCCGTTCGCCGTGCTCCTGGCCGAAGTGCGGGAAGCCGCGCTGGGTGCGCAAGCGCACCAGGAATTGCCGTTCGAGCAGCTGGTCGAAGCCCTGCAACCCGAGCGGGACCTGTCGCGCTCCCCGCTATTCCAGGTGATGTTCAACGTGCAGCGGCCGGACTTCAGCGCGCTGGACCAGATTCCCGGCCTGAAGCTGGAGATGCAGGCGCGCGAGAACGGCACGGCGCAGTTCGACCTGTCGGTCGACATCAAGGAAGCTGGCGCCGCGCTCGAAGGCGCGATCACTTACCGGACCGACCTGTTTGACGCCGCGACCATCGAGCGCATGGGCGCCTGCTATCTCGCCTTGCTGGAAGCCTTTGCCGGCCAGCCGCAACTGGCCCTCGGCGACGCGCCGATGCTGGCGCCATCCGAGCGTCACCTGGTCACGCAGGGCTGGAACGATACCGACCGGGCGTACCCGCAAGCCAAACCGGTGCACCAACTGTTCGCCAGCCAGGCTGTGGCAACGCCCGATGCGCCGGCGCTGGTGTTCCGAGAGCGTTCGTTGTCTTACCGCGAACTCGATATGGCCGCCAACCGCCTGGCGCACCGCCTGGCCGCCGCCGGCGTGGGGCGCGACAGCCTGGTTGGCGTCTGCGCCGAACGGTCGCTGGAGATGGTGGTCGGCCTGCTCGCCATTCTGAAAGCCGGCGCCGCCTACCTTCCGCTTGACCCGGACCATCCGCCCGAACGGCTGTCCTACATGATCGACGACGCCGGCCTTGACGTGCTGCTCACCCAAGCGCCGCTGTGGGCGCACCTGGCCCTGGCGACCCGCGCCCGGGTGCTGCCGCTGGACCTGGATGGCGATGCCGCCTGGCCGGCCGACGCGCCGCATGTCGAGGTTCACCCGCAGCAGCTGGCCTACACCATCTACACCTCCGGTTCGACCGGGCAGCCCAAGGGCGCCGGCGTGCCGCACGCGGGCCTGAACAACCGCCTGGCATGGATGCAGGAAGCATACCGCCTCGATGCGCGCGACCGCGTCCTGCAAAAGACGCCGTTCGGCTTCGATGTCTCGGTCTGGGAATTTTTCTGGCCGCTGATCAGCGGCGCCACGCTCGTCATGGCCGGCCCTGGCGCGCACAAGGACCCGGCTGCACTGGCCGCACTGGTGGTCCGGCACGGCATCACGACCATGCACTTCGTTCCCTCGATGCTGCAGGCGTTTGTCGACCATGGCGCGCTGCCGCAATGCACCTCGCTGACGCGCGTGCTGGCCAGTGGCGAAGCCTTGCCCGCCGAACTGCTGTCGCGCTTCTTGCGGCAGAGTGAGGCCACGCTCTACAACCTGTACGGACCGACCGAAGCGTCGATCGACGTGACGGCGTGGACGTGCAGCGCCGCCGATGCGGGCGCTGGCGTGCCGATCGGACGGCCGATCGCCAATACCCGGATGTATGTGCTCGATGCCGGCTTCAATCCGGTACCGGTTGGCGTGGTTGGTGAACTGTACATCGGCGGCGTGCAGCTGGCGCGCGGCTATCACCGGCGCGCGGCGCTGACGGCCGAACGCTTCCTGCCCGACCCATTCGGCCGGCCGGGCGCGCGCCTGTACCGCAGCGGCGACCTGGCGCGCTGGCGTGCCGATGGCGCGCTCGACTACCTTGGCCGCACCGACCATCAGGTCAAGATCCGTGGCGTGCGCATCGAGCTGGGCGAAATCGAAGCAAGGCTGCTGGCGCATCCGGCCATCGGCGAGGCGGTGGTGGTGGCGCGCGAAGAAAAAGCGGGCGACAAACGCCTGGTTGCCTATGCGGTCGCCAGCGCGGCGGTGACGGACGACCAATTGCGCAGCCACCTGCGGCAAGCCTTGCCCGAGGCGATGGTGCCGGCCGCCTTCGTGCTGCTGGACGCGATGCCGCTCAGCGCGAACGGAAAGCTCGACCGCAAGGCCTTGCCGGCGCCCGAATACGGCGCGGCGGCGGGGCAGTTCGTGGCGCCGTCGAACGAGACCGAAGCGCTCCTGGCGCAAGCCTGGAGCGATGTGCTGGGCGTCGGGCAGGTCGGCATCCACGACAACTTCTTCGCGCTCGGCGGCGACTCCATCCTGGCGCTGCAAATGGTGAGCCGCGCGCGCCAGGCCGGCCTGTCGGTCACGCCGAAGGACTTGTTCCAGTACCAGACCGTGGCCATGCTGGCCCTCGTCGCCGGCCAGGCCGGTGCGCGCATTGCGCAAGGTGCTGCCAGCGGCGAGGTGCCGCTGACGCCGATCCAGGCCTGGTTCTTCGGCCAGGAACAGGCGCAGCCCCACCACTGGAACCAGGCCGTGTTGCTGCAAGCGCGGCAAGCGCTCGACGTGGCGCGCCTGGAGGCGGCCCTCCATGCACTGGTCGAACAGCATGACAGCCTGCGCCTGCGTTTCGCGCGCGATGCCGGCGGCGCCTGGCGGCAGTCGTACGCCGCCCAGGGGCCGCACTTCGCGCTGCACTCGCGCGATGTGCCCGCGTCGGAGCTGGACCGGGTCTGCACCCGGATCCAGGGCAGCCTGGACCTGGCACGCGGTCCGCTGCTGGCCGTGGCGCACCTGCGCCTCAGTGACGGCGAGGAGCGCCTGCTGCTGGCAATTCATCACCTCGTGGTCGATGGCGTGTCATGGCGCGTGCTGCTGGACGACCTGCAAAGCGCCTACGGGCAGCTCGACGCCGGGGTGCCGGTAAAGCTGCCTGCCAAGACCAGTTCTTATCAGGCGTGGGCCGGGCAGGTGCGCGCTTACGCGTCCGAGAACGAACTGGCCTACTGGGCCACTGCCGTCCGGCCGATGGCGCTGCCGGCCGCCAATCCACAGGGCGCCAATCTGGCGGGCCAAGCGCGGCGCGTGGAGATCGCACTAAGCGCCGGGCGCACGCGCCAGCTGCTGCAACAGGCGCCGGCCGCCTACCGCACCCAGGTCAACGACCTGCTGCTCGCCGCGCTGGCACAGGCGCTGTGCGGCTGGAGCGGCAGTGCGCAGGCCTCGATCGAGGTCGAAGGGCATGGCCGCGAGGATCTGTTCGATGGCATCGACCTGTCGCGCAGCGTCGGCTGGTTCACTTCGCGCTTCCCGGTCAGCCTGGCCGCGCACGCCGATCCCGGCGCGGCCATCAAGGCCGTCAAGGAAAGCTTGCGCGCTGTTCCGAACAAGGGAATCGGCTGGGGCGTCCTCGATGCAAGCGGGCATCGGGCCGTGCGCGCGCTGCCACAGCCGCAGGTCTGCTTCAACTACCTCGGCCAGCTCGACACCAGTTTCGGCGGCCTGTTTGCCCTGGCGCCGGAAGGGGCGGGCGAGTCTTTCAGCCCGCTGGCGCGGCGTAGCCACTGGCTGACGGTCAATGGACAGGTCGCGAACCATGCACTGTCCCTGAGCTGGACCTACAGCCCGGACATCCACACGCGGGAGCAGATCGAGGGCCTGGCCAACGCCTACCGCGACGCGCTCGAAGCACTGATCGACCATTGCCTGGTGGCCGAAGGCGATGTGACACCGTCCGACTTTCCGGATATTGATATTGGACAGGATGACCTTGACCGCTTCCTGGAGGAGATCCTGTAATGAGCAACTTCCGCAACAAGCAAAATATCGAGGCGATCAGCTATCTCTCGCCCCTTCAGCAAGGCATGCTCGCGCACGCGCTGCAAGAGGGCACGGCCGATCCGTACTTTTATCAGTCCACCTTCGACATCGAGGGCGAACTCGATATCGCTGCGTTCGGGCAGGCGTGGCAGGCGGTGGTGGCCAAGTACCCCGTGCTGCGCACCGACTACCGCTGGGAAGAAATCGCGCGGCCGGTGCAGATTGTGTATCGGGCCGGCGCCGCGCACTGCGAAACGCTCGACCTGCGCGAGCACAGCGAGGCCGGGCAGGATCGCGAGCTGGCGGCACTGCTGGCGCAGGAGCGGGAACAGGGATTCGACTTCCGGCGCGCGGCCGACAACCGCCTGCGGCTGGTACGGCTGTCCGAGCGGCGCCAGTGCCTGGTCTGGAGTTATCACCACATCACGCTCGACGGCTGGAGCCTGGCGCTGATCCTGCGCGACGTGCTGGCGGCCTATCGCTGCGCGGCCGGCGGCGCGGCGCCGCAGCTGGCGTCCGCGCGTCCCTACCGCGACTATCTCCAGTGGCTGCAAGGCCAGGACATGGAAGCGGCGCGCAGCTACTGGCGCGGCGCGCTGGCCGGTGGCGCGGAGCCGACGCCGCTGCCGGTGTCGGGCGGCAGTGCAAGCGACGGCCATGCGGAACAAGTGCTGCATCTCGCCGTGGGTGAAACGGCGGCGCTGCGCGCCTTCGCCGCGGCGCAGCAGCTTACCCTGAACACCGTCGTGCAGGGCGCATGGGCCGTGCTGCTCGGACGCCACGCGCGCAACGATGAAGTGACGTTCGGCTGCACCGTGTCCGGCCGTCCGGCCGATCTGGCCGGCGTCGAGGAAATGGCGGGCCTGTTCATCAATACCCAGCCGCTGCGGGTCTCCATGCCGGGGGCGCTGCCGGTGGCGCAGTGGCTGCGTGGATTGCAGCAGCAAGCGGTTGCGCAGCGCCAGTTCGACTATCTGCCCCCGGGCGAGGTGCCGGCGCAGTTCGACAGCATCGTCGTTTTTGAAAATTATCCGATCGACGCATCGTTGACGGAGGGGCGCGCGGCGATCCGCATGCGCCATGTACGGCGCGGCCAGCAGAGCGCCGGCGCCGATGGCGTGCGCCTCACGGGCGGCCGCAACAACTACGCATTGAGCCTGATAGTCAAGGATGGGGCGGAAATGGAACTGCTGCTGGCCTACGATGGCCGCCGCTTTGCCCATCCCGTCGTCGCGGGCTTGCTGCGCCAGTTGGGCGCCGTGCTTACCGCCCTGCGCCTGCGGCCCGATGCGACCCTGGCGTCGCTGACCCTGTGCGGCGAGGCCGAGCGCGGCCGCATCGTCGCGCAGGCTGCCGGCGAGCGGACCGATGTCGCTTTCCGCACCATCGCCGCGCACATCGCCGATCACGCGCACGACAAGCCGGATGCGCCGGCCCTGCGCTACGAAGACCAGCAACTGAGCTGGCGCGAACTTGACCAGCGGTCCAGCCGCGTGGCCAACTACCTGGCCGCGCACGGCGTTGCGCCGGAAGTGCGGGTTGCCGTTTGCCTGCCACGCTCGCTCGATATGGTGGTGGCACTGTTAGGGATCCTGAAAGCGGGCGGCGTGGCCGTGCCACTCGACCCCAGGATGCCCGCCGAGCGCCTGGCTTTCCAGCGCGCCGATTCGCGTGCCGTGCTGACGATCGACGCCTCGTTCGATGCCACCGCCTGCGCCGCGACGCCGCTGCCGCAGCAATGCATCGCGTCGAACGCGGCCTATATTATTTACACATCCGGTTCGACCGGACGACCCAAGGGTGTCGTCGTTACGCACGGCGCCCTGTCGAACTACGTCGCGGCCGTGCGTGCCCGTCTCGGCGAAGACGATATCGCCAGCATGGCCTGGGTATCGACGGTGGCTGCGGACCTGGGGCATACCGTCCTGTTCGGGGCGCTGGCCAGCGGCGCATGCCTGCACGTGATTTCCGAGGAGCGTGCCTTCGATCCGGACCGCTTTGCCGAATACATGGCGCTGCACCGCATCGACGCGCTCAAGATCGTTCCGAGCCACCTGGCAGGCTTGTTGCAGGCCGCCGATCCGGCGCAGGTGCTGCCGCGCCGCTGCCTGGTGCTGGGCGGCGAGGCAAGCAGCTGGCAACTGGTCGAACGGTTGCGGATGCTGGCACCCGGCTGCCGTTTGCTGAACCATTACGGGCCGACCGAAACCACGGTCGGCGTGCTGACCTTCGCTCATGATGCGGCGCGCCCGGACAGCCGCATCCTGCCCCTTGGCCGTCCCCTGGCCAACAACCAGGTGTACGTGCTCGATGCGCACCTGCACCCGGTACCGGCCGGCGTGCCGGGCGAAATCTACGTGGCGGGCGCGCAGCTGGCGCGCGGCTACCTTGAGCGCCCGGACCTGACGGCGGAGCGCTTCATCCCCAATCCCTTCGGCGACGGCTCGCGCCTCTACCGCACCGGGGACATCGCCCGCGTTCTGGAGGACGGCAACGTTGAGTATATGGACCGCGCCGACAACCAGGTCAAGATCCGCGGCTACCGCGTGGAGCCGGGAGAGATCGCCGCGCAGCTGACCTCGGAACCCGGCATTACCGACGCCGTGGTGGTACTGGCCAAGTCCGGCGACGTGGCGCGCCTGGTCGGCTATATTCTGGCGGCGCCGGATTGCGACCTCGCCCTGCTGAAAGAGCGGCTGGCGGCGCGCCTGCCGGACTACATGGTGCCGTCCGCGCTGGTGCGCCTCGACGCGTGGCCGTTGACCGCCAACGGCAAGCTCGATCGGCGCGCCTTGCCGGCGCCGGAAACCCCAGCCACCGCCAGTGCCGGCCGGGTGGCGCCGCGCAACGATGTGGAAGCCGTGCTGGCCATGGTCTGGCGCGATGTCTTGAAGCTCGACGAGGTGGGTGTTTTCGACAGCTTCTTCGCGCTCGGTGGCGATTCCATCCTGTCGCTGCAAGTGATCGCCAAGGCGCGCGCCAAGGGATTGAAGCTGACCCCGAAACAGATGTTCGACAAGCCGACCATTGCCGCCATCGCCCAGGTGGCGGTGCCGCTGCTTGCCAAGGCGAAGGCGGCGCCGCCCGCGCCGGGCGGGGATGTGCCGCTGACGCCGATCCAGGCATGGTTCTTCGAGCAGCGGTTGGCCGCACCGGATCACTGGAATCAGTCGGTGCTGCTCGCCGCGCCGGAAGCGCTGGATGCGGCATGTCTCGACGCCGCGCTGCGCGCGCTGGTGCGCCATCACGATGCCTTGCGCCTGCGCTTCGTCAAGAACGGCGTTGAGGTGCGCCAGTGGCATGACCCGCAGGTGCCGGACACGCTGCTGCAAACCATCGCAATGCGCACCGGAGCCGACATCGCTGACGCCTGTTCGCGCGTGCAGGCCGGCCTGAATATCGCGCACGGTCCCTTGCTGGCGGCCGCGCTCCTGCGCATCGACAGCGGCGGCGAACGCCTGCTGATCGCGGTGCACCACCTGGCCGTCGATGGCGTCTCGTGGCGCATTTTGCTGGAAGACCTGCAGACCGCCTACACCCAGGCTTGCGCGGGGCAGGTGCCCGTTTTGCCGGCCAGCCCGACTTCCTGGCGCGACTGGGCGGGCAGGTTGCGCAGCCACGCACCCGTAGCGCAGCTCAGTTACTGGCAATCGGCCCTTCGGCCAATGCCGCTGCCGGCCTGGAATGCCGATGGCGAGCGCCGCGCCGGTGATGCGCGCCGCGTGGAGCTTGCGCTCGACGCGGAGGCAACGCGCCAGCTCCTGCAAGTGGCGCCGGGCGCCTATCGCACCCAGATCAATGATTTGCTGCTCACCGCGCTGGCGCAGACGCTGCAGGAATGGAGCGGCAGCGCGCATGCCCTGATCGAACTGGAAGGCCATGGCCGTGAAGACCTGTTCGACGACCTTGACCTGAGCCGCACTGTCGGCTGGTTCACCAGCCGCTTTCCGGTCTGCCTGGATGCCGCGCGCGAGCCGGCGGACGCGATCAAGTCGGTCAAGGAGCAGCTGCGCGCCATTCCGGACAAGGGCATCGGCTTCGGCTTGCTCAAACATGGGGGCGATGCTGCGGCACGCGCCGCGATCGAGGCGTTGCCACGGCCGCAAGTGTGCTTCAACTACCTGGGCCAGTTCGGCGCGCAGCAGGGCGCGCACGGCTTTCGCCTCGCGACTGAGGGCACGGGTGTCAACCGCGCCGCCGGCAACCGGCGCAGCCACGCCCTCGACGTGGTGGCGCAGGTCAGCGATGGCATCCTGGCCGTGAGCTGGAACTACAGTCCCGATGTGGTGGACGGCGGCGTGATCGACAGGCTGGCCGTGGATTACCTGGCAAGGCTGCGCGCCCTGGTCGCGCATTGCGTGACCGCGCAAGGCGGTGCCACCCCGTCCGATTTCCCGCTCGCCGGCTTGACGCAGGGCGAAATCGACCACTTGCCCGTGGCGGCCATCGAGGACATGTATCCGCTGGCGCCCATGCAGCAGGGGATGCTGTTCCACAGCCTGTACGCGCCGCAGCAGGATATCTATGTCAATCAGCTGCGCGGCACCCTGACAGGTGCGCTCGACGTCGATGCCTTCCAGGCGGCCTGGATCGCGGCAGTGGGCGAGCATGCGATCCTGCGTACGGGCTTTTTGACCGAACGCGCGGGACAGACCATCCAGATCGTGTGGCGCGACGCCGTGCTGCCATTCGCCGTGCATGACTGGCGCGATCTCAACGCGGCCGAACACGAGGCGCGGCTGGCGCACTTCCTCGACCAGGAACGTGCGTGCGGCTTCGACCTGGCCCGGGCGCCGTTGATCCGCGTGGCCCTGATCGCGCGGCACGACGGCGCCACCGAATTCGTCTGGACCAAACATCACTTGCTGCTGGACGGCTGGAGCTCGGCGCGTCTGATCGGCGAAATCCTGGCGCGCTATTTCGATGGCGCGCAGGGAGCGCCAACGGCGCAGCCAGCGCGCTACCGCGACTATGTCGAATGGATCGGCCGCCAGCCGCACGACGTGGCGGAGCGCTTTTGGCGCGACACGCTGGACCGCCTGTCCGCTCCCCTGCGGCTGGCCGATGCGGTGGCGCGGCCATCCGGCGCGCCGCAAGGGCATGGCGAGAAGGTGCTGCACCTGCCGGCCGCGCTGAGCGGCGCCCTTCAAGGCATTGCACAGGGCGGGCAGGTGACGCTCAATACCGTGCTGCAGGCGGCATGGGCGCTGCTCTTGTCGCGCTATAGCGGGCGCGATGACGTCGTATTCGGCGTCACCGTATCCGGCCGCTCGGCTGACGTGGCGGGCATCGAGGCCATGCTCGGACTATTCATCAACACGCTGCCGATGTTCCAGCGGCTCGATCCGGGACAGGAAATCGGCGCCTGGCTGCGCCAACTGCAAGGCGCGAACGCGGCCCTGCGCCAGCATGAGAGCACGGCGCTGGCGGATATCCAGCGCTGGAGCAGCGGCGGCGGCACTGCCTTGTTCGACACCTTGTTCGTCTTTGAAAACTACCCGGTCGACGCGGCCGCGCGTCATCGCCAGGCGCGGCTGGCCATTGAAAACGTCCATGCCCACAACCTGACCAGCTACCCGCTATCGCTGACGGTGGTCCCGGGCGAGCGCTTGCGGATCGACTTCGTCCACGACCGCGCCCATTTCGACGACGCGACGGTCACGCGCATGCAAGGCCATTTGCTGCGGGTACTGGAAGGCCTGGTGGACCAGGACAACCGTGTCATCGGCGACCTGCCTTTGCTCGACGATGCCGAATGGCGCAGCCTGACCCGGAACTGGAACAAGGACGTCGCCGACTATCCGTACGGCGGTGCGGTGCACGACAGGTTCGCGCGCCAGGCCGCGGCAACGCCGGATGCGGTCGCGCTCGTGCATGGCGACCAGGCGATGTCGTATCGCGAACTCAATCTGGCCGCGAACCGGGTGGCGCACCGGCTGATCGAACTGGGTGCGGTGGCCGATGCACGAGTCGCCATTTGCCTCGAACGCGGCCTTGACCTGGTCGTGGCGATCATTGGCGTGCTGAAGTCGGGGGCCGGCTATGTGCCGCTCGATCCGGCCTACCCGGCGGACCGGCTGGCCTACATGCTGGACGACAGCGCTCCGATGGCGATCATCACCGCTTGCGCACTTGGCGCCGGCCTGCCTGCCGCCGGCGTACCGCTGCTGTACGTCGACGACGACGCCGCGGCGCTGGCCGGGCAGCCCGCGTCCAATCCCGACCCTGCGGCAGTGGGGCTGCGGCCGGAGCACCTGGCCTACGTCATCTACACCTCCGGCTCGACCGGCAAGCCGAAAGGGGTGATGGTCGAACACCGCAACGTCACGCGGCTGTTCTTGGCCACCGACGCCTGGTTCGGGTTCGGCGCGAGCGATGTCTGGACGCTGTTCCATTCCTTCGCATTCGATTTTTCGGTGTGGGAGATCTGGGGTGCGCTTGCCTACGGCGGCAAGCTGGTGGTGGTGCCGGCAGCCTGCGCGCGCTCGGCTGACGAGTTCCACGCACTGCTGTGCCGCGAACGGGTCACCATCCTGAACCAGACCCCGAGCGCATTTCGTGCGCTGGCCGTGGCGCAGGCGCACAGCGACGACAGGCATGCGCTTCGCCACGTCATTTTCGGCGGCGAGGCGCTTGAACTGCACACGCTCAAGCCCTGGATCGAGCGCAACGATCCGGATCGCACCCAGCTGACCAATATGTACGGCATCACCGAGATCACCGTGCACGCAACCTACCGCCGCTTGCGGCGCCAGGATATCGACGAGGCCGACGGCAGCATGGTCGGCGGGCCGATTCCCGACCTGCGGATCTGCATCCTCGACGGGCAGCGGCGGCCGGTCCCGGTCGGCGTGACTGGCGAATTGTATGTCGGCGGCGCCGGCGTGGCGCGCGGCTACCTGAATCGCCCGGATTTGACGCGCGAACGCTTCATCGCCGATCCGTTCAGTGACGATCCGCAGGCGCGCCTGTACAAGACGGGAGACCTGGGACGGTGGCGCGCGAACGGCGACATTGAATACCTGGGGCGAAACGACTTCCAGGTCAAGATTCGCGGTTTCCGGATCGAGCTGGGCGAAATCGAAGCCAGGCTGGCCGCCTGCCAGGGCGTGCGGGATGCGGTCGTGATCGCGCGCGAAGACCGTCCAGGCGACAAGCGCCTGGTGGCCTACTACCTGGGCGAGCACCTTGCGGCCGACCAGCTGCGGGTGCGCCTGTCGCTGGATCTGGCCGACTACATGGTGCCGGTGGCGTTCGTGCGGGTCGAGAGCTGGCCGTTGACGCCGAACGGAAAACTTGACCGCAACGCCCTGCCTGCGCCGGAGTACGGCGCCGCAGCACAGTCGTATGCCGCCCCACGCAATGACACCGAAACGGCGCTGGCGCGCATCTGGAGCGACCTGCTCGGCGTCGGGCAAGTGGGCATTCACGATAATTTCTTCGCCCTCGGCGGCCATTCGCTGCTGGCGATGCAGGTCGCGTCGCGGGCCTCGCTCGTATTCGGCAAAAAAATCGCGCTGGCGACGATCTTCCAGAAAGCGACGATTGCGGAACTGGCGCCTGCGCTCAGGCGTGAAATGCAGGGCCAAGCCGGCGACGTGTCGCTGATGGCGGACCTGCTCAATGAATTGGAATAGTCATGGAACAAAATAGTAAACACGATATGCTGGTCATCGCGCGCCGTCTCGCCGGCCTGGTGCCCGACAAGCGCGCCTTGTTCAGGCAGCGCCTGCGCGAGAGCGGCGTCGATGGCGCCAGCCTGCCGATCGTGCCGCTGGCGGAGCGTCCGGCCCACGTTGCGCTGTCGTTCGCACAGCAACGCCTGTGGTTCATGGATCAGCTGGAGCCGGACAGCGCAGCCTACAATATTCCGGCCGCCCTCAGGCTCGATGGTCCGCTCGATGTTGTGGCGCTGGAGGCCGCGTTGTGCGCGGTGACCAGCCGCCACGAGGCGCTGCGCACCGTGTTTCGCGATGTCGATGGCAGGGCGGGGCAGGTCGTTCTCCCGGCCGTCGACGTCAGGCTGTCCGTGATCGACACGACGGCCGATGATGCGCCAGGCCTGCTGCAAGCCGAAGCGGCCAAGCCATTCGACCTGCGCGCCGGCCCCTTGCTGCGCGCCACCCTGTTCAAACTGGCGGACAGCGAGCATATCTTGGCCCTGACCATCCATCACATCGTCGCGGATGGCTGGTCGATGACGCTGCTGATGAAGGAGCTTGCCGCCAACTACGCCGGCGAGGGCGCCGGGCGCGATGCCTTGCCCATCCAGTATGCCGATTACGCGCTGTGGCAGCAGGAATGGCTGACCGCCGATCTGCTGGCGACCCAACTCGATTACTGGAAAACGCAGCTTGGCGACGAGCATCCGGTGCTGGAACTGCCGGCCGACCGCGCCCGGCCGCCGGTGCAAAGCGGGCGCGGGGGCCGAATCCGCTTCGCGCTGGACGACACGCTGGCCGACGGCCTGCGCCAGCGCTCGCGCGAGCAAGGTGCGACTCTGTTCATGACGACGCTGACAGCCTTCGGCGTCCTGCTGCACCGCCTGTCCGGTCAAAAAGATATCCGGATCGGTGTGCCGACCGCCAACCGCAATCGCGTCGAAACGGAAGGCGTGATCGGCTTCTTCGTCAATACCCAGGTAATGCGCGTGCAGGTGGACGGCCGCATGACCTTTGCCGAATCGCTGGCGCGCGTCAAGCAATGCGCACTGGGTGCGCAGGCGAACCCGGACCTGCCGTTCGAGCAGTTGGTGGAAGCGCTTCAGCCGCAGCGCAACCTGGCCCACTCGCCGCTGTTCCAGGTAATGTTCAATGTGCAGGCGTCGGCGACCGGCGCTCACGCGCTGATGGGGAACGTGCGCGTGCAGCCGCTGTCGCAGGACAGCGGCGCTGCCCAGTTCGACCTGTCGCTCGACATCGTGGAGCGTCATGGCCGGCTCGATGCGATCCTGACCTACAGTACCGACCTGTTCGACGCAGCCACCGCCAGCCGCTTCGCCGGTTACTACACCAACCTGCTGCGTGCGATTGCCGCCACGCCGCAGGCGCGCATCAGCGAGCTGCCGATTCTCGGTGACGAGGAGTATCGCCAGGTCACCCGCGACTGGGCTCTTGCCGACGCCGTTCCGGATGCGCTGCCGCCCGTGCACCGCGCATTCGAATTGCAGGCCGCCGCCACGCCGGACGCGATTGCGCTGGTATTCGACGAAACGGCGTTCAGCTACGCCGAGCTCAATGCGCGGGCGAACCGTCTCGCGCACCACCTGATCGGCGCGGGCGCCGGTGCCGACGCGCGCGTCGGCATCCGCATGGAACGCGCCCCGGACATGGTCATCGCCATCCTCGCCACGCTCAAGGCCGGCGCGGCCTATGTCCCGCTCGACCCCAACTATCCGCAGGAGCGCCTTGCCTACATGGCCGACGATGCCGGCGTCGCGCTGCTGCTTGAGACGCTGCCCGACTGCGGCGGCCAGCCATCGCACAATCCCGCCGTGACGGTGCATCGCCAGCAGTTGGCCTACGTGATGTATACCTCCGGCTCGACCGGCAAGCCGAAGGGCGTTGGCATCACCCACGACGCCCTGGCGCGCCACACACGGGTCGCGCGCGATTTCTTCCGCCTCGACGCCGGCGAGCGCAT
>NZ_WHJG01000048.1 GCF_011682175.1 Massilia frigida
ACCTACGAGATTGACCATGATTCCGCCACCTTAAACCAGCAGAGTCCGTCTAACTTCGAAAAACGTGATCAAAAATCACGATTTCCTCATGCCGACCGGTTCAGGAAAATAGTTTTGCAACTGGCTCCATACTCTATAATTCCAGCACCTTTTCGACAGGATGCCGCATGACACCTTTTGACGCCCATCGTCTTCTTCGCCCGGCGCTGGCCGCCACGCTGTGCCTGATGGCTGGCAGCGCCGCCGCAGCCGACAAATGCGGCGGCGCGCCACGCCTGGCCGTGACCACGCCGCCCGGCTTTTGCGCGGCCATCATCGCCGGCGGCTTCAAGTTCGCGCGCGGGGTCCAGCCGCTCGACAATGGCGACGTGCTGGTGGTCGACCTGGGCGGCTGGGAGCCGAACCAGGGCAGCGTCTGGACGCTCCGTCCCAGCGCGGCCGGGTATCGGAAAACACTGCTGATGAAGAAGATCGACCGTCCGAACGGCATCGTGCTGGGGCCGGACGGGCTGGTGTATGTGGGCGCCATCAAGCGCGTATTCCGCTTCGATCCGCGCGATCCGGACGGCACCACCAAGGATGTCATCGGCGGCACCTCCGGGGTGGCGGCGCTGCCCGGCATCGGGCGCCACCCGCTGACCGCCTTGCGCTTCGACGCCAAGGGCGACCTGTACGTCAACGTCGGTTCGGGCAGCGACCACTGCGAAGACAAGGAGGGCAAGGCGCCGGACCCGGCCAAACCGTGCGCGGAAGCGAGCGGGGCGAATGCGCTGGGCGCGCTGCGCAAATACCAGATGCAATGGCCGGCCGGCACCGTCAAGAGTTGGGACGTGCACGCCACCGGGCTGCGTAATTCAATGGCGCTGGCGATCCACCCGGTCACGCATGCCTTGTGGCAGGGCGAAAACTCGCGCGACGCGATCCAGGCGGCTATCAAAACCTTGAAGAACGATAACGATCTGCCGCACGATGAGTTGAACCTGATCGAGGCCAAGGGCAACTACGGCTGGCCCTATTGCTACGACAATAATGTGGCCAGTCCGGAGTATCCGGCCGCCAAGTGCGCCAGTTACCGCGCTCCGGCACGCCTGCTGCCGGCCCACTCCGCGCCGCTCGGCATGACCTTTTACACGGGCGACATGTTCCCGCCGCAATACAAGAATAGCCTGATCATGGGCTTTCACGGCTACCGCGCGAACGGCCACCGGCTGGTGGCCTTCCTGCCCGATGCGCAGGGCGCGCCGCTGGGCAAGATGATTGAACTGATCGGCGGCTGGAGCGCCAAGCCGAACCAGCCGGCCGGGGCTCCGGTCGACGTCAAGCAGGGGCGCGGCGGCGCGATTTTCCTGGTCGAGGACCGTAGCGGACGGGTGGTCAGGTTGCAGTATGACGCGCCGGCGAAGGCGTCGGCGGGCAAATAGGCTTCCATGGCGGGCGCGCGGCGGCCTGGCCGGCTTGCTCGCGCGCGCACCAGGCGAACAGGTCTTCCGGCGCCAGCGGCCTGGCGAACAGATAGCCTTGCCCCTCGTCGCAGCCCTGGTCGCGCAGCAACTGCCGCACCTCATCGGTTTCGATGCCTTCGGCCACCACGCGAAAGCCCAGCTCGTGCGAGAGTGAAATCATGGTGTTCACCAAGGTGCGGTTGCGTTCGCCGCCGGCCATGTTGCGCACGAAGGACTGGTCGATCTTGACCACGTGCGCGGGCATGCTCTGCAGGTAAGCCAGGCTGCTGTAGCCGGTGCCGAAGTCGTCGATCGCCAGGCGCACGCCGGCCTCGTCGAGCGCCGCCAGGGTGGCCAGGGCGGTGCCCTGGTTTTCCATGACCGCGCTTTCCGTCACTTCCAGTTCCAGCCAGCCCGGCGCCATGCGGTGCCGGTTCAGCAGCGCGGCGAGGTTGCTCACAAAATCCTTTTCCAGCAGGTTGGCGGCCGAGACGTTGACCGACATTTGCAGCTGCAAGCCGGCGCCATGCCACGCAGCCAGCTGGCGCACGGCTTCGCGGATCACCCAGTTGGTGGCGGCACGCACCATCGAGGTCTGTTCCACCACCGGCATGAATTCGCCCGGCGGCACGTCGCCCAGCTCCGGATGGCGCCAGCGCAGCAGGGCTTCGGCGCCGACGCAGCGCCCGCTGGCCAGGTCGATGCGCGGCTGGTAGACCAGGCGCAGCTGGTGCCCGTCGTCGAGCGCGGCATCGAAGGCGTTGAGCAGGGTGAAGCGGCGCTGGTAGGCGGCGTCCTGCGCGGAGGAATAGGTGCCGATCAGCTGGCCGGTCTGGTGCGCGTCCTGCATCGCGTTCTGGCCGATGCGCAGCACGTCCAGGCACTCGGTGCGGCCCAGCAGGAAGGGTGCGATGCCGATCGCCGGGGTGGTCACGAAGCGCGAGGTGCACCACTCGGCGCGGCTGTCGAGCCAGTGCGCCAGGCGCGCGGTGTAGGCGCCGTCGTCAATATCGGGCGGGGCGATGGTGATGAACTGGGTCGCGGCCAGCTGGTACACCTTGTGTTCCTCGCCGAGGAAGGCGCGGTAGGAGCGGATCGCCTCGTCCATCAGGTCGTCGAAGTAGGAGGCGCCCATCACGCGCGCGGCGTTGTTGAGCTGTTCCTGGTTGGCCATGTTGACCAGCACCGCCACGCGCCGTTCGCCCTGCGGACGGTCCATTTGCAGGTCGGCGTAGTCTTCGATGAATTGTTTGCGGTTTGGCATGCCGCTGAGCGGGTCGACCCGGCCCAGGGTGTGCTGCAGCTCGATCTGGGCCATCACCATGGCCGCCAGGTCGGTCAGCGCATCGCGTTCGGTGGCGCTGATGGTGCGCGCTTCCAGGCCCAGCACGCACATCGCGCCCAGCGTGTAGCCGTCGCTGGTGATCAGCGGCGCGCCCGCATAGAAACGCACGCCGCTGTGGGCCAGGTGGCTGTCGCGGAAATGCGCATCCGCGTGCAGGTCGTTAATCACCAGCATGGCGCCGCTGTCGGCCACGGCGGAGCAGGGCGCCTTGAGGCGTGGAATCGATAAGTGGGCCACGCCGACGCGCGACTTGAACCACTGGCGGTCGCTGTCGGTCAGCGACACCGCCGCGATCGGCAAGCCGAAGACGCGCGCGGCCATGCGCGTGATGCGGTCGAACGCTTCGCTGGGCGCGCTGTCGAGCAAGTCGAGCTTGCGCAAGGCCAGCAGGCGGTCGGATTCGGTGCGGGTATTCATAAGCTTGCCTTTTTGGCCTGAGCCGGGCCACAGCGTGAACGCAACTCCGTCCGGGACGCTCGTCGTCACTATTAACCAGGAATGATGCGGGGCAGGGCATCCGGAAGCGTGAGGCGCGCGCTGCAGCCATCATTGACGCTCTCGCATCAGGCTGTCTGTGCAGGCCGGGACGAGCGGGGACTAGGCTCGTGCAACAAATTGTAGCACCGAAATGAAATTAGTGCTCCACGGCATTAAACGTGCGAACGGCGCAACAAACCGGGCGGGGTCAGGCGAATCGCCGTGATGCCAGAGGAATATTTACACGTATAATCGATTGAACCGGACTGCGGATGCCTTCGCCTTCGGTTGCTTGTCCTCTTACCTGATCCCCCATCCCCCGGGATCGCCCAGATCCGCCTGTCGGCCCAAGCCCGCCGATGCATCAGAACGCCAGCTCGCGTCGGCCCGACGCGCTAACACAGTTGCCGCCGGTCGCCTTCGGGCCGGGCGCAGGGAAAAGGAAACGATGAATAACGTTCAACAGGATATCGACGAAAGAAGCAATCTGACCAGCCTCAACAAGCTGGAATTGCTCTTGTTCCGCCTGGGTGGCGATGCGGAAGGCCAGCACTCGGAGTTGTATGCGATCAACGTGTTCAAGATTCGCGAAATCGTCGCGATGCCGCACGTCACGCCGATTGCCGATTCCCATCCGCATATGCTGGGTGTGGTCAATCTGCGCGAGCAGATTATTCCTGTGATTAATCTCCCCGCGGTGGTGGGATGCATCCCGACGGCGGGCCTCAAGCTGCTGTTGATTACCGAATTCGCGCGCACCACGCAAGCGTTCGCGGTGGAGGCGGTGGAAGAAATCGTGCGCCTGGAATGGACGTCGGTGCTGCCGGGCGATAAGACGGCCAGCGGCGCGCTGGTGACCAGCATTGCCAAGGTCGATGGCGACGTGCCCAATACCCGCCTGGCCCAGGTGCTGGACGTGGAATCGATCCTGCGCCAGTTGCACAGCAATGAAGAGCCGGACGTGGATGTCGATTCGATCGGCGCTCCGCTCAACCTGCCCGAGGGACAGGTGATCCTGGCGGCGGACGACTCGGTGATCGCGCGCGCGCTGATTGAAAACGCGTTGCAGGCGATGGGTGCGCAGTACGTGATGACCAATTCCGGCAAGCAGGCGTGGGACAAGCTCGAAGCGATCGATATCGCGGCCAAGAAAGAGGGCAAGACGGCGCGCGACAAGGTGGCGCTGGTGCTGAGCGACCTGGAAATGCCAGAGATGGATGGTTTTACGCTCACGCGCAATATCAAGCAGGACAGCCGGTTTTCGACGATTCCGGTGATTATTCATTCGTCCCTGTCGGGCGCGGCGAACGAGAATCACGTCAATGGCGTGGGGGCGGACGCCTATATTGCCAAGTTCGTGCCGATTGAACTGGCGGCGCTGCTGCGCAAGACGCTCGCGAAAAACACGCCGCAAAAGCGCGGTTGATCGCCCCCCTGGCACGGGGAGTCGTTTCCGCCAATGGCGGAAACGACGGTTTGGCGCTTAGTGCTGTTGCTTCTGCTTCGCCCCGCCACCGGCACCTTCATCCTTGCCCGCTTTCACACGGCTCTTTTCGTCGTGGCTGCTCTTGTCATCCTTCTTGCCGGCGGCCGAATTCACGTCCGCTTCGGTTTCCGGGCTGCCGGACTGTTTGTTCTGCGTACCTTCCGATGTCGATTGGGTCATGGTAAATCTCCTTGTGGCAGTGAAAAAAAACGAATAAGCGTGGCGTCGCCTTAGTGCAGCGTGGCGCCGGCGTCGTGCTGGGCCCACGCCGGAATGTGTGCGAGGCCCGCGCGTGCCCCCACCTCCAGCCTGGCAACCGCTGCCATGATGAGGTCGGGACGAGCGTAGTGCAGCATGTGCCCGCAGCTTTCTTCCAGTTGCAGGTCGCTGTGTGGAACTTCTTGATGGAATCGCACCGCATGGCTCTCGGCGCTGACCAGCTGGTCTCCCCAGCCGGCCAGCACGGCAATCGGCAGGCGCAGCTCGCCGTAGCGCTGCGACAGGCGCGCGGCCGCAGCCGTCATCATGCCGATTTCGGCGGCGCTGGCGCCCAGCTGCGCCGGCCGCAATGACATCCAGGCGGGAAACTCGCTGAAGCGCTCCGGTACCGCGGCCGGGCTGAACATGCGCCGCGCCAGGGCGGGCCAGAGCAGGCGGCCGAGCAGTGGCGCCAGGGTATTTCTCAGCACCTGCCCCAACAGCGGCAGCGCGGGTGCCGCCGCCAGCGGCGCATCGAGCCGCACGCTCGGATAGTAGTAGCCGGACACCAGCGTAATCCCCCGCACATAGCGCGGATAATCGAGCGCCAGCGCCAGCGTGACCAGGGTCCCCCAGGCATGCCCCACAATCACTGGCCGCTCGACGCCCAGCATGCGCAAGGCCTTGTACATCAGGCGCGCCTGCGCTTCCGGGGTCCAGCTGGTGTCGCCGGGCCGTTCGCTGTGCCCGAAACCCGGGCGGTCGAACGCGATCACGCGATGCGATTCGGCGGCCGTATCGAGCAGACCGCTGAGCGCGAAGTCTTCCGCATGCAATCCATTCCCGTGCAGCAGCACCAGCGGTGGTCCATCGCCGTGCTCAAGATAATGCAGGCGCACGCCATCGACCTCGATGACATTGCCCTGCGCGGGATTGGCCAGCTCGGCCTCGCGTTTCCTCGCTTGCACGTACACCGCCGACGCGGCCAGGCCGGCGGCGGCAAGCAGGGCGATACTGCCCCACCCGGGCGTGCGCGGCTCGGTAAAGGTTGAAATGCGGTTCGGCATGGCGCTACGGTCGTAAGGCATGTTATTCCTGCGGCAGGTTGATGAGTGGCTGTCGTGGGTATACTGTGCCTGCCGCGCTCACTGCTGGTCTGTGCGCCAGTCAACAGTGTGCGCACCTTCGCGGGCTGCGCGCCCCGCTCAGCCTTGCAGTTGCAGATAAGCGGCGCTGACCGCGTCAGGGCCATACAGCCGCTCCAGCCGGCGCACCGTGAAATGGCCGCGCGCCATGTCCTGGAAATGGTTGATGAACAGGGTGTTGAGCAGCGCGCCGCCGGCCGCGCCAATGATCGGCACCATCATCGCCGCCGCCTTCTGCGACACGTGCACATTGAAGCGGGTGGCGATCTGGGCAATCAGGCGCACCAGCGCCGGCGCGCTTTCGCTGGCCAGGCTGTGTTTGGCCAGATAGACCGTGGCCTCCGACATCGCCTGCGCCAGCGCGATGCGGGCCGCGTAGTAGCCCGAGTCCGACGCATCGTCGGCGGCTGTCTTGCCGCCCAGCGAAAACACCATCAGGCAAGCCAGCTGCGCTTCACCCGAGGCGAGGTTTTCGCCTTGCGCGCGGCCGATGTCGGCGATCGAGCGCAGCATGACGACCGTGGACACCGGCAGCTCGACCGCCAGCCCGGCGATGCCGAAGGCGCCGCCGGCCGCGCCGCTCAGCGCCACCGCCGCGCTGTGCAGCTTGGGAAAGGACGAGGTGCCGGACGGGCGCAAGGTAGCGTTGGCCACGTTCAGGCATTTGGTCAGCGATGCGTTGGTGACGGCGGCAATCTTGCTGGTCCACGCGGCGGGGAGGGCCTTGACCGCCGCTTCGAGCGGCATGCCGATCACGTCGGTAATGCGGGCCACGTAACCGGGATGCTCCAGCAGGCGCTTGGCTTGCTGCAATTCGGCCAGGTGTTCCTGTGACAAGCTCGATGCGCCGCCGGCCGGGTGTTCACGTTCCATGATTCCTCGCTGATCAGATGCCGCTGCGCACGGTGCGCCGGGGCGATGCGTGGAGTATAGGCGAGTCGCGCCCCGCCGGCCCACGCACGCGAACGCGGTAGCGCAACGCTGCTACAATTCGCGCCTTGATAGCGCTAACATTTCCCAAGGATACCGATGCTGCCGCCCCTGACACTGCCTTCCCAGCCTTCCCTGGCACGCCTGGCGCTGCGCCTTGCCCTGGCCGTGCCGCTCGGCTGGAGCGTGGCGCGAGGCGCGGCGGCGGCCCAATGCGGCGGCCTTGCCCCCGCCGGCACGCTGAGCGCCGCGCGCGTGCCCGGCACGGCGCCGACCCACGCCGAAGCGGGCCTGTACGAAGGCCCGGTCTGGATCGGCGACTCCCTGTATTTTTCCGATTTCACCTTCGGCCCCGGTTTTCCATCGCGTATCCAGCGGCTGGGTCCGGACGGCAAGGTCGGCACCGCGCTTGCCGACAGCGGCAGCAACGGCCTGGCGGTCGATGCGCGCGGCAACATCGTTGCCGGCACCCACAAATACAAGGGCGTATCGCGCTTCGCGCTCCCCGGCGGCAAGCGCACCCTGGTGGCAGGCAGCTATAACGGCAAGGTCTTCAATTCGCCCAACGATCTCGCCATTGCCGCCGACGGCACGCTGTATTTCACCGATCCCGCCTTCCAGCGCGACGCCGCCCCAGGCGGGCAGGATGCCACTTATGTCTACCGCGTGGCCCCCGGCGGCAAGGTGACGGTGGTCGAACGCGGCATCGCCAATCCGAATGGGGTGGCGTTATCGCCGGCGGGGGATATGCTGTATGTAAATGGTGGCGGCGAGCATGGCGTGCTGCGCGCCTATCCCATCGTGCGCGGCGTGCCGGGCAAGGGACGCGACCTGGTCACGGGCCTGGCCGTGCCGGACGGGATGACGGTCGATTGCCAGGGCAATATTTACGTGACCGAACATACGGCGCAGCGCCTGCGCGTGTTTTCGCCGGCCGGCAAGGAGCTGGCCGTGATCAGGGTCGACGCCAACATCACCAACGCCGCTTTTGGCGGCGCGGACGGCAAGACCTTGTACATGACGGGCGCCGGCGCGCTCTGGCAAATCCGGCTGGGCCTGGCCGGAAAGCCGTATTAGGAGCACGAGGGCGCGATTTTGATGATTTGTGTTAAGAGTCGAACATACGCCGCAAGTCCGGGTGCGCATACTTGGTTCATGCAGTAAATGTTCTCACAGAAAGACATCATGAAAACCGCGCAGTTGACCGTTTCCCGCCATGCCCGCATCGCCATGTTTATGCGCTGCACCTCGCGCCGGAGCGTCTGAGATGAAAACCACCAAATCCGATCCCCAGCCAGCGTCGCGCATCGAACGCGAAATCGAGCGCGAGCGCGAGCAGCGCCACAAGAACGATGACGAGCGCTCCGGCACCAGCCCGGCCTCCGATTTCCGCATCAAGGATGCGCGCGAAAGCAGCGATTCCGGCATTCTGCACCGTTCACGCTCGCGTTACGCCTGAGCCAGCGCGGCAGCGACGCCCAGCCCGCGGCGTCGCGGATGCATTGCTGTCTTGACACGCTTGACTGACACAACCAGAATGGGACGTTCTGGTTGCCGGCGGCCGCGCCGCGACCGCTTTTGTCAGGAGCAAGCCGTGACCCGTTTCCGCAATAATTCCGATCGCCTGCTGGAAGTGACCCTTCAAAACGAGAAGGTGCTTGCCATCGCCGGTTCCATGGTCGCCTATACGGGCACCATCAAATTCGAAAAATCCATCCTCGGTGGCGAGGGCATCTTCGGCGCCCTCAAGCGCAAGGTGACCAACGAGGGCATGCAGCTGATGCAAACCTCGGGCACCGGCACCGTGTTTTTCGCCCAGGATGCGGCCGAAATCACCGTGATCGCGCTGGCCGGCGAAAAGATGACCATCGAGAGCAGCAGCCTGCTGGCCTACGATACCTCGCTCAAGACCGGCACCAGCTTCGCCGGCCTGCGCGGGGCAGCCTCGGGCCAGGGCCTGTTCAGCACCACGGTCGAGGGGCAGGGCAACATCGCGGTCATCTCGCGCGGCAACCTGATCATGCTGGAAGTGACGCCCGCCAATCCGCTGCGCGTCGATCCGGACGCCTTCGTCGGCTTCAAGGGCAATATCACCCAGGAATTCGTGTTCGACGTGAACTGGCGCACCATGGTCGGCCAGTCCTCGGGCGAGTCCTACCAGCACAAGTTCACTGGCCAGGGCGTGGTCTTCATCCAGCCTGCGGAACGCTGACAGGGCGGCGCGCACGCGCTCATGAACAATCGAATTATCTGGAGAATGCCATGCCGGCGTATCAGCAAATCAATGAAAAAATGATTGAGGTCAAACTCAATAATGAAGAAGTCTTCGCCAAGAAGGGTGCGATGATTTCGTACCAGGGCGAAGTCGCGTTCAGCCGTTCCTTCCTGGCGGGGCAGGGCGTGCAATCCCTGGCGATGCGCGCCGCCACCAACGAGGGCTATTCCCTGATGATGGCCAAGGGCAGCGGCTCGGTCTACTACGCCTACGATGGCTTGTTCGTCACCATCATCCCGGTGCGCGGCGAAACGCTGTACGTGGAAAGCGACAATGTGCTGGCTTTCGACGCGCGCCTGACCGCCGGCACCATGTTCCTCGGTAACCAGGGCGGCATCCAGGGCATCGCGCGCGGCGCCGTGTCGGGCCAGGGTTTGTTTACCAGCACTTTCCAGGGCTCGGGCGAGGTGGCGATCCTGTCGGACGGCAACGCCATCGGCTTGCCGGTCACGCCCGATGTGCCGGTCTGCGTCGACCCGCAAGCCTATATCGGTCACACCGGGCAGTTGAGTTCCGCCATCATCACCGACCTGAACTGGAAGACGTTTGTCGGCCAGGCCTCGGGCGAGTCGTATCAAGTCAAATTCACCGGCCAGGGCACGGTCTACATCCAAGCGAGCGAGAGGTAAATCATGACAATCTACAATCCAGCGAACTTGCCCAAGAACGATAACCTGAACCGGTTTGCCTTCGTGGTCGACGTGACCGACCAGATTTTCATCCGCAAGGGCAAGATGATCGCCTTTTACGGCAACCTGAGCTTCGAGGCCATGGGCAGCAGCGTCATCGACATGCTGGCGCGCCACGCCTTCAACGCGCCGAAATACATCCACAACTTCGTGGTGGCGCAGGGCCAGGGCCAGCTGATCTTGGGCGACAACGGCAACGACCTGGCTTGCTATGACCTGGATGCGGCCAACATGACGATCCGCGCCAAGAATCTGCTGGGCTTTTCCAAGAACGTGATTTGCCAGGAATCGACCCTGCCGGGTTACCTGACCCTGCTCGGGACCGGCAAGGTGATCGCGTCCTCGAATGGGCCGGTGCACTTCATGGAACTGCCGTGCCGGGTCGATGAGCAGGCCGTGCTGGGCTGGGCCGATTGCCCGAGTCCGTCGTACCGCTACGATTACGAGCACGTCAAGGGGTTCATCTCGACCGTGGGGGCCATGACCGGCTTTACACTGTCGGGCGAGGAAAAGCAGGTCGACTTTACCGGCAATGGCACCGTGCTGGTGCAGTCGTCCGAGCTGGAACTGAACGGCAGTTCGACCTTGTCGCATTTGCTGGCGCAGTTGCCGATGCTGGGCAAGGAAGAATTGAGCCAGCTGGGCATGTCGATACAGCAGCATAGCCAGCAACGGCGCTAAGGCTGCCGGCGGCGCTAGCCGTGCGCCGCCGTCTGCTCGGCCACAGGCTGCACGGCGTGCATGCGCACTGCCCACACCACGCCTGCAATCAGCAGCACAATCGCCGCCATTTCCAGCATCCTCGGAAACTGGCGGTGGTAGACAAAGCCATACAGCAGCGCGAACAGGGTCTCGAACAAGATCAGTTGCCCCGACAGGGTGACCGGCACGCGCCGGCTGGCGATATTCCACAGATGGTTGCCGATGACCGATGCGCCCAGGGCGAGCAGGGCGTTGGTGATCCAGAATGCCGTCCAGTTGCGTCCGCTTGCCATGCCTGCGGCGCCGGTGACCTCGCCATGCCAGATGGCGAAGTCGAGTGCGTACCAGCTCCAGCACAGCAGGGCACCGAAGGCGCACAGCACGCCCAGCAGGGTCGCGCCGGGCGACGCCCCGCTGGCGCGCGCGTGCAGGAACACGTCGACATTAATACAGGCGATGCCGGCACCCACCACCAGCAGCGGCAGCGCCAGTTGAGACAGGGGAATCGCGCCGTGATCCTTGCGCCCGAGCAGGGTGACGGTAATCGGCAGCAGGCCGATGATGAGCGAGGTCGGCGCCACGCCCGCCAGCTTGACACCCAACGCCAGCAGCATGTAATAGACGATGTTGCCGGCCAGCGCGTGGCGCACCAGCGCGCCGCAATCGCTGCGGTCGAGCCGTTTCATGAGGCCGCGCAGGCGCGGCAGCATTAGCCCGGTGGCGATGGCGCCGTAGGCGATGTAGCGCCCCACGGCCAGTTCGACCGGCGAAAACGCCGCCAGCAATTCCGGCACGATGAACACCATGCCCCACATCGCGCCGGCCAGCAGGCCGCACAGTACGCCATTCCACATCGATATATTCCCGCTACGCAATTACACCAAAGTCCGTCAGTGTCGCACGAAGCGACCAGCGCTGCATGCGGACCAAGGAGCTCTGGCCACACCTCCCATTACTTGCCATTGGAGTAACAAGCGCTATACACTGCCCTTTACCGGTGTGTGCTTTCGAGCAGACACGGGCCTGGATGAAGGATAGCGAGCTTATCGTTATGTGAGTAGATTGGAGAAATTGTGGGAATGATCGAGCGGTGCAGTTATTGCAGAGTCGTGAGAGGTATTGCGTTCTGGGGAGCTTTTCCTGAAGCGAAATGGAAGCGTCCCGCTCTACTTATCGTCTCCCTCGTGATAGGAGGTGGTACAGTTATTTTAAACTGGGTGCTATTTGAAAAAGCAGCATATATTTCCTTTTTCCTGCTCTCACTGCCGTTGGGGGCTCTTGGATTCATGGGGGTGTTGGTCGCTCTCAAGGGCTGCGATGCTTGTGTCGCCCGTCTATTTGGAAGTCCCTAATCTCAATGGACGGTAAATAAAAGGTTTTGACAACCAGCGCGCTAAGGCGGACACCTTCTGCCGTTTTCGCCAAATACATGGATACGCGCCAGCGGCGCACCCAACGCCACGTGCTGGCCCACCTCCCAGGCGGTGTCCGGATCGGCCCGCACCACCACCTGTTCTGAGCTGCCGCCCACGCTGGCATACAGATACGTCCCTTCGCCCAGCCGTTCGACCGCGAACACGGTCGCCCGGATGCCGTCCACCGCATCGGTCACGATGTGCTCGGGCCGCATTCCCAACGTGACGTGCGCGCCGGGCGCCATTTGCGCACCCACGCACACCATCAACTGGGCGCCGCCGGCCAGCGCCACCACCGCCTGGCCCGCGTTCCACTGGCGGATTTCACCGCGCAGGAAATTCATCGGCGGGGCGCCAAGAAATCCGGCCACGAACAGGTTGTCGGGCCGGTGATACAGCTCCAGCGGCGCGCCCACCTGCTCGATGCGGCCGGCGCGCAGTACCACGATGCGGTCGGCCAGAGTCATCGCCTCGACCTGGTCGTGCGTCACATAGATCATGGTGGTGGCCAGGGTGCGGTGCAGCCTGGCCAGTTCGATGCGCATCTGCACCCGCAGCGACGCGTCCAGGTTCGACAGCGGTTCGTCGAACAGGAACACGGCCGGCTGGCGCACGATGGCGCGTCCGATCGCCACGCGCTGGCGCTGGCCGCCTGACAGTTCCTTGGGCCGGCGCTGCAGCAGCGCCTCGATCTGCAGGGTGTGCGCGGCCTTGCGCACGGCTTCGTCGATCTGCGTCTTGCGCTTGCCCGCCAGTTTCAGCGCGAACGCCATGTTCTCGTACACAGTCATGTGCGGATACAGCGCGTAACTCTGGAACACCATGGCCAGCCCGCGCTGCGCCGGCGGCACGTCGTTCATGCGCACGCCGTCGATCAGGACGTCGCCGCCGTCGATGTCTTCCAGCCCGCAGATCGCGCGCAGCAGGGTCGACTTGCCGCAGCCGGACGGGCCGACAAAGACCACGAACTCGCCATCGGCGATATCGAGGTCGATTCCATGCAGGACCGCCTGCGCTCCGTACGACTTGCGGATGCCTGTCAGTTGAACTTGTGCCATCTCAGGCCGCGCGCAGTACGATGACCACGCGGTGCGCGGCGCCGTCGGCCTTCATCGGGATCATGGCCGCGCCGCCTTCGATTGGCGCTTCCTGGCCGTCGAGCGAGGCGGCCACCACCAGCGTGCCATCGCCGATGGCGTCGTTGATCACTTCGATGTGGTAGCTGGTCGCGCCGTCCGGCAGGCGGTAGCGGATGCTGAAACCCGGCCACGCCGCCGGCACCACCGGCTTGATGCGGATTGCCGCGCCACCCACCAAGGTAAAACCGAGCACCGATTCAAGCGCGACCCGGTAGGCCCAGCCGGCCGAACCCGTGTACCAGGTCCAGCCGCCGCGCCCCACGTGCGGTTCGGCGCCGTAGATGTCGGCCGCGATCACGTACGGTTCGACCTGATAGCGCGCCACCGCTTCCGGCGTAAGCGTGTGGCTGACGGGACTGAGCATTTCGAGCAGCTGCGCGGCGCGCTCGTTGCGGCCCGCTTCGGCCATCGCGCGCACCGCCCAGCAGGCGGCGTGCGTGTACTGGCCGCCGTTTTCGCGCACACCGGCCACGTAGCCCTTGATGTAGCCGGGGTCCTGCACGGTGTCGACAAAAGGAGGGGTCAGCAGGCGGATCAGGCCATCGTGATCCGACACCAGCCGCTCTTCCATCGCGTCGAGCGCCATGTGCGCGCGCTCTTCCGGCGCGGCGCCGGAGATCACCGCCCAGGCCTGCGCCAGCGCGTCGATCTGGCATTCGTCGCTCTGGCTCGAGCCCATTACCGCGCCATTGTCGTAAAAGGCGCGCCGGTACCATTGGCCATCCCAGCCTTCGCCGTTGAGCGCGACGGACAGGTGGTCGCGGTAGGCACTGTAGGCGGCGATGCGTGCACTATCGCCGCGCTTTTCGCACGCAGGCAGGAAGTCGCCGATGATGCGGAACAGGAAAAAGCCCATCCACACGCTCTCGCCGCGGCCTTCGCGCCCGACCCGGCTCATGCCGTCGTTCCAGTCGCCGGTGCCCATCAGCGGCAGGCCGTGCGCGCCCTTGGTGAGCGAGCGGTCCAGCGCGCGGCAGCAATGCTCGTACACGTCGGCGCTGGTGCCGGCCGGCTGCGGCTCCAGGAATACTTCATCTTCGCCGTCTTCCAATTGCGGCGCGCTGAGGAAGCCCGCGACTTCATCGAGCACGCTCCAGTCGCCGGTGGAATTGAGATAGAAGGCGGTGATGTAGGGTAGCCACAGCAGGTCGTCCGAAAAGCGCGTGCGCATGCCTTTTTCCAGCGGGGCGGGATGCCACCAGTGCAGCACGTCGCCTTCCACGAACTGGTGCGCGGCGTGCAGGCAGATCTGCTTGCGCGTCATTTCGGGCAGGGTGTAGATCAGGGCACTGGCGTCCTGCAACTGGTCGCGAAATCCGTACGCGCCGCCCGACTGGTAAAAGGCCGTGCGGCCCCAGATGCGGCAGCTCAGGTTCTGGTAGGCCAGCCAGCCGTTGACCATCAGGTCGATGGCCGGCACCGGGGTGTCGATCTTGATGGCGCCCACGGTGTCGTGCCAGAACTGGCGCACCTCAAGCAGCGCCTGGTCGACCGCCGCGCCGCTGCGATAGCGCCGCACCAGGGCCTGCGCATCCTCGCTGGAGGTGGTTTCGCCCAGCAGCACGGCAAATTCGACCTGCTCGCCAGCGGCGATGGTCAGGCGTGCCTGGAACGCGGCGCATGGATCGAGACCGGGGCCGGTGCGCCCGTCCAGGCGCGCCTCGCCCAGCGCGGCCGGACGGGCGGTGGTGCCCTGCGGGCCGATGAAGGAGGCGCGATCGCCGCTGTGAAAGCTGGCGCTGGCCGGCGGCGCTACCAGGGCGGCGAAGGTCACGCCGTCCGCGAACGGGCCGGCCATGCGGCTGGTGGCCAGCAGCACGCCGGCGTCCCAGGTGGTGCACACGTGGCGCGCGCTGTCAGCGCTTGAACCGAGCACCAGCTGCTGGAACGAGAACAGCGAGATGGTGCGGCTGCGCGTATCGGTATTGCGCACGCGGATACGCACGATCTTGAGCGGGTCGTGGCGCGGCACGAATACCGTGCACTCCTGCTCGAAGCCGTAGCTGGCATGGCGGAAGGTGGTGTAGCCGAAGCCGTGCACCGCTTCGTAGCCGGCGGCGGCCGGTGCCGGGCCGGGCATGGGCGACCACCAGCTGCCGTCGTCCTCGTCGCGCAGGTACAGCGCTTCGCCGTGCGGGTCGCGCACCGGATCGTTGAACCAGGGGGTGAGCCGGTGTTCGCGGCTGTTGCGGCTCCAAGTGGTGCCGGCGCCAGTTTCGCTCACCAGTACGCCCACCTGCTCGTTGGCGATCACATTGGTCCAGGGCAGGGGCGGGCGCGACAGGCCCGTGGCACCATCCCAGGCGAGCCGGATCACGTATTCCTTGCCATCGGCGGAAAAGCCGCCGTCGCCGTTGAAGAACCGCAGCGGCGCGGGTTCGGCGTCGTCCTGCACGTGCTTGCGCTGCGGTGGACGGGGCGGGCGCAAGATGCTGGCGCGCGGCGCGAACTCCGGCAGTTCGCCCTTGACCACCATGCGTGCCTGCGCGGCGATGCGATCCAGGTCGGCGCTGAGCACATGCATCGGGTCGAGCAGGGTCACCGGGCCTTGCAGGCCGGGCCAGTCGGCGGTGGCGCCGACCAGCACCAGGTGCAGTGGCAGTGCCAGCGCATCCCAGTAGCGCGCGGCGTCCAGCAAGGCTTGCGCGTGCGGGTCGCGCGCACCGATCGCGTGCACCACGCACAGCACGCGGTCCTTGGGTAAACCCAGGTCGTCGGGGATGGTGCCGCTCGATACGCGCGCGTCTCCCGGGGCGCGCAGGGCGCTCTCGCCATACAAGATCGCGGCGGCCAGCGCTTCGGCGTACGCGGCTTGCTCGGTGTCCAGCGCCAGTACGGTCAGGAGGGCGGCGCGGCGTTCGCCCGCCGTACGCGCCGCCAGTTGCGGCGACGGCGCGCTGGCCAGCAGCGCCAGTGCGGCATCGCGCTCGCCCGCCGCGCCCAGCGTGAACGCGATGACGGCATTCGCGTCCGGTTCCAGCGTGACGTTGCGGCGCAGGCTGAAGGACGGATCGAGCACGTTGCCGGCGGTGCCCGATAGCGGTGCGCTTGCCGCCAGGGCGGCCGGTGCCCCCAGGCTGCGGCCACGCCCGATGAAGCGTTTGCGGTCGGTTTCGACGCCGGCGTCTTCACCGCCGCTGGCCGCGTGCACCAGCCAGATGCATTCTTCGCCGGCGTCGCGCGGGCGGCGCCGCGCCAGCACAGCGCCAGCGGCGGGAACCGATTCGGTCTGCACGAACAGCTTGGAAAAAGCCGGATGCGCGGCTTCCGCGTCGCGCTTGTTGAGGACCACTTCCAGGTAGCTGGTGACCTCGATGCGGCGCGCCCGCGTGCTGGTATTGAGCAGGGTCAGGGTGCGCAGCTCGACGTCGGTTTCCGGCGCGACCACGATGTCGAGCCGCGCTTCGATGCCGAGGTGGCGGCAGGTCAGCCACGCGCCGCCATCGTCGCCGCCGAAGCCATAGCGGGCGCCGGCGACGGCACAGGGCTGGGCGCCGACCGACCAGAACTCGCCGCTGTCGAGGTCACGCAGGTAGATAAAGTAGCCGTCGCCATCTTCCACCGGGTCGCCCTGCCAGCGCGTCAGCGCATGCGCGCCGAGGTCCGTCGCGCCACTGCCGGCAGCCGTGACGAGCACCCGCAGGTGACCGTTGGAGAGAAAGCGGGCGCCGGCGGCTGGGCTGAACGGAATCGGAGTCATGGGCAGGAAACGTGGTTTTCATTTGGGGATGAAGCAATGTAAGCGGTTACATCGTGGTAAATTTTACATGACATCCTTGTTAAAACTATGAAATTTCGACCATCCGGCGTGTTATTTTCGATGAAAAATTTACAAAAAAACCACGGTGTGTTGCACCCGATTGGGTTACATTAGGAAAAATGTAATCGGTTACCCGACTTCTATGCAGGGGGAATGACAAGGTGGCGTTTTCATGGCCGTAACGATCAAGGATGTGGCGCGCTTGGCGAATGTGTCGGTCGCGTCGGTGTCGCGCGCGTTGAACGGCAGCGGCACCGTGACCGAGGAGACGCGCAAGCTGGTGTTGGCTGCCGCGCGCAGCTTGCGCTACATTCCGCACAGCGGCGCGCGCAGCCTGTCGACCAGCCGCACCCAGACTATCGGCGTGGTGCTGCCGGACCTGCACGGCGAATTCTTTTCGGAGCTCATTCGCGGCATCGACATGGCGGCGCACCGGCGCGGCCTGCACCTGCTGGTATCGAGTTCGCACGGCGATGCCGGCGAAGCGGCAATGGCCATGCGCGCCATGAGTGGCCGGGTCGATGGCCTGATCGTCATGTCGCCCCACGTGGACGCCAGCTTTTTGGCCGACAACCTGGCAGGCAATCTGCCCATCGTGCTGGTCAACACGCGCGCCACCGGCCACGATTGTTCGGCCCTGGCGGTCGACAACCACGGCGGCGCGGCCGACATGGTGCAGCACCTGGTCGAGATGGGACACCGCAGCATCGTCATGATCGCCGGACCGGCGGACAATTTCGAGTCGCAGGAGCGCCTGCGCGGCTTTCGCGAGACCATGGCGCGCCTGCTGCCCGGCGTGGCGCGGTTCGAGCCGGACGTGCTGCGCGGCGACTTCGGCGAGGAATCGGGCTACCGCGCGGGCCAGCAGCTGCGCGCCCTGAAACGCTTGCCCGACGCGGTGTTCGCCGCCAACGACATGATGGCGATCGGTTGCCTGTTCGCGCTGGGCGAGGGCGGACTGGTGGTGCCGCGCGATATCGCGCTGGCCGGCTTCGATGACGTGCCTACGGCGCGTTTTGTCGCGCCGCCGCTGACCACGGTGCGGGTGCGGATCACCGAAATGGGCAGCCGCGCGCTCGAATGCCTGGCCTTCGAAATCGAAAACCCGCAGGGGACCAAAAAAACCGTGCAGGTAGTGCAGACGGAACTGGTGGTGCGGCGCTCGTGCGGCGCGCATGCGCAGGGCGTCGCGGATACCGGCAATAAAGAATAACGACAACGGGAGAAATGCATGAAAATGAAAGCAGGCGTGCGCGAACTGCGCCGGGCACTGGTGGGACTGTCGACGCTGGCCATGCTGGCCGCCGCGCCGGTGCAGGCGCAGTTAAGCAGCGCCACCATCAAGGGACACATTACGCAGAGCGGCGCGCCAGCGGCGCCGGCCACGCCGGTCATCGCCAGCAATTCGGCCACCGGCTACAACTACCGCACCACCACCGCCGCCGACGGCAGCTATGTGCTCACCGGCCTGCCGCCGGGCGAGTATGCGATCAAGGTCGGCGGCCAGACCACCGAAAAGCTCACGCTCTCGATCGGCCAGACCGCCTCGCTCGACCTGTCGGTCGGCGCCGCCGATCCGGCCAACGTCGCGCAGGTGGTGATCCTGGGTTCGGCCCAGCGCCGCAACGTCAAGACCTCGGAAGTCGGTACCAGCGTGTCGCGCGCGCAGATCGAGAGCCTGCCGCAAGTGTCGCGCAATTTCCTCGCCTTTGCCGACCTGGCACCGGGCGTGCGCTTCGACGTCGAGGCCAAGACCGGCTACGGCAGCTTGCAGGGCGGGGCGCAGAACCAGGACAATGTGAACGTCTTCATCGATGGCGTCGGACAGAAAAACTACATCCTGCGCGGCGGCGTGTCCGGGCTCAACTCGTCGCGCGGCAATCCGTTCCCGCAATCGGCGGTGGCCGAGTACAAGGTGGTTTCGCAGAACTACAAGGCCGAATTCGACCAGGTCAGTTCCACCGCGATCACGGCCATCACCAAGTCAGGCACCAACCAGCTGCATGGCGATGTGTTTTTCGACCGCACCGGCGCCAACCTGACCGCCTACGATCCATTCCAGAAGAAGAGGAAGGACGAGGGCGTGGACCGCCCGCGCTACTCCCAGAAGCAGTACGGCGCAACGCTTGGTGGGCCGATCAAGGAAGACGTGATGCATTACTTCATCGCGTACGAAGGCAAACGGATCGACACGCCGCGCCAGGTCGTCGCGCAGCGCCAGGACTTGCTGCCCAACGCCGGCATCGTGCCGTCCCTGCTGGCGCAGGCCGGATCGGCCACGTCCAAGTTCAAGGAAGACCTGGTGCTCGGCAAACTCACCACGCGCATCGGCGACGACCACCTGATCGAACTGTCCACCCGCATCCGGCGCGAGAACGACCTGGTGCCGGAAGACTTCAAGCTGTCGGTGCCGGGCAACGAGAAGGACCGCAAGAACGACGAAACGCGCTTCGACCTGAAACACGAATTCACGCGCGGCGACTTCCTCAACGAGGCGCGCATCGACTACGAGAAGTTTCATTGGAATCCGAGCGGGCTGCGTTCGACGCCTTACGTGAAGTACGTGGTCTCGCCAAGCAACGAGACCAAGAACGTGGTCGATGTGCTGTTTACCGGCGGCTCGCCGGACGCCCAGGACCGCATGCAGAAAGGGCTGTCGTTCAGCGACAGCCTGACCTGGACGGGCCTGGCCGGCCACACGATCAAGGGCGGCGTCAAGGTCAAGAAGGTCGACTTCGACCTGTATGGCACCTCGCGCAGCATCGATATCCGGCGCGAGATGATCGACAATGTGACCGGCATTGCGCAGTTGTTTGAAATATCGCCCGCCCTGGCGCCGACGGGGGTGAGCTACGTCGACCGCCAGTACGGCATCTACTTGCAGGATGACTGGAAAGTGACCAAGCAGCTCGAACTCAATCTGGGCCTGCGCTGGGATTACGAGACGAATATGCTCAACGACAGCTACGTCACGCCGGCCGACCGCGCGGGCCTGTTCGGCAAGCAGGACCCGCGCGCTGGCGCCCCTGCCGGCCAGACCTATGCGCAGTCGCTGGCCAAGGGCGGCGTAACGATCGGCGACTTTATCAGCACCGGATCGAACCGCAAGCCGTTCAAGGATGCGTGGCAGCCGCGCGTGGGCATGTCGTACGACGTTTTCGGCGACGCCAATACCGTCTTCTTCGCCGGCGCCGGACGCGCCTACGACCGCACCATCGCCAACGCGGCGCTGGACGAGCTGCAAAAGAATTCGCAGCCCGGCGGCGAAATCTGGCTGATCCGCAGCGAACATCAACTGCCGTACACCGACCAGTTCAGCCTCGGCGTGCGCCAGGCGCTCGGCGCGTGGAATACCGAAGCCGGTGCGACCGTGTCGCGCAGCCGCAACCAGTTCAACTGGTTCGGCGGTAACCGCGATGTCAACGGCGGCTGGGGCAATGCCAGCCCGACCGATCCGATGTTCAGCTCCGTGCCCGGTTACGGTACCCTGATCCTGGGCGACTTCATCTCGCAGGCGAAGACCTCGTCGGCCTACCTGAAAGGCGACAAGCCGTTTTCAACCGCCTCCGGCTGGGGCCTGGCCGCCACCTACACCTACTCCAAAGGCGAGACCACCAACAAGGAGTGGACCAACGACCTTTTCAACTGGACCTACGGGCGCTATGCCAATTCGTGGAATCCGTCCACCAACGTCGAACGCCACCGCCTGGTGATGGCGGGGATGAGCGACCGCCTGCTCCCGTACGGGATCATGCTGTCGTCCAAACTCACCCTGGGCAGCGGCCTGCCGTACCGGATCACCGACTGCTCCAAGGGTTTCAGTGCCTGCGTGTCGCGCAAGGGCGATGGCGGCTCGTTCCGCCAGGTGGACCTGGCCATGGCCAAGGATATCGCGGTCGGTTTCGGCAAGGTGTCGGTGCGCCTGGACGTCCTGAACCTGTTCAATACGATCAACTACGCCGGTTACGACGCCTGGGGCGGTGGGCCGACCACCAAGAATCCCAATTATCTTGGCGGCGACAACGTCAAGCTGGGAACGGCGGGCGAGGTCGGTGGCCCGATGCGCACGGTGAAACTGAGCGCGCGCTACGCATTTTAATAAGGGACGTTGATGAGAAAACGCTTGATGCCGATGGCGGCGCTGGTTGGCGCCATCGCGACGCTGCCGCTGGCGCCGGCCATGGCGGCACCGCCCGCCACCGCCCCGGCGGCGCTGCTGGACGACCTGTCCGAGCGCACCTTCCGCTTCTTTTGGGAGACCACCAATCCGGCCAACGGGCTGGTGCCCGACCGCTATCCGTCGCCGTCGTTCTCCAGCATCGCGGCGGTCGGTTTCGGCCTGACGGCGTACCCGATCGGCGTCGAGCGCGGCTACATCACACGGGCGCAAGCGCGCGAGCGCGTGCTCACCACCTTGCGTTTCTTCCGCAATGCGCCGCAAGGCAGGCAGGCGAAGGGCATGAGCGGCTACAAGGGCTTTTTCTATCACTTCCTGGACATGAAAACCGGCGCGCGCAGCTCCAAATCGGAGCTCTCGACCATCGACACGGCCTTGCTGATGGCCGGCGTGCTGCACGTGCAATCGTATTTTGACGGGGCAGGCGACGAGGAGGCGGAAATTCGCCGCCTGGCCGACGAACTGTATCAACGCATCGACTGGCAATGGGCGCAGGCGCGCCCGCCGGCGATCGTGCTTGGCTGGCATCCGGAAACCGGCATGCTGCCTTACGACTGGCGCGGCTACAACGAGGCCATGCTGGTGTACGTGCTGGCGCTGGCCTCGCCGACCCATCCGGTCGAACCGAAGGCGTGGGACGAGTGGACCAGCACCTACGACAAGACCTGGGGCACTTCATGGGGCCAGGAGCACCTGGGGTTCGCCTCGCACTTCGGGCACCAGTATTCGCACGTGTGGATCGATTTTCGCGGCATCCAGGATGCCTACATGCGCAAGCGCGGCATCGATTATTTCGAAAACAGCCGGCGCGCCACGTACGCGCAGCAGGCGTACGCGATTGCCAACCCGCTCGGCTGCAAGGGTTACGGCGCCAGCTTGTGGGGCGTGACGGCCAGCGACGGTCCGGCCGATGCCACCATTACCGACGGCGGCGTCAGGCGAAAGTTCCGCAGCTATGCGGGACGCGGCATGGGCAAGGAGCATGCCGACGACTGCACCATCGCCCCGACCGGCGCGGTGGCGTCGATCGCGTTCGCGCCGGAGATCGCCATTCCGGCGATGACCGACATGCACGCGCGTTACGGCAAGCAGATCTACGGCAAATACGGCTTCCTGGACGCCTTCAATCCGAGCTTCGACTTCGGCATCAAGCTGGCCAACGGGCGGCGCGTGCCGGGCTTCGGCTGGATCGACACCGACTACCTGGGCATCGACCAGGGCCCGATCCTGGCCATGATTGCCAATCACCGCGACGAATCGGTCTGGCGCGTCATGCGCGGCAATCCGATCATCCGCACCGGATTGCGGCGCGCGGGATTTACCGGCGGGTGGCTCGATAACGAGGCCAAGCCATGAATTTGCGGCGGCGCCACTGGGTCGCCGGTTCGGCGCTGGCGCTGCTGCTGGCCGGCTGCGAGCGGCGCAGCGGCGGCCCGGTGGAGCTGCGCCTGTGGGCCATGGGGCGCGAAGGCGAAGTGGTCAAGGAGTTGCTGGCCGACTTTGAAAACGCCAACCCCGGCATCCGCATCAAGGTGCAGCAGCTGCCCTGGCTGTCGGCCCAGGAAAAACTGCTGACCGCGTTCGCCGGCGACGTCACGCCCGACCTGTGCCAGCTGGGCAATACATGGATACCGCAATTCGCGGCACTGGGCGCGATCGAGCCGCTGGGCGACCGGATCGACCGTCCCCACGGCGTGGCCAGCGCCGACTATTTTCCCGGCATCTGGGCCTCGAACCAGATCGACGCCCAGTTGTACGGCGTGCCCTGGTACGTGGACACGCGCCTGATCTACTACCGCAAGGACTTGCTTCTCGATGCCGGTTTCGCCAAGGCCCCCGCCAGCTGGGCCGAATGGACCGAGGCGATGCGCGCGGTGAAGCAGCGCAGCCCGCAGAACTATGGGGTTCTGCTGCCCCTCAACGAATACGAACAGCTGCTCTCGCTGGCGCTGCAGCAGGACGCGCCGCTGCTGCGCGAAGGAGGGCGCTTCGGCGACTTCCGCCACGCCGATTTTCGCGCCACGCTGCAGTTTTATCTCGACCTGTTCAAGAATGGCCTGGCGCCGCGCCTGTCGGCCACGGCGATTTCGAACGTGTGGGACGAATTTGCGAAGGGTTTTTTCGCCTTCTATATCTCCGGACCGTGGAATATCGGCGAATTCAAACGGCGCCTGCCGCTTGAAAAGCAGCACACCTGGATGACGGCGCCTTTGCCGGGACCGCACGGCGCCGGTGCGTCGGTGGCCGGCGGCGCCAGCCTGGTGATATTCAAGGCGTCGCAGCATAAGGAAGAGGCATGGAAGGTGGTCGAATACCTGTCGCAGCCCCACGTGCAGCGCCGTTTTTACCAGATGACTGGCAACCTGCCGCCGCGCCGCAGCGCATGGAATGACCCGGCATTGCAGGGCGACCCGTATTCGGCCGCGTTCCGCGAGCAGCTCGAACGCGCCAAGTCGCCGCCCAAGGTGCCGGAATGGGAGCGCATCGGCACCGAGATGCGCATCGTCACCGAGGCGCTGGTGGCCGGGCGCATGACGATCGAGCAGGCCGTGACGGAACTCGATGCGCGCACCGACCGCATCCTGGAAAAGCGCCGCTGGATGCTCGATCAGCGGGGCCGGGCATGACGACCGGGCGCGCCGCGTGGTGGATGGTGGGGCCGCCGCTGCTGGTGATCGGCATGTTTTTCTTCGTTCCGGTGCTGGCGGCGCTGGCGATGAGCATGACCGACTTCGACCTGTACGCGCTGGCGGACCTCGACAACCTGCGCTTCGTCGGTCTGGCCAATTATGCGGAGCTGCTGCAAACGCCGCTGTTCTGGAAGGCGCTGGGTAACACGCTGTTTTTCGTCGTGGCCGGCGTACCGCTCTCGATTGCCGCCTCGCTCGGCGCGGCGCTGCTGCTCAATTCACGGCTGGCGTGGTTCAAGCCGCTGTTTCGTACCGCCTTCTTCGCGCCGGTGGTGACGTCGATGGTGGCGGTCGCCGTCATCTGGCGCTACCTGTACCACTCGCGCTATGGTTTCATCAATTACGGGCTCGATCTGGCCGGGCTGGCGCCGGTCGACTGGCTGGGCGATCCACGCTTCGCGATGCCTTCGATTATCCTGTTCGCGGTCTGGAAAAACTTTGGCTACAACATGATCATCTTCCTGGCCGGCCTGCAAAGCATCCCGGGCGATCTGTACGAGGCGGCCGAACTCGATGGCGCGCGCAGCGTCGCCATGCTGCGCCATATCACCTTGCCGGCCCTGGCGCCGACCATGTTCATGGTCAGCATCCTCACCATGGCCGGCTATTTCCAGCTGTTCGCGGAACCATACATGATGACCGAGGGCGGGCCGCTGCAAAGCACCGTCAGCGTGCTGTACTTCATGTACGAGCAGGGCTTCAAATGGTGGAACCTGGGCAGCGCCACGGCGGTTGCCTTCATCCTGTTCCTGCTGATGTTCGGCGTGACCATGCTGCAAATGCGCGTGGCCGGCCGCGGGCTGGAAGAATGAGCGCGCGCGCCGGCGCCAATCCCCGGCGCGTGTTCGTCAACGCCATGCTGATACTGTGCGCGCTGCTGGCCATGTTCCCGCTGCTGTGGATGACGTCCGTGTCGTTCATGGCGCATGGCGAGGCGAGCCACTTTCCGCCGCCGCTGCTGCCGCGCCAGGCCACCCTGGCCAATTACATGGAGCTGTTTTCGCAGGCCGGCATCGGGCGCTATTTCCTCAACAGCCTGATGCTGGCGCTGGCGGCGACCTCGCTCTCGCTCGCGTTCAACGTGGGCGCGGGCTACGCCTTCGCCAAGCTGCGCTTCGCGGGACGCGACCGCATCTTCAAGCTGCTGCTGGGCGCACTGGTGATTCCGGGCCAGGTAGCGATGCTGCCGCTGTTTTTGATCATGAAGCAGATGGGACTTGTGAATACCTACATCGGGGTATTGGTGCCGGCGGCGGCCAGCATCTTCGGGATTTTCCTGGTGCGCCAGTACGCGCTGACGATTCCCGATGCGCTGCTGGAGGCGGCGCGGCTCGATGGCGCCAGCGAGTTCCGCATCTTCCGCTCGATCGTGCTGCCGTTGCTGGCGCCGATCCTGGTGACCTTGGCGATCTTCAGTTTTCTCGGCAGCTGGAACGACTTCATGTGGCCCCTGATCGTCCTCACCGACAAGGATCTGTACACCCTGCCGGTGGCGCTGGCATCGCTCTCGCGCGAACATGTGCAGGATAACGAGATGATGATGGCCGGGTCGGTGCTCACCATTTTGCCGGTGCTGCTGCTGTTCCTGGTCTTGCAGCGCTATTACATCCAGGGCCTGCTGGTCGGCAGCGTAAAGGGATAAGGCCGCCGGCCGCCATGTCATCGCAGTGAACATCACCAGGGCAAAACATGACGAACGCAATCGTATTTCCCAAGCACTTCCTGTGGGGCGCATCGACGTCGGCCTACCAGATCGAAGGCTCGCCGCTGGCCGACGGCGCGGGGCCGAGCATCTGGCAGCGCTTCGCTCACTCGCCCGGCAATATTCGCGATGGCGACACGGGCGATGTCGCCTGCGACCATTACCGCCGCTCGGCGCAGGATGTGGCGCTGATGCGCGAGATCGGCTTGCAGGCTTACCGCTTCAGCATTTCGTGGAGCCGGATCATGCCGGCCGGCCGCGGCGCGGTCAATCCCGTCGGGATCGGGTTCTACGACGAGCTGGTGGACCGCTTGCTGGCGCACGGCATCAAGCCGATGGTCACCCTGTTCCACTGGGATTTGCCGGAGGCGCTGGACAACCAGGGCGGCTGGCTCAATCGCGACATCGCCGGCTGGTTCGCCGACTATGCGCGCGTGATGTTCGACCGCCTCGACGACCGGGTCACCTCGTGGGCCACGCTCAACGAGCCATGGGTGGTGTCCGACGGCGGCTACCTGAATGGTACCCTGGCGCCCGGGCACCGCAACCGCTTCGAAGCCCCCATCGCCGCGCATAACCTGATGCGCGCGCACGGTGCGGCGGTGAAGGTGTACCGCGAGGTGGGCAAGCACGAGATCGGGCTGGTGGTCAACCTGGAACCCAAGTACCCGGCCAGCGACAGCGCGGCCGACCTGGAAGCGGCCGCGCGCGGCCACGCTTACATGAACGGGCAATTCCTCGATCCGGTGTTTTTCGGGTGCTATCCCGACAAGATGAAGGACGTGTACGGCGACGCCTGGCCCGAGTGGCCGGCCGAGGATTTCGACGTGATTCGCCAGCCGCTCGACTTCATCGGTGTCAATTACTACACGCGCAGCGTCACGCGCGACGAGGCGAGTACCTGTCCGCTGCGTGCGGTGGCGGTGCGCCAGCCGCTGGCCACCTACACCGAGACCGGTTGGGAGGTCTACGCCAAGGGCTTGAGCGACACGCTTGAATGGGTGGCGGCGCGCTACGGCAATCCGCCGCTGTACATCACCGAAAATGGCGCCGCGTTTTTCGATCCGCCGGTGGCCGAAGGAGGGCGGGTGCACGATCCGCTGCGCGTCGATTACTACCAGAAGCATCTGCGCGCGATTCACGAGGTGATGCAAAAGGGCGTGGACGTGCGCGGTTACTGCGCCTGGTCGCTGCTCGACAACCTGGAATGGGCGCACGGCTTTTCCAAACGCTTCGGCATCGTGCACGTGAACTTCGCGACCCAGGAGCGCACGCTCAAGGACAGCGCGTATTTTTACCGTGAGGTTATCGCCACCAACGGCGCCGTGCTCGATGGCGTGCCGGCGCGGCCGTCCCCGTGGAGCGGCGCGGCCATGTGGACCGAGTAGGCAAGCGGGGCGGCAAATAGGGGGAAAACCGCCGGCGGTTACAAAATGGTGTTGTATTTATGCTGCAAAAATGGAAAGTAAGAAGTCAAAAAAATAATGCGCAGGTGGAATCATAGTTTTCCTATGACAGCGTGATTTTTATAAGGCGCGCAGGCGTGCGGAATGCAGGGCACAGACGGGCTGAATGTCGAAAACAGCAGAATATTGTTATTAAACAATTTCTCAAATACACTTACATCTGCTAAACTGCTCGACTCGTTATAATTTGTGCAATAGATCAGGCCATGTATGTGGGCTGTCGCCTGCCCGCCATGCTGCCTGCTCAACTTCAAAAATCGCTTCGTTTCCCGCCGCGCCGCCTCGCCTTGGCTTCCCTCGTGCGCGCTGCGCTGCTGCTCATGCCGGCGTCCACAGTGTCGGCGCAGCAGCTTCCGGTGCCGGCAGCAAGCGCGCCCAATCCGCTCGACGTCGCGCAGGAAGGCATCCGGCGGCAAGAGGAACGCCTGCGCGAACAGCAGCAGCAATTGCAGACCAAGGCCGACCTGCTGCAACCGGCGCAGGCGGCCGCCGACATGAGCAAGCTGCCCGTCGAGACGCCTTGCTTCCTGATCAAGAGCATGACTGTTGGTAGCAAGCAGGAGCTCGGCTCGATGGCATCGGCCGTGGCGCCCTTTATCGGCCAGTGCGTCGGGGTGCAAGGGGTGCGCCAGATCGCCGCCGTGCTTGACGCCAGGCTGATCGCGCAGGGTTACGTCACCAGCCGGGTCAGCCTGCCGCAGCAAAACCTGAGCGAGGGCAAGCTGGTGTTCGCCCTGCACATCGGCCGCGTTGCCGGCGTGAAGATGGTCAAGGCCGGCGTGCCGGGCGACGTGGCGGACGATGCCTGGGGAACCTGGAAGAACGCCTTTCCGCTCTCCGCCGGCGACGTACTCAATATCCGCGACCTGGAGCAGGGCGTCGAGCAGATGAAGCGCTTGCCGAGCCAGGCGGTCACCACCCGCATCGAGCCTGGCATCGATGCGGACACCAGCATCGTGCTGCTCGAACGCCATGCCGGCAGCCTGCTGGAGCGCACGCACGCTTCCGTCAGCCTGGACAATTCCGGTTCGGTGGCTTTGGGCCGGGCGCAGTTGTCCGGTTCCCTGTCGCTCGACAACGCCGCCGGCCTGAACGATATTTTCAGCCTGAGCAGCAATATCAATGCCCAGCAGCCCAAGCGCGACCATCGCAGCACCAGCCTGTCGGCCAACTACAGCATTCCCTGGGACTATCACAGCTTCAGCGTGTCGCACAGCAGCAGCCGCTTCGCCCAGTTCGTGCAAGGTACGACAGCGCGTTTCCTGTCCAGCGGCAGCAGCAGCACGGCCGAGGCCAAATGGAATTACCTGGCGTGGCGCAGCGCGTCGGCCAAGGCCGGCGTGTATGCGGCCATCTCGACCCGCCGCGCGCAGAGTTTTCTCGACGACGTGGAACTGGTCGTGCAGCGCCGCCGCACCACCGGCGCCCAGGCCGGCCTGACCCTGAAGCAATACCTCGGCCAGGGCCTGCTCGATCTCGACCTCGGCTACCGCCAGGGCATCGGCCTGGGCAGCGCCGAGGCCGACTATCCGAGCGCGGCCGACGGCGGCCTGACCCTGCGTCCGCGCATCTATAGCTTCAACGCCTCGTACAGCCAGCCGTTCAAGCTGGCCGAACGCGCACTGCAGTACAGCGCCAGCCTGCGCCTGCAAAAGACCGGCGACATGAGCTTGTCGGCCGACCAGATCAGCATCGGCGGGCGCTACAGCGTGCGCGGCTTCGACGGCGACAGCGTGCTGATGGCCGAAAGCGGCGCGATCCTGCGCCAGGACGTCTCGACCGGCCTGCCATCGTTCGCCGGTATCGACAGCAGTGTATTCATCGCGCTCGACGCCGGCAAGGTCTGGGGGCCGAGCGCCGCCGGCCTGGTGGGCGACACCCTGGCCGGTTTCGCCGCCAGCCTGCGCGGCAGGTGGAAGTCGCTGGTATTCGATATCAGCCTGGCCACCCCGGTCAGCAAGCCGGAGCGCTTCAAGACGCGCGCGCTCACGCCGTATGTATCGGTCACGTATTCGCGCTGATCGGCGCAGCGCAGACAGTTCAGTCCCCCCGCAGTACCCGTTTGACGCCGTTCAGGCACCCCAAGGACCCATCATGAAATCACCTATCCGCCATCTGTTAAAGAGCAAACAATCGACCTTGACCGCGGCCGACCGGCAGGTCCAGGCGCAATTGGAGCAGCCGATGGAGGCGGTGGGCCGTGGCGGCCGTCCGTGGACGCGGGTGGTGGCGAGGATGATGATCGTGCTGCAGATCTTGCAGACGGCGCTGATCGCGGGACCGGCTTACGCGCAGGTTGTGGCCGCCGGCAACGCGCCGGCCGGGCAAAAGCCGCTGGTCGATGCCGCCGCCAACGGCGTGCCGATCGTGCTGATCGCGCCGCCAAGCGCGGCCGGCGTGTCGCACAACCGCTACGACCAGTTCAACGTGGATAGCAGGGGCTTGATCCTGAATAACAGCCGGGAGAGTGTCGGCACCCAGCTGGGCGGTATCGTCAACGGTAATATGCAGTTGGGCACCACCAGCGCCCGCATCATCCTGAACGAAGTCACGTCCGGCAATCCGTCGCGCCTGAACGGCTATATCGAAGTGGCAGGGCAGCGCGCCGACCTGGTCATCGCCAACCCCAACGGCATCAGCTGCGACGGCTGCGGCTTTCTCAATACCGCCGGCCGCGCCACCTTGACCACCGGCACGCCGCAATACAATAGCGCCGGCCAGCTCGACAGCCTGAACGTGCAGCGCGGCGTGATTAGCATCGGCGCCCGTGGCTTAAATGCCAGCAATGTCGAGCAGCTCGACCTGCTGGCGCGCGGCATCGTGATCGAAGGCGAGATCTCCACCAAGAACTTGCAGGCCGTCCTGGGCGCCAACAAGGTCTTGTACGGCACGCTCAAGGCCACCCAGCAGGATGGCAGCGGCAATGCGCCCAAGTTCGCCATCGATATCGCCGACCTGGGCGGCATGTACGCCAACCAGATCTATCTGGTCGCCACCGAAAAGGGCCTGGGCGTAAACAGCGCCGGCCGCATTGCTTCCCTGTCGGAAAACCTGACCCTGAGCGCGCAGGGCGACCTGACCCTGAAGGACAATTACAGCAAGAAAGACGTCGACCTGTCCAGCAGCGGCAAGGTGACGTTGGCGGGACAGACCAACGCCGAGCGCAACGTGCGCATCGCTGCGGCCGAGCGCATTGCCGTCAACAACGGCGCCGTGCTGCGCGCGGAGCAAAGCGTGCTGCTCACCACCGGCCAGATCGACAACAGCGGCAGCGTGATCCAGAAGTCCGCCAGCGAGACCCTGGTGCTGGCCGCCGAGCGCATCAACAGCAGCGGCAGCATGTATTCGGCCACCGACCTCAGTTTGCAGGCCCGGACTATCGACGGCAAGGGCGGCGTCTTGCAGGCAGAGCGCGCCCTGAAGGTGTCCGCCGACAGCATCATGGTGGACCAGCAGCAGTGGGCCGCCAACGAGGCGGTCACGGTCAAGGCCGGCCAACTGCGCGCTGCCAACAGCGTGCTGGCGGCCGGAACGGATCTGTCCCTCAATGCCAGCGGCGCCCTGAACATCCAGGGCAGTAGCTTGACGGCCAAAAAGGCCATCGACCTGCGCGGCCAGGGCGTAAACACCGCCGCCGCGACCGTCTCGGCGGCCGCGCTGGCCATCGATGCTGGCAAGGGCAAGCTGGACAACACCGGCGGCGTGATCTACGCGGCCGGCAACATCGACCTGCGCGCCGCCGGCATCGACAATACGCGCGGCAAGATCGTCGCGACCGACAAGCTGGCGCTCGATGCCGGTGGTGGCAGGCTCGACAACACGGGCGGCACGCTGGCATCGAAGGATGCCGTGTTCGGCAACGTCGGCAGCATCCGTAACCGCGAAGGCACCCTGTCCATCACCAGCGACCTGGTGCTGGACGGCGCCCTCGACAACAATAAAGGCAAGCTCATCACCGCCGGGGCGCTCACGTTCTCCGGTACGTCGCTGGACAATGCCGGCGGCGCCATCCAGGCCGGCAATGCCGTCAGCCTCACCGCCAGCGGCCTGATCGACAGTGCCGACGGTATCATCCAGAGTACCTCGGCCGGCGTCGCCATCAAGGCTGGGCGCCTCGACAATACCAAGGGCGCGATTGCGGCGGCCAAGGACATTGCCATCGATGCCGGCCGCGTGCTCGGGCGCGATGGCGACATCAGTGCCGGCGGCAAGCTGGCCGTCAGCGGCGCGGCACTCGACCTGGGCGGCGCCAGCCTCGCCAGCAACGGCACGCTCGACCTTGCCGCCAGCGACATCCTGGCCGGCGCTGCCAAGCTGCAAGCCGGGCAGGCATTGACCGTCAAGGCAGGCAATCTGTCGGCCGCCGGCGCCACGATCGCCTCGGTCGGCAGCGTGAACGTTGCCGCCACCGGCGACGCCCGGCTGGACAAGGCCGCGATTGCCGCCAACGGCAACGTGGACATCAATGGCCGCGACCTGCACGCCCAGCAATTGCGCGTGGAAAGTAGCGGCACCGTCGCGCTCAAGGCCGACAGTGTCGACCTGCAAGACGCCAGCCTGTCCGGCGCGCGCGGCCTCGGCCTGGCGGCCGGCACCTTGCTGATGAAGGGCGGCAGCGCCGTTTCCGGCGGCAAGCTGACCGTGACCGGCCAGAGCCAGCAGGGCGGCAAACTGTCGGCCGCGGGTGACGTCGAGGTCCGCATGGACAAGCAGCTCGACCTGACTGGCGGCGCCATCCGCGCTGGCGGCGATATTGCGGTGCGTGCCGAAGGCATCGTCACCGACCAGGCGCTGCTTGGCGGCAAGCACATCGTGCTCGATGCCGGCCTTGGAAGCGTGAGCAACGTGCAGGGCACGATCGTGGCCGAGTCCGGCGGCGGCACGCGCGCTCCGGCGCTGGTGGTGCGCGGCAATGGCATCGACAACAACCGTGGCGTCCTGTCGTCCGACGCGAATGCCGTGTTCGACGCAAAAACCCAGGCGTTCGACAACAACGGCGGCAAGGTCGTCGTGAGCGGCGACATGGATTTGTCGGCAGGCGCGCTGAAAAATCGCTCCGGCAGCATCGCCACGGGCAGCAGCATCGTCATGCGCGGCAACGACGTCGACAATACCGACGGCCAGCTGCGTTCCGGCAAGGATGTCATCATCGAAGCGAACGGCCAGCGCCTCGGCAACGACCGCGGCGTGATCGAGGCGCAGGGCACGATGACCCTGCTGGCAGCCGACTTGAGCAATATCGGCGGCCGACTCGCCGCCAACCAGACCCTTAACCTGACTGCCGGTGCACTGAATAACAGCGGCGGCACGGTGGCGGCCGGCAAGGACCTGACCCTGAGCGTGAGCGGCGTGGCCAACAGCGGCAACGGCAGCTTGAACGCGGGCGGGCCGGTCAGCATCAGTGCCGGGCGTTTCGACGCGGACGGCGCACAGATCTCGTCGCACGAGCAGATCGTCATTGCAGCCGGCCAGGGCATGTACCTGGACCAGAGCACTATCCATGCCGGCGGCTCGGTCGATCTGTCCGCCAACAACATGCAAGCGAAGGGCGCGACTATTCTCAGCAACGGCGCCATCGCCGTTAGCGGACGCGACAGCGTCAACCTTGCCGGCAGCGACATCAACGCCAACGGCGCGGTGACCGTCAAGGCCGCCAACGGCGCCAGCCTGCAAGGCACGCAGATTGCGAGCAATGCCGAACTGCGCATCGACGCCGCCAACATCGACGGCGGCGCCAGCCGCCTGTCGAGCGCGGGCGACCTGGACTTGCATGCGGGCACGGGCGGCATCGTCCTTGCTGGCGCGCATGTGGCCAGCGGCGCCGGCCTGCGCATCGACGGCAAAGGCATCGATGCCGCCAACGCAACCCTGGCGGCAAAGAGCGATATCGCGCTCGATACGCGCGGCGCGGACTACAAGGCTGACGGCAGCCGGCATCGCAGCGAGAGCGGCGGCATCACGCTCAAGGCCAACAATATCGACACTGGCGGCAGCGCCGGCCAGATTGCCGACAGCGGCTTCATCGCCAAGGGCAGCATTGCGCTCGAAGCAAGCGGGCAGATTAACGTTGCCAACAGCACCATTTCTTCCGGCGGCAATGTGGCGCTCAATGCCGGTCAGGGCATCAGCACGGCTGGCGGCGCGGTATCGGCCATCGGCAGCGCGGCCTTGTCGGGCGCCACCATCAACAATGCCGGCGGCGCGATTGCCGCCAACGGCGCGCTCAAGCTGCTTGCCCGCGACGGCGGCATCGACAATGGCGGCGGCAGCATCTTGTCGCGCGACCAACTGACATTGCAAACGCACACCGGCCTCGACCGCATCGCCGGCAAGCCGGTTGCGGCCGGCGGCGCCACCGACCTGAACAACAAGGGCGGTTCGATCGTGGGTGTGGCCGGGGCCGTCATCAACAGCGGCACCATCGACAATAGCGGCGGCAAGATCGCCAGCGGCAACACCCTGGTGCTCGACCTCGGCAACAGCGACTTCAAGGGCGCCAAGGGTAGTGTGCTCAGTGAAAAAGCGCTGACCCTGACCGCGCGCCAGATCGACCTGAGCGCCGGCCAGCTGCGCGCGGGCAAGGGCGTGAGCCTGTCCGCCGAGCAGATCGTGGCGCAAGGCGCGGCCATCAGCGCCGCCGCCGGCGACCTGCTGATCGACAGTAAAGGCGGTTCCATCGACGCCAGCCACGCGGACATGCTGGCCTCGGGCCTGCTGAGCCTGAAATCGGGCGCGGCCGACCTGGCGCACGCCAAGCTCTCCAGCGGCGCCGGCACCAGTATTGCCAGCGCAGCGCTCGATGCGCGCCAGGCCATCATCCAGGCCGGCGGCGATATCGCCATCGCCAGCGGTGCGGCGATCAACGCCCAGGACGCGGCCATCGGCGCCGGCGGCAAGCTGGACGTGACCGCCAGTTCGCTCAAGGGTGGCCAGTATTCGGCATTCAAGGACTTGACGGTGGTGACCACGGGCGCCATCGACTTGGGCAAGAGTGCCCTGCCGGGCGCGCAGGGCGGTGCCTTCCTCACGGATGCGGCGCTCAATGTCAAGGCGCAGGGCGTCATCCTCGATGATGGCCGCGCGATCGGCAAGAACATCACGCTCGACGTCGGCAACGGCGTGCTGAGCAATCGCGGCGGCACCATCCTCGCCACCGATGCCGCCGCCAACGCGCCGGCCCTCAAGCTCACCAGCAATGGCATCGACAGCACGGGCGGCAGCATCGTCAGCAACGGCGACCTGCTCATCAACAGCGGCAGCGGCGCCGTGGACAACAGCAAGGGCACGCTTGGCGCCCTGGGAAAACTCGACATCGTGGCCGGCAAGCTCGGCAACGCGGGCGGCAAGGTGGTGGCCAACACGGCGCTCACGATGCAGGTGCAGGCCATTGACAACCATGCCGGCAAGATCCAGGCCGGCACCAGCCTGAACGTCAAGGCGGGCGATATCGACAACCGCGCCGGCACCCTGGCCGGCAGCACCGGCATTGAACTGACGGCCGGCAAGGTCGACAGCAGCGACAAGGCGCTGATCGGCAGTAATGGCAACGTTACCTTGCATACCAAGGGCTTGGACAACAGCGGCAGCCAGGTCAAGGCCGGCGGCAAGCTGGCCATCGATACCGGCGCGGCGGGCGCCATCACAAACGTCAAGGGCAGCCTGGCCAGCGATGGCGGCATGACCCTGGCCAGCGCCGGCACGCTCGATAACAGCGGCGGCGCCATTGCGGCCGGCGCGGGCCTGGACGCGCAGATCCAGGGCGCGCTGGTCAACAAGGATGGCAATATCGTGGCCGGCAAGAACCTCGGACTGAGCGTAACGGACGGGCTCGCCAATCGGGGCGGCGCCATCCAGGCCGGCGGCGACATGCTGGTTGCCGCAAACAAGGGCATAGCCAACGATGCCGGCAAGCTGATCGCCAACGGAGCGCTCGACATCGACGGCGCCTCGCTCACCAGCAAGAAAGGCTTGATCAGCGCGGGCAAGGACTTGACGCTCGACGTCAAGACCCTCGGCGGCGCGCTCGACAACCAGGGCGGCCAGATCCAGGCCAGCGGCAAGGCCAGCATTGCGGCCAAGGGCGTGGGCAACGTCGACGGCGTGATCATCGCCAGCGACGACCTGATGCTCGACGCAGGCAAGGCGTTGCTCGACAACCGTGGCGGCATCGTGCAAAGCGCCAAGGCATCGGTCGCAATCGACGCCGGCGACATCGCCAGCCAGGGCACGGGCAGCGCCATCGTGGCGGCGGGCAAGCTGACGGTTGCTGGCAATAACATCGACAGCGGCAAAGGCTTGATCAGCGCGGGCAAGGACCTGTCGCTGATCGCGCAGGGCGCGCTCGGCAACGCGCAGGGCCGCATCACGTCCGGCGCGCACGCCACCGTGCAGGGCAAGGGCATCGACAACAGCGGCGCGCTGCTGAGTGCCGGAAAAACCATGACCGTGCAGGCCGGCAGCGGCACCTTGCTCAACAGCGGCGGCAGCGTCCTGGCGGGCGAAACGCTCAAGCTGGACGCGGGCAGTGTACACAACCTGGGTGGCACCCTGGCATCGAACGGCGACCTGACCTTGCTGGCCGACACCGGCGGCACGGTCGACAACAGCGCCGGCACCATCCGCAGCGCGCAGGGCAGCGTCAGCCTGACGGGCGGACAGCTGCGCAATGGCGCCGTCGGCGCCGGCGGAGTGATCGCGGCCGGGAAAGATGTAACGATCAGCGTCAATGGCGCGCTGCTCAACCGCGACGGCGCCATCGAAGCGGCCAACAAGCTGACCATCCAGGCCGGCGCTGCGCTCGATAATACCAACGGCAAGCTGACCGGCGCCAAGGCGCTGGCCGTCAGCGCCAATGGCATCACCTCGGTCAACGGTTCCATGCTCAGCAATGGCGCACTGAGCGCCAACGCGGGTACGGGCGCGTTCGACAACAGCAAGGGCATCATTTCCGGCGGCGGCAACACCACCGTGAACGCGGCCGGCCGATTCGACAATACCGACGGTAAAATCACTACGGGCGCCAATCTGGTGGCCACGACCGGCGCGTTCGACAATGTACGCGGCCTGGTCAGCGCCCAGGGTGGCGCCAACCTGAGCACTGCGGCCTTCGATGGCCGCAAGGGCGAGGTCATCGGCCAGCAAGCGCTGACGATCAATACCCAGGGTGCGCGTTTCGATGGCTCGGGCGGACGCTTTGCCAGCAATGGCGGTGTGACCCTGGCCACCGGCGACGCCGTGCTAACCGGCAGCACCATCGCCGCCGGCGACAGCTTCGCCATCCAGTCGCTGGGCGCGAACACGCGCCTGGACGCCAACGGCATCCAGATCGCCGTCACCAAGAACATCACCGTGACGGGCGCGGACGTGGCCCTGAACGGCAGCAGCCTGCAAGCCGGCAATACGATTACCGTGGCAGGCAGCACGGTTGGCTTGAACAATGCGGCTCTGGCCGCGAACACCGCCGTCAATATCAACGGCACCGATGTGCAGGCCGCCGCCATCAACATCAGCACCCAGGGCGATATTTCCCTACAGGCGAGCAATACCCTGGACTACCGCAACGGGCAGTTCGCTGCGGGCAATAATGCCGCCATCTATGGTGGCGGCCTGGTGGCCACGTCCGGCGCCAAGCTGGCGGCCGGCAAACGCTTGTCGTTCGGCATGGGGCAGCAGTCTGTCGATTTCAGCGCGCTCGACTTTACCTATCAGTTCGGTACCGACCTGCTGGTGCAAGCCATGGGCATTCGTACCGGCGGCGTGGCGATCAGCGCCGACAACCTGTTCTTCGACGCCGGCACCGGCGTGCTCGACAACACTGGCGGCACTTTGTCCGCCACCGGCGTGATCGAATTCAAGGCGCGCGGCATGGTCAACAGCGGCGGCCTGATCGCGGCGGACCATCTGGTGTCGCTCGACTCCGGCAACGGCGCGCTGATCAACAGCGGCGGCACTATCGCCAGCGCTGCCGGCAAGATCGGCATCACGGGCAGCGACCTGCTCAATACCAATGGCGGCAATATCACCGCCGCCGACACGGTGACCGTGACGACCACGGGCCTGGCCGACAATGCGGGCGGCAATATCGTAGCCGATGGCGTGGTGAGCGTGGAGAGCGGTACCCTGGGCAACGCCAAGGGCCAGGTGGTCAGCAACAAGGACAAGGTCGCCATCAAGGCCGGCACTTTCGACAATAACGGCGGCCTGGTCAGCGCCAAGACGGCGCTGGATATCACAACCAAGCTTGGTGTCGGCAATAAGGGCGGCAGCCTGGTCGCCGGCCTTGACGCAAGCATCGTCGCCAAGAATGGCGTGGACAATACCGGCGGCGTCATTGGCGCTGCGGGGAAAGTGGCGCTGACCAGCAGCACTGGCGTTGTGATCAACCAGGGCGGCTCGATCCAGAGCGATACCTCGACGGTCGCCATCGATGCCGGCAACGGTATCTGGAACCAGAACGGCGATATCTACGGCCTGACCGGCGTGCAGGCCAGGACCGACGCCAACCTGCTCAATATGCAGGGCGGCCGGATTGCCAGCCAGGGTGACGTCAAGCTCAGCAGCCTCAAGGGCAAGCTGGACAACACGGACGGCATCGTCAGTTCGGGCAGCGCCCTAATCGTGGCGGCCAAGGACGTGCACAATGCGGGCGGCGTGCTGTCGGGCTTGACGTCGGCCAAGGTCGATGCCGAGAGCGTCGACAACACTGCCGGCGTGATCGAAGCGGGCACGGGCGGCATCGCGATCACGGCCAAAACGCTGACCAACGATAACAGCGGCACCCAGCGCGGGATTGTCAGCAAAGGCGACATCACCATCAGCGGCGGCACGGTCAAGCAGAACGGCGGCTATATCGGCGCCGACGGCAAGCTGACCATCGACGGCACCAGCATCGACAATACCGGCGGCTCGACCATGCTGGCCTTGAAGGAATTGAGCCTGACCGCAACCGCGGGCATCAATAACCAGGACGGCAATATCAAGTCCGCGCTCGATACCACGCTCAAGGCGCCGGTGTTGAATAACGTCGGCGGCACGGTGTTTGCGAACAATAACCTCCTGGTGGACGCGGCGGCCATTGATAACAGCAATACCAACAACGGCGCGTTCGACAAGGGTTTGCTGGCATCGAACACGGTGACCGTGAATGCGGCCACGGTGGGCAATGTGAATGGCGCGATCGTGGCGCTGAAGAACCTCAAGGTGGCTGGTTCGGCCAGTATCAATAATACGGGCGGGCAGCTGAGCGGCGAAGCAGTCACGATTGACACGGCTGACTTCATCAATACCAGCGGGCGCACCGATGCCACCACCATGCTGACGGCGACCATGAAGAAATTCAGCGCCGACGGCGTGATGGCATCTACCGGTACCCTGCGCCTGGCCATGGATGGCGATTACACCAACGGCGGTATCGTGGCGGCCGAGAACAATCTGGAGATTGTTCTCAATAACGGCAAGTACACCAACACCAAGATCGGCACGATCAGCGCGGCCAAGGATCTGCGCCTGTCGGCCACGGAACTGAATAACTACGGCTCGATCAGCGCGACCAATACCACGCTCGATGTCGGCACGTTTACCAATGCCGGCACCGGCGTAGTCAATTCGATCGGCACCACGACGGTCACGGGTGGCAGCACCTTCAATAGCGGGCGGATTTACGGCGGCAACGTGGTGATGGGCGGCGCGGTGACGAATGAGAAGGATGCCACCATCGGCGCGCGCGATATCTTGACCATGAGCGGCTTGTTGATCAATAAGCCGGGCGCTAATGTGCTCAGCCTTGGCAATATGACGCTGGGTAGCGTGGTCAATGCGGGCGCGCGAATCGAATCAGGTGCAAACCTGGACATCGGCAGCCTGACCAACCTGAATTGCGTGAACGGTGGCGTCGATAACGGCCAGGGCGCATCCAATTGCAGCGCGTATGGATTAAAGGGCGGAATTGCTTATTCCGACCAGACCACGGTTGTGCCAGTCAATTTCATCACTATTACGCCCAGAGGCTCGAATACTGCCTATACGCTGGACCAGTTGTCGTACTACACGGACGACCAGCACTACTATATTCATCCTAGCGATTTGCACAACAAGATCGAGGATTACACCAAGACCACGATCGACACTCGCACCATTGTGAAATCGGTTGTCGACAGCTCAAACGCCGGATTGGTAACGGCGGCGGGTAATATCACGGCGAAAGCGGCGATGAACGTCGACAGCCAGATTGTCGCCGGCGGTAACGTCTCCATCACCGGCGCCGCTGAAGTTGGGAATGGCGTTGAGAAAACGCCAGGCGATACGGTCAACATCTCTACCCAGGGAACCCAGGCCATCACGGAAAATGGAAGTAGCTATTTTACCGAAGTCAAGAATGATTGCGACTGGAAGGGGAAATGCAAACACTATCGAGTAGATAGCAAATTCACGGCCATTCAGGACGTCGGCCCTACAACATCGATCGATGTTGCCGCCGTTTTGTACGACAGTGGCGGCATGGCGCCCGCGCCGGCCGCTCCTGATGACGCAACGATTGCCCCTGCCGATCCGGCGAAAGTCGTCGGTACCCTTGGCACCGGCGTAGCCGGCAATCTCACCGCCAGCAGTGGCAACACTGCGGCGGGCGACGTGACGACTACGAAGACGGGTAACGTCGCCACCTACACGACCGGCAGCACGACCGTCGGCATCAACGTCGGCGCGATCAATGCCGATACCGCGGTGCAGGGCGTGGCAGCTCAGGGCGTTAGCGCCGGCGGCACGCCATCGGTTGACACCTCCGTCGCCGCTGGCGGCACCAAGATCGACGCCCAGGCAGCCGGTACAGCCGGAGGGGCCGGCCCGGTCTCGACCGACGCCCAGCAACAAGGCAGCGGCGGCGCAACGGACGTTACGGTCGGCACGAGCGCCCAGCCTATCGTCAAGGGCCAGGTGGCAGGCAATGCCCTGCCTGGCAGCGTCATCGCGGGCAATGCCCGCGCAGCCCAGCAAACGGCCATCGGCGACCTGACGACCTCGTTCGCCAAATTCGCCGCCGCACGTCCCGTGACCGTGGCGGACAAGAAAGTCGATGCCGGGGTCTTTGGCCCGAACACGAAAGACATCAACGGCCGGGTCACCGATCCGAAGGTGCCGAACGTCACCCTGACCAGCAACACGGACTGGAAAGCGCCGACCGGCAATCTGTTCTCCCTGAAACCGGGCGAGGGCGCCGGCTACCTGGTCGAAACCGACCCGCTGTTCACCGATAAAAACAAATGGACCGGCAGCGATTACTTCCTGGACCAGCTTGACATTGATCCGCAGCGCACCCTGAAGCGCTACGGCGATGGTTTTGTCGAGCAACGCGCGTTCGCCGACCAGTTGATCAACATCACCGGGCGCAACAAGCTGTCCGGCTACGAGAACAACGAACAGGCGTTCAAGGCGTTGATGGATTCGGGCGTCGCCTACGCCAAACAGTTCCAGCTCACGCCTGGCGTGGCGCTGTCCGAGCAGCAGATGGCCCAGCTGACCACCGACATCGTGTGGATGCAGGAAGAAACCGTCAGCCTGCCGGACGGCAGCACCACCACGGCCCTGGTACCCAAGGTCTACCTGCGCCGTCCGCAGCAGGGCGACCTGTCGACCGGCGGCGCCCTGATCGCCGGCGACAACGTCACCATCCGCAACCAGAACGGCGGCATCAGCAACAGCGGCACCATCCTGGCCGGCTACGCCAATGCGAAGCCGACCGACATGCATGGCGCGGTCACGCTCGACGCCCGCAATGTCAGCAATAGCGGCACCATCGCCGGCAATGTGATCGACATCAAGGCGGCGAACGATATCGCCAATGTGGGCGGGCGCATTGCCGGCCTGTCCAACAAGGGCGTGGACGGCAGCGCCACCGACGACAGCCGGGTCACGCTCAATGCCGGCCGCGACATTCTCGTGGCCAGCACGACGCAGACGCGCAGTATTGACACGGTTGGCAACAACGGCACCAGCACATCGAGCCGCACCAACATCGACAGGGTCGCCACCATTGCCGGCGGCAATGTGCTGATCGACGCCAGGGGCAATTTCACGGCGCGCGCGGCGCAGGTCGACGCAGCCGCCAATCTCAGTGTATTGGCCGGCAAGAACATCGATATCGCCGGCGTGGAAGAAAAGCACGCGCTGTTTGTGCCGCTCGGCGGCAACACGATGGGCCGGACTGGCTACACCAACGAGGCGAGCGTATCGAACGTCGGCAGCAGCCTGACCGCCGGCAACAACGCCACCATCAGGGCGGGCGGCGACGCTACGCTGAGCGGTAGCCGTGTTGCTGCCGCCAATGACGTGAACATTGGCGGCGCCAACGTCACCATCTCGGCGGTCAAGGACCGCACCCTCGTCGACGTACAAACGGTGGGCCGCAAGCAGTACGACCGTGCCATGAACGATGACGAAAGCCTGAGCGGCGGCTCCGTCAGCGCCGGCCACAACGTCACGATCAGCGCCACCGGCGTGGCAAGCGGCCAGCAAGACAAGGATGGCAAGGCGATGGCCCAAGCCGGCACCGGCAATCTGGTCCTCAACGCGGGCACCATCGTGGCCGAAACCGGCGTAGCGAAGCTGCTGGCGAACAACGACCTCACGGTCCAGGCCATCACGACCGAGCACGACAGTCTGCGCGAGAGCTACAGCAAGAGCCGTACGCTTGGTGGCAGCAAGATGTCGAGCAGCACCAGCAGGGAGAGCTTGCAGCAGGTGACCGGCAGCCGAGTCGTTGGCGACAGCGTGCTGGTCGAGGCGGGCAAGGACTTGACGGTCAGCGGCAGCATGATTGCAGGCGTGAACGAGGTATCGCTGAAAGCGGTCGCCGGCAACGTCACGATCAAATCGGCGGAGGAAATCTACAAGGAGCGCAACAGCGCCGAACAGAAGCAGTCCGGGTTCACTGCGGCTTATGCCGGCGGCGCGGCCAGTGTGGGCTTCAGCAAGTCGAGTGGATCGAGCCAGTCGGCGCTGGACCTGGTCAGCCAGGTCGGATCGACCGTCAACTCCACCAACGGCAAAGTCAACGTGACGGCCGGCGAAGGCATCAAGGTGGTGGCGTCGGAACTCAAGGCCAAAGCCGACCTGAGTTTGAGCGGCAAGACGGTCGACCTGCTGGCAGCGCAGAACACCAGCGACGAGCGTAGCTCGTACACGTCGGCATCGAAAGGCATCTCGGTCGGGGTGACGCTCGATCCGAAGGCGGCGTTCAGCAATGCGCGTAAGGAAAGCGAAAAGGGCAACAGCGCCGACAGCGGCGTGGGCAAGATCACCAAGCGCGCGGACGGGGTGGGGGAAGGCTTCCTCGCTGCAATTAACGGCGTGGTATTGCAAGGCAATTCGCGCAGCGCGGCCGGGACCAAGGATCATGTCAGCAGCACCGCCGAGGTCAGCACGCTCAAGGCGGGCGGCAACCTGCGCATTGACGCCACTGGCGGCAGCATCACCAGCGAAGGCGCGACCCTGAAGGCCGAAGGCAATGCCACGCTGTCCGCCAAGGACAGCATCGTTCTCGATGTTGCCCATAGCACCGAGAGCGAAGGGCAGGACAACAAGGCCAAGGGCTGGAGCATCGATTCGCGCGGCAGCCTGCCGGTTGGCATGTTCAACAACAAGGACAATGGCAAAGGCAGTGCCGATACGATTAGCGGCACCACCTTGTCGGTGGGCGGCAATGCCACGCTCAAGAGTACCGATGGCGACATTGTTCTCACGGCCGCTTCGGTGGTCGCCGACAAGGGCAATGTCGACATCGCCGCCGGCAGGAACCTGACCATTCAGAGTGGCCAGAACACCGTCTCGAACGATAACCACAGCAACAACAAGGCCATCGGCAAGGTGGTTGTATCCGACACCGAACGCTTTGCTGGATACAACAACATCAAGAAGAACGGCAGCAATGACGCGCTCACCCAGGTGCAGTCCGGCGTGGCCAGCATCAACGGCAATATTACGTTGAAGGCAGGGGAGAAATACACACAGACCAGCAGTAATGTCATTGCGAACAAGGATGTGAGCGTGACTGCCAAGTCGATCGACATTGGCACGGCGCTCAATACGAGCAATAACGCGCAGGACAGTTCGGACCTGAAGATCGGCGGCTTTGCGCGTATCAGCTCGCCGTTGATCGACCTGGCCAACAACCGCAAGGCGGCCAAGGAATCCGACGGACGCCTGTCGACCATGCAAAACATGGCCGCCGCAGCGAACGCATATCAGGCGGTTGCTGCGGGGATCGGTGGCAGCGGCACCCTGTTCAAGGCCGAGGCTGGCATTGGCATTGCCACCGCCAAGAGCCGCGACCAGAGCAGCGGCAGCATGGCAATCGGCAGCACGCTCACGGGCACCAGCGGCAATGTGACGCTGACCACGACCGAAGGCGATATCAAGGCCACCGGCGCTGGCATAACCGCCGGCAAGGAACTGAAACTCGACTCCGCGCGCGACATCGTCCTGCAATCGGCCACCAGCCAGATGAGCAGCGAAGGGAGCAACAATAACGCCGGCGTCGAGGTGGGTGTCGGGGTCCAGGTCGGTGCGCAGACCGGTACCTATGTGTACGCCACCGCCAACGTGGGCAAGGGCGAATACGATAACAATGCCACCGTTCATACCAATACCAGGCTGACTGGCGCTACGGTCAATATTGCCTCCAAAGACGACACCACGCTCAAGGGCGCAGTCGTCAAGGGCGACAGCATCACCGCCAATGTCGGCGGCAAGCTGGCGATCGAGTCCTTGCAGGACACCAACAAGCAGCACAACGAGCAAACCAACGTCGGTGCGCGGGTGCAGTTGTCGTTCGGCAGCGCGTGGGAAGCGTCGGGCAATATCGGCCATACGTCGGCGGATGGCAGCAGCAAGGTCGTGCTGGAGCAGTCGGGCCTGTTTGCGGGCGACGGTGGCTATCACGTCAAGGCCGACACGATTGCCCTGAAGGGTGGCGCAATCGGTAGCACCAACGCGGCCAATTCGGCATTGACCACCAAGGCTATCACGTTCCAGAACCTGGACAACGAGATGGACTACAAGGCCATGTCGCTCAGCGCATCGGGCGGATTTACGGCTGGTGCGGTCAAGGGAGCCGCGCCGGGGACGCAAACCAGCACCGGCGCACGCAACCCGAATGCCACGCCCGGCCTGCCGATGCTGGACAAGGGCAAAGACAGTTCGACGACCTATGCAACGCTGACGGATGGCAAGATCAACATCGGCGGCAAGGACATGAGCAGTGCGGCAGAACTCGGCGCGCATACCGATCTGGCAACCGCGAATAAAGCAGTCGACCCGTTGAAAGACATGAAGGCCGTGATGGCCGATCAGAAAGCGATGGGCGCGGCGGCAGGCACCTTGATTGCGACCGGCCAGCAGATCAACGGCGATATCGCACGCGGAGCGGCGAATCGACTGAGTCTGGCGGAAGCGGGCGTCAAATCTTCCCAAACGGAAATCGAGCGCGCTCGGGCGGTATTGAGTGATCCAGCCAGTACGCCGGAACAGCGTGCGCTTGCAACGTCGGATATTGCTGCGGCGACCCGGAACCTGACTGCGGCAACGACTGCGCAAGACGTCGCCAACACCGACGTGAAGAACTGGGGACCGAAGGGTGACTATTCGCGCGCACTGACCGTTGCGACGGGCTTGCTGGTTGGCGGCTTGTCGGGACAAGGCACCGGGCAGCTCGCCGCCGGCGCCAGCGCGCCGTATGTGTACAAGGCGATTGGTGACCTTGCACAGACGATGACCAAGCCGTATACCGATGCCCAGTTGCTGAAGACGGCGACCGAAGGACGACTTGCCGCCGAGACGGATCCGGCAAAGCGTGCAACGCTGGAGCAGACCTTGGCGCAGGCCGGCGCCACCATGCTCCAGTTCCAGGGGCAATATGACGATTGGAAAGATGGCAGCCTTTACAAGGCTGGCCTGCACGCGGCCGCAACCTCGATCCTGAGCCAGGTGGGCGGTGGCGATGCGCTGAAAGGTTTCGTGGCGGGCAGCTTGAATGAATTGAAGAGTCCGTTGATCGATGAATTGACGAAGGGGCTTGGGCCGACCGAGAAGAAATTTGTAGCGGATCTGAGCAGCGTGGTGGTCGGGGCCGCAATCGGTAACGCGCAGATGGCAGACTTGACGTTATCCGCAGAGTTAAATAATCGCCAATTACACACAGCAGACTATGAAGCGGCGGCGCGACTTGCAAAACTAAGCAAAGGCAAGTATTCGGAAAAAGAATTGCTGGATGCACTACGTTGGTCTGGTGTATCCGACGGGCGTCAGTTATTGGTCGAGCCCGAGCACCTTGAGTCTTATGCGGTTCACCCGACAAGTGGCCTGGTTGTCGCCATTCCCGGTGATGCCACCGAAGGATGGAAACCGCTTCACGAAGCTGCGCCGGGCATGTCGTTTACTGCCATCCCCGGCGACCAGCTGTTGTTGAGGGAAAAGTTGCCGCCCGCACCAACAAACGACATCTTGAAATTTATAAAGGCCAACACCGACGGGGCTAGCCCGTATGTTTTTGCTGCGCCCTCGAAACCGGCAGTGTCAAGTGGCCCACGTCTACCGCCGCCTCCTGATAAGTTGACGCGCGGGACCGTGATGGTCGACGGAAATTTGTATTTCCCATTGCTCGGAGATTGCCCGCTCGGCTGTATGGACCGGGTCGCGCGTGCCATCAAGGATCCAGGTACCGCAGAATATCTGCGCGCCTTGGATGAAAAAGCAAAGCGCGATGCGGTATTGAACGGATTGAGCTTGTTGAATCCATTCACGCGCGGTATGGGGCTAGTTCCTGGCAATGCGGTGAGAGCGACGGGCCGACTTGGAGTTGCGGCCGAGGCCGGTCCGGGCGCAGCCGCATTCGGCTCAGCCTTGCGCGGAGCGGAAGAGGTTGCGATTGTCCCTGGCTTGGCTAATGGTATGCGAGGCGCAACTACGGCTGAAATTGACGCGGCGTTGGATACTGCAGTTAAAGCTAAGACTGCTACTCCTCCAGTGCCGCCCGCAATTGGGCGTGACGCCGTCGACGATTTCATAGCGGGACTGCCGTCCGATACGAAGAACTCGATTAGCAACGCTACAACGGTGGGAGGTGAAGGCAGCTCCGCTGTCATGAGCCAGACTGAAGTGCTCCGGCAAAACATAGCGCCGTGTTGTTTTGCGCCAGGTACGCAGGTGGCAACTCCAAACGGATACGTTGCCATTGAAGCACTGAAACAGGGCGATCTGGTATGGACTAGGCGTGAAAATAACACTGGCGATGTGTTTGCGGCAACCGTGACGGCAACGCATATTCGGGACGATCAGCCAATTTATCGGCTTGTCTTGAATAAGCAGAGGAGCGAAGGCCAAAGCCAGGAAGAAATATTGCTGGTCACTCCGGGGCACCCGTTCTACATTGTCGGTAAGGGATTTGTCTCGGCCATTGACCTAAGGGCAGGCGAAAAGCTCACCGTGCGTGATCTATCGGACCATGCGGTGACGGTTGTGTCACTTGAATTGATCGAGCGACAGGGGCGTACGCATAACCTCACCGTTGACATAGGTCATACTTTTTTTGTTGGAGCTTTTGAAACGTGGGTACACAATGTCGGACCGTGCGTCTCTGGCTGCGCGAATGGCACCTGTACGGTACACGTCTTCGAGGTTCCTGGACGTGTTCAATCTAGGATAAATATTCCATTTCTCCGAGCTGCCACCACGCCATTAAGGGGAAACTCAAAAGAACCGGTATCTGCAGGGTTTAAGCACGTTTTAGAGGGGCATTTCAACCGAGAAATTTCTAATAACCGATCTATATTTACAATTGCGCCTGATGAGTTAAAAGAGCTTTTGCAAAGTTCGACCGTCGTTAAGTCGCCAGTTACTGGAATAGACGGGGGGCAATTCGTGCGGACTGTCGATGTTGGACGTGAGATTGGTTTAACAACTAAAAAAGAAGGTGGTGCGCCTACCTCGGTTATTACCGTATTCACAGATCGTGGAGGTAATTTAATTACTGCTTATCCGGTAAGGGGAGTAAAGAAATGAGTGATCGTTTTAAAGGAATATGGTCGGAATTTCAAGAGAATATTCGAAATTTGGATGAGGGTGCGAGTCCGCGCGAAATTCTAGACGTAATTCTGGATTGGCTCCGGAAGTATAAAGAATATTTTTTGCGACCGCCATTCAGTGATTATGGATTTAATCGATTTATAACTTTGGATGCGCCAGATTATCCCGTTGAAATATCATTAATGCGTGGCGAAGAATTACTTTTTTTTAAAAAACTAGTCTTTAATCAACAAGGAAAAGATAAGGAAAGCATTGCGCGGATTTTACGAGATACTTTTGAGATGTTGCTCGTACTTGAGATGGATGAAAAGTGCGCTAATTGTGGTCGCGACGGATTGGGTGTGTATTTAAACGAGGAAAATGCCAAGCTGGTATATGAATGCAAGCAATGTGGCATTGCAAAATACACTGATGGAGCGAAATTGGACGGCGGGCACTATGTATTTGCTAAAACGGTTGATTTGATTAAAGAAAAACTCATATAGATTGGGCATCTTGCAAAACTCAAAAACTGCAATGGTGCGCACTGCAATGTCCGCTCCAAGCGCGGCATTTTTGAAAAACCAGTTTTAACGGATCATTTCATCCTCCAGCGGCGCGACGGCGCGGCCGGCCTCGCGGATGGTTTCGTCGATGACGCTGGTACTCAGCCGCAGGTCGAACAGTTCGGTGAAGAATTCCCGGATGCGCGCACGCGACAGGCGCATGCGCAGCGCCAGAAAGAATGGCACCGGCCAGATGCGGGCCGATCAGGCGCCATTGCCCCAGCGCGACTGCGGCCTAGAACGGATCGTCCGGGGCCGCGTGGTGCGGCGCGTGTGTCACATGTCCGCAGTCGCAGGTGCTTGCGTGAAGCAAATGGCGGCTCACCCGCAACCGCAGCCCGGCAACGCCGTCGATCTTGGTGGCGATATCGATTTCGTCCCAGCCGGTATAGGCTTGGGCTCCTTCGTGTAGCAGGGCATGGCCGCACACTGCGCATTGGTCGGCGAAATGGGGAACCGTCGCGTCGATGGCGAGTTGCTGGGTGCGGCCGAAGCCTTGCGCACCCGGTTGCTTGCCAGCCTTCCTAGTGTGCGATTTCCTGCTCGGCGAGCGGGACTTGCCATGGTTGGTGACCGGCGCGGCTTTGCCGTCATGGGCCGTGCCTTCGGCCTCACTTCCCGTCGGCGGCGCGGCGCCATCCGTGTCGCTTGATGCCGACTCCGGCAAGGCAGCAACGCCATCGCCCACCTTGAACACAACACGCAGATCGGGATAAGAAATGGTAAAAACGGAACCGTTTCTGGAGCTCATGACGCCGACGCATTTCTTGAGTCCATTGAGCCAGTTGCAAAACTATTTTCCTGAACCGGTCGGCATGAGGAAATCGTGATTTTTGATCACGTTTTTCGAAGTTAGACGGACTCTGCTGGTTTAAGGTGGCGGAATCATGGTCAATCTCGTAGGT
>NZ_WHJG01000049.1 GCF_011682175.1 Massilia frigida
AACTTCTGCACCATCCGCTCCTGCCTCGACACCCTACGCAAACAAGGGCACAGCATGCTGGAAGTGCTGCGCCGTGCATTTGCTGGCGATCCGATCAGGCCAACTGCGTAGCGGCTGAATAGTTACGCAGATCGTTAGGTTTACCTCGCCGAGTACGCATTTCCATCGAATGAAGATGGGATAAGTGGGAGCTGTTCTCGGACAAAAAAATCGTCGGAACTCCTGTTATGCACACGAGGTCGCGCGACGCTACAAATGCGAGGAAGGGAAGCATCGCTTGGACTGTGCGGATGTGCCGCCCAGGCACAAATGGAGGTGTGCGGGCTTGAGCGTCGGGACACGCAGTGCGAAGCAAACCCGGCCACGATCCCACGACCAACGGCCGGCTCAGGCCACGGCCGGGCAGCCCCCGCAGATTGCGCGCCAAGTCATTGTTTTCGATGCGATGTACTGCGGCGGGCGGTGCATATTGTATAATGGCCGATTAGCGCTCAGCGCCTGTTTCCATTCGCAAAAGACCCAATCCAGCATGCTATCCACAGCTAACATCACGATGCAGTTCGGCGCCAAGCCGCTGTTTGAGAACATCTCCGTCAAATTCGGTGACGGCAACCGTTACGGCCTGATCGGCGCGAACGGTTGCGGCAAGTCGACCTTCATGAAGATCCTCGGTGGCGACCTCGAGCCATCGGGCGGCACCGTCATGCTCGACACCAACGAGCGCCTGGGCAAGCTGCGCCAGGACCAGTTCGCGTTCGAAGACATGCGCGTGCTGGACGTGGTCATGATGGGCCACACTGAATTGTGGAACGCCATCTCCGAGCGCGACGCCATCTACGCCAATCCGGAAGCGACCGACGACGACTACATGCACGCGGCCGAACTCGAAAGCAAGGTTGCCGAATACGACGGTTACTCGGCCGAAGCGCGCGCCGGCGAACTGCTGCTCGGCGCCGGCGTCTCGATCGACCAGCATCAGGGCCCGATGAGCGCCGTGGCGCCGGGCTGGAAGCTGCGCGTGCTGCTGGCACAGGCCCTGTTCTCGAATCCGGACATCCTGCTGCTCGACGAGCCGACCAACAATCTGGACATCAACACGATTCGCTGGCTCGAAGACGTGCTCAACGACCGCAATTCGACCATGGTCATCATTTCGCACGATCGCCACTTCCTGAACCAGGTGTGCACGCACGTGGCCGACATGGATTACGGCACGCTCAAGGTCTATCCGGGCAACTACGACGAATACATGTTCGCCTCGACCCAGGCGCGCAACCAGCAACTGGCCAACAATGCCAAGGCGAAAGAAAAAGTCGCCGAGCTGCAAGACTTCGTGCGCCGCTTCGCCGCCAACAAGTCCAAGGCACGCCAGGCCACCTCGCGCGCCAAGCAGATCGACAAGATCAAGGTCGACGACATCAAGCCATCGTCGCGCGCCTATCCCTTCGTGCGCTTCGAAGCCGAGAAAAAACTGCACCGCCTCGCGGTGGAAGTCGAAGGCATTTCCAAAAAATACGACCGTCAGCTGTTCAAGAATTTCAGCATCATGGTCGAAGCCGGCGAGCGCATCGCGATCATCGGCGCCAACGGTGCCGGCAAGACGACCTTGCTGCGCTCGATCGGTTCCGAGCTGACCGGTTTGCAGCCGGATACCGGCCGCGTCAAGTGGGCCGAGAACGCCAACGTCGGCTACATGCCGCAAGATCCGACCGAGGAATTCGCCACCGATGCGGTCCTGACCGACTGGATCGGCCAGTGGACCAAGGAAGGCGACGACGACCAGGCCGTGCGCTCCATCCTCGGCCGCCTGCTGTTCGGCGGCGATGACGTCAAGAAATCGGTACGCGTACTGTCCGGCGGTGAAAAAGGCCGCATGATGTACGGCAAGCTGATGCTCGGCCGCCACAACGTCATGCTGCTCGACGAGCCAACCAATCACATGGACATGGAATCGATCGAGTCGCTCAACATTGCGCTCGAAAAATACACCGGCACCCTGATTTTCGTCTCCCACGACCGCGAGTTCGTGTCCTCGCTGGCTAACCGCATCCTTGAAATCAAGGAAAACGAAATCGTCGACTTCCGCGGCAACTACGAGGATTACCTGACGAGCCAGGGTATCGACTAAGGCTGGCAACGGGGCGCCTGGCGTCCCGTTTGGCCATGTGGGGCAGGGCGGGCACCGAGGTGCCCGCGCGCCATTTCACGGCCGCCCCTGCAACGATTTCTCTCTTGTGAGATAGTACCGACATGAATATTCTCCCTATCAAGACCATCGAATACGAGCATCCCCAGGCCGGGCTGAGCTGCACCGCGCAAGCCTGGGCACGCACGCCGGCCGCGCCGTCCGCCGCCGAAAAAACGGCGCTCAAGGAACGCATCAAGCGCTTGCTGAAAGAGCGCAAAGCGGTGCTGGTGGCCCACTATTACGTGGATGGCGACCTCCAGGACCTGGCCGAGGAAACCGGCGGCTGCGTCTCCGATTCGCTCGAAATGGCGCGCTTCGGCCGCGATCATCCGGCAAAAACGCTGGTCGTCGCCGGCGTGCGTTTCATGGGCGAAACCGCCAAGATCCTCAGCCCCGAAAAACGCATCCTGATGCCGGACCTGGACGCGACCTGTTCGCTCGACCTGGGTTGCCCGGCCGACGAATTCTCGGCCTTTTGCGACGCCCATCCCGACCGCACGGTCGTGGTCTACGCCAACACCAGCGCCGCCGTCAAGGCCCGCGCCGACTGGATGGTGACCTCGTCCATCGGACTCGACATCGTGGCCCACCTGCATGCGCAGGGCAAGAAAATCCTGTGGGCGCCGGACAAGCACCTCGGTTCCTACATCCAGAAGCAAACCGGCGCCGACATGCTGCTGTGGCAGGGTTCCTGTCTGGTGCACGACGAATTCAAGGGCATCGAACTCGACCTGCTCAAGGCCGAGCATCCGGAAGCGAAGGTACTGGTCCATCCCGAGTCGCCCGCCAACGTGGTGGACCTGGCCGATGTGGTCGGTTCCACGACCCAGCTGATCAACGCCGCCCAAACGATGGGTGCAACGACCTTCATCGTTGCCACCGACAACGGTATCCTGCACAAGATGCGCGCTGCCGCCCCGGGCAAGCACTTCATCGAGGCACCCACCGCCGGCAACAGCGCCACCTGCAAGAGCTGCGCGCACTGCCCGTGGATGGCCATGAACGGCCTGCAAAACCTGGCCGACGTGTTAGAGAGCGGCAGCAATGAAATCCATGTCGATCCGCAAGTCGGCAAGGAAGCCGTGCGCGCCATCGACCGCATGCTTGACTTCGCCGCCGCGAAAAAAGCCAAAGCCTTGCCGACCAGCGCGTTGGCCAACGAAGCAAACCTGTTTTCCGGAGTGGGCCCAGCATGAGCAATTTACGAAATCCTTACGCCGTTTTTGATGCGGCGCTGCAAACCGCCTTTGAATCGAACCTGCTGGCCGCCTTGCTCGAAGACGTCGGCAGCGGCGACCTGACCGGCAAGCTGGTGCCCGACGACACCCGCGTGCGCGCCCGCGTGATCGTGCGCGAAGAAGCCGTGCTTTGCGGCGGCCCGTGGTTTGAAGGCGTGATGCTGGCCCTCGATGCGAGCATCGACGTCGATTGGCAATATGCCGAAGGCGACCTGATGAACGCAGGCAGCGTGGTGTGCACCATCGAGGCGCCGCCGCGCGCCTTGTTGACGGCCGAGCGCGCCGCGCTCAATTTCATGCAGTTGCTGTCCGGCGTGGCTACCGTCACGCGCAGCTACGTCGAAGTGGTCGAAGGCACCAAGGCATCCATCCTCGACACCCGCAAGACGCTGCCGGGCCTGCGCCAGGCGCAAAAATACGCGGTACGGGTTGGCGGTGGCAAGAACCAGCGCATGGCCTTGTACGACGGCATCTTGATCAAGGAAAATCACATTGCGGCAGCGGGCGGCGTGGGCAAGGCGCTGGCGGCTGCGCAAGCGCTCGATGCCGGCGTATCGATCCAGATCGAAGTCGAAACCCTGGCCCAGCTGAGCGAAGCGCTCGAGGCCGGTGCTACCTCCGTCCTGCTCGATAACTTCGAGCTGGCCACGATGTGCCACGCAGTCACGCTCAATGCGGGCCGGGCGTTGCTGGAAGCATCGGGTGGGGTGACCATGGATAGCGTGCGCGCGATCGCTGAAACGGGCGTGGACCGCATTTCCATCGGCAGCCTGACCAAGGACATCAAGGCCACCGATTTTTCGCTGCGGATTATCGACTGAGCGGAGACTGATCGACGTAGATCAGTTTCGATGTATCGAAACCAAGTGCCTGGGCCTTGGCGACCAGGCGCTTTTTTGTTGCCTCATCCATTGTCGGCGTGCGTGACAGCAGCCAGAAATAGGATGTATCGGGTCCGCTGATCAGCGAATAACTGTCATTCTCGCGTTCCAGGTCGAAGACGATGTAGGAACCGTAAAAGGGACCGAAAAACGAGACCTTCAGATAGCCGACGTCCGGCTTTTCGACAAAATAGGCCTTGCCGACTGATTCCTTCCACTCCGCCTTCCCGGCATGGTAGGCACGGTTGACAACCTTGATGCCGCCATCGTCGCGCATGCTGTAATCGGCCGTTACCCGGCTCAATCCGCGCTCGAACGAATGATCCAGGCGCGCGATTTCATACCACTTGCCGAGATATTTTGACGCATCGAATTTGGCGACCGGTTCAATGCCCGCCGGCTTGGGAACACAGCCGGCGAGCAGGAACGCCATTACCACTAATAGTGTTTTCATCATGAACTCCGCACCCAAAATGTTGAGTTTGATTGTAGCCCTGGGGGTAGAACGCGCCGTGCGCGATTGCTGCGGCAAGCCCTCATGCGAACTGCCTGAGCAGCGCGGGGAGGGCACTTTCGGCGCTGGCTTCGACCTTCAACGAGATCAATTCATCGGCGCGGGTCTTGCCCAGGTTGATCGCGGCAATCGGCTTGCCGCTGTCGGCAGCCATGCGGCAAAAGCGAAAGCCCGAATACACCACCAGCGACGAGCCGATCACCAGCAGGGCGTCGGCCTCCATCATGCGTGCCAGCGCTTCGCGTGTGCAGCCGGCCGGCACGCCATCGCCAAAGAACACCACGTCCGGTTTCAGCGTACCGCCGCAGTGCACGCAGTACGGCAGGTGGAATTCGGCCAGCGCATCCGGTTCCAGATGGGCGTCGCCATCCGGCGCGGGCGTGGCCACGGCGCCGGCCAGCGCCGGATTGGCATCGACCAGCTGGTGCTGCACGAAGGTGCGCGGAAAGCGCGCGTGGCAGTCGAGGCACACCACCTTGTGGATATTCCCGTGCAGTTCGAGTACGTCGGCGCTGCCCGCGCACTGGTGCAGGCCATCGACGTTTTGCGTCATGAGGGCGCCGAGCCGCCCGGCCGCTTGCAGTCCGGCCAGCGCGGCGTGGCCAGCGTTCGGCGCGGCCGCCGACAAGGCCGGATAGCCGACCATGCTGCGCGCCCAGTAGCGCCGCCGCACCGCTTCCAGCTTGCGAAAATCCGGCCCCTGCACCGGCGTTTTACCGCGCCGCACGCCATCGCGGTCGCGATAGTCGGGAATGCCGGACGCGGTGCTCATGCCGGCCCCGGTGAGCACCAGGACGCGCCGGTGGCGCTCGACAAAACCGGCCAGGGCGTCGCTGTCAGCAGTCATGGGAATGGACCACCAGCTCGTCGAAGCCGGATGCCGCGTCAAGCTCGCGCGCGAAGCGGTGGCCGGGCAGCAGGGCGATCAGGATTTCGGCCGTGGTGCGGATGGTGCAGCCTGCCAGCACGTGGCCGCCCAGCACGCGGCCGGCGGCATCGGCCACGGACATGTGCAGATGCGGGCCGTCCGGCGAGAGCGAGCCGGCCAGGGTCAGTATTTCGATGTCGCCCCCGACTTGCGTGGCCTGGGCGGCGCCGGCCAGGCGCAAACGCGCGCCGCGCAGGCTGCCGATGCCCTGCAAAACGAAGCCGGCCGCCGTGCCATGCGCGGCCAGCACGTCGGCCAGGGCCGCGCGCAAGTCCTGTCCCGGAACCAGCCTGAGAGGAAGTGTCTTCATGCGCCTGATTTTACCCGGCCTTGCGGCGCGACGAGAACACGATCCCGCCGACGATCAGCGCAAAGGCCACGCCGTGGTACAGATGCGGCAATTCGCCCAGGAAGGCCGACGACATCATGGCCGCGAACAGCGGGGTCAGATTGGTGAAAAACGCGCCCACGCTGGGCCCCGCGCGCTGCACGCCGGCACCCCAGCAGCGGAAGGCGATGATGGCCGGGCCGATGGCGACGTACAGCAGTGCCGCCGCGACGGTCCAGCTCCAGTGCACCGCCACGGTGCCACCGGCCCATTCGACGCCGGCGAAAGCGCCCGACCACAGCACGCCGTAGATGACCTGGGCCAGCAGGAAGGCGGCCCAGTCGGCGCGCACCGCGGGCGGATCGTTTTGGCGGGTCAGCAGCCAGCTGTAGAACGACCAGGCGATGGTGGCCAGGATCATGTACAGGTCACCGGCGACCATGCGCATCGCGGCCAGCTGGCTCCACTCGCCACGGCACAACACCACCAGCACGCCGACGATCGACATGGCTGCGCCGATGACTTGCTGGCGCCCGACCTTCACGCCGAAAAACAGCGCGCCGACCAGCAGCATCCAGACCGGCATGCCGGCCGCCACCAGCGTGACGTTGATCGGCGTGGAGCTTTGCAGGGCCAGGTATTGAAGGGAGTTATACAGGCCGATGCCGAGCAGGCCGAGAAGTGCGAAGCGGCGCCAGTTGCTGCGCAGCGCGTCGCTGGCGAACAGGCGCCGTCCCAGCGGCAGCAGGATCAGCATGGCGATCGACCAGCGCAGCAGGTTGAGCGTCATCGGCGGCACCGCGTCGCGCACCAGGCGGCCGACGATGGCGTTGCCTGCCCACAGGAGCGGGGGCAGGGTCAGCAAGCCGATGGTTGATGGAGACAGTTTTTGGTTCATGAGCTACCGTCGGTTCCCGCCTGGCGGGAACGACGCGTTAGCGGCGCGGCGGGGTCAGCACGCTTGGCAAGGCTTTCGGAAGCGTGTTCGGATAGTCGCGGCTGAAATGCAGGCCGCGGCTTTCGCGCCGCGTCAGCGCGCTGTTGACAATCAGCGAGGCCACGTCGACCAGGTTGCGCAGCTCCAGCAAATCGTGCGTGATGCGGAAGTTGCGGTAGTACTCGTCGATTTCTTCCTTGAGCAACGCGATGCGGTGCTGCGCGCGTTCGAGGCGCTTGGTGGTGCGCACGATGCCGACGTAATTCCACATGAAGCGGCGCAGTTCGTCCCAGTTGTGGGCGATGACGACTTCCTCGTCGGCGTTGGTGACGCGGCTTTCATCCCAGGCCGGCAGGTCGCGCGTTTCGCCTTTCGGCATGGCGGCGATTTCGTGCGCGCAGGCGCGTCCCACCACCAGGCATTCGAGCAGCGAATTGCTGGCCAGGCGGTTGGCGCCGTGCAGGCCGGTGCAGGCGGTTTCGCCGACCGCATACAGGCCCGGCACGTCGGTGCGTCCGGCCAGGTCGGTGACGATGCCGCCGCAGGTGAAGTGCACCGCCGGCACCACCGGAATCGGTTCCTTGGTGATGTCGATGCCCAGTTCCAGGCAGCGCGCGTAAATGGTCGGGAAGTGCTCCTTGAGGAATTCCGGACTCTGGTGGCTGATGTCCAGGTTGACGTAATCGAGGCCGCGCTTTTTCATTTCGAAGTCGATGGCGCGCGCCACCACGTCGCGTGGGGCCAGTTCGCCGCGCTCGTCGTACATCGGCATGAAGCGCGTGCCGGCGGCGGCGCCGGCTTCCGGCGGCAGCTTGAGCAAGCCGCCTTCGCCGCGGATCGCTTCGGTGATCAGGAAGGACTTGGCGTACGGGTGGTACAGGCACGTCGGGTGGAACTGGATGAATTCCATGTTCGAGACGCGGCAGCCGGCGCGCCAGGCCATCGCAATGCCGTCGCCGGTGGCGGTGTCGGGGTTGGTGGTGTACAGATACACCTTGCCGGCGCCGCCGGTGGCCAGCACCGTGTGCTCCGCCTCGAAGGTCAGCACTTGGCCGGTTTTCTCATCCTGCACGTACAAGCCGTAGCAATGCGGCTGGCCGGCGCTGGCCGCCGCTGGCTTGGGTCCCAGCTTGTCGGAAGTGATGACGTCGATCGCGCAGTGCTGCTCGAACAGGGAGATATTCGGATGCGCGCGCACCTTCTGTTCCAGCGTGACCTGGACCGCGTGTCCGGTGGCGTCGGCCGCATGGATGATGCGGCGCTGGCTGTGGCCACCCTCGCGGGTCAGGTGGAAGCCCATTTCGGCGGTCGGGTCGCGCGTGAACGGCACGCCCTGGTCGATCAGCCATTCGATCGCTTCGCGCCCGTGTTCGACGATGAAGCGGGTGGCCGCCTCGTCGCACAGGCCGCCGCCGGCCACCAGGGTGTCGTCGATATGCTGGGCGTGGCTGTCGCCCGAGTCCAGCACGGCGGCAATGCCGCCCTGGGCCCAGTTGCTGGCTCCGTCGAGCAGGGCCCGCTTGGAGATGATGGCCACGGTGCGCGTTTGCGCAAGGTGCAGGGCAACCGACAGACCGGCCAGTCCGCTGCCGACAATAGCGACGTCAAATTTCATGTTGGGCGAATAATTAGTGCAGAAGCATCACTATAGTCTATTTGGCTGCCCCGTGTCTGGCCTTCGGGAAATGCCCGGAAATGCTTGTTTGTAGTCAATACCTCTTATGCGTCTGTAAGCGATTATTTACCACGCCGTGCCGTGGGCACGTCGCTGGCAGGGAGGAACCGTGATCCGGATTTTCAGTCACTACGTATCCAAGATGGCGTTCGTGCTGCTGCTGCTCGAACTGTTGATGCTGCTCACCTCGGCCAGCGTGGCCTCGGTGCTGTGGTTTTCGGACCAGCACGGCCAGTTTCGCGCCGATAACCTGTATCTGTCATCGCTGACCTTCGCGCTGGTGATCATTTTCAGCATGAGCGCGCTCGGGATGTACCAGCATAGTTCGCGCGAGGGCATCCGCACCACCCTGATCCGCATCATGCCCTCGTTCGCGCTCGGGTTCGCGCTGCTCAGCGCCCTGATCGCGGTGCGTCCCGAGATCTATTTCGGACGCGGGATCAGCAGCGTGATCTTCGCCATCGGCGCCACCGCCGTGGTGCTCACGCGGCTGGTGGTGTTCAAGTCGGCCGAATCGGCGCTGCTCGAAGCGCGCCTCATTTTCGTGGGCAGCGGCGCGCTGGCGCGCGAGTGCATGGATCTGGCGCACAGCAAGATCGGCCTGCATCGGTTCAGCGTGGTGGGCTGCGTGCCGATCGCCGGCGAAGATAGCTGCGTGCCCGCCGCCGCGCTGCTGCCGGTCGGCGAATCGCTGCTGGAAATGGCGCGCCGCTACGAGGCGCGCGAGCTGGTGGTGACGGTGACCAACCGGCGCAGCAAGGAGTTCCCGGTTGGCGATCTGCTCGACTGCGCGCTCGGAGGCGTGCGCGTGATCGATGCCGCCACCTTCTTCGAGCGCGAGGCGTGCCAGATCCGGCTCGACTCGCTGCAGCCTAGCTACCTGATTTTCGGCGGCGGCTTCGACCAGAGCTTCTGGCGCGCCAGCGTCAAGCGCTGCTTCGACCTGGTGGCCAGCGGCTGCATCACGCTGGTGTCGCTGCCGCTCATGCTGATGGCGGCGGCCGCCATCACCTTCGACGATGGCGGGCCGGTGTTCTACCAGCAGGAGCGGGTCGGCAAGGATGGCCGCATCTTCAATGTGCTCAAGTTCCGCAGCATGCGCATCAATGCCGAGGCGCCCGGCGTGCCCACCTGGGCCGCGGCCAACGATCCGCGCGTCACGCGTGTCGGGCGCTTCCTGCGCATGCTGCGCATCGACGAGCTGCCGCAGATGCTCAATGTGTTCAAGGGCGAGATGAGCTTCGTCGGGCCGCGCCCGGAGCGCGCCTTCTTTGTCGAGCAGCTGGCACGCGATATCCCTTACTACAACGTCCGCCACAGCATCAAGCCCGGCGTGACGGGCCTGGCCCAGGTGCGCTACCAGTACGGCGCCTCGGTCGACGACGCCGTCCAGAAACTGCAGTACGACCTGTACTACGTGAAGAACAACAGCCTGTTCCTCGATCTGCTGATCCTGATCGATACGGTGCAGGTGGTTTTGCTGGGCAAGGGAAGCCGCTGAAGGTGAACCTCATTCAAGGAGCTGCATCATGGGCAAAAAGAAGCTGTTGGTGGTCGAAGACGACAAGGGTTTGCAGAAGCAGCTGCGCTGGAGCTTCGACGGGTATGAGGTGATCGTCGCCGAGGACCGCGAGAGCGCGCTGGCGCAGCTGCACCGCCATCGCCCGGCGGTGGTGACGCTCGACCTGGGCTTGCCGCCCGACCCGGACGGCGCCACCGAGGGGCTGGCCACCTTGCGCCAGATCCTGGCCGAAGCGCCCGGCACCAAGGTGATCGTCTTGTCGGGCAACCAGGAACGCGCCCACGCGCTCAAGGCGATCGGCATGGGCGCCTACGACTTTCACCAGAAGCCCTTCGATGCCGATACCCTGGGCCTGGTGGTGGCGCGGGCCTTTTATCTGCACGCGATGCAGGAAGAGAACCAGCGCATGCTGCAGATCGGCGCCGACTCGCCGCTCTCGCGCATCGTCACGCGCGACCCGGCCATGCTGCGCCTGTGCCGCAGCGTCGAAAAACTGGCGCCGTCGTCGGCCACGGTCATGCTGCTGGGCGACTCGGGCAGCGGCAAGGAGCTGTTCGCGCGCGGCTTGCACGACCTGTCGGCGCGCCACGAGAAGCGCTTCGTGGCCATCAACTGCGCGGCCATTCCGGCCGACCTGCTCGAGAGCGAATTGTTCGGCCACGAAAAGGGCGCCTTTACCGGCGCCGGCCAGCAAACCCTGGGCAAGATCGAAATGGCGCAGGGCGGCACCTTCTTCCTCGATGAAATCGGCGACATGGCGATGGCCTTGCAGGCCAAGCTGCTGCGCTTCGTGCAGGAGAGGGTGATCGAGCGCATCGGCGGACGCAGCGAAATCGCCATCGATGCGCGCATCGTGTGCGCCACCCACCAGGATTTGCCGCAACTGGTGCGCGAAGGCCGCTTTCGCGAGGATCTGTATTACCGCCTGAGCGAAGTGGTGCTGGCCATTCCGCCGCTGCGCGAGCGGGTCGGCGACGCGGTGCTGCTGGCGCACCACTTCAAGCACCAGGCCAGCCTGATGGAGCGGCGCAGCGTGCCGGCCTTCACCGAGGATGCGGTGCTGGCGATCGAGCAGTATGGCTGGCCGGGGAATGTGCGCGAGCTGGAAAACTGCATCCGGCGCGCGGTGATCATGTCGGAAGGGCCGCAGATCAGCGCGCGCGACCTGGGCCTGGCCGGCGCGCCGCAGTCGGACGCCCCGGTCAATCTGCGCCAGGTGCGCGACGCCGCCGAATACAAGGTGATGGTGACGGCGCTGGCGCGCACCAACGGGTCGATCGTCAAGGCGGCCGAGCTGCTCGGCGTGAGCCGCCCGACCCTGTACGACCTGATGCACCATCACGGCATCAGGATTTCACCATGACGCAATCCAGTTCGCGCTGACCTCGGCCACCGCGTCGCGCCAGGCGCGGCTGGCGAAGGTGCGGTCGGCGCCGTCGATGGTGACGCATTTGCAGCGCAGCTCGTGGCGCTTGAGCAGGGCGTCGACGTGCCGGGCGCCCGGTTCGTCGCCGCCCAGGATCACCAGGGCCGCGCCGTCGAAGCCCGCCAGGCTGGCCAGCACGCGCTGCGGCAGCGGCAGGCTGGCGTCGGCGGCGGCGGCGCGCATGTGCTGGCGCAGGGCGGCCACGCTGTCCTCACCATTGTGGCTGTCGCTGGCCACGCGCTTCCAGAAATCGAGTTCGCCGAGGCGCGCCAGCAGTGGCGGCAAGCCATGCGCGCGCGCCGTGCCGGCCGGCGTCTGCATCCAGGGATTGAGCAGCACCACGCCCGAGACGCGGGTGTCGGCATGGGCGTACAGGACGGCGGCCGTGGCGGCGTCGCCCAGGCCCCACAGCACCACGTCCTGCATGGCGGGCATCTGGGCGAAGAAGGCGCGCATGGCGGCCTGGAGGTCGTCGCCCAGCGCGTCGATGGGGCGCGCCTCGCCTTCGCTGTCGCCCATGCCGCGGTGGTCGAAGCGCATCACCGGGATGCCGCGCGCGGCCAGCAGCCGCGCCAGCAGCGTGAAATGGCGGTGGTTGCCGATGCGGTATTGCGGCGCGCTGGTCACCACCAGCACGCCGCGTGCTAGCGGCCGTTCGGGCAGGTCCAGAATGCCGATCAGGGAATTGCCGCCGCAGGTAAATTGCATTGTGCGTTGGGTGGCGTCCATTATGCCTCCGCCGTGAAGACGGCACTGGTGGCGGCCAGCAGCGCCGGACACTCGGCGATGTCGTTGGCGCCCCAGAACGGCACCCCCTCGATCGCGTGAAAATGCAGGGTGGTCCCGCGCGCGCTCCAGCGCCGGGCGATGCGTTCGGCGCTGGCGGCCAGCCGGTGCGGCGCCGGCGAGCCGCTGGCGAACCAGTGTACCTGGCAGGGCGGCAGCGGCAGCGCCGCCGCGTCGCAGGCATCGATGGCGTGCACCAGCGGCGCGGCCAGTTCGTAGCCGCCCGCTTCGAGCATGCCGCGCGCCAGCAGGTCGGCGCGCAGCTGGCTGGTGGTGCCGAAGCGGGCCGGATCGCCCGCTTGCATGCGCGCGGCCAGGCCCTGGCGCAGGAACTGGTTGATGCAGGTGCGCCCGTTCAGGAAAGGCTGCCACAGGATCACGCCGTCGACCGGCGCACCACAGGCGAAATCGAGCGCCAGCAGGCCGCCCAGGCGCAGGCCCCACAGGTGCAGCGGCAGGCCGGCGGCGCGCTCGGCGAGCCAGGCGCGCGCGACCTCCAGATCGCACTTCCATGCCTCCCAGCGCGCCTGGCTGGAGTCGCCGCAACTGTCGCCGCAGCCGAACAGGTCGATCTGCAGCACCGCGTAGCCGGCGGCGGCGAAGCGGCGCGCCTGCAGGGTGGCCATGCGGCGCGATTTGTTCATTTCATCGGCGAAGGGATGGACGTACAGGATCGCGCCGCGCGCGCGCAACTGCGGCGCCGGCGCGTGATACAGGCTGAAACGCGTGCCGGTCTCGACATTGAAGAAAAAGGGTTCGACGCGCGGAAGCGTCAACAGGGGCGCATTCATGGTGTTCTTTTCTCCTGTACGCACCCCGGACCGGGCCGGGACGCAAGATTGCGGGCGCACTGGTTAAGGAATGGTCGGTTCCCTCGCCCCTGTCCTGTCAGCGGAACCGGTTTCATTAAACACCCCGCAAATTGCGGGCTTCTTGAGCGCGCACAAGAGGAAGAGTGCGGTCGCATTGCTTGATTCCGGTCAAGGAGGAGCACCCCGTTTTTATTAATCATGAATTCCCTTGGGAAATAATTTACGTAGAGGAATATATGACGCCACTCGTGCATGATTTGATCAACCAGGCCGCCTGGCGCACGCCGCACGCGCCGGCCTTGCGCTATCTCGACAAGAGCCTGAGCTATGACGAATTGGCGCGCTGCGTCGAGGTCGCCGCGCAAGGCTTGCTGGGCCTGGGTCTGGCGCGCGGCGAGCGGGTCGCGGTGTTCATCGACAAATGCGAGGAAGCCGTGCTGGCCCTGTTCGGCGCGGCCGCCGCCGGCCTAGTCTTCGTGCCGCTCAATCCCTTGCTCAAGCCGGCCCAGGTCGGGCATATCCTGCGCGATTGCGGCGCCCGCGTGCTGCTGACCTCGCCCGGTCGGCTGGCCACGCTCGCGCTGGAGCTGGGCCGCTGTCCGGACCTGTACTGCGTGCTGCAAACCGGAGCCGCGGATGGCATGCTGCCCGGCCTGGGCGTGCTGGCGTGGGACGGCTGGATGCGGCGGGCCGATGGCGCTCCGGCGCGCGACGCCCACCGCCGCATCGATACCGACATGGCGGCCCTGCTGTACACCTCGGGCGGCAGCGGGGCGCCAACCGGGGTGGTATTGTCGCACCGGAATCTGGTGGCGGCGGCGGGCAGCATCGCCGCTTATCTGGGATACAGCGCGCACGAGCGCATCCTGGCGCTGCTGCCGCTCAGCTTCGACTACGGCCTGAGCCAGCTGACCGGCGCCTTTGCCGCCGGCGCCGCCGTGGTGCTGATGAACCCGTTGCTGACGCGCGACATTCCGGCCATGGTCGCGCGCGAGCGCATCACGGTCCTGGCGGCGCTGGCGCCGCTGTGGATCCAGCTGGCCGAGCTGCACTGGGATGCGCCGCACAACTTGTGCACCATCACCAGTTCGGGCGGCGCCATCCCGCGCGCGGCCCTGGAGGCGCTGCGGCGGCGCTTGCCGGACACCCGGGTGTACCTGATGTACGGACAGACCGAAGCGTTCCACGCCACCTGCCTGGCGCCCGAGCAGCTCGACCAGCGCCCCGACTCGCTCGGGAAGGCCATTCCCAACGCCGACGTGCTGGTGCTGCGGCCCGACGGCCAGCCGTGCGGGCCGGGCGAGCCGGGCGAACTGGTGTACCGGGGACCGCTGGTGGCGCTCGGCTACTGGAACGATGCGGCGCGCACGGCCGAGCGCTTCCGGCCCCTGCCGGCGCAGCCCGGGTTGCCGTTCGCCGGCACCGGGGTGTGGTCGGGCGAGACCGTGCGTATGGATGAGGAAGGCTTTCTGTATTTCATCGGCCGCAGCGACGACATGATCACCACCGGCGGCTACCGGGTCAGTCCGACCGAGATCGAAGAGGTGCTGTACGCGACCGGGCTGGTGGCCGAGGCGGCGGCGCTCGGGCTGGAGCACCCGGTGCTGGGGCAGTCGATCGCGCTGGCCGTCACGCCGCGCCGTGGCTGCCTGCTGGAACCGGCCGTGCTGCTGGCCGCCTGCCGCGCCAAATTGCCTGGCTACATGCTGCCGCTGCTGGCGCAAGTGCGCGAGGCGCTGCCGCGCAGTCCCAACGGCAAATTCGACCGACGCTTGCTGGCGGCCCAGATGGCAGGCGGCGCTTGACGTCAGGGGCGCGTGAACAGATTGCCGGCCAGGCGCAGCAGGAAGGCGGCGCCGGCCTGCGCGCACGGGGCACAGCGCGGCAGCGCGAACAGGTCGCTGCCGCTGTGCGCCGCGCCGGGGGCCATGCCGACCGCCGCCTCGAAGCCTTGGGCGCGCAGCATGCGCCCGTGGCGCTGCTCGAAATCCTCGCCCGGCTTGCCGCTGGGATAGGCGAACAGGCGCACCGGGGCTTGCAGGATGTCTTCGATGCGGCTGCGGCCCGCGGCGATGTCGGCGCGGGCGGCGGCGTTCGACAGGCTGGCCAGCGCCGTATGGTGCAGCGGATGGGCGCCGACCTCCATGCCGGCCCGGTGCAGGGCCAGCAACTGGTCGGAACTGAGCATGGTCGGGGTGACCCGGCGCGCCATGGAACGCGCGCGCGCCAGCCGTTCCTGCGGCGGCAGCAGGCGCAGGGCGGCCAGCAGCATCTCGATCACGGCGCGGCGCCGCTGCGGGCAGCCGATGTCGTAGCTGGCAAAGCCGCTGCGCGCCAGGTTGAGGCGCTCGCCGGGCGCGTTGCGCACCACCTCGGTGACGATGTCGCACCAGGTGCAGCCGCCGTCGAGGTAGCTGGCGGCGATAAAAAACGTGGCCGGCACGCCGGCGCGCTGCAGCAGGGGCAGGGCCACGGCGGCGTGCTCGGCGTAGCCATGGTCGAAGGTGAGGCAGGCGGCGCGCGCGGGCAGGGTGCCGTCGGCCAGTTGCGCCACCGCGCGCGACAACGGGATCAGGCGGAACCAGCGGGTGAGCAGGCGCAGCTGTTGCTCGAAGCGGCGCGCGTGCAGGCGCTCGGGAAACAGCGGATCGGGCGCGGCCAGCACACGCTGGCAGCTCAGGATGGAAAGCGGGACGTGCATGTGATTTTCTTTGGTGAAACTAATTGACTTGCCTCAATGAAGCACCTGTGCCCATCGGTACACTGGAATTCTTATGTTGAGGCAATACTAAATCAGCGCGCGCGGCGGCTTGTTGAGCATTCTCATGCCGCCCGCCTTGCTGATGCCCTGGGGCTTGGCCCCTGTTGATAACGGAGGCGTGCATGCGTATTGGTATCTTGTCTTATCCCATGCTGTTCGAACGCGACGATGGCGTCCAGCAGCAGGTCCGCGAAACCATCCGCGCCCTGGTGCAACTGGGCTCGCAGGCGGAGTCGCCGGTCGCGGTGCAGGTGATCAATCCGCACGCCACGCGGCTCGACGAGTTCGACCTGATCCACGTGTTTTCGGCCACCCAGGGCAACCACCGGCTGGTGGACGCGGCCGCCGAACAGGGCGTGCCGGTGGTGCTCACGCCCCTGATTTCGCCCGGCTGGGACCGCGCCAGCGGCACCAGCGCGCGCGCCGGCGACCACCGGCTCGGCAACCTGACGGCCTGGAATGTGCAGAGCGGCTATGCCCGCACCCGGCGCGCGCTGCAGCAGGCCAGCCTGATCGTGGCGCTGGGCGAGGCCGAGAAACGGGCGATCGGCGCCGGTTTCCTGATCGATGGCGCCAAGGTGCGGGTGCTGCCGAACGGGGTCAATCCAGCCCTGCTGGCGGCCGATGGCGAGCTGTTTCGCAAGCGCACCGGGATGACCGGGCCGTACGCGCTGATGGCCGGCCCCATTTCGCCCTACCAGAACCAGCTGGCGATGGCGCGAGCGATGGGCGCGCTGTCGCTGCCGCTGGTCTTAGTGGGCGAGGCCGGCGAACGCGATCAGGATTACATGCGTGAACTGCGCGCCGTGCGCGGCGTGACTTGCCTCGGGGCGTTGCGCCAGGATGGGCCGATGCTGGCCAGTACCTACGCGGCGGCATCGGTATTCCTGCCGCCGGCCGAGGGGCAGGGGGCGCCGCTGGCGGTGCTCGACGCGCTGGCGGCCGGCACGCCGGTGCTGATGGCGCACGACACGCCCTCGAGCATGGCCGGCGCCGGCTTCGCGCTGGTGCGGGTGGACTGGAACGATACCGATGCCCAGCAGCGCGCGGTGCTGCGCCTGCTGGTATCGCCGCCGCTGCGCGAGCAGGTGCGCGGCTGCACCTGGGAGCGGGTGGCGCGCCAGCTGGCCGCCTGCTACGCCGAAGTGGCCACGCTGCGCCAGGCGGCGCTGGTCTAGGGCGGAGCGTCAGGAATGCGGCGCCGGCCCCGGGCATGGCCCGTGCGGGTGGGTCAAGCCATCGTAGACACGCAGGTAGCCGCGCGCCATTTCCGGCAGGCTGTGGTTGGCGATGACGTGGCTGCGCGCGCGCATGCCGTGGCGCGCACCCATGTCGGGGATGCGGCAATAGTCGGCGATGGCGGCCGCCATCAGCTCGGGTGCACGGGGTGGCACCAGGATGCCGGTAAAGCCCGGATGGACCAGTACCGGATTGCCGCCCACGGCGGTGGCCACCACCGGCAAGCCGCTGGCCATGGCTTCGAGGATGGTGTTGGAACTGCCTTCGGCCAGCGAGGGCAGCACGAACAGGTCCATGGCGCGCAGCAGCTGGGCGATGTCGGTGCGCTCGCCCGGCAGCCAGGCGCGGTGCGCGGCGCCGGCGCGGGTGAGCGTGTCGAGACAGGTGGCGCGCTGCGGGCCGTCGCCCACGATCAGCAGGCGCATGCGCTGGTGCGCCGGGTGCGGCGAGGCGATCAGGCGCAGGAAGGCTTCGACCAGGGTGCCGTAATCCTTGACTTCGTCCATGCGGCCGACGCTGCCGATGACGAAGGCGTTATCCTGCATGAAGCCGGCCGGGCCGACCGCGGCCGGCGGTCCCAGGCGCGGGTGGAACTGGATGCTGTCGACCCCGTTCGAGATGTGCGACACCTTGTCCGGCTCGGCGCCGACGCTATCGATCAGCCAGTGTTCGAGGTCGGCGCTGACGGCGATGAAATGGCCGATCAGCGGACGCAACAGGCGGCGCAGCAGCTTGTACTTGAGGCGCTTGCCGTACAGGTCGCTCATGTCGCGGCCATGCTCGCCGTGCACGCGCAGCTTGATCCCGGCCAGGGCCGCCACCAGCTGGCCTTCGATGCCGCACAGATTGCGCGTGTGGATCAGGTCCGGCTGCAGCGCGCGCAGGGCGCGGAACAGGCGCAGGTAATGGCCCCAATCCTTGCCTTCGCGCTTGTTCAGGCTGATGATCTCGACCCCGCGCGCCTTGATGTGGGCGTGGTAGTCCGAATAATCCTTGAGGCAGACGATGGCATGCCGGTAGCGGTCCGGCGGCATGTGCTTGATCAGGTTGATCAAGCCGTTTTCGAGGCCGCCGATGTCGAGCTGGTGGATCAGGTGCACCACCAGACGGGGTGGTTCGAGGGATGTTGTCATGGTCGACTCCGCAAACGTTAATCGGGCGAACGGGGAGAATCCGGGCGGGCTGCGCGGCACGGGGCGGCTCCGGGTGCCGGACCCGGGCGCCGCGCTCGCGGCCGCTAGTCGTAATAACCGTGGTAGTGCTCGCCGGGGAAGGCGCGCGCCTTGTTGCAGATCAGGTCGACGCGGGCGCAGTTGTCGAGCCGCGCCAGCGCTTCCTTGACCTGGCGCTGGGTGGTGGTCTCGGACTCGACCACCATCACCACCTGGCCCATCTGCGACGCCAGTACCCCCGCCTCGGTGGTCAGCAGCAGCGGCGGCGAATCGAAGATGACGATCCGGTCGGGGTAGCGGCTGGCGATTTCCGATAGCAGCTGGCTCATCGCGTGGCTGGCCAGCAATTCGGTGGCGTGCTTGTTGTTGCGCCCCGCCGGCAGCAGGCTCAGGGTCGGGATGTTGGTCTTGAGGATCACTTCCGCCAGGTTCAGTTCATTTCCCAGCAAGATATCCATCAAGCCCAGTCCGGGCGCCAGGCCCAGCACCCGCAGCACCGAGGGACGCGCCACGTCGGCGTCGATCAGCAGCACCGTGTGGTCTTTTTCCATGGCGATGCTCATCGCCAGGTTGATCGCGCAGTAAGTCTTGCCTTCGCCGGGCAGGGCGCTGGTGACGACGATCAGGTTGCCGTGCCGCACGCCGCCCGACACCGCCGCGCGCGCATTGCGCAGCAAGGGCCGCTTGATGATGCGGAAATCCTCGGCCACGCTGGTGCGCCCGCCATCGTGGGTGACCATGCCCATCTGGTGCAGGCGCGCCAGGTTGATGTCGACCTCGCGCGCCGGCTCGGCCGGGTAGCCATCGGCGGGCGCGGCGCCCGCGGTGAGGGAAGTGTCCACGTTGTACTCCCTGGCTTACGCCGTGAAAAATCCGGACGCCATGACCGCGCCGTACACGCCCAGCAAGGCGGTGAAGGCCAGGCCGAGCAGGTACTGGCCGCGCCGCAGCTTGCGCCGTTCGGCATCGGTCCAGCTCATCGAGACCGTGCCGATCACGTTCAGCCCGGTGATTTCGCGCAGCGCGCTGGGGCTGACGAAGGTCGGACGGACTTGGCTGATCAGGAGCGCCACGCCCAGCCCGGCGGCGAGCGCCATGGCCAGCACGCCGCTGTAAAACAGGCGGCGGTTGGGGCCGCTTGGGGCGACCGGCATGGTGGGCGGATCGATGATGCGGAAGGTCATCATTTCGGTCGAGGAACTCAGGTCGCCCGACAGCTTGGCCGACTCGCGCCGCGCGATCAGTTTTTCGTAGTTATCCTTGTTGATGTCGTAGTCGCGGTTGAGCTGGGCCAGCTGCGATTCGACTTCGGGCACCGCATTGCTCTGTTCCTGCAGGCGGTCGTGGCGCACGCTGTATTCGTGCACGCGCACGCGCATGGCGGCCACCTTGGCGTCCGCTTCGGTCAGGGCCACCTTGAGCTGCTGCAGCATGGGGCTGTAGAAGCGGCCCGGGTCGCCGTCGCGCTCGGCCTGCTTGCTTTCCTCGATCTTGCGCGCTTCGAGCTGGGCCAGCAGGCGGCGCGCGCCGATCACGTCGGGGTGCAGGTCGGTGAATTGCAGGCGCAGGGTGTCGAGATTCTTGTTGATGGCGGCCATGCGCGCATCGATGTCGGGATTGACGATGCTGCGCGCGCGCGCGGACGTGCCGGCCGGCTGCGGATCGCCGTTGATGCGCGCCTGGATCGCCAAGCGTGCCTGTTCGGCTTCCAGCAGGTCGATGCGGGCGGTGCTCAGGGCATCGCTGGAGATGGCCAGCTGGGCGCTGTAATCGACGCCCTGGCGCGGCAGCAGGGCGCTGTTGCGCAGCTTGAATTCCTTGACCGTGTTTTCGGCCGCCACCAGGCGCTGCTCGTAATTCTTGATCTGCGCGTCGATGAAACGGATGGCTTGCTGCGAATCGCCCTTCTTGCCCTTGAAGCTGCCTTCGAGGAAGATGGTCAGCAGCGATTGCACCACGTCGTGCACCTGCCTGGGATTGTCGCCCGCGTAGCTGATCGAATAGATATCGTTGGTGCTGGTGCCGGTGATTTTCAGGCGCGCGGCCAGCTCCTCGACCTGGCTTTCGCGCTGGCGCGGGGTGGTGGCATCGACGTCGAGGTCGACCATGCGCAGCACGCGCTCCAGGTTCGGGCGGCTGAGCAGGGTGCGGCTCATGATCGACACTTGCTGCTGCACATTGGGGATGCTGGTCATGCCCGCCATCAGCGGCTTGAGGATGCTTTGGGTGTCGACGAACACGCGCGCCGAACTCTGGTAATTGTTCGGCAGGCGCAGCACCACCACCCAGCCGACGCTCGCCACCACCCACATGAGGCCGACGGCGAGCCAGCGATATTTCCAGATGCCCCTTGCATGCAGCAGCAGCTGGCTGATGAAGTCCTCCATATCGTGTGGGTCTCCGTAAGTCGGGCAGCGATGGGAAGGGCGACTGCCAGCTTCACTACGCCTTCGATTATATGTCTGAGGAAACAGTAGGATTCCGCTGATCACGGACGCGTTGATTCGCGTCAAGCGCAGCAAAAGCGGGGGCGCGCGCCACGCTCGTGCCAAAAAAACAGCCCGGTCAGGCGCGCTCCTGACCGGAAAAATGCAGGCTGCCAACGAGCCGTGCATCAGGGTCCCCGCCGGGCGTCCGGCGCCCGCATCCCCGGCCGGCGCGGACGGCGCAGCAGCGGTTGCAGACCCTGCAATGGCTTCGGACCACCAAGCCATCTTCTTCTAGTTTGCATCTTGCCCAGCCCCGGCCTACTTGCGGCGGCGTGCCAGCAGCGACATGCCGAGCAGGCCCAAGCCGAAGATCGCCAGGCTGCCCGGTTCCGGCACCGCCACGGTATTTTGCAGGGCATTGGCGAGGGTGGTCTGGTTGATGGTCAACTGGTAGGTATCGAACCTGTTGAGCCAGGGCGTGACCGCCGAGAAGCTCATCGTGCCCGGGTTATAGGTCGACATGCCGGGGAAACTGTCGGTGCGGCTGACATTGCCCATGCTGTTCAGTTCGCCAGGCTGATAGGCGAACACCAGCTGCCCGGTGGTGATGTTCATGATGTTCATGCTCCACGACAGGCGCGCGATGGCATTGGTGTCCATGCCGGCGCCGCTGCTGGCATACGCCTGGGTAAAGGGCGTGCCGTCGAAGGCGATGGTCATGGTCTCGCCCACGCCGAGGGTAAAGTTGAAGGCGGTCGAGGTGCCGACATCGGAATCGCCGGCGGCCTCGCCATCGGTGCCCAGCGAGGCATCGGCACGCGTTTCGGCGCGCACCCCGGCCTGCTTGGTACCGATGGTCATGGCGTTGCCGGTCATGTTCTGGTCGGCGTAGCCGAAGGTGCCTGGCACCGGTGGCGGACCGGAAAAGGCGGTGAAGTTGTTTTCGAGGCGCGGCGGATTGGGCAAGCCGACGAACTGGTGCGCCACGTCCGGCGTGGTGCCGCTGAGGAGGGCGCGGTTTTGCGGCCTGGCGGCCGACACCATGTCGTTGAGGGAGGCGGTGGCGTGGGCCGAGTTGGTGCCGTCGAGCATGGTGAAATCCGTCGACTTGAAGGCGGCACCGCTGGAATGAAGCAGACGGAAATTGTCGACCACGAGGACGGCCTGGGCAAATGCATCGGCGCGCGCACCGTTCATGGCGGCCAGGCAAAGGCCGGCAATCGCCGCGTTTTTCAACAGTGATGTCGGGACTAGTTTCATAGTGAACTCTCCGGTGGGGATGAAGTGGGGTAGCGTCGACAGCTTGCGGCGCCGCCGTGTCTACGCTGTATGCAGCAAGCGTGCCAGGGCGTTTTTCATCATGAAATCAATGGCTTGCGACTTCCAGCTGGGCAGTTGCGCGGATGCGTGGCGGGCATGCCAAAAATCCCGACGAGGCGAGTTTGTCCCAGAACAATGGTGCGCGGGACAGCGTGAACTTCTGTATGGATGGCCCTGTCTGACCTGTACAACTTTGCGCGCGGGCCGGCAGGCGGGCTGCGCGATCACGCGGAAGGAAAGAGAGCCATGTTTCAAGACGAGCTACCGATTGCAACGTTCGAGATGCCGGCGGGCTTACGCGAGCAGGACGGAGGCGTCGCCACGGCGACCGAGCCCGAGCCGGGCCAGGCGATGCAGGCATTTCATATCCGCCTGGCCAATTCAGCGGGAAGGCGCGAAGCGGCCAGCCTGCTGATCCGCAAGATGTACGGCTGGCGCGGCTATGCCGTCGAGCCCAGCCTGCACCACGACCCCAACAAGGTAACGCTGTACGCCGAGACGGGCGGGATGCTGGTCGGGACCATGAGCTTGTGCCTGGACAGCGAATTCGGCCTGCCGGCCGATGACAATTTTCGCGACAAGCTCGACTTGCTGCGCAGCCAGGGACGGCGCCTGTGCGAGCCGTCGCGCCTGGCGATCGACAAGGGCGTGACCAAGCGCGTGTTCGCCTCGCTGATCCACATCTCGTATCTGTACTCGCACAGGCTGCAAGGTTTCAGCGATTACGTGATCGAGGTCAATCCGCGCCACGTCATGTTTTACAAGCGCATGCTGGGCTTCAGCGACTTTGGCGGCGAGCGTCCATGCCACCGGGTCGGCGCGCCGGCCGTGCTGCTGCGCCTGCCCTTGACGGAGATGGGCGAACAGATCCGCAAATGGGGCGGCCTGATGGAGCAGCATGGCGAGGAACGCTCTTTCTATCCGTATTTTTTCCCCGAGCATGACGAGGCGGGCATCACGGCGCGCCTGAACGGCGGGTACCAGGCCGGCGGAGGGTGCGATGCGTATTATTGAGGAGCAAAAATTCCGACACGAAGCGCCCGACCCGGCGTGGCGGCGCGGCGTGCTGGCGGCGCTGCGCGCCATTGTCGGCGCCAGCTATGCCAGCGACGATCCTGCCGCGCTGCGGCGTTACACGTGCAGCACGGCCGCGCGCGCCACCACGCCGCTGGCGGTGGTGCACCCGGGTTCGCAGGCCGAGGTGGTGGCGCTGGTGCGGCTGGCCGGGGAGCGCGGCTTGCCGCTGTATCCGCTCAGCACCGGGCGCAACTGGGGCTATGGCGACGCCTGCGCGGTCGGCGACGCCCAGCTCATCGTCGACCTGGGCAGGATGAACCGCATCATCGAGGTTGATGCCGAGCTTGGCTACGCCGTCATCGAGCCGGGCGTGACCCAGCAGCAGTTGTCGGATTATTTAAGCAGTGAACAACTGGACTGGTGGATCGATTGCACTGGCGCCGGACCCGACACCAGCTTCATGGGCAATATTTTGGAACGCGGCTTCGGACACTCGCCTTACGGCGACCGGCTGCAGCACGTGTCCGGCATGCAAGTCGTGCTGGCCAGCGGTGAGGTGCTGGCGACCGGCTTCGGCCACTATCCACAGGCGCGCGCGACCCATTTGTTTCCCTACGGCGTGGGACCGTTCCTGGACGGGATGTTCACGCAGTCGAATTTCGGCATCGTCACGCGCATCGGTATCTGGCTGCAGCCCGCCGCCGATTGCGTGAACCATTTTCTGTGCACGGTGTCTGAACATGAAGAGATCGGCCCCGTGGTCGACGCACTGCGTGCCCTGCGTATGAACGGTACCTTGCGCAGCATTGTTCATATCGGCAACGACATGCGCGTCATTTCCGGCGGCCGGGTGTTTCCCCGGACGGAGGCGCCGGACCAGTCATGCCTGCCGCCGGGGCTACGGAGCACCTTGCGCGAGGCGGCGGCGATTAGTGCGTGGACGGTGTCGGGGGCACTGCATGGGAGCGTCGCGCAGGTAGCGGCTGCGCGCGCGGCCATCCGGGCGGCGTTGCGCGGCACGCGCGCACGGACGGCGTTCTTGAGCGAACGCACGCTGCGCTGGGGCGGCGTGCTGGCCCGCTTGCTGGGCGCCTCGCGGGCCGGTTTGCGTCAGCGCGCGCAGGTCTGCCTCGGCGAGGCGTTGTTCGCCATGAACCGCGGCAAGCCGAACGGGCGCTTCCTCGCGGGCGCGTACTGGCGCCGGCGAGGGGCGCTGCCGGCCGGCTTTCCGCACAAGGCCGATCCGGCGCAGGATAACTGCGGCATGTTCTGGATCTCACCGGTGCTGCCGATGCGCGGGCAGGATGTGCTGGACTTGCATGCGCTGGTCGAGCCGCTGTTTGCCGCGCACGGGTTTGATTTGTTCGTCACGTTCAGCATGATCAATGAACGGGCCCTCGGCGCCGTGCTGACGATTGCCTACGACAAGGAGGATGCGGCCGAAGTGGTGCGCGCCAGGGAGTGTTACCAGGCGGTGTTCGACAGCGTGATGGAGGCTGGCTACATTCCTTATCGGGTCGGCAACCAGTCGATGGCAGCGCTTGATCCGGCTGGCGATGTGTACTGGACAACGGTGGCACGGATCAAGGCGGCGCTTGATCCGGCAGGGATGATTGCGCCCGGACGCTACGAGCCCGGCCGTGCGAAGGGGCTGGTGGCGGCTGGCGCGGGCTGAACGGCGTGCGTGCCCTCGCAAACAGGGAATGATTCAAGCTGCCGACGGCGACGCGCATTCGAACGATGAGTAGCGGCGGCAAATTGCGGTTTTGCGGCGCGGAATTGGCGAATCGGCTGTGTCAGCACATGACGCCAGGGGGAAACGCGTAACAGAAAACGGCAACCATCTGGCTGGCTGGCGGGCGGGCTGGCGAGCTGGAAAGGAGTTGATTGCTGCGCGCTGGCGTTGCGCGGTGCACAGACAAGCCGGGCAGGAACAGTTGCCGGCTCCGGGCGTCATCGATCGCCACGGCATGTGGCGCAACGTAGGGCGCCCGGCTGGGGGCCGTCCTGATGCAATCGAACGCTTGCCAGGCGTGGCCGCGCACGGCCCGCGCTTACAGCGTGCGTAGCAAGGCAGCCGCCTGTTCGTGATGCGCCGATCGCTGCGGTTGCGCCAGCAAGCGTTCCAGCTCGCGCCGCGCAGCCCGTTTGTCGCCCGAGCGCGCGAGGGCGGTGCCGAGGTGGAAGTGGATATTGCCGGCTGCGGGCGCGAGGCCGCTGGCTTTTCGCAGCAGGGGTAGCGCGCTGGCGAGATTGCCGCGCTCGGCGTGGATCCAGCCCAGCGTATCGAGCACGGCGGGATTGCCCGGCGCCAGCGCGTGGGCCCGTTCGGCGTAGGCTTGTGCGCGGCTGTCGCCGCTCTGCTGGCAGGCCCAGGCAAGATCGTTGAGCGCGATGATGTTGTCCGGCTCGACCTTGAGCACGGCTTCCAGATGGCCGATGGCCGCCTTGTAGTCGCTTGCGACCAGCTTGCTGCTGGCATAGTACAGGCGCGCCGGGACATCGGCTGGCTGGTCGCGGAACCAGCGGGCCATGCGGGCGTCGGCGTCGGCGGGGCGGCCGAGTTTGTTCAGGGCGCCGTGAATCTGGATCAGCAGCGCGCCATCGGCCTTGCGCTCGAAGGCGCGTTCCCAGGCTGCGAGCGCGGCGGCGTGCTGGCCCTGGGCGGCGAGCAGGTCGCCTTCGAGCTTGTATCCGTTGGCGGAGTCCGGTTTGCGCTGCTGGACATCGCGCGCCAGCGTGCGGGCTTCGGTAAATTTCCGTTGCCTGATGAGGATGTTGAGCATGGTCATCTGTGCATCGAGTAGCGTCGGCTCGATGGCGAGCGATTGGCGCAGGGAGGCGAGGGCGGCGGCGTCGTCGCCCAGTTCCAGTTGCAGGCTTGCCATCCGGACCAGCGGCATGGGCGAGGCCGGGGCCAGTGCCGCAAGGCGTGCATAGGCGTCGAGGGCCGCGCCCAGGTCCTGGTTGAGCACGTAAATCTGCGCCAGCATGGCGGTCGTCTCCAGACTGGCGGGATTGGCCGTTTCCAGCGTGCGCGCCAGTTGCAGCGCTTTGGCTTTGTCGCCCGCCCGCGCATACAGATCAGCCAGACGCAGCGCCAGTGGCAGGGCGTCGGGTTCGGACTGTCGGGCGCGTTCGAGCCAGGTGACGGCCTCGGTAATCCTGCCCTCGCGTTGCGCCAGTGCGGCCAGCGCTTCGAGCAGCGTGCGGTTGCGCGGTGCCTTGGCCAGCGCCGCTTCATAGCGTTTGCGGGCGTCGGCCGGTTTGCGCTCGGCCAGGTCGAGCTGGGCGAGGTTGGCCAGCGCGGGCAGGTACAGCGGTTCGAGCGCCAGGGCGCGGTTAAAGCTGGCGCGCGCCTGGCTGGCGTCGCGGCGCGCCAGATAGATGCCGCCTTTCAGGTTCTGGACCAGCGGATTGTCGTCGCGCCGCTCCATTTCCTGCACTACGGCAAGGGCCTTGTCCGTGTCCTTTGCCCGCAGATGGGTCATGACCAGCAAGAAGCCGACGCGGGGAGCACTGGCGTCGAGTGTGGCGGCACGTTCCAGTTCGGCGACGGCGCGGCTGGTATCGCCGTTGCCCAGGCGGCTGAGCGCGAGCGAGGTACGCAAGCCGGCGGCCTGGGGTTGCAGGGCGCTGGCCTGCTCGAAGAATGTAGTGGCGGCGCCGTACTGGCGCGCGCGCAGCTTGGCTTCGCCGGCCAAGGTCAGCAGTTCGACATCGTCCGGATGCGCGCCAATCAGCGGGGTGAGCAAGTCGAGCGCGGCCTGGGGCGCATTCGCACGTACCTGCAGCGAACTCATCAGCTTGGTGGCGTATACATGGCCCGGATACGCCGCAAGAAACTTTTGCAGATGCTCTTCGGCCTGGCCGGTCGCGCCCAGCGCCGACTGGACCGCAGCGGCCAGCAGAATGGCCGGGTAGTGGTCGGGCGCAACACGCAGTACCTGCTGCACGGCTTCGCGCGATGCCGCCAGTTTTTGCTCGCGGAAGTCGACCACGGCTTCCGCGTAGATGAGCGCCAGCGACGCGCCGGCCAGCTTGCGCGCCCCGGCAATGGCCTCGCGCGCCGCACTGAAGCGGCCGGCATCGAGGTGCAGATTGGCCACGTCGAGCCGGGCTTGTACGTTGGATGGACGCTTCGCGAGGATACGCTCGTGCGCGGCCAACGCCTGATCGGGCTTACCGGTGGCGCGCAGCAAGTCGGCGTTCAACCGAAGGCAATCGGGATTGTCAGGATCGACGGCCAGAGCGCGCTGCATCAGCCGGGCCGCGTCGGCGTGCTGGTTGGCGGCCACGGCCATGCGGGCCATGCCGAGCAGGGCGTCGGGCAAGTCGGGACGTAGTGACAGCGCTTGTGCAAACAGCGCCGTGGCCTGGGCGATATCGCCGGACCCCAACAGGGCGTGGGCACGCAAGGCCAGGATAGCCGGTCGCTGGGCTGGCGCTGCCGCCGGACCGATGTCCGCCAGCAAGCGTTCATACTGCCCCTGCATTAATAGCGCCTGGCCGATGAGAAGGGGCAGTTCGGGCAGCGTCGCGCCCAGGTCGCGCGCGCGCCGCAACTCTTTTTCGGCCGAGGGAGCGTCGCCTTGCTCCAGGTAGACTTCTCCCAGCAGCAGGCGCGCCTGGCGGTCGGTGCTATTTTCTTGCAGCACATTCTTGAGCACAATCACCGCTGCCCGTGCATTCCCCTTGGCGCGAAGCGCCTTTGCCTGCTTCAGCATGGCGGCAGGGTCGGTCTCTTTGCAGCCACCGAGCACGGTGGCGAACAGCAAGGCAACGGCGATGGCAATGGCGGCCACCGGGCGCGGCCAGCGGGATAAAGAGCGGGACATGGCATTCTCCTGACGGGCCAGGGCACTGGCATCCCTCTCAGGGTAAGGAGTCGGTACGGCAAGTCCTTGTGCGGGATCAATCTTTTTCGTTTGTGCAAATGCCAGTCTGATCAGCATGAAATTGCTGTAAATCAAAATTTGACAGACGGCGCTCCGTAGAATTTCCTTGGACGCCGTTGTGTGGCGGCGGGCGTGGCATTGCTCGACCCGTTGATGCCAGTGTCGCTGTTGACGCTGTTACCGCTGTGGCCGGTGAAGTTGGCCGGTATTCCGATCATTGGCGCGATGTCGGCCCGGGCCGATGCGATGCCACAGTACGCTTCAGGGGCGCCATGATGGCGTGACCTGCCCAGTCTGGAGACGTTGATGCTTAGCACCCCCGTAAATAGCCGATATCAACAGGTCCTGACCAGCTTGCGCGAAACGCAGCATCACTGGCTGATCACCGGCGTAGCCGGCTTCGTCGGGTCGAATCTGCTGGAAACACTGCTGCAGCTGGGGCAGCGCGTCACCGGACTGGACAACCTGATGACCGGCTATCGCGCCAACCTCGCCCAGGTGCGCGCCATGGTGCCGGCGGCGGCGTGGGCCGGGTTCGATTTCATCGAAGGCGATATCCGCTGCCTCGACAGTTGCCGGCGCGCCTGCAAGGGTGTCGATGTCGTGCTGCATCAGGCCGCGCTCGGTTCGGTCGGGCGCTCGATCGCCGATCCGATTCTCACCAGCGACGTCAACCTGATCGGTTTCCTGAACATGCTGGTGGCTGCCCGCGACACCGGCGTGCGGCGCGTCGTGTACGCGGCGTCGAGTGCGACCTATGGCGATCATCCGGGCTTGCCCAAGGTGGAAGACCATATCGGCCGGCCGCTGTCGCCGTATGCGCTGACCAAGCACGTCAATGAAGTGTATGCCGAGATGTTCGCGCGCTGCTACGCAACCGATGCGATCGGGCTGCGTTACTTCAATGTGTTCGGCCCACGCCAGGACCCACGGGGCGAGTACGCGGCCGTCATTCCCCAGTGGTTCGATGCGATGATCCATAACCGCCCGCTGCGCATCAACGGCGATGGCGACAGCAGCCGGGATTTTTGCTTCGTCGACAATGCGGTGCAGGCGAACCTGCTGGCCGGCATGGTGGACGATCCAGCGGCCGCGAACCAGGTCTATAACGTGGCGGTCAACGCGCGCACCAGCCTGAATGAACTGTTCGCGATGATGCGCGCGCTGTTGGCCGAACGCTTCCCGCACATGCAGGACTACCGGCCGGCATATGGCGCTTTCAGGGAGGGCGACGTGCGCCATTCGCAAGCCGATATCTCGAAGGCTGCGCGCCTGCTCGGCTACCAGCCGACGCACCGGCTGGAAGACGGCTTGCACGAAGCGCTGGAATGGTATGTGGCGCATACGGGTGCGCCGCAAACGTAACTGGACTGTCTCGCCAGCCGGCCAGCCGCCGGCATCGATCACTTAGGGTGCGTCTGACTAATCGGCGCGAACAGATTCCATTTCGATACCGTTAATTCGTCGTTCCCGCGCAGGAACGACGGAACAAAGTGTGGTTTTCCCTTGGATTCAATCAGACACACCCTAGCTGCAAGCCTGGTGGCGGACATATGGAGCCGCGCTGGCCCTGGCGTCCGGACACACGGTCGGGCATTGGCCTTGGCGTTCGGACACACAGTCGGGCATTGGCCTTGCGTTCGGACATACGGACCGGCGCTAGCCGTGGCGTTCGGCACGCAGGCCGATGCTGGCCTTGATGCGGACACACGGAACCGCGCTGGCCTTAGCGTTCGGACACACGGACTGGCGCGGCCCTCGGCGTTCGTACACACTCGCCAATACTAGCCGTGGCGTTCGGAACGCCAGCCGATGCTGGCCTTGGTGCGGACACGCGGATCGGCACTGGCCCCAGTGTTTGTCCAAGCACCCGGGGCGTCCGCCGCGACCTGTTCACCGTCGTCAAAGTTTGCGCGCCGGCAGCACACGTACCACGCCGCGGAAGTCGACGGTGTGTAATGTTACCGGCCGGCGCCATACCCTCCCTACGTACGCCATCACTTTCTCTGCCTGCGGCAGTTCGAGGCCACGCCCATCGCGCAGGTAATCGTGGTGCAGCGCCAGGGCGCCGTCGGCCCTGACCTGGCTGACCGCGACGCATGGCGCACCGTAGTTGAATTTCGGAGCGAGGATCGCTTCGCGGATCTGGTGGATGTCGCGGCTGGCTATCCTGGTATCGCCATCCTGGCGCGTTTCATAGACGAACAGGTCGAGCTTGTCGGCCAGTTCCTTGTCCAGGTAGTTGCGCACGAAGCCGAAGTCATCTTCCTCGCGGCAAATCCGGCGCGCCTGTTCCAATCCGTGCTTGTCGATGATGTGTTCCCACAGTGAAAAACCGAGGTGGTAGGGATTGAGCGACAGGGCGAGCTGCTGGCCGCTGGCGAACGGACGCACCACATCTGAGTGCGATTTGATCGCCGACACGTACAGATCGTGTGGCAGGAAGGTCGCTTCGCGCAGCAGCCGGGCGTGCCAGTATGAAGCCCAGCCTTCATTCATGATCTGGCAGGCATGGATCGGATGGAAATAGTAGGCTTCTTCGCGCACTGCGAGAAAAATGTCGCGTTCCCAGTCCTCCAGGTCGGGGGCATACTGGGCGATGAACCACAGCAGGTCAACCTCGGGCTGCGGCGGCAGCGCCGTGCGTTGCGGCGGATCGTTGCGCGGCGGTTCGGCATGCTCGCCGGGCAGGCGCGCGAAGCGGTCGTGGAAGTGGTTGGCCGGAGGACCGGCGCGCGGCGCGACAAATTCGGGATAGCGGGGCCGGTGCAGCGCTTGATTGACGTCGATATGGGTTTCGAGCGCGAGCGCGGCATCGAGCACGGCTTCGACCCGGTCTTGTCCATGCGCGCTGAGCGCACGTTCGAGGCGGCGCGCCCGGGCCGCGCTTTGTTCGAGGATCTGGCCGCCGGCCATGGCCATGAAACGCGAAAACAGCTGATTGTTCTTGGCAAAATCCGCGTGTCCCAGCACATGCGCGGTCACCAGCGTGTTTTCGGCCAGGGAATTTTGTTCAAGCATGAACGCATGGCACGGGTCGCCTGGGAACATGACTTCGAAAATCTTCGAATGGCCCATGTGCTGGCGCACCAGCTGGTGAATGTAGCGCACGCCAAAGAACCAGTGCCGCATGCGGACAGGCAAGCCATACACAGCGATCTCAACCATGAAATTGGCGGGCACCAAGTCGAAGTTCACGGGATGGAAATCCAGGCCGAGTTCGATGGCGAGCGCTTCCAGGCGCGCGCTGTAGTCCGCAAGGACGGCGCTGGCCTGGCTCATGGCACTGCCTCCTTGGCCGCGTGCTCGCCTTCGCTGGTAAAGAACTTGCGCAGGGCACTCCACACATCGTCGGGATTGCTCAGTACGGTGCTGCCGATGGCAACGCCGCCCCGTTCCAGCTCCTTGCACAGCCGCCGCATATCGGTTTCCAGCGCGCGCACCGCGCCGGGCAAAATTTCGATATAGCCGGTGTAGTTCAACACCTTGCCCAGTTCGGTCAGGGCGGTGCTGGCCGCCGCGCGGTCTTCGGCAAAATTTTCGCCATCGGAGGCGTAGAACATATAGAGGTTGTTCTGGGAAGGGTCGAGCTCGGTACGAATCAGGTCGAGGACCAGCCGAAACGCACTCGATGCGATCGTGCCGCCCATGCCGGAGACCTGGAAGAATTCGCTTTCGGTAAATTCCCACGCATGGGTGGTATGGGCGATGAAACGCGTCTCGACTCGCGCGTACTGGCGGCGGATGCCTTGCAGCGCGAAGAAAAAGAAGGATTTGGCGAGCTTGCGTTCGTGTTCGCTCATGCTGGCCGATACATCAAGGACGAACAGGATGGTCGCGCTGGTGCTCGGGCGCAAGCGCGCCACCAGTTGCCGGAAGCGCAGGTCATCGTTGGTGAAGGGCACCGGATCGGCCTGCACGGCGCGTCGCTTGATCGCTTCCTTGACGGTGCGGCGCCGGTCCAGGCGCGAGCGGGCGCCACGTTTGTCCCAGCCCTCGCGCACCAATTCCACATCATCGATGCGCGTGCTGTTCCTGGGCTTGAGGTCGGGCAGTTTCAATTCTTCCCACACCCAGTCCATGACCTCGTCGACCGATAATTCGAGCAACAGCTTCACTTCGCCATCCTGATTGCCGCCTTCTCCCGGCGCGCTGCCATCCCCGGTTTGTGCCGGCGAACCCGGCTGCAGCACATCGCCCGCCTTGCCCACGCCCTGGCCGGCGCCGGTCTGGTTGCGGCCGTCGGCGAGGCGGAAACGGGCATGTTCGAGCAGGCGCACCGGCACCTGGACGGTGCGTTCTTGCGGGCCGGTGATCAGATCGGGGCCGGCGATGAGCTCGGGCAGGTGATTTTGCACAGCCTCGCGCACCTTGTCGTTGTGGCGCAGCCAATCGCGCGCCCCGCGCGAGAACAGGTCATACCATGCCGTGTTGATTGTCGCCGTCACGCGATTTCTCCCGGGTCCGGTTATTCTTGCGCCAGCAAGGTGGTGACGTAGTTCAGCGCTTCGCGCGCGCTGTGGCTATCGTAGCCGTACTCATCGACCAGCCGTTTTTCGACGGCGGAAATTTTGGTACGGATGTCGTCGTCGGGACGCTTGGCCGAGCTGACCAGCCGCAATACGTCGCGCCGTTGTTCGAACAGGTATTGTTGGACTGCGTCGTTCAGCTGCAGATGGCTTTCCAGGCTGAACTTGGTGCCACGCTTGTAGGCGCCCATGGCCTTGCGCACCACTTCCTGCCGGAACGATTGCTTGCCGGACTCCGAAATATGGATCTTTTCCTCCACCGCGCGCAAGAAGCGCTCGTCCGGCCGCCGTTCTTCATTGGTGATGGGGTCCTTGATCTGGCGGTTGTCGAGCATGGCTTCGACCTCATCGAGATATTTGTTGAGCAAATCCTGGGCTTCCTGCTCGAACGACACAAACAGCGCCTTGTGCACGTCTTCCTTGACCCAGCGGTTGTAAAAGTCTTTGCGCGTCAGCACCAGATAATCGACCCATTTGCGCTTTTTCTTGGGATCGATGCGGGCATCGCTCTCGATGCCATCTTTTAAGGCCAGCAGCAGGTCCATGGTCGACAGGCTCTTGCGGTTGGACTGGATGATGGCGTTCGACAAGGCATTGATCACGAAGCGGGGCGACACCCCGGCCAGGCCCTCGTCCGGCGCCTTGTCCTTTTCCTTGATACGCCGGACGTCGGCGCGGTTCACCCCGTCGACTTCCTCGTTGGCATGAATGCGCACCTTCCTGACCAGCTCCACCTCCTTCTCGTCGCCATCCTGGATGCGGCTCAGGATGGCGAACACGGCGGCCGCGTGCAGCACGTGCGGGTCGAGGTGCACGTCGCGAAATGCCGGCGCCGCCGAAGAAATGAGTTTTTTGTAGATGCGCGCTTCCTCCTTGTAGTTGAGCGTGTAGGGCACCTGGATGATCACCATGCGGTCGAGCAGCGCTTCGTTTTCGCTCTCTTGCAGGAATTTGCGGAACTCCGCCAGGTTGGTGTGCGCCAGGATGGTCTCGTCGAGGTAGATGAGCGGAAAGCGCGACACCTTGACGTTCTTTTCCTGCGTGAGGGTGAGCAGCAGGTACAGGAACTCGCGCTTGACCTTGAGGATTTCGATCATTTCCAGCACGCCACGGCTGGCCGCGTACACGGCGCCCGACCACGACCAGGCGCGCGGATCGCCTTCGTCGCCGTACTGCGCCACCTTGGACAGGTCGACCGAGCCGACCAGGTCGGCCAGATCGGCCGTGGTGGGGTCGTGCGGGGCGTAGGTGCCGATGCCGCTGCGCCCCGCTTCGGACACGAAGAAGCGCTCGACCGGCATCTGCATGAAGTCGCCGCCGTACTGGTCTTCCAGGCGCGCGCGGCAGTGCGGACAGACTTCGCCGCTGATGTCGATGCCGTACGTGTTGCGGCAACTGGCGCGCATGGTGTGCGGCACCAGGTGCAGGGGCGATTCGTGCACCGGGCAGCCGGCGATGCCGTACAGCGCACCGTCGTCGGTGTGGCTGTACTCTTCCAGAGCGCGCTTGAGCAGGATGACCAGGGTCGACTTGCCGCCCGAGGGCGGCCCCAGCAGCAGTAGCAGGCGCCGCCCGACCTCGGAACCGGCGGCGGCCGCCTTGAAGTAATCCACCACCCGGTCGATGGCGTCGTCGATGCCGAACAGGTCGTCGCCGAACAGGCGGCAGCGGAAATGGCCCTCGCCATCGTCGGTGCAAGTGGCGCGGATCATATCCCAGATGTACTGGTGCGAGCTACGCGCGACTTGCTGCGGCATGCGTGGCAACACCTGTTCCATGAACTGGGCAAACGTGCCCGACCAGTGACCGGCACGGTGCTGGCGCGTGAAGTCGCCCAAGCTCTCGATGAACGAGGCATGCGGATTCTGCGCGGTCGTCACTGGGTCGTCGCCGGAAATACTCACGATGGCTCCTTGTTGGTCTTTTTTCAGTATCAGCGCGCGCTCAATGCGCAAACTGATACACGTCAATGTGCGTAATTGAACCTATGGGGAGTTTTACGAGCTGATGTGCTGGCGCGGTGCACGGTCCGCTTGCCGCGCCATGCTACCCAATAAGTTCGCTTGCGCACAGAAGCACTCGGCCGTTGCGATTACGATATAGTTTCTTAATAACCCAGAACAGCGTGAAGGAAGAGCCCATGTCAGCATATAACCATTCCGATCAAGTGGCTGAACTCCGGTCCAAGATCAAGTCGATTCGCTTCGCCATGTTCACGACCGTCAACGAGCAGGGCCGCCTCGTCAGCCGTCCGATGACCAACCAGGAAACCGACAATGACGGCAACCTGTGGTTCTACACCTCCACCGACACCGAATTGTGGGAAGACATCGTGTCGCGCCCGGAAGTGAACATCAGCTTCGCCGAGCCGGACGACCATGTATATGTATCGGTCAGCGGCCGCGCCGAGCGCATTGTCGACCGCGCCAAGATCAAGGCCATGTGGAACCCGGCAGTCCAGGCCTGGTACCCGCACGGCCCGGACGATCCGCATGTCGTGCTGGTGCGGGTGGTGTCGGGCAGCGCCGAATATTGGGATTCCAGCGCCGGCAAGGTAGTCAGCCTGTTCGAGATGGCCAAGGCGGTGCTGACCGGCACCACGCCCGAGGTCGATCCGGGCGAACACGGCAGGATTAATCTCTGAGCCAGCCGCGCTCCGTGCACGAAAGCGAGCAGCAGGTCCGGCTGACGCGCATGCGCCGCATCGCCACCGGCTTGCTGGTGGCGATGGCGGTGCTGTTCGTGATCGCGCGCCTGCTCGAGCCGCGCCACGCGCTCTTCGCCTTCGTGGGCGCGTTCGCGGAAGCGGCCATGGTCGGCGCCATTGCCGACTGGTTCGCCGTCACCGCCTTGTTCCGCCATCCGCTGGGCTTGCCCATCCCGCATACCGCCATCATTCCCACGAATAAGGAAAAGATCGGCGAGAATCTGGGCAATTTTCTCGAGACGAATTTCATGAGCTACGATGTGGTGCACGCCGAACTGGTGCGCATCGACTTCGCCGGCTCGGCCGCGCACTGGCTGGCGCAGCCCGCCAACAGCCGCGCCGTGGCCGACCAGGCTGTCAGCGCGGTGCCGGTGCTGCTGCGCATGATCGATGACAAGGATGCCGCCGGCTTCCTGCGCGAAGCCCTGTCCGGCGCGCTCGAAGACGTCAAGCTCGCGCCCATCCTGTCCCAGGTCTTGTCGGTGCTGGCGGCCGGGCGTCAGCATCACGTGCTGCTGGAACGCCTGCTCGGGATCGTCGCGGGCGCGCTCGACTCGCACCGCCCTTATATCCGCCAGAAAGTGCACGAGCACAGCCCCCGCTGGCTGCCGCGCGCCATCGACGAGAAATTCTACGAGCGCCTGATGGAAGCGGTGCAAAATACCTTGGAAGAAATCCAGGGCGAAGACAGCGAATGGCGCGTGCGTTTCCAGGCCGCCACCGAAGAACTGGTCGATAATCTGGCCCATTCGCCCGAGTACGAAGCCAAGTTGCGCGGCTTGCTGGACAGTAGCCTGAGCCATCCGCTGTTCCGTACCTATGTCGGACAAGTCTGGGAAGATGTGCGCGACCGGCTGCTGGCCGATGCCGGATCGGATAATTCGCAACTATCGGCGCACCTGCAAGCGGCCTTGCAAGCCTTCAGCCGCGCGCTGGAGCGCAATCCGGCGATCCAGCAGCGCATCAACGACTGGCTGCGCACCTTCGCCGCCGAGACCATCGTGGCCAAACGTGAGCTGATCATCGCCCTGGTGCGGCGCGTGATCCGCAGCTGGGATGCGGAAACCATCGCGCGCAAGTTCGAGCTGCATGTCGGGCGCGACCTGCAATATATCCGCATCAACGGTACCATCGTCGGCGGCCTGGTGGGCCTTGCGCTGCATGGCGTGTCGCTGCTGTTTACTTAGCTGGCGCGGGAGCGTGCCTCACTCCGCAACCACGCTGAAGAACACTTCCCCCTCGTAGTTGTCATCCCAGTCGCCGGACCAGTCGCGCAGGCCGAAAATGCCGTGCACGATGACCCGGCGCGGCGCCAGCGGATCGATTTCCGTTTCCAGCCGCACTTCCAGATTGCCCAGATGGTGATCGTTGCGCGGTGAGAACGCCGCGTCGAAGCCAGTCAGCAAGGCCGTGGCCTGGGTGACCCCGGCCGGGAAAATGACCTCCGTACTTTCAAGATGCGGGCCTTCGCCACGTTGGCGGTTGAAGGGGATCGTGCCGTTGAGGATTTGCATGGCTTACTCCTTTGCGTCGTGAGGGGAAGACTGGCCGGTATGCAGCAGATATTGCCCGCCGCGCCGCACTTCGATGCGCCAGTCCTGGCTGCCCGATCCCTGGCCGGCATCGAGCACCACCGTGCTGATCGTGTGAAAACCCGGACTGAGCGCATGCAGGTCGAGCGTGCTGCCGCGTCCGATTTCGGTGCCACGGTTGTCGTACCAAAATACCTGCGAGGCGGGCAGGGCTGCCCCGCGCCCGTTGCGCACTTGTGCGCGCAGCAAGGCGGGCAGCGCGACCGTGCCGCTGGCGGTCGAGGCAATCTCGGCCAGTCCGATCGCCAGGCGCGCGCCGGGCACGATGGGCGCCTGCGCCAATTGGCCTTCCCAGCGCACTTCGGCGGTGGCAATTCCGCTGCTGGCCAGCACGCGGATGCCGAGCGCCTGCTGGCGGCCGAACAGCTGCTTCGGCACCGTCAGCGCGCTCGCCGTGATACGCGGCGCCAGCCCGCGCCAGGTGCCGGCGGCGTCGCGCCATTGCACCAGGAACCACAGCGCATCGCCGGCGGCGCTGTTCCAGCGCAGGTTCAGCGATGGCGCCAGCGTGTCCGCAGCGCCATCGACGACCAGTTCCAGCGGCGCCGTCCGGCCGATCGTTTGCTCGAAGATCGCTTTGCCGCAGTCGTAGATCACCAGCCGCGTGGCCGCCGGATCGAAGCCGATCGCTTGCCGTATGCGTAGCGGAAACGCATCGCGCGCGCAGGCGCAGGCGTCTTCCTGCCCCGAGGCGAACAGGCAGGCGTGCTTGAGCATGTTGCCTTTGTCGTCCTGCAATTCCACCTCGAAGCTGGTCGGCATCGTCCCCAGCGGCTGCGGATAGGCGGGGAAATGAAAGGCCGGCCGCAGGGTCACCGCGCGCTGGCGCGTGATGGTCATGACCAGGAACAGGTGCGGAGTCTTGATCTTGATCCAGTCGCCCCGTTCCTGTTCGGTCCGGCCGGCGGCGCCCGGCGCCAGGCTGGCGACGGCCGGAATGCGGCTCAGCAGCGCCTTGTAGGTGTACGGGCTGATCCACTTGTTGCCCGAATAACCCATGATGTCGTGCGCATTGGCCGGGTCCTTGACGCTGCCGTCGTTGGTGTCGATGCCGAACTCGCCGATGCTGTCGGAATCGTATCCGCTGTAGCGCGGATAGGCAGCGTCGGTATTGAGCGGGTTGGCACAGCGGGTCACGTTGTCGCAGGGCGCGTGCGGGCGGCCCAGCGCGTGGCCGAGTTCGTGGGCGACGCTGGCCCCGCGTCCGGTGCGCGCCACGGCGGCGGCGCCACCGCCGCAGCCGCCCACCGAGCCGGTGCGCACGCCGGTGTTGTACAGGCCCAGCACGATGTCTTCCGAATCGCCGCGCATATCGGCCACGGCGTCGAGCAGGTCGTCGAACTTGTCGCAGCCTTCGTTGATGTCGGACTCGATGTCGTCATCGTAGTCCATGCTCACGAAGCTGGTGATGGTCACTTGCGGAATCGGGAACAGCTTCTCGGTCGTCATCACGGTGTTGACGAAGTCCGCCAGGACCGGCGCGGCAAGGGAGGCCGGGGTCGCGCCATCGTTGATGTCCGGTCCCGTGTAATTGATGCCGACCGCCATCACCGGCAGCGCCGGAATGGCTTCGAAGTTCAGGGTGCGCTCGAACGTGGACGAGAACTGGGTGGGGTCGAACGCGGACGCGACGCGCGCGCGCAGGGTCACCGTGCCGACCGCGCGTTCCTGCGGGATGAAGAAGGTGAGCGTGTGGCCGGCCTGGCCGCGCGCGATCTGGGCGTCGCGGCGCGGCACGATCGGGGCCAGCGGCGTGAGCGTGAGCGTGCCGCCCGGGCCGCTCACGTCAAGCGTGCCGGTCAGGCTGGGGATGGGCGCCAGGCCGGAATTGGCGTCGTAGTCGACGTACAGGCGCACGGCGGTCGGCTTGTCCGCCACCAGCCGGATCGAGTTGTCCGGAAACACGTTCGCGCTATCCAGATGGGCGCTGCTGCGAAAGTGCTGGATGACCTGGCTGATTTCGGCGTCGACAATGATCAGGTCGCCGCGCGGGTTGCCCGGCGTGGGCGGCGTGATCCGTTCCAGCTCGGCCAGCACCACGAACTGCAGGTTGCCGCTGTAACTGTCATCCCATTCGTTGGACCAGTCGCGCAGGCCAAAGGTTCCGCCGACCAGCACGCGGGTGGCGTCGGCGAGGTCGATAGTGCTGCTCAGTTCGACGGTCAGGCGGCCAAGGTGATGGTCGTTGTCGTCGAACGTCGCCGAGTAGCCGGCCATGCCGACGGTGGCGCGCAGGACCCGGCGCGGAAACGCCACGGCCGTCTCTGCCGTTTGCGGTCCCTCGCCGGATGTGGACGGAAAGTTAAATGAACCAGGCCGGATCTCCATGCCGATTTCCTCCAAATGAATGACAGTCGTTGAACTCCCTGTCAGTCAGCGTAGGCGGCAAAGACGAGCACGGCACTGTCGCGGCGCAAGCGCGAGGCGCAAGCGCGCGGCGGCGTGCTCTGCGGCACGCAATGCTTTTCGGTTCTTATTTCATTTGTTTAATGAGGCGCCACGCCATGAAGGAAAGCACGCCGACGCCCGCGAGCAGGGCGCCCCACAGGGCGAACAAGCGGGTGCGGGCGGCGGCTGCCGCCTTGTCCGCGGCGCCGGGCCCCTCGCCGGCGGCGGCCCTTGCCACTTGCATCGGCCCGGCCACGGCGCCTTCGAGCGCGACGATTTCGGCCGGCGTGAAGCCGGGCGCCACTTGCGCCAGCGCACTGGCGCCTGGCTTGGCGTCGGTCCGGCCGAAGGCGAGACGGTACGGCGGCTTGCCGTTGGCCAGGAACACCAGCGTGGCCGGCGACCAGGCCAGGCGCAGCGCCGGCGCGGCCGCGCCCGCAGTCTCCGTGCGTACCACCCATTCGGCCTGGTGCGCGGGCGTGATGCTGATATCGCCCGAGGCGCGTCGCTTGCCGCCTTGCATCAGCTGATAAAAGGTGGCAGCCGCCACCGGCTCGAAATGCCAAGTCGTCGTCTGGCCGCCCTGGCGGTCGGGCAATTCCACGTAATGGCCAAGCTGGGCCGGGATCACCACGTTCTGCTCGCCCAGGTCGAGCCCGATGCGCTGCACGGGAATCGCCAGCGCGGCGGGGTAAACATGGTCGTTGGGAAAGCGGCCCGGCCTGGGCTGGATCACCAGGCGCTCCACGGCCGGCGCCACCGCCGTCGTCAGGGGCGACTCGGCGGTAATGGTGGCAAACTGCAGCGGCTTGCCCTGGCGCCAGCTCAGGCGTGCGTAGCGGAATGAGCGTGCCTCGAACTCCATGCGCGCGCTGGCCAGCTTCTCGCCGCGCTCGTTGACCAGCCAGGAAAGATCGGTGTCGCCGAGCGTATCCCAACGCTTGAGATCGTCGCTCGCTTCCAGCACCACGCGCGCGCTGTAGCTGTCCACTCCGGCTGGCAGGGCGAAGCGCAAGGCATCGATGGCAACCAAGCTTGCCGGCGCGCCAAGGTCGAGCACCAGGGTATCGATGCCGGGCGCCGCCGCTGCGGCCGGGCGCGAGCGCGTGCTGACCGACAGCACCGTGCCGTCGGCGGAGCGCTGCACGTCGATATCGGTGTCGGTGGTGGAACCGGCCGGGCGCGCCGTCTGCACGGCGAACAGGCGCACCGGCAGGTCGCGCCGCGAGCGTTCGGCCCGTGCCGCCGGTTCCTGCAGGCTGAACGGCAGCTTGTTGCCCTGCGCATCGAACAGGCGCAGGTCGCGCAGGTCCGCCGTGCGCGCGTGCAGGTAGACATCTTTTGGCAGGCGCAGCTGCACCACCGATTCCTTGCCGCTGACGGTCAACGGCATGGCGTGGCGGTAATCGTCCGGCTTGTCGCTGGCCGGCGCATCGGCCGCCGCCAGCGGCGAGGCAGCCGCCGCCAGTGCGGCCAGGCACAGGCCGGCCAATGGTTTCTTCAACATGGGTTCAACTCCCTGGTTCATGCCGCGCTCGCTTCCGGCGGCGTATCGTGTTGCGTTGGAAACGGTGCAATATAGCCGATCACGACCATCAGCAAGCCGACGCCGACAAAACTGACAATGCGCGCCACCCCGCCGACATCCGACAGGTCGACCAGGAATAGCTTGCCGACCACCAGGCCGAGCAGCACCGCGCCAACCACCCACAGCTTGCGCGATGCCTGCTTCGCCGCGCGCCACATCAGCAGCAGCGCCGACACGCTCCACACCAGCGACAGCATGGCCTGGATGAACTGCGAGGCGAACAAGGTGTCGACGTTGTACGGGATGGCCAGATAATGCGCCGCCGTGCGCAGCAGCATCAGGTTGAACCAGGCGTAGCCGGCCCAGGCCAGCGCCGTGGGCACGCGCGCCAGCAGCAACTGTTCGTTCTCGCCGGGCTGGTCGGCCAGGCGCATGCGGTAGCACACCACCGCCAGCAGCATGGCGAAGCCGCTGGTCAGGTCGAGCGGGTTGAGCACCGGCAAATAGGGCAGGGGCGACATGGCGCCGTCCTGGGTCAGGTTCCAGACGGCGGCCAGCAGCAGCGACCAGCCGCTCGCCAGCGGAACCAGCACGCCCCGGTGCCAGCTGGCAATAGGCGCGGCTGGCCACTTGCCGGCGCGCGCGCGGCCGCTGACCCAGACGATGGCCAGCATCATCAGCCAGGCCGGGATGAAGTTCGCCCAGCTGCCGCTGGTATGCCAGCCCGCCTGGCTCAGCAGGACCGCGTCGGCGTTATCGACGCCGTACAGCCAGCGCGACACCGCGATCGCGGCGGCCGGCCAGATCATCAGCCACGGGCCGCCGGTGCGCAGGGTGTGCAGGGCCTGGAGCCACGGCGTGGCGATGGCCCAGCCATTGAGCGGCCAGCGCTTGAGCAGGTATTCCGACGTCAGCCACAGGCTGGCCAGGGCAATCCCGGCGTCGAGCGCGATGGCGTTGCCGTCGTACAGTTCGGTCAGGATGGCGACGGTCGCCCCCAGCAGCCCGATCCAGGCGGCAACGCTGAGCCAGCGCAGCGTTTGCCACGCCAGTCGGCGCGCGGCGGCGGCAAACGCCAGCGCCGACATGGCCACGGCCATGCCATACGCCGACAGCAGCGACATGCCGTCCGAACGAGCGCCGCCGAACAGCTGGTAATGGCTGTTGAACCAAATGCAGAAAAACCCCAGCACGGGAGCGAACCACCAGCCAGCCGACCACATCAGCATGGCCCTGGACAGCTTGGGATACGGCTGTTGCATGGCCCAGCTGCTGAACAGCGCGCCGCCGAACACGATCAGCGCGCCCAGGAATGGCGTGCGCAACAGCGGTGCCTCCAGCGAGTACGAGGTGAACAGGAGGGCCAAGGTGAGCAGCAGCAAGACAGCGCCACTCGTCAGTTGCACGCCCAGCGCCAGGGTGCGCGCCAGCGTCCATTGCATGCGCGTGGCGATGAACGCCAGGATGAGCGATGCCGCCAGCGCGCTCGCGGCCATGAGTGCGGCCTGCGTGCCGCCGCTGGTGCGCAGCATGACTTCGGTCCAGGCACCGGCGACCATCCACAGCGCGGCCACCGTCAGGAACGCGCCGCCCAGCCCGGCTGGCAGCGGCGATGGCAGGTCGCCCTTGCGCGAGCGGAAATTGGTGGCCATCAGGAAGGCGGTGCCAGTCAGCAGCAGGAAGCCCAGCCACAGATTGGCCTTGGCCGCCTCGGCCTGGCCATCGATGCCGCTGATGGCGGCGATAAACGAGATCCACGCACCGGCTTGCACCAGCAGGCCGAAGGCGACGGTGAGCGCCTGGCGCTGGCGCAGGCCGACCCAGACCACGCCGGCGCCTTCCAGCGCCCACGCGGCCGAGGTCCAGCGGCCATCGAGCGCGAACGGCAGGGCCAGGGTGCCGAACACCAGCCCGAGGGCCAGGAAGGATTCCACCAGCAGCCTGAAGTTCTGCGCGGCGCGCCGCCACATGGCCAGCGCCGCCGTGGTGTAGAACAGGCCCAGGCCGAGGGCCGAGAATGCCACGCCGAAACGTGTATCCTTGACCAATCCGTACTGCAAGCCGAAGGCGACCAGCGGCACGCCGAACACCAGGGTGGCGTCGACATAGTTCTTCAGCGCCGGCGCCTGGCGCGCGGCGTAGGCGATGGCGATGGCCACGTAGAACAGCACGAAGACGATCAGGAACAGCTGGGTGGACAGGTAGTTTTCCGGTGCGTAGCGCAGCACGCCCCAGGCCGTGCCGATCACGAAGGTGAAGGCGAAGCCGATCAGGTTCAGCGTGCGCCACGAGCGCTTGAGCGCGATGCCCAGGATGCCGGCATTTAACAGTGCGTAATACGAAAACAGCGCGATGTGGCTGCCCTGGCCGGTGGACGTCATGATCGGCGCCAGGAAGCCGCCGGAAATGCCGAACACGGCCAGCCAGAAGGCATTTTGCAGCACCGCCAGCAGGCAGGTGAAGAAGGTCAGTGCGAACAGCAGGCCGAACGCCAGGCCGGACGGAATCAGCTGGTACATGCGGAACGCGCCGAAGGTGACCAGCATCAGGATGCCCAGCGCCGCGCCTTGCACGGGCAGGCTGATGCCGCGCCGGCTGTCGCGGATGCGCCAGCCCCAGACCAGCAGGGCGATATCGGCCATGACGATGCCGGCCAGGCGCAGTTCGATCGGCACGGTGGTGCGCTCGGCCGCATATTTGAGCAGGAAACTGACGCCGATAAACAGAATCAGCAGGCCAAGCTTGGCGACCAGATTGCCGGTAAACAGCCATTTTTTGGCCGCCAGCATCCAGGCAGGGGTCGACGCGGCAGGCAGTTCGGCGGGCTCCGGGCGACGCATCGCTTGCGCGGGCTCGGCCGGCGCGGGCCGGGGAGCGGCAGGCGCGTACGGCACCGGCCGAACAGGTGGCGGCACGGGTGCGCTGACCGGCGGCGCCACCGGCATATAGGCAACCTTGGCTTCGTCGGGAACGGTCCGCGCGGGGATGGGCGGCGCTGCGGGGCGAGGCGCAGCCGGCGGGGCGGCAGCCGGTGCAGCCGCGGGAACGGTAGCCGACGCGGTAGCCGACGCGGTAGCCGACGCGGTAGCCGGCGCGGTAGCCGACGCGGTAGCCGACGCGCCAGCCGACGCGCCAGCCTGCGCGACAGATGCGGCGCGCTTCAAGTCTTCCTTGAGCGTGATCACCTCGGCGGCCAGTGCCGCCACGGTTTTCTCCAGTTCATCGGTCCGCCGCCGGGCCCCCTTGCGAAAGCGCAGGAAGTGAAAATAGAAGGCGAACGGTAGCAAGAACAGAATTACGTCCATCAATTTTCCTTGGGTTACAAACTAGGCAATTTTGCATGTTAGCATTCCAAGGGGAAATGACTACTGTAAAATTGTTAGTTGCTTATTCTGCGCCCGACAGTTTCAGTTCCCAGTACGCGACATCGATCCAGTTCCCGAACTTGAAGCCGACTTCGCTGAAATGCGCGACTTTCTTGAATCCGAGTTTTTCGTGCAGTGCCACGCTGGCCTCGTTTGGCAGCGCCACGCCGCCAATGACCATGTGGATGCCATCGCGCGCCACGCGTGCCAGCAGCGCCTTGTACAGGGCGCTGCCACGGCCCTTGCCGCCCAGTCCCGGCACCAGGTAGATCGAAGATTCGACCGCGAAGCGGTAGGCATGGCGCACCCGCCACTTGCTGGCGTAGGCATAGCCGACCACGGCATCGCCCTCGGTCATGGCGAGGAAGGGCAGGCCGGCTTGCTGCAGATCGGTGATGCGGGCGGCCATTGCCGCCTCGCTGACGCTCTGTTCCTCGAACGACACGCAGGTAGTCAAAATATAGTGGTTATAAATGGCGACGATTGCGGCGGCATCGGCGGCGCCGGCATCACGGATGTTCAATACGGACTCCCTTGGTGGTTGATCATTCTTATGGCGGCGGCGGCCGCGCTGGCGGTGCCGTCCCGCTACAATTGTATTAGTATTCATGCGATGAGGAAGGATATGCCTTCCGTTTCAGCGATTCGACCTGAGGTGTTACTTGAAGAGATTTCCAATTGCGGCCCTGAGTTTGCTGCTGGCCTGTGCCGGCGCGGCGCAGGCTGCCATCCCCGTGTACGGCTTCGTGGTGAAGAATACGTATCCGCATGACCCGGACGCCTTTACCCAGGGCTTGTTCTACACCGATGGCATTTTGTACGAAAGCACTGGCCTGAACGGAAAGTCGTCGGTCCGTAAAACCGATCTGAAAACCGGCAAGGTGCTGATGAAAACCGACATCGCGTCGGATTATTTCGGCGAAGGCATTACCGACGTCGGCAATACCATCGTGGGCCTGACCTGGACCTCGCACGTCGGTTTCGTGTTCGACAAGGCGACCCTGAAAATGAAGCAGACCTTTTCCTATCCCGGCGAAGGCTGGGGACTGGCGAACAATGGCAGCGACATTTTCATGAGCGACGGCACGGCCGCGATCCGCGTGCTCAATCCGAAAACACTGGCGGAAGTGCGGCGCATCCAGGTCACGGCCGAGGGCAAGCCGATCGACCGCCTCAACGAAATGGAATGGGTCGACGGCGAGCTGTACGCCAACGTGTGGGGTTCCGACGTGATCGCGCGGATCGACCCGGCCAGCGGCAAGGTGGTTGGATGGATCGACCTGGCCGGGCTGCTGGACGAGAAAAGCCGGGCAAGCGGCACGGCCGATGTTCTCAACGGCATCGCTTACGACAGCAAAAAGCGGCGCCTGTTCGTCACCGGCAAGCTGTGGCCGAAACTGTTCGAGATCGAACTGGTGCGGCGCCAGGGACGCTGAGGGTCACGGGGCGATGGTCAATGCAAATTCGCCGCGGTCGGTAAAATCGGGCATGCGCGCGCTACGCAATGCCATTAGCAGCGGCAACGGTGAACAGGTAAAGCGCACGGTTTTCGGTTGTCCGTACATGCGCACCTGGTGCGAGGCCAGTTCAAACGCCAGTACCTCGTCCAGATGCGGAATACGGAGCGCCTGGGTGCGCAGGAATTCGGCGAAATTGAGGGCTTCTTCGGTGGCAAACGGTTCCGGCGGCCGGGTTTTCCAGAACGCGTGCAATAACGCGAGAAACGCCGATTCCCCGACCGTGAGCGATATCAGGCGGTAACTGAGCGCCATCGAATCGACGATGGTGCCGCTGCGTACCGCCGCCACCAGCTGGCGCAGCACGCGAATACCTTCATCGGTATCGAGCGGCACTGTGCAAGGCTCGTCCGTGGCGATTCCCAGCACTTGACCGGCCAGCGCGCGTTCCCATTGCGGCGGTGACGGCAAGGCGTCATCGAGCGCACCCGCGTGGCGGAGCGTGCCGCGCGGCGTCGCGCATGCCACTTGCGGCGTGGTCTTGCGCTCGTCCCACAGCCGGTGCAATTCGTGCAGTTGCGCGGTCAGGTGGCGATGCGCGATCGCGCGCATATACGCCGGGACAATTTCAAACACCAGCGCCTTGAGATTGGGCAGCCGCGGCAGCACCGCGTGCGCCAGCTGCATCAACTCCGCCGGCACCAGCCCCGAATGCGCATCGAGATAATACCCGTCGAGATAATCGCCGCCCGCCAGATGGACTTCGCACACGCGTTCGAGCGGCATATCGTCGAGCGCCGCCAGCACGCTCTGGCGGCCATTGCGTTCGTTGCACCAGAGGTTATGCAGGTCGAGCAGGATGGCGCAGTCGGCTTCCTCGGCAATGGCGCCGAAAAACGCGCCATCGGACATTTCGCCCGGCACCGGCTGCAGGTAATTGACACCGGTCTCGAACGCAAACGGTACCGGCAAGCTGACGCTCAGCGTCCGGATATTGGCAGCGGCCAGCGCCACGGTTTGCGCGCTTTGCAGCGGCGGCAGCAAAAAGCCCGTACTGAATACGCCATCCGGTCCGCTGGCGCGCGAAAAACTCAGGTGCTCGCTGGCCCACGATGCGTCGAGCGCTTTCACGACATCGGCGAACAGCGCTACCTGCCCGGGTTCCGGCGGCACGCTGCCGCCAATCGGAAAACCGAGGCCATGCACCAGCTTGGGATGGGGATCGGCGCGCAATTGCGCCAATACGTCGGTATTGATGGCATACGGCACAGCGGCCGCCGCCGATTTGAACCACAGCGGCTGGGGCTCGATTTCGATGACGTCGATCAAGTCCTTATTGGCCTCGATAAACGCTTCAAGGCCGGGAAGGCAGATCATGCCGACGCCTGATTCCGGTAAATCGCGCATATCAGGGACTCGGCTGGTCTTGCGGCTGCCCGATCGCCTGTACCGCCAGAGTGGCGTTGACGATCAATCGGCACCAGATATCGTCACGAATATCGCATCCGGAGCTCCAGGCCGGGCAGCCGGGTTGCCCCACCGTCGCTTTCCGGACGCGCTGGACCTGGTTCGGGTAAACACACACCTGGGTCGGCATGGGAACGTTGACGGTGCGCGTGGCGGCGCGTGCGCCCAGGGGGGATCGCAGATCGGCGGTAGTGGTATCCATAGCGTGGCGCTTCGTGTGATGTCGGCGGTAACTTTTTCTCGCGGGATATGCGGCGCATGTCCCGGCAGCACCGCCGCCACCATTAATGATGAGGCTGGCTGCGGAGTAAAGTATAGGCATCACCCATCCTGCATTTGGCACCAAGTGCACCGACTTTGCGCAGCATCAAAGGGGGACGTGGAGCGCCCTTGAGTTGCGACACTTCGTGCACCTGATTTTCGGCGTAACCCTTGTCAACGCTTGACCGAGGCCCGTTCCAGCACCGCCAGGACGCGCTCGGCGTCGCAGCCGTAGATGCCCGCACCCCAGGCCGCGTTCTGCTCCACGCAGGCCCAGCCGAGTCCCTCGATGATGCCCGCATCGACCACGGTGGCGGCCGGCAGATCGATGGCCGGGTCGGCCAGCAGGCGGGCCATGAATGCCTCCAGTTGTGCATCTTCTTCAGCGGTGCTGTGAAAATCAGCGTCGCGCTGCAATTCGCCCCGGCGCGAATAGATCGAATAGGTGGCTAGGAGTCTGCGCGGCAGACGGAATTTGACCTCGCGAAACCGAGGCGGACGCGGCGAGCCGCGAGGCCGTCTCCGATTTCAGGCTCAAACGTGAGCCGATTTGCCGTGCTTGACAGCGAATTCGGA
>NZ_WHJG01000004.1 GCF_011682175.1 Massilia frigida
TGCGCTGCCGCTCCTGCGGAAAGACCTCGCGCATCGAGGTCCCATGGTCGCGCCCTGGCAGTCATTTCACTCTACTGTTCGAGGCTCTGGCCATGTCCTTGTGCCAAACAATGACCGTGGCCGAGACAGCCCGGCTGCTGCGTGTGACGGCGCATCGCCTGTGGCGCAGCGTCGGCCATTACGTCGCCGTGGCGCGCGGCAAGGATGACATGAGCGAGGTGAAGCTCATCGGCATCGACGAGACCAGCCTTCGGCGCGGTCACCAGTACGTGACGGTCGTTCACGACCTGGATGCCAAGCGCCTGCTATTCGCCACCGAAGGCCGCGACCACGAGACGGTGGTCGCTTTCAAGGCCGATCTGATCGCCCATGGCGGGCAGCCACAGCGGATCGAGCACGTCTGCATGGACATGGGCCAGGCCTACATCAAGGGCGTCACCGAGCAATTGCCGCAGGCCCAGATCAGCTTCGACCGCTTCCACGTGATCGCCTTGGCCAACGATGCGATGGATAAGGTACGCAAGCTGGAAATGGCGGAGCATCCGCGCGTCGTTCGCAGCGCCTTGGGGACCGAACGCAAGACCGTCCGTGCGTTGATGTGGGGCATGCGCCGCGACGCGCACAGCTGGACGGCGCGCCAGCGCGACACGATGTATCTCTTGCAGCGTTCCCGACTCAAGAGCGCAAGGGCGTGGCGGCTGAAAGAAGCATTGCGGGACACCTATCGGCACGCCGTGGCCGCCAACAGCGCGGAAGCGGCGCAGGCGGCGCTGGAGCGTTGGATATCGTGGGCCCGCCGAAGCCGGCTCGAGCCGTTCAAGAAACTGGCGCTGACGCTGCGCGAGCGCCTGCCAGGCGTCGTGCGCGGCATGCTCGATGGCCGCAGCAACGCCTATGTCGAAGCGATGAACGGCATGCTTCAACAAGCCAAGCGAGCAGCACGCGGCTTCCGGAGCGCCGCCAACTTCATCGCTATCGCCTATCTGCGCATGTCCAAACTCGCTCATTTACCCGTCAATCCCTTGCAGGCCGCCGCGAAGCGGTCGGTTTCAATTAGGCGATACCGTGGCGGTCGTCAAGTTTCACCGAAAACGTCATAGAGCCCCCTTTTATCACGAGGGGGAATCGGTCGAATGAAGCATTCACCCATGCTGGCTTGCCATCCACACGCGAAGAAGCCGTATCTGTGAATTTATTGCGGGTGTAATAGGACGTGCCGTCCGGCAGTAAGATATTCGAGACCCCATCGCCAGGTCCATCAACTGTCTCCGTCAAAGTAAAACGTGGCAACACGATCCTACGAGAACCAACTTTCATCAAGATCCTTAAACTAGTCCGGGCCGCATCATAAAGGGCATCGAACATCTTGTCCATTTTTTAAAAGTACACCATGCTGTCTTGTCCCAATTAGTTTGTACATGGGAAAGACCACCCGGAAAAAACCCTGGGCACCACGCTCGACTGGGCCAGGAAATACCCGAACAGCGCGCGCGCCCTGATCGCCGCCGTATTGGAGGCGAGCAAGTGGATCGACGCCGGCCTGGTCAACAAGACCAGGATGGCGGCCACCATCGCCGACAAGTCCTACGTGAACACCTCGGTCGACGTGATCAACCAGCGCATCCTGGGCCGCTACCAGAACGGCATGGGCAAGACCTGGGACGACCCCAACTACATGAAATTCTACAACGATGGCACGGTCAACTATCCCTACCTGTCGGATGGCATGTGGTTCCTGACCCAGCACAAGCGCTGGGGCTTGCTCAAGACCGAGCCCGACTACCTGGCCACCGCCACCAGCGTCAACCAGATCGGGCTGTACACCGAGGCCGCCGCCATGGCCAAGGTGAGCCTGCCCACCTCGCCGCTGCGCACGGTGAAAATGCTCGACGGAACGGTCTGGGATGGCAAGCATCCCAAGGCCTACGCCGACTCCTTCAAGATCAAAGCCTGAACCGGGAGCCCATGATGAGTGCCGTGCTGGAATCGATGTCGAACACCCCGAGTGGCGCCGCGCTGGCCGCGCCGGTGCCTGAAAAACGCCCGCGCAGCCAGCGTCTGGCCAGCCAGGGCGTGACCTTGAGCAATGGCAAGTCACGCCTGCGCGGCGTGCTCCTGGCGGTGCTGCCGCCGCTGATGGGACTGGGCCTGCTGGTGCTGCTGTGGCAGATTCTGTCGGTCAACAACAGCAGCTTTCCCTCGCCCGCCGTGACCTTCGCCGAAGCGCTGCGCATGTTCGCCGATCCCTTCTACCGCAACGGCCCCAACGACCAGGGCATCGGCTGGAACATCCTGGCCTCGCTCAAGCGCGTGGCGCTCGGCTTCGGCCTGGCGGCCGCGGCCGGGATTCCGCTCGGCTTCATGATCGGACGCTTCAATTTTCTGGCGGGCATGTTCAATCCCATCATCAGCCTGCTCAAGCCTGTCTCGCCGCTGGCCTGGCTGCCGATCGGCTTGCTGGTGTTCAAGTCGGCCGATCCAGCCGCGATCTGGTCGATCTTCATCTGCTCGATCTGGCCGATGATCGTCAACACCGCCGCCGGCGTGCGGCGCGTGCCGCAGGACTACATGAACGTCGCGCGCGTGCTGCAACTGTCGGAATGGAAAATCTTCACCAAGATCCTGCTGCCTTCGGTATTGCCCTACATGCTGACCGGCGTGCGCCTGGCCATCGGCACCGCCTGGCTGGTGATCGTCGCCGCTGAAATGCTGACCGGCGGCGTGGGCATCGGCTTCTGGGTGTGGGATGAGTGGAACAGCCTGAACGTGCCGCACATCCTGATCGCCATCGTCGTCATCGGCGTGGTCGGGCTGGTGCTCGAACTTGCCCTGGTGGCGCTGGCCAAGGCCTTTACCTATGAAGAAGCGGGGAACTGACATGAACAAGAAATTCATTGAAGTGCAGCACGCCGAGATGGTGTTCGAGACGCGCAAGGGACGCTTCCACGCGCTTCACGACATCAACCTGACGGTGGCGCAGGGTGAATTCGTGACCCTGATCGGCCACTCGGGCTGCGGCAAGTCGACCCTGCTCAACCTGCTGGCGGGATTGACCACGGCCACCGATGGGGCCCTGATCTGCGCCGGCCGCGAGATTGCCGGGCCGTCGCCCGAGCGCGCGGTCGTGTTCCAGAACCACTCGCTGCTGCCGTGGCTGAGCTGCTTCGAGAATGTGTACCTGGCGCTCGAGCGTGTGTTCTCGAACAAGGAATCGGCCAGCCAGCTGCGCGAGCGCGCCAGCGCGGCGCTGGCGCTGGTGGGACTGGGTGCGGCGGCGAGCAAGCGCCCCAACGAGATTTCGGGCGGCATGAAGCAGCGCGTCGGCATTGCGCGCGCGCTGTCGATGGAGCCGAAAGTGCTGCTGATGGACGAACCCTTCGGCGCGCTCGACGCCCTCACGCGCGCACACCTGCAGGACGAATTGCTGCGCATCGTGGCCCAGACCGGATCGACCGTGGTCATGGTGACCCACGACGTGGACGAGGCGGTACTGCTGTCCGACCGCATCGTGATGATGAGCAACGGGCCGGCGGCGACCATCGGCGACATCGTGCAGGTGCGGCTGGCGCGCCCGCGCGAGCGGGTGGCGCTGGCGCACGACGCGCTGTACATGGAGTACCGCACGCGGGTGCTGGAGTTCCTGTATCACCGCCAGTCCAGGCCGCAGGCGGCCTGAGCAAGCTGTGTTTGAGATCAGGCAATATCAAGCACGATCGGCTGATGGTCGGAGGCTGCCGTTTCCGACTGCACTTCCACCTCGGTCACGCGCGCGGCCAGATCGTCGGTGACGAAAAAATAGTCGAAGCAATCGGCCCGCTCTGGCCACTTGAACCCGTGCAAACCGGCGGTCGGCGCGCGCGCGATCTCCGGATGGCGCAAGCGCCAGGCGTCGACCAGCGGCAGCGCGATGCTGTCGTCCGGCGCGATCAATTCCTGGTAATCGGGCGAGTCGGGCGTGAAATTGAAGTCGCCGCAATAGATCGCCGAGCCGGGCCGGTATCCGAGCTGGTATGGCGGGTCCATGGTCGGGTCCGGTTGAAAGATGCGCGCCCGTTCGCAGGCTTCCCAATGCAAATACTTGATATGCCGGACCTGCGCCATGCGCTGCACCGGCGAGTAGTATTCCAGGTGCGTGGTCAGCACGCGCACCCGGCCGCCGGGCGCATCGACGACCGCCTCGATCAGGCCGCGCGGCATGCCGGCCGGACTGCCCGGATCGGGCGGCCACGGCAGCAGGTAGCGGTGCACCTGGTTGATTCTATATTTGGAGAGCAACATATTGCCGAACTGGCGCGGCAGATTGTTTTGGTAGATTTCACTGGTCGGTTCGATCACCGGCTGGTAGCCGCCAAAGGCTCCCGCCAGCTGGCGGAACTGGTTGGCGTTGGCGTTGCCTTCAAGCTCGGCATGATTTGACGCAACTTCCTGCAGGCAAATCACATCGGGATTTAATTTGCGCAACACATCGATGATGGCATGGATGCGGATCCTGCCATCCTTGCCGCAACCCCAGTGAATATTCCAGCTAACAACACGCATACAGCACCTCCGGAAAAACAGAACCGGGCGAGTTTGCCATTCTTTGGAAAAATACGGTACACGGTAGGATCGTCATCGGCGCCGCAAGTTCAGCGCATGGGTTTTTTCAGACCACCTTGATCTCGTCGAGCGGCCAGCGCGGGCGCACGTTGAAGCTGTAGTCGCGCGTCGCCGCGTTGGGATTGATTTGCAGGCGCATGGCGCCGGCAAAGGCGATCATGGCGCCGTTATCGGTGCAGAATTCCAGCTCCGGATAAAACACGCGGAATTTTTTGGCGGAAGCGGCCGCGTTGAGCGAGGCGCGCAGCTGGGCGTTGGCGCCCACGCCACCAGCGATCACCAGGCGCTTCAAGCCGGTGTGGCGCAGCGCGCTGATGCACTTGGCGGTGAGCACATCGACGATGGCATCGACGAAGCCGCGTGCGATGTTGGCCTTGTCCTGTTCGCAGATATTGGCGATGACTTTTTCCTCGTGGTTCTTCACCACCGTCAGCACGGCCGTTTTCAGGCCCGAGAAGCTGAAGTTGAAGTCCTTCGAGTGCAGCATGGGACGCGGCAGCTTGTAGGCCAGTGGATCGCCGAATTCGGCCAGGCGCGAAATCGCCGGGCCGCCGGGGTAGCCCAGGCCGAGCAGCTTGGCCGATTTGTCGAAGGCTTCGCCGGCCGCGTCGTCCAGCGTTTCCCCGAGCAGGGTGTACTGGCCGACGCCATCGACCCGCATCAGCTGCGTATGGCCGCCCGAGACCAGCAGCGCGATGAAGGGAAATTGCGGCGGATCGCTCGCTAGCAGCGGCGAGAGCAGATGGCCTTCGAGGTGGTGCACGCCGAGCACCGGCTTGTCGAGCGCCAGCGCGAGGCTGCAAGCGATCGAGGAGCCGACCAGCAGCGCGCCAGCCAGGCCCGGACCCTGGGTGTAGGCGATGGCGTCGATATCGGCCATGGCCACGCTGGCGCGGGACAGGGTTTCTTCGAGCAGGGGGATGGCGCGCCGGATATGGTCGCGCGAAGCCAGTTCGGGCACCACGCCGCCGTACTCCTCGTGCATGGCGACCTGCGAATGCAGGGCGTGGGAGAGCAAGCCGCGTTGCGTGTCGTACAACGCAAGGCCGGTTTCATCGCAGGAGGATTCGACGCCGAGAACAATCATGGGAGGTGCGCAAGATAAGAAGGAATGCGCCATTGTAAAGCACCACTGCGTCGTTCCCGCGCCAAGGCGGCACTCGGCGGGAACCCAAGTTTGTCGATAAGCCGTTAGCTGCGCTACGAACTTGGGTTGCCGTGGGGGCGCCTAGCCCTGCGCGGGAACGACGCTGGGGTGGGTTTTAAGGACGCTGCAACAGCTCCGCGTGCGCGGCACGCAGCATGGTCTCGGTCGCATCCCAATCGATGCAGCCATCGGTCACCGAGCAGCCATACTTCAACTGCGACAGATCGGCCGGAATCTTCTGGTTGCCGCCGACGATATTCGACTCGATCATCACACCGACCAGCGACTTGTTCCCGTGACGGATCTGCTGCACCACGTCCGACATTACCAGCGGCTGCAACTCAGGCTTCTTGTAGCTGTTCGCATGCGAGCAGTCGACCACCAGGTTGGCCGGCAGCTTGGCCTTTTCCAGCGCCTGCTCCGCGATCGCGATCGACACCGAATCGTAATTCGGACGTCCGTCGCCGCCGCGCAGCACCACGTGGCCGTACGCGTTGCCGCTGGTGCGCACGATCGATACCGTGCCCTGGCCGTTGATGCCCAAAAACGAGTGCGGATGCGCCGACGACAAAATGGCGTTGATCGCGATGCTGATATCGCCATCGGTACCGTTCTTGAAGCCGACCGGGGTCGACAAGCCCGACGACATCTCGCGGTGCGTCTGCGATTCGGTGGTGCGCGCGCCGATCGCGGTCCAGGCGATCAAATCGCCCAGGTACTGCGGCGAGATCGGGTCGAGCGCTTCGGTGGCGGTGGGCAGGCCCAGTTCGCACACGTCGAGCAGGAAGCGGCGCGCTTTTTCCATGCCTTCGTCGACGCGGAAGGAATCGTCCATGTGCGGATCGTTGATATAGCCCTTCCAGCCAGTCGTGGTGCGCGGTTTTTCGAAATACACACGCATCACCAGCAGCATGGTGTCGGCCACGTCGGCTTGCAGCGCCTTGAGGCGGCGCGCATAGTCGATGCCGGCCACCGGGTCGTGGATCGAGCACGGGCCGACGACAACGAACAGGCGCTTGTCCTTGCGGTCGATGATGTCGCGCAGCGCGGCGCGGCCCTGCATGACCGTGGCAAACGCGCTGTCGCTCAGGGGAAGGCGCTTGTGCAGCTCTTCCGGGGTCGGCATGGTCGCGAACGACGTGACGTTGGTATTTTCGATGTCTGGGGTAGTAATCATGAAGGCTGCTTTTTCTCGTGTTTTTCGGCGTGGATAGGGGAGTTTAGCCCGAATCGGCCCTTCTTGCACCGCTTGCATCAAAAACGCCGCCGCTTGGGCGCCGGCCGCCATTGACCGTGTCATCAGCGAGTCATGCCGCTCCTTTAAGCTTGCCGGCTTCTCAACTCCCTACAACGAGCTGTCATGACCCAACCGAATTCACGCCGCAAGTTCCTTCGCAACCTCTCGCTCGGGACCGTCGCGGCGTCCGGCGCCGCGCTGGCCGGCTGCGGCGGCAGCGACGGCGGCGACATCGATGTCCGCTTCGCGCACGGCGTCGCCAGCGGCGATCCGATGAGCGACCGCGTGATCCTGTGGACCCGCATCAGCACCGCCGCCAGCGGCGACATCGAGGTCAAATGGGAGCTCTCCGAGGATAGCAACTTCGCCGTCATCGCCGCCACCGGCACCACCCCCACCGGCCCGGCGCGCGACTACACCGTCAAGGTCGATGCGACCGGCCTGGCCGCCAACCGCGCGTATTACTACCGCTTCGTCGCGTACGGCGCCGCCTCGCCGGTCGGCCGTACCAAGACCCTCGGCACGGGCAACCTGGCGCAGGTCAAGCTGGCGGTGTTCAGCTGCACCAACTACCCGGCTGGCTACTTCCATGTCTACGCCGAAGCGGCAAAGCTGAACGATATCGACGCCGCCATCCACCTGGGCGACTACATCTACGAATACGCCAAGGACGGTTACGCCGCCAAGGACGCCGAGGCGATGGGCCGCGTGTCGGTGCCGGCCAACGAGATCATCACCCTGAGCGACTACCGGCGCCGCTACGCCCAGTATCGCGCCGACAAGGACCTGCAGGCGATCCACGCGCGCATGCCCTTCATCACCGTGTGGGACGATCACGAACTGGCCAACGACAGCTGGCGCGAAGGCGCGGAAAACCACGACCCGGCCACCGAAGGCCTGTTCCTGGCGCGCCGCCAGATGGCGATCCAGGCCTACAACGAATGGATGCCGATCCGCCTGCCGGACGCTGGCAAGCCTGAGCGCATCTACCGCTCCTTCGACTTCGGCAACCTGCTGTCGCTGCACATGCTCGACACGCGCATCATCGGCCGCGACAAGCAGCTTGGCTACGCCAGCTATGTCGGTGCCGGCGGCGCTTTTAATGGCGCCAGCTTCGCTGCCGCCGTGGGCGACCCGGCGCGCCAGCTGATGGGCGCCGACCAGACCACCTGGCTCAAAGGCCAGATGGGCAAATCGAACGCCACCTGGCAGATGCTGGGTCAGCAGGTACTGATGGCGCGCATGAACCTGCCGGCGCCGCTGGTGCTGGGCGCGATCGGTTTCGGCGCCTACGTCGCGCTGCTGGCAAAGGCGAAGAGCGCGCCAACGACCTTGACGGCAGCCGAGCAGCAGATCCTGGCCCAGCCATCGGTGCCGTACAACCTCGACGCGTGGGACGGCTACCAGGCCGCGCGTGAAACCGTGCTGGCCACGGCCAGGGCACTGAACAAGAACCTGGTGGTGCTGGCCGGCGACACGCACAACGCCTGGGCCAGCGACCTGGCCGACATGAACGGGCAGGCGGTCGGGGTGGAGTTCGGGGTGTCGTCGGTGACCTCGCCCGGCTTCGAAGACATCTTCAAGAATGAAGATCCGGCGCTGGTGGCGGCCGGCCTGGAACAGATCATCGGGCCGCTGGTGTATGCGGAAACGAAGTCGCGCGGCTTCATGGTGGTGACGGTAACGCCATCCGAAACGCGCGCCGAGTACCGCTATGTGAGCACGGTCAAGTCGGCCAGCTACACGGCCGTTGCCGGCAAGGTCCTCAAGACGCTGCCGGGCGCCGCCAACCGCAAGCTGATCGCGGTGTAAAAAAGGGGGACGGGGCGCACGGTGGAATGCGGCTCCGTCCCCAAAACCACGCACTTACCCCTTACACGGGCAGCACTTTCATATCGAAAGCGCGCTCGAACAGCCAGACGGCGGCTACCAAGGCGATGACGACCGAGCCGGTGGTCATCAACTGACCGTAAAACCAGGTGCGGCGCGTCAGGAACGCGAGCGGCAGGAATACCGCCACGATGGCCAGCTGCCCCAGTTCCACGCCCACGTTAAAGCCCGCGAGGCTCAACGCCAGCGCGCTTTGCGGCAGGCCCAGGTCGGCCAGTACGCCGGCAAAGCCGAAACCGTGAATCAGCCCGAACACGAAGGCCGCCAGCGGCCGCCGTCCGCGAAACAGCGGGATGACGTTATTCACCGCCGCCAGCAGCACCGAGGCCGCAATCGCCGATTCCACCCAACGCGTTGGCAGCGACAGCACCTGCAGGCTGGCCAGGGTCAAGGTCAGCGAGTGCGCCAGCGTGAACGCGGTCACCACCTTGAGTACATCGGTAAAGGCCGCCCTGAGCGGCTGCTCCTGTTGCATCGCGACAGGCGCCAGCACCGCCGGCAGCAGCAGCGAGAGCAGGAACAGGATGTGGTCGAAGCCGATCCAGATATGCCACACGCCGTGTTTGACGTAGCCGGCGAACTGGACGAACTTGCCGGGCGCGCGCAGCAGCAGATCCTGGCGCGCCGCGTCGGGGCTGAAAATGGCGGTCGAGGTCACGCCTTCGTGCTCCAGCTTGACCAGTCCCTTGTGCTGCGGATCGAGGTCGGCGAACAGGCGATAGCCGACGCCGAGCGCAGTCGCGGCGGCGCGGCAGGTGGCGCGAAAGCGCAGCACCGTGTAGGCGCCGTCGGTGTGCTGGTCGATCAGCTGCTCGCCGGCGACGATGGGGCAGGCGGCGCCGCCGCTGGTGAGTGCCAGGCGCGCCAGCGCGTAGTTGGCGATGGCGGCGTGCTGGCTGCGGATTTCATCCCAGGTCAGGTCGCCGTCGCCGTCCTGGTCGAGGTCCAGGGCAAAATCGAGGTCGCGCAGGGCGATGTCCCACTGGCCATCGACCTGCTGGCCGGCCACCCTGATGGTCAGGTAGCTGTCGCTCGGCTTGTGTGCGCGCGCCGGAGCGGCGACCAGGGCCAGCGCCAGCATCAGCAGGCCAATGAAGTAGCGGCCCATCATGCGCCCGCCTTGATTTGCCTGACCAGGCGCGCCACGGCCACGTCTTCCACCGCGTGTTTGGCCACCCAGTCGATGACCGGTGCGGCGGCGGCCTTGTCGCCGGCTTTGGCGGCCGCTTCCAGCAGCACCCGCATGTCGGCCGATTCCTTCTGCACCACCCAGTTTTGCTGCGCCAGCGCGAGCGCTGTTTTGGCGTCGCCGCGGATGTGCAGCTCGTAGCGTGCCTGTTCGCGCTGGTGGACGGTGTCGCCGCGCTGCATGGCGGCGTCGAAGCGGGCCTTGAGTTCGGCGTCGGCATTGCGCAGCGTATCGCTAGCCGGGCCGTCCTGGTGCAGGGCCAGCGCGTAGCGCAGCAGCAGGCCGTCGATGCGGGTGCGGTCCTTGACCAGGGCAAGCACCTCCGCTGCGCGCTGCTGCTCCAGCAGGAAGTCGGCGTAGGCGCCGAGCAGGTAGCTGTCGCGCGGGTCGAGCACCAGCGCGCGCTTGAAGCGTTCTTCGGCGGCCTTGGCGTCGCCGCGCCGCTGCGCCATTTCACCGAGCAGTGTCAAGACCCAGACCTGCATCCCGGCGTCGGCTTCCTGGTTGCGGCGCAGGGTGAGCTCGAGCAGGGCTTCGCTCCTGGCCGAGCGTCCGGTCATGGTGCCGACGTTGGCCACGCAGGTAATCGTCACCAGTTCGGTCGACAGTGACGACAGGCGGGCGCAGCTCGCGGTGGCCGCCTGGTACTCGCCGCGCACGGTCTGCACGATGGCGCGCGTGAGCCAGGCTTGCGGATTGCTTGAATCGGCGCTGACGATGGCGTCCAGGTCGCGCAAGGCTTCGGTGAAGTGGTGGGTACTTTGCAGCAGCATGGCACGCAGCAGGCGCACCTGCGGCGGGGGCGCCGGCATGGCCCACCATGGCGCCAGCGCGGCCTGCGCGTAGCCGAAATAGCGCGGATCGGTTTCCTGGCGCGCTACCGTGATGTAGCGCTGCGCGGTGCGCGTGGCCAGGGCCACGTCGCCGGGACGGGCGGCCAGTTGCGCGCGCAGTGCGGCCAGTTCGCGTTGAAGAGGGGCGGTGCGGCGCGCCAGGCGCTCGACGACGGTGCCGCCGCTGGCGGGAAGATAAGGTGCTGCCTGAATGGCCGGCACAGCGAGCGCGTACAGCAGCAGCGCGGGAACGGCAATGCGAGCGAATCGTTTCGGCATGATGTGTTCCCGGTGCGTGAGAAGAGTTTGGGTACGACAGCGGCCGGGACGCAAGCCTCCCGGCCGGATTGGTGCTTACAGCGCCGACGGTTCCGTGTCTTCCGGCGCGCTGCTGGCGATGGCGTCGATGCTGGCCGCGTCGCTATCGTCAGGCATGGCCGCCACGGTGGTCTTCACCGAGTTGTAGAAGGCATCGGCGAGCGGGCCCGCTGGTGGTGGCGGCGGTGGCGTCGGTACTTCCGGCGCGGACGAGGTGCGGGTATCGCTGCCGCATGCCGTCAACAGCAGCAAGGCACAGATCAGGCTCAGTTTTTTCATGGTGCTCTCCGGTTCATGTGATTGCGGCGGCCATTACTTCTGTGGCGAACCCGGGATCGGCGATTTCAGGTACGGGAAGCTGGCGTTGACCATGGTCTCGTCCAGATACGCGCCGTCGGTGAAGCGCAGGGCGCCGGCCGGTGCATCGGTTGGTGCGCAGCCGATGTTGAGGGTGCACAGCTTGCCCATGACGACGCGCAGCGCGACGTCGACCACGTCGTCGCCCGGACGGCGGCCGTTCGGGAAGCCGGCGTTGTCGCCTTCGATCACGCCGAGGCGTTTTTGCATGCCCGGTGCGGTCGGGGCGATCGAGGTGTTCAGGCGCAGCATTTCCGAGGCGGTGACGGTCTTCGGCTGGTTCACGCCCTTGATCCCGGTCAGGAAGGCGGCCACCAGGTCGTTGCGCGGGAAGTTGGTCGGCGCCTTGGCGCCAGCGCTGCCGTACAGGATTTCGACCAGCGCGGGCAGGGTCGGATTGGTCACGTAGTCGGCGAACTGGCCGTCGGCCGATGGCTTGCTGTGATTGAAGCGGTCCTTGTCCTTGAGGCCGATGACGACTTCGTTCACCAGCGGCATGCCCAGGCGCGAGACCTGGACCCAGGCGCCGCCTTCTTTCGAGACGTCGGTGTTGGACTTCGGCGTCGGGTTGATCAGGCGGCCCTGGCGCAGACTGGCCGTGGTCCAACCGCCGATGACCGGGTCGCCCGCAGTGGCGCTGACCAGGCACGACGTCGGCACTTCCATGCTCAAGGTGGTCACGTTCTTGTCGGCCAGGTCGTCCTTCGCGCCGGTTTCGGCGTTGGCGCTGAACTCGACGGCTGGCGCCTTGATGTTAATCAGGTCGAAGGTTTCGCCGAGGTTGACGACGAACGGATCCTTGCGCTGGCCGACGAACAGTCTGGCCGGGGCTGCGCAGCCGGGAATGGTGGCGTTGTACAGGTGGCGGGCGGCGTAGGCGTCGTAGTTCGGGATCGACTTGTTGCCGATGTTGTCTAACGGCTTGTCGAAGGCGGTGTGGCCGGTGTCGGCATTGGCGACGACGGCGCGGGTGCCGCTGCGGCGGTCGCCGCGGACCACGGTGACGGTGAAGGTTTCGCGCACGTTGGCGCCGGCGGCGTTGGTGTCGGCGATCGGGCCGCCGTTGATCACGAGGGGAATCGAGACCTTTTTACCGCCCACGGTCAGCTGCGTATCCTTATTGGTATTCTTGAAGCGGAACTGGAAGGTGATGTCTTCCTTGGCGTCGCCATTGTTATCGACATGGATTTCGTAGAGTGCGTCCGGGTCCATCATGAAGTAATTCGGGCCGCCGTAGGCATCCTGCAGCGGCACATAGTTGGCGATCAGCGTTGTAAAATCGCTGCGGCCGGCCTGGTAACTGCGGAACATGTAGAAGTCGGTGGCATCGATCTTCGGATTGCGCGTGATGAACGGCGCTTCGCGGTGGCTCGATGCGAATGCCGACGGCGCGAATGCGCAGGCCAGCAGCTTGCCTGCCAATACCGCGCCGATGGTCGCCCGTAGTCTCATCTGGTTCATGTTGCTCTCCTCGTTATAGGGTTTCACACTGATGTGTATGCAGATATACGTGGTGCCCCCGTCGCCGGATTCACTTTATGCCAAATAAATTTTTATCAATGCAGTGTTAAGCTGAACCCCATGAACAAAACAACCGAACCATTCCTGGCCGCCACTTTTATAAAAGAAATCGGGCGCGGTAAAAAAGGAGCGCGCAGCATGACGCGCGAAAATGCGCATGCGCTGTATGAAGCGATGCTCGACGGCAGGGTGTCCGACCTGGAGCTGGGCGGCATTTTGCTGGCGATGCGCATCAAGGGCGAGTCGGTGGAAGAGATCGCCGGTTTCCTCGATGCGGGCCAAGCCTCGTTTGCGCCGCTGGTGGCGCCGGCGGGGGCGTACGCGCCGGTGCTCATTCCGAGCTACAACGGCGCGCGCAAGATGGCCAACCTGACGCCGCTGCTGGCGCTGCTGCTGGCGCGCGAAGGCGTGCCGGTGCTGGTGCATGGCGTGAGCAGCGATCCGGGGCGCGTGACGACGGCCGAGATTTTCGCCGCGATGGGGATCGGGCCGGCGGGGTCACATGCCGATGTGCAGGCCGCATTTGCCGCCGGCAAGCCGGCCTTCATGCCGATCGAGACGCTGGCGCCGAAGATGGCGCACTTGCTGTCGCTGCGCCGCATTTTGGGTGTGCGCAACTCGACCCATACCCTGGTCAAAATTTTGCAACCGTTCGCGGGGCCGGCGCTGCGGCTGGTGTCGTACACCCATCCCGAGTACCTGGACATGCTCGGCGAATACTTCACGACCATCGCGCGCGAAGGGCGGGGCGACGCCTTCCTGATGCGCGGCACCGAAGGCGAAACGGTGGCCAATGCCAACCGGGCGCAGCAGATCGACTGGTTCCACGGCGTCGAGCGCACCGTGCTGGTGCAGCGCGATGCACCAACAGATGACGTGGCGGAGGGACCGGCCGAGCGTGACGCCGCCACCACGGCAGCCTGGATTACCCGCGCGCTGGAGGGCGGCGTGGCCGTGCCTGCCTCGATTACCGAACAAGTGGCACAGTGCTTGCTAGTTTCAAAGTCAATACAGGCAAACACGGGTGCGCATGATGGAGAGCAAAGGTAAGGTTTATCTGGTCGGGGCCGGTCCGGGCGATCCGGAGCTGCTGACCTTGAAAGCGGTGAAGGCGATTGCGGCGGCCGATGTGCTGCTGGTGGACGACCTGGTCAACCTGGCGATCCTGGAGCACGCCTCGCCGTCGGCGCGTATTGTGCCGGTGGGTAAGCGCGGAGGTTGCCGGTCGACCTCGCAAGAATTCATTGAACGGTTGATGGTGGCCGAGGCGCGGGCCGGGCGCACGGTGGTGCGGCTCAAGGGAGGCGATCCCTTCATTTTCGGGCGTGGCGGCGAAGAGCGCGCGCACTTGATGGCGGAAGGCATCGCGGTCGAGGTCATCAACGGCATCAGCAGCGGGTTGGCGGCACCGTCGTCGATTGGCGTGCCGCTGACGCACCGCGACTGGAGTTCGGGTGCCATCTTCGTGACCGGGCATGAGCGCGGTGACGAGCCCGGCAGCGCCCGCACGCCGGACTGGGCATTGTTGGCGCAGACCGGGCTGACGCTGGTGATCTACATGGGCGTGGCGCGTTGCAGGCAGATCCAGGCGGCGCTGCTGGCGGGCGGCAAGGCGGGCAGCACGCCGGTGGCCGTGATCCATTCGGCGACCGGGGCGGGGGAGACGCAGCTGCTGACGACCCTGGCTGATTTGGCGGAGGATCTCGCTGCTTCCGGGCTGGGCAGTCCCAGCATCATCGTGATTGGCGACGTGGTGCGCTGCGCCGACAGCGCGGTCGAGCATATCCAGGCACTCGCACGGCCAGCCTGAATTTCCTACCCTGTGCAGAGTTTCACTGAGCCCGGCCACCTTCAAACACCTACAACCGGGGTCTGACCTCTGATTAGCAATTATTTGTGTTGCTAATCAGAGGTCAGACCCCGGTTGTGGGAATTTCTACCGCTGGTTCGGACACGTTCGGGCACTTGGCGGCCCCGGCGCGGTTTACAATCACTGTTTTAGTGATTAGCGGAAACCGGCATACGCCATGGCAAAACAATTTGATGTAGCAGTGATCGGCGCGGGCGCGGCCGGGATGATGTGCGCGGCCGTCGCCGCCCAGCGCGGCAAACGCGTGGTGTTGATCGATCATGCGGAGAAGCTTGCAGAAAAGATCAGGATTTCGGGTGGGGGGCGTTGTAACTTCACTAATATCAATGCCGCGCCGCAGAATTTTTTGTCGGATAATCCCCATTTCTGCAAGAGCGCATTATCGCGTTATACCCCGCAGGATTTTCTGACCCTTGTGAAGAAACACCGTATCGGTTTTCACGAGAAGCATCGCGGCCAGCTGTTTTGCAATGAGTCGGCCGAACAGATCATCCAGATGCTCAAGGCCGAGTGCGCCAGCGGCGATGTGACCTGGCGCATGCCGTCCAAGGTCGAGTCGCTCGAAAAAACCGCCGAGGGTTTCTTCATCCTCACCGACAGCGGCGAGATCCTGGCCGATAGCGTCGTCATTGCCACCGGCGGCTTGTCGATCCCCAAGACCGGCGCGACCGATTTCGGCTACCGCATCGCGGCCCAGTTCGACCTGATGATGGTCGAGCCACGCCCGGGCCTGGTACCGCTGACCTTCGACGGCCCCGGCTGGGAAGCCTTCGCGCCGCTGGCCGGCATCGCCCTCGAAGTCGAGGTGGAAACCGGCAGCAACAAGGGCAAGGGCAACAAGCGCGGCCATTTCCGCGAGGATTTGCTGTTCACCCACCGCGGCCTGTCGGGCCCGGCCATCCTGCAAATTTCCAGCTACTGGCAGCCGGGCACGCCGATCATCGTCAACCTGTTGCCGGAGATGGATGTGGCGCAGGAGTTGATCGAGGGCAAGAGCACGCTCAAGAAGCAACTCGGCAACGTGCTCTCGCAGTGGCTGCCGGCGCGCCTGGCCGAGGTGGTGATCGCCATCGCCGGCCTGACGCCCGATGCGCGCCTGGCCGACCTGCCGGACGCGAAACTGCGCAAGCTGGGCGACGCCATCAACCGCTGGGCCATCGTGCCGACCGGCTCGGAAGGCTACCGCAAGGCCGAGGTGACCCTGGGCGGCATCGATACGCGCGAGCTGTCGCAGCAATCGATGATGGCCAACAAGGTGCCCGGCCTGTATTTCATCGGCGAGGCGGTCGACGTGACCGGCTGGCTGGGCGGCTATAACTTCCAGTGGGCATGGGCCTCGGGCGTGGCGGCCGGGCAGGCGGTGTAAACGGCGGCGCTGTGGCTGTTGCGAAACAGCAAAAACGGAAGAGGAAAAGCGAAATACTTCCAAAGCTGTGGGATCGGTGCTATTATCTCGTTCTTCCCTAAATCTAACGGTTTGATTTTTACATGACCACTATTCGCCTTAAAGAAAACGAGCCGTTCGAAGTCGCAATGCGTCGCTTCAAACGCACCATCGAAAAAACGGGTCTGCTGACCGAACTGCGCGCACGCGAGTTCTACGAAAAGCCAACGGCTGAGCGCAAGCGCAAGCTGGCAGCTGCCGTTAAGCGCCACTACAAGCGCATCCGCAGCCAGCAACTGCCTAAGAAATTATTCTAAGACTGTCTAGTCGAAACTGATCCGGTGACGGCCAACAGCCTGACCGGGTCATTGTTTTTACTGTAGTCGCAGACCCGCTCCGGTTTACCGCAGCGGGTTTTGCTATTTGGATTTTGCTGCTTGTACTTGCTATTACATCATTTATCGAAACGAGGATTGCCATGGGCTTGAAAGAACAAATTACCGACGACATGAAAACGGCGATGCGCGCGAAAGAAGCGGCCAAGCTGGGTACGATCCGCCTGATCCTGGCCGAAATCAAGCGCCGCGAAGTCGATGAGCGCATCGAACTCGACGATGAGCAAACCCTGGCGATCATCGAAAAAATGATCAAGCAGCGCAAGGATTCGATCACCCAGTTTGAAGCGGGCAACCGCGCCGACCTGGCCGATATCGAAAAAGCCGAACTGGCCATCCTGGTCGCCTACATGCCGGCCGGCCTGTCGGAAGAAGAAATCGCCGCCGAAGTGGCCGCCGCCGTGAGCGCCTCGGGCGCCGCCGGTCCGCAAGACATGGGCAAGGTGATGGGCTTGCTCAAGGCAAAATTGCCAAAAGGCACCGACATGAGCGCCGTTTCGGGCTTGATCAAGAAGGCGCTCGCGCCCGCCTGATCGTCCCACGGAACGTTGTCGCGGAAGCGGCCGCGGCTAGCCGACGCGCCGCGTCTTGTCGCAGATCAAATCTGCGGCGGGCGCGGCGGTATAGTCTGACCTGACACAAAGACTGTTCATCGCACGTGATTCCACAATCCTTCCTGACCGATTTACTCAACCGTATCGACATCGTCGATGTGGTCGGCCGCTATGTCCAGCTGAAGAAGGGCGGGGCCAATTTCATGGGCTTGTGCCCGTTTCACAGCGAAAAATCCCCCAGTTTCACGGTCAGCCCGACCAAGCAGTTCTACCATTGCTTCGGTTGCAGCGCGCATGGCAACGCGGTCGGCTTCCTGATCGAGTATTCCGGCATGGGTTTCATCGATGCCGTCAAGGACCTGGCCCAGGGCGTCGGCATGGTCGTGCCCGATGCGGACGACAAGATTCCGCCGCTGCAGCGCGCCGCCAACCAGGCCCAGGCGTTGGCCCTGACCGAAGCCATGACCCAGGCCTGCGATTACTACCGTGGCCAGTTGCGCGGCGCCACGAATGCCATTGCCTACCTGAAAAACCGCGGCCTGACCGGCGAAGTGGCGGCCCGCTTCGGCATGGGCTACGCCCCGTCCGGCTGGGATAACCTGCGCACCGTGTTTCCCGATTACGAGGTGCTGGCGCTGGTCGAGTCCGGCCTGGTGATCGACAAGGTCGACGAAGACGGCGGCAACAAGAAACGCTATGACCGCTTCCGCGAGCGCATCATGTTCCCGATCCGTAATACCAAAGGCCAGGTGATCGGCTTCGGTGGGCGGGTGCTCGACCAGGGCGAGCCGAAATACCTGAATTCCCCGGAAACCCCGCTATTCCAGAAAGGCCTGGAGCTGTACGGCCTGTTCGAGGCGCGCCAGGCCATCCGCGACGCCGGCTATGTGCTGGTCACCGAAGGCTATATGGATGTGGTCGCGCTGGCCCAGCTCGGCTTTCCGCAAGCGGTGGCCACGCTCGGCACTGCCTGCACCAGTACCCACGTGCAAAAGTTGCTGCGCCAGACCGATAGCGTGATTTTCAGTTTCGACGGCGACAAGGCCGGCCGCCGCGCCGCCCGCCGCGCGCTCGAAGCTTGCCTGCCGCAGGTGAGCGACAACAAGATCATCAAATTCCTGTTCTTGCCGGCCGAGCACGATCCGGACAGCTTCGTGCGCGAATTCGGCGCCGATGTGTTCGAGCAAGAGATTCACGAAGCGATGCCGTTGTCGCAATTTTTGCTGCGCGAAGTGTCGGCCGAGCACGATCTTTCCACGCCGGAAGGGCGCGCCCGGGTCCAGTTCGACGCCAAGCCCTTGCTGCAATCGATGTCGCCCAGTTCCCTGCGCCTGCAGATCGTGCGCGGCCTGGCCAGCATGACCGAGTCCACGCCGGCCGAAATCGAAGCCCTGTTCGAGCTGTCCAAGCCGGTCTCGGTGGCGCGCCGGGCGCCGCCGCGCCAGGGCCGGCCCGAGCCGGTCGGGCTGGAATTGCAGATCTTGCGCCATCTGGTGGCCCATCCGCCGCTCAGCCTGGAGCTGGACGAGGCCGCCCTGGCCGCGTTCAACCATTTCGGCCCGGACGCGGCCGAGCGCTTGCTGTACCTGGTCGCCTGCGGCCAGGCGCTGGGGGCGAACGGCAGCTTTGCCGCCTTGTCCCAGCACTTGAAGGATACGAGCAACGAATACGATGGCTTGATCGCCGAGATTGCGTCCGAACCGGAATCGGATTTCGACAGCGTGAAATTGTGGCTCGTCGGGGCTGTGAGGCAGATCAAACTTGCGGCACTAAAACAGGAACTGACCCAGTTGTTTTCCGCCGGGCTGACCTCAGATCAGGTGGGTGTGCGCTACCGCGAAATCATGGCGGAGCAAAGGCGTCTGGAGGATGACGGCGCGCCGGCGTAGACCCTGCGCAAAGGGGGAAAATGGGGGGCTGCACAGGGGGCGTTTGGCACTGGAAAAAGACGGACTGCGTGCTATAATAAAACGATAAGTGTTGTGTTCGCAGAAATTTTTTCGTTGTCCGTAAGTTGTATTTCTTTCAGTGAGTTAGGCTCTTGATCGGCGCAAAGATGGTGGGGCGTCGGCGGCCAGGGCCAGCTTTGGTTGCGACGGCGCGCTGCGCGGTCGATGGCAAACATCGGTTTGCTTTTCAACCACACACGGCTCGCGCCTCCAACCGCCGTTGTTTGCAGTAGACTACTGCCGAAATCGCGCGGGTCGTGCCCGTAAGGTGATGTAAAGGTGTTATGAGTGCAGCAATGCCGGAGCGGTCTGCGGGCCGGTTCGGGACGTAGGGCCCAAAAGGCCGGCAACAAACTTTATCTTAATCCACCATAAAGCTAGTCGTTGTGACATCGAAAGCGCCTGTGCCAATCAAGAAACCTGAAACCCAAGCGGCTGATAAGCCAACGAGAATGTCCGCCAAGGCGGATAAAGCGCAAGACAAGGCCGAAACGCGCAGCACCAGTACGAGCGCGAGCGCCACGCCTGTCGTCAGCCAGACCACCGATGCCGCCGCGCTGGCCGCGATCGACACGTCCGGTTACGTGCTGCCCTCAGTCAAGGTACCGGGCAGGCGCGGGCGCAAGCCAAAAGAATTCCAGCCCGAGAACGATGAAGTGGCCGCCCTCAACGCGGTCGAGCGGGCCGAGCTGAAAGCGGTCGACAAGGCCAAGGCCAAGGACCGCAAGGCCAAGGAAAAAGCCCTGCTGAAAGATGCGTTTTCGTCGGATACGGAAGCGACCGAGGAAGAGCTCGAACGGCGCCGCCAGAAACTGAAAACCCTGATCAAATTCGGCAAGGAACGCGGTTTCCTCACCTACGCCGAAATCAACGATCACTTGCCCGAAAATATCGTCGATCCGGAAGCGATCGAAGGCATCATCGGCACCTTCAACGACATGGGGATTGCGGTCTACGAACACGCGCCCGATGCCGAGACCCTGCTGCTGTCCGACAATGTCGCTACCGTCACCAGCGATGACGAAGCCGAGGCCGCGGCCGAAGCGGCGCTGTCGACGGTCGACTCCGACTTCGGCCGCACCACTGATCCGGTGCGCATGTATATGCGCGAAATGGGCTCGGTCGAGCTGCTCACGCGCGAAGGCGAGATCGAGATCGCCAAGCGCATCGAAGATGGCCTCAAGGACATGATCCAGGCCATTTCCGCCTGCCCGGTGACGATCGCCGAAATCATTTCCGCCGCCATCCGCATCCAGAACGACGAAATCAAGATCGACGAAATCGTCGACGGCATGGTCGATCCGGACGAGCCGCTCGAGCCGGTCGTGGCGCCGGCCGCCACCGACGAGGATGAAGACGAAGAAGAGGCCGACGAGGAAGAAGAGGAAGAGGAAGAAGAGAACAACGCTTCCGGCGCCGCGGGATTCTCGGCCGAACAGCTCGAAGCGCTGAAAAACCAGGCGCTGGAAAAGTTCGACATCATCTCCGTGCAGTTCGACAAGATGCGCAAGGCCTTCGAGAAAGATGGCTACAACTCGAAAGCCTACGTCAAGGCGCAGGAATCGATTTCCAACGAACTGCTCGGCATCCGCTTTACCGCCAAGGTGGTCGAGAAGCTGTGCGACACCCTGCGCGGACAAGTCGATGAAGTGCGCCATATCGAGAAGCAGATTCTGGACGTGGCGGTGAACAAGTGCGGCATGCCGCGCGCCCACTTCATCAAGGTTTTCCCGGGCAATGAAACCAATCTGGAATGGGTCGATGGCGAAGTCAACGCCGGCCATGCCTACTCCGCCATCCTCGGCCGCAATATTCCGACGATCAAGGAACTGCAGCAGCGCCTGATCGACCTGCAGGCGCGCGTGGTATTGCCGCTGCCGGACTTGCGCAACATCAACCGCCAGATGGCGGCCGGTGAAATGAAGGCGCGCAAGGCCAAGCGCGAAATGACCGAGGCTAACTTGCGCCTGGTAATTTCGATCGCCAAGAAGTACACCAACCGCGGCCTGCAATTCCTCGACCTGATCCAGGAAGGCAATATCGGCTTGATGAAGGCCGTGGACAAGTTCGAGTATCGCCGCGGCTACAAGTTTTCGACCTATGCGACCTGGTGGATCCGCCAGGCCATCACGCGCTCGATCGCCGACCAGGCGCGCACGATCCGCATTCCGGTGCACATGATCGAGACGATCAACAAGATGAACCGCATCTCGCGCCAAATCTTGCAGGAAACCGGCGCGGAACCCGATCCGGCGACCCTGGCGATCAAGATGGAAATGCCAGAAGACAAGATCCGCAAGATCATGAAGATCGCGAAAGAGCCGATCTCGATGGAAACGCCGATTGGCGACGATGACGATTCCCACCTGGGCGACTTCATCGAAGACAATAACACCCTGGCGCCATCGGACGCGGCGCTGCACGCTTCGATGCGTGGCGTGGTCAAGGATGTGCTCGATTCCCTGACGCCGCGCGAAGCGAAAGTGCTGCGCATGCGTTTCGGTATCGAGATGTCGACCGACCACACCTTGGAAGAAGTGGGCAAGCAATTCGACGTCACGCGCGAGCGGATCCGCCAGATCGAAGCGAAGGCGCTGCGCAAGCTGCGTCACCCATCGCGCTCCGACAAGCTCAAGAGCTTCCTGGAAGGTAATTAAGCCTTGACGGGCTGATGCGAAAAGCCATATCCTCTCGCCACTTTGTGACGGGAGGCTATCTTTATGGTGGCCGTATCAGCATCCCCGTCGCACCGATTTCGGGCCTCTAGCTCATGCTTGGTTAGAGCAGCGGACTCATAATCCGTTGGTGCCGTGTTCGACTCACGGGAGGCCCACCAAATTCAGTAAAGAAAAAAGGGAGACACGAAACTGTCTCCCTTTTTTCATTTTAAAACTCCGGGAGTCGATTTCGGGCGCGGTCGTGCCAGCCGCTTCGGCGCGAAGGGTGTATGCACTTTTTAATGCACACCGCGACCTTTTCCTGCATTAAACTCCAAACCGCATGAGCGCAATCTCGCGCTCGTCGCCTGGGACGCCGCGGTCGGGAAATGACGGGCCCCCGGCATTTCTGGACAGGAGCATCGATTGAACAAGGTATTCATTTCGCTGGTATCGGCATGCGCATTCGCACTTCCACTGCAAGCCGCGGCTCAGGACCCCGTGCAAGCCTCGGCCGATCACGACCAATTGCTGTCAAGCCCGGTTCCCAAACTGGCCGCCAATAAGCGTCTTGTCTACGATTTCTGGCGCGAGGTATTGGAAGGCGGTCACCTCGAACTGGCGGACAAATACCTTGCCGATTCCTACATCCAGCACAATCCCACCGTGCCCGGCGGCCGCGAGGGATTCGTCACTTTCTTTTCCAAGTTTTCCAAGGCAAAACCAATTGCAGCGGCCATTAAGACGCCACTGGTGACGATCATGGCCGAGGACGACCTGGTCATGCTTGGTTTCGTGAGGGAGTATCCGGACCCTGCCGCCGCTGGCCAAACATATACCACCACCTGGTTCGACATGTTCCGCATCAGGGACGGGAAAATCGTCGAGCATTGGGATCCGGCAAGAAAATAAGCACTCCCGAGGTCGGCAACATCTCTCGAACAGGCCATTCTGCGCAGTGACCCGGAAACCAGGCTGAAAAAATGCCATCCGAAGAGGATCTCGCCCAGTATCGCCTTGCTGATGGAAAGACCCGACGCGAAGGGCGGTTCCCGCGCCGGCCGCCCCGCCGTGACGCCCTAATTGCCCGCCAGGATAATCAGCGAACTGTATTTTTCCAGCAGCACCGCAATCCCGTACAGGGACGCGCCCAGCGCGCCGGCGCCGATCAGTACATTGGTCCTGAAACCCAGATAGGCGATCCATTCGAGCACCAGCAGGACAAAAAAGCACAACAGAATGCTGGCGATGACTTTCAGGTCCAGGAACAGGTAGCCCAGGCTCGCCCATACCGCTAGCACGATAAACAAGGCCAGATACCGGTTGCGCTGCGCCCGGCTGGGCCACGGCGATGCGCCGACCAATAGCGCGAGCGACAGGCCGATGGTGCAGTAATACTCCAGGCCCGCCTCGAAATACTGGATGGATTCCCAATGGATGCCATGGGTGCGCACGACACAATAGGCCGCCAGCACGCTCAGGTGGCCGACAACAACGCCCTTGAGCATCCGCTCGTCCAATTTCAGATACAGCGTGCCGGGCGTGTAGACCATGTAAAAGGAAAGCACACCCGACAAACAGACTGCGGCGAAAAATCCGAAAATGCCGGACTGATGCATCAATGCCAGCGCGCCAAAATAGACCATTCCCAGCGCGCAGGCGGTACTGAGCGGCGCGCGGCGAAAGGGCGGGAACAATTTTTTCAGCGTGTCCGGCACCACCTTGCAGGTATCGACAATCCAGCCAACCAGCAGCACGTTCGCAAAGCCGCAAAACAGCGCCACATACAAGGCTTGCGATGGCCATATCGCCTCCGGCCACAGCGTTCCAACGCCTGTCAGGGAGAGGAAAACCAGCTGATACACAATGGTCGGCACCTTGATCACATAGGTCCACAGGGCCCTGGCCAGTTTCAGGATCGTTTCGTAAAACACCACCAGGAAGCAGATCACTGCAACGACCTTGATCAGATTTACCCAGGACATATAGCGCGACCAGACCGGTGGTTGGCTCGCTTGCGCTGTGACGGCGCCTGCCGCCGTTTCCCGGAAATCGCCCGGGCTGACATATTTTCCGGCGACTTCCTTTGCCATCCGTTCGCTCAGATAGCCATCGTTCTGCATCTGCCTAATCAGTTCGGTCTTGATATCGCCAGCCGTGCGCGCAGGCGCGGCGCTTGCAGGTGCCTGATGAGGTACTGCGGCGCGATCCTGGGCAAAAACACCTGCGCTCATGATCAGCATCCATCCAATAAAGACAAGTCGCCACGCAAAAAGCATATTATTCCGCCTGAATATATTAATAGGATGATAACGCATCCGATGCCGATTGCGGCGGCAGCGAATCGCCACCTCTCCGTAGACCGCGCGCTGAATTGCAGGCCTGTACCGGGCGTCATGCCGAAAAACAGCGCTCTCAGCAGTTGAGAAGCCTCAAACGGAGGCCAGTATCGACCGATACACTCGACCCTTGAAGCAGCCCAGTTTGCACTCTGTGCACGGCGGCATCGACCTTTCGCTGCCATCTTTTTGCGCAGCAATTTCAAGGAGAAACTCATGAAAACAATACTCTCAACCATCGCCGCAGCGTTCGCCCTGGCGTTTGCCAGCGGCGCCGTCTCGGCCCAGCCGACCGTGTCCACCTCGCAAGTGGGTACAGGCAACAGCCTGTACGTGGACCAGAAGGCGCCCGACTACGAATTCTATGAATTGAGGGCCACCATCAAGCAGACAGGCAATAACAATGTCGCGGGCGACCCGGTATCCAAAACGCCCGGCATTCTTCAGGTGCGCTCCTACGATGCCTATGCCGACATTGTCCAGACCGGAAACAAAAACGCAGCGAGCATAGCCCAGGACAATATCACCCGCAGCGGTACCGTCATCAAGCAGCTCGGCAGCGAAAACAAGGCGCTCGTGAAGCAAAAGAATTCCGGCGAAGTAGGGAATACGATCGAGCAAGTCGGCAACCGCAATGCGGTCAATGTCGATCAGCTCGGGTTATTCCCTTTCAGTATCCGGGCTTACCAGACCGGCAATGACAACGACATCACGGCGAAACAGGTCAATTCGGGTTTTGGCGGACCGCTGGTCGTACAGACCGGCAATTTGAACAAGGTCACGATCGACCAGAACGACGCCGTGTATTCGGGTGTGGAGGTGCAGCAGGTGGGCCATGCCAATAACGCCAGCGTCAGGCAGCACAATTCCTACTTCACGCGCGAACAGACCATTCTCCAGAAAGGAAATAACAACCTGGCCAGCAGCGACGAGCAAGGCCAGGATAATGCCAGCCGCATTGTCCAGACCGGCAATCTGAATAAAGCCACCGTCGTGCAGCGCCTGGACTACAGCCAGTCGCTCATTAACCAGACCGGTAACATCAATATCGCGTCCGTCACGCAAAACGGCGGCACTAACTACGACACGCCGAACAAGGCGACGATCACCCAGAACGGCAATGGCTTCTCCGCCGCCATCGCGCAATCGGGCAGCGGCAACCAGGCTGGCATCGTGCAGCACTAGCAGTATCCCGGGAGCCCGCGTTGGCAGGTTCCCGGGCGCGTCTGCGGTGCTTACCCGCCCCGGTTCAGATTATCCTTCACCTGCAACAGCAGACCGAGCAGCATCTCTTGCTGCTCCCCGTTCATCCCCCGTACCGCCTGCGCGTTCAGCTTGCCCGCTTCGGCCTGCGCCGCCTGCTGGATGGCCCTGCCGGCATCGGTCAGCGACAGGCGCGTGTTGCGGCGGTCGGCCGCATCGGCTTCCCCGTGCAGCAAGCCGCGTTCGCGCAGCCCCGTGATCAGGCGCGCCACCTGTGCCTTGTCGCGTCCGCTGTGACGCGCCAGCTCGCTCTGGGTCGAGCCCGGATGATGGCCGAAAAACGCCAGCACCTTCGCTTCCATGTGCGTCAGCTCATGCTGGCCGTCGCGCAATGCCTGGAATTGCTGCGAACGGTACTGGTGCATGATCGAATGAATCAGCTCCAGGACGGCATCCTGCCGCGCCGCGCCAGGCCGGGCCGCGCCAGAATGGTTGACATTGTCATTTGATTCGTGGATGATAGGTGACATTGTCAGCCAATTGAAAGATAAAGACATGAGTATAGACTCTCCCGTCAGCCGTGTGCAGCGTGTGCGCCACGAGCTCAAGATTCGCCAGGTCGAGGTGCTGGGTGTGCGCGCCATCGGCAGCCATTTCCGCAGCATTACTTTCGGCGGCGCGGCGCTGCACGACTTCCACAGCGCCTCGTTCGACGATCACATCAAGTTCATCCTTGGCGACGGTCCCGACGCCACCAGGCGCGACTACACCCCGCGCAGCTTCGATCCGGCCACCGGCGAGCTGGTCATCGAATTCGCCCTGCATGGCGACGGCCCCTGCGCGGCATGGGCAGCCCAGGCCGCGGCGGGCCAGCAAGCGATCATTGGCGGCCCCAAGGGTTCGCTGATCATTCCGGTCGATTACGCCTGGCATCTGCTGGTTGGCGATGAAACCGGCTTGCCGGCCATTGCACGCCGCCTGGAGGAACTGCCCGCCGGCACCCGCGCCACCGTCATCGTCAAGGTCGACGATGCGGCCGACCGCCGCGTGTTTGCCGGCCAGGCCGAGGTGGACCTGCGCTGGGTCGGCAGCGACGCCGAGCTGCTTGCCGCCGTGCAAGCCTGGACCCTGCCTGCGGGCGACGGCTATGCCTGGTGCGCGGGCGAAGCCGCGACCATGGCCGCCGTGCGCCAGGAACTGGTGGGCGTCAAGGGCTTGGACAAGACCGCCATCCGCGCCGCTGCCTACTGGAAGCGTGGCGGCAGCGGGTTTCACGAAAACCTGGAGTAAGCCGCTGCGGCTGGCGCGCCCTCGTCAGGCGGCGCGCGCGTCGCCCTCCACGGGGGCATCGAACCAGATGCCGTAGCGGTCGCCTTGCCACGACAGCAAGGAAAACAAATACGCCGTGGACAGCATGATCAAGCCGCCAGCCAGCGCCGCTTCGCTCACGAAGCCCAGCAAGCAAAACAGGAATCCGCTGACGTGCGACACGGCTTCGATGCGTTTGGCAACGCGCCGGGTTGGGTGCATGTGCAGAAAGCCGAAGCCAAACCAGCAGCGCAGCCACAGCGGCAGCGTGTGCCAGTTGAGTGCATGTTTATCGATCACGAAAGTCTCCTCGTTCAGGGTTGACACCTCCACCTCGAGTACCGCAGCAAGACATTTGAGCGACTCCACACTGGCCTTGTGGCCACTTTCAATGCGCTGGATGGTCCTGGCGCTCAAGCCCGACATCTGGGCTAATTGTTCTTGAGAAAGATGGCGGCTGAGACGCAGTTGTTTAAGAATCATCATGGTTCCCGGGGCTGGTGAGCTGCGAGTATTGACCGATTTGGGCCGTGTCGGTGACGAAAATCACCCGACAGCGGCCCGACAGTGCCTCGTTTCCTCTATTTCCCCGCGTTTTCATGGGCCCGCAAGACCTGTGCGACCGCTGCCACCGCGCGCGCGACATCGGCGTTGCCGGTCTGCCAATTGCACACCGATACCCGCATGCAGCGCTTGCCGCGCCAGCTCGTGTTACTGAACAGCGCCTCGCCACTGGCCAGCACGGCGCTGGTAACCTCATCCGTCCACCGGTCGTGATCGCTCTGCGTGGCGCCTGGCGCGGGATCGAAAAAACGCAGCAGTCCTTGATTGACCTGCGGTTCCCACACAAGTTCAACGCCGGGCAGGGCGGCAATGCCGGTCACGAGCGCGTGCGCGGCGGCGCAACAGCGCTCGATCATGGCTACGACGCCGCCGCGTCCGAGCTCGCGCAGGGCGGCATAGGCGGCCACGCCGCGTCCACGGCGCGACCATTCCGGGTTCCAGTCCGCCGGCTCGCGCACCTGATCGTTGTGGGCAACATAACTGGCTTGGTAGGACATGGCGCGCCGCTGCGCAGCGGCATCGGCAATAAAGGCAAACCCGCTGTCGTAGGGCACGTTCAACCACTTGTGACCATCGGTCGCCCAGGAATCGGCCTGCGCCACGCCGGCCAGCAGATGGCGGTAACGCGCGCTGGCGTTGGCCCACAGGCCGAAGGCGCCATCCACGTGTACCCAGGCGCCGTAGCGGTGCGCCAAGGGAATCAGGTCGGCGAACCGGTCGTAGGCGCCGATATTGAGGTCGCCTGCCTGCAGCAGCACGATGACGGCTGTGCCGGCGCTGTCGGCCAGCGCCTGTTCCAGCGTCGCCGCGTCGAGCTGGCCAGCCTGGTTGACGGGCAGGCCGGTCACGGCGCCCGTGCCCAGGCCCAGCAAGCGGGCTGCGCGCGTGATGCTGCCGTGGAACTGGTCGCCGCTCAGAATGCGGATCGGCGGCGCGCCGCACAGGCCGTCGCGCTCCACATCCCATCCACGGCGCGCCAGCAGCGCATTGCGGGCAGCCGCCAGGGCGGTCGCGTGCGCCATCTGGCAGCCGCTGGTGAGGGCGAAGCTGGCGTCGAGCGGCAAGCCGAGCAATTCCTTCAGCCAGGCGCCGCAGACCTCTTCAATCACGGTCACGGCCGGCGCGCAGGCGTACGTGGCCGCGTTCTGGTCCCAGGCGCTGGTGAGCCAGTCGGCCGCCAGCGCGGCCGGCAAGGCACCGCCGATCACCCAGCCGAAGAAGCGCCCGCCGGCGCTGCCATGGATGCCGCCGGCCGTATCGGCGGCCAGCTCGTCGATCACTTGTGCGGCCGGCATGCCGCCATCGCCTAACGGCCTTGATAGACGTGCGCGCAGCGTGTCGAGGCTGGCACGGGCGCCGACCGGTTGCTGGTCCAGATGATCCAGATGGGCCAGCGCGTGGCTCAGGGCACGTTCCAGTGCCGGTCGAAACGGGGATGTGGTATGCATGGCGATCGCAGTGGCCTTATTTAACGGTGTAGGTCCGAGCGTAAAGCCGGCGCCTGGTGAGCGCAAACGATCTGTTGCCGCCGTCACGTTAGCTGAGCTAAAGTGACGCCATGCACATCCCGTTCCAGACCTTCTATGCATTCTTTGTCGTTTGCCGCGCCGGCAGCATGAAAGAGGCGGCGCGCGAATTGCATGTCAGCGCAGGCGCCATCAGCCAGCGCATGCGCGAGCTGGAACAGCGGCACGGTCAGCGCCTGTTCGAGCGCACCCGTGCCGGCGTCACGCCAACGGCGGCCGGCGCGGCCTTGTATGCAGATCTCCGGGCGCCGTTTCGGCAGATCGAAACGGTTTCGCGCCGCAATCTGCACGATCACGCTGCACGGCAACTGGTGGTGAGCGTGATGCCATCGCTCGCTTGCGCTTGGTTGTTGCCGCGCCTGGGCGACTTTGCCAGCCGCCATCCGGACGTCTCGCTCTCGATCGACAGCGATGCGCGCGTGGTCGACCTGAAAAATGAAGCGGTCGATTTCGCTATCCGGCACGGCCTGGGAAGCTATCCCGGACTCGAATCGCGCTGGCTGATGTCGCCCGAAATGATCGTGGTCGGCGCCCCGGCCTTGCTGCGCCAGGGGCCGCCGATTCGCTGCCCGGCCGATTGCCTGGCCTACCCCCTGCTGCATGACGGGGAACGCCGCGATTGGTCGTTGTGGCTGCAGGCCCACGGCAGCACCTCGCCCAAGGCGCGGCGCGGGCTGTCGTTCAGCGACGAACATTTGCTGGTGCGCGCCGCGACCGAAGGGCAGGGGCTGGCGCTGGTGCGCGATATCTACGCCGGCGCCGACCTGGCGAAGGGCCATCTGCGCAAGGCGCTGGAGCAGCAATGGCCGACGCAGTTCGGCTATTACCTGGTCGGTTTGCCGGACACCTTTGCCGCACCGGGGGCGCGCGCTTTCGTGGAATGGATTCAGGCCGAAGCCGCGCAATCGCTGTCTGCGCCGGCGCTGAAGCGGTAGCGCTAACACCACCAAAGTGGCGATGCGCCCCCTGCCAAGCTCATCAATTACATGGCACAATCGCGCCCTTGGTGCCCAAGGCACCCCATCCGCGTGAATCTTTCCCATGTCAGAACAACAAATCGTCATTGCCGGCGGCGGCGTCTCCGGCCTGTATTGCGCCATCCGCCTGGCCGAAGCCGGGCACCAGGTCCTGATCCTGGAAGCGTCCTCCGACCGCTGGGGCGGGCGCATCGAAACCGAAGACATGGATGGCTTCATCGCCGAATACGGACCGATGCGCTTCGAGCCGACCCTGCAGCCGCGCTTCGCCCAGCTGTGCGCCGAACTCGGGGTGGGCCTGGTCGATTTTTCCGGTCCCTCGGCCGACGAAATCAGCGCACCCGACAGCCAGCTGCCGCCCGAAGAACAGGGCCTGAACTCGCTGCAACTGCTCAAGCGCGGCATCATGCTGGTGATGGGCCGCGATCCGGAAGACCAGGCCTGGATCGATGGCCTGACCGAAGCGGACTACAACCGCCTGCGCCGCCACGCGCAGCTGCACGGCCATCCGCTGTGGGCCACCGGTTTCTGGAACGTGATGTCCGGCCACGGCATCCTGAGCCACCGCGCGCTGGTCAAGCTGCGCGACACCGGCACCTTTTATCACATGATTCCGGAAAACCTGAACGCGATCGAATGGATCATCTGGTGGCTGCGCGCGCTGAAAACCGTGGGCCAGAAGCTGGCCAGCATCGCCGGCGGCTCGGCCAAGCTGACCGACGGCCTGATGGCCAAGATCCACAGCCTGCCCAACATCACCCTGGCCGGCGGCCACACCCTGCTGGGTTTCCGCCCCACCGGACTGGGCCAGGCGACCATGGAACTGGACGTGCGCACCAAGAACGACACCATCAAGCTGCAGGCGGCACGCCTGATCCTGGCGCTGCCGCGCATGCCGCTGGTCAAGCTGGCGCCGCACTTGCCCGAGCACATCGCGACCCATCTGGATGCCGTCAACGGCTTTCCGATGCTGAAGATTTTCTTCGTGAGCAACGCGCCCTGGTGGGATTACGAGCAGCCGCCGCAGCAATACGCCAATTGCCTGCCGACCCGCGAAGTGCATTACTTCCGCCGCCCGCAGGGCAGCGACCATGATGGCCACGGCATGGTGCTGCTGTACATGGACCGCCCGTCGACCGAATTCTGGCGCCATTACCTGAGCGAGCCGGACAAGCACGACCGCGCCGAAGTCGACCAGGATGCGCGCATCGTCGACGCCTTCGCCCTGTTCGTCGCGCGCGACGTCAAGCGCTTGCTGGAAACGAACGAATCGCACCTCAAGCTCAACGATCATTCGAAGGCGGTGTTCCGCGACCAGACCCTGGACCAGGCCACGGCCTACATCAAGAATTCGATCATCACCTACGGCATCCGCGACTGGGCGCGCGCGCCGTACGGTGCCGCCAACCATGGCTGGCAGCCGGGCGTGCGCTCGTGGAAAGTGATGGATGCCTTCAAGGCTTTCGACTTCGGCAGCGGCGCGAAAAACGTGCACATCGTCGGTGAAGCGTATTCCGATTACCAGGGCTTTGTCGAAGGGGCCTTGAACAGTTCCGAGCTGGCGCTGGAAGCGATCTTGCAGGGGCGTTGAGGGACTGCTTATCTGCAAATGAGGCAGGGGCTACTAAACAGTAGCATCACAATCAACACCGGCGCTGCCAGGATGAGAAGGACATTTTCCGCTGTCTCGTTCGCGCGGTGCGTGCTCGGCTCGGGCATTGCACGTGCATCGCCGATCATGTCGACCGTTACAACGTAGTTCTGGTTCAAGGCCGATGCGTCCATGTCTTTAGCCAGCGCCGCCGATTCAAAACGGGTGCCGCCGATCGTCGCGGCGATGTCAAAACGGCCGTCCGGCAGCTGGCTGAATCCAAGGTGCCGCGCTTCTTCGCCTTGCTCGGGGCTGAGCGCATTGCGGGTCTGGATGCGGTAGCTGCCTGAAATGGTATCGTCGGGATCGACCGTGAATTTGCCGAAGGAACCTGCGAGTTCTTTTTTGAATGTCGCGCCCATGATTTTTTCCAGCCCGGCCTTGTCGTCGAACAGGTAGTGGTAGCGCTCACCGAGCACGATCAATTTGCCCGTGGTCGGCGAAAGCAGAATGTTCATGATTTTTTCGTCGTAGCTGAATCGTATCCGCGGCTGCGGCTGCGCCTCCACTCTTGCGCCGCTCATCATCAATAGTGAGGCGGCGCCTGCCAGCAGCAGCTTTCTGCGTGTTTTGCTTGGTTCATTGCGCATCGGGCATACCAGTCAGGAAAATGAAGATGGTGGATGGTACGGTACCGCTGCCGGGCGTACTTTGCGCTTCTTTTGGTATCGGGATGTGATGCCGGCCGTATAGGCGGAATACACCGGCGCTGTTCCGGTAGGCTGCCGGTTTCGTTGCCGGTCCAGACCGGAACAACACCCACGTCAGACGCCACCGCGAAAGGGCAATCCAGTGCCATCGACATTCAATCAATTCATATCCGGCGCAGGCCTGATGCCGGTCGCGTGCGTGGTTTTCGCGCTGGGCGGCTGCTCCACGCCAAAGATCGATCCAATCTACGATCAGATAGACAAGGAAAAGCTGGCTCTGCCTGGCAAGGTTTCTACCGAGTCGCTATCGCTCAGCGCCGGTTTTTTACGCGCACCGTGGATTGTTGAGCTGCTCAGCGACCGGAATGTGAAAATGCTGGAAGTCACGCCGGTGCGCTCGACTCGCGACGCTCAACTGGCGAGACTGGCGTTCGACGAAGGAGAATGGACCATGCCGGTTGCCTTGTTCAAGTTCGTGCAGTTTCGACTGGCGCTCAGCGGCGATGCGACATGCATTCCGGACGAGAAGTTGCGATCCGGTTTGCGCAGCGCATTACAAAGCCCTCCGATCGCTCCGGGTACCTGTCTTTCCATGGTGATCTCGCCGGTCAGCACGGCGCGGCATGCGATTCGCCTGCGCAAACGTGAAGGGGGCATGGCATATGACCGGTGGGAGCTTGTCGATACGATAAGCAGCAGAACTGAAGCATTCATGAGTACCGGAGAGTCGCCATTGTGGCAATGGCCTGGCAGGGATTTGCGGCAGTTCGACAAGCGGGAGCCCCATACTAATCTACTTCGTCTGATTGATCGCAGCGACACGACGCAGGCACCGTCGGACCGGTTTTACGTGAAGCGTGTCGTTGCCGCATCTGCCCACCCGGATCCACAAATATCCGGCAAAACCGGGGCCGACGTGCCGGTTTCGATGCGTCGGGTGGTTTACCAGAAACCAAAGATCGGCTTTCTCAGTAGCGAGGATTGGCCAAAGGCCGTTACCGAAGCGCGTACGAAGGGGTGGGGTTATTATCAGCGCGATTTGCTGGAACAAGCCTGCGGCGCACGTTGGAACCTGAGCCTTGCGCAATTCGAAACGGGTCGCTCCACCTCTGATCGAATAACTTTTAAGGTAGAGGCGGGCGACCGGGGCTTTTATGTTTCTCCAGATACCTTTGACCCGCAGAAACGGGAGTGGCTGAGCCACTACGATGCCAAAGGACAGCTGCTCTGGCAGGTATTTGTTCCACGTGTCACCTCTGAACACCGTTCCTGCTCCGGGCACTTCAAGCTTGCACGCGCTACCCATGAAGAGATTGTCTTTGATCGGAACTGCTATGCATCCGGTGACGATGAAGGGTTTCAGCAGGTGGAAGAACTGTTCATCAAAAAGAAAGATATCGCCGCGCAGCTCGGGCGACCGAACCTGAACTGATCATGTATGGGTATGCGCAACGCAAGCTTGCCATCCCGCCTACGTGCGCTTCCGAACGGACGGGCCCGCCTGACGCGGGCACACTGGCTTCATTCGATTGCAATGCCCCGGCTCCGGCCGGTGCACTTTCCGTTTAAGGCGCGGCCCAGATGCCGCGCCGTCTTTTTGCGTCGTGCCTCGCAATGGCCGCCGTCCGCGCACGATCACGCTTCATCTCAAGGAATACCACCATGTCATTCAATCACGTCGTCGTCTGGCTCGACCAGGCCGAAGCTCACGTTATCCATTTCACGCGCGATGCCGCCGAAGCGGAAGTCATCAAGACCGCCTCCGTCCATGCGCGTCATAAAAAAGCCGGTGTCGATGCCAGCATCGAATCGGAACAGGATCCCGACTACCTGAACGAGATCGCCGCTGCCATTGCCGCCGCCCAGGAAATCCTGGTCGTCGGCCCTGGCCAGGAAAAGCTGGTCTTCATCAAGCACCTGGAAAAGCAGCATCCCGCCGTGGCTGACAAAGTGGTCAGCGTCGAAACCGTCGACCACCCGAACGATGGCCAGCTGCTCGCCTACGCGCGCAAGTATTTTGTCAAAGAAGGCATCATGCATTAATTGATGCGCAAAAAAAACCGGGAGCGCCGTTAGCGGGCGTTCCCGGTTTTTTTTGCCCGGATCGAACGCGGCCCGTTACGCCACGATCAGCCCGGCCCGGGTCCGTCCAGCCGCGCCGCGCGCGGCGCACCCGTGGGCACATAGCGCAGCAGGTAAATCGTCACGCCGGCGCCGATACAGAGCAGCATCAGGGTCAGGCCGGTGCGCTGCAGGCGCAGCATCGAATACGCCAGCGAGGCCCACATCAGCACGAGAATGGTGATCTTGGCGCGGCGCGGAATGCCGCGTCCCTGCTCAAAATCGCTGAGATATTTTCCGAAGACTTTGTTCCCCAGCAGCCAGGCGTGCATGCGGGTCGAGCCGCGCGCAAAACAGGCCGAGGCGAGCAGCAGGAAGGGTGTTGTTGGCAACAATGGCAGGAAAATGCCGAGGATGCCCAGCAGCACGGCAAGGCAACCGATCGTGTTCAGCAGCAGTTTCATGTGAGGTCCTTGGCGGCCGTGGAGGAGGGCGCCGCGCATCCTACCATGGCGGCCGGGGCCGCCACCTCAGGCGATCAGGAATACGGGCGGGTTGCCGTCATGCGTTCCCAGACGCGTTCGAGCAGGGCTTGCACGAAGTAAACGGCGCGGTTGACCATGCCCTTGTACGCCATCGCAAACGGCGACGGCATCGGCGCCCGTGGGGCCGGCGGGCGCGGCGCGCTGGGCGCGGCAGCGACCTTGGCCGCCGCTTTCTGCGCCGAGCGCGACGGTTCTTTCTCGACGCTGCAGTTGCAGCCGAGCAGCTGCATGGTGGCCACCAGGCGCTGCGCCGTTACGTGGTCGAGCCGGCTGCGCAGGACCGCGTTCGGCGTGGCCAGCATCGTTAACGCCTGTTCGGGCGTGCATTTCAGCAGCGGCACCAGCTTGCCCAGCATGGCCGTCGTGTTCACGTTTTTCTGGATGCTGGTGAGCACCACGCGAAAGCGCGCGGGACGGTACACCAGGCCGGCCTGGGTGTCGATCACCGTCAGCGACAGCGCGCCCGCCCGGCGCAGCAAAAAGGAGAGCACTTCGATGTTCTTGTACGACAGGCTGATCACGCCGATGTCGCCCGTCAGGCAATCGATCAGGGGCGTGTCGGCCCACGGGCAGGCGGCCGCGCTGGCCTTGCTGTAGGCGCCGCTCGACGCGCACGGATACCTGGCCGTGATGGCTTCGTAAAACTGCAGCAGCCTGGCCGACGGCGGCAAATCCATCGACGTATGCGCGAGCGTGTTGGCAAACCCCCGGACAGAAAGATTGTCGGAAGGGACTGGCGGTACCACCACTTTCAAGATGTAGCTCATCCGAAAATTTTGATGCTTATGGGAAACGCATAGTGTATGCCATTTGGAGGCGTGCGCGGAAGAAGCGCGCAGCAGCGTGGCGCGATTGAGACAAATAATCGAAAAACGTCGGCTTGGAATGGTGCGCTTGGCAAGCTTCTCCGGCAAGGGCGGCGGCGCGCCCTTGCTGTTCAGATAAAAGCGGTGTCCTTACACGACCGCATTCGGCGTCGGCGAGGCTGCGCCGCGTTCCAGCGCGGCCGCCACCCCGGCGCCGTAGGCCACATCGGCCTTGCCGCAGTTGGCGATATGGCGCTCCTGCACCGCGCGCGAGGCGCCGCCGAGCGAGCGCGCCGTATTGTCCATCAAGACTTGCTGCTGGGCCGGCGTCATCAGGCGGAACAGGGCGCCGGGCTGACTGTAATAATCGTCGTCGGCGCGCTGGTCCCAGTGCGCGGCGGCGCCCTCGATGGCCAGCGGCGGCTCGGAAAAATCGGGCTGCTGCTGCCACGCTCCCTTGGAATTGGGCTCGTAGCCGATGGTCGCGCCGTGGTTGCCGTCGACGCGCATGGCGCCGTCGCGGTGGTAGCTGTGCACCGGGCAGCGCGGCGCGTTGACGGGAATCTGGTGATGGTTCACGCCAAGCCGGTAGCGCTGCGCGTCGCCGTACGAAAACAGGCGCGACTGCAGCATCTTGTCCGGCGAAAAACTCACGCCCGGCACCACGTTGGCCGGCGAAAATGCCGCCTGCTCGACGTCGGCAAAGTAGTTTTCGGCATTGCGGTTCAGTTCCAGCACGCCCACATCGATCAGGGGGTAATCCTGGTGCGGCCAGACCTTGGTCAGGTCGAACGGATTGAGGTGGTAAGTCGCGGCATCGCGTTCCGGCATGATCTGCACCTGGAAGCGCCAGCGCGGGAACTCGCCGTTTTCGATGCTGTCGAACAGGTCACGCTGGTGGGTTTCGCGGTCGCGTCCCACCAGGTCGGTTGCTTCGGCATCGCTCAGGTTTTTGATGCCCTGCTGGCAAATGAAGTGGAACTTGACCCAGAAGCGTTCGTTCGCGGCGTTGATGAAACTGTACGTGTGCGAGCCGAAGCCGTGCATGTGGCGGTACGAGGCGGGAATGCCGCGTTCGCTCATCACAATGGTGACCTGGTGCAGCGCTTCGGGCAGCAGGGTCCAGAAGTCCCAGTTGTTTTCGGCGCTGCGCAGATTGGTTTTCGGGTCGCGCTTGACCGCGTGGTTCAGGTCGGGGAACTTGAGCGGGTCGCGCAGGAAAAACACTGGGGTATTGTTGCCGACAATATCCCAGTTGCCTTGTTCGGTGTAGAGCTTGACGGCAAAACCGCGGATGTCGCGTTCGGCGTCGGCCGCGCCGCGCTCGCCGGCCACGGTCGAAAAGCGCATGAACAGCGGCGTCGTCTTGCCCACGTCGGCAAACAGGGTGGCCTTGGTATAGCGCGTGATGTCGTTGGTGACGGTAAACGTCCCGAAGGCGCCCGAGCCCTTGGCGTGCATGCGCCGTTCCGGGATCACTTCGCGGTCGAAGTGGGCCAGTTTTTCCAGGTGCCACACGTCCTGCAGCAGCAGCGGGCCGCGCGGACCGGCGCTTTGCGTGTTCTGATTGTCGGGCACAGGCGCGCCGGCGGCCGTGGTGAGTTTGTTCATGTCATGGTCTTTCATAGGAAGGGACGGGGCGGCGGCGCCGTCAAAGGGCGCCGTCCGATTGTTTTTATGGGTGAAACCTTGTGTGCATGACGGGCATGGTGGTTCAGTGACGCCCACGGAAGTGTGTGGACGAATCTGGCTTGGTTGCGCCGCTCGTGGCGGGCCGCGCGATCGCCGGGGCACGCCAGCCACCGGCGTACCTTACGGTGCCGGGCGGACTTCATCGACGGGCGGCCGTGCGTCGCAGGAGCTGGTCAGGACTTGATAAACGCCAGCAAGTCCGCGTTCACCTTGTCCTTGTGGGTATCGGTCAGGCCGTGCGGCGCGCCCGGGTACACCAGCAGCGTGGCATGTTTGACCAGCCTGGCGGCCGCCTTGCCGGCCGCTTCGATCGGCACGATCTGGTCGTCGTCGCCATGGATGATCAGGGTCGGGATGCTGAACTTTTTCAGATCGTCGGTGAAGTCGGTTTCCGAAAACGCCTTGATCGAATCGTAGGTGTTCTTGTGGCCGCCCATCATGCCCTGCATCCACCACGCCTGCACCAGGCCTTCGGACCTGGTCGCGCCAGGGCGGTTGAAGCCGTAAAACGGTCCGCCGGCAATATCGCGGTACAGCTCGGCGCGGTTGGCCAGCGCGCCAGCGCGGATGCCGTCGAACACGCTGATCGGCAGTCCTCCCGGATTGGCGTCGGTCTGGAGCATCAGTGGCGGCACCGCCGAGATCAGCCCGGCCTTGGCCACGCGCCGGGTGCCGTGGCGGCCGATGTAGCGCGCCACTTCGCCGCCACCGGTCGAAAAACCGAACAGCACCGCATCCTTGATGTCGAGCTTGTCGAGCAGCTGGGCCAGGTCGTCGGCGTAATGATCCATGTCGTTGCCGCTCCACGGCTGGCTCGAACGGCCGTGCCCGCGACGGTCGTGGGCGATGCAGCGGTAGCCCTGGCTGGCCAGGAAGATCATCTGCGATTCCCAGCTGTCGGAATTGAGCGGCCAACCGTGACAGAACACGATGGGCTGGCCTTGGCCCCAGTCCTTGTAATAGATCTCGACGCCGTCGCTGGTCGTAAATGTGCTCATCGGTGAATCTCCGTGGGATGGTTGAGAAGTGCAGGGTGCGGCCGCCGCCACGCCGGTGGGACGTGCCAGGGACCCGGAGCAGGATAAAACGAGGCGCGCGGGCCCGCATCACCTCAACAAGGTAGCACCGGGTAACCGGAAAGAGGGATGCTCAAATTGGCAATTGTGTGGCAGGCGGCGTGCCGGCCCGATTCCGCACGGGTTGGAATGAAAAAATATTCCTATTTGCGCTTGACGTCCTCGGGCATGACCCGGAGTGACTTGGCAAGGCATTTGCAAGTATGATCGATCCCTTGAGCAATTTCTTCTCCCGCCATGCGCATACTCCGGCTGCTCGCCATTTTCTTCGCCATCTGCTCACTGCCGGCAGTGCTGGCCTGGTGTTTCATCACCGTGGTCGGCGGTTTCTTCATGCTTCCCGCGCTCGGTCCGGGCGCATTGGCCGCTAATTCGCCCGTCGCCGGCTTTGCCTGCGTGATGCTGATGGGCTGGGTCAGCCTGGCCGCCCTGGGCTGGACCGCGCGCCATTTTTCCACCCTCATCAGCCCGACGCCGCGCTGGGTGCTGGCCGGCTATGGGTTTGGTGCCTTCGTCGTCGTCCTGCTGCTGTGGCGCACGCCGCTGTTTCCCCCGCCCGCGCACCGCGCCGATGTCTTGCTGCTCTATCTTGCCGGCCCCGCCTGCCTGTTGCTGCTGGCCGCATGGCGCCTGTTGCTGATCCGGCGCTTTTACGCTATCCCCGTGGCCGAGGAGCAACAAAATAATGCATTGGATGATGGTGGCGATGGTACATTGGATACACCCACCGACCATCTGGCCAGCCCATGTTCAAGCGTTCCGCCTGCCTCGCCGCGCTGATTGTCCCTCTCGCAGGCGCTGCCGCGCCGGCCGCCGCCGCGCCGGCCGCCGACCTGATCATGATCGCGCCCCTGAACCAGGCCATGCCGCTGGCGCAGTTCCACAACGATAAGCTCAGCGGCGGCATCCTGAAAGACCTGGACGAGGCGATCGCGCAGCGGCTCGGGCGCAGCATCGTCCATGTCAGTGTGGCGGGGGAGCAGGTGAGCGAGGCGCTGGCCGCCGGCAAGGCCGATGGCATCTGTTATGTGCGCCCGTTCTGGATCGACGGGCAGTACGACTGGAGCCGGCCGCTCATTCCCGATGCCGAAATGGTCGCCTCGGTCCAGGGCGCGCCGCCGGTGCGCTCGCTGGCCGACCTGCGCGACCGTCCGGTCGGCACGGTGGCCGGCTACCGCTATCCGCGCGTCGAGCAGGTGCTGGGGCTGCGTTTCCAGCGCAGCGAATCGCTCACCATGGAAGAGAACCTGCGCAAGCTGATGGCCGGCGGGGTGCGCCATACCGTGATTGCGCGCTCGACCCTGGCATACCAGATGCGCATCAACAAGTCCCTGCGCCTGCGCCAGGACCTGGTGTTCGCCTCGTTCAAGGCGCAGTGCGCATTCTCGAAGACGGCGGGGGTGCCGTTCGAGGAAATCAACCAGGCCATCAATGGCCTGATCGACGACGGCAGCGTGGACCAGATCCTGGCGCGCTACCGCTGACCGCCTGGAACGCGCTTAAAAGTAGCTCAGGCCCATCGCGCGCTTGACTTCGTCGGCCGTGCGCGCCGCCACCTCGCGTGCGCGTGCGGTGCCTTCTTTCAGGATCTGCATCACGTGTCCGCGATCCTTTTCCAGCTCGGCGCGGCGGGCGCGGATCGGTGTCAGGAATTCCTGCAGGCACACTTCCAGGCGTGCCTTGACGATGCTGTCGGCCAGGCCGCCGCGCTGGTAATGCGCTTTCATCTCGGCCAGCGCTTCTTTTTCCGGATCGAAGGCATCCAGGTAGGCGAACGCGATATTGCCCTCGATATGGCCGGGATCGGCCACGCGCAGGTGCAGCGGGTCGGTGTAGACCTTCTTGACGGCCGCGCGCACTTCATCGACGCTGGCCGAAAGGTTGATCGTGTTGCCAAGCGACTTGCTCATCTTGGCCTTGCCGTCGATGCCCGCCAGGCGCCCGATTTCCGGCACCAGCGCCTTCGCTTCGACCAGCACCTCGGCGCCGGCGATGCGGTTAAAGCGGCGCACGATTTCATTGGTCTGTTCGATCATCGGCACCTGGTCTTCGCCGACCGGCACCAGCACCGCCTTGAATGCGGTGATGTCGGCCGCCTGGCTGGCCGGGTAGGTCAGGAAGCCGGCCGGAATGTCGCGCTCGAAGCCGCGCAGGCGGATTTCTTCCTTGACGGTCGGGTTGCGTTCCAGCCGCGCCACCGTCACCAGGTTCAGGTAGTAAAAGGTCAGTTCGGCCAGTTCCGGAATCTGCGACTGGATCAGGATGGTCGACTGGGCCGGGTCGATCCCGGTCGCCAGGTAGTCGAGTGCCACTTCGATCACGTTGCGCTGGACCTTGGCCGGATCGTCCATATTGTCGGTCAGGGCCTGGGCGTCGGCCAGCATGATGAACTGGCGGTAGTCGCGCTGGTAAGCGACGCGGTTGCGCAGGCTGCCTACGTAATGGCCAAGGTGGAGCGGGCCGGTCGGGCGGTCGCCGGTCAGGATGATGGGTGCTGCGGTAGTCGCTGGTGCGGGCATGTCGATCGTCTCTCGGGTGGTGCCCCTATCGGAAAACGCTCATGAAAAACGCCGCCCAATCGAGGCGGCGTTCATGGAAAACACATGATGGTGCAGGCGCCGCGCGATGTCAGCGCAGCCACCAATTCGAACACAAGGCATGTGAATTAATCATAGTCATGCGCGTATCCTCGCAGTTTTGCGCGCCCCTGTCAATCCGGCCGGGTCCGCTCATGCCGGCTGTCCGGTGGCGTGCCGCAGCGCGGCGCGCGCCAGCAGGCGGGTGGTGTCGAGGGTGGGCAGGGGCGAATTGCCATCGTTCATGAGCAGCGGAATTTCGGTGCAGCCCAGCAGCACCGCATCGCAGCCGCCATCTTTCATGCGCATAATGGTTTTCTGGAAGTAGGCAACCGCCGCCGGCTTGCATTCGCCGCTGACCAGTTCATCCATGATGATGCGGTTGATTTCGATGCGCGCCGCCAGCCCGGGCCGCACCGTGGCCAGGGCGTGCGCGGCGAAGCGCTCGGGATAGACGTCGCTGTCGAGCATCCAGCGCGTGCCGGTCAGGCCGATGCGCTGGTAGCCGCGCGCCAGCGCTTCGGCGGCGGCGACGTCGGCAATATGCAGCCAGGGCAGGGGCGAGCGCGCCCGCACCAGGGCCAGCGCCTGGTGCACGGTATTGTCGGGGCAGATCAGGAAGTCGGCGCCGGCGCTGGCCAGCTTGTGCGCCGACGAGAGCATCAGTTCGCCCACGCCGTGCCAGTCGTCCAGGTCGATGCAGCGCATGTAGGCCGCCAGCGAATGCGAGTGCATCGACAGTTCCGGATGCTCGTATGGCCCGAGCAGGCGCGCGCCTTCGTGGCAGATGCTGCGGTAGCACAGCGCCGCACCCTCGGCGGAGCAGGCGACGATGCCGATATGCTGTTGGTTTTCAGGCGCGTTCATGTGGAATATCCTAGCATCCTTGTGGCAGGTACACGTTTTGTTACCTCGATTTTCTTGTCGGCAGTGTGGCGCGCCACTTACAATTCCTTCTCATACTGACTTTTGCCCGGATTCACCATGAATGCCCGCCTTTGCCGTCTCGCCATCTTTCTCTTGCTGCCAGCCGTACTGGGCGGTTGCGGCGTGATGGCCGCACCCTGCCGCGTCGGTTCGGCCGTGATCAAAATGGTTCCCGTGGTCGGCAAAGTGGCAGCGCTGCCGACCGATGCCTGCGCCGCGATTATCGATTGACGTCCCGTTTGCCGGCTTTGACAGTGACGCCCGCGGCGGGCGGCTAGGCGCATGGAACAGCACCTGCGCCGCCACTGGCTCGCCTCGATCCTGCTGGGCGCCTGCCTGCTGCTGCTGGTCTGGGCCGCGATGGCGCCGATCCGGCCGGGCAGCCGCGACTTCCTGCTCGACATTCCCGAACACGCGGCCGAACGCCGCCTGGCCGGCGACCGGGCCGAGGTACTGCCGCCCGTGGTGCGCCTGACCGTGGGCTTGCGCGATGTGCTGCTGTTGAGGAATAGCGACAGCGTGCCGCATCAGGTCGGCGGCCTGCGCCTGATGCCGGGCCAGGAATTTCGCTTGCCCTTCGAGCGCGCCACCGAACTGCAACTGCCGTGCAGCGCGCGCGTCAGCGGCGAGCTGACGGTGCTGGTCGGCCTGCATCCGAATCCCGGACCGGACCGGCTGCGCTGGCGCCTGCATGCGCTGGAGCAGGCCGTGCGCGCCTACTGAGCGTTGGCCGGCGCCAGGTCGAGGCGCCGCACTTCCCTCAGGCGTCCGTTCTTGAGTTTGCCTTCCACCAATTCGTCACCCATCAGCGCGAATACCCGTCCCTGCACGAACAGCGGCATGACGCCGGCGCCGGCATCGTGCCGCTCGCCGCTTTGCGCCTTGAGGGTGCCCAGTTCGCGCAGCTTGAGCGCGGTATTGCGCAGGTAGACCACCGATACGGCGGCCTCGGGCGCGTCGGGCTGGCGCATTTCCACGAGCGGCAAGCCGACCATGCCCTGGCCCGGGCGCTGCGAGGTGTACTGGAAGGCGTGGCGCACGCTGGCGCTGTCCTCGTCGATGGCGTGCACATGGCTGTTGGCCAGGGCGGCTTGCTGGCCCAGGCGCACGCTGCTCAGGTGCAAGGCGCCCTGGCCATGCCCGCTCACCACGGCATCCTCGCCCATGGCCTCGATGCGCTCGGCCGGATGCGCCAGCGCCAGCCGTTGCGGCGCACCCGTGGCGTCGCAGCGCAGCGCGTACAGCGGCGTGGCGGCCGCCTCGGCGCTGCCGTACAGCAGCCAGGGGCCGACAAAGCGGCTGCGCAGCTGCGGGCTGAAGCCGGGCAAGTCCTTGTAGCTGGCCGGTGCGGCGCTGTCGCTGCCGTCGGACAAGGCCGTCAGCGGCAGCCGCAGCAGCGCCAGGCCATCCGCGCCGGCCTGTCCGACCAGCACGTTCACGTGGCCATCCGCGCTTTCGTGCAAGGCCGACGGATCGTGCGGCACGCCCGTCACGCGGATGGCGCCGGGGGCGCCGCCGTTCAGGGGAATCCGGTACAGGCTGGCGCTGGCGCCCTCCTTGTGCGGCGCGCTCCAGACATACACCGCCTCGGAAGCCATGTGGATCATGCGTGCCGGCGCTCCCAGCACGGCGCTGGCGTCGCAGCGCAGCGCGCGCGCGGCCAGGTCGCAGATGGTCACGCTGTGCAGCACCAGGCCCGCCTGCGCGTCCGGCGCCGCCTCGCCATGGTAAATCCGGGTGGCCGGGGCGATGCGGGTGAAGGGCGCCGCCGCCGGGTCGGCCCCGGCCAGCCATCCGCGCAGCGCCGGCAGGGCCGCGCGCTGGCCGGGCGCGGGCGCAGCCAGGGGGAGCGGGCTGTACAGCACCAGCTTGGCGCCGATCTGGCGCAGGCTCTCGCGCAGGGCCGGGGCCTGCGCGCCGGCGCGCAGCTGGTAGCTGGCGCGGTAGCGCAGGCGGCCGCCGGCGTCGATGTCGAACAGGGCGATGGCGGTGCCGTCCGGGCGGCGCCCGACCAGCGCCACCGTGTCGCCGGCCACCACCAGCTGGTCCTGCCCGTCGCCGCCCGGTGCGTGCGCATCGACCGCCGCCACCAGCTTGAGCTGGTCCTTGCCGATATCGACCGTCAGCAGGCGCCCGTGGCGCAGCAGCACCAGGTGGCGTCCATGTTCGCCCACGCCGCCGCCAGTCGCGGGCGGCGCCGGCGCGGCCGCCGGCGTGCCGGCCGGCCCGGCGGCGTCCTTGAGAAACGCGTCCAGCTGCGCCTCGTCCTGGAACGCGTGCATGGTTTTCTGCGGCGCCGGCCCGCTGGCACGCGGCTGGCAGCCCGCAAGCGCGGCCAGCGACAGCGCCAGGCCGGCGGCGAGATAGTGCGACATGAATGGCTCTCCTGTTTTTGTCTCTGGTCCGCTGCGACTGTTGCGCATTGGCGGGACATGGAATGTAACGGAAGCGGCCCCAAAAAGGGGTTGCTTGATGCAAAAAAAGTAAAATGACGACACATCACCCGCTGCGCATGCGGCCTGACAATCGTGCTTCGCTGGCGGCCCGGATTCTGGCATCATGGGGCGATGGCGACCCTCTCTTTCCCTCTCTTTCCTCTTGGTACGGTCCTGTTTCCGGACGGCGTGCTGCCCTTGCAGATTTTCGAGGTGCGCTACCTCGACATGGTGGGCAAGTGCATCGCCAACGGCACCCCGTTCGGCGTGGTGCTGCTCACCGAAGGCCACGAGGTGCGCACGCCCGAGGGCCAGGAGCGCTTCCACCCGGGCGGCACCCTGGCCTCGGTGCAGGACAGCGGCATGAGCGCGCCGGGGTTGCTGCAGGTCACTTGCCGTGGCGCCGCGCGCTTTCGCATCCTGGCCAGCGAACGCCGCGCCAACGGCTTGTGGATGGCCGATACCGAACTGATCGAAGACGACCACGCGGTGCCGGTGCCGTCCGAACTGCAGGGCGCGGCCGATGCCCTCGACCGCGTGCTGGCCTCGCTCGACGAGGTGCCCGAGCAGCGCTGGCCGGTGCTGCCGCCATTCCGCCTCGACGATTGCGGCTGGGTCGCGAACCGCTGGTGCGACTTGCTGCCCTTGCCGAACGACCAGAAATACCGCCTGTTGATGCTCGACAATCCGGTCATCCGGCTCGAATTGTTGCACGACATGCTAGACGAACATGGCCTGATTACTTCCTGAAAGGCGGCGCCGTGACATGCCGCCATGGCTGAATGATAATATAGGGACCAGCGCAACACCTGCAATACCAGCAAGCGGCGCCGCCCGGCACGCCGGGCATCCCGATCAGACGAGGACGGCAGCATGAGCTTTTCCGATGACATCCTGAGGGCCTACGCCGATGGCGCGCTCGGCGACGCCACCCGCCAGGCGCTGGAACAGGCGCTGCGCCAGGACCCGGTGCTGGCGGCACGCTTGCGCCAGTTGCAGGCCCAGCGCAGCAATGCCTTCGCCGGCTTCGGCCAGGGCGAGGGCGCGCCGCGCTGCCCGCCGGCGGCGCCGCGCTCGGCCAAGGTGGTGCACCTGCATGCGGTGCGCGCGGCGCGCGCCGTCCCGCTGCCCGCCGCGCTGGTCGAGGAAAGAGCGCGCGACTGGTCCTGGAGCGTCTGGAGCGGCCTGGCCGCCACCCTGGTGCTGGGCCTGCTGGCCGGGGCCGGGATCAGCATTGCCTTGCAGCGCGAAGGCTTGGCGCTGATCGATGGCGATGGCGCCGCCATGACGGCGCGCGGCGCGCTGGCGCAGGCGCTCACGCAGCAGCTCTCGGGCACGCCGGAAGCCGACGCGCCGGTGCGCATCGATACCAGTTTCCTGTCCAAGGAAGGGGCATATTGCCGCAGCTTCCGGCTGGCCAACGGCGGCGGGCTGGCGTGCCGCAGCGGCGCCGGCTGGCAGATTGCCCTGTATGCGCGCATGGAGGGCGCCAGCGACGAGTACCGCACCCCGGGCGGCGGCATGCCGCGCGCGGTGCAGGACGGGGTCACGCTGCGCAGCGCCGACCCGCTCGACCCGATCGCGGAACGGGCCGCACGCGACCGCGGCTGGAAGCGCTGAACGCTACGCATCATGGTGGCTGCGCAGCGTCCCGACAGTCACAGGCCGGCCAGCCGCGGGTGATGGTGAGCATCTCCTCCGAGGGCGCGGCTGCCGGCAGATCTCGGGCACAACGCCGCCAGATGACGTGTGCCGTGCGGCCGCGATCCGCACAAGTGCCGGCGCAATGTCCCGACAACTTGCAAGACACCCCCAGATATTTTCCTGACTGGTCGCGGTCCCCTCACTTCAATGCTTGAATGGACCAAAACGATCCTTTTGAGCGCGACAACTTGGAGCCGGCGGAAGCCTTGCTGATGGCGCAGGAGAACGCCCGCGATTATTTTCAGGGCGAGCTGTATCAGAAAGATGGCAAGCAGCGACTCGAAGGCATCACCATTGAAAGGCCGGGCGATGCCACCTTGGAACTCGACGAAGCGGAGACGGGCAAGTTGTTCATGATCCCGGACGGTTCAACCGTATGGGCGCTCACCGTGAGGGAAAAAGAAGACGCGCCGGCCGGCCTGGACGTCATGTCGAACAACGTTTTCATGGCCGAGAACGAGAACGCCAGCGTCATCGCCTACAGGGATGAAGAGGGTACCGCCCTTCGTGTCGACGCGCTCTATATTCGCAGGCTGATTCTGTCAGCCGACGCTCCCGAGCGCCTGGCGACCGTGTCCTTTGGCCTCATGGCCATCACGGCATACCGACTGGGTTTCGATCATATCGAGCTCTTTGCCGCTGGAAACGGACCGGTCGATCAGGACGATCCCGACGGCTTCGTCGGATTTGCCGTCTGGCCGAAGTTCGGCTTCGACGCCGGACTCAATCCTGTTGAACTGAGCAAAGCGCCATCGGAAGCGTTGCGGGCCTGTGAAACGGTTCAGGACGTGCTTGCAACCGATCCGGACTGGTGGGCGCAGCACGGTCGCGGCAGGGAGATGCGCTTTGACCTGACCGCGCACAGTCGCAGCTGGAGGATTCTGCTAAACTACCTATACGACGTACTCCCCCTGCCGGAGCTTGAATCATGACCGCTCTTAAGAAGACGCCACCTGACCAGAACAGCGCCTACAAATTGGCGGCGGCCGCCCGCCGCGCCAGGGTTGCCTCCATGGCCACGCCAGTTGTTGGCGAACTCAAGCCGTCCCAAGGCCGCATCCGGGTCACCCTGGCCGGCAAGCCCATCAGCCGCGACCGCAGGTCGGCGGTGTTCGGACCGTCGTCGATCGACATCCCGGAGTTTTCCAGCGTCCGGAAACCCAAGTGAGCATACAACGAGCGGCCAACAGGCCGCTTTTTTTGGCCCGGAACTTTCTCCTTGAGTGATCTTCCTATTTATCACTCAAGCATTTTTGGTGTTTTTCGGCGTGAAACCGGATACCGTTTGGTTTTAAAGCGCATGAGGGACGTCGAAAAAAACTGTAGCTTACGGCGCAAGTGCCGTTCGGGAAGCACAGCCGTACGAGCTACGGTGCACTACACGCGCGCTCATGAACATCGGAGCCACACACTGGCCGGCTTATCCCGCGATCAACTCAGGCGCACAGCGCGCGGTTGCGGCCCTCGGTCTTGGCGCGGTACATGGCGCGGTCGGCATGCTCGACCAGCTGTTCCGGGCTGCCGGTCTCGTCGGCCATCAGCGACACCACCCCGATACTGATCGTCACCACCCCGTACGGCGACTTGGCGTGCGGCAGCGCCAGCTTTTCCAGCGCCAGGCACAGCGCGCCGGCCAGTTCCAGCGCTTCGGCGGCGCTGGTGGCGGGCGCCAGCAGCGCGAATTCCTCGCCCCCGTAACGCGCCACCAGGTCGGTGGTGCGGCGCGCGTGCGCGGCAATCACACCGGCCACCGCGCGCAGGCACTGGTCGCCCGCCTGGTGCCCGTAATGGTCGTTGTAGCTCTTGAAGTGGTCGACGTCGAGCATGGCCAGCGCCACCGGATAGCCGTTGCGCGCGGCGCGCCGCCATTCGGACTCGAGCGCGGTGTCGAAGCCGCGCCGGTTGTTGATGCCGGTCAGCCCATCGGTGCTCGACAGCGCCGCCAGCTTGGCGTTGCTCGCTTCCAGCTCGGCGGTGCGCTCGGCCACCATGTGCTGCAACTGTTTCTGGCGCCGGGTCAGGTCGCGCACGCGGGCCCGGTAGGCGCTGCTGACCAAGCCCAGCGCCAGCAAGGCCAGGATCAGGCGGAACCACCAGGTTTTCCACCACGGCGGCAGGATCGTCACCGTCATGCTGGCCGCGTTGTCGCTCCACATGCCCTGGTGGTTGGCGGCGCGCACCGAAAACACATAGGTGCCCGGGTCGAGGTTGGTGTAGGTGGCGCTGCGGTGGGCGGCGTCGGTCACCACCCATGCGCGGTCGAAGCCGGCCAGGCGGTATTTGTAGGTGTTGCGCACCGGATCGGTGAAGTGCAGGGCCGCGAATTCGATCGAGAATACCGAACCGTCGCCGGCCAGGGTCAGGTTGAGCGGGGCCGTCACCGCGCCATCGAGGCGCAGCCCGGGTACCGCACAGCCGTCGCGCAGCGAGCGGTTGAACACGCTGATATCGGTGATCGCCACCTGCGGCGGGGCCGACACGCTGCGCACCGCCGCCGGGGTCACCCCGGTGATGCCCTTGACGCCGCCGAAGTACAGGCGGCCGTTGGGCGCGGCGTGCGCGGCGCCGGTGGAAAACCCTTCCGACAAGCCATCCGCGGCGGAAAAGCGCGCCACCTTGCCGCTGTCCGGATCGAGCCGCAGCAAGCCATTTGCGGTGCTCAGCCACAGCTGGCCGGCCTGGTCGCTGCGCATGGCCAGGATCTTGACCTGCCCCACGCTGTCGGGCTGCTCGTAGCGCTGGAAGCGGATCGCGCCCTTGGCATCGGTGAGGATCTGGTTCACCCCGCGCGCGGTGCCGGCCCACAGGCGCCCGCGCGGGTCCTGGTACAGCGAGACCACGTTATTGTCCGACAGCGAAGCGGGGTCGCTGGCGCGGTAGCGCAGGTGGCGGAACTTGCCGCTGGCCTGGTCCAGCACGTCGAGCCCGCCGCCGCCCCATTCCGAGCCCATCCAGACGCGCCCGAGCCGGTCTTCGACGATGCTGGTGGTGCTGTTCACGCTGCGGCTGTCGGGCCGGGCCGGGTCGGACGGGAACTGGGTGCTCTCGCCCGTGGCCGGGTCGTAGCGCACCACGTGCTGGCCGGTGCCGAGCCACAGGGCGCCGCCGGCGGCCGGGGCGATGGTGTTGATGAAGTCGCTGCCGACCGAGCCGAAGCTGACCACCTTGACCGGCACGCCGACCCCGTCCAGCCGGTTCAGGCCGGCCGCGGTGCCGATCCATAGCGGCCCGCCCGGCTGCTGGTGCAGGCTGTACACGATGTTGCTGCTGAGCGCGCCCGGCTTGCCGTCGGCGCGGTAGCTGCGCAGCACCGCGCCGCTGGCGCTGTCGAACAGGGACAGGCCGGCATTGTTGGCCAGCCACATGCGCCCGTCGGGCGCGCCTTCCATGGCGCGCATGGCATTGTTGGGACGCAGGTTGTTGGCCTCGACATCGAACGGAATGTAGCGCTGGAAACCTTCGCTGTTCAGGTTGACCAGGCTGATGCCATCGGTGATCGAGCCGATCCACAGCATGCCGCTGCGGTCGTGCATGACGGCGCGGATATCGTCCGACGGCAAGCTGTAGGAATCGTTGGCGCGGTGCACGTAATGCACGGGGGTGCTGCTGGCCTGGTCCGCGGCTTTATCCCAGCGCAGCAAGCCCGCCGCCAGGGTGCCGGCCCAGACCGTGTCGTTGCGGTCGCCGTACAGGTAATTGATGCGGGTGGCGGGCGAGGGCACTTGCTGGCGCGCGCTCCAGGGCTGCTCGGTGCGCCAGGTCACCACCCCGGTTTCGGTGCCGATCCAGAGCGTGCGGTCGGGCGCGAAATGCAGGGCGCGCACGATGTTGAGCTTGGGATCGGGGGATTCGGGCCGGTCGACCCGGTAGTGCACGAACTGGTCGGCGCCCGGCGCCAGGTAATCGAGACCGCCCGGCCAGGTGGCGGCCCACACGCCGCCGTGCTGGTCCATGGCGATGGCGTTCAGGTCGTTGGAAGCCAGGCTGCCCGAGCGCGCCGCGTCGTGCAGGTACAGGGTAAACTTGCCGCTGGCCGGGTCGAAATGCTGCAGGCCGCCCCAGGTGGCCAGCCACATGCCGCCCTTGCCGTCGCCAATGATTTCCTTGATGATGCGCTGCGCGCCCGGACCCGGACCCGGCGGCGGCGCGAAGCGGGTGAAGTTGTTGGTCTGGGGATTGAAGCGCGCCAGCCCGTTCTGGGTCGCCACCCAGATGGTGCCGGCCGCGTCTTCGTACAGGTCCGACACGCGGTCGTGCGGCAAGTTGCCGCCGCTGTTGGCGTTGCTGACGTACTTGACCGCGTGGTAGCCGTTGTAGCGGTACAGTCCGCCGCTATGGGTGCCGATCCAGACGAAGCCCTGGCGGTCTTGCAGCAGCGCCAGGATGGACAGCTCGTCCGAGTCGAAGGAGGCGAGGCGCTTGAAGCGCAGCGGCGAGGTCGGGGTGGCGCTGGCCTGGGCCGCGCCCTGCAGACACAGGCAAGCGCACAGGCAGGCGCACAGCAGCATGCGCAACAGGGCGGACAGGCGGTGCGCGGAGGCGGTAAATACGGTTGGCATGTCAAATAGGTGTCTACAGTACCGGTCACCCCAGGAATGCCGGGGAACCCGGGCAGTGTAAACCAAGTTGACTCTGCGGCAATACCTCTTTCTTGATCTTATATCGATGTACAGTTGCCGGGATTTAGGGTATCGTTTACGGCACTATTATTGCATCTACGTCCGTACGGCCGGTTCTGCCGACGCTGTCGTGGCACACTTCGAGCTGGCCACCGGTCTTGCCACTGCCCGGCTCGTTCCCGTCCATCCTGGAAGTTCCCCGCGTCGGCCTGTCCGGACGTAGAGCATATCGAACCAACGCCCGGAAAACTTATGTCTGAAACACCGATTACCATCGAAGCCGACAGTGAACCCACCGTCAAGTTCGCCGATTTCGGCCTTGCGCCGGAGATCCTGCGCGCACTGACGGACCAGGGCTATATCCACCCGACGCCGATCCAGGCCGCCGCCATTCCGATCGTCCTGCAGGGGCGCGACGTCATGGGCGCGGCCCAGACCGGCACAGGCAAGACCGCCGGTTTTTCGCTGCCCATCATCCAGCTGCTGCTGGCCCACGCCAGCCCCAGCATGTCGCCGGCGCGCCATCCGGTGCGCGCCCTGGTGCTGACCCCCACGCGCGAGCTGGCGGTGCAGGTGGCCGAGAACGTCAAGGCCTACGCCCAGCACACTCCGCTGCGCTCGACCGTGGTGTTCGGCGGCATGGACATGAAGGGCCAGACCATCATCCTCAAGGGTGGGGTCGAGATCGTGATCGCCACCCCGGGCCGCCTGCTCGACCATATCGAACAGAAAAACGTCAGCCTGGGCCAGGTGCAGATGCTGGTCATGGATGAAGCCGACCGCATGCTCGACATGGGCTTCCTGCCGGATTTGCAGCGCATCATCAACCTGCTGCCGAAAAAGCGCCAGAACCTGATGTTCTCGGCAACCTTCTCGCCGGAAATCAAGAAGCTGGCCAACAGTTTCCTGACCGATCCGGTGACCATCGAAGTGGCGCGCAGCAATGCCACCGCCGACAAGGTGACCCAGATCGTCTACAAGGTCGCCGACGAAGCCAAGCGCGACGTGGTCGAATTCCTGATCCGCGGCCGCGACCTCAAGCAGGTGCTGGTGTTTTCGAACACCAAGATCGGCGCTTCGCGCCTGTCGCGCCACCTGGAGCAGGGCGGCATCAAGGCCACCGCGATTCATGGCGACAAGACCCAGCAAGAACGCATGGCCGCGCTCGACGCCTTCAAAAAAGGCGAGATCGACGTGCTGGTCGCCACCGACGTGGCCGCGCGCGGCCTCGATATTTCCGACCTGCCGTGCGTGATCAACTTCGACTTGCCGTACAACGCCGAAGATTATGTGCACCGGATCGGCCGCACCGGCCGCGCCGGCGCCTCGGGCGACGCCTTGTCGGTGTTTTCGGACAAGGACGAGCGCTTGCTGGTCGATATCGAAAAACTGATCAAGCAGACCATCACGCGCGGTGAACTGGCCGGCTTCGTGGCCAGCAGCGCCGCCAGCGGCGGGCGCAGCGACGCATCCGGCGAGCGCCGTCCGCGCCGCGACGACAGCCCTGCCGGCGCCGCCCGCCCAGCCGGGCGTCCGGCCGAGCGCAGCAGCGGCGGCGAACGCAGTTTCGAGCGCAGTTCCAGCAGTAGTTCTTCCGGTCCGCGTTCGGGGCCGTATCCGCGCCGCGAAAAGGTCGATCCCTGGTTCCTGGCCCCGTACGAGCCGGCCAAGAAGACCACGCCGGTGATTGCCGACCAGGTCAGCACCAGCACCAAGCCCAAGCAGAAGATTGCCGTCCTGCTCGGCGGTTCGCCCAAGCAGTAAGCAGCCGGCCCGGCGCCGCTTCGCGCGCGCCGCGCTGCCGGCCGATTGTTGCCTGGATGTATAATTTGCTTATATGCAATGCCGCCACCCGCTTGGCTTTCCGGCCGGGCGCCGCGGCGTTTCTCTTTTTACTCAATGTCTAGCCATGAACAAACTAATTAATCAAAGCATCGCCATCCTCGTGCCTTGTTATAACGAGGAATTGACGGTTGCCGCGATTGTTCGCGACTTCAACGCCTGCCTGCCGCAAGCCGTGGTGTATGTATTCGACAACAATTCCAAGGATGCCACCGTGCGCCTGGCGCTTGACGCCGGCGCCGTGGTGCGCAATGTGCCGCTGCAAGGCAAGGGCAATGTGATCCGGCGCATGTTTGCCGACGTCGACGCCGATATCTACATCATGGTCGACGGCGACAATACCTACGACGCCAGCGTGGCGCCCCAGCTGGCCGAAAAACTGGTCGACGAAGGCCTCGACATGGTGGTCGGCACGCGCGTCTCGACCGAACAGGAAGCCTACCGCTTCGGCCACCGCTTCGGCAACCGCCTGCTGACCGGTTCGGTCGCCGCGGTGTTCGGCAATACCTTCACCGACATGCTGTCCGGCTACCGCGTGTTTTCGCGCCGCTACGCCAAGTCCTTCGCGGCCCACTCGGCCGGTTTCGAGACCGAAACCGAACTGACCGTGCACGCGCTGGAGTTGCGCATGCCGGTGGCCGAGGTCGAAACCATTTACCGCTCGCGTCCGGAAGGCTCGGTCAGCAAGCTCAATACCTACCGCGACGGCGTGCGCATCCTGTGGACCATCGTCAAGCTGTTCAAGACCGAAAAGCCGCTGGCCTTCTTCTCGCTGGCGTTTTTCGCCTTCATGCTGGCCGCTGTCGGCCTGGCCTTCCCGCTGCTCCAGACTTACCTGGAAACCGGCCTGGTGCCGCGCCTGCCGACCGCGATCCTGTCGGTTGCGCTGAGCCTGTTCGGCGTGATTTCGCTCAATTGCGGCCTGATCCTCGATACCGTCACCAAGGGCCGCATCGAACAGAAGCGTTTCGCCTACCTGGCCATTTCCGCTCCGCGCGTCAAGCATGCCTGAGGCGGGTAGTCAGCGATGAAGCTCGGTACCCAGGTGCTGCGCTTCGGCGTGGCCGGCGTGGCCGGCCTGCTGGTCGACCTGGCCGTGCTCGAACTGGCGCGGCGCGCCGGCATGAATCCCTATGCCGGCCGCGCCGCTTCCTTCCTGTGCGCGGTGTTCGCCACCTGGCAGATCAACCGCCGCTACACCTTCCATCCGGCCGGCATCTCGCTGTGGACCGAATGGTGGCGCTACCTGCTGGCCATGAGCGGCGGCGGGGCGGTCAATGTCGCCACCTACAGCGCCATCGTCTGGAGCTTCCCGAACGTGCCTCACATCCTCTCGTGGGGCGTGTGCGCCGGTTCGCTGGCCGGCATGGCGGTCAATTTCGTCGGCGCGCGCTGGTTCGTCTTTCAACGGTAATCCCCCTTAACGGTAATCCCCCTTATATCGCAGGTGTGGCATGAATGCAGTGACTCGAGCAATTTCCCGCCTGGATGCGGGCGTGGTGCGCCTGTGGGATGGGCTTGACCGCGCCGTGGTACTGCGCCTGTCGATGTGGCTCGGGCCGGTGCTGGCCGGGCTGGTGTCGATGTGGCTGGGGCAGGATGCCAACTGGGATTTGCGCAATTATCACTGGTATAACCCGTACGCCTTCCTGAACGGCAAGATCGGCTTCGATCTCAATCCCGGCCAGTTCCAGAGCTATTTCAATCCCACCATCGACTTGCTGTACTACGGCCTGGCCACGCATTTTCCGACCCGCGTGACCGGCTTCGTGATGGGCTTTTTGCACGGCCTCAATTACGTGCTGCTGCTCATGATCACGCGCCAGGTGCTGCGCAGCGGCGAGCCGGCCGCGGCCGGCGCGGCGCCCTACCGCCTGCCGCTGATGCTGGCGCTGGCCGGCTGCACCGGCTTTGCCTTCCTCAGCCAGCTCGGCAACACCATGGGCGACAACCTGACCACGCTCACCGTGCTGGGCGCCATCGCGCTGCTGCTTAACCAGTGGCCGCAGCTGCTGGCCGGCGGCGCGCGCGGCGCCATGGTGGCCGCGCTGGCGGGCTTGATCATCGGCGCCGGCACCGGCTTGAAGCTGACCAATGCCAACTATGCGCTGGCCCTGTGCCTGGCGCTGCTGACCCTGCGCGCCAGCCTGTGGCGGCGTATCGGCACCGCCTTCGTGTTCGGCCTGGGCACCCTGGCCGGCATCGCCGCCAGCGCCGGCCACTGGTACTGGCTGATGTGGAAGCAGTTCGGCAATCCTCTGTTCCCCCAATTTAACAATATCTTCAAGGGCCCGCTGGCCGCGCCGATCAGCGTGGCCGACATGGGCTGGGTGCCCAAGGGCTTGAGCGAATTCCTGCTGTGGCCGTTCATCTTCACCTTCAATCCGCGCCGCGTGATCGAGTTGCCGATGACCCAGATCCTGTGGCCGATCGTGTACCTCGCTTTCATCGTCTTCATCGCCCAGCGCCTGCGCCGCCTGTGGCTGGCCGCGCCGGCGCCGTCCGCCACCGCAACAGCGGGCGCCGACGCTGCCGGCGCGCGCATGCTGCTGGTGTTCTTCGCGCTCTCGTATGTGATCTGGCTCAAGCTGTTTGGTATTTACCGCTACCTGGTGCCGCTCGAACTGATCGCGCCGCTGGTGCTGTGGCTGCTGCTGCACCGCCTGTGCGCGCTGCCGACCGCGCGCGTGATCGGCGCCAGCTGCCTGCTGCTGGCCGTCGTGGCCGGCATGCCGCGCGTGAACTGGGGCCACCATTTCAATGGCCCGACCAGTTTCCAGGTCCAGGTGCCGGCCTTCGCCGATCCATCCCAGAGCATGGTGTTTACCGTGCATGGCGACCCGCCGATGTCGTGGCTGATACCGAATTTCCCGTCGCGCCTGGCATTCGCCGCGCTCGGCTCGGGCTTCCCCGAGTCGCCGCAATTTGCCGCGCGCGTGGCCGAGATGGTCGCCGCCCGCAAGGGACCGCTGTATGTCATGCTCACCGCCAACGGCCTGGCCCCCGGCCCGCGCCAGGGCGGCGCCGTGCCCGACCCCGACACCATCGCGCGCCAGCTGCGCGTGCATGTAGCCGGCCAGGAAATCCTCAAGCGCTACGGCCTGACCTTCAACGACGCCAGTTGCATCGTCTACGAAGCCGGCTTCGGCGGCAGCAAGAACAGCGATCCCTACCAGCTGTGCGAGGTCGGCAAGCTGCCCTGAACGCCTGCACCGGGCGCGCCTCCTTGCGCCCATTGCAATAATTGATTTGTGGCAATTTTCGATTTTTCGCAACAAGGCGATGCTATAATCGCGCGCTTATCCGGCGCCGCCATCGCCGCCGTTTTTATCTGACGAGACATTCTATGGTTTTCAGTTCGGCAATTTTCCTGTTCTATTTCTTCCCGATTTTCTTGCTGTTGTATTACTCGCTGCCATGGAAAAATGCCATCCTGCTGATCGGAAGCCTGGTCTTCTATGCCTGGGGCGAGCCGCGTTTCGTGCCGCTGCTGATGCTCTCGGCCTTCCTCAATTACAGTTTCGGCTACCTGATCGCGCGCGCGGGCGGCCAGCGCAAGGCCTTGCTGGCGACCGGCATCACGCTCAACCTGGCGATGCTTGGCTACTATAAATACCTGGGCTTTTTCGCCGGCATCCTGAATGCGCTGGGTTTGCGCGAAGGGGCGCTGCCGGCCATCGTGCTGCCGCTGGGCATTTCGTTTTTCGTCTTCCAGGGTATTTCCTACCTGATCGACGTGTACCGCCGCGACATCACGGCGCAAAGCAGTTTCCTGCGCTTTGCCATGTACAAGGCCATGTTCCCGCAACTGATTGCCGGCCCGATCGTGCGCTACCGCCAGATCGCCGGCGAAGTCGATCATCGTTCGCTGTCCAACGAGCGCATCTGGATGGGCTTCCGCCTGTTCGTGCTGGGCATGGCGCAAAAGGTCTTGATCGCCAACTACGTGGCCCAGACCGCCGACTTCATCTTCGCCGTCGATCCGTCCAAGCTCGACGCGCCGGGCGCCTGGCTCGGCATCGCCTGCTACTCGATCCAGATCCTGTTCGACTTCGCCGGCTACTCGAACATGGCGATCGGGATCGGCCACATGCTCGGCTTTTCCTATCCGCCCAACTTCAACCGCCCGTATTCGGCCACCTCGATCACCGATTTCTGGCGCCGCTGGCACATCAGCCTGTCGACCTGGTTCCGCGATTACCTCTACATTCCGCTGGGCGGCAACCGCGCTTCGCCCCTGCGCACTTACTTCAACCTGGCGCTGGTATTCTTCCTGTGCGGCCTGTGGCATGGCGCGGCCTGGACCTTCGTGATCTGGGGCTTGTGGCACGGTGCCCTGCTGGTGCTCGAACGCCTGGGCGGCGCCAGGCTGCTGGCGCGCATGCCCGCGTCCCTGGCCCAGGCCTGGACCATGCTGTGCGTGATGATCGGCTGGGTGTTCTTCCGCGCCGACAATGTGCCGTACGCGCTCAAGTACCTGGGCAGCATGTTCGGCGCCTACGATGGCCAGGCCGAGCTGCACTCATGGCGGCATGACATCGGCCACACCGCCACCCTGGCGCTGGTGGTCGGCATCGTGCTGGCCTGCTGGCGCTTGCGGCCCGCGCCCGGCGTCAAGGACGAAGCGAAGGCGGTCCCGGCGATCGTGGCCACGCGCCAGGGCGTGCTGGCCAGCGGTACCAGCGCGATGCTGACGGCCCTGCTGGCGCTGCTGTGCATCACCAGCCTGGCGGCCGGCACCTACAATCCCTTCATCTATTTCAGGTTCTGACATGGCTTCGACAGTTTTTGCGCGCATCGGCCGGCACTCGGCCAAGATCTGCATCGTGTTCATGCTGGTGGTGCCGGCGCTGATGTCCATCAAGGCGACCCGCAGGCCCAACGATCCCAACCTCACGCCGCTGCCGGTGCGTCCGCATACGCCGCAGGAGTGGCTGGAAATGCCGCCCAAGGTCACGGCCTGGGTGAGCGACCATTTCGGTTTCCGTACCCACTTCATCGTGGCCGACAACGTGCTGCGTTTCAACCTGTTCCATGAGTTTCCCTCGATCCAGGTGGCTTACGGCCAGAACGGGCGCTATTTCATGGCGGCGCATGCCAAGACTGTCGGGCCGTACCAGGCCATGACGACCGTGTGCGGCAAGGGCAAGGCCAACGCCACCACCATTCCCTACCTGAACAAGCTGTTTACCACCTTCCACGCGGCGGGCATGGATCCGAAACTGCTGGTGGTGGCCTCGGCCCCGGCGGTGTACCCGGAAGACGTGCCGTCCGACCTGGTGGAAGAGTGCACCAGCACCAACACGGCCGCCGCGCGCGTGCTGGCCTCGCCCGAGCTGCTGCCGCAAGCGCGCGCATCGATTTTTTATCCGCTCAAGGAAATGCGCGAGATCAAGACGCGCGCGTCGCTGTTTCCCAACACCTGGTTCCACTGGGCCGGCGATGGCCTCGACGAGGTCGCGCGCATCACCCTGACCCAGTTCTGGAAAACCCCGCTCGACCAGCCGCCCATGCAGCTGCGCCGCTACAAGGGCGGCTCGGACATGTCGCATATGTTCATCGGCGTCAAGCTCGAAAGCGATGTGGTCGAGCCCGACCTGGGCGCGTCCGGCATCAAGGCGTGCTTCGGCGGCGAGTGCTTCCCCGAGATGCCGGCCATTGCGCGCATCCTGGGCGACGTCAGCCGCTTCAACAATCCGAAGGCGCCCAAGCGCCGCCTGCTGATCATCTCGGATTCCTTCGGCGAAAAAATGTCGCCGTGGTTTGCGCGCTACTACGGCGAGGTGGAACATTTCTGTACAAACCACACGCACGAGCTGACGCCGGAACAGATGGAAGAAATGAAGAAATATCTGTATCGCAACCCGGCCGATACCGATATCCTGTTCCTGTATCACGATGGCGGCGCCATGTATGACGTGCTGCGCAATGGTACCCAGATGATCTTGCCGCCGCCGCTGGCGGCCAAGCAGTAAGGCAGCGGGCCCGGCGCGGCCGGTTGCCGGTGATGAGCAACAACGTACTGCCGATCGGCGGCGCGCCCTCCCGGGCCGCCGCCGCTGTTTTCTTCTGACGAGACACCCATGGTATTTAGTTCAGCGGTCTTCCTTTTCTATTTCCTGCCCGGCTTTTTGCTGCTGTATTACCTCCTCCCCTGGAAAAACACGGTCTTGCTGGCCGGCAGCCTGCTGTTCTATGCCTGGGGCGAACCGCGCTTCGTGCCGCTGCTGCTGCTGTCGGCCTTCCTCAATTACAGCGTCGGCTACCTGATCGCGCGCGCCGGCCCGCGCCGCAAGGCGCTGCTGGTGACCGGGGTGGTGCTCAACCTGGCGATGCTGGGGTATTACAAATACCTGGGCTTTTTCGCCGGCATCCTCAATGGCCTGGGCCTGCGCGAAGGGGCGCTGCCGGCCATCGTGCTGCCGCTCGGGATTTCCTTCTTTACCTTCCAGGGCATCTCTTACCTGATCGATGTGTACCGGCGCGATATCACGGCGCAAAGCAGCTTCCTGCGCTTTGCCATGTACAAGGCCATGTTCCCGCAACTGATCGCCGGCCCGATCGTGCGCTACAGCCAGATCGCAGGCGAAGTCGATCACCGTTCGCTGTCCAACGCGCGCATCTGGATGGGCTTGCGCCTGTTCGTGCTCGGCCTGGCCCAGAAGGTCTTGATCGCCAATAACGTGGCACTCGCGGCCGACCGCATTTTCGCGGTCGATCCGTCCCGCCTCGACGCCGCCAGCGCCTGGATGGGCGTGGCCTGCTATTCGATCCAGATCCTGTTCGATTTCGCCGGCTACTCGACCATGGCGATCGGGATCGGCCACATGCTCGGCTTTTCCTATCCGCCCAACTTCAACCGCCCGTATTCGGCCACCTCGATCACCGACTTCTGGCGCCGCTGGCACATCAGCCTGTCAAGCTGGTTCCGCGACTACCTGTACATTCCCCTGGGCGGCAACCGCGCTTCGCCCCTGCGCACTTACTTCAACCTGGCGCTGGTATTCTTCCTGTGCGGCCTGTGGCATGGCGCGGCCTGGACCTTCGTGATCTGGGGCTTGTGGCATGGCGCCCTGCTGGTGCTCGAACGCCTGGGCGGCGCGAAGCTGCTGGCGCGCCTGCCCGCGTCCCTGGCCCAGGCCTGGACCATGCTGTGCGTGATGATCGGCTGGGTGTTTTTCCGCGCCGAAAACGTGCCGTACGCGCTCAAGTACCTGGGCAGCATGGCTGGCATCCACGGCGACCCGGCGCTGCTGCATCCCTGGCGCCTGGATGTGCAAGCCAGTTCGCTGACGGCGCTGGTGGTGGGCATCGTGCTCGCTTGCTGGCGCCTGCGCGCACCGGCCGTGCGCATGCCGGCCGTGCTGGTGCACGGCGGCCATCTGGCCTGGACCACGGCCCTGTCGCTGCTGTGCATCGCCAGCCTCGCGGCCGGCACCTACAACCCCTTTATCTATTTCCGCTTCTGACATGAGCAAGACTATTCTCAGGGCGCTGGGCCGGCGCGCCATGCAGCTGGCCGTGGTGGCCGTGCTGGCGGTGCCCGGCGTGGTCTCGGTGATCGACGCCCGCACCAAGCCGAACGACCCGAACCTGGCGCAGCTGCCGCCGCGCCCGGCCTCCTTGCACGCGCTGGGCGAAGCGCCGGCCAAGGTCACGGCCTGGATCAACGACCATTTCGGCTACCGCAGCGAGCTGCTCAAGATGAACAACCGCCTGCGCTTCAAGGTGTTTCGCGAATTCCCGTCGGTGCAGGTGACGAGCGGGCGCCACGGGCGCTACTTCCTCACCGCCCACAGCACCACCGACCGGCCGTTCCAGGCGGTGCTCAGCACGTGCAGCGGCGTGGTGCCCGACCCCGCCATCGTGCCCTACATTAACCGCATGTTCGATACCTACCGCGCGGCCGGGCTGGCGCCCAGGCTCTTGCTGGTGCCGTCGGCGCCAGTGGTGCATCCGGAAGACTTGCCGCGCTGGCTGGCGCCGCGCTGCATGGGCACCGATACCGGGGTCGCCGCCATGCTCGCCTCGCGCGCGCTGGCGCCGGCTTCCAGCGCGGCGATGCTGTATCCGCTGGCGCAGATGCGCGAGATCAAGCAGGGCGCGACCCTGTTCCCCAAGACCTGGTTCCACTGGACCGGGGAGGGGCTCGACCAGGTGGTGCGCCTGAGCCTGGCCACGTTCTGGCATCGTCCGCTCGACCAGGCGCCGCCGCTGCAAACCAAGAAGTACATGCACCATTCGGACGTGTCGCACCTGTTCGACGGGGTCAGCCTGGAGAGCGAGATCGTCGAGCCGGACCTGGCGGCATCGCAGGTGACGGGCTGCTTCGGCGAGACCTGTTTTCCGGAGGTGGAGGCGGGCAAGGTGCTGCGCGACGTCAGCCGCTTCGGCAATCCGAAGGCGCAGGCGCGCCGCCTGCTGATCATTTCCGATTCCTTCGGCTCGAAGGTCTCGCCATGGTATGCGCGCTACTACCGCGAAGTGGAGCACTTCGCGACCAATAATATCGACCTGCTCTCGCCGGCGCAGCTGGCCGCGCTGCGCACGTATATGTACCGCGATCCGGACCAGACCGATATTCTGCTGCTCTACCACGACGGCAACGCCGTCTACACCGACATGCTGCGCTACGTTACCGAGCGCATGCTGCCGGTGGCGCCGGGTGCGCCGGCGCTGGCGGTCAAAGCGCTGCCCTGACCCGGCCTCAGGCGGCCGGCCAGCGCGCTTCCTCGCGCCGTCCGGCCAGCACGTCGAGCAGCTGGGTGGCGTTTTCGCGCCAGGTAATCCACGGCATGCCGGCGGATGCCGGTGCCGTGCCCGCGCCGTGCTGTTCCAGCCACTCGCGCAGCGCCGCCGCCAGGTCGGCCCCTTCCATCCCGCTGAAGTACGCCGCGTGCTCGCGCGCCACTTCGCGGAACACCGGAATATCGCGCGCCAGCACCGGCAGGCCGTAGCGCGCCGCCTCGATCAGCGGCAGGCCGAAGCCTTCCCCTTCACTCGGTACCAGCAGGCAGGAGCTGGTCTGGTACAGGTCGAGCAGTTCGGCGTCGCCGATCCCCTTGAGCCATTCCAGGCGCTGCCCCAGTTGCGGATGGCCGCGCAGGCGTTCGACGATGCGCGGGATGGTGCGCCGCGCGCCATCGGGCAGCGGGGTCCAGCCCTCGGCGCCGACGATCACCAGTTTCACGTCCACGCCCTCGCGCCACAGCTGCTCGAAGGCGTCGAGTGCTTGCAGGTGGCCCTTGCGCGGCTCGATGGTGCCGACCATCAGGAAGGTGGCGCTGGTGCCCCTGGCCGCCGCCACGCGCGCGGCGGGGACGGCTTGCGGGCCGCCGATATCGGCGCCGTGGTGCAGCACCGCCAGCTTCACCTGGCCGTGGATCTCGGGCCGGGTGTGCTCCAGCCAGGCTTGCAGTTCATTGCGCACGGCGTCCGAAATGCACACCAGGCGGTCGGCCTGGCCGGCGATGCAGGCCAGCCAGGCGGCGTGGCCATGCTGCGCGCCTTCGGGGAAGAATTCGGGACGCAGCACCGGCAGCAGGTCGTGGATCAGGAAATTGACTTCGACCCCGCGCGCGCGCCAGTGCGCGTACACGCCCTTGCGCGCGGCGGCCATGATGGCGCCCGGCGCGTAGTCGGCGCTGTAGAAGCGGTCGCCCGCCTGCACTTCGACCGGCTGGTCGGGCGGCAGCGGGCAATCGATGCCGAACAGGCGCCGCGCATAGTCGCGCGCGTAGCGGTATACGCAGCGCCCATCCTGGTCGGCCAGGTACACCGGTTCGATGCGCAGGCCCGGTTCGACCCGCGCCAGCAATTCGATGAGCTGCATGCGCACCACCCGTTCGATCCCGGTCTTGAGGTCGTGGCGCGCGATCGAGGTGACGTCGACCAGCAGCTGGCGCGGCGCCAGCGCTTCCGGCATGACGGCCAGGCACTGGGCGCTGCGGCGCACCAGCGCGTCGTCGGCATGCAGCGCAGGCTGCGCGGCCAGCGCCGCCAGCAGGGCGCCGCGTGCGCCGGCTGCCGGCGCGTAGGTCTGTTCCAGCGCTTCGGCATACAGGCGCGCGCTGTGGGCGGGGCTGTGCAGGGTATGCAGCAGGGTGCGCGCGCGCTCGCCCAGCGCGCCGCGGCGGGCCGGATCGGCATGCAAGCCTTCCAGCGCTTCGCGCAGCTGCGCCATGCTGAACTGGTCGGGCAAGCCCCACACCGCATCCGGCGCCAGTTCGGCCATCGAACCGTTGGCGTTGACGATGGTCGCCAGCCCGTAGTTCAGGCAGTCGAGCACCGCGGCCGAGGTTTCGCCGCGCGACTGGCAGCGCAGCTGCACGCCGACGTCGGCCGCTTGCAGATATTGGTGGTACACCGCTTCGTCGGTCCAGCCGGCGATGCGCATGCGCTTGCCGCCGGCGCTGGCCAGGGTGGCGTTGATCGCCACGCCATAGTCGCCGCCATCGTTGGCGCCGACCAGCACCAGTTCGCAGCGTGGATTGGCGTGCAGGGTGGAGCTGAGCCAGGCGTCGAGCAATTCCTGGCTATGCTTGGTATGCGCCACGAAGCCGAAGCTGCACACCAAAAAGACATCGTCGGCGATGCCTAGCGCGCGCCGGGCGGCAGCGCGGTCCTCGGCCTGCGGCAGGGCGCGCGGCAGCGGCACCACGCTCCAGTCGCCCGCCGCCAGCGCTCCGTACCACTGGCGCGCCAGCGCGCGCGCATGCTGCGAATGGACCACCACGCGGCGCGCCTGGCGCAGCACGGCCAGGTTGCACGGATACAGGTTGCGGGCGTCGAGCGCGCGCGCCGGGTCCAGCCCGGCCAGCAGCGCGGCCATGCCATGGCCTTCGTAGAGGGCATCGGTCCAGCCGTTGGGAATCGCGCCGGCCATCTGTTCGTAGGCCAGCACGCTGCTGATGAAAAAGTCGTGCAGCACCACCACGCCCGGATGGCGCGCCAGCAGCCCGAACATATGGCTGTGGAAGGGGCTGTTGCCGAACTGGTACAGGATGCGGTCGAACTGGCCGGCGTTCTGGTCGAACCAGGCGGCGCTGCGGCGGGGCAGGGCGGCCAGGGACGGCGGCAGCAGCACCTTGTCCTGCTGGACGATCAATTCGATGTCGTAGTGTTCCATCATGGCCCGCAGCACCTGGGCCGCGTAGTCGGCGATGCCGGTGCGCTCGGGCGGCAGCGGCGAGACGAACGCCAGGCGCGGACGTCTGGCCGGCAGGGCCGCCACCGGCGCGGGCACGTTGCCGAAACGCGCTTCCAGCGCGCGCAGGGCCTTGGTGGCGCTCGCGTCCCACGAAAAGCGCGCGGCCTGGGCGCGCCCGTGCACGCGCAGGCGTTCCTGCATGGCCGGGTCTTGCAGCACCTGGGTGATTTTTTCGGCGATCGATTGCGGCCGGTCGGCGTCGAACAGCGCTTCCGCGCAGCCCACCACTTCCGGGATGCTGGTGTTGTTGGCGCCGATGACCAGCGCGCCGCAAGCCATCGCTTCGAGCGCCGGCAGGCCGAAGCCTTCGTGGCGCGAGGGGAAGATGAACAGGGCGGCAGCCTGGTACAGGCGAATCAGGTCGGCGTCGCTGACGTAGCCGGTCAGGATCAGCTGGTCCTTTTCGAGGCCGCGCTTGGCCGCGTGGGCCACCAGCTCGGCGCGTTCGCGCTCGCCCATCTTGCTGGCGATGAGCAGCTGGTGGGCGTCGCGCAGCGCCGGCGGCAGCAGGCAGTAGGCGGTGATCAGGCCATCGATGTTCTTGCGCGCGTCGAAGCCGCCCGGCGCGTACATCAGCATCTGGCGCGTGATGCCGAAGCGCGCGCGCAGTTCGGCCAGTTGTTGCGGCGTGCTGTCGGACGGACGGAAGGACTGGTCGACCGCGGTGGAGATGGCGGTCACCGACTCGGGCGCCAGGCCAAGCGCGTCGATCGCTTCCTGGCGCGAGTAGTCCGAGATCGACAGCAGCAGGCCGGCGCTGCGCAGCGAAGCGATCTTGCGGTCGTAGTAGGTGCGCTGGGTCTGGCTGCCGAGGTAGGCGGCCGGATTGAGGAAGGGGATCAGGTCGTACAGCACCACCGCCGTGCGCGCGGCGCCGTCGAAGGCGCCGACCGAGACCACGGCATCGTCGACGAAGCCCTCGAACAGGCTGGTGACCAGCACCGCGTCCGGGCGCAGCTGGGCGATGAAATACTCGCGCATCAATTCAGCGGCGCGGCAGCGCTCGCTGTTGCCTTCCTCGATTTCGGCGACCGGGCCGACGATGTCGAACACCCGGATGCGTTCGGCCGGCACCAGGCCGGCGAAGGCGCGCCGCAGTTCGGCGATGGCGCCGCCCAGCGCGCCGTTCAGGACCAGCCAGACTTCATGCTCGCCGGCGTTGCGCGCCACGCCCAGCGCCAGGGCCAGGGAATAACGGCCGATGCCGCGAAAACGGCTCTCCGACTGGGCGCCCTGCAGGTCGATCACAATCCGCATCACTTGTTCCTTGCTTCCATGGCTTGTTTGAGTTCGTGGTACATGCGCTGCTCGCGCGGCGACAGGTCGGCCGCGCTGGCGCTCGGGGTGGGCGCGGCGGCGGCCGGCGGCGGCGGCGGAGCATTGCCGCGCCGCAGGACGCCGTACAGGCGCGCGTGCAGGCCGGGGAAGCGCCGCAGCACCGTCAGCGCCATGCGCTTGATGCGTGGGCGGCGCAGCATGGCGCGCATGAAGCTCAGCAGCGGCCCGCTCAGGCGCCGTTTCACGCCGCTCGCAATGCGTCCCTCGCGCGCCGCGCTGCGCAGGCGGTAAGTGGTGCCGGCCAGTGCGCGCAGCGGCGCCGTCACGCGCCAGGAGCTGCTCGCCAGCAGGGCCGCCACGTGGGCGTCGGCTTGCTGGGCGCGCGCTTCGGCCACGCCGATGCGATGTCCGAGGGCGTCGAGCTGGCCCTGGAGCTGGCCCTGGATGTGCCCGATCTGGGCCTGGAACTGGGTCTGGGCTTGCAGCGCCAGCTGGACCTGCTGCACCATCTGGCCTTGCAGTTCGGCCAGGCGGTCGGCATTCGGGCCGACCCGCTGCAGGATCGGTTCGGCCATCTCCAGCCGCAGGCGGTGCTGCTCGACGCCGGCCGCCACCCGCGCCACGCCCTGGTGCGCTTCGCCGAGCGAGACCAGGCCGTCCTGCAGCGCGTGCTCGACGCGCTGTATCGTGTGTTCGGCGCGCGCGATGCCGGCGTGCAGTTCGGTGCGGCGCTGGTTATCCTGCTCTTCGAAGCGCAGCGCCAGGTCGGACAGGCCGATGCCGAACTTGGCGGCGAAAGGCGCGGCAAACGCGGCCAGCGCCTCGGGCGCGGCATCCTTCTGGCCGAGCACCGCGTAATCGGGGCTGACGCCATCGAGCACGTTGATCAGGCCAATCGGCGCGTCGGTGTGCAGCTGCGCCGCTTCTTGCAGGCGCAGCACCTTGTGGCGCGGGAAGCCGGCAAAGCCGGTCACGAATTCGAGCAGCGGCGCCGGGATTGGCTTGAGGTGCGAGGGATCCATGTAGAAGCTGGAGGCGCCCACTACCAGGTTTTCGGGGTTCGGCGTTTCCATGATCAGCAAGCCGCCCGGCAGCAGCACGCGCAGCGCTTCGGCGATCAAGAGCTGGACCTGGTCGAACGGAATGTGCTCGACCAGGTGGAAGGCCGACACCATGGCCACGCTGGCGTCGCCACAGGCGCGCAGGGCCGACAGGGCGTCGGTCAGTTCGGCGTGCAGGCCGCGTTCGCGGCAGGCCGCCAGCATGCCTTGGTCGAGGTCGACGCCGCGCGGCGCGAAGCCATGCTCGGTCAGCAGTTCGAGCCATTCGCCGCGTCCGCAGCCCAGGTCGAGCACCGCGCCGCCCGGATACAGCGCGGCCAGGGGCGCGAAGAAGGGCTGGTAGGCCATCAGGCGCGCTTTGATCAGGGGCCGCGCGCCGCGGTAGCGGTCTTCAAAGGCGCGGTAAAAATTGTCGCTCATCGCAGGATCTCCACTTGCGGTTCGAGCCAGCTGGTGCCGACGAATTGTTTGCGGTTCATGTTCATGACAATGAAGAGGAAGGCCAGGTCGCGCCATTCGTAGTTGTCGCCCAAATGGGTTTCGGTGCTGGTCAGCGCGGTGGTGAGCGAGTAGCTGCCTTCGCCCAGGTTGAGCGGAAAGCGGAAGCGGAAGTCGATTTCTTCGCCGGCGGCCACGTCGTGCAGCGCCATGTCCATGTGGTGGGTATTGGTGCCGTACATCTGCTGGCCGAGGCGGTCCTTGATCATGTAGCCGAGTACCAGGCGCTCAAGCGGCGCATGCACGCGCACGCGGATGCGCAAGGTGACGGCGGCGCCCACGTTGACCGTTTCGAGCGCGCGCCCGGCCTCGTCTTCGAGGGTGATCGCGGTCACCGTCGCTTCGCCGCTGCCGGAACTGGTGCGGGTGCGCCCGGCCTCGGTGACCACCTGCTCGACGCCGGCGCCGTCGCGCGAGGCGATCAGCGCGTTGTAGTAATCCATGACCTGTTCCGGGCTGCCCTGGGAGGCCAGGCGCCCGCCGTCGAGCAGCAGCGCGCGTTCGCAGATCGACTGGATCGCGGCGCGGTCGTGGCTGACGATGAGCAAGGTGGTGCCCAGTTTCTGGAACTGGCGGATGCGCTCGAAGCTCTTGTGCTGGAAGTAGGCGTCGCCCACCGACAGCGCTTCGTCGACGATCAGCACGTCGGGGCGCTTGACGGTGGCCACGCTGAAGGCCAGGCGCATCTGCATGCCGGACGAGTAGACCCGCACCGGCTGGTCGATGTAGTCGCCGATGTCGGCGAACGCTTCGATCTGCGGCATCAGCTCGCCGATTTCATCGACCGTCAGGCCAATCAGCTGGCCGGCCATGAAGGCGTTCTGGCGCCCGCTGAAGTCGGGATGGAAGCCCATGCCCAGTTCCAGCAGCGCGGCCACGCGGCCGGTGATGCGCACGCTGCCGGTGGTCGGCTGGGCGGTGCCGGTGATCAGCTTGAGCAGGGTGCTCTTGCCGGCGCCGTTGATGCCGATGATGCCGACCGCTTCGCCGGGTGCGAGCTGGAAGCTGACATCCTGGATCACCCACTTGAGGCGGTGGCGCGCGCCAAGGAAGGGCAGCACCCATTCCCACAGGCGCCCCCAGCGGTTGTCATACTGCTTGTAGGCCTTGCCCAGGTTGCTGACAACGATACTGCCCATCAGAGTTCATCCACCATTTCACCGGCGCGCTTGCGGAACAGCAGTAAACCCATGACGCAGCACAGCACGGTGAGCACCGCGATCGGCAGCAGGCTGGCCCAGTCGGGCATCTGGCCCTTGACCAGGATGGTCTGGTAGGCGCCGATCACGCCGGCCATCGGGTTAAACACGAGCAGCTCGCGCACCGCCGGCGGCAGCGCGCTGACCGGGTAGACGATGGGCGTGAACCAGAACCAGAATTGCAGCAGGATGGTGAAGAACTGGCCGACGTCGCGGAAGAAGACGTTGAGCACGCCGAGCACCATGCCCAGCCCGATCGAGAACAGGATCTGCAGCAGCAGCACCGGATACAGCGCGAAGTAAATCCAGCCGGGGAAGGTGCCCGAGATGACCATGAAGGCGGTGAACAGGCCGAAGATGATGGCGAAGTTGATGCCGGCATTGAGCACCACGATGATCGGCAGGCAGATGCGGGGGAATTGCAGCTTCTTGATCAGGTTGGCGTTTTCCAGGAACACGGTCTGGCCGCGCGTGGTGATTTCGGCGAACAGGCCCCAGGTCAGCGCGCCCGCGCACAGGTAGATGCTGTAGGCGAAGGTCGAATCGACCCCTTGCAGGCGGCTGCCCATCACTTCCGAAAAGATGACGGTGTAGACGATCACCATCGCCAGCGGATTGAGGACGGTCCAGACGGCGCCGAACAGGGAATTGCGGTACTTGGACTGGAATTCGCGCTTGACGCTGCCGAGCACGAAGCCGCGGTAGCGCCACACGCCGCTGAACATCGACAGCGAGATCATGCGCGCGCGGCGCGGACGAACGGCGCGCAGGTGCGGGTGGGCGTGGCTCGCGCACTGGCGGCTAACAGCAGGGTCAGGGGTTGGATCGTGTCGATTTTCATATGGGAAATGTAGGGTCGCGGAAGGGCTACCGGTTCAGCTGCCCGCGGCCGCCACGGCTTGCGCGGGCGCCAGCCGGACTGCCGCGGGATCCCTGTCGCCGCTGTTACCGTGGCGTCAAAAGGCTCGGGATTATACCATGCGGCCCTGCGCCAATCGATGGGAAAGGCATGCGCAGCGGCAGCCGGGACGATCTGGCAGTAGGCGAACTGAGCAGTTATAATATTGCATTTTACAAACGTCACTTCCCCACATGCAAAATTCCCACGTCCAGCGTGCCGACCCCGGCGCCGCCAGCGGCAAGCTGGCCGGCATCGACCTGTTGCGCTTCGCCAGCGCGCTGGCGGTGCTGCTGTGGCATTACCAGCATTTTTCCTTCGTGGCCAACCAGGCGCGCGATTTCCATACCGAAGTCCAGCCGCTGTTCGGCCTGCTTTCCCTGTTCTACCGCTATGGCTTGTACGGAGTGCAAGTATTCTGGTGCATTTCGGGATTCATCTTTTTCTGGAAATACGGGCAGGCGCTGGCCGACAAGACGGTCGACGGCGGGCGCTTTTTCCTGTTGCGCTTTTCGCGCCTGTATCCGCTGCACCTGATTTCCCTGCTGCTGGTGGCGGCTGGGCAAGTGCTGCATGCGAGCACTCACTCCTGGTATTTCGTCTACCGCGATAACAGCCTGTCGAGCTTCTTCTTGCAGCTGGGCATGGCGAGCCACTGGTTCTTTCCGCTGACGGGCTTTTCCTTCAATGCGCCGATCTGGAGCGTGTCGCTGGAAGTGATCGCTTACCTGTTTTTCTTCGGCTTCAGCCGCCTGGCCGGCGTGGGCGCGCGCGCCACCGTGGGCGCGCTGGCGGTGCTGGCGCTGGCGCGCTATTCCAGCGATCTGCCGCTGATCGAATGCCTGCTGTTTTTCTATCTGGGCGGGGTGCTGGCGCTGCTCGACCGGCGCAGCGCCGCCTGGAGCGCCGTGGCGCGCCATGGCCTGGGCGCGCTGCTGGCCGTGGCGCTGGTGGGGCTGGCGGGGGCCACGGCGGCGGCCGCCATCAAGCCCGAGCACGCCCTGTTCGGCATCGTGCCGGCCCTGGTGTACCTGATGCTGCAGTACGTGCGCCCGGCCCACGCGGGAGCGCAAACGCTGTTCTCACGCCTGGGCAATCTGACCTATGCCAGCTACCTGCTGCATTTTCCGCTGCAGCTGGCCATTGCGCTGGTGTGCGGGGCGCTCGGGTGCGCCATCCCGTGGCGCTCGCCATGGCTGCTGCTCGGCTTCCTGGGGGCCACCTTCGCGCTGTCCCATGTGTGCTACCACCGCGTCGAGCTGCCGCTGCAGGCGTGGATCCGGGCTTGGCCGGGCTTGGGCGGCACTGTCGGCAGGATCAGGCGCGGCAGGTTTCCATCAGTGCGAACACCTGTTCCGGGCGCGTGACGCGCTTGTGGGCGCGCGTGATGCTGGCCCACAGCGAGGGCGCGGCGGCGCCGTGGCCGAGCGCGAAGCCGGCCGGCAGGCGGCACAGGTCGAGGATCAGGCCTTCGCCGGCCATGTCGATCTCGTGCCGCAGCGTCCAGTCGCGCTCGAACACCATCAGCTTGCCGGAGGTAAAGTCGCGCGACTTGCGTTCGGTAAGGGCGGAAATGCCGACGCAGCGGGTGCTGGCGTCGAACGCCACGCCGCGCGGAAAACCGCCGGTATCGAGCACGAAGCCGGAATCGCTCAGCAGGCGGCTTTCGGCCGAGGAACAGGAAAACAGTTCGCCATTTTCGCGCCAGATATTGTGGCCGCAATTGCCCATGGCCACGGTCTGCACCAGTTCGCGGCTTGCCAGCGAGAAGCCGAACAGCTCGCTCGGGCCACGGTTGTGCCCCAGGATCCAGACTAGGCCCTGGTCGAACATGAAGGAATTGAAGTGGTTGACGTCGCCGCCATCCTGGGCGCCGAACGGATACCAGCGTTCCCACGACTGGCCATCCCAGATGGCGATCATGTTGTCGTAGGAACTGGTGAGCCACAGCTTGCCGTCGTGCCAGGCGATCTCGTGCAGGTCGCGCAGGGGGAAGGGCGCTTGCAGGCGCTCGCACAGCGCGAGCGAGCGGTCGAACACGAGCACGTCGCCGCGTTCTTCGGACGGCGGCACGTCGGACGATACCAGCCGGTTGCGGGCGGCGACGAACAGATGCTTGTCGTTATGGGCGATGCCGTAGTACAGCCCGTGACCACGGTCGAGCACATGCGCGTGGCCGCTGGTGGTATTGAGCAATAAGAACGATTGCGATGTGGTAATTAGTAAATTCATGAGGCAAGGAACCGTGTTGACAGGATGCGCCTGTCGCAATGTTGCATGCACGGCGCCTGATGCCGCTAGGCGGCATTCGAATCGGCGATTATAACGTGAAGGCGGAGTCGGCCGACAACACGCGAGGATTTCACACCGGATCGGCCATGCGCTGCAGCTCCAGAACCGGGTCCAGATTGACCACCCCGCTCCAGATGATGGCGTCCAGATTGCGCAGTACGCTGAAGGCGCTGGCGTCCTGCACGCGCGCCAGGGTCTGGCGGAAATCGCCATCGCCGGCGCCGCCTTCGGCCACCCCGGCGGTGATGGTGTATTCGCCGGGCGCGAGCGCCGCCTTGAAGGAAAATTCGGCGGCCACGGCTTCGCCGGCGGCCACCGCGCCGATCGGGCGGCGCATGCAGTAGGTATTGGTCATGAACACGGCTTCGCCGCGCGCATTGCGGATCTGAAAGCCGATGTGCGGGTCGGCGAACGCGGCGCTGAACAGCACCTCGACCCGCACCGTGGCGACGCGGTCGCTGATGACCGTGGCCACCGGACGCTCGTCGGCATACAGGCCGATGGCGCGGATCAGGGCGCCGCCGCGCTCGAACGAGCCGACGGCGGCCGCCGCCGGCAGCGGCGGGGGAGCTGGCGCCGGCGCGGCCGTCTGCGCAGGCGCGCTCGCTGGCGATTCAGCGGGGCTTGCGGCCGGCACAGCGGCTACCAAGGCGGTCGGCGGCGGCGCGGGCGGCTTGCCGTCGCGCTGGTTGAGCACGTGGGCGTTGTACAGGTCGATCACTTCGCGCGGGCTGCTGTCGAGCGCGACCTGGCCTTCGCTGATCAGGATGGCGCGGTTGCACAGCGAATACACGGCGCCCATGGCGTGCGAGACGAACAGCAAGGTGCTGCCGGCGTGGCAATACTCGCGGATGCGCTCGAAGCACTTTTGCTGGAAGAAAACGTCGCCCACGGCCAGCGCTTCATCGATGATCAGGATGCCGGGCCGCACGGCGGTGGCCACGGCGAACGCCAGGCGCACCTGCATGCCGCTCGAATAGACGCGTACCGGCTGGTCGATGTAGTCGCCGATGTCGGCGAAGGCTTCGATCTCGGGCATCAGCAGCTCGATTTCCTCGACGCTCATGCCGATCAGCTGGCCGGCCATCAGGGCATTCTGGCGGCCGGTGAAATCGGGATGGAAACCCATGCCCAGTTCCAGCAGGGCGGCCACGCGGCCGCTCAGGTGGACCGCGCCGGTAGTCGGCTGGGCGGTGCCGGTGATCATCTTGAGCAGGGTGCTTTTGCCGGCGCCGTTGACGCCGATGATGCCGACCGCCTCGCCCTGGGCGATGCTGAAATTAATGTCGCGCAATACCCACTTGAGGCGGTGGCGCTGGCCGAGGAAGGGCAGCGCCCATTCGAGCAGGCGCGACCAGCGGGTTGGATATTGCTTGTATGCTTTGCCGAGCTGGCTGACCTGGATGCTGCCCATCAGCGCATGCTCCGTGGGCGCGAAATTGCTATCGTCATAGAACATTCATTGGTTAAGGCCGGCGCGCCGGGGTGGGCGATTATACAGCAGGCATGCGCGCGGCCGCGTCGCGCGGGCCGGCACGGCAGGCGTCAGGATTGCCGCTCGCGGCATGAACTGCTATGATAACGGCCAAGAAAAAATAACAAATAAACAAGCAGCGGCGCCTGGCAAGGGCAGCGGGACTTTTAGGAAAACGATGGAACGATCCTGGGTGTATATCCGCTTTAATACGCGTAACGATAACGACAATCCCCTGCCGTGGCGCGTACTGACCGAGCGCGGCCGGGTCGATGGCGTGCTCGAACTCGACCAGCAGTTCGCCGCCGAGGTGCGCTTTACCGCCAGCGCCGTGACGTCCTGCGACGAAGTCGAAGCCGGCGTGCTCAAGTGGCACCTCAAGGCCCATGGCTACCTGGCCTGGGATGGCGACGTGTGCACCGTGTGCGACCAGCCGGCGGCATCATGAGCGCGCCTGTCCATCCGGACCTGACCTGGCAGCAGCACCCGGTCGACCGCGCGCGCCGGGCCGCCAGCAAGCAGCAAAATCCCTGTCTGTTGTGGTTTACGGGCCTGTCCGGCGCGGGCAAGAGCACGGTGGCCGGCATGGTCGAGCGCAGCCTGGCGGCGCGCGGCGCGCATACCTACCTGCTCGATGGCGACAATCTGCGGCACGGCCTGTGCCGCGACCTGGGCTTCGGCGCGGCCGACCGGGTCGAGAATATCCGCCGCGCCGGCGAAGTGGCGCGCCTGATAACGGACGCCGGCTTGATCGTGTTGAGTGCCTTCATTTCGCCGTTCCGCTCGGACCGCGAGCTGGTGCGCAGCCTGATGCCGGCCGGCGAATTCATCGAGATTTTTGTCGATGCGCCGCTGGACGAGTGCGAGCGGCGCGATCCGAAGGGCCTGTACCTCAAAGCGCGCGCCGGGCAGTTGCCCAATTTTACGGGACTCGATTCGCCTTACGAGGCGCCGCGGCAGCCGGAAGTGCGGCTCGATACCCTGCGCGACGATGCCGAGACCTGCAGCGCGCAGGTGATGGCGTATCTGGAGCGCAGCGGCTTGATCGCGCCGGCTTAGGCGCCGGCGCGCATCAGGTCTGCGCCAGCTTCTGCAAGGCCGCCGGATCGAGAATGATCAGGCGGTGCGTGCCCTTTTCGATAATCCCCTGCTGCACCAGGGTCAGCAAGGTACGGGTGACCGTTTCGCGGCTGGTATTGATCATGTTCGCGATATCCTGGTGGGTCGGCAGGTTTTCCACCACTTCCACATCGCCGTCCTTCTTTTCCTTGAGCAGTTCCAGGAAGGTGTAAATCCGCTTGGCCGTGTTGTGAATGCTGAGCAGCGCGCGGAACTGCGAATCGCGCTGCACTTTTTCCGCCAGAAAGCGCAGCATGTGATTGGCCACCGATGGCGAGTGCGAAAACAGGTGCAGCGCCGTGTTGCGCGGCAGCAGGGCGACCATCACCGGACTGAGCGCCACCACCGAAGCCGAGCGGGTCGAACCGTTAATCACGGCAATTTCGCCGAAGAAGTCGCCCGGCGCGAGCATGCGCAAGCCGATCGCGCGCCCGTCTTCGGTCACGTCGATCACTTGCAGCTGGCCCGACAGCAGGAACAGCAGGCTGTCGCCGCTGGCGCCTTTTTGCAGCACCACATCGCGCTTGGCATAGGTACGGATGCGCAAGTCCGTCATCACTTGGCGCATTTCATCTTCGCTCAGGTTGGCCAGCAGGGGAATCTTGCGCAGATGAATCTGAAAGCTGATCTTGTTCTGCGAATCCTTGGGCACCGGCATCACAGAACCGGCGTCGGCCGCGCTGACCGGCGCGCCGTGCTTGGGCGCGGACACGATATTGTTGTTGTCTGTACTCATGCAAATACTTCCGTCATTGATAGGCGTGCAGCAGGGGGGCGCACAGCGCCACCGTGGCGATGCCGGCGGCATTGGCCGCCATGTCGCGCCAGCAAAATTTTCGCCCCGGCACCAGTTCTTGCAGGATTTCGATCAGCAGGCCGGCCAGCAACAGGCCCAGCAAGCTCGCTTGCAGGATCCAGCCTCCGGGCACCATGCGGGCCAGCAAGAGGGCGAGCACGCCGAAGGCGAGAAAATGCAGCAGTTTGTCGTTCGGTAAAGGCGGCAGCCATTCGTTCGGTACCAGGCAGCCTGCCACGATAGCAACCGTGCCCAGTAAAAACAAGATCAATTCCCAAGTCATAAAGTCCACATCAACAGTCGGACCGCCGGCAGCGATTGCACCCGCGGTTCCGCCAGCAGCGTGCTGGACTGTTATCTTACCAGTTGTCGGTGCGCCAGCTGAATTGGACCGCACGGCTGTCGTACTGGAACAGGGGAATGTTCTCGCGGTTCCAGGTGCGCCGCAGTTCCAGTTGCAGGGCACTGTGGGTGCCGACCGGCACTTGCAGGCTGGCGCGCAGCTGGGTGGTGTTCTGGCGCCGGGTGGTATCGATCAGGCCCGGCGAATAGGCCCGCTCGCTACGCCACGACTGGCGGCTGATGCCCAGTTCGCCGATGGCCTTGTCGTTCAGCGCGCCGAACAGGTTGACCGAGCCGTACCAGGCGCTGCGGTCGCCGCCCGGACGGCTGGCCCGGCCCTGGTCGGCCAGCGCGCCGGCCGCCAGCACCACCGTGGCGCGCTTGGCGCTCCAGGCCACGGTGCTGCCCAGGTCGAGCGTGTGCGAATCGTAATAGCGGCGGGTCGGATACTCGGCCCCGCTGTAGCCGGCCGTCAGCGCCCAGCTGGTCGCTTCGCCCAGCGCCACCGGCGGCACGGCGCGCAGCAGCAGCTGGCCCTGGCGCTGGTACAGGTCGCCGCCGAGGCGCACCAGGCCGAAAGCGGCCGTCGCGCGCCCAGTCCAGGCGCCGGCATTCCATGGCTTTTCCAGCGCCAGCAAGCCCGAGGTGCTGTCCTGGCTGTCGACCTGGCTGTGGCGCAGCGCGCGCAACTGGGCAATGAGCAGCATGCCGCGGCTGCCGAGCGGCTGGTTGAAGTCGCCCGAGAGCAGGTTGAAATGGTCGCCCTTGGGCAGCGAATCGGGGCCGAGCTCCACCTGGGACAGCTGGTTGCCGCTGCCGACGGTGACGAAGCGGTTGCTGGAACCCTGGTTGACGTTGCTGTCGTAGCCGCGTCCGAGCTTGAACGACATGGCGCGCCGTGCCACCTGCGCTCCCTTGCAGCCGGACTTGCGGTAGTGGGCGATCAATTCACGGATCGCGGGCGGTGGATCGAAACGCGTCTCGATCTGCTCGAACATGCGTTCGGCTTCCGACTCGTTGCCCAGCGAGCAATGGCTGATGGCCAGGTCGAGCCAGGCGCCCGCGTGCAGGGAATTTTTTTCCAGCAAGCGTTCGAGCTTGCCGGTGGCTTCGTCGGGCCGCCCTTCGGACAGGGCGCGCAGGGCGTCGAGGTAGAGTTTTTCTTCCTGGGCGGCAATGTCGTCGGCGCGGGCATCGGGCGGCGCCGGGGCCGCTTCGGCAGCCTCGGCGGCGTCCGGGACGGCGGCGGCCGCGACGACACTCTCAGCGGGCGCGCTTGGTCCGTCGTCCTGCTGGGCGTGGGCGGCGGCGCACAGGGTGGCGCCGGCCAGCAGCAGGGTCCATGGAGCGCGCCTCATGCGGCCGCCTCCAGCGTGTAGAGCTGCATCGGGTGCTCCTTGCCGCGCAGGGTGTGCTGCCCCAGGCTGATGAAACGGTGACGCCTGGCGTAGGCCACGGTGCCTTCGCCGATGATGACGTCGTAAGGGAAGTCGCGCGCCGCCTGTTCCAGGCGCGAGGCGGTGTTGACGCTGTCGCCGACTGCCGTATAGATGCTGCGGAAGGCGGTGCCATAGTCGCCCACCATGGCCGGACCGCTTTCAATGCCGATGCGCACGCGCAGCGGCTGGCCGCCGGCACGTACCCGGGCCCGGCTCAGCATGGTCACTTCGCGCAGGATGTGGGCGGCGGCGTCGAGCGCCAGGTCGGCGTGCTCGTCGTTGGGAATCGGCGCGCCCCAGAAGGCCACCAGGCCGTCGCCCGTGTATTTGTCGAGCGTGCCGCGCTGTTCCAGCACCGGACGGGTCAGGCAGTCGAGGAAATCGGTGGTCAGGCGCGCCGCTTCTTCGACCGGCAGCGATTCGACCTGGGTGGTGTAGCCTTGCATGTCGGCGATCAGGGTGGTCACTTGCAGGCTGCGCGGGGCCAGCGGGTCTTTCAGGCCGCTGCGCAGCAATTCGTCGACCACTTCGCCGGCCACGTAGCGGCGCATGGTATCGAGCAGGCGGCGCGAGCCGGACTGCGCCAGCTGCCAGTGGAAGGGCACGCCCACGGCCAGCAGGAACAGGATCGCCAGCAGCGGGCCGCTGACGGAAAAATGGGCGTCGTGGGCGCTCAGGCCGTAGGCCAGGGCCAGCCAGGCCAGCGCGGCGGCGCCCAGCATCAGCACATTGAAGGCAGCCGACAGGCGCGCGAAGGTCAGGCTGGCCAGGGCCGCCACGGCGGCGGCGAACAGCACCGCCAGCAGGCGCCCGGGCCAAGGCGCCGGGGCCAGGCCGCTGTCGCGGTCGAGCAGGGTGGTCAGCATCGCGGCGTGCACCAGCAGGCCGGCGCTGTTGCGCCCCAGGGGCGAGGCGACCCGGTCGCCGATGCTCAGCGAGGACGAGCCGATCAGTACCAGGCGGCCGGCCACCAGCGACGGGTCCACGCGTCCGTCCAGCACGTCGCCAGCCTTGGCCACCAGGTAGGCGTCGAGCGAGCGGGTGAACGGCACGCGCACGAAGCCATCTTCGCGCGCGGTCTGGGCCACCTTGGGCGGCTCGCCGCAGCAGTCGAGCAGGGCGCGCGCCAGGGTCGGGTAGCGCCGCCCTTCGAACCAGGTGTACATGGGCACGCGCCGCAGCACGCCGTCGGGGTCCGGCAGTACGCCGATATTGCCCACGTGCGGGGCGGCGGCCAGGCCGGCGTGGTTGGCCATGTAGCCGTAGGCCGCAGCCGCGCCGGCGGCGGTGCCGGCCTTGCTGCCGCCGGCGGGCTGGCCGAAGCGCAGGGGCTGGGGACGCTGTTCGTAATCGAAGACCTGGGCCAGCACCACCGGACCTTGCTGCGCCAGCACGGCCAGGCGGGCGTCGCCGCCGGGGTCGCCCGGCTCGCCCTGGATGATGTCCAGCGCCACCCCGCGCGCACCGTCGCCCAGCAAGGTTTCGACCAGTTCGGCCAGGCGCTCGCGCGACCATGGCCAGGGATGGGCGGCCAGGCTGGTTTCATCGATGTCGACCACCAGGATGCGCGTCTCGAGGGTGTCGACCGCCTGCGCCACCACGAAGCGGTCGCGCAGCCACTCGTCGGCGGCGTCCAGCGCGGACGGGCCGCGCGGCAGCTGCGCCCACGCGGCCAGCAGCAAGGCGGCGAGCGGGATGGTCAGGTGCAGAAAAGAGGCGGAAGGGAGGCGCAAGTTGACCCGTACTGTGGAAAGTGTCCCCGCCATCTGATGCTTAAACAGAAACGTTGCCGAGGTAAAAGACCTGCAAGTATAGCGCCTGTTGCGCGCCAAGGCCATCGGGAGTGTGTCCGCATGTTCCGCGGCGCATACATTATGAAGAGCAAGCGCTGCCAGGCTTGTCGCAGGAACGTCGCAGAATTGTATCGGGATGCAAAAATGTGACGTACAACACGTTTTCGATGCCGGGATGAGAGCATAATCTCAATTAGTAAGGGAGAATTTATGTTTAGTCAATCAATTATCAGAGCTGGATTCATGTCTGTCGCGTTCGCCGCATCGTGCGCCGCGCTGCCGCACGCCGTCGCTGGCGAAGCGGGCCGCATCGTGTTCGTGACCGGCGAAGTGCAGGTGGCCAGCCGCGCCGCCGTGCTCGACAGCGCGGTGCAGGAGGGCGACCAGCTCACCACCGGCGCCCAGGGCTATGTCTATATGAAGACGGTCGACGGCGGCTTCCTGATCCTGCGTCCGAACAGCAAGGCGCGCATCATCGCCTACAAGGTCGACGTCGCCAATCCGGCCAACACGCGCGTCAAGCTCGAGCTGCTCAGCGGCGTGGCGCGCAGCATCTCCGGCCAGGGCGTCAAATTGTCGCGCCAGAACTACCGCTTCAATACGCCGGTGGCCGCCATCGGCGTGCGCGGCACCGACTTCATCGTCTCCACCGACCAGCAGACCTCGCGCATTGCGGTGGTCTCGGGCGGGGTGGTGGTGAGCGGCTTTGCCGGCGCCTGCCGCCCGGAAGGCGGGGGACCGTGCGAAGGCGCGGCCAGCCGCGAACTGTTCGCCGGCCAGCCTGGCATGCTGCTGCAGGTAGAGCGCGGGCAAAATATTCCCAAACTGCTCAACAGCCCGGCCAGCAATCCGGACAAGATCGTCCCGCCGCGTTCGGACGAACCGGCAGGTCACGCCGCCACCACCGTGCCGGCCACGCCGGGCACCGCAGTCAACCTCGAGGCGCAGAAAGACAGCAGCAAGCAGATCGCCAAGGCGGCGGTGGCCAACAATGCGAATAACAATAACAACAATAGCAATAACAACAACGGCAACAATGGCAACAGCGGCGTGCTGCCCGAGCCGATCGTGGTGGTGCCAGTACCGGTGCCGGAAGTGCCGAAAGGTCCCGAAGTCATCTGGGGGCGCTGGGAGCGTATCGCCAATACGCCGCCCGATCCGGCCGTCATTGAACGCTTGAGCAATCCCGATTATGACCAGGGCTATGTGCTCGGTGCGTATGCGGTGCGCAGGCAGCTGGCCAACAAGCTGGTGCTGCCGACCGAAGGCACGGCATCGTTCGCCCTGGTGAGCGGCGAGGCGACCCTGCAGCGCGCCACCGGCGACGCACTCGGGGCCACCATTGGCGACGCCAGCCTCAAGGTCGATTTCGGCAAGAAGACCTTCACCACCAGCATGATGGTCTACAGTCCGGAAACACAGATGAAAGTGACCGGCGTGGGTGACGTATTCCCCAAGGGCGACTTGTACAACCAGGCGGTCTCGAATTCGCTGATCCGCGGTTACCTCAGTGGCGACAAGGGCACGGCGGCGACCTTCATCTTCAAGTCGCGCAACGACCCGAACCTGACCGCCGAAGGCATCACGGTGTGGGCGCGTTGACGGCCCTGCGGGGCGGGACTGTTGCCGCGCCCGTATTATCAGGATCGCCCGTTTATTAACTGCGCGATTATCAGTTCCAAGGCCGCCGATAAGGCGGCCTTTTCTTTTGGGGTTTATGTCGCAGCAAAGGCTTATGGAAACGTGGGACTCGAGATAATCATTTCCAAATTACAAGGGTAGTAATTGAATACGCTTTGGGGCGAGGCCGCCGAATGCAAGGGGGCCGCGCTGTGCGGGCAGGGCTGCGGGGCATGGGGCGCCTGCGGGCGGCTAAAAACACATATGGATATTCGGCTGATTAAGCCCGGCTTAAAACAGGCCGATTTAAGCGGACGCGCCGCGCATATTATCTGCCGCAAACGGGCCGGCAATGAAATGCATAAAAATGCGGCAGCGCAGCGTTAACTGCTCAATAAAGCAGCAAAATTTGTTCAAGAGCAAAATATAAAGCCAAAAAATCGGGAAAAAAGTGCGATTAAGCGGGGTTTTGTGATGGCGGTCACAACCTGTGCCCCACGATGTGGCAATATACTCCCTGTTCTGCAAAAAAGGCGTCTGGCGGGGTACTTCTACCCTGCCCGGGCCGCAGAAATTTGGTTATATCTATTCATTTAAAGGATCAATCATGGCCGCAGCAACTGAGTACACAAAAGTAGCACAAGAACTTTACCTTTCCTATTTCGGTCGTCCTGCCGATCCTGCAGGCCTGGCAGCCATGACTGCTGCGCTCGCCGCTGCGGATGCGCCAACCTCGACTTCGGGTCTGGATCTGGCATACAAGGCCGGCAACGTTGCTGTTAAAGAACTGATCGACAGCTTCGGCACCAGCGCTGAATCGCAAGCCCTGTACGCTGGCGCGACGACTTCCCAGTTCGTTACCGCGATCTTCCAGAACCTGTTCAACCGTGCTCCATTGCAAGCCGGCCTGACCTACTGGACCGGTGAAATCGACGCCGGCCGCGTCACCAAAGCCGCTGCCGCACACGCCATCCTGACCGGCGCGACCGATATCACCGGCGGCGCTGACGCTGCTGTCATCGCCCGTAAAGTTGCTGTTGCCGAAGGCTTCACCAGCGCTGTCGATACCGACAACGAAATCGCTTCGTACAAAGGCGCTGGCGCTGCTGCCGAAGCACGCAAGCTGCTGGCTAACGTCACCGCCACCACCGACGCTGCCGTGTACCAGACGACCGTCAACACGACGATCGCCAACATGGTTCTGGGCACCATTCCTGGCTCGAACCTCGACCTGACCATCAACAAGGACTCCCTGGTTGGTACCGCTCAGAACGACAACTTCATCGGCACGTTCACCAACAACGACAACACCCTGCAAGCTGGCGACCGCGTCAACGGCGGCGGCGGCAACGACACCCTGCGTGCCGACCTGGGCGATTCGAACAACTTCGCAATGACGGTCGAAACGACCAGCGTTGAGACCGTTGTTCTGCGCGCACAAGCTATCTCGCGTGACACCACCGACAACAACACCGAGCGCACCAGCAAGACGCAAATCGATGCCCAGGACATGGTAGGCGTTCTGCGTTGGGAAGACCGCGATAGCCGCGCCGACCTGCAAATCGAAGATGTCCGCATCCTGCCTTCGCAGATCACCCGCGACATCACCATCGCCATGGTTGGCACCGATCCAGGTAACGTCGATTTCGGCCTGTACTTCGATCAGCACTCCCTGCGCGCAGCTCCGGTTGCCCAGAGCGGCGCCACGATGCGTCTGCAACTGATGGACACCCGCGCTGCCGATGCTCAGCTCGACCCACTGAAAAGCAATCCATACAACGGCTTCACGTTCAAATTGGACGGCAAGGCTATCGTTGTTCGCTCGCAAGAGATCGACCAGGCGCAAACCTACGACCAACTGTTCACCGCAATCTCGAGCGCTGTTGCCAACACCCCTGGCATCCAGAACTTCAAAGTGACCAAAGGCATCACCTTTACCGCTGTCGATACCCAGTCGGGCCGTCCACAGACCGGTACTGAAATCAATATCACCAACCCAGGCGCCGGCGTTATCGCAATCGACGACCAATCGGGCTGGTTGGCTGAAGCCGCAGTGCCAGCAAACTCCGGTCTGCACACCGCGATCCTGACCGACACCCCTGCAACCCAGGCGTTCAAAGTCACCAGCACCATCATCCTGGACGACGTGGGCCGTGGTTCGAACGGTGGCGATCTGGTCATCGGCGGTCTGTCGGTTGGCGACACCTCGAACTCGAAAGGTGTTGAGCGTTTCGAAATCACCGTTGAGCGCACCAGCAAGCTGCAAACGATCAACTCGACCAACAACGCGCTGGAAGAAGTTAACCTGGTCAACGGCGTTACCAAAGGTAACCTGTCGGTCATCGGCAACCAGAACCTGATCAACTCGGCTTTTAACCCGAATGCCCTGTTCCCACTGACCCCGCTGATCGATGCTATCGGCACCATCGGTGGCCTGCCAACCGGCGGCACCCCAGTCGGCACCCGTAGCGACTTCCCAATGCCTGGTACCGTTACCCAGCGCGGCGGCAGCCAGCACGGCGACATCTATGGTTTCCATGACGTGCGCCTGATCGACGGTTCGACCCTGAGCGGCGACCTGAGCTTCACCGCTGTCGTGACCGACCGTTCGATCGCCAAGTACGTCAACAAAGTCGACACCCAAGCTGACGCTGCTGTTGACAACATCGCCTTCACCTACACCGGCGGCGCTGGCAGCGACACCATGATCGTCGATCTGGACGCAGCCGTTGCTGGCAGCCGTGCACGTATCGAAAGCGGCCTGGAAGACTTCACGTTCAGCATGGTCGGCGGCGCTGGTAACGATGCACTGACCCTGCGCATCGCTCCTAATGTTGCTGGTGGCGGCGTTACCGCAACCACCAACTGGGCTAACAACCAGGATCTGAACAACAACATCAGCATCAGCGGCGGCGACGGCAACGACACCATCCGCAAACTGGGCGATGGCGATTCCCGTATCTCCGGCGGCGCTGGCGACGACACCATCTACAGCGAAAACACCGGCCGTCAGCCTGTGAACGTCCTGGTGTACGGTTCGGCTGTGCCTGTTGCTTCGTCGACCAACGCAGCATGGGTATTCAACACCGTTGACCAGAACCCACTGAACCTCGACGCCGACCGTTTCGTCAGCGACACCCGTTCGGATTTCAACAACACCTACTTCCTGTACAACACGAAAGTTAACGTGACGTACAAAGGTATCGTGTCGACGATCACCCTGGCAAACAGCAACACCTACACTGCAACCGACCGCGACATCAACCAGGCGATCAAAAAAGCGATCAACCTGGATCCAGTGCTGAGCAAGCTGCTGGTCGCAACCGATGCTGAATCGAACGCGCTGCACGTCACGGCTCTGTCGGATGGCGTTCATGCCCTGAACGACCTGACCATCGGCTTCGTTGCTCCATCCACCGGCCTGTCGGCTGCCGACATCACCGCTGCTGCCAAAGCCTACGGTATCGTTGCTGACGCTTCCGGCGCCAATGTGTACGCTGCCATGGTCAACTCGATCAATGCACTGGGCATCAAAGGCGATTACAACTCGGCCTTCGCTACCGCGCTTGATCCAGTCGTGCCAGCAACGTTCGTGGCAATGACCGGCGCTGAAAGCGCGTCGATCAGCGACAACATCATCACCGGCGGCACGGGTAATGACGTTATCGTCCTGGGCAACAAAGAAGTCATCGCTGTTGATCTGGCTGCTCCAACCAGCACCGAATTCGCTGTGTCGAACAACGAAACCGTTGTCTACGCTCCTGCATTCGGCAACGACACCATCGTCAACTTCGACTGGACCGGCGCTGGCATCGATCACCTGGACTTCACGGCACTGGGCGGCACCACGCTGACCAACGCCCTGACGACCGACAAGTCGATCACCATCGGCACCGCTGTGAATGTTGCACTGACCGAGACCGCAATCACGGCTCTGTACGCTGCTAACAACATCGCTGCCCAGACCCACGTGTACGTGGCTGTTGATTCGGTGACCTCGATCGGTACCGTGTACCAGATCGCCGATGCAATCGGTGCTAACACCGCGACCATCACCAAGGCTGGCACCATCGATCTGGCTCAAACGATCCCTGCAGCAACCTCGCTGTGGAACTCGCTGACCCAGGCTAACTTCGTCAACTCCGACGCAGCTAACTACTACCTGCTCGAAGGCGCAGCTGGTGGCGTACCTGCAGCGATCGTTCCACCGACCGCTGTTGCTTACAGCATGACTGGCGCTACCGGCTACAACGCTGGTAACAACAACAACGTCACGATCTCGGTCGCTAACAACGGTTCGTACACTTCGACTGTCAGCAACTACGCTGCTGGCGACAAGTTCGTGTTCGTTGCTGGCACCACCGTGAGCGTTGCTGACGGCGTTGCAGGCGACCACGAAGTGACCCTGACCGCAGTCAACGGTGGTAACACCCAGACCATCGTCGTGCAAAACCCAGTTGGCGATGTCGTTCTCCCAGTCATGGCTAGCGTTGCTGACTTCAACACGTTCTTCGGCGCTGGTTCGCTGGTTGTTTCGGGTGCTGCTACGACCCCAATCAACTCGTCGGTCACCACCATCGACGCATCGGCTGGTAACGTGACGTTCAGCGTTGCTACCGGTACCTACACGACGACCGTGACCGGCTACGCCGATCTGGACGTGTTCCAGTTCGTAACCGGCAGCACCCTGTCGATCGTCAACGGTAACCTGACCGACGGCATCATCGATGTGCTGGCAGTCAACGGTGGCACCACCACCACCATCCACCTGACCGGTCTGGTTGCTGCAGATGACACCGCTGTTGGTACGAGCGTTGCCAACTTCAACACCACCTACGGTGCTGGTTCGCTGGTTGTTATGTAATAATTAGTCCCAGTAGCAAGGAATCGCAGGCCCCCGGGCCTGCCTTTCCAAGCCACACGAAAAGCCAGGCTTCACCGCCTGGCTTTTTTTATCCGCCCGCCGTTCGTGCCGGGCGTTCTTGCAGATTTCATACTGCGCACAATAAATCTTCTCTGGTGTTAAAACCTTGCTTATGCTAAGCTTTTGAACTTGTGATCCACATCACATTTCCAAGCGGATTTTTTTGACATCCTGTCGGCCTGCTGCCCACTTCCCGCCCTGGCGGCCAGCGCGGCGCGCATGCCAAGGGCTCGGGAAGCAGCCGCCGTCCGCTCTGTCCCTCGTGAATTACTAATGAATTGTGCTGGTCTCAAATGAAAAAACTTCTCGATAAAAAGAACGAAATTGGGCAAGCGCTGCTCACGTTCAAGAGCACCTTCTACACCGTTGGCGTGTTCAGTGCCATCACCAACTTGTTGATGCTGGTGCCGTCGATTTACATGCTGCAGGTGTACGACCGCGTGCTGGCCAGCCAGAACGAAATCACCCTGCTCATGCTGACCTTGCTGATGCTGGGCGCCTACCTGCTCATGAGCGCGCTGGAATTGATGCGCAGCCTGATCCTGGTGCGCGTCGGCGCCGCCTTCGACATGCAGATGAACCGGCGCGTCTACACCGCCGCCTTTGAACGCAACCTCAAGAAAGCCGGCGGCAATGCGGGCCAGGCCTTGAGCGACCTGACCAATATCCGCCAGTTCCTCACCGGTAACGCACTGTTCGCCTTCTTCGACGCGCCATGGTTCCCGCTCTACCTGATCGTGATCTTCTTCTTCCAGCCGCTGCTCGGCTGGTTCGCCCTGGGCGGCACCGCCATCCTGGTGATCCTGGCCGTGGTCAACGAGCGCGTCTCGCACAAGCCGCTGGCCGAGGCCAGCACCACCTCCATCATGGCCGGCAACATGGCCACGAATAACCTGCGCAATGCCGAAGTCATCGAAGCGATGGGCATGCTGCCCAACCTGCAGGCGCGCTGGTACAAACTGCACAGCAAGTTCCTGGCACTGCAGGCCGAAGCGAGCCGCAAGGCCGGCACCGTGGGTGCCATCACCAAGTTTTTCCAGGTCTCGCTGCAATCGCTGATCCTCGGCCTCGGCGCCTTGCTGGTGATCGAAGGCAAGCTGACCCCGGGCATGATGATTGCCGCCTCGATCCTGGTCGGCCGCGCCATGCAGCCGGTGCAGCAAGTGATCGGCGTGTGGAAGTCGTTTGCCGGCGTGCGCAGTTCCTACGAGCGCCTGGAAGCGCTGCTGGAAGAGAATGACGAGCGCAAGGAAGGCATGAGCCTGCCGAAGCCGACCGGCCACCTGCAGATCGATAACATCACCGCCGGCCCGCCGGGCGCTGCCGCGCCAGTGTTGAAAAGCGTCAGTTTCGCGGTTGAGCCGGGCGATGTGCTGGCCGTGATCGGCCCCAGCGGTTCGGGCAAGTCGACCCTGGCGCGCCTGCTGGTCGGTGTCTGGCCAGCCGTGGTCGGCAAGGTCCGCCTGGACAGTGCGGATATCTACCAGTGGAACAAGGATGAACTGGGCCCGCACATGGGTTACCTGCCGCAGGATATCGAACTGTTTGGCGGTACCGTGAGCGAAAACATCGCCCGTTTCGGCAGCATCGAGCCGGAGCAGGTGGTACTCGCCGCCCAGCGTGCCGGCGTACATGAAATGATCCTCAAGATGCCGGCAGGCTACGATACCGTGCTGGGCGACGGCGGTGCCGGCCTGTCCGGCGGCCAGAAGCAGCGCCTCGGCCTGGCCCGCGCCATGTACGGCGATCCATCGCTGCTGGTGCTCGACGAGCCGAACTCGAACCTGGATGATATGGGCGAGCAAGCCCTGATGGTGGCCGTGCAGGAATTGCGCCAGCGCGGCAAGACCATCGTGCTGATCACGCACCGTCCGGCCGCCATCAATGTCTCGACCAAAATGCTGGTCTTGCGCGAAGGCACGGTACAAATGTTCGGCCCGACCAACCAGGTCATGCAGGCGATCCACGACGCCAACAAGAAAATCATAGAAGCACAGCAGGCCGCAGCCCGCCAGCAGCAGGGACAAGCAGGCACGGCGCCGGGCCAACCCGGCCAGCCGGGCCAGGCAACGCAGCCGGCCCAGCCCCAGCTCAACGCTGGCAGCCCTGCGGTAACAACGGAAAAGGAATAAGCCATGACCATGAAAATCCTGAGCAGGACCAGCAACGCCACCGACGTGGTGGCACGCGATGTGGTGCCGTTTGACCCGGACAGCGTGGACTCGCGCAAGTATTCCCGCCTCGGCTGGATCATCGTGCTGGTGGGCGTGGTCGGTTTCCTCCTGTGGGCATCGCTGGCCCCGCTCGACCGCGGTGTTCCGCTGTCGGGCACGGTAGCGACCGAGACCAGCCGCAAGGCGGTCCAGCATCAGGCCGGCGGCCTGATCGAAGATATCCTGGTCAAGGATGGCGATGTGGTCAAGGCTGGCCAGGTGCTGGTGCGCATGAATCCGACCGTGGCCCGTTCGTCCGCCGAGATCACCCGTTCCCAGTATTTCGGCGCCCTGGCGGCGGAAGCGCGCCTGCAGGCCGAGCGTGACGGCAAGAGCCAGCCGGTGTTTCCCAAGGAATTGATCGACAGCAAGAACGATGCGCGTGCCATCGACGCGATGGAATCGCAAAAGCAGCTGTTGAGCTCGCGCCAATCGTCCCTGAAAAACGAACTGGCTGCAATGGATGAGAATGCCGCCGGCTTGAAATCCCAGGCCAAGGGTTTGCAGGAAGGATTGGCCAGCAAGAAAAGCCAGGCCGTCATCATCAAGGAACAGCTCGACGGCATGCGCGAACTGGCCAAGGATGGCTATGTGCCGCGCTCGCGCCTGCTGGAAATGGAGCGCACCTATATGTCCCTGCAAGGCACGATTTCCGAAGATCTCGGCAATATCGGCCGGGTCCAGAACCAGGTGATGGAAATGTCCCTGCGCCGCATCATGCGCTCCCAGGAATACCAGAAGGAAATCGCCGCCCAGCTGGCCGACGTGCAAAAGGAAAGCAGTTCGCTCGCCAGCCGCATCGCGGGCCAGGACTTCGAGCTGGCCAGCACCGAAGTCAAGGCGCCGGTCGACGGCACCGTGGTCGGCCTGCAAATCTTCACCAAGGGCGGCGTGATCGGCGCCGGCGCGCACATGATGGATATCGTGCCGAGCTCGGACGCGCTGGTGGTCGAAGGCCAGCTGGCGGTCAACCTGATCGACAAGGTGCGCGTCGGCCTGCCGGTCGAGTTCATTTTCTCGGCCTTCAACACCAACAAGACCCCGCACATTCCCGGCATCGTGACGCAAGTCTCGGCCGACCGTACCGTCGAGGAACGTACCGGCATGCCATACTACAAGATCAAGGCCCGGGTCACCCCGGAAGGCGCCAAGCTGATTGCCCAGAATAAACTCGATATCCAGTCGGGCATGCCTGCGGAACTGTTCATCAAGACCGGTGAACGCACCATGATGAATTACCTGTTCAAGCCGATCTTTGATCGCGCCAAGACATCGTTGTCGGAGGATTAAATGACGTTTCACCTGATCGCCTTACGCCAGGGCCGGCGCCTGAAAACCGTCGCCGCCGCCGCCGCCATGCTGCTCGCCAGCGCCGGTGCCAGCGCCATCAATCTGCAGCAAGCCTACGAGCAGGCCCTGCAGAACGATCCGACTTACCGCGCCGCTTTCTATGAAAACCAGAGCGGCAAGGAAAATGCGATCCTGGGCCGCGCCGGTCTGCTGCCGAACGTGCAGGCCAATTACAACGCGAGCAAGAACCGCTCCGATATCGACACGCCGACCACGTCGACCCAGCCGGAATACATCAGCCGCGTGTCCACCATCCAGCTGCGCCAGGCCCTGTTCAACGTGGACGCCTATGCGCGCTTCAAGCAGGGCAAGGCCCAGGCCGCGCTGAGCGACCAGTTGTTCAGCGTGCGCGGCCAGGAATTGCTGCTGCGCGTGATCGGCGCCTATTTCGACGCCTTGTTCAGCGATGAACAGGTGGCCCTGATCCAGGCCCAGCGCGACGCCTACCTCGAACAGAGCGCCGTCAACGAGCGCCTGCTCAAGCACGGCGAAGGCACCCGCACCGACGTGCTGGAAGTGCAGGCGCGCCTGGAACTGTCCGAAGCCCAGCTGATCGAAGCGAAGGATAACCAGGCCACCGCGCGCAATGCCCTGTCCGCCATGGTCGGCGCCGAGGTTGGCAAACTGGTCGGCCTGAACGATACCTTCCGCATGCTGCCGCTGGCCCCCACCGGCGTGGAAGAGTGGAAGGCCATGGCGCTCAAGCAAAATCCCGAGCTGGCCGCCCAGACGCTCGCGCTCGACGTGGCCAGGCAGGAAATCCTCAAGGCCCGCGCCGGCCACGCGCCGCGCCTGGACTTTGTCGCTTCCTACAGCAAGAACGCCTCGGAAACGATCAATACCTTCAACCAGGAATCGACCGTGCGCGCGATCGGCATCCAGCTCAACGTGCCGCTGTATGCGGGCGGTGCGGTCAACGCCAGTTCACGCCAGGCTGTCGCCGGCCTGGAACGCGCGCGCGCCGACCTGCAGACCAAGACCGACAAGGCCCTGATCGAAGTGAGCAAGCAATACAGCGCGGTGCAAAGCGGCGTCGCCAAGGTCAACGCGCTCAACCGCGCGGTGGAATCGAGCAATCTGCTGATCAAGGCGACCGAACAAAGCATCAAGGGCGGGGTGCGCATCAACCTCGACCTGCTCAACGCCCAGCAGCAATTGTTTACCGCCAAGCGCGACCTGGCCCAGGCCCGCTACGGCTACCTGCTGGCCTCGCTGCGCCTGCGCGCCGCGGCCGGCACCCTGGGCGGTGACGACGTCACCCGCCTGGCGTCCTATTTCCGCTGACCCAACCCCCTGCCGGCGGCCATCTGGCGCCGGCTTTTTTTATCATAAGAGGAAACATGAGCAATAACGAACTTGAAATCAGCACCGGTGGCGTCAGCTATAAAGTGTCGGAACTGTCCCAGGAAGCGCAACAGCAAGTCGCCAACCTGCGCTTCGTGGAATCCGAGATGGCGCGCCTGAATGCGCAGATGGCCATCTACGAAACCGCACGCGGCACTTACAAGAGTGTGTTGAAAGATTTGTTGCCGAAAACCGCGCAATAAGATCAACCGGCCATGCCGTCGCGCCGCCATGGCGCCGCCGGCATGGTGCTGCGATTCCTCCGGTGCATCCAATGATGTAGAATGCGCAACGTTATTTGCGTTGACACATTCATCGCCGGACGATCCGGCATGCATGCACTAAAGGAACCGCAGTTGAAACTCATCCCTACCATTTTATGCGGCGGTGCCGGCTCGCGCCTGTGGCCCGTTTCGCGCGAACTCCACCCCAAGCCTTTCATCCGCCTCGCTGACGGCCACAGCCTGCTGCAAAAAGCCTGGCTGCGCGGCGCTGCCTTGCCGGACGTGGCCGACGTGCTCACCGTCACCAACCGCGAACTGTTTTTCAAGACCGAGGACGATTACCGTGCCGTCGGCGCCGGCCACCAGGGCTTGGCCAACAGCTACATCCTGGAACCGTTCGGCCGCAACACCGCGCCCGCGATCGCCGCCGCCGCCCTGCACGTGGCCGCCACCCATGGCCCCGACGCCCTGCTGCTGGTGCTGGCCGCCGACCACCTGATTACCGACCAGGCCGCCTTTGGCGCCGCCGTCGCGCAGGCCATTCCGCTGGCCCAGTCCGGCCGCCTGGTGACCTTCGGCATCGAACCCCATTCGCCCGAGACCGGGTTCGGCTACATCGAGGCGGAGGGCAACACGGTGCTGCGCTTTGTCGAAAAGCCGAGCCTGGAAAAAGCCCGCGAGTATCTGGCCAGCGGCCGCTACCTGTGGAATTCGGGCATGTTCTGCTTTGCCGCCGGCAGCATGATCGCCGAGATGGAATTGCATTGCCCGCACATCCTGGCCGCCACGCGCGCCTGCCTGGCCGCCTCGCGCAGCGCCAGCGGCAAGAACTTTACCCAGTGCGAACTCGATGCCGCCGCCTTCGAGCAGGTCGCCGACGATTCGATCGATTACGCGGTGATGGAAAAATCGGCCAAGGTGTCGGTGGTGCCGTGCAATATCGGCTGGAGCGATATCGGTTCCTGGAATGCGCTGGGCGAATTGATCGCGCCGGACGCGGACGGCAACCGCATCGATGGCGAGGTGCGCCTGCACGATGTGAGCGACTGCTTCATCCAGAGCAACGAGCGCCTGGTGGGCGCGGTCGGCGTGTCCAACCTGATCATCGTCGACACCCCGGACGCGCTGCTGGTGGCCGACCGCAGCCGGGTGCAGGACGTCAAGCAGCTGTACGTGAGCCTCAAGTCCGAAGGGCACGACGTGCACAAGCTGCACCGCACCGTGCACCGTCCGTGGGGCACCTACACCGTGCTGGAAGACAGCACCCGCTTCAAGATCAAGCGCATCGAAGTCAAGCCGGGCGCCAGCCTGAGCCTGCAGATGCACCACCACCGCAGCGAGCACTGGATTGTGGTCAGCGGCATGGCCAAGGTCGTCAACGGCGAGCGCGAACTGTTCGTGTCCACCAACGAATCGACCTATATTCCGGCCGGCCACAAGCACCGCCTGGAAAATCCGGGCGTGCTCGACCTGGTGATGATTGAAGTGCAGAGCGGCGATTACCTGGGCGAGGACGATATCGTCCGCTTCCAGGATAACTACGGCCGCGTTTGATGGGAGAGGGTGGGCGCCTGCCCACCCGGATTTACGCTGCGCCGGCGCTGCTATCGGCGCCCGCTGGCGCGCGCTCCCGTTCGGGATGGCACTGCGGGCACGATTTTTCGTACACGTACAGCGGCGAGAGCTGGTCGCGCGGCGTCACCACGGCGCGGCAGGCGAAGCACTGCACGGTCGTCACGGTCGCTTCGAGCTGCGGATTGAGCGCGGTGCGGTAGTCGAACACGAAGCAATCGCCCTTGTAGTGGGCGCCGCCGACTTCCTCGAAATATTTCAAGATGCCGCCGTCGAGCTGGTACACGCTCTGGTAGCCGATATTTTTCATGTGGATCGCCGCCTTTTCGCAGCGGATGCCGCCGGTGCAGAAGGTGACCACGGTCTTGCCTTCGAGCTCCTCGCGGTGCTGGGCCACGACCTCGGGAAATTCGCTGAACTTGTCGATCCGGTAATCGAGCGTGTTCTCGAAGGTGCCGACATCGACCTCGAAGGCATTGCGGGTTTCCATCATCACCACCGGACGGCCATCGTCGTCGACGCCCTCGTCGAGCCAGCGCTTGAGCGTGGCGGGACGCACAAACGGCGCACGGCCTTGTTCCGGCTGGATCAGCGGCATGCGCATGGTGATGATTTCTTTCTTGATCTTCACCAGCATGCGCTTGTGCGACTGTTCCTCCGAATAGCTTTCCTTGACCTCGATATCGGCAAAGCGCGCATCCTGGCGTACCCAGGCCAGGTACTCGTCGATGTGCGAGCGCGGACCGGACAGGAACATATTGATGCCTTCCGGCGTCAGCAGGATCGTGCCCTTGAGCGCCAGGCGCTTGCAGATATCCTGGTACAGGGGACGCATTTCCTCAGTATTGTCAAAAGTGACAAATTTGTAGGCGGCGATATTGACGTGGGCGGCAGCTGCGGCGATGGCGGCATGCGCTTCAGCTTGTAAAGCGGTATTAGCTTGCATGGTGGCGATAGATCGGTGAAAGATCGGTGAAAGATGGGAAAACAGGGAAAGCCGATATTATAGAACAATGTCCACGCTGGCATCAGGGGTATGTGGCGGCGGGCCGGGTGCGGGCGCCACGACGTTTCCTCCGCCAGGGCGCTGGCGCGGTAAAATAGCACTCTTTGCACAGCAGGCGAAACACACATGAGTACCGATGTCATCGAAGCCGGGAGCACCACGCTCGCCGCGCCAGCCAAGCCGGCCGCACCGGCTTTCGTCCACCTGCGTGTGCATTCCGAATACTCCATCGTCGACGGCCTGGTGCGCATCGACGACATCGTCGCCGCCGCCGCCAAGGACAAGCAGCCGGCGTTGGCCATCACCGACCTGGCCAACCTGTTCGGCATGGTCAAGTTCTACAAATCCGCGCGCGGCAAGGGCATCAAGCCGGTCATCGGCGTGGACGCCTGGATCAGCAACGACGAGAACCGCGACAAGCCCTCGCGCCTGCTGCTGCTGGCCAAGAACCGCATGGGTTACCTGCAGCTGTGCGAACTGCTGTCCAAAGCCTGGCTGAGCAACCAGCACAAGGGCCGCGCCGAAATCCGCCCCGAGTGGCTCGATGCGCTTGCGACCAGCGAATCGACCCTGTCGCCCGGCGAAAGCCAGGCCCATGGCTTGATCGTGCTCTCCGGCGCCCACTTCGGCGACGTCGGCACCGCCATCGAAAACGGCAACCTGGCGCTGGCCGAACGCTGCGCCCAGCGCTGGGCCTCGGTCTTTCCCGGCCACTTCTACATCGAAGTGCAGCGCGCCGGCCAGCCCAACCAGGAAGCCCAGGTGCGCCACGCCGTCGCGCTGGCCGCCAAACTGGGCTTGCCGGTGGTCGCCACCCACCCGGTCCAGTTCCTCTCGGCCGAAGAATTCGTCGCCCACGAAGCGCGCACCTGCATCGCCGAAGGCGAAATGCTGGCCAACGCCAAGCGCGTCAAACGCTTCAACGAAGAGATGCGCTTCAAGTCGCAGGCCGAGATGGCCACGCTGTTCGCCGACATGCCGGCCGCGTTGGCCAACTCGGTCGAAATCGCCAAGCGCTGCAACGTCGTGCTCACCCTGGGCAAGCCGCAGCTGCCGGACTTCCCGACCCCGCCCGGCATGAGCATCGACCAGTTCCTGGTCGCCGAATCGCAGGCCGGCCTGGAACAGCGCCTGATCCACCTGTATCCGGATCCGGCCAAGCGCGAAGCGGCGCGCCCGCGTTACGACGCGCGCCTGAAGTTCGAGACCGATACCATCTGCAACATGAAGTTCCCCGGCTACTTCCTGATCGTGGCCGAATTCATCAAGTGGGCCAAGGAAAACGGCGTGCCGGTCGGCCCGGGCCGCGGTTCGGGCGCCGGTTCCCTGGTCGCGTATTCGCTGCTGATCACCGATCTCGATCCCCTGCAATACAACCTGCTGTTCGAGCGCTTCCTGAACCCCGAACGCGTCTCGATGCCCGACTTCGACATCGACTTTTGCCAGGAAGGGCGCGACCGCGTCATCCAGCACGTGAAGGATTTGTACGGCAAGGAAGCGGTCTCGCAGATCGCCACCTTCGGTACCATGGCGGCCAAGGGCGCGATCCGCGACGTCGGCCGCGTGCTCGATTTCGGCTACAACTTCTGCGACGGCATTTCCAAGCTGATCCCGTTCAAGCCGGGTAAACCGGTGACGATTGCCGACGCCATCGAAGAAGAACCGATGCTCAAGGAGCGTTTGGAGAACGAGGACGAGGTCAAGCAGCTGCTGGCGCTGGCGCAGCAGGTCGAAGGCATTGCCCGCAACATCGGCATGCACGCCGGCGGCGTGCTGATCGCCCCCGGCAAGCTGACCGACTTCTGCCCGCTGTACACCCAGGGCGGCGACTCGGGCGTGGTCTCGCAGTACGACAAGGATGACGTGGAGGCCGTGGGCCTGGTCAAGTTCGACTTTCTGGGCCTGACCACGCTCACCATCCTCGACCGCGCGGTACGCTACATCAAGCAGCTCGACCCGGCCAACGCCGACTTCGCGCTTGAAACGCTGCCGCTCAACGACAAGGCTTCCTACGAGCTGCTGACCAAGGCCAAGACGGTCGCGGTATTCCAGCTGGAGTCGCGCGGCATGCAGGGCATGCTCAAGGATGCGCGGCCCGACCGCTTCGAGGACATCATCGCGCTCGTTGCGCTGTACCGTCCGGGCCCGATGGACCTGATTCCCGACTTCTGCAAGCGCAAGCACGGCGAACGCTTCGATTACCCCGATCCGCGCACCGAATCCATTTTGTCCGAAACCTACGGCATCATGGTGTATCAGGAGCAGGTCATGCAGATGGCGCAGATCGTCGGCGGCTACTCGCTCGGCGGCGCCGACATGCTGCGCCGCGCGATGGGCAAGAAGAAGGCCGAGGAAATGGCCGAGCACCGCGAGATTTTCCGCGCCGGCGCCGCCAAGGATGGCTTGACCGCCGAAAAGGCCGACGAGATTTTCGATTTGATGGAAAAGTTCGCGGGCTACGGCTTTAACAAGTCGCACGCCGCCGCTTACGCGCTGCTGTCCTACCACACCGCTTACCTGAAGGCGCACCACACCGCCGCCTTCATGGCCGCCAACTTGTCGCTGGCGATGGACGACACCGACAAGATCAAGATCCTGGTCGAGGATTCGCTGGACGTGTGCGGCCTGACGCTGCTGCCGCCCGATATCAACCATTCCGACTACCGCTTCATGCCGGAAGGTCCGCCGCCGTCCGTCACGGGCAAGCGCGTCACCAACATCCGCTACGGCCTGGGCGCGGTCAAGGGCTCGGGCCAGTCGGCGATCGAGGCGATCATCGCGGCGCGCACCAGCGGCGGGCCGTTCACCGACCTGTTCGACTTCTGCAAGCGGGTCGACCGCAAGCAGATCAACCGCCGCACCATCGAATCGCTGATCCGCAGCGGTGCCTTCGACTGCTTCAAGGTCGACCGCGCGATTCTTTTGGCCTCGGTCCCGTTTGCGGTCGAAGTGGCCGATCAGGCCTCGGCCTCGATCAACCAGGTCAGCCTGTTCGGCGGCGACGACAGCGACCTGGTGGCCCCGCCCGAATACGTGAAGGCGACCCCGTGGACCGACCGCCAGAAGCTGTCCGAAGAAAAAATCGCGCTCGGCTTCTATTTGTCGGGCCACATGTTCGATTCCTTCGCGACCGAGGCGCGCCGCTTTGCGCGCACCAAACTGACCGACCTGGAACCGTCGCGCGAGCCGCGCATGATGTGCGGCGTGATCACCGGCGTGCGCACCCAGATGACCCAGCGCGGCAAGATCCTGATCGTTTCGCTCGACGACAAGAGCGGCACGGTCGAAGTGACGGTGTACAGCGAAGTGGTCGAGTCGAACAAGAACATCTTCAAGGAAGATGAATTCCTGGCGGTGGTGGGCAAGGTCTCGGAAGACCGCTTCAACGGCGGCCTGCGCATCACGGCCGAGAAGGTGTTCGATTTGACGTCCGCGCGCGTGCAGTACGGGCGCCAGCTCGGGCTGTACCTGCCGGCCAGGGTGGCGTCCTCGAAGATCGCCGAAGTGCTGCAGCCGCACCGCGCCATGACCGGCTTGCCGGTGGCGATGCGGGTCAAGCCGCAGGGCGTCGATTGCACCTTGCAGTTCGGCGACGACTGGCGCGTGGCGCCATCGGACGCGCTGACGCTGGCGCTGGAACAGGTCCTGGGCGCGCGCGAAGTCGCGGTGGAATATTAAGGCGCGTCGAAGGTAGCTCCGTCCTTACCGCGCAGGCGGGAACGACGTATTCAATCCAACCCGATCAGAACCCGGCCGCCAGCTTCCGGTTGCTGCGCAAGCGCTTCCACAACTTGATCTTGCGGCTGGCCGTTTGCCGGACCCGGAACACCAGGCTGCCCGCCAGTACGCGTTGCACCTGGCGGATCGTGCGCGCATCGTGGTTCCTGTCGTACGACACGGTCTGCGCCCCTTGCACCGCCGCCAGCATGCTGGCGCAATCGCCATACAGGCTGTCGACGAAGATCGGCTTGATGCGCGCGCGCACACGGCGCCCGACCGCGCGCGGCAGCTCGTACGAATCCTTGACCACGCCGATATACAAATACGTGGCCGCGATATCGAAGTGGGTCTTGACCGACTGCTCCACCCCGCGCAGGTCGAGGTGCTTGCGCGCCACCGACAGCGCGGCCGCCAGGTCCATGCACCACTTTTCCGAAATGAGCTTGGTGATGCTGGCCGCATGCTGGCGGTAATCGATGAGCGCATGCGGCAGGTACACCATGCTGGCGCACTGGCTGAGCAGGCGCGGCAGGGTCGACATGTCCTCGAACACGCGGCCGGGCGGAAAAACCGGCGCTTCCAGCTGCTGGTAGATGGCGCGCCTGAACACATTCGCCCACACATACATCTGGCGGTCGGCAAAGAAGGTATTGAGGATGGTGGCCTGGTCGCGCAGCAGCCCGGGCGGATAGCGCATGCCGACCCGGTGCGACTTGGCTTCCTGGTCCGGAAACCACACCCGGAAATCGCAGGCGATGACGTCCGGATGGTGCTGCGCGATGGCGTGTTCGAGCGCCGCCAGCGAGCCGGCCAGCAGCCGGTCGTCGCTGTCGACGAACACGATGTAGTCGCCGCGCGCGGCGGCCAGGCCGTTATTGCGCGCCACCGCGATGCCCTGGTTGTCCTGCGCCAGCACCTGCGAGGCGATCCCGGGACGCGCGGCCAGCAGGGCGCGGATGCGCGCCAGGGTGGCGTCGGAAGAGCCGTCATCGATGACGATCAGTTCATGGCCGCTGCCCATCTGGTCCAGCACCGAATCGAGGCACTGCCCGATGTAATGCTGCACATTGTAGGCGGGGACGATGATGCTCAGCAGTGGCTGCTGCGCGGGGGCGTGCGGAGTCATGGGCGAGGGGGCTAGCGCGTCAGCCCGACCGGCGCGCGAATGGTCTTGTTGACCTGGCACTCGTGGACCAGCCGGTCGTGATGGTCCGACTGGTCGCGTTCGCGCTCCTTGTGCCACAGGTGGAACACCTCGGTCGCGAACGCGCCATCCTTGCGCCGCACGCCGGCGTTAAACAGGCGCACCACGAAATCGGCATCTTCATGGCCCCAGCCGCAGAACGATTCGTCGAAGCCGTTCACGCGCTCGATGTCGCTGCGCCACGCGCTCATGTTGCACCCCTTTATGCGGCGCATCGTGAAGCCGCTGCGCACCCGTCCCAGGTCAGGCAGGCGAATCGCCAGTTGCAGGATCTTCTGGATGTTCCCGGCGCGCCAGGCGCGCCACCATACGTCCAGGCCCGACTCGTGCAGGTCGCGCTGTTCGGCCAGGGTGGCGCGGGTAAAGTCGGGACACAGCAGCACGCGGCTGCCGGTGATCATGCAGCCCGGCTGCGCCAGGCGCCGGTGGCTCGACACGAAATCCTTGCGCGGCACGCAGTCGCCATCGAGGAACACCACATAATCGCCGCGCGCCGCCAGCACGCCCTGGTTGCGCGCGCGCGACAGGCGGAAACCATCATCCGGCTGCCACACATGGATCAGGCGGCGCCGGGTGCCGGCCGCGATCCGTTCGATGCAGTGACGCGTGGCCTCGCCCGAACCGTCGTCGGTGACGATGATTTCAAAATCGTCATCATCCTGCGCCAGGCAGGCGCGCAGCACCGCTTCCAGCGCGTCGGGCCGGTTGTAGGTGCTGACGATCAGTGAGATGGTGGTAGGGCGTGGCACGATGATTTCCCGGTGAATCGGCGTTGACTGCCGGCGGCGGCAGGGGTTAATACGAACGTATTATACGTGCCCGCCATGGCCAGTCCAGCGTATTGCGCGCCGGGCCGGCGATGCGGGGTCAGGCCAGCCCGCGCGCGGCGCGCACGGTGCGTTCATCGGCGCGCCGGCGCACCAGCGCGCGGTTGCTCGACGCTTCGTCGCGCGCGTTTTCGCGGTGCCAGAGATGAAACACTTCCGTGGCAAAAGCGCCATCCTTGCGCTTGACCCCGGCGTTAAACAGGCGCACCACGAAGTCGGCATCCTCGTGTCCCCAGCCCTCGAAGCTCTCGTCGAAGCCGTTGACCGCCTCGATGTCGGCGCGCCAGGCCGCCATGTTGCAGCCCTTGATGCGGCGCCAGCTGAAGCGCTTTTGCACCCGGCCCAGGTCCGGTAATTTGAACAGCAGTTGCAGCATCTTGTTGATATGGCCACGCGCGCGCAGCGCCAGCTTGTCGCCCAGCCCGAGCGCGTGCAGGTCGCGCCGTTCGGCCAGCACGCGCTGCGTGAACGCTTCGTCGAGCAGGATGCGGCTGCCGGTGACCATGCAGCCCGCTTGCGCCAGCGAGCGGTGGCGCGCAATGAAGTCGCGCTGCGGAATGCAGTCGCCATCGAGCAGCAGGATGTACTCGCCGCGCGAGGCCAGGATGCCCTGGTTGCGCGCCAGCGCCAGGCGAAAGCCCTGGTCCGGCTGCCACGCATGGCGCAGCGGCACCGGTGCGCGCTGTTGCAGGCGCGCGACGCAGGCCCGGGTTGGCTCGCCCGAGCCATCGTCGGCAATGATGATCTCGAAATGGCGGTCGCTCTGCGCGAAGCAGGCCTCGACCACCGCTTCCAGCGCGTCCGGCCGGTTGTAGGTGGCGATGATGACGGAAATGAGCGCGTCCTGGCGCATCGTCATGCTCCCGCCGCCGGCTGGGGCGCCTGCCGCGAAAAGCGTGCGCTCACATACAGGGAGCCGGCCAGCAGCAGGAACCAGTACGCTTCCGTCACGTCCCACAGCAGGCTGTTGAACGAGGAACTGACCACGTAGATGGCCCACAGCAGCACCAGCGCATCGGCATGGAAGGAACGCGCGGCCAGGGCGGGGCGCAGCAGGCTGCCCAGCATGGCGAAATACAGCAGCAGTCCGGTCAGGCCAAGCTGGGCGGCGATCAGCAGGAATTCGCTATGCGGCTGGTGGCGCGTTTCGGCCAGCTTGTCCTCCGGCCAGTCGCGGCGCGCGGTCGGCGCATACACTTCGGCGAACGAGCCGGTGCCCAGGCCCATGATCGGATTGGCGGCGACCACGCCCAGGCCGGCGCGCAGGTAACTCATGCGCAGGCCGTTGGGCGAGCGTTTCTGGTCGGTGCGCACCTCGGTGATCAGGTCATCGGTGCGCGCCTTGAAGTTGTTCGAGATGGCGTAGAAGCCGACGAACAGCAGCACGATGGCGCCCACCCCGAAAATCGTGCGCAGCACCGTGAAGCGCACGCGCAGCAGGAACAGCACCACCATGCCCACGAACAGGGTGACGTAACCGGTACGGCCCTGGTTCAGGAAGATGATCGGTACGCTGAACAGCACCCCGGCCACCAGGCACGCCGCGCGCGCGCGCGCGCCCTGCACGTAGGTCGCGCCCAGCGCGCTGACCACGGTGGCAAAACTGAGCAGGATGCCGATCGTGATGTGATTCTTGAACGAGAACGCATCCTTGGCGTCGCCGATGCGCCACCAGCCAAGGCTGGAACTGGGCATCAGGTCGTGCCAGACCAGGTAGTTCGAGGTGGCCAGCACCGCCGCGCCGCCGAGGAAGGCGGCCAGCGCGCGTGCCGGCATGGCACGGTCACGCATGCTGGTGGCCACCGCCACCGGCAGCACCAGCAGGCGCGAATATTTTTTCAGCGCCGAGACAATGTCGCCGTGCTGCCCGATCGACCAGCTCGCGCCGAGCGCCAGCAGCGCCAGCAAGCCGATGGCCAGCAGCGCCGGCGGGGTGCGCGCGGCGGCCCGCATCGGCGCGCTGGTGGCCAGCGCGCCGACGAAGCACAGCAAGCACATGCCGGCGAAGACATTGGTCAGCCAGGTGGAGAAAGGCACACAAAACAGCGCGAGCAGGAGCAGGTACTGGACCGCGCGCTCGAGCCGGGAAATCGGAGATTCGGGAAAATCTTGCATCGTAGCAATAGCCTTGTAAAGCGACCTGGGTCGTGCATGCCGCGCCGGGAGCGTGGCGATACCGGGCACACGCGCCTTGCGGCGCCCGCCCCTGAAATTTGTTCGCCATTTTACAGTACCGTCTGTGGCTGGCGGCTTGCACGGTGCCGAATTTGTATTTGCGGCGTCCGCTACGGCGTCCGCTACGGCGCCCGCTACGGCGTCCGCTACGGCGCCCGCTACGGCGTCCGCTACGGCGTCCGCTACGGCGTCCGCGCGATGTTGTTGTGGCAGCACCCCGACCGCCTGTGCGAGAATGTCGAGCCTCCGGTACCGGCCGCGCCTTGCAATGGCGGCATGCCGCAACCGCACATGGCTTGTAGCCTGAACGCGAAAGAAAACGATGGAAAATAGTGTCATAGTCCGGCGCCTGCTGGCTATCGTCAAGCCTTACCGCGCGCGCGCGCTGATGTCGCTGCTGGCCATGGCCGGCACCGCCGTCACCGAGCCGGCGCTCGGCTACGCGATGCAACTGCTGATCGATAAAGGCTTCGGCCCGCACCGGGTCCCTTTTTCCCTGTGGCTGGTGCCGCTGGTGCTGCTGTCGATTTTCGTCGGGCGCGGCATCTTCACCTTTTCCACCGCTTACCTGAATAACTGGGTGATCAGCCGCGTCCTCAACGACCTGCGGCGCATGGTGTTCGACCGCTTGCTGCGCCTGCCCGTGGCGCGCTTTCACGAAGAATCGACCGGCAAGATCATCAACGTCGTCATCGCCGACGTACGCCAGGTGGTCGACATGATCAACTCCGTGTTCGTCGCCTACGTGCGCGACTCGCTCGTCATCGTCGGCTTGCTGGTGATGCTGATGTGGACCAACTGGAAGCTGACCCTGATCGCCCTGGTGGTCATGCCGGTCACCGCCGGCATCGTGCGCACCACGGCCAAGCGCATGCGCCGCCTGAGCCGCGACAACCAGCGCGTCACCGTCGAAATGACCCAGGTGGTTGAGGAAGCGGCGCGCGGGCACCAGGTGATCCGCGTGTTCGCCGGCGAGCGTTACGAGCGCGAACGCTTCGAACAGCGCAGCACCGCGCTGCTCGGCTTCTCGCAGCGCCTCACCGTCGCCAGCGCCGCCACCGTGCCGATCACCCAGAGCGCTACCGCGCTGGCGGTGTCGGTGGTGATCGTCATCGCCATGACCTCCGGGATGACCCAGGGAGAATTCATCAGTTTCATCACCATGATGCTGATGCTGCTCGCGCCGCTCAAGTCCCTGGTCGGCGTGAACGGCCCGCTGCAGCGCGGCATGGCGGCCGCCGAAGCCGTGTTCGCCATGATCGACACCCCGGTCGAAGCCGACCCGGGCAAGGTCGTCATCGAGCGCGCGCGCGGCCATTTGCAGCTTCAGAACGTGCAATTCCGCTACAGCGACAACGACCCGCTGGTGCTCGACGACGTCACGCTCGAGGTGCTGCCGGGGCAGACCGTGGCGCTGGTGGGCATGTCGGGCGGCGGCAAGTCGACCTTCGTGAACCTGGTCACGCGCTTTTATTCACCGCAGCAGGGACGCATCCTGCTCGACGGCGTGCCGTATGAAGACATCACCCTGCAAAGCCTGCGCGCGCAGCTGGCCATGGTCAGCCAGAACGTGGTGCTGTTCGACGACACCCTGGGCGCCAACATCGCCTACGGCGCCGAACGGGTCGACCCGGCCCGCCTGGCCGCGGCCATCAAGGCGGCCTACCTGGACGAGGTGGTGGCGGCCCTGCCGCAAGGCGTGGATACCCCGATCGGTGAAAACGGCATGCGCCTGTCGGGCGGCCAGCGCCAGCGCGTGGCCATTGCGCGCGCCATCTACAAGGACGCGCCGATCCTGATCCTGGACGAAGCCACCTCCGCCCTCGACAACGAATCGGAACGCGCGGTGCAGGGCGCGCTCGACACCCTGATGGCCGGGCGCACCACGCTCGTCATCGCGCACCGCCTCTCGACCATCGAACGGGCCGACCGCATCGTGGTGGTCGACCAGGGACGGATTGTCGAAGCGGGCCGCCACGACGAGCTGCTGGCGCTGGACGGCATGTACGCCAACCTGTACCGCCTGCAGTTCGCCAACAAGGCCGAAGCATGAGCGGCGTCCGCACCCTGGTCATCTCGCCCAACTGGATCGGCGACGCGGTCATGGCCCAGCCGCTGCTGCAACTGCTCAAGCAGCAGCACCCGGAGCGCCCGATCGACGTGCTGGCGCCGCCCTCGGTGGCGCCGGCCTGGCGCGCCATGCTGGAGGTCGACAGCGTGCTCGAAACCCCGTTCCGCCACGGCGCGCTGCAATTGCGCGAGCGCTGGCGCTACGCCAAGGTGCTGCGCGCGCGCGGCTACGTCGACGCCTACGTGCTGCCCAACACGATCAAGTACGCGCTGATCCCGTGGCTGGCCGGGATTGCGCGCCGGGTCGGCTACAAGGGCGAGATGCGTTACGGACTGCTCAACGTCGTGCATCACGACGACACGCCCAAGCGGGCGATGGTGCCGTTCTACGCCGCCCTGGCCGGCGCGCCGGGTGCCGCGCTGCGCGCCGACGTGCCGCGTCCGGCGATGCGGGTAGCGCCGGAGCAGATTCTTGACGCGCGCGCGCGCCACGGCATGGGTGGAGCGGGGCGCCTGGTGGTGTTTGCCCCGGGCGCCGAATTCGGCGCCGCCAAGCGCTGGCCGGCACGCCACTTCGCCGCGCTGGCGCAATCGATCCGCCAACAGGATCGGTCCGCGCACATCGCCTTGCTCGGTTCCCCCAAGGACCGCGAGGCCTGCGCCGAGATCACCGCTCTCACCGGGACCGATGGTATCCACAATGTCGCCGGCGCCACCTCGCTGATGGAGGCGATTGCGCTCATTGCCGGCGCGGGCGCGGTGGTCGCCAACGATTCCGGCCTGCTGCACATTGCCTCGGCGCTGAACCGGCCGGTGATTGCGCTGTACGGCCCGACCGACCCCGACCACGCGCCACCGTTTTCCGATATCGCGCGCTCGCTCTCGCTGCGGCTGGCCTGTGCGCCCTGCCGCCAGCGCGAATGCCCGCTGGGCCACCACGACTGCATGGAAAAGCTCGAACCGGCCATGGTCTGGAACGAGCTGCGCCAAATGTAAATCCATGGCGGCGTCCGCGCCGCGAGAGCGCGCCGTGGGAGTAAAATCATGGCGCGACGCCGTTTTTGACAAGGTTAATTGATGAATCATCCCGTCATTCCGATCGTGGCGCAGGGCAGCACCCGCCAGCGCAAGCGCCAGGCGCCCAAGGGCCGCCGCGTCGACCCGCAGGCACTGCTGGAAGTGCAGGCACTGCTGGGCGAGCAATCGCGCCAGCGCGACCTGCTCATCGAGCACCTGCACAAAATCCAGGACGCCTTCGGCTGCCTGTCGCACGCCCATCTGGCGGCGCTGGCGCAGGAAATGAAGCTGGCCCAGGCCGAGGTCTACGAGGTCGCCACCTTCTATCACCACTTCGACGTCGTGCGCGAGGGCGAGAGCGCGCCGCCGGCGTTGACGGTGCGCGTGTGCGACGGCCTGTCGTGCGAGATGGCCGGCGCGCGCGAGCTGCTCGACCGCTTGCCCGCCATCCTGGGCGCCGACGTGCGCGTGCTCGCCGCGCCCTGCATCGGCCGCTGCGAACAAGCCCCGGCAGCCGTCGTCGGCCAGCACCCGCTGGCCCATGCCAGCTGCGACACGGTGGCAGCGGCGGTGGCGCACGGCGATACCACGCACGCGCTTACCGGCTACATCGATTACGACAGCTACCGCGCCGCCGGCGGCTACGGGCTGGCGCGCGAATGCCACGACGGCCGGCGCGACGCCGAAGCGCTGATTGCGACCATGGAAACATCGAGCCTGCGCGGCCTTGGCGGCGCCGGTTTCCCGACCGGGCGCAAATGGCGCATCGTGCGCGCCGAAGCCGGCCCGCGCCTGATGGCGATCAATATCGACGAGGGCGAACCGGGCACCTTCAAGGACCGCTACTACCTCGAACGCGATCCGCACCGTTTCCTCGAAGGCGCGCTGGTGGCGGCCTGGGTGGCCGGCGTCGACACCATCTATATCTACCTGCGCGACGAATACCACGGCTGCCGCGCGATGCTGGAAACCGAACTGGCGCGCCTGCGCGCCGATCCGCCGTTCCAGTCCATGCCCACGTTCATCCTTCGGCGGGGCGCCGGTGCTTACATCTGCGGCGAAGAATCGGCGATGATCGAATCGATCGAAGGCAAGCGCGGCATGCCGCGCCTGCGTCCGCCGTACGTGGCCCAGGTCGGCCTGTTCGGCTTGCCCACCCTGCAGCACAATTTCGAGACCCTGCACTGGGTGCGTGCCATCGTCGAGCAAGGCGCCGACTGGTTCAGCGGCCAGGGACGCCACGGCCGCAAGGGCCTGCGTTCGTTTTCGGTCTCGGGCCGGGTGCGCGAACCGGGCGTCAAGCTGGCGCCGGCCGGCATCACCGTGCAGGAACTGATCGACGAATACTGCGGCGGCATGGTGCCCGGCCACCAGTTTTACGCCTACCTGCCGGGCGGCGCATCGGGCGGCATCCTGCCCGCCACGCTGAACGCGATCCCGCTCGACTTCGACACCTTGCAGCCGTATGGCTGCTTTATCGGCTCGGCCGCCGTGGTGGTGCTGTCGGACCAGGATTCGGCGGTGGCGGCGGCGCGCAACACGCTGCGCTTCTTCAAGGATGAATCGTGCGGGCAGTGCACGCCGTGCCGCGTCGGCACCGCCAAGGCGCTGGCGCTGATCGAGCAGCCGCAATGGGACACGCCGCTGCTGGCCGAGCTGTCGCAGGTGATGCGCGACGCCTCGATCTGCGGCCTGGGACAGGCCGCGCCGAATCCGTTCGACTGCGTCGTCAAATACTTTTCACATGAACTGGTGAAGCCATGAATGCGATCAGCAGGATCAAGCAGGCAGCCTTGCAGGGCGCGCCGGTGGAGCTGGAAATCAACGGCCGGCAGGTGGCCGCCTTTGCCCACGAAACCCTGATCGAGGTGGCCGCGCGCGAAGGCATCGAGATTCCGCGCCTGTGCTACAAACCGGGCATGGACACGGCCGGCAACTGCCGCGCGTGCATGGTGGAGATCGAGGGCGAGCGGGTACTGGCGCCATCCTGCTGCCGCCGTCCGTCCGCCGGCATGAAGGTCGCTACCTCCAGTGCGCGCGCCGTGGCCGCGCAAAAAATGGTGCTCGAACTGCTGCAGTCCGACATGCCCGAGCGGGCCTACACGCGCCACAACGAAGTCGACTTCTGGGCCCGCAAGCTGGCCCTCGGCCAGCCGCGCTTCGCTGCGCGCAGCCAGCCCGCCCGCGACGCCTCGCACGCCGCCATCACCGTCAATCTCGACGCCTGCATCCAGTGTACGCGCTGCGTGCGCGCCTGCCGCGACGAGCAGGTCAACGACGTGATCGGCCTGGCCATGCGCGGCGATCATGTCAAAATCGTGTTCGACATGGACGACCCGATGGGCGACTCCACCTGCGTCGGCTGCGGCGAATGCGTGCAGGCTTGCCCGACCGGCGCCCTGATGCCGGCGCGCGACGCCGCCCTGGCCGTGCCGGACAAACAGGTCGATTCGGTCTGCCCCTACTGCGGGGTGGGCTGCCAGCTGACCTACAACATCAAGGACAACAAGATCCTGTTTGTGGAGGGGCGCGACGGCCCGGCCAACCGCGAACGCCTGTGCGTCAAGGGCCGCTACGGCTTCGACTACGCGCACCATCCGCACCGCCTGACGGTGCCGCTGATCCGCCGCGCCGACGCACCCAAGAGCGGCGAATTCACCATGGACCCGGCGCGCGTGCTTGACGTCTTCCGCGAAGCGACATGGGAAGAAGCGCTCGATGCCGCTGGCGGTGCGCTGGCGCGCATCCGCGACACCTACGGCAAGCGCGCGCTGGCCGGCTTCGGCTCGGCCAAGGGCAGCAACGAAGAAGCCTACCTGTTCCAGAAGCTGGTGCGCACCGGCTTTGGCAGCAACAACGTCGACCACTGCACGCGCCTGTGCCACGCCTCCTCGGTGGCGGCCCTGCTGGAGGGAATCGGCTCGGGTGCGGTATCGAACCCGGTGATGGACGTGACCCTGGCCGAGGTGGTGATCGTCATCGGCGCCAACCCGACCGTCAACCATCCGGTGGCGGCGACCTGGATCAAGAACGCCATCAGGAACGGCACCAAACTGGTGGTGTGCGACCCGCGCCGCTCGGACCTGGCGCGCAGCGCGCACCGCTACCTGCAATTCAAGCCCGATACCGACGTGGCCCTGCTCAACGCGATGATGCACGTGATCGTGGCCGAAGGCCTGGTCGACCAGGACTTCATCGCCAGCCGCACCATCGGCTACGCGGAGCTGGAACGGAACGTGGCCGGCTACAGCCCGGAGCTGATGGCGCCCATTTGCGGCGTCGACGCCGACACCATCCGCTACGTGGCGCGCCTGTACGCGACCTCGAAGGCGTCGATGATCCTGTGGGGCATGGGCATTTCCCAGCATATCCACGGCACCGACAATGCGCGCTGCCTGATCGCGCTGGCGCTGATGACGGGCCAGATCGGCCGCCCCGGCACCGGCCTGCATCCGCTGCGCGGCCAGAACAACGTGCAGGGCGCGTCCGACGCGGGGCTGATCCCGATGATGTTCCCCGATTACCAGCGCGTCGACAATCCGGCGGCACTGGCAAAGTTCGAGAAAGCCTGGGGCATGCCGCTCGATTCCATGCCCGGCCTGACGGTGGTCGAGATCATGCACGCCATCCCGCGCGGCGACATCCGCGGCATGTACATCATGGGCGAGAACCCGGCCATGTCCGACCCCGACGCCAATCATGCGCGCGCGTCACTTGCCGCGCTCGACCACCTGGTAGTGCAGGATATCTTCCTGACCGAAACCGCCTACCTGGCCGACGTGATCCTGCCGGCCAGCGCCTTTCCCGAAAAGACGGGCAGCTTCACCAACACCGACCGCCTGGTGCAGATCGGGCGCCAGGCCATCGATCCGCCGGGCCAGGCCAGGCAGGATCTGTGGATCATCGGCCAGATGGCCGCGCGCCTGGGCCTGGACTGGCAGTACGGCCACGTGTCGGAAGTGTTCGACGAGATGCGCCGCATCATGCCTAGCATCGGCGGCATCACCTGGGACAGGCTGGAACGCGAGCACGCCGTCACCTACCCGTGCACGAAAGAGGGCGATCCGGGCCAGCCGGTGGTCTTCACCGAGCAGTTCCCGCGCGAGTCGGGACGTGCGCGTTTCGTCCCGGCCGATATCATCCCGGCCGACGAGCGCCCCGACGCCGCATATCCGATGGTGCTCATCACCGGCCGCCAGCTCGAACACTGGCACACCGGCAGCATGACGCGCCGCACGGCGGTGCTGGACGCGATCGAACCCGATCCGGTGGCGCTGGTGCACCCGCTCGACCTGGCGGCGCTGGGCGGCAAACCGGGCGACGTGGTGACCATCGCCTCGCGCCGTGGCGAAGTGGCCCTGTACGCGCGCGCCGACGACAGCTCGCCGCGCGGCGCGATCTTTGTACCGTTCTGCTATTACGAAGCGGCCATCAACCGCCTCACCAACGCTGCGCTCGACCCGTTCGGCAAGATCCCCGAGTTCAAGTACTGCGCCATTCGCGTGGCGCTGGGCGGCGTGGTGGAGCAGCAGGGCAGCTTTGGCGGCGGCCAGGTGCTTGCAGGGATGGCGCTGCCATGACGCTGCCGCAATTGAGCGACGCCCGCGCCGCCTTGACCCACGAGGTCGAGGTGCTCGATGAACGCGGCCGCCGCTCCACCATTGCCATCCCGGCCGAGCGGCCGCTGACGGTGTATGTGGACAAGCGCGAGCTGGTCACCTTGATGACCCTGGGCAGCGCGCCGGAAGCGCTCACGCTGGGTTACCTGCGCAACCAGCGCCTGGTGAAATCGGTCGCCGACATCGTCTCGGTGCAGGTCGACTGGTCGGTCGACGCGGTGGCGGTGGTCACGCGCGCCGGCATCGCCGATGTGGAAGCGCGCACCTCGAAAAAAGTGGTTACCACCGGCTGCGGCCAGGGTTCGGTCTTCGGTGGACTGATGGACGATATCGACCAGATCGTGCTGCCGCCGGATGCGCGCATTGCGCAATCGACGGTGTACCGCATCGTCGACACCATCCGCACGCAGCAATCGATCTACAAGCAGGCCGGCTCGGTGCATGGCTGCGCGCTGTTCTCGAACGCGGGCGAGCTGCTGTATTTCGTGGAGGACGTGGGCCGCCACAACGCGGTCGACGCCATCGCCGGGCGCATGTGGCTTGACGGCGTGGCCGGCGGCGACAAGGTGTTCTACACGACCGGCCGGCTGACGTCCGAGATGGTGATCAAGGGTGCGCAGATGGGTATTCCCTTCCTGCTGTCGCGCTCCGGCACCACGCAGATGGGCCACATGGTGGCCGACAAGATCGGCATGGCCCTGCTGGCGCGTTGCAGCGGCAAGCACTTCCTGCTGCTGACCGGCCATGGCCGTCTCGACTTCGAGCCGCTGCCAGCCTGATGTCGCTGCCGCAGGCCACGTACGCCGCTTTCGCGCTGCTGCTGTCGGGTGACCCGGCGCTGTGGGGCGTCGTGTGGATTTCGCTCAAGACCAGCGTGCTTGGCTTGCTGCTGGCGGCGCCGCCGGCGGTGCTGCTTGGGTATGCGATTGCCAGCTGGCGCTTCCCGGGGCGCCGCGTCGCCATCTGGCTGGTGCAGGCCACCTTGTCGCTGCCGACGGTCCTGATTGGCCTGCTGCTGTATTTGCTGCTGTCGCGCCACGGCCCGTGGGGATCGCTGCACTGGCTGTTTTCGCAGCCGGGCATTGTGCTCGGCCAGTGCATCATCGCCACGCCGGTGCTGGTGGCGTTCACCCTGGCGGCGGTGCAGGCGCTTGACCCGCGCTACGCCGAAACCGCCGTCGCCCTGGGCGCGTCGCGCTGGCGCACCATGCTCACGGTGCTGCACGAAGTGCGCTTTGGCGTCATGGCGGCGGTGATCAGCGGCTTCGGTCGCGTGATCTCCGAAGTGGGCTGCGCGCTCATGGTCGGCGGGAATATCGCCGGCGAAACGCGCACCATCACCACCGCCATCGCGCTCGAAACGAGCAAGGGCGAGTTCGCGCAGGGGATCGCGCTCGGCATCGTGCTGGTGGCGCTGGCGCTGGCCATGAATGGCGCGCTGATGCTGTTGCAGGGCGATACGCGCGCCGCCGGAGCCGGCCAATGAGTTTGCTGCGCATCGACAAACTGCGCAAGGCACATGGCGCACGCGTGCTGTTCGAGCTTGACGCATTCACGCTCGACGCCGGCCGCGCCTACGTGCTCACCGGGATCAACGGCGCCGGCAAGAGCAGCCTGCTGCGCATACTGGCGGGACTTGAAGCGGGCCAGGCGTCCGGCGTGACGTGGCAAGGGAAGGCGACGGCCTGGTCGCCGTATCCGCGCTCGCTGCGCGAAGCGATCGTGTATGTGCACCAGCATCCGGTGATGTTCTCGACCAGCGTGGCGGCCAACATCGGCTACGGCCTGCATGCGCGCGGCGTCGGCAAGGCGCAGGCGGCGCAGGCGGTGGCGCAAGCCATGGCATGGGCCGGTGTCGAACATCTGCGGGACAGCGATCCGGCCCGCCTGTCGGGCGGCGAGGTGCAGCGCGTGGCGCTGGCGCGCGCCTGGGTGCTGCGCCCCGCGCTGCTGCTGCTCGACGAACCGACCGCCAACCTCGATGGCGCCGCGCGCGAACAGGTGATCGCCCTCATTCCAGAGCTGATCGCGGCCGGCAGCACGGTGGTGATGGCTTGCCACGACCGCGACCTGATCGGCATGCCCGGCGTGCAGCGCCTCAAACTACGTGATGGAAAGCTCGAATACAAATGATCAGATACACCGCATTGGCCCTCTGGCTTTGCATCGCCTCCCCGCTGGCCCGGGCCGGCGAACAGGTGCTGCGGCTGTCCACCACCACCAGCACCGACAATTCCGGCCTGCTGGCCTGGCTGCTGCCGGCGTTCGAGGCCAGGGCGGGCATCAACGTGCAGGTGATTGCGGTCGGCAGCGGCAAGGCGCTGGAACTGGCGAAGAATGGCGATGTCGACGTCACCCTGGTGCACGCGCGCGCCGCCGAGGAGCGTTTCGTGGCCGAGGGTCACGGCATCGGCCGGCGCGACGTGATGTACAACGATTTTGTGCTGGCTTGCCCGCCATCGGACCGTGCGGGAATCAAAGGCGGCACCGACATCATCGCCGCCCTGCGCAAGCTGGCCGCCAGCGATGTGCGCTTTGTTTCGCGCGGCGACAACTCCGGTACCGACCAGATGGAAAAGAGCTACTGGAAGGCCGCCGGGGTGCAACCGCCGCCCGCGCGCTACCTGTCGGCCGGGCTGGGCATGGGCGAGGTGCTGACCATGGCGGCCGAGCTGCAAGCCTGCACGCTGAGCGACCGCGCCACCTTCGCCACCTACAAGGACAAGACCGGGCTGGCGATCCTGGTGCAGGGCGACCCGAGGATGTTCAATCCGTACGGGATCATCGCGGTCAATCCGGCGCGCCATCCGGGCGTGAACGTCCAGGGAGCGCGCCAGCTGGTCGACTGGATCACGTCCGCCGAAGGGCAGGCCAGGATTGCCGGCTTCAGGCCGGGCGGCCAGCAGCTGTTTTTCCCGTCGGCGCAAAGGTAGCGGAAAGGCGTAAGATAGCGCCCTTGCGCAGGAGGAGAAAGACGACGTGAAAGTTCTGTTATTTGGCGCCACCGGCATGGTCGGGCAGGGCGTGTTGCGTGAATGCTTGCAGGGCGCCGATGTGGAACTGGTGCAGGCCATCGGGCGCACGCCGACCGGACAGCGCCATCCCAGGCTGCGCGATGTGGTGCATGCCGACCTGTTCAACTACGCCAGCGTGACGGCGCAGCTGGACGACTTCGACGCCTGTTTTTTCTGCGTGGGCGTGACGTCCTCGCGCGTGAGCGAGCCTGACTACACGCGCCTTACCTACGACATGACCCTGGCGGCGGCAAAGACGCTGGCGACGCTCAATCCGCGCATGGTGTTCGTGTACGTGTCCGGGGCCGGTGCCGACAGCAGCGAAACCAGCGCCACCATGTGGGAGCGCGTGCGCGGCCGCACCGAGAACGCGCTGCTGGCGCTGCCGTTTCGCGGCGTGTACATCTTCCGCCCGGGGATGATCCAGCCGCTCGACGGCATCAAGTCCAAGACCACCGCTTACCGCATTTTCTATTCGCTGATGAAGCCCGTGCTGCCGCTGCTGCGCGCGGCCATGCCGAAGCACGTGCTGACTACGCGCCAGGTGGGACAGGCCATGCTGGCCGTGGTGCGCAATGGCGCGCGCAAGCGGGTGCTGGAGAGTGCCGATATCGCAGCGCTGGGCCGCAGCGCCACGCCACCCTGAGCCGGCCGCGATGGGCCGGCGCTACCACCACAATGTGTACGTGATCGAGCTGTCGAAGGATGTGCTGTACGAACCACGTTTTAAAAGGTCCAATCCCGATTACGTGAGCGGAAAACCGTGCGTGTACGTCGGTATGACGGGATTGAGCGTGGACCTGCGCTTCGACAAGCACAAGGCGGGCATCCAGGCCAACAAATTCGTGCAAAAGTACGGCCTGCGCCTGCTGCCCGATCTGTACGCGGTCTACAACCCGATGCCCTACGCGGGTGCGGCCGACATGGAAGTCGAACTGGGCATCGGATTGCGCGAGGCCGGCTACGGCGTGTGGCAGGCCTGACGCGTGGGCGCAGGGCGGCCGCTTTGCGCCCGCCATCGACCCGGCTGATAAAATAGCCAGTTCTGGTCAATGTGAAGATTCAAAATGGAAAAAATCATCCCCTATTTCGGCGCCATCAACCTGGCCTTGCCGAACGAATACAACGAAGCAACGTATCTGGTCGATGGCCGGGAAATTGACCTGTCGCTCGCTTTCTTCAATGCATTCGAGGGCGAGGATGGGATCACCGAGTTTTCCGCGGTCAAGGACCTCGACCCGTCCGTGCTCGACCGGGTCGCGCGCTTCATGGAGGAGCTCGACAGCAAGATCGCGCGCGCCCATGCCGCCTGTATCGCCGACTTCCATGCCGGCGGCGAGGTCAGGGACACCTACATCGACCATCACCTGTCCGAGTTCTCGCCCGAGGAACTGGCCGCGCTGATCGACGGCACCGATGCCGCGCTGCCGGTCGAGGAGCGCATGCTGGCCACGCTACACCTGAGCCATATCGGCCTGCACCCCATGCCCGACGAGTCCGATGGCTCGTTCGCCATGTTCGACTTCACTTTCGGCGAGGATGTGACCAACTATGTGGTCGCGGTCAAGTTTGCGGAAGATGGCACGGTGCAGTCGGTCGACGTCGAAAGCTGACGCGGCCGCGGGCCGTGCGTCGCTTCAGGCGGCGCGCTTGCGGCGGCGCGCGCCCCCATGGCTGGCCGCGCCTGCGCCGGCTGCACCGAGCACCACCAGGGCCAGGGAGGACGGTTCCGGCACCGGATTGAGCGCGCTGACCACGAGCGCGGTCTGGCCGGTCCACAGCAAGCTGTGCGTCTGGGAGTGGTTTGCACTGCGGTAGTTGTAGACGTACTCTTCGCCGGTAATGGTCGAGCTGTTGATCTGATAGCCGACGTCCGCAGTGGACCAGGTGGTAAAAAACTTCAGCGGACCGCCGATCCGGTAGCCGAACCGTTCGATGGTGCAGTGCCAGAAATACTGGTCGCCCACGCCGCAACCGATGTAATCGTTGGAATCGTTGTACTTGAAGGAAATGAGTTCGTTGGCTGAGAACAAGCCGTCCCGATTCAGGTCGTCCGCAATAAAACTGCCCGCAATCACCGCCGCCGGATCGAAGCGGTCGGCTTCCTTATCGAAAAAACCCGTATAGCTGAACGTGAACTTGCTCGGTACCGCCTGCGCTGTTGCGGCGCAACATGCGAGTGCCGCCGCGCCAATCAATCTGAAGAACATGGCTACCTCCGCTGAGGATTGACAAACTCCCGGGGCGAACAAGACACCCGGCTAGCCACGTGAAGGCCACGTGTCAGCGGATCGTAGCAGGCGGACTTGTGCGCTTGGTAGCATATACGCAACACGTCAGATTTACTGCGGAATAATTTACCCAGCGAGAATGTTGAAAACGCGCTTGATCATGCAATCTCATCCACATTGCAAATATTGCAGTTCCGCGAGGGTGGCATGCAACGATGGCGGCGAGGCAGTGGCTACATCAAAATGACGTCGTACTGTTCCTGGTGATACGCCGTCTCCACTTGCAGCGAAATCTGCTTGCCGATGAAGTCCCCCAGCATCGCCAGGTGCTGCGATTCCTCTTCCAGGAACAGGTCCACCACTTCCTGCGAAGCGAGGATGCGGAACTCGCGCGGATTGAACTGCTTCGCTTCGCGCATCAGCTCCCGCAGGATCTCGTAGCAGATGGTGCGGCTGGTTTTCACCTGGCCCTTGCCGGCGCAGGCCGGGCAGGGTTCGCACAGGATGTGAGCGAGCGATTCGCGCGTGCGCTTCCTCGTCATCTCCACCAGTCCCAGCGCCGAAAAGCTCGACACCGACACCTTGGTGCGGTCGCGCGAGAGCGTCTTTTTCAACTCCTGCAGCACCGCGTGGCGATGCTCGTTGTTGTCCATGTCGATGAAGTCGAGGATGATGATGCCGCCCAGGTTGCGCAGCCGCAGCTGGCGCGCGATCGCATGCGCCGCTTCCAGGTTGGTCTTGAAGATGGTATCGGCAAAATTGCGCCCGCCCACGAAGCCGCCCGTGTTCACGTCGATGGTCGTCATCGCCTCGGTCTGGTCGACGATCAGGTAGCCGCCCGATTTCAGGTCCACCCGCCGTCCCAGCGCGCGCAGGATTTCTTCTTCCACGCCATACAGGTCGAACAGCGGGCGCTCGCCCGTGTAGTGCTGCAAGCGCGTGAGCACCGTCGGCGTGTAGGCTTTGGCAAATTCGACCAGCATGGCGTGGTTTTCGCGCGAGTCGACCTGGATGGTGGCCGTCTCGTCGTGTACGAAGTCGCGCAGCACGCGCTGGGCCAGGCTCAAGTCCTGGTACAGCAGGCTGGTGGCGGGACGGGTGCGCGCGCCGTGGCAGATCGCGCCCCAGGTCTTGCGCAGGTAGTCCACGTCGGCCGCCAGGTCGCTGTCGGATGCTTCCTCGGCCATGGTGCGCACGATGTAGCCGCCTTTTTCCTCGGCCGGCAGCAGGCTGTGAAGGCGCGTGCGCAGCAGTTCGCGTTCGGACTCCTTCTCGATCTTCTGCGAGATGCCGATATGGCTGTCCTGCGGCAGGTACACCAGCATGCGCCCGGCGATCGAAATCTGGGTCGACAGGCGCGCACCCTTGGTGCCGATCGGGTCCTTGATCACCTGCACCGTCAGCACCTGGCCGTCGAACAGGATCTTTTCAATTGGGGTCGGCGCCACGCTCGGGCCTTCATGCGTGCGCGCTTCCCAGATGTCGGCCACGTGCAGGAAGGCCGCGCGTTCCAGGCCGATGTCGATAAAGGCCGACTGCATCCCCGGCAGCACGCGCACCACCTTGCCCGAGTAGACGTTACCGGCCAGGCCGCGCGTGAGCGTGCGCTCGATGTGCAGTTCTTGCACGGCGCCTTGCAGGATGAGCGCCACGCGCGTCTCCTGCGGAGTGATGTTGATCAGGATATCTTCGTTCATTGTTCAGGGCCGCCGTGCAGATGATGGTGTTAGGGACGAGGCCGGAGGCGGGGCCGCTGCGCGCGTAAAACGCATCAGGCCAGCGGAATGCCCGCTTCGCGCAGCAGTTGCGCGGTTTCGAACAGGGGCAGTCCGACGATGCCCGAGTGGCTGCCTTCGATATGTTCGACGAACAGCGCGGCCATGCCTTGCAGGCCGTAGCCGCCCGCCTTGTCGTAGGGTTCGGGAGTGGAGCAGTAAGCCTTGATCGACGCCGGCGACAGTTTGGCGAAGCGTACCTGCGACACCTGGGTGATCTGGCGCTGCATGTCGGTGTGATGGACCGCGATTGCGGTCAGCACCTGGTGCGTGCGGCCGGACAGGCGTTCGAGCATTTCCATCGCCTCGGCGGGCGAAGCGGGTTTGCCGAGGATCTGGCCATCGATGGTGACGGTGGTGTCGGCCGCCAGCACCGGACGCAGGGTCAGGCGGCGGTGCTGCACCATGTTCCAGCCGAAGGCCGCTTTTTCGTTGGCCACGCGCGCCACGTAGTCGATGGCCGCTTCGCCCGGGTTCACCAGTTCGGTCACGTCCGGACCGCGCGGGGTATCGTTGCGCAAGGTGAGCAGCTCGAACTCCACGCCGATCTGGCGCAGCAATTCCCGCCGGCGCGGGCTTTTGGATGCAAGGTAGATTTTTCTGTCGATCGGTTTCATCGGATTCCCGGTTTCTCAGACGCGATGATAAGGGTGATTCTGCGTGATCGACCACGCCCTATACAACTGCTCGGCAAGCATAACACGCACGATGCCGTGCGGGAGCGTCATACTGGAAATACGAATCAGCCCCTCGGCGCGCGCCTTGAGCTCGGGATCGAGGCCGTCGGCCCCGCCGATCAGGAAGACGGTGTCGCGTCCGTCCTGCTGCCACTGCATCAGCTGCTGGGACAGGCCCACGCTGGTCAGGTCCTTGCCGCGTTCATCGAGCGCGATGATGCGTGCGCTCTTGGGCAGGACCGCTTCGATGCGCTCGCGTTCGAGCACCATGGCGGTAGCCGCCGTCTTGCTGCCGGAGCGTTCGACCGGCTTGATTTCCTTGAGCACGATGCGCAATTCAGGAGGCATGCGCTTCGTGTACTCAGAAAAGCCGGTCTCGATCCAACCGGGCATCTTGTGGCCGACCGCAGCGATAATGAGCTGCATCGGCGCTTACTCTGCGTCTTTTTTGGCGACGCGCTTGATGACTTTTTTGACCGGCACGGCGTCGGCTGGCGCTTTTGGCGCTTTTGCCACCTTGGTTGCAGCGGCGGCTGCGCGTTTCGGCGGCAGTGCCTTGAGGGCCTTGACGGCGGCTTCCTCGGTCTTGGTCGCGGCGACCTTGACCACTTTGCCGACAGCTTTCGACGCGGCTTTTTTGGCCGGCGCTTTTTTGGCGGCGGCAGGGGTCTTGGCGGCAGCGGCTTTTTTGGCGGCTGGTTTGCGCTCGTTGACCGGCTTGACTTCAGGCGCCGCCTGGGTCGAGGCGAGGTGCTTCGACTTTGGCTTGGTTTCGGCCGCTTCGGCCGCTTCCACGGTGCCCTTGCGCTTGGCCGCGCCGAGCTTCACAGGCTTGTCGCCCCAGATCTCTTCGAGACGGTAGTACTGGCGGATCGCCGGCTGCATGATGTGGACGATCATGTCGCCCAGATCGACCAGGACCCATTCGCCGGTATCTTCGCCTTCGATGCCGATCACGTCGCCGCCGGCTGCCTTGATCTTGTCGCGCACGGAGGCGGCAAGCGCCTTGGTCTGACGGTTGGAGGTGCCGGAAACGACGGCGATGCGGTCAAAAAGGCTGGTCAGGTGAACGGTATCGAACACGGTAATGTCCTTGCCCTTCACATCTTCGAGGGCGTCGACGACGAGGGTCTGCAGTTTTTTAATATCCATTAGATTTCGTATAAATTATGTTGTTGAATATAGTCTAGCACTACCGGGGAGATAAGCGTGTTTGCCTTCTCGCCCCGTTGTAATGCCGCACGAATCTGGGTGGCGGAGATGTCCACATCCAGCGTCTCGGCCAGGTAAGCCCTGCCGGACGGGGTATTACGCAATTGCGCCAGGCTGCCCCGGCGCAGGGTGAGTTCTTCGGCGACGGCCGCCGGCAATGCCGCATCGGCCATCGAAAATCCAGGGCGCGCAGCCACGCCGATATGGGCCAGCTCGAACAGCGCGCGCCATTCGCGCCAGCTGTCGAGCTGCTGCAACTGGTCGGATCCCATCAGGAAGACGATCGATGCCTGCGGCCCCAGTTCGGCACGCACGCTGCGCAAGGTGTCGATGGTGTAGGTCGGCGTGCCGCGTTCGATTTCCTGCAGGTCCAGCGCGACCGGGCGCGCCGCGCCGCCAAAGGCCAGGCGCAGCATGGCGACGCGCTCGGCGTCGCTGGCTTGCAAGCGGCTCTTCTGCCACGGACTGCCGGCCGGCAGGATGCGCAACTGGTCCGGTTCGAGCAGGGTGGCAAACAAGGTGGCCAGCGCCACATGACCGTTATGGACCGGGTCGAAACTGCCTCCCAGCAGCGCGACGCACAAGGTCACGTAAGAAGCCAGTCGCGATGGACCAGGAAGTCGCTGTACAGCGCCGCTTCAGCGCTGCCGGCTTCCGGATGCCAGTCGTAGCGCCACTTGACGATGGGCGGCATCGACATCAGGATCGCTTCGGTGCGCCCGCCCGACTGCAGGCCGAACAGGGTGCCGCGGTCCCACACCAGGTTGAATTCCACGTAGCGGCCGCGCCGGTAGGCCTGGAAGTCGCGTTCGCGCTCGCCGTACGGCGTGTCCTTGCGGGCCATCAGGATCGGCAGGTAAGCCTTGACGAAGGATTCGCCCACGCTTTGCGTCATCGCGTAGGACAGGTCGAAACCGGCTTCATTGAAGTCGTCGAAGAAGATCCCGCCCACGCCGCGCGGCTCCTTGCGGTGTTTCAGGTAAAAGTAATCGTCGCACCAGCGCTTGAAGCGCGCGTGCAGCGTGCTACCGAAAGGCGCGAGCGCATCGTGGCAGCTCTGGTGGAAGTGACGCGTATCGGCTTCGTCGCCGTAGTAGGGCGTCAGGTCCATGCCGCCGCCGAACCACCATACCGGATCGATGCCCGGTGCGGTAGCAGTGAAGAAGCGCACGTTCATGTGGACCGTGGGCGCGTACGGATTGCGCGGATGGAGCACCAGCGACACGCCCATCGCTTCCCAGGCGCGGCCGGCCAGTTCGGGACGCGAGGCCGCGGCCGATGGCGGCAGGTTGGCGCCCATCACGTGCGAGAAATTGACGCCGCCGCGTTCCAGCACATTGCCTTCCTCGATCAGGCGCGAGATGCCGCCGCCGCCCTCGGGACGTTCCCACTCTTCACGCAGGAAGGGCTTGCCGTCGGCGTCTTCGAGCGCTTGCACGATGCGCGCTTGCAGGTCGAGTAGCCAGGCCTTGACGGCCGCAGGGGAAGGGGATGACATCGGGGAGCGGGATCGGGGAATAAAAATTGAGGACGAATTGTACACCGTCCGCGCATTTTATGATATGCGCAGCTAATGCGCCGTCGTTCCCGCGCCAAGGCGGCACTCGGCGGGAACGACGTGGGGACTAGTGCTTCAACCCCCGCCACCCGATATCACGGCGGAACTGCGCGCCGTTGAAGTGGATATTGTCGACCGTCTCGTAAGCCTGCTTCTGCGCCATCTTGACGCTGTCGCCCAGGCCGACCACGCACAGTACGCGGCCACCACTGGTCACCAGCTTGCCGCCAGCCTGCTGCGTACCCGCATGGAAGGTCACGCATTCAGGCGTCTCGGCCGGAATGCCGTCGATCACATCGCCCTTGCGCGGATCGTCCGGATAGCCGGCGGCGGCCATCACCACGCCTACCGCCGTGCGGCGGTCCCATTCCAGTTCGACCGTGTCGAGCGTGCCGTTGACCGCATGCTCCATCACCGTCACCAGGTCGCTCTTGAGGCGCGCCATGATCGGCTGCGTCTCCGGGTCGCCCATGCGGCAGTTGAATTCCAGCGTCTTCGGATTGCCTTTGTCGTCGATCATCAAGCCCGCGTACAAAAAGCCGGTGAACGGAATGCCGTCCTTGGCCATGCCGTTGATGGTCGGGTTGATAATCTCGCGCATCACGCGCGCATGCATGGCCGGCGTGACGATCGGCGCCGGCGAATACGCGCCCATGCCGCCCGTGTTCGGACCTTCATCGGCATCCTTGAGGCGCTTGTGATCCTGGCTGGTCGCCAGCGGCAGGATGTTCTTCCCGTCGCACATGACGATGAAGCTCGCTTCCTCGCCCGCCAAGAACTCTTCGATCACGATGCGCGCGCCGGCGTCGCCGAAACGATTATCGGCCAGCATATGGTCGACCGCCTGGTGCGCTTCTTCCAGCGTCATCGCGACAACCACGCCTTTGCCGGCCGCCAGGCCGTCGGCCTTGATGACGATCGGCGCACCGTTGGCGTCGATGTAGGCGTGCGCCTGAGCCACGTCGGAAAACGTCTGGTACGTCGCCGTCGGAATCCCGTGGCGCTGCATGAACGCCTTGGCGAAGTCCTTCGAGCTTTCCAGCTGCGCCGCTTCCCTGGTGGGGCCGAAAACCTTCAGGCCGCGGCCGCGGAACAGGTTGACGATGCCGGCCGCCAGCGGCGTCTCGGGACCGACCACGGTCAGGGCGATGCCCTCGCGCTGGACGAATTCGGCCAGCTGCTCCGGATCGGTCAGTTCGACATTGACGAGGCGGATGTCGCGCGCCGTGCCGCCATTGCCCGGGGCGACGTACACCATTTGAATACGTTCGGATTGGGCCAGTTTCCAGGCCAGTGCATGTTCACGGCCGCCAGAGCCGACTACCAGGATTTTCATAGGAGCTTAATCTTCGATCAGGACGTTGGTATAGACTTCCTGCACATCGTCGAGGTTCTCGAGCGCGTCGAGAATTTTTTGCATCTTGATGCCGTCTTCGCCGCCGATCACGGTCTCGGTCGACGGTTTCATGATGATCTCGGCCACTTCGGCCTTGAAGCCGGCCGCTTCCAGCGCTTCTTTCACGGTCGCGAAACCGAAAGGATCGCACAGCACTTCAAAGCCGCCTTCTTCGTCGGCCACCACATCTTCGGCGCCGGCTTCGAGGGCCGCTTCCATCAACTTGTCTTCGTCCACGCCGGGCGCGAACAGGAACTGGCCGCAGTGCTTGAACATGAACGCGACCGAACCTTCGGTGCCCATGTTGCCGCCGTGTTTATTGAAGGCGTGGCGCACTTCGGCCACCGTGCGCACACGGTTGTCGGTCATGCAGTCGACGATGATGGCCGCGCCGCCGATGCCGTAGCCTTCGTAGCGCACTTCTTCGTAGTTCACGCCTTCGAGTCCGCCCGAACCGCGGGCGATGGCGCGCGTGACGTTCTCTTTCGGCATATTGGCGTCAGCCGCCTTGTCCACCGCCAGGCGCAGGCGCGGATTGGTGGCGATGTCGGGGCCGCCCATGCGCGCGCCAACGGTGATTTCCTTGATCAATCGGGTCCAGATCTTGCCGCGCTTGGCGTCGGTAGCGGCCTTCTTGTGCTTGATATTGGCCCATTTGCTGTGTCCAGCCATGTCGAAATTTCCTTAGACGGTGTGCATCAATGGCCGACATTTTACCATAGCGGCCTTGCCAAAATCCGCCGGCCTCCAGCCCGTTTGCGCGATTCGTTCTACAATCGCTGCATGAACAAAAGCGCAACGGCCCCCGCCGCCCAATCGATCCCGCGCCCGGCCCTGCTGGCCGGCCTGACCCTCGCCATCGCGGGCGCGGTGCTGTTTTCGGCCAAGGCGGTCCTGGCCAAGCTGATGTACCGCTACCACGTCGATGCCGTCACCGTGATCGCGTTTCGCATGCTGTTTTCGCTGCCGGTGTTCGCCGCTGTCGCGATCTGGAAGATGCGCACCGAAGCGCCGCTGTCGACGACCGACCGCTGGCGCCTGGTGTTCCTGGGCGTGATCGGTTACTACCTCTCCAGTTTTCTCGACTTCCTCGGCCTGCAGTTCATTTCGGTCGGGCTGGAACGCCTGATCCTGTTCCTCACGCCGACCTTCGTGCTGCTCATTACCTCGGTTTTCCTCAAGCGCCACATCAGCCGCATCGAGTGGCTGGCCCTGCTCGTATCCTACTGCGGCATCGTGCTGGTGTTCGTGCACGACTTGCACGGCGGCGCCGGCAGCACCGCCATCGGCGCGCTGCTGGTGCTTGGCTCGGCCCTGTCGTACGCGGTCTACCTCCTGATGTCGGGCGAGATGGTGCGCCGCATCGGCTCCCTGCGCCTGGTCGCGTATGCGATGTGCGTATCGAGCGTGGTGTGCATCGGCCAGTTCTTCGTGCTGCGGCCGGTGGCCATGCTGGTCCAGCCGGCGGCGGTGTACTGGTACTCGCTGGCCAACGGGATCTTCTGCACCGTGCTGCCGGTGTTCATGACCATGATCGCCGTGCAGCGCATCGGCGCCTCCACCGCCTCGCAGGCCGGCATGATCGGCCCCGTCTCGACCCTGTTCCTTGGCGCGCTGGTGTTGAACGAACCGATGACCGCCGTGCAGGTGGGCGGCACCGCGATGGTCCTGGCGGGTATTTACATGCTGTCGAAGAAAAAATAGCCACCCCACACCCGACCCCACGAAAGCAGACCGAATGAGCCAACCGACCAAGCCCCGCCTCGCCCTGATCGCCCACGACAAGAAGAAGGACGACATGATCGTGCTCGCCGCCGAGTACATCGATTTCCTGCGCGGCTGCCAGCTGATGGCGACCGGCACCACCGGCGCGCGCCTGATCAAGGAGCTGGGGCTGGCGGTCGAACGCAAGCAATCCGGCCCGTTCGGCGGCGACCTGCAGATCGGCGCGGCCCTGGTCGAAGGCCAGGTCGACGCGGTGGTGTTCCTGCGCGACCCCATGACGCCGCAGCCGCACGAGCCGGACATCAACGCGCTGGTGCGCGCCTGCGATGTGCACAATGTGGCCTGCGCCACCAATCTGTCGACCGCCCATTTGCTGCTCTCGCAGCTCAGGCTCGCGGCCGCACAACCCACCTCAGAATCAACCAGGAGTCCAGCATGATGGCAAAAGCAATCCGCATGAACCGCACCGGCGGCCCCGAAGTGATGGAATACGTCGACGTCGACGTCGGCGAGCCCGGACCGGGCGAAGCGCGCGTGCGCCATGCCGCCTGCGGCATCAATTTTATCGACGTCTACTTCCGCACCGGCCTGTATCCGCAGCCGCTGCCGGGGGGGCTGGGCATGGAAGGCGCTGGCGTGGTCGAGGCGGTGGGCGAGGGCGTGACCGAGGTGGCCGTGGGCGACCGCGTGGCTTATGCCGGCCGTCCGAACGGCGCCTATTCGGAAGTGCGCAACCTGCCGTCCGCGCTGCTGCTGCGCTTACCCAGCGAGATCTCGTTCGAGACCGGCGCGGCCATGATGCTGCAAGGCCTGACGGTGCAGTACCTGTTCCGCCGCACCGTGCCGCTCAAGCGCGGCGACACCATCCTGTTTCACGCGGCCGCCGGCGGCGTGGGCCTGATCGCGTCGCAGTGGGCGCGCGCGCTGGGCGTGAACATGATCGGCACCGTCGGTTCCGACGAAAAGGCGGCGCTGGCCAAGGCCGCCGGCTGCAGCCACGTCATCAACTACAACACCGAGGATTTCGTGGCGCGCGTGATGGAGATCACCAACGGCGAAAAAGTCTCGGTGGTGTACGACTCGATCGGCAAGGATACCTTCACCAAGTCGCTCGACTGCCTGCGCCCGCTCGGGATGATGGTCAGCTTCGGCAGTGCGTCCGGACCGGTGCCCGATTTTTCGCTGGCAGAGCTGTCCGCGCGCGGCTCGCTGTTCATCACCCGTCCGACCCTGTTCAGCTATGCCGCCAAGCGCGCCGACCTGGAAGCGATGGCAGCCGACCTGTTCGCGGTCGTCGCCAGCGGCGATGTGAAGATCGATATCAACCAGACCTATAAACTGGCCGATGCGGCGCAGGCGCATAGCGACCTGGAAGCGCGCAAGACGACCGGTTCGTCGATCCTAGTGCCATGAGCGCGCCCGGCGACGACGGTTCGCCCAAGTTCGGGCGCCTCTTGATCGCTCTGGTGCTGGCGGTGCTGCTGATCGTGGGGATCACCTTCGGCTCGGAGGCCTGGCTCGGTCATCCTTGAACGAAAAACGCGCTCCGGGGAGCGCGTTTTTCGTCAATAGCCGGAAAATCAGCCTTCGCGTTTGAGTTCGACCCGCCTGGCGACCCCGCTCACGCCCGGGAATTCGGCAAAGGCGCTTTGCACCAGCGCCGGCATCAGCGCCGGCGTGGACATTTCGCGGCTCATGTTATGCACGGTGACGTCGAACAGGCGCTTGCCGCCGGGGATGGACTTGATCGCCACCTGCAGCTCGCGCCGGTATTGGTGATCAATGCGCTCGCGGTACATCGGCGCGCCGCTCCAGAACGGATCGTAGAAGGGGCTGTGCCAGCCGCCCCAGTAGCGCCGCGCGCCCCAGTGGCGGCCGCGGTAACCGTAGCCGTAGCCGCCGAACGCGAAGCGCGGGTTCGGGATGAAGAAGGGATCGACCAGTTCGACCACGCGCACCGGCACGTCGGTGGTGGTGAATTTCATCGAGATTTTCAGGGTCGGCTTGCCGCTTTCGCCGGCGTCGCGGAAACCCAGGCGCGCCAGCTGGCCGCGCACCAGGTTCTGGTAGCTGCGCAGTTCGAGCGTGTCGTCCTGCACCGGCGGCGCTTCGAACACATAGGTTTTATCCTGCAGCTCGGCCGGCCACTGGTGAAAGGTGGTCACATTGCTGCGGATCGTGGTCGCGCAGCCTCCCAGCAGCAAGGTCAATGCCGCGCCGGCAGCCATCAATAATCGTCTCATCGCACTACTCCCATACTCAAAACGGATTTCACCGAAGCTAACTTTATGGCCCACGGTCTATTTTCGCAGAATTTTTACAAGTTGTTACCCTGTTCACACTGCGATACAGACAATGAGGAACGGCGCACGGTGGCGGTATTGGTAAAATAGGCACCCGACTCACCGTCCTTCCCGAGATCCCATGCGCACAGACACTCCGCAAACCATCTATCGCAAAGATTACACCCCGCCCGGCTTTCTGGTGGAAACGGTCGAACTTGGCTTTGATCTCGACCCGCAGCGCACCATCGTCGCCAGCCGCCTGACCATGACGCGCAATCCCGAGAGCAAGGTGCGCGCGATTGAGTTGCATGGAGAGAATATCGTCCTGGTGGCGCTGCGCATGAACGGCAAGACCCTGTCCAAGCGCGATTACCGCCTGGACGACAAGTTGCTGGTCATTCCGAATGCGCCCGATGAGGTCACTTTGGAAATCGAAACCCTGACCGCGCCCGTCAAGAACACGACCTTGAACGGGTTGTACGTGTCCAACGGCAACTTTTTCACGCAGTGCGAGGCGGAAGGTTTCCGCAACATCAGCTATTTCCCCGACCGTCCCGACGTGATGGCGAAATACACGGTGATGCTGCGCGCCGACAAGGCGACCTATCCGGTGCTGCTGTCGAACGGCAACCTGATCGAAGAGGGCGAGCTGGGCGATGGCCGCCATTTTGCCAAGTGGGAAGACCCGTTCAAGAAGCCGTCCTACCTGTTCGCCCTGGTGGCGGCGCGCCTGGTGTGCCAGGAAGAAACCTTCAAGCTGGCCGATGGCCGCTCGGCACTGTTGCAGGTGTGGGTGGAAGAGGGCAATCTCGACAAGACCGATTACGCCATGCAGTCGCTCAAGAACAGCATCCGCTGGGACGAAGAGCGCTTCGGGCTCGAACTCGACCTGGACCGCTTCATGATCGTGGCGGTGGGCGACTTCAACATGGGCGCGATGGAAAACAAGGGCCTGAACATCTTCAATACCAAGTTCGTGCTGGCCAATCCGCGCGTGGCCACCGACATCGACTACGCCGGCATCGAGGCGGTGGTCGGACACGAGTATTTCCACAACTGGACCGGCAACCGCATCACGTGCCGCGACTGGTTCCAGCTGTCGCTGAAAGAAGGCCTGACGGTGTTTCGCGACCAGGAATTTTCGGCCGATATGATCGGCACCGACAGCGGGCGCGCCGTCACCCGCATCGACCAGGTGCGCACATTGCGCCAGGCCCAGTTCCCGGAAGACGCGGGGCCGATGGCGCATCCGGTGCGCCCCGACTCGTTTGTGGAGATCAATAACTTCTACACCGTCACCGTGTACGAAAAAGGCGCGGAAGTGGTGCGCATGTACCAGACCCTGCTCGGGCGCGAGCTTTTCCGCAAGGGCATGGACCTGTATTTCGAGCGGCACGACGGCCAGGCCGTGACCTGCGACGATTTCCGCGCTGCGATGGCCGACGCCGGCGGGCGCGACCTGACCCAGTTCGAGCGCTGGTACAGCCAGGCCGGTACGCCGGTGGTGCGCGCCGAAGGCCGCTACGATGCCGATGCGCAGACCTACGAGCTGACCTTGACCCAACGCTGTCCGGCCACGCCGGGGCAGGAAAACAAGCTGCCGTTTCATATTCCGGTGGCCGTGGGCCTGCTGGGCGCCGACGGGCGCGACCTGCACCTGAACGTCGATGGACTCGATGCCGTCACCGCGGTGCTGGAACTGACCGAAGCAAGCCGCACCTTCCGCTTTTCCGGCGTGAAGGAAGCGCCGACGCCATCGATCCTGCGCGACTTTTCCGCGCCCGTGGTCCTTGAATACGATTACACCGATACCGAACTGCTGCACCTGTTCAGCCATGACAGCGACCCGGTCAACCGCTGGGAAGCCGGCCAGCGCCTGGCGATGGCGCGCCTGCTCAAGCTGACGGCGGCCGTGGCCAAGGGCGATACGCTTGAACTGGACACCACCTTCATCGAGGCGCTGCGCAAGATCCTGGCCGACGAATCGCTCGATGCCGCCTTCCGCGAACAAGCCTTGCTGCTGCCGTCGGAGAGCATGATTGCCGATCAAATGGACGTGGTCAATCCGCAAGCGATCCACCAGGCGCGCCAGTTCGTTCGGCGCACCATCGGCGGCGCGCTGCGCGCTGACCTGCGCGCCCAGTACGACGCCAACCAGACGCCGGGCGCGTACAGCCCCGATGCGCTGTCGGCGGGGCGGCGCGGCCTGAAAAACCTGGCCCTGGCTTATCTTGCGTCCACCTCCAGCGAAGACAGTATCGCGCTGGCGCAGGCGCAGTTCGACCACGCCGGCAATATGACCGACCGGGTCGCCGCGCTGGGAGCCCTGATCCATGCGGGCGCCGCTTCCGCGCAGGCGGCGCTGCAGGCTTTCTACGCCGACTTCGACAACGAGGCGCTGGTGATCGACAAGTGGTTCGCGATGCAGGCTTGCGCCCCGGCGACCGACGTGGCCGCGGTGCGCGCGTTGATGCGCCACGCGGCCTTCAACCTCAAGAACCCGAACCGGGCGCGCAGCCTGGTATTCACTTTCTGCGTCGGCAATCCATCGCAGTTCCACGCGGCGGACGGCAGCGGCTACGCGTTCTGGGCCGAGCAGGTGATCGCGCTCGACGCCTTGAATCCGCAGGTGGCCAGCCGCCTGGCGCGCTCGATGGACCGCTGGCGCAGGTATGCGCCGGCCTTGCAGGCGCCGATGAAGAAGGCCTTGCAAAAGGTCGCGGGCGTGAAAAAATTATCGAACGACGTGCGCGAAGTGGTGAGCAAGGCGCTTGCCAACTGATGCTGTCGTCAGCAAAGAACGTCAACAAACCAAAGGGAAGTGAATGAAACGCGTCAGTCTCACGCAACACCTGGTCGAAGAACAACGGCTGCATAACTCCATCCCGGCCGAACTGCGCCTGCTGATCGAAGTGGTCGCGCGCGCCTGCAAGACCATCAGCCATTCGGTCGGCAAGGGAGCGCTCGGCGATATCCTCGGCAGCGCCGACACCGAGAATATCCAGGGCGAAGTGCAGAAAAAGCTCGACGTGATCTCCAACGAGATCCTGCTCGAGGCGAACGAATGGGGCGGCCACCTGGCGGCCATGGCGTCGGAAGAGATGGAATCGATCCATCCGATCCCGAACCGCTATCCCATGGGCGAATACATGCTCCTGTTCGACCCGCTCGACGGCTCGTCGAACATCGACGTGAACGTCTCGATCGGCACCATCTTCTCGGTGCTCAAGGCGCCCGAAGGCATGGGCACGCCGACCGAAGCGGACTTCATGCAGGCCGGTAGCATGCAGGTTGCCGCCGGCTACGCCGTGTATGGCCCGCAAACCATGCTGGTGCTCACCACCGGCAATGGCGTGAACTGCTTCACCCTGGACCGCGAAATGGGCTCGTGGGTGCTGACCCAGCGCCACATGATGATTCCCGAGACGACCAAGGAATTCGCGATCAATATGTCCAACGCGCGCCACTGGCATGCGCCGGTGCAGCGCTATGTCGACGAGCTGCTGGCCGGCTCGACTGGCGTGCGCGGCAAGGACTTCAATATGCGCTGGATTGCGTCGATGGTGGCCGACGTGCACCGCATCCTGAACCGTGGCGGCATCTTCATGTATCCGGCCGATACGCGCGACACCTCGATGCCGGGCAAGCTGCGCCTGATGTACGAAGCCAACCCGATGGCGATGATCGTCGAGCAGGCCGGCGGCGCCGCGACCGACGGGCGCACGCGTATCCTCGATATCGCCCCGCACAAGCTGCATCAGCGGGTGCCGGTGTTCCTGGGATCGAAGAGCGAAGTCGAGCGCGTGAGCAGCTATCACGCCGAGTAAAAATGGTCTTTTTCACAAAAAAGTAAAAGAACGCGCATTCGCACTAGCAATTTTGCAGCGTTCTTTGCTAGAATACGCGTCTTCGCCGATTTAGCTCAGTTGGTAGAGCAGCACATTCGTAATGTGAAGGTCGCCAGTTCGATTCCGGCAATCGGCACCAAGTACATAGCAGCAAGTCAGAACCCGCACGCCTTACCGGCGTAGCGGGTTTTTTCTCGTTCTTTTGCCGCGGCGGGTAATTCGCTGCGATGCCTCACCGGGGCACGAGGGCGTGAAGTGTCGGCGCGAGCTTGATCGCACTGCCGAAGGGAATCCGGAAGAACGTTTTCCCGCCTTGGGCGCGGGTGGCACTTTTCCCCGATTCAAAACTGGTGATCATGCCCGACAGTAAGGTCGCGTTGAAGGCGGCGACTCCGAAGACCGTCGCCATCGTCGCGGTGATGGCGGTGATGATGACTGTCTTCTTGAGGTCTTTCATGTCGGCTTTGATCTTGGTTCCGGTTTGCTCGATATGGGCGAAACGCACGTCCAGCCGTTTTTCAAATTCCGCGCGCCGCTCCGCCTCAAGGCGGTCGCGCTCAATTTGCTGTTGGCGGCGCTCAGCCTCGAGGCGCGCGCGCTCGGCTCGTTGTTCAGCTCGCCATTCGGCTTCCAGGCGGTCGCGTTCGGCCCGCCGCTCCGCTTCCCGTTGGTCGCGTTCGGCCATCCGGGCATCGCGCTCGTCCATGCACATGATCAGCGTTTTTACATCCATGTCGATTGCCGAGACGCGCGCTTCCGTCCAGCCTTTTTGGGCTGCCAGACGTGCTTCGATCTCTTCGCGTGATAGGCCGTTCATTGGTCCATCATAGCGTCGCCCATGGGTGCGTCAAGCGCGCGCGTTTGAGGTGGCGCAAGCGCCGCCGGCGGGTGTCGCCAGCCCGGCTAAAGGCTGTCCATGGAGAAAAATAGTAGCGACAGGAGGTCTCAGCGCTGTTGCATGGACGGAAAGGTACGCGCAGCACGCGCCGCCAGCAGGTCGATACTGGCCTTGGCGCGCCGCAGCAGTTCAGGGTCGGGTTGCAAATAGCCTTCGATGGTGCTGATCTGCCCGCGAAAGTAGCCGCTATCCCATACATCCGGACCCGTCAGGGCATCGGCGTGCCGGATCAGACTGCGCAGGGCCATGTTTCCCCGCTCGCAGGGTTGAATCATGCAAACATCGCCATGGCACGGTCATGCGCGAGGCGGTCGGCGCGCGCGGACAGGTGTTCGTCCATCGCGTCGCGGATGTGCGCCGCCAGCCGCGCCAGGTCGCACAGCTCGGTCGCATTCCACCCTCCGGGCCGGTGCAAACGGGTGCCATCATGGCCGATGAAGTCGGCGCCCTGGGGACAGGTCACTTTCACCACCTGGTTGCCGGCCATCAGGCAATCGACCCGCGTCGCCGCCAGTTGCGTCAGCTCTTCATCGAAGCCTTCGCCGACAAACATCGTCAATTTCATACCATGCCACATTGTTTGCATTACCGTCATTCAGCGCGCTCCCCATATCGTTGAGACAGGTGATATATTAGTCTTACTAATGAATATTGTCAATAGTCCAACTGATATATTTCGCCAAAGTGTTGTTTGTTTGAGCATAAAACAGAAACCCCGCACACGGCGGGTTGGGGTTGCGGAAACAGGCAGGGCGCTCGGGGCAGGCTTGCTTGTTGGCCTCAGACGCGGCCCATCAGCGTGCGCGCTTCCTGCCGCACCACGCGTCCGACGATGATGCAGTCGCCGCCGCGGCAAGCACGCCGGTGGTAGGCCGGATCCGGATTCATGGATGCCAGATACCACTCGCGGCCGTCGCGCACGAGGCGCTTGACCACGGCTTCGCCCTCGAAATTGACGGCGTAAAACTCGTTGTTGATGGGCTTGGTATCGGCAATATTGATGACCACCACATCGCCTTCGATCATCAGCGGCCACATGCTGTCACCCTTGACGCTGATGGCCAGCAAGCATTGCGGCACCAGGTCGTTTTCCTCGATGAAGCGGCGCGGCAGGTCGATCGTGCTGTCGGACGGATCCTCCTGCGACGCCTCGAAGCCCATCACGCCGGCGCGCAGCGTCAGGCTGACCTTCTTGATGGGGATGTGCTCGGCCTGCTGCGCATCGACCGTGACGCGCTTGCCGACGATGCCGAAATCATGCTCGCGCGCCTGCGCCATGGCTATCGCATCCTTGGCGGCGGCAAAGTCATCGGCATGGGACGCCAGCGTCGAGCTGAACGCCGAGATCGGCACGCCCAGCAGTTTGGAGAACTTGATGGCGACGTCGATATTCAAGGGGATCTTCCCGTTGAGATATTGGTTCAAGGCGCTCTGGCCGAACTCCAGCTGGTTGGCGGCTGCTTCCTGGGACGCCGGCAGCCCTTGGCTGCGGCGCGCGTGTTGCCACTCAATGAAGAGTTGCTTGAGCTGCGCTGCTTCCGCGAGCTCGTGTTGGTTTAGGGGGAGGGCTGGCATAGCTCGCACAATATAAGGAAAACTAATAAACATCAATTAGTCCGACTGTTGACAAACATCATTAGTAGGACTAATATAGTGCCTATGAACTCAATCGCACACATCCGGGCCCGGCTCGGCGTTACCCAAGCCGTGATGGCGAAGGGGATCAATGTTTCTCAGGGCAATGTTTCCAACTACGAGCGCGGGCAATCCATGCCGCCCGACGTGGCGGCCCGGCTGATCCGCTACGCGGCGTCCGTGGGCTGCACGATCAGCCACAACGATGTGTATGCGTCGTCGCACGGCCGCGCGCACGGAGACGCCCGCCGGGCCTGATCCGGCTGTTCCGTTTTACCCGGTTTCACCCCAAGCCCAGCGCCATCGCCAGCAGCGATGGCGGCTGTACCCCCACGTCCGCGCCAGTGGCGCTCACTTCATCAAGGAAAACACATGACTGTTCTACCGGAACTCAATCACGAGGCACGCCAGGTGCTCGCCATGGCATGTGCCTGGCGCGACAGCCGCAATGCCACCTTCGCCCTGCGCGGCGTCACCGCCGAGCTGATGCAGCTGCGCCACCGCCTCGATGGCGACGCCCTGGCCGACGCCATCGACAGCTACTGGAGGACAGCATGAGAGCCCTCTGGATCGATGCACTGCGCGCCAGCATCGTCAGCGCCCTGGCGGACGGCCCCACGCAAGTGATTCCGCTGGCGCAGCGGCTGGGCGTGGACGCCGAACTGGTGCGCCAGCAATGCCTCCTGCTGTTTCGCGAAGGTGCTATCGCGCGTGATCCGCGCACCCGGCGCGCGCGCATGGTGTACAAGGCCGCCGCCAATGGGCAGGCCGCCGCCGAACACGACCCGCACCCGCTCCTGCACGTCCTGGCGGCCGAATGGAAGGGCCATCCTTTCCGCGATCCGCTGGTCGCCGCCCTGTTCGGTCCGGCGGGACAGCATACCAACCATAGCGCTATCTGATAGCGGTTCTGAAACGCGGTCATCCGCAACGGAGGTAATCAATGGCAGGAGAATGGATCAAGATGCGCACCAATCTGTGGAGCGATCCGCGCGTGTCCAGGCTGTGCGACCTGACCGGCAAGGCCGAAGCGACGGTGGTCGGCGCGCTGTACTGGCTGTGGGCCACGGCCGACGAGCATACCCGCAGCGGTCACATGCCGGGTCTGAGCATGGCTGGCATCGACCGCAAGACCGGCATCGACGGCTTTGGCGCGGCGCTGCTGGCAGTGTGCTGGATCGATGATACCGAAGGCGGCATCACCCTGCTGCGCTTCGACGAACATAACGGTTCCTCGGCCAAGAACCGCGCCACCACCGCGCGCCGCGTGGCCAGTCATGCCGCCGGCGTACGCGCCAGAACACAGGCCGGCGGCGCCGTCGCGACGGCACTGGCCGATGATGGCGGCGACGCTAACGCCGCCGCCGTTAGTGCCGCGTTAGCTAAAGAAGAGAAGAGAAGAGAAGATGTAAACAGCCTTCCCCCAACCCCGGCGGTTTCTTCAAGTCCGCTTGTTGCAACGCCGGCCAAACGGCGCGCGTCGGGTGCCGTCTCGCTCGCGGCCTACCTTGAGCAATGCAAGCTGGCCGACGACAAGCCGATCCGCGCCGACGACGCGGTGTTCGACTACGCGGCCAAGGTGGGCGTGCCGACCGACTTCCTGCGCCTGCAGTGGCTCGAATTCAAGGAGCGCTATAGCCTGGACGGCGCGAAGCAGTACAAATCGTGGCCCACCGTGTTCGCCAAATCGGTCAGGGGCAACTGGTTCCGCCTGTGGTACATCCAGCCCGACGGCGCTTACGCCCTGACCACCAGCGGCTTGCAGGCCCGGCGCCAGCACGAGGCGGGCGCTTGAGCCGGCCCCTTTTCAGCATCACTGCCGAACAGGCCGTGCTGGGCGCCATCCTGGTCGACAACGCGGCGCTCGACAAGATTGCGACCCTGCTCGAACACGATTTTTACCGCGCCGACCATCGCCTGATCTACGCCGAAATGGTGCGCCAGGTGATGGACAACAAACGCGCCGACGCCATCACCCTGGCCGATACGCTCAAGGAGCGCGTGGCCGATTGCCTGCCTTATCTGTTTGCGCTGCAGGCCTCTGCCGCCAGCGCGGCCAACGTCGCCATGCACGCCGCGATCGTGCGCGACCGCGCCATGCTGCGCGCGCTCGACGCCTTCGGGATGGAAGCGCAGACGGAGGCCAACGGCGCGCTCGAACCGGCGCGCGTGGTGCTCGACCGCATGGCGCACAAGCTCGATGCGCTGGCTCTGAACAAGGAAGAGGGCGCGCCGCTGCACAGCGCCGAGCTGCTGGGCGGCTATGTCGAACTGCTGACCCGGCGCATGGATGGCCTGGTGCGCGCGGTACCGACCGGCTTTCGCGACCTTGACCGCCAGCTCGACGGCGGCCTGGAACGCGGCACCCTGTCGGTGCTGGCGGCGCGCCCCGGCATGGGCAAGACGGCCATGGGCCTGGCCATGGCGCGCAACGTGGCGCGCGAGGGAGCGGCCCTGTTCCTGTCGATGGAAATGAACCGCACCCAGATCAGCGACCGCAATATCGCGGCGCTGGGCGGCATCCCGGTGGCGTGGCTGCGCAATCCGCACGCGGGCGACGCCGCCACCTGGGGCAAGGTAGCGGCGGCGTGCGCGGCGAACGGAGAACTGAACCTGTACGTGGACGATGCGAGCAGCCTGTCGATGCTGGAGATCCGCGCCAAGGCGCGCGCCGTCAAGCGCCGCCACGGCCTCGATCTGCTGGTGATCGACCAGCTCAGTTTCATCAGCGGCGGCAGCAACGAGAACAAGGCCTACGACATCGGCGAACACACGCGCGGCGCGGTGGCGCTGTCGAAGGAACTCGATTGCGCCGTGCTGCTGCTGGCGCAGCTGAACCGCGACTGCGAGAAGCGCCAGAACCGGCGTCCCATCATGGCCGACCTGGCGATGTCGGGATCGATCGAGCAGGATGCGGCCAACGTCCTGTTCCTGTACCGCGACGAGATGTACAACCCGCTCACGCGCGAGCGCGGCGTGTGCGAGGTCATCGCCGGCAAGCAGCGCCAGGGCGCCACCGGCACGGTCGGGCTGCATTACATCGGCAGCCAGACCAGGTTCGAGGATCTGCAGCACGCATGGCAGGCGCCATACCAGAGCGACGCCGGCGCCGCTCCACACCTGCGCGGTTTCGATTAAGCGGCTGCATGCACGTCACAGCCGCCGGCAAACCACCTACCAGGCCCGCACGCCCCGCATGGCGCGGCGGCGGGCCCGCCCACACATATATATGAGGAGTGCAGCATGATCGTTCAATCCAAGCACACGGCCCCCGTGGCACAACAGCCGGCGTCGCCGTTCGAGCATGCCATGTCGGTCTGGACGCGCTGGATCGCGCTCAAGGACAACCAGGTTTCGCAAGGCTGGGGCCATCCGCAGGACACCAAGGATTTCATGCGCGCCGGCGAAGCGGTCGAGGTCATGATCAACGACCTGCCGCGCGTGGAATGGTGGGCTGTGCGCAAGGCGCGCGGGGTGGCCACGGTGTGGCGTTTTCCCGATTTGTCGCTGCCTGATGCACTGGCGCGCGCCGAACAAATCCTCACGCCAAAAATGAGAAATCACATTGCCACGCGCCGCTTCTTCCATTAGTATGGTGGTGTTAGATGTGATTTCTGCGTCAGAAGCGACGGCAGTAAAATCACCCTGACGCACAAGGCCCGCTCCGCAAGGACAGCGGGCTTTTTCGTTTGCGCGCGCGCTTTTCGGCGCCGCGTTTTTGAACCACAACACGGATCGACAGGTAAATCATGGGCATGGAAGCGATGGTATCGGCGGTGCTCTGGCCCCTGACCGCGGGACGCGTCTATTTGGACGTCGCCCCCTCCGGCGCGGTGCGGCCGTTCATCACTTTGCGCGCCGCTGGCGGCACGCCCATCACGTTCCTGGACGGGACCATCCCTGCCAAGGAGATCGTGCGCGTGGAGGTCTCCGTATGGGGCAGCGGGCGCGCGGACGCCGCTGACGTGGGCAAGAAGGTGGAAGACGCCCTGCGCGCCGCCACGGCCCTGCAAACGACGGTGCTCACCGGCCGCAGCGCCATCATCGACAGCGCGACCCAGATACCCGTCATGCTGCAGGAATTCGAGATATTCGTCTGACACGGCGCCGCAGGGCGCCAGCACTTTGCCCGCAAGGGTCACAACCGACCGCCCACGAGGCGGTTTTTTCATGCCCTCACGGGTCAACTATATCGGTCGACATCGACCGGAAAGGCACTATCTTGGCCGTATCTCTCCCTAATGGCATCGTTCTCGCTCTGGCAACTGCGTATGCCGCACCCATCGCCGTTACCGCGGCAAGCAACGGCGCCGAAGCCGTCCTGACGGTGGCCAATGCCCTGGTCGCCGGCGACTACGTCGAGTTCAGCTCCGGCTGGAGCCGCGCGAATGGCCGCGTGTTCCGCGTCAAGGCGCCGACCCCGACCACCATCGTGGCCGAAGGACTGGACACCACGTCCACCTCGCTGTTCCCGATCGGTTCGGGCGTGGGCACGATCCGCAAGATCAATAGCTGGACCCAGATCACCCAGATCATGGGTTGCACCAGCTCGGGCGGCGAGCCGCAGTACCAGACCTACTCTTTCCTGGAGCAGGACTTCGACAGCCAGATTCCGACCACCACGTCGGCCCAATCGCTGGCCCTGGAAATCGCCGACGATCCGTCGCTGGCCGGCTACCAGGCGTTGAAGAACGCGTCGCAAGCGCGTAACCCGACGGCGCTGCGCGCCACCCTGCCGGCTGGCGGCTTCATTCTCTACAACGGCGTGTTCGCCTTCGACGAGACGCCATCGCTGACCAAGGGCAGCCTGATGGCCGTCAAGGCCGGCATGGCACTGCAAGGCCGTCCGGTCCGTTACATCGCTTAAACACCTTGTTGTCTGTGGCCCGCTCTGGCGGGTCTTTTACGCCCCCGGCTTGATCCCTGGGGGTCTTTTTCTCTCTGAAAGCAAAAAATGACCAAGACAAACGCCAAACAAAAATTCTCCCTGAACGTCGCGCCGACCTTCAAGGCGCCGGTGACGATCACGATTCCCGGCGGCGGCGAAGCTGACATCATGTTTACCTTCAAGCACCGCACGCGCGACGAATTCAAGGCCTTCACCGAAAGCCTGAAAGCAAGCGCCGATGCCGACGACGGCACCAAGGGCGACGGTCCCAAGGATACCGACGTGCTGCTCGACATCGCCAGCGGCTGGGACCTGGACGATCCGTTCGACGCCGTCTCGCTCGACAAGCTGGTGCAGCGTTACATGGGCGCGGCCCAGGCCGTTATCGGCGCCTACTTCGGCGAACTGACGGGCGCGCGCGCAAAAAACTGATCGCGCTTGCAGAGCACCTGTACCGCACAGCCCCGACCGCCGACGAGTTGGAGGCGGCCGGGCTGACGGCGCAGGACTTTGCAGGCGAAGCGGTCACGCCCTGGCCGGACAACCTGGCAGCGTTCTCGCTGTTTCAGTTCATGCGCACGCAGTGGCGCATCGGGATGGCCGGGCCGACCGGCCTGGACTACGGTGTGCTGTTCCGCAAGATGGACCGGATGGGCTTGAGCCCGGACGAGTACGACCAGCTCGAGTGCGACATCCAGATCATGGAAGTGGCCGCACTGAACTGTATTTTCGCAAAAACCTAGCCGCCTTCGGGCGGCATTTTTATTTGGACTTCCCATGCCGGACATCACGAACAATACCACCATCAAGCTCGACACGAGCCAGGTGGAAGCGGGTCTGAAGAGGATCGACGAGGCGCTGGCCAGGACCGGCCGCAACCTCGAGAACCTTGGCGATGGCGACGGCATGGGCAAGCTGGGCGAGGATGCCCAGGCCGCCGCGGCCGCGTTCTCGGCGGGCGCCGGGACCGTTTCCGACGCGGTGGAAAAACAGAGCGCGTCGATGGCGGACTTCGCCGGCAAGCTTGGCGAGGTTACCAGCGCCAGCGAACTGTGCGCCGAAGCCCTGCTGGCGGTCAGCGCGGCGGCCGCGCCGCTGCTGGTGCAGTTGAACGGCGCCGCGCAAGCCACGTCCTTTCTCGATGGCGTGCTCGGCAAGGCCAAGGCATCGCTGATCGGCTTGGGTGTCAGCCTGCTTGAGAAGGTCTCGTTCGAGGCGATGGTCGAGGGCATCAATGCCGCGATCACCGGCCTGGCCGACCTGGACGACATGGCGCAGCGCACCGGCGCGTCGGTCGAGACGCTCTCGCGCATGCAGAAGGTAGCGCAAATGACGGGCCAGGAATTCGGCGAAGTCGACCGCGTGCTGTCTCGCCTGGCGGGCAATATGGGCGGGGTGGGCGAGGGCGCGGACAAGGTCAAGGATGCGCTCAAGCGATTGGGTGTGTCGGCCACGGAGGCGTCGGGTGAACTGCGCGACCCGGCCGAGGTGCTGATCGAGGCGACCACCAAGCTGCAGGGCTATTCCGAGAGCGTCGCCAAGACGGTGCTCCAGCAAGACTTGCTGGGCATATCCGGCGCCAAGCTCAAGCCTTATCTGAACGATGTGGTCGAGCATATCGGCAAGTTTTCCGGAACGAGCGAAGCGTCCGCCGCCGCGGCGACGGCGTTCAACCAGAACATGGGCAAGCTGCAGGTACACCTCGGCGAACTGGGCACGTCGGTGGCCGAGAATCTGCTGCCGTCGCTGAACAGGCTGTTGGAGAAGGTGAATGAGCTGGCCTCCAGCGAGGAATTCAAGACGTTTCTGAAAGTCGCAGGCGCGGGTGCCCGGCTGTTTGCCGTTGGCGTCGAGATCCTGGTATCCGCGCTGGTCGCAGCGACCAAGATCGCGGCTGGCTTTGCCACCGCGTTTGGCGCCGCGCCCGCGCTGTGCGGCATGGCGGGCAAGGGCTTGTCCGCACTGACGGGTCTATTTACTGACTCCTCGGCCGCAATCAGCACCAACGGCGGCTTGTGGTCGACGCTGGACAAGAACCTGGGCGATGTCGCGGAGTCGACCGAATCGGCCAGCGCTTGGCTGGACAAACTCCAGGTCGCCGCAGTCGAGGTTCTCACCGCATTCGGCGCATGGCAGATCGGTACCTGGCTGCGCGAGGAATTCGAGATCGTGCGCATTGCCGCCCTGGCTTTCGTGGGGGATGTTCTGGTCGGATTCGACTATATTTCTTCCAACAGCAAGAAGGCTTTTCTTTACCTGGAAACTGCCTGGTCATATTCCCTCGGCAACATGTCGGTATCCTTTGCCAGTTTTGGCGACTGGATCGCTAACGGGCTGGGCAAGATGGGAGCGAAGCGCATCGCGGGCGAAGTGCGCGAGTATGCAAATTCCTTGCGCGCAACGGGCGCCGAGCACCACGCCAATGCCGCCAGCGCGCTCAAGTCCGCTGCAGCGGAGACCGAGGCGTACGAGGCGCGCAAGACATCGACCCAGGCGCGGATCGACGAGATGATGCAATTCGAGCGGCTCAAGGGAAAAATTGTCGAGCCCACCTCCGGCGGATCCGAGCCAAAGCCGCAAGTGCCGGCACCGGTTGTCAAGACCGGCAAGTCGACAGAGGCGAGCGATTACAGCAAGATAACGGCATCCATCCGCGACAGGATCGCGGCAAGCGAACTGGAGCTGAAAACCAGCGAGAACGCGACCGAAAGCGAGAAGCTGCTGCTCAAACTGCGACAGGATCGTGCTGTTGGCACGGTCGTGTTGACCGATAAGCAGATGGAATTGGTCAAGGCGCAACTGGCCGAGCTTGGCGCGAAGGAAAAGCTGCTCAAGTTGCGTGCGGCGGAAAAGGATGTGGGCGACTACATCGAGCAGAGCACGGCGGCCCGGGTGGCCTCGACAAAATCGCTTGCGCTGGAATACAGCATGTACGGCAAATCGAGCGATGCGCGCGAGCTGGCCAATGTGGCGGTGCGCTCGGAAGCCGAGCTGCAGAAAAAGCTGACGGACATGCGCAAGGAAGACAAGCCGATCACCGACGACATGCTCGAACGGATGCGTCGGGAAAAGGACTTGCGCGACGAGATCGAAACAGCGACGCTGGCGCAGACCAAGGCGCTCGCCTATGCAAGCACCTTGGCCGGCGAAAACCAGCGCTTCGCGGTCGAGTCGATTCTCGATGAGCGCGAGCGTGCCGCCGCCCTGCTGGAAATCGAGGCCGACACCTGGCGCGAGCGGATCGCGCTGGCCGGTGAAGGCACCGATGCGCAGAAAAAGCTGCAAACGCAGTTCGACCAGTGGTACAAAAACCAGTCGGCCAAGCCGATGATCGAGGAGTGGAAGAAGACTGTTCAGCAATATGAAGAGCTCTTCCACAAGGGATTCACCGATACGCTGATCAACGGCAAAGAGGGCTGGAAGTCGTTTACGAAGTCGCTGGTCTCCACGTTCAAGACCACTGTCGCGGACCAGATCTACAAAATGTTCATCAAGCCGATCGTGCTGCAAATGGTCGGCAATATGGTCGGTGGCCCCGGCTCAGGTGGGACGGGCGGCTTTGATTTTTCCAGCGCCGGACAGTCGATCTACAAAGCGTTTTCCGCAGCGGCGTCCAGCGGGGGCGGCTTGGTCAACATGGGGAAAACGTTCTTCACGACGTTGCGCGGGACTCCTGCGGTTTCCACGCCGCCTGTGGGCCACCATGTGATCCCTGGCGCTACGGAGCCAGTCACTAGCGGCACCCCAACTCCCACCACGGGCGGCGGCTTAAGCGCCTCTAATGGCACCATGTCCATCGCGGGCTGGATTGCCGCGGGCATGGCGTTGTCGAAATCGCTCTATGCGAAGGGCTGGGATGCGCAGAACGGGTCGATCAGCTCGGTGGGCCCGGTGGCACCTTTCAATGCGCCAATGCTGCACCTGAACAAGGGGCTGCAAAAACTCGGGTTTGACAACACCACGGCCAATATGCTTTCGGGCGCCTCCACCGTGTCGCGCCTCTTCGGCCGCAAGAACCCCGAGGTGAAAGACTTCGGCATCGAAGGCACGTTCGGCGCGTCCGGGTTCGATGGGAAGACGTACCAGGACATCCTCGAAAAAGGCGGCATCTTGCGCAAAAGCAAGCGCTACACGAAGGATGGGGCGCTCGACGCCGCCAGTGAAAGCACCTTCGACGGCACGATCAAGAACCTGATGGCGGCCGTGAAAGGCTTTGGCGCGCAGTTGGGCATTGAGGCGACGCAGATCGACAGCTACACCAAGTCGATCAAGCTCGCCCTCACCAGCGACGAGGCCAAGAACAAGGAATTGATCGTGTCCCTGTTCGGCGACATCGGCAACGAGCTGGCCACCTTGCTGCTGCCCACGATTGCAGGCCTGGGCAGGGATGGCGAAACGGCGGCGGCGACGCTGCAGCGCATCGCGACTGAATTCGTCGCCATCGATGCCGCTCTGGCCTCGGTGGGGGACGCCTTTGGGGCGGTCGGCATGGGTTCGCTGGAAGCGCGCCAGCGCTTGCTCGACCTCAGTGGCGGCATGGAATCATTCGGCAAGGATATCGCCTTCTTCGGCCAGAATTACCTGACCGAATCGGAACGCCTGGCGCCGGTCGCCAAGACGGTCGAGGCGGCGCTCGATAGCCTTGGCATGTCCCAGATCAAGACCCGCGACCAGTTCAAGGAAGCGATCCTCGGCACGCGCGATGCGACGGGAGAACTGGTGGGGGGCCTGGACCTGACCACCGAGGCCGGTGCCAAGGCTTACGCCGGCCTGATGAACATCCAGGAAGCGTTCGCCCAACTGCATCCGGCGGCCCAGAAAATCGCCGACAAGCTGCGCACGCCGGACGACATCAAGGCCGAGCGCGATGGGTTGAATGATCAGATCGATGAACTGACGATGACGCCTGCCGCGTATAGCGACAAGCAGCGTATAAAACAGCGTGCCAAAGACGCTGAGCTGATCGATCCGAGCAACAGGGATCTGTTCGACCAGGTGCAGAACGGGCGCATCGCCGATGCGGCGAACAAGAAGATGTTTGCCGACGCCGAGAAGCTCGCCAAGATCAGCCAGGGCATTCAGGATCAGATCGACACCTACGAACGAGCAAGCATGACGCCCACGCAGGTGCGTGAGCGTGAAATCGCCGGGATGGACAAGAGCACGGTGGAGCTGTACGACTCCCTGGCAGCGCTCAAGCAGTCGGCGACCGCGGCCGATGCGCTGAAATCGGCCAACAAGAGCATTCAGGACCAGATCGACACCTACGAGAAAGCGAGCATGACGCTCGTGCAGGTGCGCGACCGTGAAATCGCTGGGATGGACCAGACCACGGTGAAGCTGTATGACTCCCTGGCAGTGCTCAAGCAATCGTCGGCCGCGGCCGATGCCCTGAAATCGGCCAACAAGGTCATCCAGGACCAGATCGACAGCATGCTCAGGGCACGCATGACGCCGGACCAATTGCGCGCCGAGGACACCAAAGGCATGAAGCAGGAGACCATCGACCTGTACGACAAGCTGGCCGCCATGAAGCTGGCGGAGCAGCAGGCGCAGGCCACGCGCCAGGCCGAGGAGGTGCGCCTGGCGGACCAGAAACGCCTGGCCGAAGAAGCCCAGCGCGCAGCGGAACAGTTGCGCGATGCCTGGAAGTCGGTCACCGACGCCATCTTGGACGAGGTCAAGCGGCTGCGCGGCTCGATCGATGACGCCTCGGTGAACTCGGTGGCGCGCGCCCAGTCGGCCTTCACCGTCGCCACCGCGCAGGCGCGCTCGGGCGACATGGACGCGAGCAAGATGCTGCCGAGCCTGTCGCAGAAACTGATCGAGCTGACCGAAGCGAACGCGACCTCGCTGCTCGAACTGCAGCGGGTGCGCGCACAGACGGCGGCCAGCCTGGCCGTCACCGGCGCGCTGCTCGGCGCCACGATGGGCTTGAATGCGCCGCAGGCAGGCCCCGCCGCCGCGCCGAACGCGCAGGGCGGCATGCCGAAGGCGGGCGCGTATCAGCCGCCGATGCAAGTGCCGCAAAACTGGGGCTTGCAAGGCGGCGCGGGTGCCAATCCGGATGCCCAGAGGCTGCAGGCCGAGGTGGAGGCGCTGCGCGCCGAAACGCGCGCCACGGCCACTCATACCGCCAAGCTGGTGTCGATGCTGAGCCGATTGATTGTCGATGACGTACTGAAAACAAAGGAGACCGCATGAGCGGAATGAAGGTCATTAAACCGACCACCATCAGCGGCGCGATGCTCACCAGCAGCAGCGTGGCCGAACCGGATGTGGGCGAGACGGTGTGGAATCCGGCCACCAGCTACGGCGCCGGCGCCGTGGTGATCCGCACCACCACCCACATGAAATATGAACGCGTCGCCGCCGGCGCCAGCGCTACCTTGCCGGAGAACGATAGCGTCAACTGGCTGCCGGCCGGACCGACCAACAAGTGGGCGATGTTCGACCGCAAGATCGGCACCACCACCAAGGCCGGCGCCAGCCTGACGGTGGTGATGCGGCCGGGCGGTATTTCTGGCCTGGGCATGCTGGAGCTGATCGGGCGCGAAGCGATCGTCACGCTGCGCGATGCGCCAGGCGGCAAGGTGGTCTACAACCGCACCATCAATCTGGACGGCACCTTGATCACCAGCGTCTACGACTGGTTCTTCCTGGACTACGAGCAGCTGAGCGACTTCGTGCTGACCGACTTGCCGCAGCATTACTCGGCGGGCGAACTGAGCGTGCAGCTCAAGGGCACCACCGGCGTGGCGGTCGGCGTGCTGCAAGTGGGGCAAGTGCTGGCGATCGGGCGCACCACGGGCGGCTCGACCGTCGGCATCATCGACTACAGCCGCAAGGAGAAAGACCGGTTCGGCAACTTCGATGTGGTCGAAGGCGCCTTCAGCAAACGCGGCACCTTGCAGGTGGTGACCGAGGCGTCCGAATTCAACAAGCTGTTCCGCTCGCTGGCGGCACTGCGCGCGATTCCCTGCATCTACATCGGCACCGACCAGATCGGTTTCGAACCGATGATTAATTACGGCTTCTACAAAGACTTTTCGATGGTGGTGGCCTATCCGCACCACCACCTTTGCAACCTTGAAATTGAAGGACTTTCCCAATGACGATCACTGCCATTCCACCACTGGACCGCACCGCGCCGACATTTCGTGCCGACTGCGACACCTACTTCGCCACCAGCATCCCCAACTTCACCACGGAGATCAATGCGCTGGCGACCGACCTGAGCGGCAGACAGGACATCGCCAGCAAGGCCGCCATCAACGCGGCCACGTCTGCCGAGACCGCGACGAAAAAGGCCGCGGACGCCGCTGGCAGTGCGAGCAGCGCCGACACCAGTGCGGTCAACGCCGCCACCAGCGCCGCCAATGCGCTGGCCTCGGCCGGCACCATCGGCCAGGCTGCCGCCTTTTCCGATGCTAATCCGGTGGTCAAGGGCAGCACCGATCCGACCAAGCAGCTCAAGATCGAGTGCGACATGCTGATCCCGGCCGGCTCGACCGTGACGCTGACGGCACCGGCGGTCAGCGGAACCATTGCGACGCTGAGCGACCTGCAGGAGCTGATGCGCTCGATGGTGTTCTACGACAATGGAGCAAGTACCGCAGTCAATTACGCCAATGGTGGCACCCAGCGCGTGGCGCCGGCCTCGGGCGCAAAGACACTGAGTTTTACCAACTGGCCCGCCGCCGGGAAGCAGGCGGTGCAGTTTCTGGAGCTGGTGAACATCGGCCTCGGCGGTACACCAGCCTGGCCTGCCGGCGCGCGCTTCATCCGCAACGATGGCGTGCTCCAGCCGACGGCCGGCGCGGCAAATATCAACTGGCAGGGGAGCGGCACCGATTATGTGATGGTATCGACGCGCGACGGCGGCACCACGCTGATCATTTCCGTTCAGCGGGGTTGAGCATGACACCGATCGATGCGCAACGTGCCTTGTTCTACGGGAAGCGCTCACGTACGCTCGTGACCCAGACATTCACCAGCAGCGGGACGTGGTACGCCCCGTTGACAACGACACGCCTGGAATCATTGACTGGAAAAGGTGGTGATGGCGTCCCGGGAGGAGGTTCTTATCGTACTGATCCAAACTCGATTGTCGCCATTGTGCAGACCACTTCTGGTTCAGGCCCAACAGCGGGGATCGCTCGTTGGGAGCAACTCGCGCCATACGCAAACGCGGCGGTGAACGCACTGAATGCCGGGAACAGCACTTATTCAGGTGTTGCCATTTCTCAATGGACCACGCCGGGATTTAGCTACGGCATCTATCCTGGCACCGTGATTACTGTCACAGAGCCTGTGATACCAGGTAGCGCGGTATGGACCGCCTCTGGCTCAGCAAGCAGCAGTGGGCCGATTTCGAGTAATGGGGGCCTGACTCTGCGGTGGGAAACACCGTATCCGGCAACGACCGGGCAGGCGACCGTGGCATTTGGCATCAGCTTCCCGGGTGGCCTTGGCGGTGGGGCCAATCCGGTCGTTTACGGCGCCATGGGGGTTTCACCGGGTTACGGATATGCGTTCACAGTACCCCCTGGCGGGTCTATCAGCTTCACCTACTATTTTTAACGGCTAGCCATATTGCTGCGCTTTCCATGACTGCTCCTGCAATCGACTGCGTTTGCCTCCCGCCGCCGCGCGCGCTAATTCAACCGGATCAATTCCATGACCAATAGTCCACAACGCATCGTTGATATGCGCATTCCCCTCACCTGGTTGCTGACCTCCGCGTCAACCATACTTTCCCTGCTATGCCTCACCCTGTGGACGGTTGCCGGCCAGTCCAACAAGCTCGAACAGATCGCCGGCACCAGCGCCAAGATGGAAAAGCGGCTCGACGATCGCGACGAGAAGACCGAGGCCATGCGTGAACGCATGTTCAACTTCGACCGCACCACCGACAACCTCAAGCTGCGTGTCGATGCGCTGGAACGGGCGCGCAAATGATCCTGCTCGATGACTGGCGCGCCGTGCTCGCCAAAGCCTGGAGCCTGAAATTCACCGCCGCCGCCGGCCTGCTCGGCGCCGCCGAAGTGTATATCGCCATCGCCCAGCCAGCGGGCGTGCCGAACGGCGTGTTCGCCGGCATCGGTGCGCTGGTGTCGGTGCTGGCCTTCGTGGCGCGCCTGATGGCGCAGGAGGAACTGCGCGATGGCCAGCATTAAGCAGCGTGCCGGCTGGTGCGCGATCGCGGTGACGATGGTCGGCGGCTTCGAGGGCTTGCGCCTGGCCGCCTATGCCGATCCGGTCGGCATTCCCACCATCTGCTTCGGCGAAACGAAGGGCGTGCGCCTCGGCCAGCGCGCCACGCCCGCGCAGTGCCAGGCCATGCTGGCCGACTCGCTGGCCATTGCCAACCGCGCGGTCGACGCCTGCATCCGCGCGCCCCTGGGCGATTACCGGCGCGCCGCGCTGGTCTCGTTCGCCTACAACGTCGGGCAGGAAAACTTATGCGGCTCCACGCTGGCGCGCAAGATGAATGCCGGCGATGCACTCGGCGCCTGCAACGAATTTCCACGCTGGAACCGGGCGAAGGGTATCGTCTTGCCTGGCCTGACCAGGCGCCGCGCCACCGAGCAGGCGATGTGCCTCGGGGCCTTGCCATGAACGCGCTCTTGTGGAAACCCATCGCGGCGGTCCTGCTGCTGGTGCTGGGCATCGCCTGCGTGGCCAGCGGCACCGGCTGGTTCCTGGCGCGGCGCGAGCGCGACCTCGCCCGTGCCGAGCTGTCGGCCGAACGCGACAAGCGTGCCGCCTGCGGTGCGGCGCTCGACCAGCAAAATAGCGCGCTGGCGGAACTGGCCGAGCAGAAAGCAGCCGCCGACCTGCGCGGACTGGCTGCCCAGCAAGTCGCCGCTGCCCAAGGCAAGCGTTTCGACCAGGCGCTGGCGCAGGTGCGCACTGCCAGGGCCACTACCTGCACCGAAGCCATGCCTGCCGTCAACATGATCCTGGAGTCCATCCGATGAGTTCACCTTCCTTTCCTGCTGGCACGCGCCTGCTTGCACTGGCGATGCTGACGGGGGTGCCGATCGCGCTGGCCGGATGCGGCACCGCAACGCAGGCGATGCACACCGTCCGCGTGCCGGTGCGCTCGCCCTGCATAGTCGCGTTGCCGGCGCGCCCGCTGTTCGCTACCCAAACCCTCATGCCGGACGCCAGCGACGGCGAAAAGGTGCTGGCCATCGCGCGCGACCTGCCGCTGCACCTCAAGTACGAGAGTGCACTCGAAGCCGCCATGGTAGCCTGCCTGTAAGCGGCCGGCTTGCGGCCATCCCGCGCCCGCCTGCCACCGCATCCGCACCATCTTAAGCCTGCGCCGACCTGCGTCAATAACGCACGTTTGAGGCAGCGCAAGGCGTCCCGCATCCTCCCTCTAAAACGATGCCTTCTGGCATGCATTGCAACTCTGTTAGTCAGCGCACGGTGAACGACGAGTAATCGTTATATTTTTTGTATTCGGCGTCATCCAAAGCGCCACCACCCGCGCTGGTATAAAACTTTTAGAGGAATGGATCATGGACAATCAGAAATCGAATGGCGGCAACGCAAGCAATATGGGTAACGAAGGTTCGGGCAGCAGCATGGGCAAGGATCTGGGCGCTGGCCGCAGCGATGGCAACCAAGGTAGCGATAATAAAGGCAGTGATCTGAGCAAGAGCGCGAGCGAGCTGCACAACACCATCGACAAGGCAGCCGAGGCTGCCCAGCCTGTGGTCGACCGCCTCGCTTCCAGCGCGCACGCCGGCGTCGACAAAGTCAGCGGCGCCCTGAACGGCGTCACCGGCCGCATGGATGAAAAAGCGCGCCAGCTGACCGACGCCTATAAAAACTTCGCAGAAACCGGCCGCGACTATGTTCGCACCAGCCCGGCGACCTCGGTCCTGGTCGCCCTCGGTGTCGGCTATACGCTCTCGAAACTGCTGGGCCGTCGTCACTAATCAGCGCTCGTGCGCTGGCATGGCCCGGACGGCGCACGCCGCCCGGGTCAAGCCCGTACGTCCCCACACTCCCGTTTTGATCGTGTCGCTACCGTGCCCATGCCGGTGGTGTTGCATTCCCGCGCCGGTCGCTCGTCACACATATTCTAATTGAGGTATTTCATGGTCACACGCAAGAAAACGGGCGCCACGGAAGATGGCGCCGGTTCCATCCTGAGCACCGTCTCCGGTCCCTCCAACGCGCAGCCTCCCGGCAGCCTGGGCAGCAGCGATCCGATCGCCGAACAGTTGCTCCTTAAAACCGTGGCCGGCCAACAGCTCGCCGCCGCGATGCCATTCAACCCGAACAAGCCAGCCGAGTACGGCGAGGCGGCGCGCACGCCGCCGCCGGGCGCCACGGCCGAGCCATCGACCCCGTCCGCCACCGGCAGCACCAGCACCGAAACCATCGCGTCCAGCAAGCTCGGTGCCGGCGTCGCGCCGCTTGGTGCCAACCCGACCGTGGGACCGCTCGACCGCGTGCGCGTCGACGGCGGCGGCCAGCGCCTGACCACCAACCAGGGCGTGCCGATCGCCGACAACCAGCATTCGCTCAAGGTTGGCCTGCGCGGACCGACCGCGATGGAAGACTTCATCCTGCGCGAAAAACTCACCCATTTCGACCACGAGCGCATTCCCGAGCGCGTGGTGCACGCGCGCGGCTCCGCTGCCCACGGCTATTTCGAGAGCTACCAGGACTTGAGCGGCGTGACCCGCGCCTCGCTGTTGGCCCAGCCCGGCAAGCGCACGCCCGTGTTCACCCGGTTTTCGACCGTCGCCGGCGAACGCGGTTCCTCCGATACCGTGCGCGATGTGCGCGGCTTCGCCGTCAAGTTCTATACCGATGAAGGCAACTGGGATCTGGTCGGCAATAACATGCCCGTCTTTTTCATCCAGGACGCCATGAAGTTTCCCGACCTGGTGCACTCGGTCAAGCCCGAGCCGCACCACGCCATGCCGCAAGCGTCGAGCGCCCACGATACCTTCTGGGACTTCGTTTCCCTGATGCCCGAATCGACCCACATGCTGCTGTGGCAAATGTCGGACCGCGCGATTCCGCGCAGCTACCGCACCATGCAGGGTTTCGGCGTGCACACCTTCCGCCTGGTCAATGCGGAAGGCGAATCGGTGTTCTGCAAATTCCACTGGACCCCGCTGCAGGGCACGCACTCGCTGGTCTGGGACGAAGCCGCCAAGCTGGTCGGCGCCGATCCCGATTACCACCGGCGCGACCTGTGGGAAGCCATCGACAGCGGCAATTTCCCCGAGTGGGAACTGGCGCTGCAAATTTTCACCGAAGAGCAGGCTGAATCGTTCGCTTTCGACGTGCTCGATCCGACCAAGCTGGTGCCTGAGGAATTGGTGCCGCTGACGCCGGTCGGCAAGATGGTGCTCAACCGTAACCCGGATAACTTCTTCGCCGAAACCGAACAAGTGGCCTTCTGTACCGCCCACATCGTGCCCGGCATCGATTTCAGCAACGATCCGCTGCTGCAAGGGCGTATCCATTCCTACCTGGATACCCAGATCAGCCGCCTGGGTGGCGCCAACTTCCACGAAATCCCGGTCAACGCGCCAGTGGCGCAGGTGCAGAACAACCAGCGCGACGGAATGCACCGCCAGGCCATCCACCGTGGCCGCGTGAATTACGAGCCGAACTCGCTGGCCGGCGGATGCCCGTTCCAGGCTGGCATGACGTCGGGCTTTACCAGCTTTCCGCAGACGATTTCGGAAGACAAGGTGCGCGGCAATCCGGAACTGTTCGCCGATCACTATTCCCAGGCGCGTTTGTTCTTCAACAGCCAGAGCCCGGTCGAACAAGCCCACATCGCCGCCGCCTTCCGCTTCGAGCTCACGCGCGTGCAGACGCCGGCCGTGCGCGCGCGCGTGCTGGCCACCCTGGCCAATGTGAACCCGGTCCTGGCTGGCGCCGTTGCGGGCGGCCTGGGCATGGAGGTGCCGCCGCCGCTGCCGCTGGCGACCGACCGTCCGATCCCCGAGTACGAGCCGTCGCCGGCCCTGTCGCTGCTCAGCCGTCCGGGCGAAACCGGCATCCGCACGCGCAAGGTGGCCGTGCTGGTCGCCAACGGCGTCGATGGCGCCATGGTGCGCGCCATCTACAGCGCGCTGCTGGAAGAGGGCGCCGTGCCGCGCGTGGTGGCCAGCCAGCTGGGCAAGGTCAAGACCAGCGACGGCGCCACGCTCGACGTGGAAATCACGCTCGAAGCCGGACCGTCGGTGCTGTATGACGCGGTGGTCGTGCCCGATGGCGACGCCGTCACCGTGCTCGGGCGCGATGCGCATGCGCTCGACTTCGTGCGCGAGCAGTATCGTCACTGCAAGCCGATCCTGGTGGTGGGCGCCGGCGCTGCGCTGCTGAAAAAGGCGGGCGTGCCGCCGGCGCTGCCGGATGGCTCGGCCGACCCGGCCCTGATCGGTACCGAAGCCGGCGCACTGGCGCCGGCGCTGGCCGCGTTCAAGAAGGCGCTGGCCGGGCACCGCTCTTTCGCGCGCGAAACCGATCCGCCGAAAATCTGAGCGCACCGACCAAAAAAACGCCAGCAATGCTGGCGTTTTTTTTGGTCCGGGAAGCGCGTTGCGGATCAGCGGAAGGTGTCGTACTCGCTCTTGCGGCGACGCGACATGAAACCGATCAGGCCCAGGCCGGCCAGCAGCATGACATAGCTTTCCGGTTCTGGAACCGGGGTGGTCGGCACCTGGAAAGCGGTCTTGCTCAGGTCGCGCGCGAAGATGGTCAGGCTCGAGTAATCGGCCAGCTTGCCGCCCGGGTTGAGCGCGTTCAGGGTCCAGCTGCCCGTGCTTTTCGCGCCGGCGCCGAGGGCTTCGTTATCGAACAGCCAGGCCGCGCTGCCGCCGCCGCCGTGCATCGCAAACACCAGGTCCAGCTTGACATTGTTCTTGACGTCGCTGTTCGCGACAGTCCACGAACCATGGCGGCCGTCAAACTTGTCGAAGGTGAAAGTCAAGCTGGCGCCGAGCTTGCTGGTCGTGATCGCAACGCCATTGTCAGCCTTGCTGTCGAAGGCGGCGATCGAGGTCCAGCCCTGCTGCGAGCCGTACAGTGCAAAGTCGCTGGCGAAACCGCTGCTGCCGCCTTTGGTGGCGTTGCCGCTCTGCGGATTGACGCCGGCGGCATAGTCGACCGCATCGGCGCTCACGCCGCCCAGGCTGACATCATTTTTGGTGGTGTTGCCGGCGCTACCGCTGGCAGCCGCATGCGCGGTGGCGGCGAACAGGACGGACGAGCAAAGAACTGCGCCAAAGCTTATCGTTTTTGCAATGTTTTTCATGTCGTTTCCGATGACTGAGAAATGGATGGAGAAGCATTGCAGGGGTTAGGCAGCGCTTGATGCAAATGCAGTAGGTCAGGACAGATAGTACCGCAGGTATTGATTAGATTCAAGAAGGAAAGTTATATTAATGCAATTCAACTGATAAATATACAACTTTCATGCGCAATGAGCTTGAGATTGCATCATGTTGCCCGCCCGCGCTTCCCGGCGAATCGGGCTCAACGGCGGGCGACGTGGCCTGGCGCGGCCTGGCGCAGCCGGACATGGCGGCGCACGGCGGCCCCAGCCTCGACCGTTGTCAGGGTCCAACAAAAACGCCAGCACGAGGCTGGCGTTTTTGGCTGATTCACAACAGGCGGATCAGTGGAACAGCGGCTGTGCCTGCTTGCGGCGACGCGACATGAAGCCGACCAGGCCCAGGCCGGCCAGCAGCATGGCATAGGTTTCCGGTTCCGGTACCGGGGTGGTTGGCACTTCGAAGGCGGTCTTGCTGACGTCGCGCGCGAAAATGGTCAGGTTTCCGTAGTTGGCCTTGCTGCCGAACAGGTTCAGCGCGTTGAAGGTCCAGCTGCCGGCGCTGGTCGAACCGGCGCCCAGGGTTTCATTGTCGAACAAAAAGGCCGAGCTGCCGATGCCGCCGTACATGGCGAACACCAGGTCGAGTTTGACGTTGTTCTTCACATCGTTGTTCACCACCGTCCACGCACCATGGCGGCCATCGGTCTTGTCGAAGGTGAAGGTCAGGTTGGTGCCCAGCTTGTGGGTGGTGAAGGCGTCGCCATTGTCGGCCTGGCTGCCGAAGGCAGCCATCGCGGTCCAGCCCTGCTTCGAGCCGTACAGCGCGAAGTCGCTGGCGAAACCGCCGCTGCCGCCCTTGGTGGCGAACAAACCTTGCGGATTGACCAGCAAGGCGTAATCGGCCGCATCGGCGCTGGCGCCGTTCAGCTTGACGTCGGCCGCGGTGGTATTGCCGGCCCAGGTCGCATGCGCGCTCGAGGCGAACAGGACGGATGCGCAGAGTGCCACGCCCATCGTAATATTTTTAGCAATGTTTTTCATGTCGTTTCCAGTGGAATGGTTCAAGAAGCATTGCGGGGGTTCGGCAGTGCTTATGCAAATGGAATATGCGGAGCGAATACTACCTGACGTATTGATGAGATTCAAGAAAATGCATTATATTTCCATAACAAAGCTGACGAATATACAACGTCGATGCTCTGGAACATTTCTACCTAGAAATTCCAGCAAACGCGTCGGCCAATAAAAACGCCAGCACGAGGCTGGCGTTAGGGGGCAGGCACCGGAGCGGGCTGCTTATTCGTTCAGGTCGAGCACGGCCCTGCGTGGCGGGACGGCTTTTTCCTTGCGCAGATAGCGCATGCCGCGCTTGAGCAAGCCTTCCAGGTCATCGATGTAGGTGTACACCGCCGGCACCACCAGCAGGCTGAGCAAGGTGGATGTGATCAGGCCGCCGATGACGGCAATCGCCATCGGCGAGCGGAAGCTCGGGTCGGCGCCCCAGCCCAGCGCCAGCGGCATCATGCCGGCGCCCATCGCGATGGTGGTCATGATGATCGGGCGGCTGCGCTTGTGGCAGGCGTCGACCAGCGCATCGAAGCGGTCCATGCCGGCCTGGCGCGCCAGGATCGCGTAATCGACCAGCAGGATCGAGTTCTTGGTCACGATCCCCATCAGCATGATCAGGCCGATCATGGATGGCATCGACAATGCTTTCCCGGTCAGCAGCAGGGCCACGAAGGCGCCGCCTATCGACAGCGGCAACGCCGCCAGGATCGTCACCGGCTGCATGAAGTCCTTGAACAGCAGCACCAGCACGCCGTAGATGCACAGCACCCCGATCAGCATCGCCAGGCCGAAGCTGGCAAACAGCGCCTGCATTTCCTGGGCGTCGCCCAGTTCCGCGATCTTCACCGACGCCGGCAGGTTTTGCATCGATGGCAGCTTGCGCGCTTCGTCATTGACTTCGCCCAGCGAGCGGCCCGACAGCTCCACTTCCAGGGTCACGTTGCGGCTGCGATTGAGGCGGTCGATCTGCGCCGGACCGCTCTCCATCGTGATGGACGCCACGTTGTCGAGCATGACCGGGCCGTTCTTGCCCGGCACCGTCAGCCGGCCCAGGGCCGACAGGTCGGCCCGCACCGCGTCCGGCAGCTTGACCCGGATCGGCACCTGGCGCTCGCTCAGGTTCATCTTGGTCAGCGCCGTATCGTAGTCGCCGGCGGTGGCCACGCGCACCGTCTCGCCGATGGCCGCCGCGGTCACGCCCATGTCGGCCGCCTTGGCAAAGTCGGGACGCACGATGATCTCCGGACGTACCAGCGAAGCGCTCGAACTGACATTGCCGATGCCCTTGAGGGTGCGCAGTTCGCGCTCCACCGCCTGCGCCGCGCCGGTCAGCGCCAGCGCATCTTCGCTGCGCAGCACCAGCTGCATCTTCACGCCGGTATCCTGCGGGCCCACGTTGAACTTGGCGCCGGGGATCTGATCGAGCTTGGCGCGGATCTGGCGTTCCAGCTGGTCCATCGATTCCTTGCGGTCGTTGCGGTGCAGCGTGGTCAGGGTCAGCACCGCGCGGCGCGCCTCGGCCGAGGCGCCCGGAGCGAAGGCGTCGCCGCTCGAACCGCCACCGATCGAACTGAAAATGCCTTTGATGCCCGACACTTCCATCGCCGCCACGCGGGCCCGTTCGGCCACCGCGCGCGTCTCGGCCAGGGTGGAGCCGGGCGGCAGTTCGACGTTGATCATGGTCTGGGCGCGGTCGGACGGCGGCACGAAGCCGGTCGGCAGCAGTGGCACCAGCATGATCGAACCGACGAAGAACAGGGCCGAGCCGATCGCGGTCACCAGGCGGTGCTTCAGGCACCACTTCATGGCCACCATGTAGCGCTGCATGATCCAGCCGTCTTTTTCCTCTTCGTGCGGCAAGTCCTTGAGGATGTAGGCCGCCATCATTGGCGTGAGCAGGCGCGCCACCACCAGCGAGGCCAGGATCGCCAGCACCGCGGTCCAGCCGAACTGCTTGAAGAACAGGCCCGGAATACCGCCCATGAAGGCGGTCGGCAGGAACACCGCGACCAGCGCGAAGGTGGTGGCGATGACCGCCATGCCGATTTCATCGGCCGCTTCCATGGCCGCCTGCATCGGGCTTTTCCCCATGCGCAGGTGGCGCGAAATGTTTTCGATCTCGACGATCGCATCGTCCACCAGCACCCCCACCACCAGCGCCAGCGACAGCAGGGTCACCGTATTGAGGGTGTAGCCGAACCAGTACTGGCCCAGGAAGGCGGGAATCACCGACAGCGGCAGCGCGGCGGCGGCCACCAGGGTGGCGCGCCAGTCGCGCAGGAACCACCACACCACCAGCACCGCCAGGATCGCGCCTTCGTACAGCAGTTCCATCGAACCGTCGAAGTTTTCCTTGACCGGCTGTGCGTTGTCGATCACTTCCTTCAATGCCACGTTGGCATGCGCCGCCCGCAGTTCGGCGATGGCGGCGCGCGTCCCTTCGGCCACCGCGATTTCGCTGGCGCCCTTGGTGCGGAAAATCTCGAAGCCGACCACGCGCTTGCCATCCTGTTCGGCCACTGAACGCGGCTCGGCCACGGTATCGGTCACGGTCGCGATCTGGTCCAGGCGCACACGGCGTCCGTCCGGCAGCGGAATGTCCATTGCCGCCAGCTGGTCGGCCGTCTGCACGGTGGCGATGGTGCGCACCGATTGTTCGGCGCCGGAGACGTCACCGCGTCCACCCGGCGCTTCGCGCTGCACGCTGCGCAACTGGCGCGACACGTCCACGGCAGCCACCTGCAACGCCGCCATGCGGGCGTCGTCGAGTTCCACGCGGATCTCGCGGAACACGCCGCCGACGCGCTTGACTGCCCCCACGCCCGGCACATTCAAGAGGCGCTTGGCGACCGAATTATCGACGAACCAGCTCAGTTCCTGGTCGTCCAGCGGCACGCCGCCCTTGCCCGGCGCCGCGCTGGCGGTAAAGGTGAGGATCACGCGCCCGGCCGTGGAAGCCTTGGTCACGGTCGGGTCGCGCATCTCGGCGGGCAGGTCGGCCTTGACCCGCGCCACCGCATCGCGCACATCGTTCACGCCTTCCGAGATGTTTTTCTCGAGGATGAATTCGACCGTCACGGTGGCCACGCCGTCGAGCACCTTGGTGTAGACGTTCTTCACGCCTTGCAGCGTGGCGACCGAATCCTCGATCTTGCGCGCCACTTCCGTTTCCAGCTGCGCCGGCGCGGCGCCGTCGAGCGTGGCGGTGACGGTGACGATCGGCAGTTCGATGTCCGGGAAGTCCTGTACCGCGTTGGCCTTGTAGGCCAGCAGGCCGGCCAGGGTCAGCAACGCGAACAGCATGATTGCCGGTATCGGGTTCTTGATTGATAGGGATGAAAAATTCATGAAGATTCCTTATTTGGCGGCGCCAGCCGGCGCGCCTGCCGTGGCCGCAGCCGCGGCAGGCACGTTACGTACCAGATCGCCATCATTCAAAAAGCCCGCGCCGCTGACCACGACCAGCGAATCGGCCGTCAAGCCCTTGGTCACTTCGATGCGCTCGCCCAGGCGCCGTCCGGCCTGTACCTTGAGCTGGCTGACCCGCTGATCCTGGTTCAGGCGGAACACATAGCTGAAACCATCGCGCACCACCACCGCCTGCTGTGGCACGGTCATGGCGTCCGAGGTCCCCAGCTCGAACCGGCCGCTGGCGAACATGCCGGCCTTGAATGGCGCGTTGGCCCCTGTCGTTGCTGGCAGGTCCACATACACCAGCGCGGAGCGGGTCTGCGGATCGATGGTGGGCGCGATCATGCGCACCTTCCCGGTCAGCTCGCTGCCGTTGGCCGCCTTGACCACGGCGCCGGTGCCGGGCTTGATGCGCGCCAGTTCGGCCGCCGTGACTTCGGCGCGCCATTCCAGGCGGCCCTGGCGGATCATGCGGAACAGTTCCGTGCCCACGCCCACCACCGAGCCGACGGTGGCCGCGCGCGCCGAGATCACGCCATCGTCGGGCGCGGCCACCTGCGTGTATTTCAGGCGCAGCTGCTGCGACGACAGGGCCGCCCTGGCCGAGGCGATGCGCGCCTTGGCGGTCTGCTCGGCCGTCTTGTACTGGCTGATCTGCTGGGCCGACAGCGCGCCCGAGGTTTCCAGCGTGCGCGCGCGGGCCGCGTTGGCCACCGCTTCGGCGGCATTCGCTTCGGCTTCGAGCAGGCCGGCGCGCGCCTGCGCCACATCGGCATTGACGCTATCGGCCGAGAACACGGCCAGTACCTGGCCCTTCCTGACCACGTCGCCGACATTGACCTTCACATCCGTCAGGCGCAGGCCGCCCGATTCGCTGCCGATCACCGCTTCCTGCCAGGCTGCGACGTTGCCGTTGGCGCCCAGCTTGATGGCCAGCGTGGCCGGCGACGGTTTGGTGGTGGTCACGGTCAGCGCCGGTTTCGGCGCCGCGTCTTTCTTGTCGTCGGCCGCCATCGAATTGGAGGACACGGCCATCAGCGCCGTCGAGGCCAGCACCAGGCTGCCGATCACCAGCGCGGCGGCCGGCTTGAGTTTGAGGTTTTTCAAAGTGTAGTGGGTATGGTTTGTCATGGTGTTCTATCCGTAGTCGTGTCGGGGCGGTCAGTTCGAGGCGGTGGTCCAGCCGCCGCCGGCGGCGCGGTACAAGGCGACCGAGGCGGCGCTGCGTTCGCGCTCCAGGGTCACGACCGCGTTCTCGGCGGCCAGGCGGGTGCGGCGCGCGTCTTCCAGTTCGAGCAGGCTGCCCAATCCATTCTTGTAGCGGTCCTCGGCGGCGCGGAAGGCGGCGCGGTAGCCGTCCAGCGAGACTTGCGCGTCGGCGCTGCGGTCGGCAGCGCTGTTCAGGTTCACCAGCGCCTGCTCGACTTCACTGACGGCGCGCCGCGCGCTGGCGCGGTACGACACCACCGCCGCTTCGTAGCGCCCCTTGGCCGCGTCCACATTGGCGCTGCGCCGCCCGCCGTCGAAGATCGGCAGGGTCAGCGCCAGCGGACCGATGGTCCAGGTATCGAGCTGGGTATTTTCGCCGCCGCTGCGAAAGTTCGCCGCGCCGATCGCGCCTCTCAGCGCCAGGCGCGGATAGCGCTGCGCCTGGGCGCTGCCCACGTCGAAGCTGGCGGCCGCCACTTCGCGTTCGGCGGTAAACACGTCGGGCCGCTGGGCCAGTACCTGCGCCGGCAGGGCCGCGATGCCCAAGGGCGGCGGCGCCACCGGCGTGCTGGCCAGCAGGCGCGCGCGCAGGTCAGGCTCGTCGATCGCCGTCAGGGCCACCAGCGTCTTGATATCGATATCGCACAAGGCGCGCTGCAAGGTGGCGCGGCTCTTGCCTTCGGCCGCGCTGGCGCGTGCCAGGGCCGCCGTGGCGGGTGCCTGGAAGCCGGCATCGGCCGACAGGCCGGTCAGGCGCGCGGTGTCCTGGCGCGAGGCGGCGTCGAGGCGGGCCACCGCCAGCAACTGCTCGCATGCGCGCAGGCTGTAATACTGGTTGGCCACTTCGGCCGCCACCGCCACGCGCGCGTCATGCCAGCCGGCGCGCGCGCCGGCCAGGCGTTCCTCGCTCGCGTTACGGGTGGCGCGGCCACCGCCGAACAGGTCGATCTCCCATGTGCTTTCCAGGCCGGCCTGGCTGGTGGTGCCGCCCGGCTGGGCGCTTTGCTGGTTGGCGCGGCTCACGCTCACGCTCGCGTCCAGGGTTGGCGCCAGCGCGGCGCCGGCCGCGATGCGGTCGGCGCGCGACTGGGCGATGCGCGAGCGCGCCGTGGCCACGCTGGGGCTGGCCGTCTGCGCCGCCTCGACCAGCTGCACCAGCAGCGGGTCGCCCTGCTGGCGCCACCAGCTGGAGAGGTCGGTCAGGCTGCCGTTGTGCGGCAGCGGTGCCTGCCATTGCGGCGCTACCGGCGCGTCGGTCTTGCCCGGCGGCGCCAGCGCGCATCCTCCCAGCGTCAGCGGCAACAGGGCCGCACTCAATACATGGATTATCTTCATGCTTTCTTCTTTCGTGGCTTTGTAATCGGTTGTGCGGCGCCGGCCTTGCGGCGCGCCAGTTCGGCATTGACCATCGCCTCGCCGTAGTCGACCAGGCGCGCCATCCAGGCATCGATGGCGGCGTCGTTTTCCAGCAGGAGGGGATTGATGCGGTCGATCACGTCGCGCGTGACCATCAGCTGCACCGCCAGCCCGACCAGCGAGAAGGCCAGGCGCTGCAGGTCGTCGTCGGGCGTGGCCAGGCCCAGGTGGCGGCCCAGCACCATCATCAGCGCCGCATGCGCCGGCTTGATGCCGTTGTCGATTTCCTCGTCCCACACGCCGGTCGGTTCGAGCATCTCGCGAAACCACAGCCGCATCGACAGGCGCGCCAGGTCGCCGCGTTTCAGGTCGGCCATCATGACGCCGTAGAAGCCTGCGAGCGTCTCGCGCAAGGTGACGCCGGTCGCGGTGAACGCGTGCAGATTGGATTCACAGCCGGGCGACGGTTCGGTGAAGGCGGCGCGGTACAAGCCCGCCTTGTCGCCAAAGTAGTAGCTGATCGACGCGATATTGGTACCGGCAGCCAGCGCAATCTCGCGCGTGGACGTCCTGGCGAAGCCCTGCTCGGCGAACAGGCGGATCGCCGCCAGCAGCAGCCGCTCGCGCGACTGGGCGCCGTCCGAGCGCGTGCGGCGCGCATCGTCGGCCGGTAATGTGGGTGTTTTTTCCATCCCGTAATTTAATCACGAAAATCAAACGATTGATATAACTAAAGCGTTCGCTTTAACTAAACGGCTGTAACTTTACATTAGGGTTATATTGTGGACCATCTTGCACCTAAATTAACGGGAACTTTTCGTCCGTTCGGGCGCAATACATGGAAGGCGGGGATGTTCCCGGCCATTTCCCGGATCGGGTTGCCCATGAAAATGACTTTGCTTGCCTTGTTCGCCGCCGCCACGCTGATGACGGCGCGTGCCGACCCGCTGCCGGGCGGGCAGGCGGCCGCGCATGTGCTCAACCGGATCGCCTTCGGGCCCGCGCCGGGCGACCTTGAGCGCGTGACCCGCAGCGGCGTGCGCGCCTATATCGACAGCCAGCTCGAACCCGAAGCGATTGCCTTGCCGGCCGCGCTGGGCGCGCGCCTGGCCGCTTTGGAAGCGCCCAACCGCAGCGCCGGCAAGACCCTGGGCGAATTCGAGCAAGCGCGCCGCAATGCGCGCGACGAGGCGCCCGCCGCGCTGGCGCAACGGCGCGCGCGGGTGGCCCGCATTGCCCGCGACACGGCCGAAGCGCGCCTGCTGCGCGCCATCTACAGTCCGCGCCAGCTCGAAGAAGTCATGCTCGACTTCTGGTTCAATCACTTTAACGTGGCCGCCTCCAAGGGCAATGTGCAAGCGCTGGTCGCCAGCTACGAGCGCGATGCGATCCGGCCCTGGGTGTTCGGCTCCTTCCGCCAGCTGCTGGGGGCCACCGCGAAACATCCGGCCATGCTGTACTACCTCGACAACTACCTGTCGGCCGGCCCCGCGCCGGCGGGCGCCAGGGGCCGGCCGCGCGGCCTGAACGAAAACTACGCGCGCGAACTGATGGAACTGCACACGCTCGGCGTCGATGGCGGCTACACCCAGCGCGACGTGACGGAACTGGCGCGCATGCTCACCGGCTGGACCTACGACCAGCGCGCCCTGATCGCCGGGGACCAGGGCTTCCGCTTCGATTCCCGGCGCCACGACCAGGGCGCCAAGACCTGGCTGGGGCGCGCGGTGCCGGCGCAAGGCCAGGCCGAAGGCGAGATGGCGCTCGACGTGCTGGCCGTGCATCCGGCCACTGCGCGCCACCTGAGCTACAAGCTGGCCCAGTATTTTGTGCAGGACGAGCCGCCGCCGGCGCTGGTCGGGCGCATGGCGCGCACCTGGCAGGCCAGTGATGGCGACATTCGCGCCGTGCTGCGCGTGCTGTTCGCCAGCGACGAATTCATGGCGCCGGCCAGTGTCGGCGCCAAGTTCAAGACGCCGTACCAATATGTGGTGTCGGCGGCGCGCGCCAGCGCCGCGCCGCTGGGCGACATCGGCCCGCTGCTCTCGGCCATGACCCAGCTCGGCATGCCGCTGTACGGCTGCCAGACCCCGGACGGCTACAACAATACCGAGGCGGCCTGGATGAATCCCCATGCGCTGACCCGGCGCATCGTGTTCGCCACGGCGCTCGGCGCGGGACGCCTGCCGCTGGGGGCGGGTGCGCAGCCGGTGCCCTTGGAGGCGGCCAGCTCGGTGGCGCCGGCGCCGCTCGATCCGCAAGTGCTGGAAGCCACCCTGGGCGCGGCCGTGTCGGCCCGCACCCGCGACATGGTGGCGGCCAGTCCCATCGCGCTGCGGGCGGCGATGCTGCTCGGCGGCCCCGATTTCATGCAGCGTTAAGCGAAGGAGCATCCATGCAACGCAGAGACTTTTTATCCTCGATGGCGGCGGGTGCCAGCCTGCTGGTGCCGGCCGGGCGCAGCGCCTGGGCCGCCAGCGGCGACAGCGCCACGCGCCAGAAACTGATCGTCGTGATGCTGCGCGGCGCGGTCGATGGCCTGAACGTGGTGGCGCCGGTGGGCGACCCGAATTACCGGCGCCTGCGCCCGACCATCGGCCTCGAATTGCCTGGGGCGGAGGGCGGCGCGCTCGACCTGGACGGCTACTTTGGCCTGCATCCCGCGCTCGCGCCGCTGCTGCCGCTGTGGCAGGAAAAGCGGCTCGCGTTCGTGCATGCGAGCGGCTCGCCCGACGACAGCCGCTCGCACTTCGACGCCCAGATCTATATGGAGAACGCCACGCCCGGGCGCAAGAACACGCCGGACGGCTGGATGAACCGGCTGGTGGCGGCGCTGCCGGGAGCGCCGGCGGCCAGCCGCGCGCTGAGCATCTGCCCGCTCATGCCGCGCATCCTGAGCGGGGCGGCGCCGGCCATCAACCTGCCCAGTGGCGCCGGCGCAACCCGCGCCGATGTCCTCGACCGCCCGGCGGTGGGCGCCGTGTTCGACCAGCTGTATGGCGGCCATGCGCGCTTCGGCCGCGCCTATGGCGAGGGCAGGGTCGCGCACAAGGAAGTCATGCAGGCGGCGATGAGCCAGGAGATGCAGGCCGCCGACAACGGCGCGCCACTGCCGAATGGTTTTCCCGACGATGCGGCGCGCCTGGCGGGCCTGATGCGCAGCGACCCGCGCATGCAGGTGGCGTTCATCGCGCTGGGCGGATGGGACACGCATGCCAACCAGGGCGCGGCCAGCGGCCAGCTGGCCAACCGGCTGGCGCCGCTCGGACTGGGGCTGGCCACCTTGGCCCAGCGTCTGGGCCCGATGTTCGCGCAGACGACCATCGTCGTCATGTCGGAATTTGGCCGTACCGCACGCCAGAACGGCAACGCCGGCACCGATCATGGACACGGCAACGCCATGTGGCTGCTGGGCGGGCGGGTCGCGGGCGGCAAGGTGTATGGCGACTGGCAGGGTGTCGGCGACGCCGCGCTCAACGAAGGGCGCGACCTGCCGGTGACGACCGATTTCCGCTCGGTGCTGGCGCAGGTGGCTGAAAAACACCTCGGTTTGCCCGACAGGCAACTGGCGCGCTTGTTCCCGGACATGCCACGCAAGGCGCCGGGATTTCAATTATTTCAAGCGTAAGCAGAATATTTGTATCCGCACAGCAACACCGTAGAACTACCGTATTGCAGTGCACCATCAATGAGAATATAGTGGACTTGTCTCCTCCAGTTTTCTCGGAAGATTGGATTGCCGCCCGCACCATCAAGGTCGCGGGCGTTTTTTTGGGGTCAGACCCCGGTGTTGCCTGCATGGGGTCTGACCCCGGGGTCTGACCCCGGTTTGTACGTCTTAACGTTTTTCGCGCAGGGCGAGGGTGAAGGTGCTGCCGGTGCCGTAGTCGCTGGTGAAATACAGGTTCCCGCCGAGCAGATTGGCCAGGTTCTGGCACAGGTACAGTCCCAGTCCCGCGCCCTCGGCATGCCGGGTCGAGGTCGAATCGAGCTGCGAAAAGGCCTGGAACAGCTTCGACTGGTCTTCCGGCTTGATTCCCGCCCCGCTGTCGGTCACGCTGAATTCGGTGAGCAGCTCGCTCGTGTCAAGCCGTTGCGAAAGCGCGACTTTGACCGTCCCCTGGTCCGTAAACTTGATCGCATTATTAACCAGGTTGATAATGATCTGGGTCAGCGCGCGCCGGTCCGAATCGATCACGATTACCTCGCCCGGCAGTTCCACCGACAGCGTCAGGCCCTTTTGCGCCGCCAGCGGACGCAGGGAATCGGCCGTCTGGTTCAGCAGGTCCTGGCACTGCACCCGCTCCAGCGCCAGCGTCACCTTGCCCGCCTCGATCTTGGCCACATCGAGAATGTCGTTGATCAGCGAGAGCAGATGGCGTGCGCTCGAACGGATGGTGTTGAGCTGCTTGTCCTGGTCGGGCGTGAGCGGTCCGGGAAGCTTCATCAGCAGCGCCCCGGTAAAGCCGATGATGGCATTGAGCGGGGTGCGCAGCTCGTGCGACATATTGGCGATGAAGGCCGACTTCATGCGGCTCGCTTCGGCCAGCTCCAGGTTCTTGAGCGCGATCTCGCGGTTGATGGTTTCCAGTTCGGACGCATGGTGCGCCAGCCGCATATTCAGTTCGATCACCTGGCGCTCGCGCGCCTGCAGCTCGCTGTTGACCTGCACCGCCTGTTCGTAGGTGGAAATGAGCAGGTCCAGGATTTGCTGGCGCCCGGCGTTGATGAAGTGCTTCTGGTTGCCGAGATAGAGCGCGATGCCCGCTTCCACCTCTTGCGGCGGCCCTTCGCGCAGGCGCAGGTTGAGCAGCATGTGGCTGATCCTGCTGAGCAGGTAATCCTCCGCATACGGCTTGCGCACGAAGTTATCGGCGCCGCACTCGATGCCGCGGATGATGTCCTTGGGGTCGTTCAGCGCCGTCACCAGGATGACCGGGATGTCGCGCAGGGCCGGGTCGGACTTGATGATGTGGCAAAGTTCGTAGCCGTCCATCTCGGGCATGATGATGTCCGACAGGACCAGGTCCGGCTTTTGCTCGCGGATCAGGGCCAGTGCCAGCTGGCCGTTGAGGGCCACGCGCACCCGGTACGCCTTGGACTGGATCAGGCGCCGCAGACGCTCGGCCTGGGTCGGGCTGTCTTCGACGATCAGTATCTCGAATTCTTCTGGCTGGATTTGGTACGTCGAGTCCACGACATGGCTCCTTGCACGACGGCTGCGTTGCACACGACTATATCGGATTTGTCGCGCCAGATGGTAAATTTACAGCCTCGATCATGTCACTGTTTTTTTACTCCGTGTCGCCCTGGAAGCTTCCCGTGCGCCAGGTCAGCACCAGGGTGTCGCGGTGGCCGTTCGCGCCGTCGGGCTGGATCGGGGTCGATTCGTGGATCACGGTGGCGTCGTCGAGCAGGATCAGGGTCCACGGTTCGAGCATTGTGAAGCGCTTGCCGTCCGGCCCGGCGGCCTCGAAAATGCGGGTTTCGCCACCCTTGATATGGCGGCGCCCGACCAGCAGCACGGCGACAAAATCGACGCCATCGCGGTGCGCGCCTTCCGGGGTGGGGCGGCCGATGCCGTCGAGCGTATCGATGCGGAACTGGTGCGCTTCCACGTACCAGGGCTGGCCCGCACGCACGCGCGAGCAGGCGTCGCCCAGTGCGCGCAGCAGCTTGCCCCACGCCGGCAGGGCCACCGTGGCCGGGTCGACCGGCTCGAACAGGCGGTGCATGCCGCCGTGCAGCGCGTTGTATTCGACCGGCTGCCAGTGTGCACGGTGCGCGGTCTGGGTCAGCGTGGCGCCATCCTGGATGAAGCAGGAGTGGCGCCGGCGCCGGTAATTGCCGCCATCCTTGAGATAGTTGTCCGGCGCGAGCTGGTCCCAGCTGGCGACCAGGGTGTTGAGTTCCTCGAGGGTGCAGCCGGCCAGGATGGCCACATCGGCGGGACGCAGCAGGGCGTAGCCGCTGGCGCGCAGCGCGCTGGTGAGCTGGGCGATATCGGTAAAAGGTGGCGCGTGTGTTGTCATTCCGTTAGCGTAGCATTTTTTGCTGCGGGCCGTCAGGGGCGGCCCCCCTTTACCATTTCTTCACAAGGGTCAGCCGCAGCGAACGCGATTCCGTGGGGTGGAAGTGCACGTCCTGGCGCGCTTCGCTATCGCCCGGCAGGCGCGACGCATAAAAATAGGCGATGGCCGACGCGCGCCGGTTGGCCAGGTTGAAGCCTTCGATTTCCAGCAGCAGGCCGCCGGCGAGGCGATAGCCGATGCGGCCATTCATGGTGCTGCCGCCGGGTGCGCGCACGCTGTTGTCTTCGATGAGCGGACGCGCGCCCACGTAGCGCAGGCGCAGTGCGCCGGACCAGCGGCCACGCTCGAGGGTCAGCGCGAACTGGCCCACGCCTTCGACCGCGCCGGCGATGCGCTCTTCACCGGCGGCGGCGCCGCGCGTGCGGGCTTTGGCGAATGCCAGGTCCAGATCGAGCGAGAGCCATTTGAAGGGCTTGTAGTAGTTCGACAGCTCAATCCCGGTGCGGCGGCTTGCGGGGCCGGCTTCGGTGTTGCCGGCGTCGCCGACGAACACCAGTTCCGAGTCGATGTCGAGGCGGTATAGCGACAGCGCGCTTTGCAGCTTGGGCAGCAGTTCGCTGCGCACGCCCGCCTCCAGTCCACGCGTGCGCGCCAGGCCCGGCGCGGGGGCGAGCCGGTCCAGCGTGCCGCGCGCATCGTTACTGTGAAAGCCGTTGCCGGCATTGAGATACCACTCGGTCTGCGCCCACGGACCGAAGATCAGGTTCAGCGAAGGGCCGAGCTGGCGGTCGCGCGCGCGTGCCGCGCCGCCTTCGTTGCGCACGGCGAAGCGGTAGGTGTCGGCGCGCAGGCCGGCCACGCTGCGCAGCTTCTCGCTCCAGCGCACCTGATGTTCGGCGAACAGGCCAAGGCTGGTCTCGGCCACGTGGTCTTCACGCGTGGTGGAGAGGCGCTCGCGCCGGCGCGTGTTGTACAAGCCGTTGAAGATATTGTCGTTCTGGAGCTGCAGGCCGACGGTCAGGTCGGTATTGATCCCGGTGCCGTGCCCATGCCAGGTGTGGGTCGCGTCGACGCCGCTGGTCACGCGCCGGTCGGGCTGGCTGAACTGGTCGCCGTTGAGCGGGTCGTTCAGGAAGTAGGTGAAGTTGGAATACAGCTCGAGCTGGTTGCGGATCACGTAGGCGCTGACCTTCGACGCCTGGTCCGCCCCGGTGCGGCGCCACACGCCGGACACGCTGTAGCGGCGCGCCTGGCCGCCGTCGCTGTCGTCGATGGCGTCGAAACGTCCCAGCGTGCCGTCATCGACAGCGCGCCGCGGTATCTGGTCGGTTGCGTTCCAGCTGGCGCGGTAAGCCATGGCGCCGATACTGAAACCGTTGTTGGCGTAGCCCTGGCTATAGCGCAGCACGGCGTTGACCTTGCGGTAGTCGTCCGGACGGGTGAACGGGCCGTCGTTGTGCAGCACCTCCAGCGCGTACAGCAGGTTGCCCGCGCCCGCCTCGGGCGAGCCGGCCAGCAGGGCACGGGCAAAGCCGTTCTGGCCGATGCTGGCGCTGGCGGCCGATTGCGCCAGCCGGTTGGCGTAGGTGATCGCCGCGGCGCCGGCCGAGGCAAAGTCGCCGTCGCGCGCCGAGTACGGCCCTTTGCGGTAGTCCAGGCGCGCCGCCAGTTCGGGGATCAGAAAATTCAGGTCGGTCCAGCCCTGGCCATGCGCGTGGCTGCGCTGGTTGACCGGCATGTCGTCGACCGTGGTGCGCAGGTCGGTGCCATGATCGAGGTTGAAACCGCGCAGGAAGAATTGATTGGCCTTGCCCTCGCCACTGTGCTGGGTGGCGACCAGCCCCGGCGCCGCTTCCAGCAGCTCGCCCGGGCGGTACACGGTGCGCATCTCCAGCTGCTTCTGGTTGACGCTGCCGGCGTTGGCCGAATCGGCGATGCCCAGCTGGCTGGCGCGCGCGCCGTCGATCAGCACGCGCTGCAACACCAGGTCGTCGGCGCGCGCCGGCAGGTGGCACAGCATCAGGGACAAGGCGAGAGGGGTGAGGAAATGGGCGTGCTGCATGGTTCAGGGAAGCGGCTGTTCGGTTTTGCTGCGGTCGAAGGTGAGGGTGGCGGTCGCGCCGCCTCGGTTGACGTTGACGGTATTGATCTGGTCGGGCAAAAAATCGGACAGGACCGCGTCGTGCACGCGCGCGGCGCTGGCCAGCGGGGTCTTTTCAACTTCCTGGTAGACCACCACTGTGTCCACGTTGCTCGTGACGCCGACCCAGCGCAGCGGCAGGCGCGATTTGTCTGGTGCCAGGAGGTAGAACTGTTTTTCGACGTACTTGCGCAGCACCGCTTCGTCCTGCGGGTCGGACAGGTCGAACTGGCGCTGGTACAAATTGGCCAGCAGCGCTTCGACATCGTGCGCCATGTAGGTGTGCACGACTTCGATGCTGCCGGTGCCGTGGTTGAACGAAATGTCGGTGATCCCCGCGTGGAAGCGGTGCGCATGCGCACCCAGGCAGGCGCAGGCCAGCAGCGCGCCGCACACGAGGCGACGCATCATTGGGCGGCCTTCTTGTCCTTGGCGTCCTTGAGTTTCAGCGGCGTGTTGAAGTCCTTCATCAGGTCATCCTTGGTGCGGTCGGTCTTGAACAGCTCCAGGCGCGACGGCATGATCTTGCGCGGCCAGGCGTTGTTGCTCACGTCCGTGTCGGCCGTTTCCCAGTACGGGTCCTGGGTCAGTCCCACCATCGGTTCGTCGGTGGCGATCAGCTTCGTGATCTTTTTCGGCGAATAGCGCCACACTTCGGCCGGAATGCGCTCGATGTATTTTTTGCCGGACTTGAGTTCGATGTCGAGCACCAGCGGCGTCACCAAGCCGCCCAGGTTGGAAAAGTCGACCAGGTACAGATGCTTGCCCTGCGCCAGCAGCGCCTTTTCCCAGTCTTCCAGACCCTCCACGGCTTCGCTGTACTTGTTGCGGTCCTTGTTGGTGACCGTGAAGTCGTCATGCTCGTTGTAGAAGTCCTTGAGCTGCGGATGCGCGTCGACGCGGCGCGCCGTGCCCTTGTCGCGCTGGCTTGTCACCGACACCGGTTCGGCATCCTTCTGCGCCTTTTTCCAGGCTTTCTCGATGTCCGGATTCTTGGTGTTCACGCTATATTCGGTGATGCCGTCCACGCTCACGTCCACCGCATCGGTGGTGTAGAACCAGCCGCGCCAGAACCAGTCCAGGTCCGTGCCGGAAGCGTCTTCCATGGTGCGGAAAAAGTCGGCCGGGGTCGGGCGCTTGAATTTCCAGCGCCGCGCGTATTCGCGGAAAGCGAAATCGAACAGTTCGCGCCCCAGCACCGTCTCGCGCAGCACGATCAGCGCGGTGGCCGGCTTGGCGTAGGCGTTGTTGCCGCGCTGCAGAACCGATTCCGAGTTGGTCATCACCGGCACCTGGTTCTTGCTGCGCATGTAGTCGACGATGGCGCGCGGATCGCCGCGCGTATCGGGGAAGTCATCTTCCCACGCACGCTCCGACAGGTATTCCAGGAAGCTGTTCAGGCCCTCGTCCATCCAGGTCCACTGGCGCTCGTCGGAGTTGACGATCATCGGGAAGTAGTTGTGGCCCACTTCGTGGATGATCACCCCGATCAGGCCATACTTGGTGCGCTTGGAGTAAGTCAGCTCGCCGGTTTTCTTGTCCTTGACCGGACGCGGGCCGTTAAATGAAATCATCGGATATTCCATGCCGCCCACCGGGCCGTTGACCGAAATGGCGATCGGATACGGATAATCGAAGGCGTACTTGTTGTACTGCTCGATGGTGTGGATGATGGCCTGGGTCGAATAGCGCTCCCACAGCGGATTGCCTTCCTTGGGATAGTAGGACATCGCCAGCACGTCGGTGCCGCCCTTCTTGTAGCCCTGCGCATCCCAGATGAACTTGCGGCTGCTGGCAAAGGCGAAATCGCGCACGTTGGCGGCCTTGTAGTGCCAGGTCTTGCTGGCGCTGCTGCGCGATTTTTCGGCCGCTTCCGCTTCCTTCTGGGTGACGATGATCACCGGTTTTCCGCTGCTGCGGGCTTGTTTGAGGCGCTCGCGCTGGGTCGCGCTCAGCACCTCGCCCGGATTTTGCAGCTCGCCCGTACTGGCCACGATATGGTCGGCCGGGACGGTCAGTTCGATGTCGTAGTCGCCGAATTCGAGCGTGAATTCGCCGTCGCCGAGGTACTGCTTGTTTTGCCAGCCGGCCGCGTCGTAGTAAGCCGCCATGCGCGGATACCACTGCGCCACCTCGAACAGGTCGTTCTTGTCTTCCTCGAATTTTTCGTAGCCGGAGCGGCGCCCCAGCACATGCATTTCGGGGATGTTGAAGTTCCACGCCATCTTGAACGAAAAGCGCGAGCCCGGCTTCATCGGCTGCGGCAGGTCGATCCGCATCATGGTCTTGTTGATCGTGTACTTGAGCGGCTGGCCGCCGGTACCGCTCAGGCCGGTGATATTGAAACCACCGTCGAACGTGCGGCTCTCGACGATAAAGCGCATCGCCTCGAACTTCATGCCGTCCGCCTCGGTCGCCTTGCCCCATGCTTCGCGCGACGGCACGGTGGCGATGGCGCGGTTGTCCGAATCGGCGCGGAACATGTTCTGGTCCAGCTGCACCCACAGGTAGGACAGCGTATCCGGCGAATTGTTGTGGTACGTGACCGTGCCGCTGCCGTCGATGCGGCGCTTCGCTTCGTCGAGCGTGGCGCGCAGCCTGTAGTCGGCGCGCTGCTGCCAGTAAGCGTGGCCGGGGGCGCCGGACGCGGTGCGCGTGATGCCGGGCGTGGGCAGCAGCTCGTCGAGCTGGCGGAACTTGTCCTCCAAAGGCTGGGCCGCCGCGATGGAACCGGCGAGGCAGGCGGCCAGGGCCAGCGAAAGGTGTTTGATGATCATTGTGCGGTCATTCAGTGCGAAGAAGACGGGCACGCGATCGTGCCCGCCCGTGCTACTTGGTTTTCAAGGGCGTGTTGAAGTCTTTCATCAGGTCGTCCTTGAAGCGGTCGGTCTTGAATAGTTCCAGGCGCGACGGCGTGATCTTGCGCGGCCATGCATTGTTGCTGTTGTCGATATCGGCCGTTTCCCAGTATGGGTCCTGGTTCAGGCTCACCATCGGTTCGTCGGTGACGATCAGCTTGGTGATCTTCTTCGATGAATAGCGCCACACTTCGGCCGGAATGCGTTCGATGTATTTTTTGCCCGACTTGAGTTCGATTTCCAGCACCAGCGGCGTCACCAGCCCGCCCAGGTTGGAAAAATCGACCAGGTACAGGTGCTTGCCTTTGGCGAGCAGCGCCTTTTCCCAGTCTTCCAGGCCCTCGACCGCTTCGCTGTACTTGTTGCGGTCCTTGTTGGTGACCGTGAAGTCGTCATGCTCGTTGTAGAAGTCCTTGAGCTGCGGATGCGCATCGACGCGGCGCGCCGTTCCCTTGTCGCGCTGGGCCGTCACCGACACCGGCTCGGCATCCTTCTGCGCCTTTTTCCATGCCTTTTCGATTTCCGGATTCTTGGTGTTCACGCCATACTCGGTGATGCCGTCCACGCTGACGTCGACCGCGTCGGTGGTGTAGAACCAGCCGCGCCAGAACCAGTCCAGGTCCGTGCCGGAAGCGTCTTCCATGGTGCGGAAAAAGTCGGACGGCGTCGGGCGCTTGAATTTCCAGCGCTGCGCGTACTCGCGGAAGGCGAAATCGAACAGCTCGCGGCCGAGCACCGTCTCGCGCAGCACGTTCAGCGCTGCCGCCGGCTTGGCGTAGGCGTTGTTCCCGAACTGCAGCAGCGATTCGGAATTGGTCATGATCGGCACCTGGTTGCGGCTGCGCATGTACTCGACGATGGTGCGCGCTTCGCCGCGCGACTGCGGGTAGTGCTCTTCCCACGCGTTTTGCGCCAGGCCCTGGATGAAGGTGTTCAGGCCTTCATCCATCCAGGTCCACTGGCGCTCGTCGGAATTGACGATCATCGGGAAGTAGTTGTGGCCCACCTCGTGGATGATTACCCCGATCAAGCCATACTTGGTGCGCCTGGAGTAGGTCAGCTCACCGGTCTTCTTGTCCTTGACCGGACGCGGGCCGTTAAACGAAATCATCGGATACTCCATGCCGCCGATCGGGCCATTGACCGAGATCGCCGCCGGGTATGGATAGTCCAGCGCATACTTGTTGTACTGTTCGATGGTGTGGACGATGGCCTGGGTCGAATACTTTTCCCACAGCGGATTGCCCTCTTTCGGGTAGTACGACATGGCCATCGTGTCGGTGCCGCCCTTCTTGTAGCCCTGCGCATCCCAGATGAACTTGCGGCTGCTGGCGAACGCGAAATCGCGCACGTTGTTCGCCTTGTAGTGCCAGGTGCGGGTGCCGCTGGCGCGCGATTTTTCGGCCGCTTCCGCTTCCTGCTGGGTGACGATGAGTACCGGCCTGGCGCTGGTGCGCGCTTGTCTGAGGCGCTCGCGCTGGGTGGCCGTCAGCACCTCGCCCGGATTTTGCAGCTCGCCCGTGCTGGCCACGATATGGTCGGCCGGGACGGTCAGCTGCACGTCGTAGTCGCCAAATTCCAGCGTGAACTCGCCGGCGCCGAGGAACTGCTTGTGCTGCCAGCCATACACGTCGTAATACGCCGCCATGCGCGGGAACCAGTGGGCGATTTCGAACAGGTCGTTCTTGTCGTCGAATTTTTCGTAGCCGGTGCGCCCGCCCTGGACCTTGGCGTCGTTGATGTTGAAGCTGAAGTCGATGTTGAACGACAGGCGCGCGCCCGGCTTCATCGGCTGCGCCAGGTCGATCCGCATCATGGTCTTGTTGATGGTGTGGCGCAGTGGCTTGCCGTCCGCCCCCTTGACCGCGCCGATCGCGAAACCGCCCGCGAAGCCGGGGTTCTCCAGCAGCGAGCGCATGCTCTCGAAGCGCACGCCGTCTTCGTCGCTGCGCGCCTTGGCCCACGCGTCGCGCGAAGCCACCGTGGCCGACATGCGCGCGTCCGAATCGGGCTTGAAGATATTCTGGTCCAGCTGCACCCACAGGTAGGACAGGGTGTCGGGCGAATTGTTGTGGTAAGTGACCGTTTCGGTCGCGCTGATGGTGCGCTTGTCTTCATCGAGGCGCGCGCGGATCGTGTAATCGGCGCGCAGCAGCCAGTAGGCGTGGCCGGGAGCGCCGGCCGCGTTGCGGATCGTGTTCGGTGTCGGCAGCACTTCTTCGAGCTGGCGGAACTTGTCGTCGAACGGTTCGGCGGCCGGGGCGATGCCCGACACGAGGAACAACGCTGCTAGGACCGGGATACGGATCATGTTGTCTCTGGCTTTTCTCGTGAAAAAGAGCAAGTATTCTAAACGTACCGATTAGTCAATTGTTTCAGGAAATTGTAAAAAACCTGAAACATAGACGCGGGTGCACGCTATGATTGTTGAGGCCGAATATTGTGGCGGGGAGGCGTGGCGGAATGGAAATGAACTTCAAGGCGAGCATCCTGATTGTCGATGGCGTATCCGACAACCTTGTACTGATGGAAGAGCTGCTGCAGGAACGCTACCACGTGCGCCTGGCGCGCAGCGGCGAGGACGCGTTGCGCATTGCGCAGCAGGCGCCGCGGCCGGACCTGATCGTGCTTGGCGGCGCGCTGGCGGACGCCGACAGCGTGCGCGTGTTCCACGGCTTGAAGTGCCAGGTGCTCAGTGCCGACATCCCCGTGATCATGCTCATTTCCGCCGGCGGCGTGGGGCTGGAACAGCGCGCGTGGCGCGAAGGCGTGGCCGACGTCGTGCAATTGCCGTTGGTGGCCGGGGCGCTGCAGGCGCGTATCGGCACCCAGTTGCGCTTGCGCGCGGCCGATGCCATGCTCAAGGACCAGCACCGCCACTTCGAGCACCTGGTGGCCGAGCGCGTGCGCGATGCGGGCCTGATGCAGGACGCCACGGTGCTGGCGATGGCCGTGCTGGCCGAGTCGCACGATCCGGGGATCGGGCAGCATTTGCTGCGCACCCAGCATTACGTGACGGCGCTGGCGCGCGAGCTGCGTTTCGTGTCGGCCTACACGGCCGAACTGACCAACGAGGATATCGCGCTGCTGCACAAGGCGGCGCCGCTGCACGATATCGGCAAGGTGAGCGTGCCGGATGCGGTGCTGCTCAAGCCGGGCAAATTGAGCGACAGCGAATTCGAGCTGATGAAACTGCACACCGTGTACGGGCGCGATGCGATTGCCGGGGTCGAGCGCACGCTGGGGCGCAGCAATGGCTTTCTGCGCTACGCGCGCGAGATCGCCTACTCGCACCAGGAAAAGTGGGATGGATCGGGCTATCCCGAAGGCTTGGCGGGTGACGCGATTCCGCTGTCGGCGCGGCTGATGGCGGTGGCCGACGTGTACGACGCCCTGATCACCGCGCGTGTCTACCGGCCCGCGTTCACGCACGAAACGGCGGTCGAGCTGATCCGCCAGGGCCGGGGCGAGCACTTCGACCCCGACGTGGTTGACGCCATGCTCGCCATCGAAGAGCGCTTCAAAGCCATCGCCGCCGAATTTCCTCCCCCCAAACCGGGCTCAGAGCTCTAATTTGAAACATTTAGCGCCGCAGGAACTGCGGCCTTACCCAGCGTCGTGGGGCAGGCATGGCGGAAGTGCGCTACATGCCTGATTTGGCAACTGTTTTTGGCCGAGATTTGATGCTTTTATGGAATGTTTCAATTTAAAGCTCTCACCCCGGTTGTAGGGGACTTTGGAGGGAGGCTGTAGGAGATTTCGGCGGGCTGAAGTGTTGTTGGGCTGCGCCATTTGTGCGATTTCCGCATAACAATATGCTATAGTCAATTCGCATACCCGGGCGTGCCCGGCCTTCGGTACAACGTGGAGCGAACCGATGCGGACTCAAGGATGCCTGGCCTTTGTAGTCGGTATTTGTCTGACCATGTGGACCTGCGTTGCCGTGCTCGATGCGCAGCAGGCGCGCATCTCGGCCATCTTCCAGCGCGATGCCGACAAGGTCGCCAGCGACACCAATGTGCGCCTGCAAACCTATTTCGACATGCTGCTCAGTATCAAGGGCGCCTTTGCCGTTAACGATCAGGTCGACCGCGAGCAGTTCGCCCGCTTCGTGCGCGAACTGAACCTGACCACGCGCTATCCAGGCTTCCAGGCGATCCAGTTCGTCCGTTATGTGCCGGCCGCCGACCTGGCCCGGTTCACCGAGGCCGTGCGCAGCGATACGCGCCTTTCCCCCGTCGGCTATCCCACTTTCACCGTGCATCCGAAGGTGGCGCGCGCCGAACACTTCATCATCGAATACACCGAGCCGCTCAAGGGCAACGAAAATGCCTTCGGCCTCGATCTGGCGGCCCTGCCGCCGCACCTGGCGGCGGTCCAGACGGGCCGCGACAGCGGCGAGATCGTCGCCACCGAGCGCATCATCCTGGTCCAGGACCACACCGGCCAGCCTGGCTTCGTGGCGCGCGCGCCGGTGTACCGCCAGAACATGCCCTTGAGCACCGTGGCGGAACGGCGCGCCGCGCTGGTGGGCCTGGTGGCGATCGTGTTCCGCGTGAAGAACCTGATGCATGAGGTGATCGACCCGTCGCTCATGAGCCAGATGGCGTTTCGCATCCACGATGCCGGCAATGTGTCGGACGGCGCCAACGCACCCTATGCCGCATCGAACGTGATGTTCGATACCAGCGCTGCCGGCGCGCCGCCGCTGCCCGGCTTCCAGACCGAGGCGCGCCTGAACGTGGCGCAGCGCCAGTGGGTGATCCGCTTCCAGGCGCTGAGCGGCAGCCGTTACAGCCGCGATGTGCGGCCGGTGCTGGTCATCGCCGCCGGCGGCCTGGTGATCAGCACCCTGATCGCGGCGCTGATGATCGCCTCGCGCCGCAGCCGCCTGCTGGCGCAGCAGCTGCGCGTGACGCTCGACGAGCAGCGCGCCTTCCAGGACAGCGCCAGCGTCGGCATCGCGCTGTTTTCGCACGGCGTGATCATGCGCTGCAACCGCGGCATGGAGGAGATGATGGGCTACGCGCCGGGCGAGCTGGCGGGGAAAGCGACGCAGGTACTGTCGCGCCCCGCGGCGGCCGGCGCGGCCGATCCGTTCGCGGTCGATCCGCAAACCCAGCGCTGGCAGGGTGAACTGAAACTGCTGCGCAAGGATGGCACCACGATCTGGTGCCTGATCAACGGCAAGGCGCTCGATGCGTCGGACCTGCCCAAGGGCGGGGTGTGGGTGATCCAGAATATCAGCGACCGCAAACATACCGAGGCGGCCCTGGTCGACGCCAAGGATGGCCTGGAACACAGCCTGGCCGAACTCGAACAGCAAAAGGCCAACGTGGAGAGCGCACACCGCGACCTGTCGACGGTGCTGGTCACGCTCAAGCAGGCGCAGACGAATCTGATCACCTCGGAGAAAATGGCCTCGCTCGGGTCGCTGGTGGCGGGCATCGCGCACGAACTCAATACCCCGATCGGCAACAGCCTGCTGACCGCCACCGCGCTGGCCGACATGGTGGCCGACTTCGAGCGCAAGTATGCGGGCGGCGGCATCAAGCGCTCGGCGCTCGAAGCGCACATGGCCGATACGCGCCTGGCGTGCGACATCATGGCCAGTTCGCTGCGCCGCGCGGGCGACCTGATTACCTCGTTCAAGCAGGTGGCGGTGGACCAGACCAGCGACCAGCGCCGCCGTTTCGACCTGTGCGACCTGGTGCGCGATACGCTGGCGACGTACGCGGCGCAGCTGCGCCGGGCCAACTGCGAAACGCGCATGGATGGTCCGGCCGCGCTGCTGCTCGATTCCTATCCGGGCAGCGTGGGGCAGGTGCTGTCGAACCTGATCAACAATGCGCTGCTGCACGCGTTCGAGGGGCGCCCAAGCGCGCTCATTACGATCACCGCGCGCGAGATCGAAAACGACCAGCTGCTGCTCATTTTCAGCGACGACGGGGTGGGCATGCCGCCCAAGATCCTGCACCAGGTGTTCGATCCGTTTTTCACGACCAAGATGGGGCAGGGCGGCTCGGGCCTGGGGATGAACATCGTGTACAACATCGTCACCGGCATGCTGGGCGGGAGCATCGAGCTCGAATCGTCGCCCGAACATGGCACCAGCGTGACGATCCGCATTCCGCGCAAGGCGCCCAACCGCGAGAGCGAGGCGGCCGACGTCAACATGCTGCTGATGTAGGGTCAGGCGGCGTAGCGTTCCCGCAGCAGCCGCAGCATCGCCACGTTCAGGTCCCACGCATCCGAGAGCGGCTCGCCGCTGAACGGCATGCTCTGGGTGTAGGGCGCCGGCCCGAATTCGGGCGTGATCGTCATTAATGCGGCGCCGGCCGCGCGGCGCAGGGCGACGATGCGGTCCCACCACTCCAGATGGCGCGCCAGCTCGGCCGCGAACTGCGGTGCGCGGAAGTCGCTCACCTGCGGCCCTTGCGCATGGCCCACACGCGCGTGGATATGGCGCACGTGCGGCAGCGTCGCCGCCAGCGTGGCCGGCTGGTCGTCCAGCAGCGATTCGCAGGCGCAGCACCAGTGCGACAGGTCGGCCGTCAGTTCAAGCCCGGGCAGCTCGCGCAGGTACGGCCGCAGCAGCATCGGATGGCCGGAAAAGCGGCTGCGGTGGATCTCGTGCACGATCGGCACGCCGTGCTCGCGCGCGATGCGTGCGGTCAGCGCGATCAGCTCGCGGTTTTGTTCGTGCGTGTAAAAATCCTTGCCGGTGTGCGTGTTGACGAACAGCGGCCGCGCGGCGCAGGCGTTGGCCAGGTAGGTCGCCAGCGCGTCGCGGTGCGCGTCAAATTCGGCATGGAACACGGTTTCCCACTGCTGCGCGATGAGCAGCAGGCCGGCATCGGCGATGCGCGTGCGCCAGTCGTCGCGCTGGGCGGCGTCGAGCGGGAGCGACATTTCAATGCCGTCGAAACCGGCCGCCTTGACGCGCTCGATGAAGACTTCCGGTGCCAGCTCGTTGCTGCCCCAGTGCGGGGCGAAAATGCGGATATCCATGAACTAGTCGAAGCCTCGCACCGGAAAGCTGGCGTCGCGCTGGATCCAGTTCTGCGGCGAGTAGACAGTCGCGCCATCGGTCGCATGCAGGGTGTAGGCATGGCGCGATACGGACGATCGGTTCGGCGCGCTGTAGTGCGGCAGCAGGCCGTGAAAACATACCAGGCTGCCGGCTGTCGCTTCGAGCGGCACGGCGGTGCTGTCGTCCGGCCATGGCATGGTGTCGAGCGTTTCCATTTTAATGGCGTCGCCGTGGCGCACGAAGCGCTCGCGCAGCGGGCCGCGGTGGCCGCCCGGTTCGACCCACAGGCAGCCGTTGTCGATGGTGGCGTCTTCCAGCGCGAACCAGAAGGTGGTCACGCTGATCGGCGTGGTCTCGAAAAAGGTCGCGTCCTGGTGCCAGCGTACTTCGCCGCCGATGCCGGGCTGCTTGAAGATGTACATCGATTGCCACACCTTGGGGTCGCCCAGGCCCAGGTCGCGCGCGACGGCGGCGAGGTTCGCATCGCGCGAGAAGGCGCCGAACACCGGATCGAGGTCGTGCAGCGCGTGGCCGATCTTGTTGATCGACAGGGCTTTTTCCTGGCGCAGCTGGCCGTCCGCGCCGAACGCTTCTTCTTCAAAAAAGCAGCGGATGGTGTTGTCCGAGCGCAGGAAATACGCGTCGGTGGCGGTGGTCTGGTCGCGCGTGGTGAAGATCGAGCGGCCCTGGCCTGGATCGAATTCGTTGACAATCTCGCCGGCGCGCCGGCGCAGCCGGGCGATCTCGTCCATTGTCTTGAAGCCGGGGACGACGAGGTAGCCGTCGCGCTGGAACTGGTCGCGTTGTTCGGTGCTGAGCATGGGGGTGGCTCCTGGCATGAGGGAAGCTGCCATTGTAGGGTTGGCGGCGCAGCCCCGCAATCGCCGTATCGGTTGACAGATTGTCGCCATCGGGTTGACAATCGGCCGCATGGATCAATTGCGCGCAATGGAGATTTTCGTCGAGGTGGCGCGCCTGCGCAGCTTTTCGGCCGCCGGGCGCCGCCTGGGGCTGACGCGCGCCATGGTCAGCAAACATATCATGCAGTTAGAAAGCAAGCTCGATGCGCGCCTGCTGCACCGTTCCACCCGCGAAGTGAGCCTGACCGACGCCGGCCACGCCTATCTGGCGCCGTGCCTGGCGACGCTGGAGCAGGCGCGCGAAGCGGCGCGCGCCATCAGCCCGGCCGGCGCCGAGCTGGCCGGGGCGTTGCGGATCCAGGCGCCGTCCGGTTTCGGCAGCGCGTGGCTGGCCGATGCGCTGGCGCGTTTCAACCTGCGCCACCCGCTGCTCACGCCATCGCTGTTCGTCGACGATGCGCTGCTCGACCCGATCCGCCATGGCTTCGACCTGACCATCCGCGTGGGCGGCATCCCGGACAGCAGCGGGCTGGCCATGCGCCGCCTGGCGCCGTGCCGCGGGGTGCTGTGCGCCAGCCCCGATTACCTGGCCCGCTGGGGCATGCCGCAAACACCGGAACAACTGCTCGATCACCAGTGCCTGCATTTCAGCCACCTGACCGATGGCACCAGCTGGCACTTCACGCGCGGGAGCGAGCGCCGCACGGTGCGCGTGAACGCCGGTTTCACCGCGAATAACGGGCTGGTGCTGCAGCAGGCGGCCGAGCGCGGACTGGGCATCGTCTACAACACCACTTTCCTGGCATGGCAAAAGCTGATCGATGGGACGCTGCTGCCGGTGCTGCCGGACTGGGAGCTGCCACTGAACGACCTGTCGGCCCTGTACCCGGCCAGCCGCCAGCTCTCGCCCAAGGTCAGGGCGCTGGTCGATTTCCTGGTGGAGGAGTACCGCGTGGCGCCGTGGGACCTGGCGCTGGCCCGCGCCGGCATCCTGGCTTGATCAGGCCTCGGCGCCGACCTGCCAGGCGCCATCCTTGTAGACCAATTCCTCGTCCAGATACACGGCTTCCGTCACCGCGAAGATGTCGACGTGGTAGCGCGCATCCTTGCGCTTGAAACCCGGCTTGGGATAGACGCCGTGCTTGGCCCCCAGCGACAGGTGGATGCCGCACATGCGTTCATAGGTGCCGATGTCGTTGACGCGGCGCTCGCGGGTAAAGGCGCGGTTCATGCCGAAACCGAGTTCGCGCACCCATACTTCGCCTTCGTCCGCCCGGATGATCTCCAGCAGGCGCGCGAATTCCGGCGTGGCGTCGACCGTATCGACCACGCGGCCACGTTCGATCACCAGCGTGATCGGGGTCTCGGGGCGGTTGACCATGTAGGAGGTGTCGCCGAAGACGTGCACGCGTACGCGCCCGTTGACCGCTTCGAGGTCTTGCGCTTCGGTGAATACTTCGCCGATCGGGAACTGGCCGCCGACGTTGTTCATGCCGCTGTAGTCGCCCACGTTCAGCTTGGCCGGCTCGAACGGCGAGGCGAATACCAGCGTCTCGCCGCCGCTGTGCACCACGCCGCCGGAGGCGGCATCGATGCGGCGCTTGAGCGCCTTGCCCACGCCGCGGTAATAGGCGCTGTCGTAGGCCAGTGATTCGATGTAGTGCTCGCCCTGCGCGCCCGGCATGCGCGACAGGTGCACGTGCTCGATCACTTTCAGGCCCAGCTTGAACAGCTCGACCCGGATGCGGAAGGCTTCGAGGCGGAAGTTGGTGGACTGGATCAGCACCACCAGGTCGTGCGCCGCCATGCCCTTGAAGGCGGCCAGCACCGCGTCGGCGGCGACCGTATCGAAGTCGATGAAGACGGCATCGGGCAGGTTGCGTCGATAGCCTTCGGTGAGCGCGCGCGCCAGGTCGCAGCGGCGGTCGACCACCACCAGCGCGCGCTGGGCCGGCCCGTGCTCGAACACGGTGGCGAGCACCTCGTGCAGGTGGGCGGCGGCCGCGTCGACGGCGTGCGCGGGAATCTCGCCCCAGGGGGCGGCGGTCAGGTCAGGGGAGGTCATGGTGCGCTGCGAAGGTCTTGGATGACCGCCATTATACGTGGCGCGGCGGCATGGTTTTGCTTGGTAGCCACACTTCCTTGTCGAAGAAATAATGCTTTGTGTTATTTATTCCGATAACCCAAGGGCATATGTTAACGTCAGTAAAACTACACGGTTCAAGGCCGGACCCCTCGATCTGACAAACCCAAGGAGATACAGATGAAATCATTGTTCAAGCAATTGATGTTCGCGGTCTTTGCCTTCACCCTCGCCGGCGCCGCCAGCGCGCAGGATGCCAAGCGCGGTACCGCCGAGGAAGCGGTGGCCATGGTCAAGAAGGCCAGCGCCTACCTGAACGAGAACGGCCGCGACAAGGCGGTTGCCGCCTTCAACGACCCCAAGGGCGAATTCATCAAGGGCGATCTGTACGTCTTCATGTTCACCTTCGACGGCACCGCGCTCGCGCACGGCCAGAATGCCAAGATGGTCGGCAAGAACCTGATCGACCTGAAGGCCGGCGAAGTCTATCCGATCCGCGAATTCATCAAGATCGCCAAGACTTCCGGCACGGGCTGGTTCGGCTACAAGTGGCCCAATTCGATCACCAAGGCCATGGAAGAGAAAAACACCTACATCGAGCGCAATGGCGAGGTGCTGATCGGCGTCGGCACCTACAAATAGATGAACATTGCGCTGCGCCCCTGAAAACCGTCCTTGCCGCCAATGACGGTTTCTCTCCAGGCATCCGGTCCCGCCCCCTGAAATACCGCGAAACGGTACCCGGTAAATAAACCGCGTAGCCAACCCGTTTGCGCTATGATTTGAAGAGCAACAACGGCCCGCTTTGACGGGCCGCGACTTCTTATACATATATATGGCGGCAAGCGACATGGTACACCGATGGGAAACGCCCGGCAGCGTCTGGCTGGAAGATGAACACACGGCGCAGTTTGAACTGGCGTCGAGCGAAGGATTGGGCCGCGTCGAGCGCGAAGCCCAGTCGCGCGGCCGGCTTCCCGACATCGCCCATCTGCTCGGCGCCTCGCTGCCACTATCGTGCGACTGCTCGCCCATCTATCCCGAAGGTTTCGCGTTTTGCCCCACCTGCGGCGCACCGCTCGACAAGCTGGCCGGGCGCACCAGGACCCCGCCCGACTGGTGGGGGCCGTGGTCCGACCGCCTGCTGCCGCGCCATGTACCGCATGGCTTGAGCGTGACCGCGCTGGCGCTGGGCGACAGTCTCGAAGACCGTCCCGCCGCGCCGGCCCCGGGCCGCCCTGACCGCAGCATGCCGGCCCCGCCGAATGCGCATTGCGTGTTCGCGGCCGGCACCTTCGGCTTTTCGGCGCAGCGCCTGATCGCGCTGGCCCATGCCCGCAACGTGCTGCAATATTGGGACCCGCTCGGCGCGGCCTGGCATGTCATGGCGGCCGAAGACAATACGGCCGACCTGACTTTCAGCGCCCCGGCCTCGTCCTACGCCTGGCTGCCGGAGCCTGACCCGCTGCGCGGCGAAGTGGGGCTGGTGCCGACCGACCGCGGCCTGCGCCGCCTGTTCATCGATCCGGTCAGCGAAACCTGGCGCACCGAATCGGTGTTCGATGGCCGCCTTGCCAGCGCGCCCGGCGCCATGCGCCGCCACCTGGCTTGCCTGGTCAACGGCGACCAGGGCGTGCGCCTGTGGAGCGCGCACAGCGACATGAGCAATGAAGTCGTCTACGAATGCGATGCCCCGGCCGGCCACTGGGAGCGTCCGCTCGGCTACGACGGCAAGCTGTTCTGGCTGCACGCCCAGGGCCAGATGGTGTGGCAGCCGGACGCCCCGCCGCAATGGATCGCCTGGCCGGCCGGATGGTCGCCGCGCCTGCAGTTCGGCGGCCCCACGCAAAGCCGCGATGGCCGCCTGTGGCTGATCGGCCATGACGGCCAGGCTTACTCCTTCCTCGAACTGGGCAGGGCCGACGGCCAGCTCGAAGCGCTGTCCGGCGCGCGCCTGGGCTTTGCCAGCCTGCTGTTCCGGCGCGGCCATGCGGTGGTGGGCGAGCCGTGGGGACAGGAACACGTCGAAGATCCGCACGACGACGACGCCATGGTGCTGCCGCTGCTGCGCGGCTTCAATAACAACCGCAGCCAGCCGAGTGGGCTGGTGCTGCGCTTCCACCAGTACACCGGCATGGCCGAAGATGCGCTGGCCGGGCGCATCCTCCCGCGCACCACGGTCGAATGGATCGGCAAGCGCAACGTGATCCTCGACGATATCGCGCGCCTGGCGCGCCCGCTCGAATGCGTACCCTTCGTGTACGACAACTGCCTGTGGCTGCACCATCCGGACTGGAACCAGGTGCGCGGCTGGCATCTGGACGCACTGCCGTGAGCCGGTCGCTGCCGCGCCTCGCCGCCAGCGCCGCGCTGCTGTGCGCCGGCGCGCCCGCGCTGGCCGGCTCGCACGTATTCCTGGTCCAGAACTCTGGCTGGATGGAGCCGTTCTATACCGATCCGGCCTCGCCCTTCAAGCCGCTGGTGGCCGAAATCGTCATGGCCGCCACCCGCCCGGGCGACCCGATGGTGCTGGCCGCGTTCAACCAGTCCTTGCCCGGCGCACCGTCGCCGAAGGCGCTGCTGTCGCTCACAGTCGACCCTGTGCCCACGCGGCGCCAGGTGGTCACGGCGCTGTCCGCGCTCGCGGTGGCGCACAAGCCGGGCAGCACGGCGCTGGCCGATACCGATCTCAATGAAGCCGTCAGTTCCGCCATCGGCACGGCGCTGGGTGGCAAAGCGGGTCTGGTGTGGCTGTTCACGAACAACCGCAACAGCCCGAACAACGACCAGGCGACGGCGCTGCGCAACCGCGATTTTTACCAGTTGATCCACCGCGGCGGCGCGATCAGCAAGGCGCTCGCCTTTCCGCTGCAAATGCCGGTGCAGGGCGCGCAGTATCGCGCCAATGGCTTGATGGTGTACGTGTTCGCGGTAGGCGGCGAGGGCGCGCGCGAGCTCGATGCGCTGCTGGCGTCCGGGCGCCTGCAACAGGTCATCACGGAACCGGCCGCGCGCCTCAAGCCGCTCGACCGCGACACCGTGCGCCTGGTGCCGCGCAAGGTCAGCGACGCGCCGGGCGTATCGTTTTCGATGGCACCCAATGGCGTGCTGCATGCGGACGTGGATGCCGAAGCGCGCAGCCCCAGCGCGAAGATCGAGTGGAATCTGGAAAATACCATGTACCCGTACACCATCGCCAGCGCCACCCTCGGTGCGCGCTCGCTGCTGGGCGGGGAGAACCACCCGATCGAACTGGCCGGCACCCAGGTCAGCAAGCTCGCACCGGGCAAAAGCGCGCCGCTGGCCTCGACCATGCGGCTGCCGGTGGGCCAGCTGCCGGGCAAGTGGTCGATGCAGGCCGTGACCTCGGCCGGTTCGGCCTACGTGCTGCCGGGACGGATCGAGCTGCAACTGAGCGGCCAGCGCCTGGAACTGTCGCAAGCCTTCCGCCAGCGCATGGCCACCCTGTTCCCGGGCGACCCGCTGCCCGACATCTTCACGCCGCCGGCGCAGATCGACGGCTCCACCGCCGTGCTGCCGATCGAAGTACGGGTGCATTACGGCGTCGGGCCGCTGGTGGCGCTGATCGGCGCCGCGCTGGCGCTGCTGGGCGCGGCCGGCGCCGCCGTGCTGGCCATGGCGCGCCCGCGCAAGGCGTACGTGACGGTGGAGGATGAATTGCGTACCCTGCACGCGCGCGCCGGTAGCACCCAGCCGATCTACGACAAGGCGGGCAACAAGGTGGCGCAACTGAAAACCACGCTGTTCGGCCACCAGCTGATCGACCTGCGCGAAGGCGCCCAGGTCCGGCTGGGCCGCTGATCCATCTATTCATATTAGGACCATCTTCATGCAAAATCCCAAGGACCCCGCAAGCGCACCCGCCGATCCCGGCTTCCGGCTGCCCAGTGCGGCCAGTGCGCCCGCCGTCGGACCGTTCAAGGGCGGCGCGAACGGCGGCACCTCGCCGCTGCCGATCGACATTGTCCCGGTCGAGGGCATGCCGGTGACCGATACCTCCACGCGCGACCTGGCCATCGGCGGTGCCGTGTTCCTGGTGCTGCTGATCGGTTTTTTCTTCGTGCGTAACGCCTACGTGCACCACCTGGTGGTCAAGCGCGTGGCGCCGTCGTCGGCCGGCAGCGCCGGCTGGCTGATGTTCGTCGGCCTGTCGCTGGTGAGCGCGGCGGGGGTACTGGCGGTCATCAACCCGGGCAAATTCCTGACCATGGCCGTGACCGCGACGCTGGTGCTGATTGGCCTGATCGCCATCATCGCCGCCCTGTTCGTCGGACGGCGCTGAATCAACCACTGAAAGAGATTTGACATGGCAGAATTTCCCAACACCGGCGGCGCCAAGGCGGAACTGAAGGTCGACCTGCGGCCCACGCTGTTCATCGGCGCCGGCGGCACCGGCATGGAAGTGATGCTGCGGATTCGCCGCCGCATCCTGTCGGAAGTATGGAACCGCCACAATCCGACCCGGGTCGAATCGATCGCGCAGTTTCCGGTCGCGCGCTTCCTGCACTTCGACCTCGATAACAACGCCATCATCGACGAGGGCAAATCGCAGCGCACCGACCCATTGTACGAACTGGTCAAGCTGGCCGACGACGAGCGCCTGGTCGAGCCGCTCGACCTGCCCCAGTACCACGAATCGGACGACAGCCTGGCGCGTTTCCCGCTGATCGAAAACTGGATGCCGCTGCGCCCCAAGAAACTGCGCTCGCTCGGGATCGACCCGTCCAAGGGCGCGGGCCAGATCCGCGCGCTGGCGCGACTGTACCTGTTCGACAAATATCCCAAGCTGCGCGGGCGGATCAAAGGCGCGCTGAATTTCTTGAGCAGCAATGCCGGTAACGAGCGCAAGGAAACCTACCAGCGTCTCGGCCTGCAAGTCGATACGTCCAAGTTCCGCATCGTCGTCATCGCCTCCTGCGCCGGTGGCACGGGCGCCGGCAGCGCCATCGACCTTGGCTGGATTTCCAAGGCCATCGCGCGCCAGGAAGTGTCCGACAACCAGGTCGACCTGGTGATGTTCATGCCGTCCGGTTTCGCCAAGGCCAACAAGGAGCGCACCGAGGCCAATGCCTACGCGACCCTGATGGAGCTGGAAACCACCATGCGCGACATGAACGCGCAAGTACGCTGGGCCGAGCCGGACAGCCTGGTGGGCAAGGGCGCACCGTTCGACGATGTGTATTTCGTCGACACCGCCAACCTGGCCAACAAGGCGACCGGCGACGTCAAGGATATCTACCAGATGGTGGCCGACACCCTGTTCGAGGACTTCGCCTCGGCCGATTTTGCCAACCGCAAGCGCTCGATCGCGGTCAACCAGCAGCAGCACAAGCTCGGGCCCTTCAATCCACGCGTGCCGGAACAGCGCTTCGGCGACATGCGCCTGTCGTACTCGAAGGTGTATTCGGCTTTCGGCCAGGCGGTGCTCGACACCCAGCAAAGCCTGCGCGACGATATCCGCGCCTACGAACTGGCCGCGCTGATGGTCAAGGCCTTCTTTGGCCTGATGGGGACTGACGGCGTGGCCGCGCGCCGCGCGGGCGACCAGGAACGCGACATCTTCATGCGCGAGCAGATGGCGATGAGCGAGCATCCGTTCGACGAATTCCCCGACTTCAAAAAGGGCACGGTGGACCTGACGCCGTTCCAGGAATACGCGCTGACCGACCAGCTGCTGATGGACAAGGACCAGCGCTCGCTGCTGGAGCGGGTCGAAAGCAAGGTGCAGCTGGAAATCGACCGCATCATGGGTTCCTACGACCTGGGCGTGTGGCGCGAAAAAGTGGCAGAGCTATTGCCGCACCTGGAGCGCGACGCCATCCGCGAAGCCGGCGCCACCGCCGAAACGAGCGAAGACCGCATCAAGCGCCACACGGTCGAACTGACCACGCGCCTCAAGGGCCGGGCGCGCACCCAGTTGTACGCGCTGCTGGACGACCGCAAGCAGGGCGGCCTGGAATTCGTGCTCTCGCTGCTGGAACAGATCAAGGCGCGCCTGCTGCAGCGCGACCTGGGCAACGCCGAACGCAATGGCAAGCGCTATCGCGACATCCGCGATGCACTGCGCACGCGCCAGGTCGAGGAGTCGCTGGGCAACCTGTCGCAGGCGGCCAGCCGCCTGTTCGGCAAGGATGTCCAGTCGCGCGAAGTGATGGCTCACCTCAAGCGCGACATTGCCGACTACCTGCGCTTTCACATGCTGGCAGTGGCGGCCGGCCAGTCGATCGAAGTGATGCGCGCCATGTCGGCCTGGCTGGGCGACCCGCAAAGCACCGACGAACAGGGGCAGCCCGTATGGAGCGGCATCGCCGGCGAATTCCAGGAGGGCCGCCGCTGCGTGCAGGCCATGCTGGGCGCGGTCGACCAGCGCATCGACCAGCTGCGTGCCGACGCGCGCCACGAACACGCCACCTGCATCAAGCTGGCCAGCGATGTCTTGCCCGATCCGGTGGCCTTGAGCGGCGACATCCATGCCTGGAGCGAGGAAGTGCTGCTCGAATTCGGCGGCTCCGCGCGCCTGTTCCCGCAACTGGGCGATGAAAAACTGCGCGCCAGCCTGCTGCTCAAGCTGTTCCGCCGGGCCCAGACCCAGCTCACCGTGCAGGAGGCGGGCGACGCCGAACCCGTCGATCCGCTGCTCGAACGCCTTAACGCCATGTCGCCCCAGGAGCGCCAGCGCATCTTCAACGAGTGGCTTAAAAGCGCCATGCCGTGGATGAATGCGCGCTTTTCCGCCGAGTTCACGCCCAAGGCCGACCAGTTCAAGTGCTTTATCGGCGTGGGCGACGTCAATGCCTGGCGCAAGATGGAAACCGAAATCCGCGCCGCCGTGCCGGCCGGTTCCTTCCATGGCGACCTGGTCTCGGTGGTCAACACCGGCATTAACGGCAAGGCCGTGTGCTATATCGAGCTGTCCGGGTTCCCGATGACGGTGCTGCGCGGCCTGCCGACCTGGCGCACCTCGTACCAGATCGAGAATCCCAAGATTCCGACCCACCTGCATTTCGACGCGACGCGCTTCCGGCATCCGATTTCGCCATCGATGGATGAACTGAACCGCCTGGCCGACGATTACGAGTGGTTCTTGCAGGCCAACGCGCTCGGCGTCATCCGCCGCAAGGGCGACCTGGCCGACCGCGAAGCGTCGTTCCAGCCGCGCGGGCAGTACCTGTTCGAGGTCGAGCCGGGGTCCGGCGAGTGGCTCCAGATCGGCAACGAGTTTGCGATCCGCTCCAACGGCTTGCCGCCGTTCTACCGCGAACAGGTGATCGCCGCCGTGCAGCAGCGCCTGGCCGGCGTGGGACCGGCCCAGCTGACCATGCTGGCCGCCCTGATGCGCCACTTCCAGCAGCGCGTGTACGAACCGAAGCTCGACGTCGACGAAACCGGCGCCCAGCTGCCGTCGCCGTCGCTGCCGAACATCACCGCGCGCCGCCTGTACGAACAATGGTTCAAGCGCGCCACGGCCATGAACCCGGCGCTGTCCCTGCGCGACATCGATGCCGCCAGCGCCTCGCTGGCCCAGTGGAGCGACACGGTACCCAATTCGGCCAGCGATGCCTACACCTGGGAAGTCGAGAAGGCGGTCGACAAGCGCGCCATCCGCGCCGCTTACCTGGCCAGCGAGTTCGAGGCGGCGCAGGCGCTGGCCGGGCGCGCGCTCGCGCCTCCACCGCCACCGCCGCACGCGGGCGGTGGACGCTATAAACTGTTCATCGACGGCGCGCAGCAGGGACCATATTCGATCGATGAAATCGCGCTGCGCATCGCCCGTGCCGAAGTGGGGTCCGAGACGCGTGTGTGGAACATGCAGTGGAACCCCAAGGCCGACAAGTGGAAGTTCGCGGGCGACCTGCCGGAGCTGGCTGCCCTGTTCGACGATGCCATTCCCGACCCCGATAACGACATACCCGATCCAGACTGACGCCATGAACCTGCAAGACCAAGTGATCTACCGCTGCATCGATGCCGCCTGCGCGCGGCCGATGCCGCGCCGGGTCGATTTTTGTCCGTACTGCGGCGCTCCCCAGCACGACGGGGCGCGCAGGCCCGCGTCCGCCCCCGCGTTTGCCCCCGCTTCTGCGGCGCCTGCGGCTGCGCCGGCGCCGGCCGTGTCGCCGCTCGACGCCCCCTCGTTCGTGCAGGTAGTGCCTGTGGCGCCGCCAGCGCCACCGAAGCCGGCAGCGGCCGCGCCGGCGCGCAAGACCACGGCGCGGCCCGCGCCGGCCGCCGCTACCGGGCTGCGCAAGCCAATCCGCCTGCGCTACTGGCTGATGGCGCTGGCGCTGCTGGCCGTGATCTGGTTCACGGCCAAGCCGGAACCGAAACGGGTCGAGGCGCGCATCGCCGAGGCCACCGAGCTGGCTGAAAAATGCAAGATCAAGGAAGCGCAGGACGAGGTGGTCGCGCTCAGGGCCGACAAGGTCAGCGCGGCGCAACTGCGCCGCTTGCAGTCGTCGATCAACGCGGCGGCCGACGCCTGCGAACGCAAGCACCCGCGCGTGGTCAAGCCCAAGGCTACCCCAAGGAACGAGCCGCCGGCGGTGTCGTCCAGGCCCGCGCCACGGCCCGTGGAACGCCCGCTGGACCCGTCGGCGCGCAACCTGATCGCGGAAGCCGAGCGCCAGATCGCGCAGGGCGATTACCGGGCCGCCGCCGCCAAGCTGGAAACCTGCATCGCCATGGTGGAGGGCGGCAGCCGCGAGTGCGCCGCTTTCAAGAAATACGCCAACCGCCTGCTCAGGGAAATGGAGAGCTGCGTGGCGTCGGGACGTTACTGGAGCAACGGACGCTGCACGTAAGTACAATCGTGTCATAAAGTCCAGCGCTACTCGTCTGACATGTATCTTTTTTGTAAAGATTGTCAAAGTGCTTGCTGAAATGTTGCTGGTTGGTCTAGGATCGACACTTTCCTCTCATTGGAGACGTCGATGGCTCTCAGCAGAATTCTCCCGTCGCTGGCACTGGCCTGCGGTGCAGCCTCGGCGCAAGCTGCCAGCTTCGACTGCGTGGCGCCCGAGTTTCCCGATAAATCGGTGTCGAGCCAGGCCGCGCGCCGGGTGGACGACCAGGTGCGCGCGTGGGAAAAGTGCTATGCCCAGTTCCGCGCCGGCCACTGGAGCATCGATGCCGCGCGCCAGAACGACGAAGTGGCGGCCGGCCTGGAACGCTGGATGACGCTCACGCGCAGCCAGGGCCGGCGCAGCAGCGCCGATGGGCCGGCCCGGATCGCACGCGACAAACGCGATAGCCAGGCCGCGCGCTTCGTCGAACAGGCTCCGGTTCAATACGCGGTAGAACTGCCCTGACCCCGGGCCGGGTCAGGCCAGCGCCCGCATCTCAATCGCAATCCCCGACAGCACCGCGTTGCCCGACAGGGGATCGCGCAGGTTTTCATCCAGCAGGGCGTTCAGGTTCACGCCCGGCCGCTCGGCCGCCACCCGCATCCGCGTGCCTTCCAGGTTGTGGCCCCAGCCATGCGGCAGGCTGACCACGCCCGGCATCATCTGCGCCGAGATCTCCACCTGCACTTCGATCATGCGCCCGCCATTGCGGATCTGCGCCATGGCGCCGTCGACCAGGCCGCGCCGCGCCGCATCAATCGGATGGACCAGCGCCGTGCAGCGGTAGGCGCCCTTGGCCAGCACCGGCAGGTTGTGCATCCAGCTATTGTTCGAGCGTAGCTGGCGCCGGCCCACGATGACCAGGTCCGGCGCCGGCGCTTGCAGGTCGGCCGCGGCGCGCGCCAGGTCGTCGAGCAGCGCCTGCGGCGCCAGTTCGATCTTGCCCGACGGCGTGCGCAGCGCTTCCGGAATGCGGCTGCCCATCGGCCCCAGATCGATGCCCGAGGGGGCCGCCTTCAGCCGCGCCAGGGTCAGCCCGTCCGGGTTCTTTCCGAACTGGTCGCCGTAAGGGCCGCTGCGCAGCGCCAGGTCGAGCATGCGTTCGGCGCCGCGCTGGCTGCCCAGGGCCGCCAGCAGCGCGGGGGCGGCCGGTCCGGCGGCGCGCGCCACTTCCTCCTGCAGCAGCTCGTCGTCGAGCGCGTCGATATCGGCCGTCGCGCCCAGTCCCTTGGCGATGGCGGCGATGCGCATCAGGCTTTGCCACTCGTCCGGCTGCCCGCCCGCGCGCGCCAGCACGGGCGCGCTGAAACGCGCATGGTTACGGTGCGAGAACTGGGTGAAACTGACGTCGTAGTGCGCGTCTTCCAGCGGCGAGACGCCCGGCAAAATAACGTCGGCGTGGCGCGAGGTTTCGTTGAGGTAGATATCGAGGCTGACCATGAAGTCGAGCTGGTCGAGCGCCTTGGACAGGCGCGCCCCGTTCGGCGCCGACAGTACCGGATTGGCGGCGATGGCGATCAGGGCGCGGATCTGGCCGGGGCCGGGGGTGTCGATTTCCTCGGCCAGGCAGGTCACCGGCAGCTCGCCCGACACTTCGGCCGCGCCCGAGACGCGCGAACGAAAACGCCCGCTGACCACACCGCGCCCGATGCCCGGCGCGCCGCGCGTATTGGCGGCGAAGGCGGCCGCTTTCGGGAACATGGCGCCGCCTTCTTCATCGAGGTGCCCGGTCAGCACGTTGATGACGTCGATCAGCCACGAACACAGGGTGCCGAACTGCTGGGTGCAGGTGCCGATGCGCCCGTAGATGGCCGCGCGCGGCGTGTTGGCCAAGCTGCGCGCGAGCTGGCGCATGGTGGCCGCATCGATGCCGCAGCGCGCTGCCACCAGTTCGGGCGCGTAGCCGCGCACCGCCGCTTCGACCTGTTCCAGGCCCACCGTATGGCCGGACAGGCGCCCGAGGCGCACCAGGTTTTCGTCGAACAGCGCGTGCGCGATCCCGAGCAGGAAGAAGACGTCGGCGCCGGGCCGGATGAAGTGATGGGCGTCGGCCACGTCGGCCGTTTCGGTGCGGCGCGGATCGACCACCACCAGCTGGCCGCCGCGCGCGCGCAAGGCCTTGGCCTTGCCGCGAAAGTCCGGCACGGTCCACAGGCTGCCGTTCGAGACCATCGGATTCGCACCCAATATCAGCAGGAAGTCGCAGCGTTCGATGTCGGGCACCGGCACCGACAGCCAGCTGCCGAACATCAGCCCGACCGACAGCATCTTGGGAACCTGGTCGACGCTCGACGCCGAATACATATTGCGCGTGCCGAGGGCTTTTGCCAGGCGCGCGAAGTACAGCATCAGGCTCATTTTGTGGGAGACCGGGTTGCCCAGTACCGTGGCCACGGCATTGGCGCCGCCGGCGGCGATGACGGGCGGCAGGCGCTTGTCGATTTCGGCGTAGGCTTCGTCCCAGGTGGCCGGCTCGAACACGCCATTGCGCTTGATGAGCGGCGTGCGCAGGCGGTCCGGATCGTCGTGCAGGTCTTTCAGGCCGATCGCCTTGGGACACAGGAAGCCGTGCGAGAACACGTCATTGGCGTCGCCGCGGATGCGCACCACCTTGTTCTCTTCGAGGTCCAGTTCAAGTCCGCAGCAGGCTTCGCAGAACGGACAAATGCGGTGCGCGCTGGTGGCGGGTGGGGTGGTAGGCAGGGTGCTGGACAAGGTCATGGGAGCGCTTTCCAAAAAATCGAACGGTCGTGCGATTGTGTGCACTTAGTGCCCAACTGTCAACCGGAATGTCGGGCACGGGTGTATGCTATTGAGCAACAACAACCGTAGGGGAAATCATGAAAATCACATCGCTCATCGGCTGCGCAACGATGGCCGTGGCGCTGGCCGCGCTGGCTGGCTGCCACAAGGACGAGCAGGGCATGGGACCGGCGCAGAAGGCCGGCGCCAAACTCGACAAGGCCGGCGACACCGTCGGCGACAATCTCAAGGCCAACGTCGACAAGGCCGAAGAGGCGGGCAAGAAGATCACCGATGCGGCCAAGGCGACCGGCGACAAGATCAACGAGGCGACCCAGGACGCCAGCAAGGGCCTGAATCAGGCGACCGAGAATGTCGGCAAGAAGGTGGAAGAAGCGGGCGAAAAGATCCAGGAAGCGGCGCGCAAATAACAGCGGTCAGCCGTGGCCGCGCGCCGGCTCCAGCGGCGCCCGCACGGCCATGGCGCGCCAGTCGTCGACCGCCTCCGGGCTCACCACCAGCGCCACCATGTTCGGAAAGCGCTCCAGCATCCGGTCCAGCCACGGCATGTCCTGCATCACCTGATCGATGCCGGGCCGCGCCGGCTCGCGCAAGCGTGCCAGCACCCGGCGCCGCCGCGCCAGTGCCGGATGGCGCTGGGCGTTGAACAGCGCCAGTTCGGCCACGGCGCGGTCGACCAGCACGCCGGCCGCGCCGAAGCGCAGCAGCCGGCTTCTGTCGCCGGCCCAGTCGAACAGGCTGGCCGCCACCGGCAGCAGCGTTTCGTGGCCCGGCTTCCAGCCCGCAGCCAGCAGGTGTGTCATGACTTCCTCGAACAGGGTGCGCGCGCAGACATTGACCATGGCCTCGCCGTCGAGGATGCGTTCCAGCTCGCGCCGCCAGGAGGCGTCGTCGCCGGCCACGTGCGCCTGCGTCAGGCGCGGCAGCGCCGCGCCATACTGTGCGATGGCCAGGTCGCACAGGTGCTGCGGGTCGCTGCGGTCCAGGTCGGGCTGCAAGGGCTGCTTGCCGCTGGCGGCGGACACCGGCATGAGCCGCTCGGCCGCCTGCGCCGCCCACGCCAGCGCCATTTCGTAGGCTTCGCGAAGGTACTGGAAGCCGGCGGCGTCGCCTTCCTGGTCGATCTGTTTGAGTTCGCGCGCGTAGGCGCGCCGCACCGCGCGCGTGTCGGCGTCCTGGCACAGGCCCAGCCGGGAAAAACAGGGATGGGTGTGGGGCATGTCAGACGATGGTCAGCTTGGGCGGCGCGGGCGGGTTCTTGCTTTCCGGCCAGGTGCCCAGCACGATCGACATGTCGACGTAGCCGGCGCCCCAGGCGCGTTCCAGGTCTTGCTCGATGTCTTCCATCGTGGTCTGCTCGAAGTTGGCGAAGCCGCGCACGCCGTAGGCGCGGTTGCGCCCGTGCGCCTTGGCCAGGTACAGCGCCATGTCGACCAGGTTGACCGCGCGCTCCCACGGCAGCGGATTCGTGCCCGGCACCAGCGGGAAGGGCGCGAAGCCGATCGAGACGTTCACCGACAGCTTCTTGTCCTGGTAGTCGATGCTCTGGTTCGAGATGCCGGTCAGCAGGCGGCGCGCGATTTCCTCGACGCCGCTGCGCGGGATGGCCGGCAGGAAGGCGAGGAATTCTTCGCCGCCCCAGCGCACGATCATGTCGGTTTCGCGCAGGATCTCGCGCAGGCTTTCGGCGATCATCTTGAGCACGGCGTCGCCGGCGGCGTGGCCGTGGCCATCGTTGACGTGCTTGAAGTGGTCGACGTCGAGCAGGAACAGGGCGCCCACGATTTCTTCGCCCGAGGTGCCGGCGCCGCGTTTTTCCACCTGCAGGTGGGTGCGCATGAATTCCTGGAAGTGGCGCCGGTTGTACAAGCCGGTCAGCGGGTCGCGCGAACTTTGCTGCTTCAGTTCCAGGTTCTTCACCTTGAGCTGGGCATTCGCATGGCGCACCTTGCGGTACAGGATGCCGACCACCAGCGCGGCCAGTGCAAACACCACCGCCAGCAGCCACCACACGCGCTGCTGCAGGCGGCGGTTGTCGATTTCGGTCGACTTGAGCTGGTTCTCGCGGCTTAAGAGTTCGATCTGGCGCTGCTTCTTTTCGGTGTCGTATTTTTCCTGCAGCTCCAGCGTGGCTTTCTGGCGCCGTTTTTCAAACAGTTCGTTCGACAGCGCCCGCTCGCGGTGGTAGGCCCTGACCGCGCCCGCCATGTCGCCGGCGCGTTCGAGCGCGGCGCCGTATTCCATCAGCACTTCCTGCAGTTCCGGCTTGTCGCCGACTTTTTCGTACCACGCCAGGCCCAGCTCGAAATGGCGCTTTCCCTCGGCCAGGCTGCCCAGGCCGAGGTAGGCCTGGCCCAGGTTCAGGTGCGCGGTCGCTGCGGTGCTCTCGTCGTTCAGGCTGCGCGCCGCCTGCAAGGCCTGGTTTGCGTAGGTCAGGGTGCGCGCGTAATCGCGCTGCTTGAGGTAACTGTCCGACAGGTTCACCAGGGTCCCGGCGATCATCGCCTCGGCGCCGATCTGGCGCTCGTACGCCAGCCCGGCGAGCAGGGCGCGCAGGCCGCGCTGCGGCTGGTTGGTTTCGACCGCCAGGCCGTATTCGGTATCCTTCAGGGTCGCCAGGCGGCCCGGCGAATTGGTCTGCTCGGCCAGCGCGGTCGCTTCTTCGAGGGCCTCGAAGCCCTTGTCGTGTTCATTCAGTTGACCGTACAGGAAGGCCAGCGCGTTGAGCGCCTGGACTTTCGGAATCGGCTGGCCGTACTGGCGCGCCAGGGTCAGCGCGGTCTGCATCTTGGCCATCGCCGCCGGAAAATTGCCGTCTTCGGAGTAGGCCTGGCCCGAGGTGATGGCCGCCTGCACGCGCAGCGCCAGGTCGTCGGTGGTGTTGGCGATCTTTTCGCCTTCCCACGCCAGCTGGTGCGACAGGGCCAGCTGGTCCATGCGCGAGACGACGTACGCCTTGGTCAGCAAGCCTTTGGCGCTGACCACATTGTCTTTCTTGTCGCGCCCGAACGCGATCAGTTCTTCGGCCGCAGCCAGCGATTCAGGCACCTTGTTCATGCCGCGCAGGGCCAGGCATAGCTGGACCAGGAAGTCGGCCTTGGTGCGCATCGGGGCCGCGCGCGCCTCGCTCTCGATCTGGCGCAGCGCGGCGAGCGCCTTGGGCGGCACGTAGCGGTTCATCTCGCGGATCTCGACCAGGCGCGCATCGAGCACCGGGTGCTGGGCATGCGCCAGACCCGACCCCAGGCATAGCGATGCCAGCAGCACGCGGACCTTGCGGCCATGCGAGGTGTCTGATAAACCTGCCAACATCACGTTCCTTAATGTGAAAAGCGCTGTTTTCCGGAGGGGAAAACTGCAATCAATTATATTCTTGTTGCAGTCTGGAAAGTCCTAGTTGCACTCAGATTGTGCCTCTAAATGCACATTTTTGTGGCAGGCGCGTGCGTTTCGATGCCGCTTTGGCATGGAAGTGTTGGTGCCATACGACGCCATCGCGGCACTTGAGGACCCCGATCTTGCCGCCCGTCGCATTTGCGAGCCGGCGCCGTGCGCTTCCCTTATATTTCCTGCAAGCCCATCAATAATGTCAGGAAATACAATGCTTGAGCTATGCAATGTGGTCAAAACATTTGGCAAGGATGTCCGCGCGGTGGACGGCGTGAGCCTGACGCTCGGGCCTGGCGTGGTCGGCCTGATCGGCCACAATGGCGCCGGCAAGACCACCCTGATGCAGATGATCGCCACCCTCACGCGCCCCAGCAGCGGCCGGATCCTGTTCGACGGCGTCGATATCGCCGCCCGGCCGCAGGACATCCGGCGCCGGCTCGGCTACCTGCCGCAGGATTTCGGGGTCTATCCGAACCTGTCCGCGCTCGAATTCATGCAGTATTTCGCCGCCCTCAAGGGCGTGCGCGACCCGGCCCGCATCCGCTATCTGCTCGAACTGGTCAACCTGCACGAGCAGGCCAGGCGGCCGGCGGCCTCGTTCTCGGGCGGGATGCGGCGCCGCCTCGGCATCGCCCAGGCCTTGCTGAACGACCCCGACATCCTGATCGTCGACGAGCCGACCGCCGGCCTCGATCCGGAGGAGCGCCTGCGCTTTCGCAACCTGCTCGGCGAACTCGGATTCGACAAGCTGGTGATCATGTCGACCCACATCGTGTCCGACGTCGAGAGCATCGCCGGCCAGCTGGCCACCATGGATGCCGGCAAACTGATCGCCTGCGAGATGCCGCGCGTGATCCTCGACCGGGCGCGCGGACGCATCTGGTCGGCCAAGGTGGGCGCGGCCGAATACGAGCAGTTGCGCAAGCGGGTCAGCGTGCTGCATGCGCAGCGCGAAGGCGAGCATGTGGCGCTGCGCATGGTCCATGCTGCTTCGCCCTGCGATGGGGCGCGCGTGGCCGAACCGACCCTCGAAGAAGCACTGATGGCGCAGCGCCACGCGCTCAGGGAGGCCGCATGAAGCGGCACGTGCTCAGGGCGCTGGCGCTGGCCGAAGTGCGCCTGCGCATGCGGCGCGCCTCCACCATGGTCGCGCTGCTGGCAGTGGTGGCCCTCTGCTGGGCGATGATCGCCGATCCGGCCGGCGGCGAAGCGCTGCTGGTCTTTAACAAGGCGCGCGTGCTTTACACCAGTTCCGCACTGGCGCTGGGCAGCGCCACGCTGGGCGCCGTGCTGTTCGGACTGGGCGGTTTTTACCTGGTACGCGGGCGCATGAGCGAAGACCTGCGCAGCGGGGTCGGCGGCGTGATCGGCGCCACGCCGGTCGCCAGCGGCGTGTTCCTGGCGGGACGCTGGCTGGGCTGCGTGGCGTACCTGGGCGCGCTGGTGGCCGCCTTCATGCTCACCATGCTGGTACTGCACGCGCTGCGCGGCGAAGGCCCGCTCGAGCCGCTGGTCTACCTGCAAACCTATGCGCTGTTGCTGCTGCCGATGGTGTTTTTCGCGGCCAGCTGCGCCATCCTGTTCGACAGCTGGGCGCCGCTGATGGGCAAGGGCGGCGACCTGCTGTTCTTCCTGCTGTGGGTGGCCCAGCTGGCGCTGATGACGCAGGCCGGGAGCAGCGAACTGCCGGCGCTGATGGTGTTCGATTTTTCGGGACTGGCGGCGGCGGTGGCGACGGTCCAGGGCTTTGTCAGCGGCGCCAATTTTGCCATCGGTTCCAGCAAGTTCGATCCGGCCGTGGCGCCCGTGATCCTGCCGTCGCTGCTGTGGAGCGCGCGCATGATGGCGTTGCGCGGCGCCTCAGGCCTGATCGCGATCCTGCCGCTGCTGCCCGCGTGGTGGCTGTTCCACCGCTATTCGCCGGACCGGGTCAAGCCCGGCCGCGCGCGCGTGCGCCGCTCGCCGCTGGCGCTGCTCAACGCCGCCCTGCGTCCCCTGGCCGCGCTGGCCGCGCCGCTGCTTGGCCTGGCCGCGCACCTGCCCGGCGTGGCCGGCCAGGTGCTGGCCGATATCGCCCTGACCTTCATCATCGCCCCGTCCGCGCTGCTGGCGGTGCTGCTGTGCGCGGGGGGCGCCATGCTGGCACCGGCGGCCGCGCTGCCCGCAGTGCTGCTGGCCGGGGTGGCGTGCTGGGGCATCCTGGTAAGTGACATGAGCACGCGCGACTTTGGCGCCGACACCGAGGATTTGACCGGTGTGGTCAGCGGCGGCGTGGCGCGCCGCTACCTGCGCCAGTACGCGGCCAGCGTGCTGCTCGGGCTGATGTTCACGGGGGCGGTCGCGCTGCGCTGGTCGCTGGCGCAGCCGCTGCGCGCGCTGGCGCAGCCGCTGCGCGCGCTGGCGCTGGTGAGCGGCGTGGCCTGCCTGGCGGCGCTGGCCAGCCTGTTCGGCCGATGCAGCCGCAGCGCGCGCCTGTTCCTGTCGCTGTTCCTGTTCGGGTTGTACGTGGCGCTGAACGCGACCAGGGCGCCGCTGCTCGATGCCGTCGGTTTCAACGGCGCGGCCAACCTGCATTCGCTCGGCATGTATGCGCTGGTGGGGGCGCTGGCGCTGGCGGGCGGCTACCTGTGGAACGCCAGCCGCCCGCAGCGCTAGACGGCCAACTGCTGCAACAGGTACAGGCGCTGGTACAGGCCGCCCTCGACCAGCATCAACTCGTCGTGCGAACCGGCCTCCGAGATGCGCCCGTGATTGAGCACCACGATGCGGTCGGCCTCGCGGATTGTCGACAGGCGGTGCGCGATGGCGATGATGGTGACCCTTCCGCGCAGTTCGTTGAGCGCTTCCTGCACCACCTGTTCGGTGGCGCTGTCGATGTGCGAGGTCGCTTCGTCGAGCAGCAGGATGCGCGGCTTGCCGGCCAGCGCGCGCGCAATCGCAATGAGTTGCTTCTGGCCGGTCGACAGGCGCGAGCCACCTTCGCCGAGCGAGGTGTCGTAGCCCTCTTCCAGCGCGGCGATGAAGTCGTGCGCGTGCGCCGCGCGCGCCGCCGTCTCGATGGCTTCCTGCGACAGGCCGCGCCCCATGTCGATGTTTTCGCGCGCCGACGCCGCCAGCAGGAACGGGTCTTGCGGCACCAGTCCCACCTCGGCGCGGAAGCGCTCGTTGTCGATCGCGGCCAGCGGCTGGCCGTTGATCTCGATGCAGCCCGGGGGTGACGGGTAGTAGCGCAGCAGCAGCGACAGCAGGGTCGATTTGCCGCTGCCGGTGTGGCCGACGATGCCGAAAAAGGCGCCCTGCGGCACGTCCAGGTTCAGCTCATGCAGCACATCCTGGCCCGGCGCATAGCCGAACGTCAGGTCGCGGATGCGCACCGCCGGCGCGTTGGGCGCCGCATGGTCGGTGGGCGCCGCGCGCCCGGCCGCGTGTTCTGGCGCGCCGGCTTCGTCGAGCAGGGCCGCCACGCGCGCGGTCGCCACCACGGCCTGCTGCAAACCGCTGAACTGCATCGTGATCTGGATCATCGGTTCGACCACGCGAGCGATGTAGCTGATGAAGGCGTACAGCACCCCGACTTCGACCGCGTTCATGTCGCGTTGTCCGAAACTGTAGATCACCACCGCCAGCAGGATCACGTTGAGCAGGTCGAGCGCGGGGCGCAGCAGGAACGCGTTGGCGCGCAGCTCGGCCAGGCGCGCCTTGTAGTGCGCCTGGTTGGTGGCGGTAAAGCGCGCGCCGAAACGCTGTTGCGCGTTATTCGCCTGCAGCACGCTCATGCCGCCGATCGATTCGGCGATCTGGCCGTTGATGTCGCTGCGCAGGGCGCGCGCGCGCGTCACCGCCGGCGCCGACAGGCGCTGGTAGACGACCACGATGACCACCACCGCCGGCACCAGGGCCAGCACGATCAGCATCAGGCGCCAGTCCAGCCAGGCCATGGCGATCATGGTCCCGACCAGCACGATGCTGCTGTCGAGGATTACGAACAGCACCTGGATGTACAAGGTCTTGACGGCTTCGGTGTCGTTGGTCACGCGGCTGATCAGCTGGCCGGTGATGGCGCGGTCGAAAAAAGCCATCGGCAAGCGCAGCACATGGCCGAACACCCATTCGCGCAGGCGCTGCACCGAGCGCATGGCCAGTCCCGACAGGCGCACCAGTTGCAGGTAGCGCAGCCAGCTGGCGATCCAGCCGCTCACCAGCATGGCGCCGAGCAGCATGGCCATGCGCGGAAAATCCAGGTGGCGCGGCAGCAGGTGTTCGTCGATCAGGGCCTTGCCGAGGATCGGGCCGATCACTTCCAGCGCGGCGGCGAGAATCAGCCACAGGGTGGCCCACAGCAGGTGGCGGCGGTCGGGATGGGCGGCGCGGCGCAACAGGCCAATGGCTTGCGCGGCCTGTGCGCGCATCGGCTTGGGAGTGGTATCAGAGTGCATCGAGGCTGGCCTCCAGTTGTTGATAGCGCCACTGGCTGGCGTACCAGCCGCCCTGTTCGAGCAGGGCGTCATGGGTGCCCGATTCGACGATGCCCCCGTCGCGCAGCACCACGATCAAGTCGGCGTTGACCACGGCCGAGAGCCGGTGGCTGGCGATGATCACGCTGCGTTCGGGCCGCGCGCGCCGCAGTTCTTCCAGGTGTTCCAGGATCCGCGTTTCGGTGCCGGTATCGACCGCCGACAGGGCGTCGTCGAGCAGCAGCAGGGTGCTGTCGGCCAGCAGCGAACGGGCAATCGCCACGCGCTGGCGCTGGCCGCCCGACAAGGTGATGCCGCGTTCGCCCACCGGCGTGTCGTAGCCCTGCGGGAAGCGCAGGATGTCGTCGTGGATGGCGGCCATGTGGGCCGCGTGTTCGATCTGCGCGCGGGTGGCGTCGGGGCGCGCCAGCGCGATGTTCTCGGCGATGGTGGCCGAGAACAGGAACGATTCCTGCGCCACCCAGCTGATCGCGGCGCGCAAGGTCGCCAGCGTATATTCCGCCAGCGGGCGGCCGCCCCAGCGGGCCTCGCCCGTTTGCGGCGTGGCCTGGCGCAGCAGCACGCGCAGCAGGGTCGATTTGCCGGAACCGGTCGGTCCCACCAGGCCCAGGGTCTGGCCGGGCGCGACGCTGCACGACACGCCGGCCAGCGCCGGGACGGTTTGCCCGGTATAGGTGTAGCCGACCTGCTCGAGCACCAGCGCGCCCGGGGCCAGCTCGGCCACCGTGCCATGGTCGTCCACGCTCAGGGGCGTGTCGAGCAGGGGCTGCACGCGCGCCAGCGCGGCGCGTCCGCGTTCGATCAGCGAGAGCACCCAGCCGGCCGCGAACATCGGCCAGATCAACTGGCCCAGGTACATCGTAAAACTGGTCAGCGCGCCGATGGTCAGCTGGTTTTGCCAGACCAGGTAGCCGCCCAGGCCGAGCGTGAGCGCGCTGGCGGCGGTGAGGGTCAGGCCGACGGCCGGCTCGTAGGCCGCTTCCCATTTCTGGGCGCGCAGGCTGGCGTCGGCCGCGCGCGCGGCCAGTTCGCCGAACTGGGTCGCGCTGCGCTGCTCCAGCCCCAGCGCGCGCAGGGTGCGCACGCCCGACAGGGCTTCCTGCACATGGTCGTTCAGGCTGGAAAAGCGCTTGAGCGAGTCGGTGGCCGCCACGTGGATATGGCTGGAGATGCGCCAGAACGCGAACGCCATGAAGGGGAAGGGCAGCAGGGCGATGCAGGCCAGGCGCCAGTCGACGCCGAGCGTCATGATCCCCAGCACCATGACCAGGGTCAGGGTGCCGTCGAAACCGGCCAGCATGGCTTCGCCGGCCGCCATTTCGATGGCGTCGATATCGTTGGTGGCCAGCGCCATCAGGTCGCCGGTGCGCTGCTTCTGGTAGAACGCCGGTCCCTGTGCCGACAGGCGCGCGTAAAAGCGCGTGCGCAGTTCGACGCCGAGCCGGTAGGCGGCGGCGAACAGGCGCAGGCGCCAGCCGACCCGCAGCAGGTAGATGGCCACGCCCATGGCGAGCAGTTGCAGCAGTCCGCGCAGCAGGTCGCCCGGTGCCAGGCTGTGCGTGGCCAGGCCGTCGATCAGCGCGCCGATCTTGCGTGGAATCCAGACCGTGAATGCGGCCACGCCGGCCAGCATGAAGGCCGACGATATATACGAGCGCCAATGGCGGCGCACAAAGCTGCCGACGAGCTTCGATAAACTCATTACGTTCCTTGGAAGTTGCGCCCAGATGAAAAAAACGGGCCGAAGCCCGTCAATTTACTACTTTTGGCAACTTGGCGCAGAGGCCGGCCTTGTCTGGCGCTCGCCCTTACTTCTTGCGCGCGCCTTTCGACGCGGACGCATCGGCCAGTTTGCCGATGCCCGGCCTGCCCGAATGCGGAGCCGGTGGCGGCGCGGCGTCGACCGGTTTGATGCCGGAGACGTCGATCTGGATCGCGTCGTCGGCCGCCAGCGGCGCGGCGGAGGGCGCGTCTTGCGAGGCGCCGGCGACGATGCCGGCGACCGCGCGCGCGATCGGCGTGGCGTCGGCCAGCGGCAGCGGATCGGGGTCGGACTGGCCGATCGGGTTCATGCTGACGATGATGGGCTCATCGTCGGTGTCGGGTTCGGCCGGGGCAGCGCTGGCGGCGGCTTGCTCGTCGTCGCCGTGCGCTTCATCGTTGGCGGACGCGCGCGCCAGGCTGGGCGCGGACAGGGACGTCACCTTGGCGGCGTCGGTGCCCACGCTGCCGGCGATGCCGAACAGGGCGCGGCCGTAGTCGAGAATGGTGTTGAAGCTCTCGTGGCTGTGCGCGGTCAGCGCCAGCAGGTCGCGCGGGTCTTTTGCTGCCAGCAACTGCTGGAAGGCGGCGGTGGACTTTTCAACGCTGGCGCGGGTGGTGCGCAGGTTCAGGGCAATCAGCTTCTCGGTATGTTCGACCGCCTTGCCGGAAAAGTGGCGGAAAGCGTCGAACTGGGCTTCGAGCTGGGCTTTGCGTGCTGCGGAAAACTGTTCTGGAAGGTTGCTCATGAGGGTTCCTTGGAAGTGTTTTATGACGCGCTGCAATATTGCTAAGTCTATCCATGATTGCCTGCCTTGAAAAGCAATTTTTCAACCGTGCTCACGAAAATATCTTGCATCGCAGCATTTACCCGTTTGGCATGATCGTGACATGGAAAAGCTGCGTCGGCGCGACCCAAGCGCGGCCGAACTCGCTACAATCGGGCGACACCCCTTTTCCAAGGAGCCATCGATGGATCTCGTTATCCGCAACGCCAGCCTGCCCGACGGACGCCTACTGATTGATATCGCGCTCGAGGGTGGGCGCATCGCCGCCGTCGGCCCGCGCCTGGCCGTGCAGGGCGCGCGCGAGATCGACGCCGGCGGCGACCTGGTGACGCCGCCCTTCGTCGACGCCCACTTCCATATGGACGCCACGCTCAGTTACGGCTTGCCGCGGGTGAACCGGAGCGGCACCCTGCTCGAAGGGATCGCCCTGTGGGGCGAACTGAAACCCGGCCTGACCCAGGATGCGCTGGTCGAGCGCGCCATGCAGTATTGCGACTGGGCGGTCGCGCGCGGCTTGCTGGCGATCCGCTCGCACGTCGACATTTGCGACGACCGCCTGCTGGCGGTCGAAGCGCTGCTGGAAGTGCGGCGCCGGGTGGCGCCCTATCTGGACCTGCAGCTGGTCGCGTTTCCGCAAGACGGGATTTTGCGCAGCGCCAGCGCTTTCGATAACCTCAAGCGCGCCGTCAAGATGGGGGTGGACGTGGTGGGCGGGATTCCCCATTTCGAGCGCACCATGAGCGAAGGCGCGGCCTCGGTGCGCCTGCTGTGCGAATACGCGGCGCAGCAGGGACTGCGGGTGGACATGCACTGCGACGAATCGGACGACCCCCTGTCGCGCCATATCGAAACGCTGGCCTTCGAAACCCAGCGCCTCGGCATGCAGGGCAGGGTGGCCGGCTCGCACCTGACCTCGATGCACTCGATGGACAACTACTATGTCAGCAAGCTGCTGCCGCTGATCCGCGAGGCGGGCGTGGCGGCGATTGCCAACCCGCTGATTAACATCACCCTGCAGGGCCGCCACGACACGTACCCGAAACGGCGCGGCATGACGCGCGTTCCCGAGCTGATCGCGGCCGGCGTCGACGTCGCCTTCGGCCACGACTGCGTCATGGACCCCTGGTACAGCCTGGGCTCGGCCGACATGCTGGAAGTGGCGCATATGGGCTTGCACGTGGCGCAGATGACCGGGCAGGAAGCGATGCACCAGTGCTTCCTGGCGGTGACCGAGGTCCCGGCCCGCATCCTTGGGCTGGAAGGCTACGGCCTCGCGCCCGGCTGCCACGCCGACCTGGTGCTGCTGGACGCGGCCAGCACGGTCGAAGCGATCCGCCTGCGCGCGGCGCGGCGCATGGTGATCCGGCGCGGCGTGGCGGTGAGCGAAGCGCCGCGCGCGCGCGCCACCCTGAACCTGCCGGGGCGCGCGGCCGCCACCGATTTCCGCCTCGGGCCGAGGTGAAGGCTTGACGGGCAGGGCGCCATCGGTGCTACACTCGGCAGCGGTCAACCTTGCCAAAACATGAACATGGCGCGACGTTCAACCAGGAGGGGCGCGTGAGCCAGCATCAGATCCAGATCCGTCCAGCCGCCGATACCGATATCGGCGCGATGTGGACGATTTTCGACGCCGTCATCGAGGCCGGCGAATCCTATCCTTTCGCGCCGGGCACTTCCAGGGCGGCTTGCGCCGACTACTGGTTCAACCCGCGCTCGACCAGCTTCGTGGCCGTCGATGCCGACGGGTGCGTGCTGGGCATGTACAAGCTGGTGCCGAACCAGATGGACCTGGGCGCGCACGTGGCCAATGCCTCGTACATGGTCAGCCCGGCCGCGCAGGGCGCCGGCGTGGGGACCCTGCTCGGCAGCCACAGCCTGGACGAAGCGCGCCGCCAGGGCTACCTGGCGATGCAGTTCAACTACGTCATCAGCAGCAACCTGGCCGCCGTCGCGCTGTGGAAAAAGCTCGGCTTTGCGATTGTCGGCACCCTGCCCAAGTCGTTCCGCCATGCGCGCCTGGGCTATGTGGACGCCTACGTGATGTACCAGCTGTTGATGGAGCCGGCCGGCTGGCCGGCGCCGGGGGGCCGATGAACATCCTCGCTACCCCCCGGCTGGCGCTGCGCACGGTGGAAGCGGCCGATGCGCCGTTTTACCTGGAGCTGGTCAACGATCCCGATTTCATCGACCACATTGGCGACCGCGGCATCCGCACCCTGGAGGCGGCGCGCCTGCACATCGAGAACGGCCCGGTCAAGATGCAGGAAGCGCTCGGCCATGCGATCTGGCTGGTGGCGCTCAGGGACAGCGGGGTGGCGATCGGCATGTGCGGGCTGATCAAGCGCGACACCCTGCCCGGGGTCGACATCGGCTACGCCTTCCTGCCAGCCTGGCGCGGCTGCGGCTATGCGCTGGAAGCGGCCACTGGCGTGCTCGCCTACGCGCGCGATACGCTCGGCCTGGGGCGCTTGCTGGCGATTGCCTCGCCGCAAAACAGCGCTTCGCAGGCCTTGCTCGAAAAACTGGGCCTGCGTTTCGAAAAGATTGTCCACCTTACACCGGAAGATGCGGGCACCCGGCTGTACGCGATGGAACTGTGTGCAAGCGCCTGAAATACTTGTCGTGAGTTAACTGATACGTATTTCTTTTTATCTTGAGCGGGTTCATGATGAGTTGCACAGCAAGCGTCTTTACAGACGTCAACGCAACTATCCCGAGAGAGACCATGAAACTCGCCAACCTCCGAATTGCCGTGCGCCTTGGTGCGCTCGGTGTCTTCTTCTTTGCCGCCTTCCTGCTGGTCGGCCTGGGCGCCTGGTCGGCCCTGTCCAGCGCCGATGCCCAGAGCGCGCTGGCCATGCAGCGCGCCGCCAAGCTGACCGACGCGGTCGACATGGCGCGCAGTGCCCAGGTTGAATTCAAGATCCAGGTGCAGGAATGGAAAAATATCCTGCTGCGTGGTTCGGACGCGGCCCAGCTGGAAAAATACACGGTCTCGTTCCGCAAGAGCGGCGAGACCACGCGCGCCGAACTGGGCAAGGTCAATACCATTCTGGGCGAACTGGGGCTGCGCACGCCGCTGGTCGACGAGGCCATCAAGGCCACCGACGAACTGGGCAAGAACTACCTGGGCGCGCTGAAAAAATTCGATGGCGCCGATCCGGAGAGCTACAAAGCCGTCGATAAGCTGGTCAAGGGCATGGACCGCGAGCCGACCCAGAAGATCGACGCCATTGTTGCCTTCATCGGTACCGAATCGCGCGCGCTGACGGTTGCCATGGCCAAGGAGCAGGCCGCCGTCGAACGCTCCGCGACCATCAAGTTGCTGGTGATCGTGCTGGTGACGGTAGCGGTTGGCGCGGCCATCATGGTGTGGCTGGTACGCAGCATTACCGGGCCGCTCAACGAAGCGGTCAACATCGCGCGCACGGTGGCCAGCGGCGATTTGTCGACCTTGATCGTGGCGCGCGGCAGCGATGAAATCGGCATGCTGCTCAAATCGCTCAAGGATATGCACGATAGCCTGGCCGAGATCGTCGGCAAGGTGCGCGCCGGCACCGATGCGATCGCGGCGGCTTCCAGCGAAATTGCCGATGGCAACCTGGACTTGTCAGCACGCACCGAAGAACAGGCCAGTTCGCTCGAAGAAACCGCCTCGGCCATGGAAGAGCTGACCTCGACCGTCAAGCAAAATGGCGAGAACGCCAGCCAGGCGAGCAAGCTGGCCAGCGACGCCTCGGTGGTGGCGGTGCGCGGCGGCGATGCGGTGGCACAAGTGATCCACACCATGGGGTCGATCAATGACTCGTCCAAGAAGATTGTCGACATCATCGGCGTGATCGATGGGATTGCCTTCCAAACCAATATCCTGGCCTTGAATGCCGCCGTGGAAGCGGCGCGGGCGGGCGAGCAGGGGCGCGGTTTTGCCGTGGTCGCCTCCGAAGTCCGCAACCTGGCGCAGCGCTCGGCGGCGGCGGCCAAGGAAATCAAGACCCTGATCGGCGACTCGGTCGACAAGGTCGAAACCGGAAGCAAGCTGGTCGGGCAGGCGGGCAATACCATGGAAGAAGTGGTGGCAAGCGTGCAAAGGGTGACGGCGATCATTGCCGAGATTGCCATTGCCAGTGGCGAGCAAAACGTGGGGATCGACCAGATCAACGATGCCATTGGCCAAATGGATGCCGTCACGCAGCAAAACGCGGCCTTGGTGGAGCAAGCGGCGGCGGCGGCGGAAGCGATGAAGCAGCGGGCGGCCAGCCTGGCCGAAGCGGTCAGCGTGTTCAAGATCAGTGACCGGCACGTGGCGGCGGCGCCGGCGGCGCGTGCACTGCAGCGGGCCGCGCCGGCTGCGCACCGGGCCGCTCCGGCCGCCCGTCTGTCCGCGAACAAACCATCCCCGGCGCGCCCGGTACCGGCCGGCGCAAACGACTGGGAAGAATTCTAAATCCCTCCCACAACATTTCTCAATCGGGGTCAGAGCTCTGACTCGAAACATTTCTTCATTGGGGGCAGAGCTCTGACTCGCAACATCTTGCTCGCAAAGCCGGCGCCGGCCGCCGGTTTTGCAGCATGCAAGCTCACTTCCCCCTTCACGTCATCGCTGCACCAGGCCATCGCCCCTTTTTTCTTTTTTTGAAATGTTTCGAGTCAGAGCTCTGACCCCGATAGGGAAATGTTTCGAGTCAGAGGTCAGACCCCGGTTGGGTAAGTCGTTTTCCTGCGGATACGGGGCGCGCGGGCGCGCGGATTCGGAGGGGGAACCGGTGCTAATTGTGCACGGTTGCTTGTCGAGTATCTATATAATAAGTGGAAGATTGCCGCGACCACAACCGGTCCGTCCATTGCCTTCCCATACTCAGCCGTACTATCCCTAAAAGGATCCAATGAGCACCGACAAAAGCCCGCAGTTAGCGTTGATTATCACCAAGTTCGAAAATGAGCTGCTGGAAGTGTGGTTGTCGGGACTGATGACGCGGATGATTCGGCGCGACAAGAACGCCGAGGCCGAACTGCGCCAGCAAGCCACCCGCTTCCTGCCCTTGCTGGTGCAGGCGCTCGGACGCGGCGCCACCAACGATATCGAAGGCGCGGCCTGGGATGACACCCGCCACATGCTGACCGAAATCTCGCAGGCGCGCGTGCGCCAGGGCTTTTCGTCGATCGACACCGCCAGCTTCATCTTCGCGCTGAAAGAGCCGCTGTTCGCTTACCTGCGCACCGCGCTGGCCGACGATCCGATCCAGCTGGTCGAGGAAACCACCTCCACCAGCGCCCTGTTCGACCGCCTCGGCCTGTTCACCATCGAGGTGTACCAGAAGGCGCGCGAACAGGTCATCCTGCGCCAGCAGCAGGAATTGCTGGAGCTGTCCACGCCGGTCGTCCAGCTGTGGGACGGCGTGCTGGCCCTGCCGCTGATCGGTACCCTCGATAGCGCCCGCACCCAGGTGGTGATGGAGAACCTGCTGCAGAAAATCGTCGACACCGGCGCCTCGATCGCAATCATCGACATCACCGGCGTGCCGACCGTCGACACCCTGGTGGCCCAGCATCTGCTCAAAACCATCGCCGCCGCGCGCCTGATGGGTGCCGACTGCATCATCAGCGGCATCCGCCCGCAGATCGCGCAGACCATCGTGCACCTTGGCGTGAACCTGGAAGACGTGGTCACCAAGGCCACCCTGGCGGACGCCTTCGTGGTGGCCCTCAAACGCACCGGCTCGACCATCACCCATCCGCAGAACGCGCGCTAGACCATGGAACGCATCCCCATCCTGAAAATGGGCCGGCTGCTGCTGGTGACGATCCAGGTCGACATGCACGACCGCCTGGCCATGACCCTGCAGGACGACCTGACCGCGCGCATCGTCAAGGACCGCGCCACGGGTGTGCTGATCGATATCTCGGCGCTCGACATCGTCGACTCCTTCATCGGCCGCATGATCAGCCACACGGCCGCCATGGCCCGGATTCTCGACGCCCGCACGGTGCTGGTGGGGATGCAGCCGGCCGTGGCGATCACGCTGGTGGAACTGGGCCTGACGCTCGAGGGCGTGAGCACCGCCCTCAATGTGGAACGCGGCCTGGCCCTGCTTCAGCAGGAACGGGAATGACCGCCGCGGTTCAACGGCAGGGCGTGCCGTGAGTGCCGCCGATGGCCTGGTTCACGCCCCTCTGGTCACCGATGAAGACGTGGTCCGCCTGCGCAAGCTGGTGCGCGATGAAATGGTCGCGCTCAAGTTCTCCCTGATCGAACAAACCAAGATGGTCACCGCGGCCAGTGAACTGGCGCGCAATACGCTGCGCTACGGCGGCGGCGGGCGGGCCGAACTCGAACTGGTCGAGCGCGGCGGCAAGCGCGGCGTGAGCGTCAGCTTCATCGACGAGGGACCAGGCATCGCCGATATCGAGCTGGCCCTGACCGATGGCTACACCAGCGGCGGCGGCATGGGGCTGGGCCTGTCGGGCGCGCGCCGCCTGGCCGACGACTTTATCCTCGATAGCGTGCCGGGCAAGGGCACCACCGTCACGATCGCGAAATGGAAGCTGTTTTGAACAGATTTGGTAGGCAAACGGCGTTTCACGTAGGCGAATTGAGCGAAATCGCATCGGCCCGGCGCGCCGGCAATACCCTGGCGCGCCAGCTGGGCTTCGACGAGACACGCGCCGGCCAGCTGGCCATCGTGATCACCGAGGCGGCCACCAACATCGTCAAGCATGCCCGCGAAGGCGAGATCCTGCTGCGCGCGCTGCATGCGGGCGAGCGCGCCGGCGTGGAAGTGATCGCGCTCGACCGCGGTCCCGGCATGGCGAATGTGGCGCTGCGCATGGAAGACGGCAATTCGACCGCCGGCACCTACGGCGTGGGACTGGGCGCCATCAGCCGCCTGGCGCCGGAATTCGATATCTATTCGGTCGAAGGCCAGGGCACGGTGCTGCTGATGATCGTCTGGAGCGGCGCCGCCGGTGCTCCGCTGCCGGACTGGGAAGCGGGCGCGGTGTGCCTGCCGCTGCCGGGCGAGGACGTGTGCGGCGACGCCTGGGACTTCGGGCTGGCCAACTGGGGCCTGACGGTCGGCATGGCCGATGGCCTGGGTCACGGCCCGCAAGCGGCCGTCGCCTCGGAGGCGGCTGTCGCGCTGGTGGCCGAACGTCCCGCCGTGGGCGTGTCCGAACTGATGCAGCTGGCGCACGGTGCCCTGCATGGCACCCGCGGCGCGGCGCTGGCCGTGGTCGCCATCGATTGCGACGCGGGCGAACTCACGTTCGCCGGCATCGGCAATATCGCCGGCTGCATTTTCGATGGCGGCGCGCGGCGCCACCTCATGTCGCACAATGGCATTGTCGGCAGCAATCTGCGCAAGGTGCAGAAGTTCACCCATCCCTGGACACCCGGGGCCATGCTGATCATGCATTCCGATGGCTTGGGAACGCGCTGGGACCTGGATGCCTATCCCGGCTTGATATTCCGCCATCCGGGCTTGATCGCGGCGGTGCTGTACCGCGATTTCGCGCGCCAGCGCGACGACGCCAGCGTGCTGGTGATCCGCGAACGGGAGCTTCGGTAATGTCGCTGCGGATCCTCAAGATCGCCATCGGCACCGAGCTTGATGTGGTAGGCGCCCGCCAGCGGGCGCGCGAGATCGCGGTGCTGTGCGGCTTCGCCATGCAGGACCAGGTGCGCATCGCGACCTCGGTGTCCGAACTGGCGCGTAACGTCTTCAATTACGCGCACGGCGGCAAGGTCGAGTTTTCGATCGAGGACGCCGGCGGCGTGCAGGCGCTGCAAATCCGCATTGACGACCAGGGCCCCGGCATCGCCGACCTGGAGCTGGTGCTGTCCGGGCGCTATCAGTCGCCGACCGGCATGGGCCTGGGCATCCTGGGTGCGCGCCGCCTGATGGACCGTTGCGACATCAGCACGGCGCCCGCCAGCGGTACCCACATCGTGCTGCAAAAGCGCTTCGCCAGCGATGCGCCGCGCATGACGGCGCGCATGGTGGGCGACATGTGCGCGCACCTCAATGCGCTGGCGCCCGATTCGATGCTGGGCGAAGTGCAGCAGCAGAACCAGGAACTGCTCGGCACCCTCGATGAACTCAAGGCGCGCCAGGAAGAGCTGCTGCAGCTCACGCGCGAACTCGAAGAGAACAACCGCGCCGTCAAGATGCTGTACGCGGAGCTGGACGAAAAGGCCGAGCACCTGCGCCGCGCCGACCAGACCAAGTCGCGCTTCCTGTCGAACATGAGCCACGAATTCCGCACGCCGCTCAGTTCCATCCGGGCGCTGGCCAAGCTGCTGCTGGCGCGCGCCGACGGCGAACTGTCGGACGAGCAGGAAAAGCAGGTCAACTACATCTTGCAGGGCACGGTCGCCATGAACGAGATGGTCGACGACCTGCTCGACCTGGCCAAGATCGAAGCGGGCAAGGTCGATGTGCGGGCCGAGCGCTTTTTGGTAGCCGACATGTTCAGCACCTTGCGCGGCCTGATGCGGCCCTTGCTGCATGGTCCCGACCTGGCCTTGATCTTCCTGGAGCCGGCGGCGCTGGCGCTGCACAGCGACCAGGGCAAGCTGTCGCAGATCCTGCGCAATTTCATCTCAAATGCCATCAAGTACACGGAGCGGGGAGAAATCACGGTCCGTGCGACCGTTCTGCCCGAGCAGGGTATGATGCACTTCAGCGTGGCCGATACCGGGCTGGGAATCGCCAAGGCGGACCAGACCTTCATATTCGAGGAATTCAGCCAGATCGAAAACCGCTTGCAGACGCGTGTCAAGGGCACTGGCCTGGGCTTGCCGCTGTGCCGCAAGCTGGCCGACCTGCTGGGCGGCGCGGTCGGTGTCGACAGCGTGCCGGGCGCCGGTTCCGTATTCTGGGTGTCGATCCCGCTCACTTGTGCGCAAGAGGGCGGCGCCGCCCCCGTATCGCCATAACCATACCAACCGGATTGAGGTCCACCATGCAGTCCATGCCATTTGCCGATTCCCTGATCCTGAACGTCGACGACAGCGAAGGAGCACGCTACGCCAAGTCGCGCATTCTCACGCGTGCCGGTTTCAAGGTGATCGAGGCCGCCGACGGCAACTCGGCCCTGCTGCGCGCGCGTGAAGACAAGCCGGACCTGGTCCTGCTCGACGTCAAGCTGCCCGACATTAATGGCTTCGAGGTGTGCCGCCTGATCAAGGCCGATCCCGACACGCGCGCCGTGCTGGTGCTGCAAACGTCGGCGTCGTATATCGGCGTGGCCGACAAGATCCGGGCGCTCGAAGGCGGCGCCGATAATTACCTGTTCGAGCCGATCGAACCCGAAGAACTGGTGGCCAACGTCAAGGCGCTGCTGCGCCTTGGCCAGGTTGAGCGCGAGCTGCGCGATGTCGACCGCCGCAAGGATGAATTCCTGGCCACGCTGGCGCATGAACTGCGCAATCCGCTGGGGCCGATCCGCAATGCGGTCGAACTGCTGTGCCGCCTCGACCCGAACGTGCCGGAGCGCCAGGACAAGGCGCGCCTGACCATCCTGCGCCACACCGGCCACCTGGTGCGGCTGGTGGAAGACTTGCTCGACGTGGCCCGTATTTCGCAGGGCAAGATCACGCTGCACGAAGAGCGGGTGGAGCTGCGGACCTTTATCGGCAGCGCGCGCGAATCGGTGACGCATATCGCCGAGAGCCGCAACCAGCGCCTGGAGGTGACCATGCCGGCGCACGAGGTGTGGCTCAGCGGCGACCATGTGCGGCTGGGGCAAATCGTCGGCAACCTGCTGCACAACGCCTTCAAGTTCACGCCGCCGGGCGGCGTCGTCAAGCTCTCGGCCGAGGTGACCGGGGCGGAAATCCTGATCCGCATTTCGGACAATGGCATCGGCATTGCTGCCAACAAGCTCGATTACATTTTCGATCTGTTCGCCCAGGACGGCTTCACGCCGGACCGGGTGCAGGATGGCCTGGGCATCGGCCTGTCGCTGGTGCGCACGCTGGTCTCGCTGCACCATGGGACGGTCAGCGCCTTCAGCGCCGGGGTGGGCGAGGGCAGCGTGTTCGAGGTGCGCTTGCCGATCGATGCGGTGGGCAGCGGCGCCCAAGGCATCGTGGCGCCGGGCGCTGACGATGCAGCCGCCGCGCGCATCCTGGTGGTGGACGATAACGTCGATGCGGCCGACATGCTGGCCGAACTGCTCGGCATCAGCGGACACGATGTGAAGGTGGCGTACAGCGGCCAGCAGGCGCTCGACCGCGCGGCCGAGTTCAGGCCGACCTACGTGTTCCTCGATATCGGCTTGCCCGACATGAGCGGCTACCAGGTGGCGGCAAAAATGCGCGAGCTGCCCGGCATGGACGATGCGGTGCTGGTCGCCCTGACCGGCTACGGCCAGGCGCGCGACCGCGAGGAAGCGATGGAAGCCGGCTTCGACGACCATATCGTCAAGCCGATCGATTTCGCCAAGGTCACCTCGCTCGACCTGCAGCGCCGCAAGCGCTGACCGTCCCTTACTGCCAGGGGAAGAACCAGGTGAGCGGCTTGTCGACGCGCGCGGCCCACGATTTTTCGTTGTGGGTGGCGCCTTCGGCGACGTGGTAAAACAGGTCGGCGTCCTGGCGGTAACCCTGCTTGAGCATCGCGTCGCGCATCTTGAGGGTCTCTTCAAGACCATCCTTGACGGTGCCGGCATCCAGATAGAACCGGACCGGCAGGCGTGGCGGCAGGCTTGTGACGAATTCCTGCCTGTTCCACCAGAACGAGCCGGACACCGATGCGGCCTTTGAAAACACGGCCGCATTTTTCTGCGCGATATAAACCGAGGCGATGCCGCCCAGCGACGAACCCATGATGGCGGCCGATTCCTTGCCGGGCATGCTGCGCAGGGTGCTGTCGATATACGGCTTGACGGTGTCGACCACGAAGCGCTGATAGGTATCGAGCTGGCCGCCGCCGTACTGCGGATCGCAGCAGGTGGTGTATTCGGCGATGCGTTCGGGCGAGTTGTCGATGCCGACCACGATGATCTCTTCCATGATGCCGGTGGCGACCAGCCGGTTGACCGTTTCGTCGATGCCCCATTCAACGCCGTAGGCGGCGGTTTTCGCGTCGAACAGGTTCTGGCCGTCGTGCATGTACAGCACCGGATAGCGCTTGGCCCGGTTTTCGTCGTAACTTGGCGGCAGGTAGATGCGCAGGCTGCGGCTGTTCTTGAGCTGCGGCGAGGCGAAGCCGGGAATGATCTTGACCTTGCCGAACGGCGCGCCGAAGAAGGGATAGATGTCGCGCGTGCTGCCGGCGGCGAGTTTGTAGGTGCCGCCGATGGCGATTTTCTCATCGCCCAGCACCGGTTTCATGACAACGTCGCCAAGTTCGTCGGGCCAGGTATACGTCCATACCTTGCCGTCGTCGCTGGTGGCCGCGGCGCCCTTCGACCAGGACATCGGCCCCTTGTCGCCGCGGATGGCGACGCCGCCCTTGCCGCTCTCGTAATGGACGCGTACCGTGGTGGCGTGTGCGACCAGCGGCAGCAGGCTTGCCGCGAGCAGCGTGACTCGTGCCAGTGTCATTGCGTTTTCCTTTTTTATTTCAGGTGCAGCAGGCGCGCGCCATACACATCGAACTTGTTGGATGGACCTTCGGCGCCACCGGCCGCGCTGAAGGTGCTGTTACTTTGCAGGTAGCTCATATTATAGAAGTCGCTCATCTCCAGCGCGTACAGGCCGGGCTTGAGGCGTGTGCGCAAAGGCGTGGACAGCACCCCCGTCTTGCCGGTGCGCGCGTGCGGCAGCTGCACCACGCCCTGCGCCGCAATGCGGCCGGAGGCGTCTTTCAGGACCAGCCATTTTACGCCGCCGCTGATTCCCAGGTTGATCTGGTTGGCGCCATTATGGTAACGCACCTGCGCGCCGTACTCGCCGGCCTGCGCGATCCGCACCGCGCCGAAACGCAGGCGCTCGCCCGGCTTGCCCCAGTCCTTCACGTGCGGCTGCGCCACGCCGTCGACCATTGCCGGGACCTCGACCGCCACTCCGGTGCAGCGCGGCACGCTGTGGTGGCTGCGGTTGCCGGACACGGAAAACTGCGCCTCGATCGCGTAGCACGCGGCCGCCGGCGGGGCGCGGTCGCGCCACTCGCCGGCCGCCACCCCGGCCGCAACCAACTTGCCGTCGCGGTAGACGTTGTACACGGTGCCGGCGCCATTGCCGTTGGCATCGATCCGCAGCGTGGCCGCTGTGGCCTCCTTGGCGATGGACGGCTCGCGCGGCCCGAAGACATCCGGTCCTTCGGCGCAGGACGCCGCGTCGACGCGGCGGATTCGCTGGTCGCCTTGTTGCAGTGGGCCGAGCGCGATATCGATGGTCGCGTTGTCGGGCAACTGGTCCCAGGCGATGGACTGCGCCGTGGCGGCGCCGTTCAGCGTGATGGTCTTGAGCGGGTAGTAGCCTGTTTCATTCGTCGCATCGGGCAGCGCGATGCGCACCGTGATGCGCTTTCCGCGCACGCTCAAGTTGTCGAGGGTGATGGCGGAGGCCGCGCCGAACACCTCGCGCCGCAGCTTGGCGGTGATGAAGGGGCGCACTTCCATGCCGCTGCCTGTCACGCCGACGCCGAACACGTTCCCGATCACCATGCCGAGATAGCCGCCGACCGACCATAGTTGGCGCTTCGAGTTGATCACGGGGCCGATCAGGGCCGGCTGCTGTTCGTCGAGCAGCAGCGGCTGGCCCGAGATCCACTCCAGGTTTTCCATGTTCGACAGGTTCAGGGCGGCGCCGCGCATCAGCGTGTCGTACGCGGCGTCGGCCACGCTGACGTTGGCATGCAGGCTGGCGGCCTTGAGGCCGTAGGCGGTCACGAACGGCCAGATGGCGCGGTTGTGGTACACCGGCATGCCTTGCTGCTGCGGGTAGATCACGGGCGCGCCCATCGGGCCGTGCGGATAGCTGGCGAGGATGCGGCGTGCGCGTTCGCCATCGGCCACGCCGGTGACGATGGCCAGCGCCTGTCCGAGCCAGTCGAATTTATGCGTCGGCGCGCCGTCGAAGTGGGGCGCCGTCAGGCTGCTGTACATGCCGGCGTCTTCCAGCCACAGGCGCTGGTTGATGCTGCGCTTGAGAGCCGCCGCCCAGCCGGCGTATTTTGCCGAGCGCGCAAGGTCGCCGCTGTCATGCGCCAGCGACGCGGCCAGGGTCAGCGCCTTGTAGTGCAGGACGTTGGTGGACAGGGCTTTGGAGCTGGCCAGCGAGGCCAGGTCGCCCACGATCCATGCGGCGTAGCTCTGGTCGCGCCAGTCGAGAAAGGATTGTTCGCCCATGTACAGGCCGGAGGCGGCGTCGAACGCGGCGATGCGGTCGTTTTCCAGCGTGTTGACCAGCGCCTCCAGCGCGCGTGCGGCGAACCGTGCGCGCTGCGCCGGCGGCAAATGATTGAGCGCCGCTTCGGCGCCGAGCACCCAGGCCACGCGGTCGGTGCTGACCGGCCAGCTGCCGCCGCTGCCGGTATCCTGGATGATCTGCAGGCCATCGGCGCTGCCAGCCACCTGCGGCACGCGCGCGATGCCGGGCCGGTAGCCGGACAACTTGAAGTCGAGCGAGTTGCGCACCCGCTCCGGGTCGAGCATTGCAAGTCCCAGGTCGGCCGCATACGACAGGTCGCGCGTCCACACGTAATGCCATTTTTCGCCGGTCTCGAAGCAGTCGCAGTCGATGGCATTCGCGCCGTTGTAATTGCCATCCTTGATCTGTGCGACCGCGTTCTGCTTCATTTCATCGAGCGCCAGCGCAAACAGCGCGTCGAAGGCAAGGCTGCCGCTACGCACCGTTGGCCTGTCCGCAGCTTCGCGGTAAGTCGTCGATGGCGGGCCGGGGTCGCGCAGCGGCATCGTCGTCGACTGGGTATAGCTGCGCAGGATCGCCCCCGTGTCTGGTGTCGAAAAGCGCACCGTGTCGCTACCGTACTTGATGGCGACGCTGAGCGCGTGGCCCTGGTGCGGATCGTCCGTGCTGGCGGGCGGCATGCCGGTCTGCGTCACGCGCAGCAGTGGCGCCGCAGGGTCGGAGGCGTCGACGGAAAAGCGCCAGATGGACGTCTTTTTGATGAGCAGGTAGTCCTCGGGCCCGGCCTTGGCCTGCATCTTGTAGCTGGTGCCGGCGGATACGGTGACGCTGGCGCTTGGGTCGATCACCCATTCGGCCGACCAGTCCTTGCTGCCGACCTTGAAGCCGTGGTAGCCGGGACTGGCCAGGACCTCCGCTTCGTACACGCCGTTGCCCTTGTAGGCCAGCGGATGGTCAAGGCCCCAGCCATTGAAGCCGCCGCGCAGGTACATGGGCGTAGCCAGCGTGCCGCTGTCGGCGATGCCGGCGGCGCTGGCCGAGAACAGGGCGGCGGCCGCCAGCAGGTGGGTGGACGTGAACATCAGCGGTATTCCTTACGTTCGATGATGCCTTGCAAGGCATCCTTCGATTCGAGCATGGGGAAGCCGCCGGCGCGGTAGCGCCTGGGCGTCTGGAAAACGAGCTCGCCGATGTCGCCGGCGTAGCTGGCCTGGCGCGCACGCACCGCAAGCGGCTTGCCATCGACCGTGGCCTTGCCGCCGCCGGTCACCAGCAGGGCCGTCTTGCCGGGAGCGAGATCGAACGCGAGCTGCGAACGGCGCTTGTCGTCTTCCAGGAAGTTGAACGACACCTTGCGCGGCGTGGCGCCATTCAGGCGCAGCTTCCAGTGCTGCTGTTTGCCGACGCGGCGGAAATCGACGTCGATATTGTCGGCCGCGCCGAAGGGCAGGGCCGCATAAAACGTGCTCCATGCGGCGGGGATGGCGGGCGTGAAGGCCAGCGTGTTGTCGAGCAGGCGCGGGCGAAAGCCGACGTAGTCCTGATAGCCGTTGCGCGCATATTCGGCCACGCTCCATGATTGCGCCCAGGTGCCGGATGGTTTGAGCTTGCCGTCGTCGCCGGGCAGGGCGTCGAGCAGTTCGCTCATGTTCCCCAAGGTGCCCAGGCCGAGGATTTGCCGGCCCAGGTTCTGGCTCAGTTTCCACGCCAGGTCCTGGTAGCCGAACTTGTTCAGGGCCGTGACCGTGAAGCCGGCATTCCAGCCCCAGATGGTGCCCTGATGGTAGGCCGCATCCTTGTGGTGAAAGGCGGGATTTTCATGGCGCGGGTGGAAGTAGGGATCGTCCTGGCTCAGCGAGGCGATGCCGTAGGGGTAGAGCAGTTCGGACACCGCGTTGCGCGTCACGCGCGCCTGTACCTTGGGCGGGATGAAGTCGTCGAACGGGATCGACACCAGCATCAGCTGGTTGGGGCGGACCTTGGTATCGCGGCTGGCGTCGCCGCGCAGGCGGTCGGCCATGACGCTGCCATCCCAGTACAGCTGGAGGAAGCTGCGTTGCGCCTTGGCGGCCAGTGCGTTCCACTGGCGCGCGCGGGCGTCGTCGCCCGCCTGCGTGGCCAGCCAGGCGCCGGTCTTGAGGGCGGTATGCCACAGGGCCTGGATTTCGACGGCGCGCGGGCCGCGTGCGGACCACGGGTCCTTGTTGTCGATGCGCGCGTCCATCCAGGTGTCGGCCGAATCGTGCGCCAGCAGGCCATCCTGGTCGGCATAGTTGGCGATGGCGCCGTCGAAGTAGGGCAGGGCGAGCTGGTACATCTGGCGCGCAAACGCCTTGTCGCCGGTGTACTGGATGTACTCGAAGGCTTCGCGCAGCATCCACGGGGTGCCGTCGACGGTGTTGTAGATGATGCTGTCGCCAGCCGCGACGCGGTTGGGAATGCGGCCGTACTCCCTGTCGCGCGGCTCGCGCAGGTTCTGGTAGCGCGCGAAGTTCGACAGCACGGCTTTGGCGTCCTCGAACTGGCCCGCTACGAGCAAGGTGCCGGGCAGCGCGATGAAGGTGTCGCGGCCCCAGTTGTCGCGGAACCAGGGCAGGCCGGCCCAGATGCCGGTGCCGAATTCCTCCACCACGAACATGCGGCTGGCCGCCTTGGCCCAGTTGAGCGCCTTGTTGTATTCGGCGTCGCTGGTGGACAGGTAGCTTTTGGTCAGCGCTTCATATAGTGCCCTGCGTTCGGCGCTGATCGGCTCACGCTTCACCAGCGCCAGTGCGCGCTCGCTGGCCTGGGCGGCGCTGTCGCCAAAGGCCACGACCACGGTCATCTCACGCGCCGCTTGCGCGCTGCGCAGGGTGAGGCTGTCGCCCAGCACGAAGGGGCGGTCGGCGGCGATGGCCGTGAACGGGCCGGCACCGCTTGGGTCGACCACCACCACGTCGCCGTCGCGGTGGATGGCGCCCGGCGCCTTGCGCAGCGCCTGCACCGTCAGTTCGGCGTCGGCCGGGTTGGTCAGGCGGATCGCGAGCGCGTGCTTTTTCGATAGCAGCGCCATTTCCTCGGTGGCGCCGCCGGCGTGGCGCACGCGGTGGCCGTAAGGGAGTACCTGTTCGCTGGAGCGGGTGCGTTCGTTGCGTGCGCCGTTGACGAACGTGGCGTAGCCATCGAATACGGAGGCGTTCCTGATCGTGTAGCCGGCGCCCCTGGCATTGTTCTGGGTGTAGCCCTCGAAGTAGCCCGCCAGGTTGTCGCCCACCACGAACTGCGATTGCTGCCCGGGTGGGACGCTGATGGCCATGGCGTCGAAAAAGGCGTCCACGCCAGGTTTGCCGGCAATTGCGGTCAACGGCATGGCGATGGCGGCGGCCAGTGCGATCAGGGTCTTCATTCGATTTCCAGGATCAATGCCGAGCGGGCCGGCAGGGTCAGTGTGCTTGCGAGGGCGTGGGTGGCGCCGCTGATGGCGTCGACGCCGGTTTTGGCGCCCTTGAGCATTTCGTGAAAGCGCTCCAATGCCAGGACGGCTTCCTTGTCGCCTTTGTTGAGCGCCACCATGACCTTGTTCCTGCCGTCGTGGCGGAAGTAGACGTAGGTGCCGTTTTCGGCGCCGTAGTGCATGGTCTTCCCGTGGTGGATGACGCTGTGCGACTTGCGCCAGTTGACCAGCTTCTTGACGTAGGCCTGGGCTTCGCGCTGCTGCGCGTTCAGTCCAGCGCCGCTAAAGGCGCTGGCTGCGTCGGCGCGCCAGCCGCCCGGGAAGTCCTGGCGGAAGCTGGCGTCGTCGCGGATCTTGGTTTCGCTGGTCATGAGCACCTCGGTGCCGTAATAGAACTGGGGTATGCGCGGCAGTGTCATGAGCATGGCGAGGCTCATCTTGTACAGCTTGAGGTCTTCGCCGACCACGCTGAAGGTGCGCGCGATGTCGTGGTTCCCCTCGAACAGCACCAGGTTGCCGGCGTCCGGATACACGTGGTCTTGCGCGAGCATTTCGTAGACGTCGGTGAAGCCGCTTGCGGGACCGGTGGCGGCGAGGGTGGCGCGGATCGTCTCTGCCATCGGAAAATCCATCAGGCTGGGAAGGTAGCTGACGTAGCCGTCGAAGTTGACTTTGCCGCGCTGCCAGTGCGACACCACTGCCGGCGACTTGTGCCATTCCTCGCCCACCAGGTTCAGATTGGGATATTCGGCCATCAGGCGCCGCGTGTACTCGGTGAGGAAGGCGCTGTGGGAGTAGCCGTACGTATCGATGCGCAGACCGGACAGGCGGGCGTACTCGATCCACCAGATATTGTTTTGAATGAGGTAGTTGGCCACCAGCGGGTTGACCTGGTTCAGGTCGGGCATGCTGCTGTCAAACCAGCCCCTGGTGAAGTTGGCGCGGTCCTGCTGCGATCCGTACGGGTCCTGCACCGACACGCGATGGTGCCGGGTGGGCGTGAACGTGCCGCCGTTGGTGATCCAGTCGGGGCCGGGGAGGTCGTTCATCCACCAGTGGTGGCTGCCGATATGCGACAGCACCACGTCCTGGATGATGCCGATGCCTTTCTTGCGCGCCTGCGCCGAGAGCTGGCGGTAGTCCTCGTTGCTGCCGTAGCGCGGGTCGATGCGGTAATGGTTGGTGGCCGCATAGCCGTGGTAGGAGTAGGCCGGCATGTCGTTTTCGACCAGCGGCGTGGGCCAGATCTGGGTGAAGCCCATGGCCGCGATGTAGTCGAGATGGTCGGCCACGCCGCGCAGGTCGCCCCCGTGGCGCCCGCTGCCGGCGGCGCGGTTGGCCTGCTCGGCCATGCCGGCGACGCTGTCGTTGGCCGGATCGCCGTTGGCGAAGCGGTCGGGCATGATCTGATAGATGGCGTCTTCGCTGCCAAAGCCCTTGCGCTGGGCCGATCCGGCTTCGCGCGCATGCAGCTGGTAGGGGTAGCGGATCGTGCGGGCGCCGTCCTTGAACAGGATGTCGAAGGTGCCCGGTTTGGCGTCAGGCCCGATCAGCAGGTCGATAAAGAGGTAGTTGCGGCTCGCGACCTGGGTCAGCGCGTCGATGCGCACGCCCGGGTAGTCGATGGCGGGGCGGGTGTCGCCGATGCGCTCGCCGTGGACCATCAGCTGGAGCTTATCGTGCCGCATGCCGGTCCACCAGGATGGTGGTTCGAGATGGGTGATGCGGCCCGGCGGCGTCGGTGCCGCGCCGGCAAGGGCGGCGGCGCTCGCCAGGGCAGCCAGGGCGAACAGTCGGAAGAGGGGCGTGCGGCGGCCTGCTGGGGTCATGCGGTCTCCATTGCATCAGGGATGACTGCGCGTGCAGTCGCGTAGTATGGCTACATGGTCTTGTTATCGATAAAGCATACTACAGAAGAGGATGCCTATCAAACGCCGCCGACAGGAAGATATCTGTTCGGGCTTGCGGTGCTAGTTTAGCTACATGACGTGTCGATGCGGTCTTTATTGCACCGCCGTGAGCGCTTGCGGGGCGAAAATGCGACGCATGCCCTCGTTTTTACTACGGAATTTGCTACAAAAATGTAGTAACGATGAATTTCCAAAAAGGAGGATTGCACTTGTTTGGTGCGAAAATAACCCAAGGCAAGGAAAAAGATGGTTCATGTAGTCGGACTACAGTCACCTTTGCCATGTTCTGTAGCTGAAATACAACGAGAATGCCCTGCGTGACGGGTAAGAGATGTAAAAACCGCACTTTTCCGTAGTCGTGCGCAACTCACGTTGACAGTGCATCTAGTTTTAGTACAGAATCGGCTCAGAGCGTCTTAGAACGTTGCCTTTGGAACCCGTGCAGTCGCCGCCATGCTGAAGATACGGGAAATGTGTAGTAATGATGAGATGAGGGGACAGAATGAAATTTTTCGCCAATACCCGTAGCAAGAGTGCCGCATTCCCACTGAGCCCGGTCGCTGCCGGTTGCGCGCTGTTCGTGTCCGCCATGTCGGGCAACGTCTATGCGCAAGCGTCCGCTGCGCCGCAAGCGAGCGATCAACCGATCACAACGGTCAAGGTGTCGGGCATTCGCCGCGGTATCGAGGACGCGATTTCGGTGAAAAAGGATTCGTCTTCCATCGTCGAGGCTATCTCCGCGGAAGATATCGGCAAGTTGCCGGACGTTAGTATTGCTGAATCGATCGCCCGTCTTCCCGGCCTGGCGGCGCAGCGCGTTGGCGGCCGCGCCCAAGTCATCAGCGTGCGCGGCTTGTCGCCGGACTTTTCGACCACCTTGCTCAATGGCCGCGAACAGGTCAGCACGGGCGACAACCGCAGCGTCGAATTCGACCAGTATCCATCCGAGCTGCTCAGCGGCGTGACCATTTATAAGACCCCGGACGCCGGCCTCGTCGGCCAGGGCTTGTCCGGCACCATCGACATGCAGACCGTGCGACCGCTGTCGTTCGGCAAGCGCACCATCGCGATGAATGTGCGCGGCGAGAAAAACTCGCTCGGCGGCATCGCCAATGCGAAAGCCACGGGCAACCGCTTCAGCGTCAGCTACATCGACCAGTTCGCCGACCGCACGATCGGTATCGCGATCGGTTACGCCCACCTGGCCTCGCCGGTGTTGTCCAACGAAACCGGGCTGTACGAGCCGTGGAAAACCGATGCGCGTCCTGGCGTGCCTGGCGGTACCTATCTGATGGATGGTTTGAAGTCGGTTGCGCGCAGCGGCACCAACAAGCGCGACGGCGTCATGGGCGTATTGCAATATCGTCCCAACAAGACCTGGACCAGCATGATCGATGTGTACGCATCGAAATTCAAGCGCGAAGAAACGGCCAACCAGTTTGAAGTGAACCTGAGTAACTACAACGGTGGCTTCCAGCCGGGCCTGATGTACACCCCGGCAACCACCTCGAACGGGGTGTTGACGGGCGGCTCGGCCAGCGGCGTCTATCCGCTGGTGCGCGGCATGTACAACAACCGCAAGGATGAAATCAAGGCGATCGGCTGGGGCAATACCTTGCGTTTCGATGGCTGGTCGCTGTTGGCCGACGTCAGCTACTCGAAGGCGAACCGCGATGAAGTGAGCCTGGAAAACAACCTGCAACTGAGCAATGCTGCCGGCGATCCCTTCCTCGACACCGTCAACCTGAAATTCGCCACCGGCGGTTTTTCGCAAATCGGCGGCCGCCTGAACTATAGCGACGCCAAGAACCTGTACGTGCGCAACACGATTTACGGTTCCGGCTACGGCAAGACGCCGCAGATCGAGGATGAGCTCAAGGGCTTCAAGCTGGTCGCTTCGCTGCCGATGCCGACCATGCTGCAAAGCTATTTCTCTGGTGTGGACGTGGGTGTGAACTATGCCGACCGCAACAAGAGCAAGGTGCAGCCGGAAGGCGCGATCACCTTGCGCGGCGCGCCGGGTCCGGTTCCGGGCGAATTGTTGTATGACCAGGTCGACCTCGGCTTTGCCGGAACGGGCATGATTCCTTCGTGGAATGTGCCTGGCGTTGTCGGCCAGTACATGAACTTCAACCCGAGCTCGACCCATTCCTACCTGATTTCCAAGGCGTGGACAGTGCAGGAAAAGATCACGACCAGCTTCGTGAAAGCCAATATCGACAGCGAAATCGGTTCGGTAACGGTCAAGGGCAATGTGGGCGTGCAGGTCCAGCACACCGAGCAATCGTCGCAAGCGAACTATTTCGATGGCACGGCGCCGGCTGGAAGCCAGATCAAGCCGGTCGACGATGGCATGAAGTACACCGACTACCTGCCGAGCCTGAACCTGGCGTTTGGATTGAGCAACCAGCAGACCGTGCGTTTCGCGGCGGCCAAGCAACTGGCGCGTCCGCGGATCGATCAGCTGCGCTCGGCGCTCGACTTCAACGTCGGCACCACCGACTTCAAGCCGGGCGCCAGCGGTGGCAATGCGCGTCTCGATCCGTGGCGCGCCAAGGCACTCGATTTGTCCTACGAAAAGTATTTCGGTAACAAGGCGTATTTTGCAGTCGCGGCTTTCCACAAGAAGCTCGATACGTACATCTTTACCCAGACCAAGGAATACGATTTTTCGAAATATATTCCTGGCACCGACGCGATCACGGCGACTGGTAACTACAAGGCGCCGTACAACGGCAACGGCGGCAAGCTCAAGGGCCTGGAACTGTCGGCATCGCTGCCGCTGAGCTTGCTCACACCCGTGCTCGATGGGTTTGGCGTGTCGGCCAGTGCCACGCACAGCAAGAGCTCGATCGCGATTGAAGATCCGGACAGCAGCATCGGCAAGAACATTCCGCTGCCGGGCTTGTCCAAGCGCGTGACCAACCTGACCTTGTACTATGAAAAGAACGGTTTTGAAACCCGGGTCAGCCAGCGCAAGCGCTCCGATTTCGTTGGTGAAATCGGCAACTTTGCCAATGAGCGCAGCTTGCGTTACGTGGTCGGTGAGGATGTGGTCGACTTCCAGATCGGTTATAACTTTACCGAAGGCAGCTTTAAGGGCCTGGGATTGGTGTTGCAGGTTAATAACGTTGGCGATACGGCGTACGAAACCTACGCTGGCGACCGCAACAAGCCGCTGGAATATCAGAAGTACGGCCGCACCTTCCTGATGGGCGCGAACTACAAGTTCTGATGCGTGCTCTGCCGGGGGGCGATCCCGGCGCTGACGACAACCCCGGCGCATGCGAATGTGGCGGGGTTGTTTTGTGTTGGGGCGACCGCGAACGGCGCGGCAGGCGGCGCGAACCGCGACATCGCGTGGCGGCAAAGCGGAACAGATTGCACGAATAGCCTCAATTCCCGCCCACTTGCACGCAACTCCGTTACAAAAAATCGCATTCTGGACTACAAGAGAGTAAACTGCAGGATGCTTTCCCGTCGGGCTAGCTAGTCAAATTGTGAGTGTCCTATGTCTGAAACCCCTGTACTACTGTTTTCCGAACTCAACCTGAGCGCCCAAGTGCTGAAGGTCATGAAAGAGGTCGGTTACGAAACGCCGTCGCCGATCCAGGCTGCCACCATCCCGCTGCTCCTGGCCAATCGCGACGTGCTGGGGCAGGCCCAGACCGGAACCGGCAAGACCGCGGCCTTCGCGCTGCCGATCCTGTCGCGCATCGACATCAAGCAGCAGTCGCCGCAGGCGCTGGTGTTAGCTCCTACCCGCGAACTGGCGATCCAGGTCGCCGAAGCATTCCAGAAGTACGCAACCCATATTAAAGATTTCCACGTCCTGCCGATCTACGGCGGCCAGAGCTACGGTCCGCAGCTGCAGGCATTGCGCCGCGGCGTGCACGTGATCGTCGGCACCCCGGGCCGCGTGATCGACCACCTGGAAAAAGGTTCGCTCGACCTGTCCAAGCTCAAAACGCTGGTACTCGACGAAGCCGACGAGATGCTGCGCATGGGCTTTATCGACGACGTCGAACAGATCCTGCAAAAAACCCCTGAATCGCGCCAGACCGCGCTGTTCTCGGCCACCATGCCGTCCGCGATCAAGCGCATCGCCAAGACCTACCTGCGCGATCCGGCTGAAGTCACGGTCGCCGCCAAGACCGGCACCGCCGACAATATCCGCCAGCGTTACTGGATGGTGAGCGGCATGCAGAAGCTCGAAGCGCTGACCCGCATCCTGGAAGCGGAACCGTTCGACGGCATGATCATCTTCGCGCGCACCAAGCTCGGTACCGAAGAACTGGCGACCAAGCTGCAGGCACGCGGCTTCGCGGCTACGGCGATCAACGGCGACATGCAGCAAACGCAGCGCGAGCGCACCATCGAACAGCTCAAGAACGGCAAGATCGACATCCTGGTCGCCACCGACGTCGCCGCGCGCGGCCTGGACGTGGAACGCATCAGCCACGTGATCAACTACGACGTGCCGTCGGACCCGGAAAGCTACACCCACCGCATCGGCCGTACCGGCCGCGCGGGCCGTAGCGGCGAAGCGATCCTGTTCATCACCCCGCGCGAGCAGGGTTTGCTCAAGGCGATCGAACGCGCCACGCGCCAGCCGGTTGCGCCGCTGACGCTGCCGACCGTGAAAGCGGTCAACGACGTGCGTATCGCCAAATTCAAGGACCAGATCACCGAAATGCTGGCGGCCGGCGGACTCGATGTATTCCGTTCGCTGATCGAAGAATATGAGCGCGAGCAGAACGTGCCCGCCGTCGAAATCGCAGCGGCGCTGGCCAAGCTGGCGCGCGGCGACATTCCGCTGCTGCTGGAAAAACCGAACCGCGACGCCAAGAGCGCGCCATCGTGGCAGGAAAACACCCCGGCCGCGCGCGCACCGCGTTCCGACGCGCCAATGCGCAGCGACCGCGGCGACCGTGGCGATGCACCAGCCTTCAAGCGCGAGCGCGTATCGCGTCCGTCGGAAGAGGGCATGGGCACCTTCCGGATCGAAGTCGGTCATGCGCACGGCGTCAAGCCGGGCAACATCGTCGGCGCGATCGCCAACGAAGCGAACATCGAGTCCAAGTTCATCGGCCGCATCGAGATCTACGACGACTACAGCACGCTCGACCTGCCGATCGACATGCCGGCGGACCTGATCGACCACCTCAAGGGTGTGTGGGTCGCGGGCCAGCAGCTCAACATCACGCGTGATGGCGAAGCGCCGGCAGTCAAGAAGGCGGCTCCGAAAAAAGCGGGCGACCGTCGTTTTGAAGAGAAGAAGCTCGGACCTAAAAAACCGTACGACGCGGCCACCAAGGCCAAGAAGGAAGCACGCAAGCTGGCCAAGCCGGAGTAAAGCGGCGGGCAGGTGAAAAAAAGGGCAGCTTCGGCTGCCCTTTTTGCTTAGGTGTTCCTGCACAAGCGCGCTGGGGATAATCCGGCCAGGCCCATCGTCAAACCCTGCGCTAGCTCTGCAGAGCTGAACCGCCGTTGACGCGTTCACCAGTGCGTGTTGCGAGGATAAACGGCTCCCATCCGCCTGGCGGGTCCCACTCCCCGCTGCCTTTGATATGCGTCCCGGTGGCGCTGTGCACCATCACTGCGTCAATGGCGAGCTGGGTGGTTTTCCATAGAAGCGCACCGTCAGAACCGAATGCGAACAGCTCGGACGCGGAACTTGCGAGTACGCAGAAATCCTCGCCGGACGTTTCCAATTCCTCGGCATCGAAGAATTCGCAAAAATATCCATCCATCTGGTACATCACGACGTCCTCTGTCACGCAATCGACGATGAAAACGCGCGCTCCATAGCCGATATATGCTTTGGTACCGGCCAGTCGGATCGCCTGGAAGCAGGTGGCTTCGACAGCATCGGCCACATCAATTCGCAAGAGGCCGCCCGGGCTGGAGTCTACGGCGACGCACGTAGCGATCGCAGCGCCAGGTCGAGCGGCGCCTACCAGAAGGGATCTGGTAAAAGATACTCCCTCGTTTTCTCTTAAAAACCAAATCGCCATGTTTTTTTGCTCATGAATTCTTGCAATCAAATTTGGCCGGAGTTCGATTCTACCGGTGCTATCTTGCCGGTCAGCGAGGGCCGGGTTGGCATCAGTGTACAGGACCGGGCATCGCAGGCTGGGTAGCTGGCGCCTCGTCCTTCACCAGGCACCACAGGGCCGCAGAGATGGCCAGCGAAGTGCCGCAGATGACATACAAGATGCTCTGGTCGGCCACGCGTTTGAGCACGAAGCCCACACCGGTGGACATCAGCTGCGGCAGCACCACCGACAGATTGAAGACGCCCATGAAAAAGCCCATGCGGCTCTTGTCCACCTTGTCGCTCATGATCGCGAACGGCAGGCTGACGATGGCGCTCCAGCCGATGCCGACCACCGCCATCAGCGCGTACAGCATCATCGGCGTGCGTGCCATGGTGGCGATCAAAAAGTACCCGAGCGCCATGATGGCGATGCAGCCCGCTTGCGTATGGACGCGCCCGATCCTGCGCGCCAGCGGCGCCAGCACCAGCGCCGGCAGCAGGAAGCCGACCGTATTGAGCACGGCAAAAGCGTAGGCGATCACCTGGCCGCTCATGGCGTTCGCCGCCTTGGTGTCCAGCCCCACCGGTACCAGCTGCTGCTGGATAAAGCCGTAGGTGTAGACGAACATCGCCTGCACCCCGAGCCACGCAAAGCCGTGCGCGATGTAGATGCGCCACAGCTGGCCCCAATCGGCTTTGGTGGCGGCCGCCGTCTCATTCTTTTTCACCAGCTCGCGTTCTTCCTTGATGAAGAACATCGGCACCACCGAGAATACGAACACGATGCCGGCGCCGACCGAAATGAGCACGTCGTTGCCGAGGGTCGCGCCGATGATGTACGCCGCCACCCCGAAGAAGCCCGAGATGGTCTGCATCCACGTGTAGCCGCGTGTGCGCGTTTCCCCTTCCGGGGTGAGGTCGGCGATGATCGAGCGGGTCGGGTTGAAGCTGATGTTGATCGACAGGTCCAGGGTCAGCGCAATGATCACCGCCACGATGACGATATTCTTGATGCCCAGGAGCTGGCTGACCACATCGATGCGCGGCAGCAGGAACACCATCAGCGCGGCCAGTGTGCCGCCGATCAGGATGAAGGGCCGGCGCCGCCCGCCCCAGAACCAGGCATCGTCGCTGATCAAGCCGATGATCACCTGGCCGAAGATGCCTGCCAGCGGTCCGGCCGCCCAGACGATGCCGATCTGGTGAATTTCGAGGTTGAAGCGCGTACTCAGGATCCAGCTCAGCGCCGAAATCTGGATACACAGCGCGAAACCCATCGCCGTCGCGGGAAGGCTCAGGGTCGCGTAAAAAAGGTGATTCAGGCGCTTCTGCATGTCCAGCATCGTGTCCCCATCTTGTCTGTTATTTGACTACAAAATTCGCGATTTCGTCTGCCTTATTGCGGCGATTTTACTATGGAACTGTTTAGATTGACACTTAGAAATCGACATGTTATTTTCCTACAAATATAATGCGTGGCAAAACGCTTGGAGATTCCCGATGCAGATGCAATTCCCGGTAATAAAACCACGCCTGAGTTTCTGGCAGTTGTGGAACATGAGCTTCGGCTTCTTCGGCATCCAGTTCGGTTTTGCGCTGCAAAACGCCAACACCAGCCGCATCTTCTCGACCCTGGGCGCGAATGCGGACCAGCTGCCGCTGTTCTGGCTCGCCGCGCCGGTCACCGGGCTGCTGGTGCAGCCGGTCATCGGCTACCTGAGCGACAATACCTGGCATCCGTTCTGGGGCCGGCGCCGTCCCTTCTTCTTCCTCGGCGCGTTCCTGGCGACCGTCGCCATGTTCCTGATGCCCAATTCCACCTCGCTGTGGATGGCCGTATTCGTGCTGTGGATGCTGGACGCGTCGATCAACGTGTCGATGGAACCGTTCCGCGCGTTCGTCGGCGACAAGCTGCATCCCACCCAGCAGACCTCGGGCTTCGCGATGCAGACCTTCTTCATCGGCTGCGGCTCGGTGATCGCCTCGCTGCTGCCGACCATGTTCACCGATTGGTTCGACGTCAGCAATGTGCCGGTGGGCGGCGGCATTCCGGATACGGTGCGCTACTCGTTCTATGCCGGCGGCCTGGCCTTTATCGGTGCAGTGTCGTGGACCGTCATCACCACGCGCGAGACGCCACCCGAAGACATGAAGGCGTTCCGCGCCGACGTGGAAAAGCGCAAGGGCACCTTGACCGCCCTGCGCGAAATCCTTGGCGGCTTCACCACCATGCCGCGCACGATGGTGCAACTGGCGAGCGTGAGCTTCTTCTCGTGGCTGGCGCTGTTTACGATGTGGGTCAACACCACGCCGGCCATTGCCGAAAACGTCTTCGGCACGGTCGACGCGCAGTCGGCCGCATTCCAGAGCGCCGGCAACTGGGTCGGCGTGATGTTCGCCGTGTATAACGGCGTGTCGGCGCTCGCCGCCTTCATCCTTCCCGTGATCGCGCGCCGCACCAACCGCAAGATGACGCACCTGGCCTGCCTGGTCATCGGCGGCATCAGCCTGGCCAGTATTTTCTTCATCACCCAAAAAGAGATGCTGCTCATTCCGATGGTCGGCGTCGGCATCGCGTGGGCCAGCATCCTCACCGTGCCGTATGCGATCCTGGCGGGCGCGCTGCCGCCGCAGCGCATGGGTTTCTACATGGGCGTCTTCAATTTCTTCGTCGTGATCCCGCAGATCGTTGGCGGCATGGTTCTCGGCCCGATCAGCGTGGCCCTGCTGGGCGGGCGTCCGGTGGCGACCTTGCTGCTGGCCGGTGCATGCATGGCCATCGGCGGGCTGCTGACCGTATTCGTGGCCGACAAGGGCGAGCAGACCTAACGCGGCGTCAGAATTTTTCCACCTGTCGTATCGTATTGTTAACAGACAGGAGTAAAAATGACCATCCACACAGTAAACACCACGCCGTTCGCCGGACAACGCCCCGGTACTTCCGGCTTGCGCAAGAAGGTAAGCGAGTTCCGGCAACCCGCTTACCTCGAAAACTTCGTGCAGTCGATCTTCAACACGCTCGGCGACTGCGCCGGCCAGACCCTGGTCCTCGGCGGCGACGGGCGCTACTTCAACCGCCACGCGATCCAGGTCATCCTGCGCATGGCGGCGGCGCACGGCTTCGCCAAAGTGCTGGTGGGGCAGGGCGGCATCCTGTCCACGCCGGCCCTGAGCTGCGTGGTGAGGAAGCGCGCCGCATCGGGCGGCATCGTGCTCTCGGCCAGCCACAATCCGGGCGGACCCGATGGCGATTTCGGCATCAAGTACAACATCGCGAACGGCGGTCCGGCGCCCGAAAAAATCACCGACGCCATTTACGGCCAGACCCAGGTCCTGGGCGAATACCGCATCAGCGACGCCGGCGACCTCGATCTCGATACGATCGGCAGCGCGCGCATCGAGCAAATGGCTGTCGAAGTCATCGACCCGGTGGCCGACTACGCGGCGCTGATGGCCGATCTGTTCGATTTCGCCGCCATCAAGGCGCTGTTCGCGGGCGGCTTCACGATGCGCTTCGACGGCATGCACGCCGTCTCCGGACCGTATGCGCACGCGATCCTGGAAGGCTTGCTCGGCGCGCCGCGCGGCACCGTCATCAACGGCACACCGCTGGAAGACTTCGGCGGCCACCATCCCGATCCGAATCCCGTCAACGCGGCCGAACTGGTGGCGCTGATGTCCGCGCCCGGCGCACCGGACTTCGGCGCCGCATCGGATGGCGATGCCGACCGCAACATGATCGTCGGGCGCGGCATCGCCGTGACGCCGTCCGACAGCCTGGCCATCATCGCCGCCAATGCCGCGGTTGCCCCGGGCTACCGCGGCGGCATCAAGGGCATCGCCCGCTCCATGCCCACCTCCACCGCGCCGGACCGGGTGGCGCAAGCACTCCAGGTGCCGTGCTACGAAACCCCGACCGGCTGGAAGTACTTCGGCAACCTGATGGACGCCGGCATGGTGACCCTGTGCGGCGAAGAGAGCTACGGAACCGGCTCGGACCATATCCGCGAAAAGGATGGCTTGTGGGCCGTGCTGTTCTGGCTTAACCTGCTGGCGGCAAGCGGCAAATCCGTCGACACGCTGGTGCGCGAGCACTGGGCGCGATTCGGCCGTAACTACTACTCGCGCCACGACTACGAAGCGGTTGAGGCAAAGGCGGCGGAAGGCTTGATGACGCACCTGCGCGAGCAGCTGCCGGCGCTGGCGGGCCAGGTCATCGACGGCTACACTGTTGATTTCGCCGATGATTTTGTTTACAAGGACCCGGTCGACGGCAGCATCGCCAGCAAGCAGGGCGTGCGCATCGTGATGAACGATGGCTCGCGCATCGTGTTCCGCCTGTCCGGCACCGGAACCGAAGGCGCCACCATCCGTCTTTACCTCGAACGCTACGAGCGCGACGTGGCCATGCACGGCATCCCGGCGCAGGAAGCGCTGGCCGCGCTGGCGGCGATTGCCGACCGGCTGGCCGGCCTGCACCAGCGTACGGGGCGCGAGCGGCCGACGGTCACCACCTGACAAACCACTTTAACCTTTAGCCAACAGGGAATACATGAAATTTTCCGCACTTGCAGTCTCACTGGCGCTCACTTTCGGCGCCGCCCACGTCAACGCCGCGCCGCCGGTGGCGCGCACCCCGTTTGTGTGGGAAAACGCGACTGTGTATTTCCTGTTGACGGACCGCTTCAACAACGGCGACAAAACCAACGACCTGGCGTACGGACGCAAGGCCGATGCCGCGCCGCTGCGCGGTTACATGGGCGGCGACCTGGCCGGCGTAACCGCGAAAATCAAGGAAGGCTACTTCAAGGAGCTGGGTGTCGATGCGATCTGGATCACGCCGCCGGTTGAGCAGGTTCACGGCAGCACCGATGAAGGCAGCGGCAAATCCTACGGCTTTCACGGCTACTGGGCGCGCGACTTCACCAGCATCGACGCCAATCTCGGCACCGAAGCGGACCTGCAGGAACTGGTCGACACCGCGCACGCCAACGGCATCCGCGTGCTGCTCGACGTGGTGATGAACCATACCGGCCCGGTCACCGCGCTTGATCCGGTGTGGCCCAAGGAGTGGGTGCGCACCGCGCCGGTGTGCGCTTTCAAGGATGCGCGCACCACCATCGATTGCACGCTGGTGAAGAACCTGCCTGACTTCCGCACCGACGTCGACCGGCCCGTCGCGCTGCCGCCGGCGCTGGTGGCAAAGTGGAAGGAAGAAAAGCGCTACGAGCGCGAAGTGGCCTCGCTCGATGCCTTTTTCAAGGAAACCGGCTACCCGCGCGCCCCGCGCTACTACCTGATGAAATGGCACGCGGACTGGGTGCGTAAATATGGTTTCGACGGCTTCCGTGCCGACACCGCCAAGCACGTCGAGCCGCGCGTGTGGAAGGACCTGAAAAAGGTCGCCAGCAAGGCGTTCGAGGACTGGAAGCGCGACAACCCGGCCAAGCGCCTCGGCGACGGCAAGTTCTACATGACGGCCGAAGTCTATAACTACTCGCTGCGCCACGCGCACCAGTTCGACATGGGCGGCGAAACCTTCGTCGACTTCTACGACAATGGCTTCGATAGCCTGATCAATTTCAGCATGCCGTCCGACGCCAAAGGCGGCTACGACGCCATGTTCGGCCGCTACGCCGCGCTGCTGGCCGGACCGCTGCGCGGTTATTCTGTGCTCAATTATCTGAGTTCGCACGACGACGCGGCGCCGTTCGACCCGACGCGCACGCGTCCTTTCGATTCGGCGGTGAAGCTGCTGCTCTCGCCTGGCGCCGCGCAGATTTATTATGGCGACGAGACCGCGCGCCTGCTCACGCACGACGGTGCCAAGGGCGACGCGGTGCTGCGTTCCTTCATGAACTGGGATGAACTGGCCAACAACGCCCAGCGCGACGGCTACCGTATCGCCGACGTGCGCAAGCACTGGGGCCTGATCGGCCGCTTCCGCCAGGCGCATCCTGCGGTGGGCGCCGGCGAGCACCGCAAGCTGCAAGCGACCCCGTACATTTTTGCGCGCACCTACGAGAAGGACCGGGTCGTGGTGGCGCTCGATCTGCCGACCGACAAGTCGACGCCGGTCGTGGTGGGGCCGGTGTTCCGGGATGGCGAGTCGGTGACCGATTACTACTCGGGCAAGAAGGCCGTGGTGGCGGGGGGGAAGGTCGATTTCCACACCAAGAACGGGATCGTGCTGATCGCGAACTAAGCCGCTCGCCCGCGCCCAACCACCGTCGTTCCCGCCTGCGCGGGAACGACGGACCCAAGGGCAACGCCAAATCATCTGCTGTCGGATCTAGCCAGTTCTACATCCAGCGTGACCATGGCCCATTTCATACATTTCATACAATAGGGTATGCTACGCGCGAACTGCCCGAACCGTCCCAAGCGACTGCGATGACCAAAGAACACGATTCAGAACAAAAGTATAGCCGTACCGCTTATGCCGACGGCCCGCGCCTGCTGGCCGATATCGGCGCGACCCACGCGCGCTTTGCCCTCGAAACCGCGCCCGGCGTGCTGCGCGCGGTGCGTGTGCTCAAGTGCGACGACTTCCCCGGCATCGTCCCGCTGCTGCATACCTATCTCGCCGACCACGCCGGCATCCGCATCAACCACGCCGCCTTTGCCCTCGCCAACCCGATCAGCGGCGACATGATCCGCATGACCAACCGCGACTGGCAATTCTCGACCGATGAAGTGCGCCGCGAACTGGGCCTGAACACCCTGCTGATCGTGAACGATTTCACCGCCCTGGCGATGTCGCTGCCCGGCCTGTCGGGCGACGATCTGATGCAGGTTGGCGGCGGAACGCCCGCGACGAACGCCGTGATCGGCGTCGTCGGGCCGGGCACCGGCCTTGGCGTCTCCGGCATGATCCCGACGGTCGACGGCTTCGTCACCCTCGGCAGCGAAGGTGGCCACGTCAATTTCGCCCCGGCCGACGAGCGCGAATTCGCCATTTTGCAGTACGCATGGAACGAGTGGTCGCACGTCTCGAACGAGCGCCTCATTTCCGGCCCCGGGATGGAACTGATCTACCGCGCGCTGGCCCAGCGCAACGGTGTGCAGGCCGCGCCACGCACCTCGCCCGAGATTATCACCGGGGCCCTGGAAGACAACGACGCGCTCTGTCTCGAAGTGCTCGACTGCTTCTGCGGCATGCTTGGCGGCGCGGCCGCCAACCTGGCCGTCACGCTCGGCGCCTTCGGGGGCATCTTTATCGGCGGCGGCATCGTGCCGCGCATGGGCGAGTGGTTCGCCACGTCGGCCTTCCGCGCGCGCTTCGAGGCAAAGGGCCGCTTCAGCTCCTACCTTGGCCAGATCCCGACCTACGTCATCATGATTCCCAACCCGGCGTTCATCGGCGTGGCGACGATCCTGTCCGAACACCTGCGCGGGCGCAGCGGCGCCAATACGCTGATGGAGCGCGTGCAGCATTTGCAGCACGAACTGTCGCCCGCCGAACAGCGCGTGGCCGCGCTGGTGCTGGGACACCCGCGCAAGGTGCTGGGCGAGCCGATTGCGGAAATCGCGCGCCTGGCCGATGTCAGCCAGCCGACCGTGATCCGCTTCTGCCGCTCGCTGGGCTTTCTGGGCCTGGCCGACTTCAAGCTCAAGTTCGCCAGCAGCCTGACCGGCACCATCCCCGTGCGCCACAGCCAGGTGCGCGTATCCGACAGCACGCACGATCTGTCGGCCAAGGTGATCGACAATACCGTGTCGGCGATCCTGAAATTCCGCGACCAGCTCGACGTGGTGTCGATCGACCGCGCCATTGCGCTGCTGCGCAAGGCCAACCGGGTCGAGTTTTACGCCATGGGCAATTCGCGCGTGGTGGCGCTGGATGGCCAGCACAAATTCTTCCGTTTCCGTATTCCCACCTCGTCGTATGGCGACTCGCATTTATTCACGCTGGCGGCCGAACTGCTCAAGCCGGGCGACGTGGTGATCGCCATTTCCACCTCGGGCCAGTTGCCGGAGCTGCTGGCGGCCGTGGATGCGGCGCGCGCCACAGGCGCCGACGTCATTGCGATTACCAGCAGCAAATCGGCGCTGGCGAAACGGGCGACTATTTGTCTGGCGGTCGATCACAGCGAAGACAGCACCAGCTTCCTGTCGATGATCTCGCGGGTGCTGCAACTGCTGCTGATCGATATTCTGTCGGTCGGTATTTCGCTCGGCGCGCAAGGCGCCGATCCGGCCGATCACGAGAAAAAGCGCTCGCTCATCTCGCACCTCGATATCTGATCACTCCACGAACACGACGGCGGTGCGCGCGGGGATGGTAAAACGCCCGGTGGCGCTGTCGAAGGTGCTCGCCGCGGCGCGCTGGTCGGCCGCTGACGGTGCCGTATGCACCGGATGCAGGCGCAGGCGCCTGCCGCGCATCCCGGCTAGATCGAGCGTGTGCGCTACCTTGTCCACATTGATGAAGTACGCCACGTCCGTGAATCCGGCGCCGGCGTAGCCCGTGCCGTCGATGTGCGCCGCGATCACGGTGGGAACCTGTTTTGACCCGGTGTTGTGGAAGCGCAGGCGCTGGCCGATGTCCTGCGCGCTGCGCATCCGGAACAGCGTGGAGCTGGCGCGGATTGCCAAGAGGTCGCGAAAGGCGTCGCGCGCGAAGGCGATATCTGCCGGTGCGGGCTTGAGCGCGGCATTGGCCAGCAAGGGTTTGATCAGCGCGTAATCCCTGGCGTTGTCGTCGGCCGGCGGCGCACCGGTGCCGAAGTAATTGTCCTGGTAGCTCCAGTCGATGCGGTTGAACCAGTCGCCGGAATTGAAGCTGTTGCGGTCCATCGACTTCGAGCGCAAGGTGTCGATCCCGGCATGGAAGTAGGCCACGCCCTGGCTGAAAGCGTTGATCGCCGCGCCCAGCACCTGCACGCGCGCGCGCTCGGCGCTTGATGTGGCCAGCGGCAGCTTGAATACGTTCATGTCGTACAGGGTCTGGTTGTCGTGGTTTTCGACGTAGTTGACCGCTTCCCCGGGTTCGCTGGCGTATCCCGCTGGCTGGCCGTTGTAATCGATGGCCTCCAGGGCCAGGGTACTGTCCTTGTATGTCGTCATGGCGTAGCTGCGCACCGAACCGGCCAGCCCGACGCGCACCATGTCGGCCGCCTGCATCAGGTCCGTCAGCGGCCGTTCGCCGGCCAGCGCATTCGGGTCGTACACCAGGCCGTTGATGTAGCCCTGGCGCCGGATCATGTCCGCGCCGGCATCGGCCGCCGAACCGCCGCGTACATGGTCGCGCGCGCGGTCGCTGAAGGTGCCGATGCCGCTGCCGTTCAAGGACAGTTGCGACGCTTGCACGAAGCGCGCGCCGTCGGCCACCTCGCCGAAGTTCCAGCCTTCGCCGATCAGCTGCACATGCCGCCCCGCCGCCGCGTTCACGCGTGCTTGCAGCCGCTCCATCGCCGCGCGCGGCTGGTGGCCCATCAGGTCGAAACGGAACGAGTCGATCTTGTACTCGCGCGCCCACAAGGCGGCCGAATCGATCATGAGTTTGGCCATCATGCGGTTTTCGGTCGCGGTATTGTCGCAGCAGGTCGATTGCTCGACGCCGCCGGCCGCATTCAGTCTGTGATAGTAGCCGGGCACGATGCGGTCGAGGACCGATTTTTCCTTCTGGCCGGAGGCAAACGTATGGTTGTAGACCACATCCATGCCGACCCGCAGGCCGGCCCGGTGCAGGTTCATGACCATGCCGCGCAATTCGATGATGCGCGTGGCGGCGTCAAACGCATCGCTGGCGTAGCTGCCTTCCGGCGCGTTGTAGTGATACGGATCGTAGCCCCAGTTGAAGCAATCGGTCGCCGCTGTCTGCTTGATCAGTGCCTGCTGCGCTTCGCTGTCCGCCGCGCCGGTGGGAGCGGGCTGCGCGCAGCCGCGTTCCGGAATGCTGGCGATGTCGTACACCGGCAGCAGGTGAACGTCGGTCATGCCGGCGCTGGCCAGGGCGGCCAGGTGCCGCATGCCGTTCGACCGGCTGTGCGAAAAGGCGGCGTACTTGCCGCGCGCCGGCGCCGGCACGGTCGCGTCGTTGATCGAAAAATCGCGCACATGCAGCTCGTAGACGGCCATGTCCGTCTGCGCCTTGACTGTCGCCGGTGGCGCCGACTTGTCCCAGCCGGCCGGCTTGAGTCGCGGCGATGCCAGGTTGGCGATGTAGCTGCGTTGCGAGTCGGTGGTCAGGCTGACCGAATACGGGTCGGTCACCATGTTGCGTACCAGGCCCGTGCCATCGGCCACGACGTCAACCGCGTATTTGTAGTATTTGCCGGACAGGTCGCCTTGTCGCGTGGCGCTCCAGATACCGGTTGCGCGGTCGAACCGCATCGTATCGATCGCTTTCGCGCGTCCGCTGCCGCTGTCGTAGGTGCAGACGGACACCTGGCGCGCGGTCGGCGCCCACAGCTTGAAGGTGGTGCCCCGGCGCGCAGGGACTGCACCGAGATCGCTCGCCGATTCCGCAGCCGCGTACAGATCGTCGAGCGCGCCCGCCGCCTGTAGCCTGGTCGCCGCGCGCACTTTTCCGTCAGCGTCTTCCCGCACCAATACCAGCTGCTGCCGGTGCAGGCCGGGCAGGCGCGCCAGATCGGCTGCCGCCACGGCCAGCATCACGCCCTTGCCGACGTACTTGAAGCGCTGCGCCAGTGTGTCGCTGGAGGCGGCAAGTACCAAGGCGCCCGATGCGCCGCTGACCGTGCCGCCGCTTGGTGCCGCAATGGTCCCGTCGGGCGAGTGATAGAGTTTGAACCGGCCCGTATTTTCCATGCCAGGCCATTGCGCAAGGCGCCGGTCCAGCCAGACGGCGCGCGCATCGATACTGGCGGGCGATAGCCGCACGATGGTTTGAAAGGCGCCGCTGTCGCAGACCGCCGCCATCGGCGCGGCCGAAGCCGACGCGCTCGCGCCGGCGAGAACTGCTGCCCTGAAAAGTGAAAAGGTCATCTGGCGTCCGGTGTCGTCGTTGTGCATATTATCGCCTGCTATTTTTTGCCGGGTGCCAGCTGGTATTTTTTGAGCTTGTCGTACAGGGTTTTACGCGGCACGCCGAGTTGGTCGGCGGCGGTTGACACATTCCCGTCGACTGCGTCGAGCGCATTGGCGATCAGCTCGCGCTCATAGGCGTCGAGCTGCTGCGGCAGGCTCAAGGCGCCGCCCGGAGCGGCAGCGGCGTCTGGCGCCGGTGCCGCAACGATGCCAAGCACCAGCCGCTCGGCGAAGTTGCGCAGTTCGCGCACATTGCCCGGCCACTCGGCCGCCTGCCACTGGCTCATTTGCTGGCTGCTCCACTGCGGCACCGGCCGCCCGTAGCGTTGCGCCGCATCCTGCGTGAAGTGCGCCATCAGCGGCGCGATGTCGTCGCGCCGTTCGTTCAGTCGCGGCAGGTCGATCGTGGCCACCCCGATGCGATAGTACAGGTCTTCGCGGAAGCGGCCCTCCGCGCTCAGTTCCAGCAAGTCGGCCTTGCTGGCCGCGATGATGCGAAAGTTCACCGCGATCGCCTCGTTGCCGCCCAGGCGCTCCAGCCGGCGTTCCTGCAGCGCCCGCAGCAGCTTCACTTGCAGCGCCATCGGCATGCTCTCGATCTCGTCGAGGAACAGGGTGCCGCCGTTGGCGTATTCGAGCTTGCCGATGCGGCGTTTGTGGGCGCCCGTAAACGCGCCGGCCTCGTGCCCGAACATCTCGCTCTCGAACACCGATTCGGGCAGGGCGCCGCAATTGATCGCGACAAAATTGCCCTTGCGCGCGCTGGCCGCGTGGATCAGGCGCGCCACCACTTCCTTGCCGGTGCCGGTCTGGCCGTTGATCAGGATGTCCACGCCGGCCGGCGCGATATTGCGCACCAACACCTTGAGCCGTTCGATGGCGTCGGAGCGTCCCACCAGTTGCGGCGTATCCGGATGCAGCGCCCACGCCGTCTTGAGGTGGCGGTTTTCCAGCACCAGGCTGCGCCGCTCCTGCGCACGCCGCACCGCGTCGAGCAGGCGTTCGGCGCCGAACGGTTTTTCGATGAAGTCGTACGCGCCGGCGCGCATGGCGCCGACCGCCATCGCCACGTCGCCATGGCCGGTGACCATGATCATGGGCAGTTCCGCATCCAGCGCCACGACTTGCGCCAGCAGGTCGAGGCCGGAGCGCCCGGGCAGGCGCACATCGCTGACGATCACGCCATCAAACGCCGCGTCGAGCGCCGCCTGGGCTTCCTCCGCGCTGGCGAAGGCGCGCACGGTAAAGCCGCCCAGTTCCAGGGTCTGGGTGGTGGCCAGGCGCAGCGGCGCTTCGTCTTCCACCAGGATGGCTTGCATGGTTTTCATTCATTCCCCTTGTCCGGCAGCGGCAGGCGCACCTCGAATTGGGCGCCGCCGCCGGGGCGGTTGCTGCCTTCGAGGTGCCCGTTCATGGCTTGTACGATCGATGATGATATCGCGAGCCCGAGCCCGAGGCCCTTGCCCGATGGCTTGGTGGTAAAAAACGGTTCGAACAGGTGGGCGGCCACGCTGTCGGACATGCCCGCGCCGCTGTCGGCGATACGTACCACGGCGTAGCCATCCTGCTGCGCGAGCGTGACCGACACCTCGCGCACCGGCGCCTCGTCGACGGCATCGAGCGCATTGCGCAGCAGGTTGATGAACACCTGTTCGATGCGCACGGCGTCGCCGGTGATCAGCAGCGGCGCGGGCGGCGGCAGCGCCAGCGCCACGCCCAGGCGTTTGAATTCGCCCGCCAGCAAAAATGCCGAGGCGGCGAGCGACTGGGCGATATCGACTGTCGCCACGGCGTCGCTGCGCCGCGCAAAGCCCTTCAACTGGCCGATGATGGCGCCCATGCGCGCGCTGGCATCGCTGATGTGGGTCAGGTTGGCGCTGGCCTGCGCCTGCTGCCCGCGTTCGAGAAAGGTGCGCGCATTGTCGGCAAATGCGCGGATCGCGGCCAGCGGCTGGTTCAGTTCATGCGTTACGCCGGCCGCCATCTGCCCCAGCATCGCCAGCTTGCCCGCCTGGACCAGCTGGTCCTGGGTCGAGCGCAGTACATGTTCGGTTTGTTTCAGGGTGGCGTAGCGCGCTTCCAGGTCGTCGTTGGCCTGGCGCAGCAGCGCGGTGCGCTCGGCCAGTTTTACATCGAGTTCGCTCGCCGCACGCTGCAACGCGGCATTGGCGGCCTGGCGTTCTTCGAGCCGGCGGCGGCGCTGGTACAGGGCCCAGGCGCCAACGGTGGTGCTGGCCGCGACGAGCGCGGCGGCCAGCGCCCACAGGGCCGCCATGCGCCGCACCCGCCCCGGCGAAGGGAACAGCATCAGCTGCCACCCCAGGCGGCCCGTCGTGCGGGCGGCATGCGGCGCCGGCTTCCCGTCGATGGGCGTGATGGTGCGGCGCGCGTACTGGTCGGTGCTGGCCAGCTCGCGCTGGGTAGCGGCGCTCAAGGCGTGCAGGCTGCGGTACTTCCATTGCGGCCGGTTGGACAGGAACACCACGTCGGCACGGTCGGCCAGCACGATGGTGTCCTCGGCGCCGGCCCAGTTGCGTTCGAATTCGTCGAGGCTGATCTTGACCGCGACCACGCCGCTCACGGTGGCGCCAGTCATCACCGGCTGGGCGATGAAGTAACCGGGTTCGCTGGTGGTGCTGCCGATGCCGTAAAAGCGCCCGGCGCGCCCGGCCAGCGCCTCATGAAAATACGGACGGTAGCCGAAGTTCCTGCCCACGAAGGTGAGCGGCAGGTCCCAGTTGCTGGCGGCGAGCGTGTTGCCGTCGCGGTCCATCAGGTAAATGGCGCCCACCTTCGACTGGCGCTGTATCGCCTTCAGGCTGCGGTTGACCTGGTCGATGCGCGCGCGCTCGCCGGGATGGGCGAGCAGCGCGGCCACGTTCTCTTGCAGGCCGACGACGTAGGGCAGGGTCTCGAACTTGTCCAGCGCCGATTCCAGTTCGGGCGCCATCAGCTGCAACTGGCGCGCGCCGCGTGCGAGTTCGTCGGCCGCGCCCTGGCGCGCCGCCCACTGGTAGGCGGCCATGATCAGCCCCGCGCTGGCGAGCAGCGCGAGGAGCCAGGCGAGTTGTCGTTTTACGTGCATGGGCGGCCCACGGTGAGTGGCCTCGATTCTACTGCACGCGCACCCCTAGTCGACAGCGGCCATCCTTATTTCATCGTTGTGGTGGCGCTGCTGCTCTTCCATCACCAGTGCCCCCAGCTCGCGCTTGAGTTCATTGAAGGCTGCCGACGACGGGTCGCGCATGCGCGGCAGTTCGACGATGATGTCGCGCTTGACGGTGCCGGGCCGGTAGGTCATCACGATGATGCGGTCGGCCAGGTAGATCGCCTCTTCGATGCTGTGGGTGACGAACACGATGGTCTTTTTCAGGTCGGCCCAGATGCGCAGCAGCTCGTCCTGCAGGTTGCGCCGGGTGAGGGCGTCGAGCGCGCCGAACGGTTCGTCCATCAGCATGATGGGCGAGTCGAGCGCCAGCACGCGTGCAATCGCCACGCGCTGGCGCATGCCGCCCGACAGGTCCTTGGGAAAGCGCTGCCGGAATTCCGACAGCGACAGCATCTCCAGCAGGGCGCCGACGCGCTTGTCGATCTCTGCCGCTTGCATGCCCTTGATGCCGAGGCCGAAGCCGATATTCTTCTCGACCGTCATCCAGGGGAACAGGGCGTATTCCTGGAACACCATGCCCCGGTCCGGCCCGGGGGCCGTGACGCGCGCGCCGTTGGCGTGGATCTCGCCGGTGGAAGGCAGCGAGAAGCCGGCGATGGCATTGAGCAGGGTCGACTTGCCGCAGCCCGATGGCCCCAGCAGGCAGACGAACTGGCCGTCCGGGATGTGCAGGTTGATGTCGCGCAGGGCGGTCACTTCGCGTTCGCCCGCGTTGAAGATCTTGCTGACGTTCGCAACGTCGATGTGGGAGGAAGTCATGTCAGGTCTCCAGGCCACGGTGCCAGCGCAGCAGATGGTTGTTCAGTTTATTCATGGCGATGTCGATGCCCAGGCCCAGAAGGCCGATGCTGATCATGCCGGCGACGATTTTGTCGGACCAGAAGTATTCGCGCGCTTCCAGGATGCGGAAGCCCAGCCCATTGTTCACGGCGATCATTTCGGAGACGATGACGACGATGAAGGCGGTACCGATCCCGATCCGCACGCCCGACAGGATGTACGGCACGGCGGCCGGCAGCATCACGCGCAGGAACATGGTGCTCTGGCTGGCGCCCAGGTTGCGCGCGGCGCGGATGTAGATGCTGTCGACCTGGCGCACCCCGGCGATGGTATTCATCAGCACCGGGAAAAACGCGCCGATGGCGATCAGGAACACGGCCGGCGCATTGCCAAGGCCGAACCACAGGATCGCCAGCGGAATGTAGGCGATCGGCGGAATCGGGCGCAGCACCTGCATCAGGGGATTGAGCCAGGCGTACATGGTGCGGCTCGATCCCATCGCCAGCCCGAGCGGCAGGGCCAGGCCGGCGCCGATGACGAAGCCGACCACCACGCGGTACATGCTGCCCATGGTGTCGATCAGCAGTTCGCCCGAAAACATCCACGCCAGGCGCGAACTGGTGGCCGGGTCGAACGCGGTCAACGGCAGCGCGTATTCGATCCACTTGAGCAGCACCGCCCACGGCGAGGGCAGCACCTGCGGGTTGATCACCCCCAGCATCGCCCCGGCCTGCCACAGGGCGACGATGACGACCGGTACGACGAATCCAACGGCGCTTTCGCGCCATGTAGCTTGGGTCATGAAGGCCTCCGCTTATTGGACGGACAGGGACTTCTTGGCCTGATCGAGCAGGTCGGTCTTGACCCAGTCCTTGGCGAGCGGCGGCGTGCGCATCTTGCCGGTGCCGGTCTTGGCCATCACGTCGGTGGTGGTCTGGATATGCTCGATGCTGACGTCGTAGGTGTAGGGCGAGTTGGCGATCGCGTCCTCGAAATCGTCCTTGGTGATCTGGTTCTTGAACATCGATTCGCGCACGTATTTTTCGCCGGCCGCCTTGTTATCGATGAACAGCTTGGTGGCCTGCACGAAGCAGCTCATGAACTTGGCCGCGGTGGCGCGGTTCTCCTTGTAGAATTTTTCGCTCATGACGAGCGTGCGTACCGGCTCGCCGATCGGGGTGTCGTAGGGTTTCATCACTTCCATGCCGAAGCCCTTGTTGATCGCTTGCGACGATTGCGGCTCGCTTTGCATGATCGCGTCCAGGTTCTTGCCGAGCAGCGCCTGGTTCAGGTCCGCGAACGCGAGGTAAATGACATGCACGTCCTTGCCGGCCGAATCGGACCAGGTGAGGCCATGCTTGGCCAGTTGCGCGTACAGCAGCACTTCGTGGATGCCGCCGCGCGTCACGCCGACCTTCTTGCCCTTGAGGTCCTTGACCGACTTGATGCCGCCGTCGGGGCGCGCGACCAGGCGCGCGCCACCTTTAGCGAAACCGGCCACGATGTAGATCGGCGCACCGTTGGCGCGGCCGGAAATGGCCGCCTCCGACGCGGTGGCGCCGACGTCGAGGTCTCCCGAGAGGATCGCCTGCATCACGTCGGGGCCTTTGGCGAACATGTTTTCTTCCACCTTGATGCCGCACTTGGGCGCGATCTCCTTGATGTACGAGACGGCGCCGTAGTGGGCGAATTTGAGGTTGCCGAGCCTGACGACATTGTCGGCCGCCTGGGCGGACGCGGACAGGGCCGCCGCTGCCAGGATCAGGTGCTGGATGGTTTTCATTTTTCATCTCCGTTATGGTTTAGCTACACCATGCCTGTTGCATCTTCCGTGCCAGCGCTGCGGGCGCTGTCCGCAGGGGCGCAGGGGCAAGGAGACGGGCGAAAACTGGCGGAAATCCGGAATGGGGACGATGCGGCGTGCGGAAAACCGCGAACAGGGCCGGGCGCCACGGCTGCGGCGCCCGGGAGGGGTACTTACTTGTAGATGCCGCAGTTGATGATCAGGTCTTCGTATTTTTCGAAGTACATCGATTTCGGTTCGATCTGTTTGGTGACCGGATTGACAAACTTGTAGTCCTGCCAGCCTTTGCCCTTGGCCTTGACCAGGTCGAGGCGCTCGCGCATGAAGGGTTTGCCGTCCGCGTCCTTGAGGTCGATCAAGTCCTTGCCCTGCATCTTGGCGTTGGCGCCATGGGCCAGGTTTTTCATGGTCATGTCGTTGATGGTCACGTACAGGTCGCGGTCGCGAAAGCGGGTGTTTTGCAGGTCGTTGATTTCGGCGATGGTCTTTTCGCGCCCATTCGCTTTCATATAGGCGATCACCTTCTGCACCAGTGCCTTGGCTTCCTCGGCTGTGCCATGGTCGCTGGCGGCGGCGCCGCTGCTGGTGCAAAACACGGCGGCGCAGCACATGAACGCTATCTGGAACAATTTACGCATGATGATCCCCTTATCGTTGTAGGGGCGGGGAAGCAGGCTGCTTTCCCGCCTTTGGCACGGCCAGTTTTACGCCTTGGCCGGTGCGGCGTCGGAACGGTAGTTATCCATCATCTTGTAGCGCGTCGCATACCAGCCGAAGACGGCGGCGGCCACGAACGCAAAGCCGGCGAAGAAGTACATCTGGAAGGCGATGACGCTGAACCCGCTGGTGGCGATATGCGAGATCACCGCATCGTTCTTGATGCTGGCATTGACGATCAGTACCCACAGGCTGCCCACCGTGTTGGACAGGAACCAGAACGCCATGATCACGCCCTTCATCGATGGCGGCGACTGGCTGTACGCAAATTCGAGGCCGGTGGCCGACACCAGGACTTCGCCGAAGGTGAGCAGCGCGTAGGGCAGCACTTGCCACGCCATCGAGGTTGGCGTGCCGCCGTCCATCTGCACCTGCAGGGCGCCGATCACAATCCACGACAGCGCGGAGAACACGATCCCGGTCGTCATGCGGCGCAGTGGGGACGGTTGGATGCCCATCTTGCGCAGCGCCGGGTACAGCACCAGGTTATTGAACGGGATCAGGATCATCACCAGCAGTGGATTGAGCGCCTGCATCTGGGCCGGCACGAAGGTGAAGTCCTTGCCGAACAGGGTGAGGGTAGGGGCAATCATGGAGTTGGCCTGGACGATCCAGGTCGACGCCTTCTGGTCGAACAGCGAGTGGAACGGCGTCACCAGCGCAAACACAATCAGGATGCGCAGCACCGCGCGCACGCCGTCCACCGCCACATCCGAATGCAGGCCGCGCGCGCGTTCAAGCTGCATCGAGGTACCGATGCCGCCGAAGGCCAGCAGCAGCACCAGGGCGGTGCAGGCGGCGATCACGAAACCCCATTGCGGCGACATGGCCAGCGCTGCGACGGCGCCGGCCACGCCGAACATGGCCACCGCCAGTCCGCTGCGCGCCTGGCCCGGCTTGTGCGTCATGAGCGCGCTGCGCGCCACGCGGGTGAACGAGTCCGGGTCCGGCGGGGCGGGCGGAAGGTGGATGTATTTTTTGCGTCCCAGCCAGAACACGATGGTGGCGATGAACATCAGTACGCCGGGAATGCCGAAAGCGACAGCCGCGCCGTAATCGCGCAGGAAGATCGGCATCAGCAGCGAGGCGAAAAAGGAGCCGAAGTTGATCATCCAGTAGAACACGTCGTAGACGACTTTCGCCTTGTTCTTGTTGGTCTGGTCGAACTGGTCGCCCACAAACGACGAGATCAGGGGCTTGATGCCGCCCGAGCCGAGCGCGATCAGGAACAGGCCGAAGTAAAAGCCCTTGAGGCTATCTTCGAAGATGGCCAGGCAGGCATGGCCCGCGCAGTACACAAGACTGAGCCAGAAGATGGTGTCGTATTTGCCGAAGAAGCGGTCGGCCAGCCAGCCGCCCAGCAGCGGGAAAAAGTACACACCGATGACGAAGGTGTGGAACACGTGCTTGGCTTCGCCGGTGCGGTCGGCGACCGGCATGAACAGCAGCAGGGTGCTGATCAGGAAGGGGGTGAGGATGTTGCGCATCCCGTAAAAACTGAATCGTTCGCACCCCTCGGTGCCCACGATGTACGGAATCTGACGGGGCATCGGCCCGTTTCCGCTTTCTTTATCTTTATCCAACTGCGACATGGGTACTCCCACTATGTAAACAGATGGGATGCTAAGCCCAAGCCCGGAGGCTGGCAACAGGTATCGCTCGCCGTGGCGGGGTGCCACCTCCGGCCACCGGACGCGTCATTGCAACGGCAGGTGCAGTTGGTCGGCATGGCTGTAGTTAAACTACCGAATGTACTCTATCTGCGGCAATATATATTGCATAAGTTGTTGAAATAAAAGGAAATTAATCGTTTTTTCCGTTTTCTCCTGTTCATTGTAAAATCGGTGAGATTGATGTATATTATGTACAAAAACTCACATGGGCGCCCATCATGAACAAAGACGTTTCGCTGCACTCCGAACAAAATACGCCGTGGTGGCGCGAGGCCATCATTTATCAGGTTTATCCACGCAGTTTCCGTGATACCAATGGCGACGGCATCGGCGACCTGCCCGGGATTACCGAAAAACTCGACTACATCGCGGGCCTGGGCGCCGACATTGTCTGGATTTCGCCCTTCTTTACCTCGCCGATGAAGGATTTCGGCTACGACGTCGCCGATTACTGCGACGTCGACCCGATGTTCGGCACCCTGGACGACTTCGACGCGCTGATCGCCAGGGCCCACAGCCTTGGCCTGAAGATCATGATCGACCAGGTGCTCTCGCACACCGCCGACATCCATCCGTGGTTTGTCGAGAGCCGCAAGAGCCGCGACAATCCCAAGGCCGACTGGTATGTGTGGGCCGACCCGCTGGCGGACGGCAATCCGCCGAATAACTGGCTGTCGGTGTTCGGCGGCTCGTCCTGGCAGTGGGACAGCCGGCGCAGGCAGTATTACCTGCACAATTTCCTGGTCAGCCAACCGGACATGAACTTCCACCATCCCGAGGTGCAGCAGGCGCACCTGGACAACCTGCGCTTCTGGCTGGCGCGCGGCGTGGACGGCGTGCGCATGGACGCCTGCAATTTCCATTTCCACGATCCTGAACTGCGCAGCAATCCGGCCGCCACCAACCGCGACACCTCCACCGTCACCGATGTGAACCCGTACGGCATGCAGGCCCACGTCTACGACAAGACGCGTCCGGAGAACCTGGCCTTCCTGCAAAAGATCCGCGTGCTGCTCGACGAATTCGGCGCGGTCGCCATCGGCGAAGTGGGTGCGGACGATGCACTCGGCGTCATGGCCGACTACACCGCCGACGGCGACAAGCTGCATATGGCGTACAGCTTCAACCTGCTCACGCCCGAATTCTCGGCGGCGCACGTGCGGCGCCAGGTCGAACAATTCGAGGCGCGCGTCAAGGGTGGCTGGGCTTCCTGGTCGGTCGGTAACCACGACAGCATCCGCGTCATGACGCGCTGGGGCGGCGCCGCGCCGACCCATGCGCTGGCCAAGCTGGTGCTGGCGATGCAGCTCTCGCTCAAGGGCACGCCGTGCCTGTACCAGGGCGACGAGCTGGCGCTGACCGAGGCCGACGTGCCGTTCGAACTGCTGCAAGACCCGTACGGCATCACTTTCTGGCCCGAGTTCAAGGGCCGCGACGGCTGCCGCACGCCGATTCCCTGGACCGCCGAACTGCCCAACGCCGGCTTCACCACCGGTACGCCGTGGCTGCCGGTGGCCGAGGAGCACATCGCCTCGGCCGCCAGCGCGCAGGAAACCGATCCCGACTCGCCGCTCAATTTTGCGCGCCGCATCGTTGCCTGGCGCCGCCAGCAGCCGCAGCTCACGCGCGGCGAGATCGTCTTCTTCGACGCGCCCGAACCGGTGCTGGCGCTGCGCCGCGACCTGGCCGGCCACGCCAGTGTGCTGGCCGTGTTCAACCTTGGTCCCGAACCGGTGACGTACGAGTTTGCCGACGCCCTGGACGCGGTCTCGATGATCGGCCACGGCCTGCATGGCAGCGCCGAAGGCGGCACGCTCACCCTGCCGGCCTATGGGGCCTGGTTCGGTACCAAGAACTGATGGACGAGCAGCCAGATCCCGCGAAATTCGGCCGCACGGCCTTTGCCGACGGCCCGCGCCTGCTGGCCGACATCGGCGCGACCCATGCGCGCTTCGCGCTGCAAACCGCGCCCGGCGTATTTCGCTCGGTGCGGGTGCTCAAGTGCGATGACTTCGAGGGCATCGTGGCGCTGCTGCGCTTTTACCTGGCTGACCATGCCGGCATGCTGCTGAACCACGCGGCGCTGGCGGTCGCCAATCCGGTCAATGGCGACCAGGTGCGCATGACTAACCGCGCCTGGGAGTTTTCCACCGATGCGGTGCGGCGCGAGCTGGGGCTGCACACGCTCTTGATCGTCAACGACTTCACGGCGCTGGCGATGGCGTTGCCGGGCCTGACGCCGGACGACCTGATGAAGGTCGGCCCCGGCATGGCCGCCGGCAACGCCGTCATCGGCGTGCTCGGTCCCGGCACCGGCCTGGGCGTGTCGGGCGTGATTCCGACCGTCGATGGCTTCGTCACGCTCGGCAGCGAAGGAGGGCACGTCAATTTCGCCCCGGCCGACGAGCGCGAATTCGCGATCCTGCAGTTTGCCTGGAAGGAGTGGGCGCACGTCTCGAACGAGCGCCTGATCTCCGGACCGGGCATGGAAATCATCTACCGCGCGCTGGCGCAGCGCAACGGCATCACGGCGCCTGCGCGCGCCTCGCCCGAGATCATCGCCGCCGCCATCGACGACCAGGATCCGCTGTGCCTGGAGGTGATCGACTGCTTCTGCGGCATGCTGGGCGGGGCCGCAGCCAACCTGGCGGTGACCCTGGGCGCCTTCGGCGGCATCTTCATTGGCGGGGGGCATCGTGCCGCGCATGGGTGAGCTGTTTGCCAGCTCGCCGTTTCGCAGCCGCTTCGAGGCCAAGGGGCGCTTCTCGACTTACCTGGCCGATATTCCCACTTACGTCATCACCACGCCCAATCCGGCCTTCCACGGCGTGGCGACGATCTTGTCGGAGCACCTGCGCGGGCGCAGCGGCGCCAATACGCTGATGGAGCGCGTCCAGCACCTGCAGCACGAACTGACGCCCGCCGAGCAGCGCGTGGCCAGCCTGGTGCTGGAGCAGCCGCGCCTTGTGCTCAATGAGCCGATTGCCGATATCGCACGCCTGGCGGAAGTGAGCCAGCCGACCGTGATCCGCTTTTGCCGCTCGCTCGGGTTTTTGGGACTGGCCGACTTCAAGCTGCGCTTCGCCAGCAGCCTGACCGGCGCCATTCCCGTGCGCCACAGCCAGGTGCGCGGCGGCGACAGCACGCACGACGTGTCGGCCAAGGTGATCGACAACACCGTTTCGGCCATCCTCAAGTTCCGCGACCAGCTCGACGTGCGCGCGCTCGACCGCGCCATCGACCTGTTGACCCACGCGCACCGGGTCGAGTTTTACGCGATGGGTAATTCGCGGGTGGTGGCGCTGGATGGCCAGCACAAGTTTTTCCGCTTCCGCATTCCGACCTCCTCGTATGGCGACTCGCACCTGTTCTCGCTCGCGGCCGAATTGCTCAAGCCGGGCGACGTGGTCATTGCGATTTCCAATTCGGGGCGCTTGCCCGAGTTGCTGGCGGCCGTGGACGTGGCGCGCGCGGCCGGCGCCGATGTGATTGCGATGACCAGCAGCGGTTCGCCCCTGGCCAAGAAGGCCACGGTGTGCCTGGCGGTCGACCACGCCGAGGATAGCACCAGCTTCCTGTCGATGATCTCGCGCATCATGCAGCTGCTGCTGATCGATATCCTGTCGGTCGGGATTTCGCTCGGCGCCAGCGGGGAGGCCGGCGGCGCCAGTCAGCACACCCAGATTTCGCACCTGGGCGGGTAGGGCAAGCCTGCCCGTGGCCTCAGGGCGCCGGTGCCGGCGCCGCCCCGGGCTCTGCCTTTTTGATGATGCGCTCCATCGGGCGCATTTCGGTGCGCCATTGGGCCAGGGTCAGCTGGCGGTCGTCGTTCATGTCGTCGACCAGGATCTCATCGCCTGTGGTGGCGACCAGAAAAGTCTCCCAGCGATGCGCCGCCTCCTTGCTGTCCTCGACAAAGCTCAGGCTCCAGTAACTTTTTCCGTGGATGAGCTTTGTCGCGCTCTCGTCGTCGAGCACCGCGCCGTGCGCGCTGCCGCCCGAGACCTTGTCGATATGCGCCGACCAGGCTTTCAATTCCGGCAGCGCCATCAGCGCATCGATGGCTTGTTCTTTCGTGCGCGTCAGCTGCGCCGCCGGCTTGGCCGCGGGCGTGGTCCTGGCGGCGGCCGAGGCCGCTGCCTGGACCGATTCATGGTGATTGTGGTACAGCACGGCGCCTACGCCGACCAGGGCGATCAAGGCAAACAGCAGGACTACTTTTTTGGACGATCCGGACATAGAGATGGGCAGCTGGGACGCGTTGATGTTCCGGTCATACTACGCCAAAACTATACTGGCAGCAACATGACCGGCGGCCCAGGCCACGCCATCCTCCAGGCGGTCGTTCCCCCAGAACATCTCGTCCCCGGCAAAGAACATGGGCGCCCCAAAAACGCCGCGCCGCACCGCTTCCTCGCCCTGGGCGCGCATGGCCAGCTTGTTTTCGTCGGTGCCGGCGGCGGCGATCAGGGCGGCGCCGTCCAGGCCGAGCGCTGCGAGCACTTCGCCGACCAGGGCCGCGTCGTCGATCTCGCGGTCCTCGACGAAATTGCATTCCATGATGCGCCGGCAAAACGCGCCGATCCACGCTTCGCCGGCACCGAGCAGGGCGACCCGCAGCGGCAGCAGCGCGCGCCGTGGGAAGGTGCGCGGCTGGGTCCATGGCAAGCCGTATTTATCGCACTGGCGCTGCATGTCGCGCCACACGTAGGCGCCTTTTTCCTTTTGCAGCACGAAGGGCGAGGTGTTCCAGCCGAAGGACTTGAACACCGGTCCCAGCAGAAACGGCTTCCACAGCACGCGCACGCCCTGGGCGGCGGCCAGCGCCTCGATGCGCATGGTGCTCAGGTAGCTGTAATTGCTGCCGAAATCGAACCAGAATGCGAGTTGCGGATCATTGTCGGGCATGGCTTCTCCGTGCATGGGGCATCGGGATCGACGCCGCGTGCAGCAGTGTAGCGCGATCGCGGCAGCGGTACGGGAGGTCTCGCTTGTTAATAATACAAGATTGCGCTACAGTCAGTGTTCCTACTTCATCACGGAAATCTCCCCCATGCGATACATCCTGACCGCGCTGTCCGTTTGCCTGGCATGCGCGCTGCCGGCCATGGTCCACGCCGACCCGGCCAGGATCCAGTTCGCCACCGAGGTGTTCTTCGACAGCGGCAGCGCGCGCCTGTCGGCCGATGCGGTATCGATCCTCGATCAGGTCATCAGCAAGAGCGGCGAGCTTGATCCCGAGCTGATCATGGCCATCGGCCATACCGATGAACTGCCGAGCGACGCCAAGGCGCAGACGCTGTCGGTCCAGCGCGCCGAAGCGGTAAAAGAATATCTGGCCGACAAAGGATTCGAGCGCATCCGCATCTACACCGAAGGCAAGGCCAAGCGCCTGCCGGCCGCCGGCAACGACACGCGCGAAGGGCGCGCCCGTAACAACCGGGTCGAAGTGCAACTGGTGGGACCGAGAGGCGCAGCCGGACACTGACGATACCGGCGTCATACCGCCTGTAACGCCAAGGCGCGCGGCATGTTCCGGACCGCCTATGCGAGCGCCCGGCGCGGCGCGGCGGGACGGGCCAGATACCGCGTTTCCCGGCCTGGCGCGGCATCGGACACCAGCCTGAAGGCGTCGACCAGCCGCGTCAGCTTGAGTGCCTGTTCCTGCATTTGCGCGGCCGCTGCAGCGGTCTCTTCCACGACGGCGGCGTTCCTCTGAGTGATTTCATCCATCTGCGACACGGCTTGGGTGACCTGGTCGATGCCCTCGCTTTGCTCGCGGCTGGCCAGACTGATGTCGTTGACGATGCCTGCCACCTGCTTGGCCGATGTCACGATCTGGTCCATGGTCTTTCCCGCACTGTCGACCAGCGCGCTGCCCGCATCGACTTTGTCGACCGAGTCATTGATCAAGGCCTTGATTTCCTTGGCGGCCGCGGCCGAGCGTTGCGCCAGGACGCGCACTTCGCTGGCCACCACCGCGAAGCCGCGACCCTGCTCGCCGGCGCGCGCCGCCTCCACCGCCGCGTTCAGCGCCAGGATGTTGGTCTGGAATGCAATGCTGTCGATGACGCTGTTGATGTCGACGATCTTGCGCGAACTGTCCCGTATCGATCCCATGGTGCCAACGACCTGGGCGACGGCGTGCCCGCCCTGGACGGCAGTGGCGGCGGCGGCCGTGGCCAGCAGGTTCGCCTGGCGCGCATTGTCCGCATTCTGTTTTACCGTGCTGCTGATTTCTTCCATCGACGACGCCGTTTCTTCGAGCGAGCTGGCCTGGGCTTCGGTGCGCGCCGACAGGTCGGCATTGCCTGCCGCGATGTCGCCGGCGCCATGGCTGACGACGCCGGTCACTTCCTTGATCTGGCCGACCAGCAGCCTGACATTGGTCTGCAGTACCCCGAGCGCGCCGGGCACGTGGGCGAGTTGGTCGTTGCCGCCGGCATCGATGCGGCCCGTCAGGTCGCCGGCGCTCATGCGCTCGATATCGCTCCTGGCGCGCCGCAGGGGAGGCACGACGGCGCGATACAGTAACAATCCCGACAGCAAGCTGACGCACAGTCCCAGTGCCGCTGCCGTCAGCCGCGCCGCGCCGCGCCGCCGTCCGCGCCCAGGCTCGCGATGAACAGCAGCGCCACCAGCAAGGTCGAGGCGCCGATGCGCGCACCCAGCGACAGGGTGGCGAACAGGTTCAGGCGGCGCAGCGCCGAGCGGCGCAGCACGGCCCCGGCGTGCACTTCGAGCCCGCCGCGGCCATCGTTGAGCGCCCGGTAGGCTTGCTCGGCGGCGGTGACGTGTGCACGGCTGGGCTTGACGCGAATCGAGGTGAAACCCACGATGCAGCCTTGCTCGATCACAGGCGCCGCGGTCGCTTCCACCCAATAGTGGTCACCATGCCGCGAATGTAAAAAGCCCGCACGGCGACGACCGTACGGGCTTTTTTTGCGGAGAAAACGTCAGCCATGAAAAAAGCCTGCAAGGCGCAAACCTTGCAGGCTGTTCGATGCCAGCGGAGGCGGACCAGCCGCGCTCCGGCGTATCAGGCAATTACATCATGCCGTCCATGCCGCCCATGCCGCCCATGCCACCCATGCCGCCCATGCCGCCAGCTGGCTTGTCGTCCGCCAGTTCGCAGACCATGGCGTCGGTGGTCAGCATCAGGCCAGCGATCGAGGCTGCGTTTTGCAGTGCCGAACGGGTGACTTTAGCTGGATCCAGAACACCCATTTCGACCATGTCGCCGTAGGTGCCGTTCGCTGCGTTGTAGCCGTAGTTGCCGCTGCCGGCCAATACTGCTGCAACCACTACCGACGATTCTTCGCCAGCGTTTTGAACGATCATGCGCAGTGGCTCTTCCATGGCGCGCAGGACGATCTTGATACCGGCGTCCTGGTCAGGATTGTCGCCTTTGACCTTGATGTTGGCACGTGCGCGCAGCAGGGCAACGCCGCCGCCAGGAACGATGCCTTCTTCCACGGCAGCGCGGGTAGCGTGCAGTGCATCTTCAACGCGGGCTTTCTTTTCTTTCATTTCGACTTCGGTGGCTGCGCCAACCTTGATCACTGCAACGCCGCCTGCCAGCTTGGCAACGCGCTCTTGCAGTTTTTCACGGTCGTAGTCGGAAGTCGCTTCTTCGATCTGGACGCGCACTTGCTTGACGCGCGCTTCGATCGCTTCTGCCTGGCCGGCACCGTCGATGATGATGGTGTTTTCCTTGCCCACTTCAACGCGCTTGGCTTGGCCCAGTTCTGCCAGGGTGACCTTTTCCAGGGTCAGGCCGACTTCTTCAGCGATGACCTGGCCGCCGGTCAGGACAGCGATGTCTTCCAGCATGGCCTTGCGGCGGTCGCCGAAGCCTGGGGCTTTGACTGCGCAGGTTTTCAGGATGCCGCGGATGTTGTTCACAACCAGGGTGGCCAGTGCTTCGCCTTCGATGTCTTCCGCGATGATCAGCAGTGGACGGCCGGCTTTGGCGACTTGTTCCAGGATCGGCAGCAGATCGCGGATGTTCGAGATCTTCTTGTCGCACAGCAGGACGAACGGGCTATCCTGGATGGCAACTTGCTTGTCCGGGTTGTTGATGAAGTAAGGCGACAGGTAGCCGCGGTCGAACTGCATGCCTTCGACGATGTCGAGTTCGTCGTTCAGGGATTTGCCGTCTTCAACGGTGATGACGCCTTCCTTGCCGACTTTTTCCATCGCTTCAGCGATGCGCTCGCCGATCGAATAGTCCGAGTTGGCGGAAATGGCGCCGACCTGGGCGATTTCCTTGGTGGTGGTGCATGGCTTGGCGATCTTGGCCAGTTCTTCGACGGTGGCAGCAACTGCCTTGTCGATGCCGCGCTTGAGGTCCATCGGGTTCATGCCGGCGGCAACGAACTTCATGCCTTCGCGCACGATGGCTTGTGCCAGCACGGTCGCGGTGGTGGTGCCGTCGCCGGCATTGTCGCTGGTGCGGGAAGCAACTTCCTTGACCATTTGCGCGCCCATGTTCATGAGCTTGTCTTTGAGTTCGATTTCCTTGGCAACCGACACACCGTCCTTGGTGACGGTCGGCGCGCCGAACGAGCGCTCCAGCACCACGTTGCGGCCTTTCGGGCCCAGGGTGACTTTGACTGCGTTGGCGAGGATATTGACGCCTTCAACCATTTTGGCGCGCGCTGCGTCGCCGAATACTACATCTTTAGCTGCCATGTTTATTTTCTCCGTTATGCGTAGATATCTATCGCGTGGAATTCTTAAGGAAAGGACGTGCGCGGATCAGGAAACGATTCCCGCCCCGGATCGATCACTTGACCAGGACGGCCATGATGTCTTCTTCACGCATCACCAGCAGCTCTTCGCCGTCGACCTTGACGGTTTGGCCGGAGTATTTGCCGAACAGGACGCGGTCGCCGACTTTCACTTCCAGCGCGCGTACTTTGCCGTCGTCCTGGACTTTACCGTTGCCGACAGCCAAGATTTCGCCTTGATCCGGTTTTTCGGCAGCTGCGTCAGGAATGATGAGGCCGGACGCAGTTTTGGTTTCCTGGTCGAGACGCTTGACGATAACGCGATCGTGCAATGGGCGAAGGTTCATGCAAAACTCCTTAATATTCAGTGGTTTAGTAGCTATTGGTCAGGACCGCCCTGGGCGTTCCCGGTGTTTCAACATGCCTCGCGGTGTTGCCGCAGAGACTAGAAAGAGTTGTTAGCACTCTCTACTAACGAGTGCTAATTATAGGGACGGTCAAGGTGTTTTTCAAGGCGTCCCGTTGACTATTTAATAGACGAGCTTGATCTGGCGCAAACCGCGGGCTTGCCGCGGTGCCCGATATTGGAGCGATCTCAAGGCTGCGCGCGCAGGGGATCGGCGCGCGCGGCGGCGCCGCCGGCGCGACTTCCGGTTCAATAGCGCAAGCGAGGGACGGTGTTGAACGCACTTGCGTGCCGCCCGCTTATTACATCCCCTTACATCAATCGTCCACCCCTCTTACTGATTCGGTTGACGGACTTTCCTTCGCACCCCTATAGTTACGGGATGATTTCTGAATTCGACGAACTATCCGAAAAAATTGACCGGCTTGCCGCGTTGACCCTCTCACTTCGCAGCGAGAACGCGCAGCTGCGTCTGGCGAATGCGCAACTGCGCCAGTCGAACGCGGCGCTGTGCGCCGAAAACGAGGAATGCGTGGGGCGCATGAATGAAGTGCAGCGCCGCGTCGAAACCTTGCTGGCGCAAATGCCCGATCCGAACGCCCCGGCCGTCGTGCCTGAAAAACTTGATGAGGTCGCGCAATGATCCAGTTGAATGTCACGCTCATGGGCAGCGCCTACCGCCTCGTCTGCCAAGAGGGCGAGGAACGCACCTTGCAGGAAGCGGTGAGCTATCTTGACGGGAAAATGTGCGCCTTGCGCGATTCGGGCAAGGTCAAGGGAAATGACCGCATCGCCGTCATGGCCGCGCTCAGCGTGGCTGCGGAATTCCTGTCGGTGAAAACGCCCCAGGGACCGCTTTCCGAAATGACGATCCTGGAAGTCAAGCAGAAGCTCGGCGACATGCACACGGTGCTCGATAACGCCCTGACCCCCCAGGAAAATCTGTTCTGAGGCTAATTTCGTTTGACATGACGGCACATCGGAGTAAACTGCGTCTCACCCTGCGGTGTTCGCGATTGCCATATATTCCTTGAACCATTTATGTGCACAGGTTGCGGAATTTTGTTCGATGGGAGTGAGCGTCGCTTGTTCGACGAACCCGAAATTGGACTAACTGCGACCGCCTTGAACCATTAGGTTCAGGATGCCGGTAAAGACGGCACAGGCGGGGTTCTGATTTTCACAGGCGGTTGCATGCATTCGGTGCGCAACCGTTTTTTTATGGGCGCGCGCTTGGTCCGCCGGCGGGCGGCGCGTCCGGAGCGAGCAGATGGCTTATTGGCTGATGAAGTCCGAACCGGACGAAGTGAGTATCGACGATGTGCTGGCCGCGCCGGCGCGCACGGTGGCCTGGTTCGGCGTGCGCAATTACCAGGCGCGTAATTTCATGCGCGACGCCATGCGCGAAGGCGACCTGGTCCTGTTCTACCATTCCAGCTGCGCCGAACCGGGCATCGCCGGCATCGTCCAGGTGTGCTCACCCGCCTATCCGGACGCCACCCAGTTCGATCCCGCCAGCCCCTACCACGATCCCAAGGCCACGCCGGAGCAGCCGCGCTGGATCGGCGTCGACGTGCGCGCGCTGCGCAAGACCGCCCTGCTGAGCCTGAAAGAGCTGCGCACCGTGCCCGCGCTGGCCGGCATGCGCCTGCTGGCCAAGGGCAGCCGCCTGTCGGTGATGCCGGTCGAGCCGCACGAATGGCATGCCATCGAGGCCTTGCTCGGCCAGCCTTAGCAAACTGTACCTTATAGGCAACACCACGAGCCAGGCGCGGGCGCCGATGCTATCGTGTCTGCATGCCTCCCCCCACCAGCGAGCGTCCGCGCTACCGACTCCGGGCCAGCCATATCGCTTTGCTGTTCGGCGGTTTCCTGGTCTCGGCCATCCTGGCCTCGCTTGGCGCGGCCAGCTGGACAGCGCGCGAACAGACCATCAACGAATGGCGCAAGCAACTGAGCAATCTGTCGCTGGTGCTGGCCGAGCACATCGGGCAGCAAGTGACGTCGGCCTCCCTGGTCCTCGACAGCGTCGCCGATTCGGTCCGGGCCGCCGGGGTCGACAGCGATGCCAGCCTGCGCGCGCGCCTGGGCGACCAGGCCGAGTTCCTGAGCATGCGCGACAAGGCGCGCGGCCTGCCCCAGGTCGACGTGGTCACCATCGTCGCAGCCAATGGCGATGTGGTCAATTTCACGCGTTCCTGGCCGGCGCCCGCGATCAACCTGGCCGACCGCGATTACTTCAAGGCGCATCTGCTCAATCCCGGACAGGGCTTGTACTTCAGCAAGCCGGTGCGCAACAAGGGCAACGGCCAGTGGACGTTTTACCTGAGCCGCCGGGTGAATGGTCCCCAGGGTGAATTGCTCGCCATCGTGCTGGTCGGCTTTTCATGCACCTCGCTGAGCGACTTCTACCAGCGCATCACGCTCGGCGAGGGCGCCAGCATTTCGCTGTACCGGCGCGACTTCACCCTGCTGGCGCGCTGGCCCCACATCGATTCCCTGATCGGCCAGCTCAACCTGAGCGGCACCTCCTACCAGGTGATCGAACAGATGCGCCAGAGCTCGGGCGTGATCCTGAGCTCGGTGCCGCGCTTCACGGAAGGCCGCGAGGCGGTCACGCGCCTGGGGGCGCCGCGCCTGGTGCAGCATTACCCGCTGATCGTCAACCTCACCATCACCGAATCGCTGATGCTGGCGCGCTGGCGTGAATTCAATACCGCCCGCATCGTGCTCGCGGCGCTGGCCATCCTGGCGGTGGTGAGCGCCTCCATGGTGCTGCTGCGCCTGTTGCAGCGGCGCGAACGCGACTTCACGCTGACCCGCCATCTGATGGACAAGGCCGACGCCGCCAACCGCGCCAAGTCCGATTTCCTGGCCATGATGAGCCATGAAGTGCGCACCCCGCTGACGGCGATCATCGGTTTTGCCGAACTGCTGGGCACGGCGGACGAGCCGGCGCTGCGCGGCCAGGCCGGCCAGGTGATCCTGCGCAATGGACACCATCTGCTCAGCGTGATCAACGATATCCTCGATATCGCCAAGATCGAGGCCGGCCGGCTCGGCCTGGAGCAGGTGGCGTTTTCGCCGGTCCAGACCGTGACCGAGATCGAGTCCATGATGGGCGCCCAGGCGCACAGCAAAGGCATCGACTTTCGGGTGCGGGTGCACTATCCGTTTCCGGCCCAGGTGGTGGGCGACCCGACCCGCTGGAAGCAGATCTTGTTTAACCTGTGCAGCAATGCCATCAAGTTCACCGAACTGGGCTGCGTGGAGCTGGACTTGTGGTACGAGAAGGCGCCGGCGCGGCTGGCGTGCAGGGTGCGCGACAGCGGCATCGGCATGTCGCCGGAACAGTGCGCCCGGCTGTTCGAACCCTTCCAGCAAGCCGGCCTGGACACGACGCGCAAGTATGGCGGCACCGGGCTCGGCTTGTATCTGGTGCAGCAGCTGGTGACCCGCATGGGGGGCACGGTGCAGGTGTCCAGCGCGGCGGGCGAGGGCTCGGCGTTCGAGGTGGGCATCCTGGCGCGCAGCGGCGACGGGACGGCCTGGCTGGCCGGCCCCGCGCCCGGCGCGCCGCCCGCGCCGGTGGTGGCGGTGGCGCCGCCGGCCTTGCACGGGCGCGTGCTGCTGGCCGAGGATGGGCCCGACAACCGGGCCCTGATCGGCGCCTTCCTGAACCGCCTGGGCATACGCTGCGAGATGGCCGAGAACGGCGCGCGGGCGGTCGAGATGGTCCTGGCCGGCAACTTCGACCTGGTCCTGATGGATATCCAGATGCCGCTCATGGATGGGGTGGCGGCGACCGAATTGCTGCGCGCGGCCGGGGTGGGGATTCCGGTGGTGGCGCTGACCGCCAATATCATGACCGCCGATGTGGCGCGCTACCTGGCGGCGGGCTGCTCGCATTGCGTCGGCAAGCCGGTCGATTTCACGGCCCTGGGTGCCTTGCTGGCGCAACTGCTGCCGGCGCTGCCGCCAGCCCCGGTCATGTCGCCCGAGCAGCTGGCCGTGTTCGTGGACATCCGGGCCCGCTTCGAAGCCGGGCTGGCCGGCCGCCTGGAGCGCATCGCGACCCACGCCGCGGCCGGCGAGGCGGCCGAGGCGGCCGCGCTGGCGCACATGCTCAAGGGTAGCGCCGGCAGTTTCGGCTACCCGCACGTGACCGAGCTGGCCGGCGCGCTGGAACGCGCCTTGCTGGACGGCGAAAACGCCGCCGCGGCCGGCTTGCTAAAACAGTTGCAGCAGCTCGAAGAAGTGCGGCGCGTGCTGGCCGGCGCCGGGGAACCGGGCGGTGCCGATGAAGAATGAGGCCGTGATGGTGATCACCGCCGCCGCACCGGCGGCGCGGCGCGCACCGCCTCCGCAGGGCGCCTGGGGCGGTAGCGCGGTGATGCCTGCGGGCATTACGCTGTAGAATACTTGCCACGGCAAGTCTCTGGTGGCTTGCCACTTAACAGCAAGCCTCACCGACTGCGCGCATGACGACTGACACTGCAATCATGGCCACCCCAGCGGGAGGCCGATGGACTGGAGCCTGATCCTGGTCCTGCTGGCGATGGGCGCCGCCGGCGGGTTTGCGGCCGGCTTGCTGGGCATCGGCGGCGGCATGGTGCTGGTGCCCTTCATCACGATGATCTTCACCGCCAAGCACTTCCCGCCGGACGTGGTGGTGCGCATGGCGATTGCCACCTCGCTCGCCACCATCATGTTCACCTCGCTGTCCTCGGTGCGCGCGCATCATGCGCATGGCGCCGTGCTGTGGCCGATCGTCAAGCTGCTCGCGCCCGGCATCGTGCTCGGCTCCTGGATCGGTCCGTGGCTGGGCAAGCAGCTCGACACCACCGCGCTGGCGCTGGTGTTCGCCCTGTTCGTGGCGTTCTCGGCCACGCAGATGCTGATCGGCGGCAAACCGGCGGGAGCGCGCGAGTTGCCCGGGGCGCCCGGCATGTGTGCCGCCGGCGGCGCCATCGGCGTGGTCTCGGGCGTGGTGGGGGCGGGCGGCGGCTTTATGTCGGTGCCGTTCATGACCTGGTGTAACGTCAAGCTCCATAACGCCGTGGCCACCAGCGCCGCGCTGGGCTTTCCGATCGCGCTGTCGGGCACCCTGTCGAATATCTGGTTCGGCTGGGACCAGGCCGGCCTGCCGCCGTACTCGCTCGGCTATATCTACGTGCCCGCGCTGGCGGTGATCGCCGCCGCCAGCGTGGTGTTCGCGCCGCTGGGCGCGCGCGCCGCGCACCGCATGCCGGTGCAGCAGTTAAAGCGCATCTTCGCCGTTATTCTGTATGCGCTGGCTGCGTATATGCTGTGGAAGGCGTTTCACTGACGCGCTGGCGGTAAGCCCAGGCCAGTATCGCCGCGCCGCCGATGATCATCGGCAGCGACAGCATCTGTCCCGACGTGACCGGCAAGCCGGCCACGCTGATCTGCCAGTCCGGCACGCGGAAATATTCCGTGAAGAAGCGCGCGCAGCCGTACAGCAAGGTGAACATGGCGCCCACCGCCAGGCGCGGCCGGTCCTTGCGCGCATAGATCCACAGCAGCACGAATACCACCAGCCCATCGACGATCATCTGGTACAGCGGCGACGGATGGCGCGGACCCTGCACGCCGGGCCACAGCATGGCCCACGGCAGGCTGGCATCGGCCACGCGGCCCGGCAGTTCGGCGTTGATGAAGTTGCCCATGCGTCCGGCCGCGTAGCCGAGCGGCACCAGCGGCGCGATGAAATCGTAGGCATCGAGCAGATTGCGCTTGGCCTTGCGCGCCCACAGCGCCATGGCCACCAGCACCCCGATGAAGCCGCCGTGGAAGGACATGCCGCCCTGCCAGATCTTGAAGATGGCCGCCGGATCGGCCATGAAGCGGGCCGGCTGGTAAAACAGCACTTCGCCCAGGCGCCCGCCGATGATCACCCCGAGCATGCCGTAGAATAGCATGTCGTCCAGGTCTTCTTTTTTCCAGCCGCGCGCGGCGATGTGGGGCTGCTTGATGCGCACGCGCCCGAGTGCGAGGAACATGGCGAACGCCAGTACATACATCAGCCCGTACCAGTGCACGTGCAGCGGGCCGAGCGAAAAGGCGACGGGGTCAGGCATCGGGTGGGTCAGCATCAGTATTTTTCCTCAGTAAATCCAAAAAACCCTGCAAGACTGGCGAGACAGCGTCGCGCCGCCAGGCCAGCCCGGTTTCCACCTGCGGCGCCGCGTCGCGCAGGGCCCGGTATTCTACGCCGGGCCGCATCAGATTGGACACCGATTGTGGCACAAGTGCCATCCCCATGCCGGCCGACACCAGGCTGACGATGGTCTGCATCTGGATCGCTTCCTGCCCGATCTCGGGGGTGACGCCGGCCGCGCGAAAGCAGGCCAGGATGGCATCGTGCAGGGCCGGAGCGATCGGGCGCGGAAAGATAATCAGCGGCAGCGGCGCCAGTTCCGCCAGCGATACCGGCGCATCGCCGCCGGTGCCGGCCAGGCCGGCCGGCAAGGCGGCGATCAGCGGCTCGGTCAGCACCTTGAGGTAATCGAGTTCCAGGCGCGCCTTGTCCGGCAGCGGCGGGATCAGGAGGCCGGCATCGATGCGCCCATGCAGCAGTTCGTCGATCTGTACGTCCGAGGTGGCTTCCTGCAGCGCGATGCGCACTTGCGGAAAGGCCGCGCGGTAGCTGCGCAGGAAGGGCGGCAGCACGCTGTAATCGGCCGAGGACACGAACGCCAGCGACAGCCGGCCCGCTTCGCCGCCGGCCGCGCGCCGCACCAGCGCGGGCAAGGCGGCGCTGGCGGCCAGGATGCGACGCGCTTCCGGCAGCAGGGCCTGGCCGGCCGGGGTCAGCTCGACGGCGCGGCGGCTGCGCGCGAACAGCGGCGCGCCGAGCAATTCTTCGAGGCCCTGGATGGTTTGCGACAGCGGCGGCTGGGTCATGTGCAGGCGCAGCGCGGCCTTGCCGAAGTGAAGTTCTTCAGCGACGGCGACAAAATAGCGCAACTGGCGCAATTCCAGGTTCATCGATATGCTTTTCCATGTGAAGGTGGTGGTGTGATACGCAGTACGACTCACAGCAATGCAAATGATATATTTGACGCGCGCCCGGGGGCAAGGCATTCTTGCCGCTATCAGATCAAACTCAGATCATCACCGGAGTGAAGCCATGTCAGACCAGCCACGCTACAACCGTCGTTCCCGCAACATCACCGAAGGCGTCTCGCGCAGCCCGAACCGCTCGATGTATTACGCCATGGGCTATGAAACCGAGGATTTCGACAAGCCGATGATCGGCATCGCCAACGGCCACTCGACCATCACGCCATGCAACTCGGGCCTGCAAAAGCTGGCCGACATCGCCATTTCGACCATCAAGGGCGCCGGTGCCAATCCGCAGGTGTTCGGCACGCCGACCATTTCCGACGGCATGTCGATGGGCACCGAAGGCATGAAATATTCGCTCATCTCGCGCGAAGTCATCGCTGACTGCATCGAAACGGCCGTCAACGGCCAGTGGATGGATGGCGTGGTCGTGATCGGCGGCTGCGACAAGAACATGCCGGGCGGAATGATCGCCCTGGCGCGCACCAATGTGCCGGGCATCTATGTGTACGGCGGCACCATCAAGCCGGGCAACTGGAAGGGCAAGGACCTGACCATTGTCTCGGCCTTCGAGGCGGTGGGCGAATTCACGGCCGGGCGCATGTCGAAGGAAGACTTCGACGGCATCGAGCGCAACGCCTGCCCCTCGTCCGGTTCCTGCGGCGGCATGTACACGGCCAACACCATGTCGTCCTCGTTCGAGGCGCTGGGGATGGGCTTGCTGTACTCGTCGACCATGGCCAATCCGGACGACGAAAAGGTCGGCTCGGCCGCCGAATCGGCGCGCGTGCTGGTCGAAGCGGTGAAAAAGGATTTGAAGCCGCGCGACATCATCACCCGCAAATCGATCGAGAACGCCGTCTCGCTGATCATGGCGACTGGCGGTTCGACCAACGCCGTGCTGCACTACCTGGCGATTGCCCATGCGGCCGAAGTCGAATGGACCATCGACGATTTCGAGCGCGTGCGCCAGAAGGTGCCGGTCATCTGCAACCTCAAGCCGTCCGGGCAGTACGTGGCGACCGACCTGCACAAGGCGGGCGGCGTGCCGCAAGTGCTCAAGCTGCTGCTCGACGCCGGCCTGCTGCACGGCGACTGCATGACGATCACCGGCCGCACGATGGCCGAAGAACTGGCCGATATTCCATCGGTACCGGACCCGAAGCAGGATGTTATCCGCACCATCGACAAGGCGCTGTATACGCAGGGGCACCTGGCCATCCTCAAGGGCAATCTGTCGCCGGAAGGCTGCGTGGCCAAGATTACCGGGCTGAAGAATCCAGTGATCACCGGTCCGGCGCGGGTGTTCAACGACGAGTATTCGGCCATGGATGCGATCCTGGCGGACGGCATCAAGGCAGGCGACGTGCTGGTGATGCGTTACCTGGGGCCGAAGGGTGGTCCGGGCATGCCGGAAATGCTGGCGCCGACCGCTGCGCTGATCGGCAAGGGGCTGGGCGAATCGGTGGGCTTGATTACCGACGGCCGCTTTTCGGGCGGGACCTGGGGCATGGTGGTGGGGCACGTGGCGCCGGAAGCCTTCGATGGCGGCACGATTGCGCTGGTGGAAGAGGGCGATTCGGTGACCATCGATGCGCATCAGCAGCTGATCCAGCTGAACGTGAGCGATGAAGAGATTGCGCGCCGCCGCGCCAATTGGGTCAAGCCGGCGCCGAGATATACCCGTGGGGTGCTGGCCAAGTTCGCGGCCTTGGCATCGTCTGCCAGCAAGGGGGCTGTGACGGGGTAATAACTGACAAGTCACCGGAACCGTCGCATCAAAAACCGTCGCCCCCGCCGAGTGCCGCCTTGGCGCGGGGACGACGGCTAATAAGTCATCCGGCATCTACTACTTTGTCTGCGCGGAGCGACGCTCGTCCGCCGCCGCCACGACTCCTACTTCTTGTTGGCCTTCTCAAACGCCTCTTTGACGCGTGCCTTGCGCCGTGCCTCGTCCACGTTGTGGGCTTTTTTCTTGTCCAGGCCAAAAATCTTTTCGACGAACTCGAACCAGATGAAGGCGGCGAACATCAAACCGATCACCCACCACCACGACAACTCGGCAAACCGCCAGACTTCGAAATAGCGCAGGCCCACAAGCGCTGCAATTAATAGTATCAGTGGCATGGCAAACTCCTTTTCATACGCATATCTTACAAACAATTGCCCGCGAGGGGCAGTAAAATCGTGTCGCTGGGCAAATAGCTGGGTCAACCATCCACAGGCTTGACCCGTTATAGAGCGTGTCACCGCCCATTCGTATTGCGGAAACGCGGTAAAATTGCATTCAGTTGTTCACCCTGGAGAAATACATGAAACGGTCCCTGATGTTGTTCACGGTGTTGTCGGCGCTGGCTTCGTCGAGCGCCATGGCAAACGCCGATTTGGCAAAAGCAAAAAATTGTATGGCGTGCCACGCTGTGGCGACCAAGCTGGTCGGACCTGCGTACAAGGACGTTGCGGCAAAGTATGCCGGCCAGAAGGATGCTGAAAGCAAGCTGGTGGGCAAAGTCCTGAAGGGTGGTTCCGGCGCCTGGGGCGCGGTACCGATGCCAGCCAATCCGCAAGTGAGCGAGGCCGAAGCGCACACGCTGATCAAATGGGTCCTGGCCCAGAAATAAACCCTGCTTTCTCAATAAAAAACGCGCTTGCAGCGCGTTTTTTTATGCCGGGCCGCGGCCGAAGCCGCAGCCCGCGTGATTACTTGATGACCGACATTTTGGTCTTCTTGCCGCCCTTGAAGGTGAACATGGTCAGCGCGCCATCCTTGATGTCGCCCTTGTCGTCGAACTGAATCAGGCCGGTCACGCCCTGGTGCTTGATCTTGCGCAGTTCAGGCAGGTATTTGGCCGGCTCGGCCGACTTGGCGTTTTGCATCGCCGCCGCCATGACCATCACCGCGTCGTACACATACGGCGAGTACAGCTGGACATCGGCATTGTTGAAGCGTTTTTTGTAGCGCGCCACAAAGTCGGCCATCGATTTTTCTTGCTCGCCGGTCACGCCGCCCGCTTCGGCGCACGTCACATTGCCTTCGCCTACGCCATCACCAGCCAGGCGCACCAGCGATTCGGTGCAAATCCCGTCGCCGCCCATGAATTTGGCGGTGATGCCCAGCGCCTTCATTTGCTTGAGCATCGGTCCGCCGACCGCATCCATGCCGCCGAAGAAAATCAGGTCCGGCTTCTTGCCCTTGAGCGAGGTCAGGATGGCGGTAAAGTCGGTGGCGGTGGCACTGGTGAATTCCTTGCCAACGACCTTGATCGCAGGATTTTTTTCCTTGGCGCCCTTGAGGAACTCGGTGGCCACACCCTGGCCGTAGGCCGAGCGGTCATCGATGACGGCAATATTGGTGGCCTTCAGGGTATCGACCGCGTAGCGGCCCAGGGTGCCGCCGAGCTTGTTGTCGTTGGCGACCACGCGGAAGGCCGACTTGAAGCCTTGCTTGGTGTACTCGGGAATCGTGGAGGACGGGGAGATCTGGGGAATGCCCGCGTTATGGTAAATCCGCGAGGCCGGTACGGTGGTGCCCGAATTGAGGTGGCCGATCACGCCCTGCACCTTGGCGTCGACCAGCTTCTGCGCCACGGCCGTGCCCTGCTTGGGATCGGCGCCGTCATCTTCCAGCACCAGTTCCAGCTTGACCTTCTTGCCGTTGATCATGAAGCCCTTGGCATTCAATTCTTCCACGGCCATCTTGGCGCCGTTCTCGTTATCCTTGCCCAAGTGCGCACTGGCGCCCGAGATCGGCGCAACGTGGCCGATCTTGACGACGTCCTGGGCGCTGGCGCTGGTGGCAAATGCCATGGCGATTGCGAGTGGAATGAGTTTGGTCGTGAACTGCATGTGCATTCTCCATTGGATTGAAAACAGACAGCGCTGTGGCGCCGTTTCGAAAATTTTGTGTAGGGCAAAAGGTACAACAATTTAAATGCTTCGCAAAGCCGATTGTCAAAATTTAAGGAACAAATGATGGCATCTCACCATAAACGTGCATGCCGGCGTTGCGTGCACGCCGGCATGCGCCGGATTGCCGCTGTTTTGTAAGCAAATGAAAGGCCCTGCCCGGGAGGGCAGGCCGGGGCGACGCTACTGCTGGCTCTGCAGATGGCTCAGTTCCTGGGCGACCGCACGCACCACGATGCTCTCGATGGTGTCTTGCAGGCCGATGCGCAGCTCGGCCGCCAGTCCGGCCACGGCATGCTGGAGTACCTGTTCCAGGCTGTCGCGCAGGCGCTGTTCGAGCACGAAGTCGACTCTTCCCTGGATTTGCTGGAGGATGCGCCCGGACAGGCGGCGTTCGAGCGCCGCCCATTCCGGATCGCTCCAGTCCGCCAGCAGGGGTTCTTGCGCCGCCGCTTGCGCGCCAGGATCGGCTTGCGCCTCGCCCTGGTCAGAAAACAGTTCCGTCAGCACGGGAATATTCGGGTCGAACGGACGAGCCTGGGTCATGACTGGCCTGCGACGAAGTGGGTCAATGGATAGGATTGCTGCTTGTAGGCGACGTAGCGCTTGCGCCCGGCGGCAGCGTCGCTGTCATCGGTGGAAATGATTTCAAACACGCGCTGGAAACGCCCGAGCTGGGCCGGCGTGGCCCGCGTCAGGTTCACCAGCATGTCGTAATGCGGCAGCTCGGCATCGTCCCGGTCGGTGATGATGATGGGCGTGTGCGCGGCCAGCGGGTCGCCGGCCATCACATGCGGCAGAAAATCGGTTTCCGACAAGGTCCACAGGGCCGCGTCCAGCGCCGCCGCCTGCGCCGCATCCTCGGCCAGCAGTACCACTTTGGCGCGGCTGGCATAGGCCTTGCGCGCCAGCCGGCAGGCGTAGCTCAGCTTGTCCGGGATGTTGGTATGGAAATCGATGCGCGTCATCGGCGTGCTCAGAACACGAAGCCGGGCGGGGAAGTCTTTTCCTGCGGCTGCGGCGGACGTTCGGAGTCCTGGGCTGCCTTGGTCTTTTCATCGACTTTCGGCAGCACCGGTTCCGGTGGTGCTGCCGGGGTCGGTTTTGGGAACTGGTACGTTGGCGGCAGGATTTTCTTTTCCGGATAGGACGCCTCGGTCAGCATGGTATTCCATGCGCCGGCTTCAAAACCGGTCGACTTGGCGCGGCCAATCTTGATGAACGGCAGGCGGCCATCGCTGCCAGCTTCCTTGAGCTTGGCTTCGTCGGCCTGGGTTTGCACGGTTTTCTCGGCAAACGGAACGCCGCGCTCTTTCAGGAAGGTGCGGGCCTGGTCGCAAAAATCGCACTTGGCGCGCGTGTAGAGCACCACCGGCTGCGAGCGCACGGCCTGCGCCAGCGCATACGGCAGCGGCACACTGGCCGCGCCGCCGGCGCCAGCCTTGATTTCCACCGGCTTGGTGTTGGCTGGCGGCGGCTGGTCGCTGAAGGTGACCTTGCCCGACGCATCGACCCATTTGTACATCTGCTGTGCACTGGCGCCGCCCGCGCACAGCAGCAGTGCCATCATCGTGCCAGTCATCATTTTTGTTGCTGTCATTACAATTCTCCTGCTGGCACGGTCTTTCAGGACTGCATGCCGCTGTGGCGCAACAGCGCATCGATACTGGGCTCGCGGCCGCGGAAGGCCTTGAACGATTCGAGCGCGGGGCGCGAACCGCCGACGGCCAGTATCTCTTGCTGGAAGCGTTTACCGGTTTCTTCGGACAGGGCTCCGCCGCCCGCCTCGACCGCTTCTTCAAAGGCGGCGTAAGCGTCGGCAGATAATACTTCAGCCCACTTGTAGCTATAGTAACCGGCGGCGTACCCTCCGGCAAAAATATGTCCGAAAGAGTGTTGGAAACGGTTAAATGCAGGCGGCATCATGACCGAAAACTTCTGGCGCACGTCGTTGATCAATTCCTGCACGGTTTGCGCGCTGGCCGGATCGAAATCGTAGTGCAGGTGCATGTCGACCAGCGAAAACTCCACCTGGCGCAGGGTTTGCAGGCCGGACTGGAAGTTCTTGGCGGCCAGCATCTTGTCGTACAGTGCGCGCGGCAGCGGCTCGCCCGTTTTCACGTGGGCCGTCATGTGCGGCAGCACATCCCATTCCCAGCAAAAGTTTTCCATGAATTGCGATGGCAGCTCGACCGCATCCCACTCCACGCCGGAAATGCCGGAGACGGCGATTTCATCGACCTGGGTCAGCATATGATGCAAACCGTGGCCAAATTCGTGGAACAGGGTGGTCACTTCGTCGTGCGTGAACAGCGAGGGCTGCAACTGGCCGTCGACCGTGGCCGGCGGCGTGAAGTTGCAGGTCAGGTAGGCCACCGGCGTTTGCACGGTGCCGCCGGTATGCAGGCGGCGTCCGCGGGCGTCGTCCATCCAGGCGCCGCCGCCCTTGCCGCTGCGCGCATACAGGTCGAGGTAGAACTGGCCGACCAGGGTGCCCTCGCGCTCGATGCGGAAAAAGCGCACGTCCGGATGCCAGACGGCGGCCGTGTCGGGCTTGATCTCGACCGAGAACAGGCTTTGCACCAGGCGGAACAGGCCATCGACGACTTTTGGCTCGGGGAAGTATTCCTTCACTTCCTGGGCCGAGAAGGCATAGCGGCGCTCGCGCAGTTTTTCCGACGCGTAAGCCAGGTCCCAGGCTTCGACCTTGTCGATGCCCAGCTCGTCCTTGGCGAAGGCGCGCAGTTCGGCCAGGTCTTGCTCGGCGAACGGACGCGCGCGGCGTGCCAGGTCTTCCAGGAATTCGATCACGTGCTCGGGACTCTGGGCCATCTTGGGCACCAGCGAGACTTCGGCGAAATTGCGATAGTCGAGCAATTTGGCTTCTTCATCGCGCAATGTCAGCAAACTGGCGATATTGCCGCTGTTATCCCATTTTTCGAGCTCGCTGAACACGGTGCCCAGTTCCGACGCCTTGGTGGCGCTGGCGCGGTAGATCGTTTCGCGCAGTTCGCGCTTGTCGGCAAATTGCAGGATCGGGAAGTAAGACGGGAAGTGCAGCGTGAACTGCCAGCCGGCCTTGCCATCCTTCTCGGCGGCGGCGCGCGCGGCCTGCTTGACGTCGTCCGGGAGGCCGGCCAGGTCGGCCTCAGCCTCGACCATCAGCTTGTAGTCGTTGGTGGCGTCGAGCACGTTTTCGGAGAAGCGGGTCGAGATGCTGGCGTGCTGCTCCTGGATGGCGGCGAAGCGCTCCTTTTTCGACTCGGGCAATTCGGCGCCGCCCAGGCGGAAGTCGCGCAGGGCGTTTTCGACGATGCGCTTGCGCGCCGGCGACAGGCTGTCAAAGGCGCCGCTGGCGCGGATCGCCTTGTATTTGGCGAACAGGGCTTCGTTCTGGGCCAGCGCGGTCCAGAATTCGGTCACTTTCGGCTGGTTGTCGTTGTAGGTGGCGCGCAGTTCGGGCGTGTCCATCACATTATTGAGGTGGCTGACCACGCCCCAGGCGCGGCCCAGCTGTTCGGTCGCTTCTTCGAGCGGGATGACAAAGTTGTCCCATGTCACGTCGTCGGCGGGCGCTTCGAGCTCGGCCACGACCGCGCTCGCATGCGCGATCAACTGGTCGATGGCCGGCGTCACGTGCTCCGGCTGGATGTCGTTAAAACGTGGCAGGTCGCTGAAATCGAGCAGGGGATTGCTGGTATCGGTCGTCATCGTGTTTTCCTCATGTCGTTTTCAATTAAATTGTCAGGCGCGTCGGCTTGCCGCGCCGGCAGGCTGCGCGTTTAGCCGCGCTCGGCCGCTTCGACAGTGTTCATCAGCAGCATGGTAATCGTCATCGGTCCCACGCCGCCCGGCACGGGCGTGATGTGCGAGGCCACTTCGCGCACCGCCGCAGTATCGACATCGCCACACAGTTTGCCGTTATCGTCGCGGTTCATGCCCACATCGATCACGATCGCACCGGGCTTGACCATGTCGGCGGTGAGCGTGTTGCGGCGTCCCACGGCGGCCACGACCACGTCGGCCTGGCGCGTGTGGTGCGCCAGGTCCGGGGTCGCACTATGGCATATGGTCACGCTGGCGTTCGCTTGCAAGAGCAGCAGGGCCATTGGCTTGCCGACCGTGTTGCTGCGGCCGATGACGACCGCATGCTTGCCGCGCAGGTCGTAGCCGGTGCTTTCGATCAGTTTCATGCAGCCGTACGGGGTGCACGGGCGGAAACCCGGCAGGCCGGTCATCAGTTCGCCGGCGCTGAGCACCGAGTAGCCGTCCACGTCTTTCGTGGTCGAGATCGCCTCAATGACCTTGTTCGGATTGATGTGCTTCGGTAGCGGCATCTGCACCAGGATGCCGTGGATGGCCGGATCGGCATTCAGGCTGGCGATGCGGTCCAGCAAGGCGGCTTCGGTCAGGTCGGCATCGTACTTTTCCAGGATCGAATGAAAGCCCACGTCCGCGCACGCCTTGACCTTGTTGCGCACATACACGTGGCTGGCCGGATCTTCCCCCACCAGGATCACCGCCAGCCCAGGCTGCTTGCCTTTGGCGGTCAGGACACTGGCGCGCTGCTTGATTTCTGTGCGTAATTGTTGGGAGAGGAGAACACCATCGATCAGTTGAGCGGACATGATTTTTAGCCGGGAAAAGAGTGGGGAGAAAAGAATGGAACAAAAGCGGGATTATAAAGCCCCTGCTGCTATCGCGTGCCCCCAATCCCCGGAACTCCCCATACTCTTGCATTGAAAGAAAGATGAACTTTACGTTCACGTCAAGTCAAATCCCATAATATGAAACGATATATCGCAATTTGAAAAAGCGGAAAACTACTGTTAGAATTGCTCCACTAAATTTGGGTATTGGTAAATAATCAGCAAAACGTCCGCCGTTGATCTCGATCGGGTAGGGCACTAACAAAGGAGACGCATCAATGTCAGCTCAACTCGACCAGTTGACGGCAGCAGCCGCCAACGATCCCGACACGCTCGAAACCAAGGAGTGGCTCGACGCGCTCGAAGCCGTCATTGAAAATGAAGGCACCGACCGCGCCCACTACCTGATGGAACGCATGGTCGACCTGGCCCGCCGCCGCGGCGCCCACATCCCGTTTTCCAGCAACACCGCCTACGTCAACACCATCCCTACCCACCTCGAAGAACACTGCCCCGGTAACCTGGAGTACGAAGAGCGCCTGCGCTCGTGGATGCGCTGGAACGCGATGGCGATGGTGGTCAAGGCCAACCGCGCCGACGGCGACCTGGGTGGCCACATTTCGAGCTTCGCCTCGCTGGCGAACATGCTCGGCATCGGCTTCAATCACTTCTGGCGCGCCCCGACCGCGGACCATGGCGGCGACCTGCTGTACCTGCAGGGCCACTCCTCGCCTGGCATCTACGCGCGCGCCTTCCTGGAAGGGCGCCTGTCGGAAGACCAGATGCTCAATTTCCGCCGCGAAGTCGACGGCAAGGGCCTGTCCTCGTATCCGCACCCGAAACTGATGCCGACCTTCTGGCAGTTCCCGACCGTCTCGATGGGCCTGGGCCCGCTGATGGCGATCTACCAGGCGCGCTTCCTGAAGTACCTGCACGCGCGTTCGATCGCCGACACCTCCAACCGCAAGGTCTGGGTCTTCTGCGGCGACGGCGAGATGGACGAGCCGGAATCGATGGGCGCGATCGGCATGGCCGCGCGCGAGCGCCTCGACAACCTAGTGATGGTCGTCAACTGCAACCTGCAGCGCCTTGACGGCCCTGTGCGCGGCAATGGCAAGATCATCCAGGAACTCGAAGCGGACTTCCGCGGCGCCGGCTGGAACGTGGTCAAGGTCATCTGGGGCCCGGGCTGGGACGCCCTGCTGGCCAAGGACAAGGAAGGCATCCTGCAGCGCGTGATGATGGAAACCGTCGACGGCGAATACCAGAACTACAAGGCCAAGGACGGCGCCTACGTGCGCAAGAACTTCTTCGGCAAGCATCCGAAGCTGCTGGAAATGGTCGCCAACATGACCGACGACGATATCTGGCGCCTGACCCGTGGTGGTCACGATCCGCACAAGATCTACGCCGCCTTCAAGATCGCGCAAGAAAACAAGGGTACCCCGACCGTCCTGCTGGTGAAAACCGTCAAGGGCTTTGGCATGGGCAAGTCCGGCGAAGCGCGCAACACCGCGCACCAGACCAAGAAGCTCGACGACGAAGCGATCCGTGAAATGCGCGACCGCTTTGCGATCCCGATCCCGGACGACAAGCTGGCCGAGATCCCGTTCTTCAAGCCGGCCGACGATGCGCCGGAAATGGTCTACCTGCACAAGCGCCGCGAACTGCTGGGCGGCTACCTGCCGCAGCGCCGTCCGCAAGCGGCCGAATCGCTGCCGGTGCCTGCGCTCTCCGCATTCCAGAACGTGCTCGACGCGACCGCCGAAGGCCGCGAGATCTCGACCACGCAATCGTTCGTTCGTATCATTTCGACCCTGCTGCGCGACCCGAACCTGGGCCAGCGTATCGTGCCGATCCTGGTCGACGAATCGCGTACCTTCGGCATGGAAGGCCTGTTCCGCCAGATCGGCATTTTCAATCAGCAGGGCCAGTTGTACGAGCCGGTTGATAAAGACCAGGTCATGTACTACCGCGAAGACAAGGCCGGCCAGATTCTGCAGGAAGGCATCAACGAAGCGGGCGGCATGAGCTCGTGGATCGCCGCGGCGACCTCGTACTCGACCAACAACCGGATCATGATCCCGTTCTACACCTTCTACTCGATGTTCGGCATGCAGCGCATCGGCGACCTGGCGTGGGCGGCGGGCGACATGCGCGCGCGCGGCTTCCTGATGGGCGGCACCGCCGGCCGCACGACCTTGAACGGCGAAGGCTTGCAGCACGAAGATGGCCACAGCCACGTGATGGCGGCGACCATTCCTAACTGCCTGCCGTACGATCCGACTTTCGCACACGAAGTCGCGGTCATCGTCCAGGACGGCCTGCGCCGCATGGTGGCGGAACAGGAAGACGTGTTCTACTACATCACGCTGATGAACGAGAACTACGAGCAGCCTGGCCTCACGCCTGGCACGGAAGCGGGCATCCTGAAAGGCATGTACCTCTTGCAGGCGGGCGACGCCTCTGCCGCCCAGCGCGTGCAGCTGATCGGCTCAGGAACCATTTTGCGCGAATCGATCTTTGCGGCCGAACTGCTGCAAAAGGACTTCGGCATTGCGGCCGATGTGTGGTCGGCGCCGTCGCTGACGCTGATCGCCCGTGACGGCCAGGATGCGGAGCGCTGGAGCATGGTCCACCCGCTTGAGGCGCCACGCCTGCCGTATGTCACGCAGCTGATGGAAAAGACCAGCGGTCCGATCATCGCCACGACCGACTACATGCGCCTGTTCGCTGAACAGATCCGCGCGTTCATGCCGATGGGCCGCACCTACAAAGTGCTCGGTACCGATGGTTTCGGCCGTTCCGACAGCCGCGTCAAGCTGCGCGAGTTCTTTGAAGTGAACCGTTACTACATCGTGGTGGCGGCGCTCAAATCGCTGGCCGACGAAGGCGTGATTGCCACTTCGGTGGTGGCTGAGGCGATTGCCAAGTACGGCATCAATCCTGACAAGCCGAATCCGGTGACCCAGTAACTTTGCCACGGTCTCGTCGCTCCCGCGCAGGCGGGAGCCCATAGCACCTTCGCCGCATCGGCGTGGTATGGGCTCCTGCCGGCGCGGGAGCGAGGTGATGCGACTAAACGAATAAGAACGGAGTAAACGCTATGAGCATTGTGGAAGTCAAAGTCCCGGACATCGGCGACTTCAAGGAAGTCGAAGTCATCGAACTGATGGTCAAGCCGGGCGATACCATCAAGGTCGACCAGTCGCTGATCACGGTCGAATCCGACAAGGCCAGCATGGAGATCCCATCGAGCCACGCAGGCGTGGTCAAGGAACTCAAAATCAAAGTCGGTGACAAGGTCGCCGAAGGCGCTCTGTTGCTGATCCTCGAAAGCGATGACGCGGCTACCGCACCGGCAGCCGCACCTGCCGCCGCCGCAGCAGCACCAGCAGCAGCGCAAGCAGCCGCTCCGGCGCCTGCCGCCGCACCAGCCGCAGCTCCGGCACCGGTCGCAGCCCCGGCACCAGCCGCCGCAGCCGCACCAGCCCAATCGAACGCCAAGGCCCACGCCTCGCCATCGATCCGCAAGTTCGCGCGCGAACTCGGCGTCGACCTGCTGCGCGTCGCTGGCAGCGGACCGAAAGGCCGCATCACCCAGCAAGACGTGCAGAACTTCGTCAAGGGCGTGCTCGCGAGCGAGTCGCCAGGCAACGGCAGCAAGGCGTCTGGCGGTTCCGGCGTGGGTCTCGACCTGCTGCCATGGCCATCGCTCGACTTCAGCAAATTCGGCCCGACCGAACTGCTGCCGCTGTCGCGCATCAAGAAAATCAGTGGCCCGAACCTGCACCGCAACTGGGTGATGATCCCGCACGTGACGCAGTTCGACGAATCCGACGTGACCGACCTCGAACAGTTCCGCGTCGATTCGAACGCCGCGCTGGCCAAGGCCAAGTCGACCGTCAAGCTGACCATGCTCGCTTTCGTGATCAAGGCCAGCGTCGCCGCGCTCAAGAAATACCCGGCGTTCAACGCATCGATCGACGCCACCGGCGCCAACCTGATTCTCAAGCAGTACTACAACATCGGCTTCGCGGCCGATACCCCGAACGGCCTGATGGTCCCGGTCATCAAGGACGCCGACAAGAAATCGATCTCGCAGATCGCCGTCGAAATGGGCGAGCTGTCGGCCCAGGCGCGCGACGGCAAGCTCAGTCCCGCCAACATGCAGGGCGCGACCTTCACCATCTCGTCGCTTGGCGGCATTGGCGGCACGGCTTTCACGCCGATCATCAACGCACCGGAAGTGGCGATCCTTGGCCTGTCCAAGTCGTCCATGAAGCCGGTGTGGGACGGCGCGGCATTCCAGCCACGCCTGATGCTGCCGCTGTCGCTGTCCTACGACCACCGCGTGATCGACGGTGCCATGGCCGCGCGCTTCACCGCATATCTGGCCGAAGTCATGGCCGATCTGCGCAAGACCTTGTTATAAGGACGACACAGCGATGAGCACAATCGAGGTAAAAGTACCGAATATCGGCGACTTCAAGGAAGTTGAAGTCATTGAAGTGATGATCAAGGTGGGCGACACGATCAAGGTCGACCAGTCCCTGATCACCGTCGAATCCGACAAGGCCAGCATGGAAATCCCGGCCAGCCACGCCGGCGTGGTCAAGGAAATCAAGGTCAAGGTGGGTGACAAGATCGCCGAAGGCTCGATGCTGCTGGTGCTCGACGAAGCCGGTGGCGCAGCCGCGGCGCCTGCCGCTGCCGCTCCTGCTGCGGCCGCGCCGGCTCCTGCCGAATCGCAGGCGCCTGTGCATCCGACGGCGCCAGCGGCGCCAAGCGCCGCAGCACCTGCGCCGACCATGGCCAAGTATGACGGCAAGGTCGACATCGAATGCGAGATGATGGTGCTGGGCGCGGGTCCCGGCGGCTACTCGGCGGCGTTCCGTTCGGCCGACCTGGGCATGAACACGGTGCTGATCGAGCGTTACGCATCGCTCGGCGGCGTGTGCCTGAACGTTGGTTGCATTCCATCGAAAGCGCTGTTGCACGTGGCCGCCGTGATCGATGAAACGCAAGCCATGTCCAAGCACGGCATCAGCTTCGCCAAGCCGGAAATCGACATCGACCAGCTGCGCGCCTACAAGGACAAGGTCATCACCAAGATGACCACGGGCCTGGCCGGCATGGCCAAGATGCGCAAGGTCAATGTGGTGCAGGGCGTCGGCCAGTTCGTCAGCGCCAACCACATTGAAGTGACCGCCGCCGACGGCAGCAAGAAGGTAGTCCAGTTCCAGAAGGCGATCATCGCCGCTGGTTCGGCTGTCGTCAATTTGCCGTTCGTGCCGAAAGATCCGCGCATCGTCGATTCGACCGGTGCGCTGGAACTGCGCCAGATCCCGAAACGCATGCTGGTCATCGGCGGCGGCATCATCGGCCTGGAAATGGCGACGGTGTACTCGACCCTCGGTGCGCGCATCGACGTGGTCGAAATGCTCGATGGCCTGATGCAGGGCGCCGACCGTGACATGGTCAAGGTCTGGCAGAAGTTCAACGAGAAGCGCTTCGACAAGGTCATGACCAAGACCAAGACGGTGGCCGTGGAAGCGCTGGAAGAGGGCATCAAGGTCTCGTTTGAAGCGGCCGAAGCCGGCGTGACCGCGCCCGAGCCGCAGATCTACGACATGGTGCTCGTTGCCGTCGGCCGCAGCCCGAACGGCGGCAAGATCGCCGCCGACAAGGCTGGCGTGACGGTTACCGACCGCGGTTTCATTCCGGTCGATGCGCAGATGCGCACCAACGTGCCGCATATCTTCGCCATCGGCGACCTGGTGGGCCAGCCGATGCTGGCGCACAAGGCGGTGCATGAAGCGCACGTTGCTGCCGAAGCGGCGCATGGCGAGAAGGCCTTCTTCGACGTCAAGGTGATCCCGTCGGTGGCCTATACCGATCCGGAAGTGGCATGGGTCGGCATTACCGAAGACGAGGCGAAAGCCAAGGGCATCAAGCTGGAGAAGGGGCACTTCCCATGGGCTGCGAGCGGCCGCGCGGTTGCCAATGGCCGCGACGAGGGCTTCACCAAGCTGCTGTTCGACGCCGAGACGCACCGGATTGTCGGTGGCGGCATCGTCGGCACGCATGCGGGCGACATGATCGGTGAAATCGCGCTGGCGATCGAGATGGGTGCTGATGGCATCGATATCGGCAAGACGATTCACCCGCATCCGACCCTGGGCGAATCGATCGGCATGGCGGCCGAAGTGTATGAAGGCGTGTGCACGGACTTGCCGCCGGTGCGCAGGAAGTAACAGCCGCAATGAGAAAAAGCCCCGTTCACGCCATGCGTCAACGGGGCTTTTTTTGTCGGGAACGACGGTTTTTGGTTTAGCGATATCTCTTAGTGAAAACTCACCCACCGTGCAGGAATCTCAATATTCCCCGAGCGCGCGGCAGCCGCATACGCGTGCATCTCCGCGACCACCGCTTCGAGTTGTTCCATATTCGGGTTTTCCAGAAAACCCTTCATTCGTTCATTCAGTGACGCTTGCTGGTCATGCCATTCGTAGCGAGCAGACTTGCTCATACATCCTCCTTGAAAGATTCAACTTTGCCAGAAATGATGCACCACTTCGGTGCGATGACGCACATTCTCCCTGGCACACGCAGCGCTCAAGGCGCTTGCAGAACACTGCGATAAAACAGATCCAGACGCTGCTCCAGCGCCTTCACCACATCTTCGCGTGCCTGCGGCGCCGGTTGAAACAAAAACCGCCCGAAGTATTCGCCCTGCACGCAGTTCAGCAAAAACGTCGGAATCAATTCCAGCGCAAGATCCTCGCGCAGCTGGACCCGGATATCCGGCCGTGCGAAATAACGCATCAGCATCTCGCGCGTCTGGCGCGGACCGGCTTCGTAAAACGATGCCGACAATTCCGGATTCGACGCCGCTTCCGCAATCACCATGCGCTGCATGCTTAACGCTTCCGGTGCGCTGATCATGTCGAAAAACTGCAGGCTGAATTCGGAGACGACCTGCTTGAGCGGACGCATGTCGCGCTCCACCTCGCTGGCAGTAAAAAAGCGGCTGCGGTTGGCCATCAGCACCGCCTGGAACAAGCCTGCCTTGCCGCCGAACTTGACGTAAATCGTGCGCACCGCCACATGGGCTTCGCGCGCAATGGTTTCCAGGCTGACCTTGCCATAGCCATGCTTGAGCATCAACTGGCCGGCGGTCTCGATCAGATTGTTGTGGCGCGCTTCGAGCTCGCAAGCGCGCGGCCGGCCCGCCGATTTGGCGGCCGGTAAAGGTGGGGCAGGGATGGCTGTCATCATGCCGCCACTCTAATTCAAACGAAAATGAAATGCAACCGTTTCATTTCTTGACTTGGCGAAATGCATAGGGAATAATGACCCTACCCCATTTCATTATCGGAGCAGTACCATGTCGCAAGCACAAGCCAAGGCCGAGCCACAAGCCCTCGCCGCCGTTCCACCCGTCCAGGCGCCCGCCTCGACCCCGCCCAACTGGCGCGTGCGCGGTATTCTGGCCTTGATCGCCCTGCTGGCGATCGGCGGCGGTGGCCGCATGTGGTACCGCAGCACCCATTTCGTCGAAACCGAGAACGCCTATGTATCCGGCCACGTGCACCCGGTATCGGCCCGCATTGCCGGCGTGGTGACCAAGGTGCTGGTGGAAGACAACCAGAGCGTCAAGGCCGGCGACGTGATCGCCGAACTCGATCCGGCCGACCAGCGCGTCAAGGTCGAACAGATCCAGGCGCAGATCGCCAGCGCCCAGCAGCAGGTGCTGCAGGCCGACGCCCAGGTCGAACAGGTGCGCGCGCAGGCCGCCGCCGCCTCGGCCCAGGTGCTGCAATCGGAAGCGCAGCTGCTGCGCGCCAAACAGGATGCCGAGCGTTTCGGCCAGTTGTACACCTCGCAGATGAAAGCCGTCTCGAAAGCCGAACTCGATGCCGCCAACGCCGGCCGCGCCGGTGCGGTGGCCGACGTGTCGGCACGGCGCGGCACCGTGGTCGCGGCCCAGGCCCAGATTACCGCCGCCGGCGCCGCGCGCGATGTCGTCAAGGCCCAGATCAAGGTGCTGCAAACCCAGTTGAAGGACGCCCAGCAGCAGCTGGCCTACAACCGCATCGTGGCGCCGGTCGACGGCCGCCTGGGCCGCCGCAGCGTGGAAGTGGGCGCGCGCGTCCAGCCAGGCCAGCAGCTCGCCGCCATCGTGCAGGACGACGTCTGGATTACCGCCAATTTCAAGGAAACCCAGTTGGCCGGCCTTCAGCCCGGCCAGTCGGTCCATGTGGTGATCGACGCCATGCCGAAGCATCCGCTGGTCGGCCGCATCGACAGCTTCTCGCCGGCGTCGGGCAACCAGTTCGCGCTGCTGCCGGCCGATAACGCCACCGGAAACTTCACCAAGATCGTCCAGCGCGTGCCGGTCAAGATCGTATTGCGTGCCGAAGACGTCAAGGCCCTGCAAGGCCGCCTGGTGCCGGGCATGTCGGCACTGGCCGAAGTCGAACTCGATCAAGCCGTCCCCGCCACCAAGACCGCGACTGCCCCAGCCGCCGCCCCCGCAGCCCACTAAGCATATTTCATGAGCAGCCCGACCAACACCATGACCGCCGGGAGAATGGCGGCAGCGCCGCCGATCTCCGAAAAGGTCGACCTGCGCACCTGGATCGCCGTCGCCGCCGGCATGCTGGGCGCCTTCATGGCGATCCTGGACATCCAGATCACCAATGCCTCGCTCAGGGACATCCTGGGCACCCTCTCGGCCACCCAGGAAGAGGGTTCGTGGATTTCCACCGCCTACCTGTGCGCCGAAATCGTCGTCATCCCGATGACCGCGCTGCTGGCGCGCGTGTTCGGCATGCGCACGTACATGATGGGCACCACCGCGCTGTTCCTGGTGTTCTCGACCCTGTGCGGCACCGCCTGGAACCTGGAAAGCATGATCGTATTCCGCGCGCTGCAGGGCTTTACCGGCGGCGCCCTGATTCCCATGGCGATGACCCTGGTCATGGCCAAGCTGCCGGCCTCGCGCCGTTCGATCGGCATGGCCATTTTCGGCTTGACCGCGACCCTGGCGCCGGCCATGGGCCCGACCCTGGGCGGCTTCCTGTCCGAAATCTACGGCTGGCCATCGATCTTCTATATCAACTGGGTGCCCGGACTGCTGCTGATCGGCGGCATCTGGTGGGGCCTGGACCGCAGCCCCAGCGACCTGCGCCTGCTGGTCAAGGCCGACTGGCTCGGCATCGCCATGATGGCCATGGGCCTCGGCTGCCTGACCATCTTCCTCGAAGAGGGCAATTCGAAAGACTGGTTCGATTCCAACTTCATCATCCTGTTCGCGGCCCTGTCGCTGATTGGCCTGGTGGGGTGGGCCGCCACCAGCCTGACGCGCCCCGATCCGTTCGTGAACCTGCGCCTGTACGGCCAGCGCAATTTCATCGTCGCCACCATTCTGTCGGCGGTGATCGGCATGGGTCTGTACGGTTCCTCGTTCCTGCTGCCGCTGTACCTGGGCCAGATCGCCGGCTACACCCCGATGCAGATCGGTGAAGTCATCATGTGGGCCGGCCTGCCGCAACTGTTCATCATGCCGTTTGCCGCCGCGCTGTCGTCCAAGGTCGACAACCGCATCCTGTGCTCGATCGGCCTGACCCTGTTTGGAATTTCGTGCCTGATGAATTCGCACATGGATGCGAGCACCGGGTACGACCAGCTGTTCTGGTCTCAGGTCGTGCGCGCCCTGGGCCAGCCTTTCATCATGCTGACCTTGTCGAGCTTCGCGATGCATAAAATCGCCCCGGCCGATACTTCGTCGGCATCGAGCCTGTTCAACATGACGCGTAACCTGGGCGGCTCGATCGGCATCGCCATGCTGGCCACCACGCTCACCAACCGCGAGCACTTCCACTCGGCGATCATCGGCCAGTCGGTCACCGCCATGTCGGCCCCGGTCCAGCAACGCCTGGACCAGCTGACCCAGGCGTTTGTCGCCAGCGGCATCGATCCCGCCACCGCCGCCAACCAGGCGCTGTCGGTGATCGACCGCGTGGTGCGGCGCGAAGCCTATGTCATGGCCTATAACGATGGCTTTGTCATCATGGCCGTATTCCTGTTCGCTTGCGTCGGCGCGCTGCTGTTCGCCGACAACGTCAAAGCCCCGTCCGGTCCCGGCGCGGGCGCTCATTAAAGTAGGGAGAATCACCTTGAAGCCACTGATCCTGTGCGCGCTGCTGGCGCTGTCCGGCTGTGCCACCATCGGCACCGATTTCGTCGAACCTGTCGCCTCGGCCGGCCCGGCCTGGCGCCACGCCGGCGCCGACACCCTGGCTGGCGCGCGCCTGCCGGCGAGCTGGTGGACCGTGTTCGGCGACGCCACCCTGAACGACCTTGAGCAGCGCGCCGTGCGCGACAACCCGGGCGTGAAAGCGTCCGCGCAGCGATTGCTGCAAGCGCAGGCGCAAATGGGCAACCTGCGCGCGGCGCTGTCGCCGAGCGTGAACCTGAGCACCTCGGTGAGCAATGCGCGCAGTTCGGCCGAGACCTCGCAGGGCCTGGCCCTGGGGCACCGCTCGATCGAAGGGAATAACTATTTTGTCGGCGGTTCGCTCTCGTATGAGCTGGACCTGTGGGGCCGCGTCAAGCGCGTGGTCGAAGCGGCCGACGCCCAGGCCCTGGCCGCCCAGGACGACCGCGATGGCGTGATCTTGCTGCTGTCGGCGCAAGTGGCCAGCACTTACTGGCAGCTGCGCGGCATGGATGCCGAAATGGCGATCCTTAAAAACGCACTGGCGACGCGCGGCGAATCGCAGCAACTGGTCGAAGCACGCTTCGATGCCGGCCTGACGAACGAACTCGATGTGTCGCGTGCCCGGGTCGAGCGTGCCAACGCCGAAGCGGACCTGCACGAAGTGCAGCGTCAGCGCAACCTGCTCGAACACAGCCTGGCCACCCTGGTGGGCGTGTCGCCGTCGTCGCCGCTGATCGCCGCCGCTGCCAAGGTGGACCTGCCGACGCCGCCGGCCATTCCGGTCGGCCTGCAGGCCAGCCTGCTGTCGCAGCGGCCGGACCTAGCGTCGAGCGTGGCGGCCCTGCGTGCGGCCAATGCGCAAGTGGCGGTGTCGGAAGGCGCGTTCTATCCGTCGCTAACCCTGACCGGCAATTTCGGTTTTGCTTCCGAAAGCCTGAGCAATCTGACCAATAGCGGCGCGCGCCAGTTTTCCATCGGCCCGCTGGCCTTGTCGCTGCCGATCTTCGATGGTGGCCGCAACAAAGCCAATCTGGCGATGTCGCAGGCACGCTACGCCGAAGCGCGCGCCAATCACGAAACCAAGCTGCTGACGGCCTTGCGCGAAGTGGAAGATGCGCTGTCGGACGTGCAGCAGCGCCAGCGCCAGGGTGAAGTGCAGGCCCAGTCGCAGAAGGCTGCGGCGCGCGCATACCTGGTGGCGCAAGCACGCTATGAGCGTGGTCTGTCGACCTACCTGGACGTGACCGATGCCCAGCGCAGCTCACTCAATGCCGACCGCGCCGCCGCGCAAATCCGCACCCAGCGTCTGCTGGCCAGCGTGGCGGTGGCGCGTTCGCTCGGTGGCGGCTGGACTCAGCAAGCAGCCGAGGCGACCATCGCCCAGGCCTCGCGTTAAGGCTTACCCGCTGTAGTGCGCTCGCCGCACTACAGCGGGCCGAAGTGCCCCAGCAGAAAATCGACAAACGTAGTCAGTTTCGGCGTGGCCTGACGGTCGCGCGGATACATGATGTGCATCGTGCGCGGCGCCGGAATATGCGCTTCCAGCAGCGACACCAGCCGTCCGGCGGCCACTTCCTGCGCCAGCATCACCTCCGCCTGCATCACAATCCCGAAGCCCGCCAGCGCCGCCTGTTTCAGCGCCTGTCCATTGTTCGAACGGAACCGGCTGGCGCGCGCCGGCGCACCGCCGTCATCGTCCCCCAGGCGCCAGCGCACCAGTTTTTTCCAGTGCATGAAGTCCAGGCACTCGTGCTGTGCCAGATCGGCCGGCACGCGCGGTTCGCCGTGGCGCGCGAGGTAATCGGGCGAGGCGCAGATCAGCATGCGGTAGGGACGCAGGCGGCGCGCGATCATGCCCGAATCATCCAGGTCGCCGATGCGGATTGCGGCGTCATAGCCATCGTCGACCACGTCGACCAGGCGGTCGTTCAACTCCAGATCGAGGCTCACTTCGGGATGCTGCGCCAGATAGCGTGGCAGCAGCGGCGAGAGCGACTCGCTGCCGAATGTGACGGGCGCGCTGATGCGCAGGCGCCCGCGCGGGGCGAGCCGCATCGCTTCCGCGCCAGATTCGGCGGCGCGCACCTGCGCCAGGATGCTGCGGCACTGCTCCACATACTGTTCGCCGATTTCGGTCAGGCTCTGGCGCCGCGTGGTGCGCGCGAGCAGGCGCGCGCCGAGGCGCTCTTCCAGGAAGCGGATGTGCTTGCCGACCATCACGGCCGACATATCGAAGCGCGCGGCGGCCGCAGTGAAGCTGCCGTCGTCCACCACCGCCGTGAAAATCTCCATGCTGCGCAGCTTGTCCATTGATTCCGAATTGTGAGTGAGTAATATCCGTCATGTTAGCGCATTTATCTCGATTGCTAACGGGAAGATACTGATGGCTCGAACTCTTCGTTTCTCAACTTATAAGGAGTAGCTATGAAAATCATCGTGATCGGCGCCAGCGGCACCATCGGCAAGGCAGTTTCTTCCCATCTGGCCGTGCGCCACGACATCGTCACCGTGGGTGCCAACAGCGGCGACGTGCGCGCCGATATCCGCGACATCGCCCAGGTGCGGCATCTGTTCGAGCAAACCGGCAAGGTCGACGCGGTGGTGGTGGCCGCCGGCGCCGTGCATTTCGGACCGCTGGCCGAGCTGGGACCGGAGCAGTTCCAGGTCGGCATCGCCAGCAAATTGATGGGGCAGGTGAATGTGGCGCAGGTGGCGCCGGCGTTTTTGAATGACGGCGGATCGATAACCCTGATCAGCGGGATCGTGGCCGAGCACCCGATCCGGTTTGGCGCGTCGGCCAGCATGGTCAATAACGCCGTGGAGGGGTTTGTGCGTGGCGCCGCCATCGAGCTGCCGCGCGGCTTGCGCATCAATGCCATCAGCCCGACGGTTCTGGAAGAATCGCTCGATGTGTATGGACCGTATTTTTACGGATTCGAGGCGGTGCCGACCAGCCGCGTGGCGCTGGCGTACAGCCGCAGCGTGGAAGGCGCGCAGACGGGGCAGGTGTACCGGGTGTGGTAAATCGGCGCGCTTGTTGGCGGCAGTAACAAGGCGGATAATGGCTCGCCAGCACATCCGCCCGAAGGCATCCCATGCTCCCCGATCTGTATGTTTGCAGCAGCTGTCATGAACAATTCGATTTCAAGTTTCGTGAGGCGTACTATTACGTGGGCGCGGCACCGGCGCACGAGCAAATCGCCGATGCCGATCTGCTGTGGATCAATCTGCGTCCCGCGTGGTGCAAGGATTGCGAGTGCGTTTGCGGGGTGGAGGACATTGCTCCTCTGAGGGCATTTGAAGGTGCCTACGGCGCCGCGCGTGCCGGCCAGCCAGTCGAGTACCCGTCGTATGCCAAGTTCATGGAGCCAGCGGATGCGATACGGGAACTCGGCGACCAGCTGCGCTGGCGCATGGGACGCCGCCGCCCAGCCCGGGCGCTCTGCTGCGGGGGATCGCGTTATCAGTGGATGGATGTGGCCCAGCCCCTCCTGAGGCATGCGCAGTGCGAGTACGGTTTCATCGAACCCCGCATTTACATTGGCTCGGGCTGCGGACCTGGTCCCGGCATCTATGCCCCGGCAAATATCCGGCTGTACGACCCCGAAGGGGAATTGATCGGCCAGCTGACGTGGCGCAAACAGGATGGGAGCGTGTGGGATATCGAGCCGATGCGGTATCCGCCGCCTGCCGCTGACGATTAAGACGGCGCGCGGGGTGAGCTTGAGAGCGCTGGCGCGGCGGCTTGACGAATCAGCTTGATCAACATGTTCTTTTGGGCGGTGTCCGGATTTGTGAAAATGTAGCGCTCACGTTGTTTCAGAAGTTCCAGCCATTCGGTTAGAAACGCGACGTTGTTGTTCAAGGAAGTTTTTTCCTCCGCCCATTTGCTTGCACAAGACCGGAGCTGTGCTGCGATGTCATTTGAATGGTTCCAGCACGGCCTGCACAGCGTGCGTTGTTGGTCGATGTAAGCCTTTTTAACCTCGTAGGCATACATCTGATCCTGCGCAGTAAAAACGCAGGAAGTGCCGCAGGTCCGGCAAACATATGCTTTGTCGGTGTAGTGCTTGACCCATCCCAATTGATACGGAAGCGATGTTTTGCTTTTGGCGGACCAGCGCTCCGGTTCGGCAGGAATGCAGGCAGGTCTAAGATCGGGAAAGGCATGGTCGGGCGACGTCATGTCCAATGCCTGTGCAATGCTGAAAAAGCAGATTTTACGTGAGCGACCGTGCCGCCGGATTGCATCGATGTTTTGCAGTCGCCAACGGGCTGTCACTGTTCGAAAGATGCGGGAAACTGCACTGCCGTTTGGCGGCTGGGGGGATGTCCTGAGCTCGGACTTCACACGTGATGCTTGGTTGCATGGAGCATGCGTTTCTGGGTAGTGGCGTCGGACTCGCGAGGGCGCGCCTGAGGTGCCGGGTTTGTCAGCTCGCGCTCAAGCTGTCTAGCAGCCCGGTGATGAAGAGCAGGCTCAGCAACGCGCTCGGCAAGGAACGGTTCTCGTGCATGCGCAGCTAATGCATAGGCTTCCTTATTTCCATACTTCGCTATCGAGAAGCGCTTGCCAGCTCATCGTAAAGGCATGACGTGCTGAAAATGGAAAGAGCATCGCCGCTACAGCAGAACAGATTGAAATCTCTGAAGCCCTGCTCGTGATAGAAGCCAGGGCCCCCCTGAATGAGTGCGACACATTTCGGCCTGTGCGCTGCAGGCACACAAACAGTGCAGATAGCAAGAACAGGTGAAGTCTTTCCAGGCGCGCGAAGTCGGATAGGACACCTCATTCGCGCGCGGGGATCAGTTGCTCTCCATTGTTGCAATTGCGCGCTTCAAGGCGACATCAGGAGCATGGCCGGCGGCGATGAATTCGGCTTTGCGCTCCATGACCCATTCGTACACATCGGGGCGATACCAATTCGATGTCGGGTCCAGTGCCGCGTGCTGGGCCTGACCGAGGCGCAGCACTTCCGCGTAGCGCCGCTCCGGTCCACTCAGCTGCGCCGCAGGCGCCGCCGCAGCTTGGGGCGCAAGCGCCACCGCAGTCGGTCTTGCCATTGCAGCGGATGGCGCTGGCGGCACGACGGTCGCGATCGTTGCAGGTGCTATTGGCATTGCCGGTGCTGCGGCGACTGGCGCTGGTGGCGGTGCGACCGGCGCGGTGCTGGTCTGGGAGACAGCCAGTGCGGCGACCGGCGAGGTGCTCGCGTTCACAACGGCTGGCGCGGCAGCTGGCTTGGCCTTGGGCTGCGGCGCCGTGGCGCTTGGGAGTGCGCCATTGCGCCCCTTGTAATTCGGCGAACGCGGACCATACAGCAGGCCATTCATCTGGCCGCCTGCCAACAGGCGCTCGTTTGCCGTACGCGCCACTGTATAGGACTTATCGAGCGCGGAATTGAGGATTTGCTTGACCGCCACCTGGACCAAAGCGCCGACGATGCCGCCTCCGGCATTGCCCTGATTGCCGTTGTCGACAACAACGACCTGGTTGTTCCACAAGAGCGCACCGGTTTTCAAATCCACCAGCTTGGCTTCGGCCGCCACCGTAACGGTACTGCTGATGACCTTATAGCTGCTGCCGTACTGCGTGATGGTCAAATACAGGGCTGCATCGGCGCCGAAAATCTGCTGCAGTTTTTTCGGGTCAACATTGTGAATGTCGGTCGCGTTGGTCAAGCCGTTTTGTTTGAACGTTTCGTTGACCACGGCAACGGGCAAGACGTAATAGCCGGCTTCGGCCAAGGGATGCGTGACCTGCGCATACACGCTAAAGGTCGCCTTCACGTCCGGCGAATTATTCACGGGTGGTAGCACCAAGATCGAGTGCGGGTTGCTCGCCTCAAATGCGCTGTAATCGTAAGGCGTGGCGTGCTGCGTGGCGCAACCGACACTCAATACTGCCGGCACGATCAAGGCGGCCAGCTTTAGCATTCGTTTCGACATATTAGTGCCCCCCCTTGCCAAGAGTCTCAAGTAGACGATTCATGTATGGTTCCGATTCCGGGAAGAGTCGCTTTTCTTCCTGGAATTGGGCGGCGACCTGGTCTGGCCTGCCAGCGATCGAATAGAGCATGCCGAGATGGGCGTGGAAACCAGGGGGAACTTGTTTGCCGTGCGTGCTGGCGGTTTGCAAATGTTTTTCCATCACGACGATTTGCTGGATCGGGCTCTCGCCCTTGAAATGCCCGTTCAGCTGAGGTTCGTACGAACCCCACTGGTAAATGGAAGGCGGGGCAGTTCGGCATCCAACGAGTGCGAAGGCGGCCAGCGCCACGGCCAGTGCATTGATAAATTTGATTTTCATGGGAGGGGCGTGATTATTTTGGTAGTGCCAGAGCGCCGCTCTCAACACCGGCAACAAGGCGCTCGACCGCTTCGCGCATGGCCAAGTCGATGACTTTTCCGTTGAGCGTGGCGTCATAGCTGGCGGTGCCGCCAAAGCCGAGCACTTCGCGGTTCGACAGGCTAAATTCGCCGGCGCCCTGGCTCGAATAGACCACTTCCGACGTGGTGATGTTGACCACGTTGAGGGTTACCTTGGCATAGGCAAGCTGGGTCTTGCCGCGGCCTGCCAAGCCAAACAATTGCTGGTCACCCACTTCCTTGCGGCCGAATTCGGTCACGTCGCCGGTGACGATAAAGTCGGCGCCCTTGATCGCCTGGCCTTGGCGTTTGAAACCGGCTTCCTGCGTCAACTGCTCAAGATTGTCGCGGTCGAGCACATTGAAGCGGTTAGTTTGCTGTAAATGCGCGATCAAAATCGTCTTGGCCTGACTGCCCAAACGATCGACGCCGTCCGAAAAAATACCGCGCTGAAAGCTCGAACGGTTATCGAAACGGCCAACTGCAATCAAGCTGCGCACGCCCGTGTAAGGACGGCTGGCGCTGGCGACCGTTGGTAGTGTGACGGCCCTTGAGCTTTCGGTGGCACAGCCAGCGAGGGCCGACAGGATACACACGCCAATCAATAAAGGGCGCGCAAGGGCTAATTTCATGTGTACTCCAATTAGTGTGCGGGCACGAAGCCAATATTAAAGAAATAATAAGATCTCAGATCTGCGCATTATACTCGGAGTTTTCCTATGATCAACTATCGTTGTTAATTGTTATTTAACAAACGTGTTGATCACTTCTGTTGATCACTTCAATGGCAGCAGTATCACGGGCGACGGGGGCCGACTTTTGCCTCGATATCGACACCTTCGTCATGAACAACAGCGGCACCAAGACGGAGGCGGTGAGCCGCACCTGTCAAGGAATTCATTCGCATGCGCAGACGCGGCGATATGGAAGGGCTGGCGCGGCGGTGCCGTACGCTCCCCCGCGGACGAGAACAGGCCGATGGGCAATACGCCGACAAGGAAACTGGTTTCCACTATAATCGGCACCGTTACTATGATCCTCAGGCTGGCCGCTACCTGACGCACGATCCGGTGAGACTGCAGGGCGGTACGAACTTATGTCGCTATGCACCAAATCCTGTCGGTTGGGTCGACCCGCTTGGATTGACGTGCAAGGCCTACCGCGTCATGGATGGCGTCAAGCGCAACGGCAGATGGTGGGTAAGCGTCTGCCCAACACCGTATTGAGTCCGGCCGCGAATTGTTCGATGATGTCGTCACACCGCTGGGAAGCGGAGTGTTTTCAGGCAGGGGCCAGCTGCCCGGCGAAATGCCAGGGCAGGAACTCGTCAACGCGGTTGATGGGATGATCGGCGATGTGGGCTAGCAAAAGTTAAAAATTAACGTATTTGGCCCAGGTCCACCCGAGCCATCCGAGCCATCCGAGCACGCTACCGACCACCGCGCCGGCCGCCACCACGGTGTGGCTGACCGTCTCCGGTGGCCACGCCTTCGCAACAAGAACGGCAGCCGCACCGAGCGCACCGCATAACAGCGTGCGCAGAAGCGGGTGATCTGCAACCGCCATTGTCGATCTGGCGTCAAAGGCCACAATGGTCCCGTAATAGGCGCCAAGGACTGTGAGCATGCATACTGATGTCAGAACATCATGCCAATTCCAGTCTCCACCGTTTCCGCTTACCCACGATAGAGAAAAAAGGCCGGTGAGCGTGATACCCACGACGAATACGACTGCAAACAGCAGGATGGTCGCCAGGACTGCGCCCCATTTCGATCTGGTCAAACGTCGGAAATTCATCGGGCTATCCATCGCCTTATTGCGCAGTTGAGCGGATTGATTGTATCCGCACCGCCACGGACCGGGACCTGTTGCGACTACCGGGGGGCGGCGCGGTGCGCAAAGACCTGCGTCTTAGTAAAGATCGTTGCGCACCGCATGCTCGTAATGCGCATCGACGTGCGCCACCTCGGCCTCGCCAATCATGGCCATCGACACCAGCATCTGCCCGACCGTGGGCAGCGCCGTGCGCTCGATACGCGCTTGCTCGCTCCACAGGCGCGCGCGGTTGATCGCTTTACCGCAGTGCATCAGCACTTCGTCGATTGCCACCACGATGGCTGTTTTCGGCAGACGCTCGCCCTCGGCCAGCTTCGCCAGCAGGTCCGCGTCGGTGCTCACGCGCGCGCGCCCGTTGATGCGCATGAATACTTCCAGGCCGGGGAACAGGAACATCATGGCGGCGCGCTCGTCGTCGGCCAGGTTGCGCATCGATTCGATGCGGTTGTTGCCCGGCCAATCGGCAAAAGCCAGCGTGCGCGCGTCGATCACTTTCACGAAGCCCGGCGGGCCGCCGCGTGGCGACACGTCCAGCCCTTGGGCGCGGCCGGTCGCCAGGGCGAAAAACGTGGCCGCCGCGAGATAGTCTTCGTGTACCGGCACCAGCCGCTCCAGCACGGCCTTCCGGATCCGCTCCGACGGCGCCGCATACAGCGCATCGAGGTCCGGCTGCGCGGCCATATCGCGCTTCTCGACCAGGGCGCGCAGTGGCGCGTGCCGGATGTCGAACACATCGAAGATGCCCAGCGCGCGCAGCGCCGGCAGTGCCTCTTCGATGTCGGCTTGCACGGCGGCGCGCGCTGCATGCGCCAGCGCCGGATCGGCGAAGGCGCGCGCATTGGCGAGAAACGCCGCCACGGTTCCCTTGCGTATCGTCAGGCCCTGGAAGCTGGCTTCATTCACATCGTCTGGCAGGATATCTTGTGCGTGCATGGCATCTCCGAATGGATCAAAACCGCAGCATAAGCAAATCCGCCTGTCCGCTGTACACTATATCCGCCAACTAATAACGCGAATCCGCCATGTCCGACCTGACTCTCGATCCCGCCACCATCAACACCTCCGAGGGACCTGTGGTCATCGTGGCGGCAGGCAGCCAGGATGGCGAACGTGCTTCCTCCGGTCACCGGCACGCGCGCGGACAGTTAATGGGGTCCTTGCGCGGCCTGTTATCGGTGGGCGTGGAGGATGGCCAGTGGATCGTGCCGGCGATTCACGCGGTGTGGCTGCCGCCGCACCACTTCCATTCGGTGCGCTCGCACGGGCCGTTCTCGGGCTGGAGCGCATATGTCGCCGAGCCGGCTTGCGCCGGCCTGCCGTCGCGCCCCTGCACGATCCGCACCTCGGGCCTGCTGCGCGAAGCGGTGCTGCGCGCCGCCACGTGGGCGCTCGAACCGCTCGGCGCGCAGCGCGAACGCATCGCCCACGTGATCCTCGACGAGATCCGGGACGCACCGCCGGCGCCATTCGGACTGCCGCTGCCGCGCGACCCGCGCCTGCAACGGGTGGCCCGCGCACTGATCGACGACCCGGCTGACGAGCGTGACCTGGAACAGTGGGCGCAATGGGCCGCCATGAGTTCGCGCACGCTGACGCGCCGCTTTGTCGCCGAAACCGGATTTGGCTTTGCCGCGTGGCGCCAGCGCGCGCGCCTGATGCGGGCGCTCGAAATGCTGGCTGCGGGGCGGCCGGTGACCACGGTCGCCATGGACCTCGGTTATGCCAGCGCGAGCGCGTTCATCACGCTGTTCACGCGCGAGTTCGGGGCGACGCCGGCGGCGTACCGGCGCGCGCTGCCCGCACATTAACGCTGGCTGCGGCGCCAGGCCTGCGGTCCCATCCCGATCTGCATCTGGAACGCGCGCGTGAAGTGGGACTGGTCGCAAAAGCCGTGGGCGTGCGCGATATCGGTCAGCGCTTCGTCACTGGCCAGCATGGCCTCGCAGGCTGCGGCCACGCGCCGGCGCAGCACGTAAACACGGGCCGGCACCCCGACCGCGTTCTTGAACGCGCGCGAGAAGTGGCTCACGCTCAGGCCCACGGTGGCGGCCAGGTGCGTGGTACGCAGGGTGGCGCACAGGTTGGCGTCGATATGCGCGGTCAGCTGGCGCACCTGCCAGGGGGCGAGGGCGCCTTTGCCATAGTCGGGGGCGGGAACGGGCGACGCGCGCCGGAAGCGGCGCACCGGCGGGGCCTTCGATACGGTGAAATTGAGGGTCGCTTGCATGGTTCGCTCCAGGGTGGCATGACGATGCTCCGTCAGCGACGATGATGCGTGAAGCCAGCTTGGGCGAACAGGGCCACTCAGGTGACTGTGTACCCCCCCGAAAGTGTTGGTGCGAGTCGGCGCCCGCGAATCTTTACAGGCCGATGAACCCGCGCTCGATCCCGATCGTCACCGCGTGCGTGCGGTTGTTCGCCCCCAGCTTGTCCATGATATTGCGCAGGTGCCCCTTGACGGTATCTTCCGACAGCGCCAGTTCGCCCGCCACCTGTTTGTTGCTGTGGCCGCGCGCGATCAGTTGCAGTACCTGCACTTCGCGCGGGGTCAGGCGTTCCTGGCCAAGATGGTTGGCCAGTTCGGCGGCGATCTCCGCCGGAAAATAGCGCTTGCCCGCAGCCAGTGCGCGGATCGCCTCGGTCAGTTCCTTGCGCAGGGCGCTTTTGAGCAGATACGCCTGCGCGCCAGAACGGATGGCTTGCAGCGCGCGCGCGTCGCCCCGGTAGGTGGTCAGCACCGCGATGCGCGCCTGCCCGAATTCGGCGCGGATCGCCTGGATCGCCTCAATGCCGTTCATGTCCGGCATCTGGATGTCGATCAGCGCGACGTCCGGTTGCAGCATGCGGTACTGCGCCACGGCCTCGCGCCCATCGCCGGCTTCCCCGGCCAGGCACATATCGGGCTGGCTGGCGATGACGGCGGCGATCCCTTCGCGCATCATCGGATGGTCGTCGCACACCAGCACGCGGATGGGTGTCGTTTCAGATGTCATTTGTCGCCTCGTTGATCGTTTTTTGTACGCCGCCACGCAAACAGGCGCCGCGTTCCGCGCCGGTATGCCAGCTGCGCCTTGATGCCGAGCCGGACCTCGCTGCCGCGCGCCGGGTCGCTGTGGATGGCGAGCAGCGCGCCGATGCGGCCGACCCGCTCGTGCATGCCGCGCAGCCCCCAGTGGTCGGCACGTCCCATCGGTGTCAGGTAGGCCGGGGCGATGCCCAGGCCATCGTCGCTCACCGTCATCTGGAACTGGCGCGCGCCGTACTCGATTTCCACCTTCACGTGCAGCGCATGCGCATGGCGGAAGGCGTTGACGATCGCCTCGTGCCCGACCTGGTACACCTCGTCGCGCACCAGCGGGCGCAGCGGCGCGGTCGTGCCGCGCACCGTGAGCGCAAAGCGCGCGCCGCCTTTCTGTTCGAGTTCCGCGCCCAGCGCCGCCAGGGCGTCGTGCAGCTCGCTCAGGTCGACCGCGCCGGTGCGCAGGTCGCGCACGCGGTCGCGTCCTTCGATCAGCACTTCGTCGGCGCGGTCCAGCGCTTCTTCCAGGCTGCGGCGCGCGGGGCTGCCGGCCGGGATGGTGTAGACGATCGCCTGGAAGCGCAAAATCAGCCCATGCACGCCTTGCAGCAAGGTGTCGTGCAGGTCGCGCGCAATGCGTTCGCGTTCGCTGTGGCGCTCCTCGATGCGCTCGCGCAGGCGTTCGGCGGCGCGCCGCATGTTGATCCGGTACAGCATCCACAAGGCGGCAAACGCCAGCGCGCCGGCCAGCAGCAGGAACAGCGGCTGGCGGTACAGCGCCGGCGGGATGCTGAACTCGAACACGGCTTCCTGCGTGCTGGGCAGGCCGTCCTGGTTATGCGCCAGCACGCGGAAGCGGTATTTGCCCGGATTGAGTCCGGTGTACACAGCCTGGCGCTGGCGGCCCGCGTCCTGCCAGCCGGCGTCGTAGCCGTCCAGGCGATAGCGAAAGCTCAGCCGTTCTGGTGCCGACAAACTCAACGCCGTGTAGTCGATCGCGATGCGCTGGGCGCCGGCGGCAAGCGTGGCGTGGGCGCCCCGGGGGGGGGGCCCCCCCGGCCCCGGGGCCCCGGGGGGGCCCCCCCGGGGGGGGGGGCGGGGGGGGGGGGGGGGGGGCGGGGGGGGGCGGGGGGCCCCCGGGGGGGGGG
>NZ_WHJG01000050.1 GCF_011682175.1 Massilia frigida
GAATGAGATTAACCATGATTCCGCCACCATAACCGACCAGAATTCGTCCAGCATCACGAAAATGCGATGGAAAGTCGCGCTCCCGTGATGCCGGCCAGTTCAGAAAAATCGTTTTGCAATTGGCTCTTCAAGGATACACTATGAACAATTGTAAAATACCAACGCTTTTCCTGGTTGGCGTGCTTTTAAATATTTCTGCATTTGCCGAGGATAAAAACGACTGCTCCAAGCGAGCCGATGAGCAAATTAGGGAACTCAATACAACAATGTCGAGTTATGCGGGGACGGCTACATACAAGAAAATGTTCGAGCAAGCGATGTATTGCTTCAATTCGGGGCGTTGCGGAAAAATAGACGTAATGATTGGTACTCAAGAAATGATGGTTGATGAGGTTGTTATAGAAATTCAACGCGAGAAATTGGCGCATCTAAAAACTTTTTTGGCTCTTCAAGCTAAGAATAAAAATCCCAATGATGCCTGTGCTTTCGCCAATACATTTCCTGCACTATTAGCTGATGTGAAGGCACTGAACGAAAAACAACTGGAACGATTCGGATTTTTAACGCAACAACGCTTCGGAATACCACCGGTCGAGACCAAAGGATCGCAACGGTGATCATCGTTGCGCCCGGGTTCTATGCCGTTTCCCCAACCTTACAGTCAGCGGAGCTGCGCAAAACGCCGCGCTGACCGCTCACTTCCGCGTTTATTCTCGGCTTCCGGGCGTTGCTACGGCGCCAAAAGGGACGATAGCAGCCGTGCCGGCAGATGACTCGATGCAATGGTCCAAGCACTTCTCCTCGAAGACCCGGATCGCTTATAACAGCCCATCTCCCGGAACGCGAAGCAGGCTACGTTACCGTAGATGCGAGCCGCAGTACCAGGTCGGTGAAGTTCACCAGCCGACCTGGCATCGCGTCCTTATTAATTACGCGTCGCGCCGGTGCGCCCACTGATACAGCAGCGGCAGCACCAGCAAGGTCAGCAAGGTCGACGACAACACCCCGCCGATGACCACGGTCGCCAGCGGACGCTGCACTTCCGCCCCCGTACCGGTCGCCAGCGCCATCGGCACGAAGCCGAGCGAGGCCACCAGCGCCGTCATCAAGACCGGCCGCAGGCGCGTCATGGCGCCGCTTTCCACCGCCTGCGCCAGTGGCATCCCTTCCGCACGCAAGCCGCGAATGAAGGAAATCATCACCAGCCCGTTGAGCACCGCCACGCCGGACAAGGCAATGAACCCGACCGCCGCCGAGATCGACAGTGGAATGCCGCGCATCCACAGCGCCACGATGCCACCCGTCAGCGCGAACGGCACGCCGGTAAACACCAGCAAGCCGTCGCGCACATTTCCGAACATGACGAACAGCAGCATGAACACCAGTGCCAGCGTGGCCGGCACCACCAGTTGCAGCCGGCTGGTGGCCGATTGCAACTGCTCAAACGTCCCGCCCCAAGTGATCCAGTACCCGGGTGGAATCTTGACCTGCTGGCCAATCGCCGCCCCGGCATCGGCCACGAACGAGCCGATATCGCGCCCGCGCACATTGGCCGTGACCACCACCAGCCGCTTGCCGTTTTCGCGGCTGACCTGGTTCGGGCCGGGGCTCATGTCCAGCTGCGCCACGTCGCCCAGCGGCACGTACGCGGCCGGCTGATTGCCTTCGCGCACAGCAACGCGGATCGGCAGGCGCCGGATGGCGTCCAGGTCGGCGCGCAAGGCTTCCGGCAGGCGCACCACGATGTCGACCCGGCGGTCGCCCTCGAACAGCGAACCGGCGTTGGCCCCGCCTATGGCCGTGGCAATGGTCTGCTGCACGTCGCCAACGTTGACGCCAACGCGCGCGGTGCGGGCCCGGTCGATGCGAATGGTGAGCATCGGCAAGCCCGTGGTCTGCTCGACCTTGACGTCGGCCGCGCCGGGGATGGTTTCCAGCACGGCGGCGATCTGGGCGGCGCTGCGGCCCATGAGCTCCGTGGCGTCCCCGAAGACCTTGATCGCCACGTCGCTGCGCACGCCCGACAGCAACTCGTTAAAGCGCATCTGGATCGGCTGGGTGAACTCGTAGTTATTGCCCGGCACCTTGCCGACCGCCTGTTCCAACGCGGCAAGAAACTGTTCCTTGCTGCGCGTCGGCTTGGGCCATTCGGAGCGCGGCTTGAGCATGATGAAGGTATCGGCCACGCTCGGCGGCATCGGGTCGCTGGCGATTTCGGCCGTGCCCATCTTGGAAAACACCGTATCGACCTCGGGAAACTGCTTGATGGTGCGTTCCAGCGCAAGCTGCATCTGGACCGCCTGCGACAAACTCGTGCCCGGAATGCGCAGCGCATGCATGGTGATGTCGCCTTCATTGAGGCTGGGCACGAATTCGCTACCCAGACGCGTGGCCAGCAGCGCGGACAGGCCGATCGCCACGCCAGCAATGACCATCACCGGACCCTTGTTGACGCTGGACAAGCGCAGCAGCGGCAGATAGGCACGCCGGGCCCAGCCCATGATTCGGCTGTCGTGCTCGCTGACCTTGTTGCCGATCATCAGCGCCACGGCCGCCGGAATAAAGGTCACCGACAGCACCATCGCCGCCACCAGCGCGGCCACGACCGTGAATGCCATCGGATGGAACATCTTGCCCTCGACCCCGGTGAGGGCGAAGATCGGCAGGTACACCACCATGATGATGAGCTGGCCGAACAGCAGCGGACGACGCGCCTCGCCGGCGGCGGCGAAGACTTCGCGCAAGCGTTCCTCGCGCGTGAGCGGGCGTCCGGCGGCGGCCTGGGCATGGGCCAGGCGCCGCACGCAGTTTTCCACGATGACCACGGCGCCGTCGATGATGATGCCGAAGTCGAGCGCTCCCAGGCTCATCAGGTTGGCGCTGACGCCGTTGGCGACCATGCCGCTGAAGGTGGCCAGCATGGCCAGGGGTATCACCAGCGCCGTGATCAGGGCCGCACGGATATTGCCGAGGAAGACGAACAACACGATGATCACCAGCGCCGCGCCCTCCAGCAAGTTCTGGCGCACGGTGGCAATCGCCTTGTCGACCAGGTCGGTGCGGTCGTAGACGGTGCGGGCCAGCACGCCGGCCGGCAGGGTACGGTTGATCTCGCCCAGCTTCTTGTCGACCGCGGCCGACACCGCCCGGCTGTTCTCGCCGATCAGCATGAACACGGTGCCGAGCACGACTTCCTGGCCATTTTCGGAGGCGGCGCCGGTGCGCAACTCCTTGCCTACGCCCACCTCGGCCACATCGCGGATGTGCAGCGGCACGCCCTGGCTGGAGCGCAGGATGATGCCGCCGATCTCCTCGGCCGAGCCAACCTGGCCCGGCACGCGCACCAGGTATTGCTCGCCGCCGCGCTCGATGTAGCCGGCGCCGACGTTGCTGTTGTTGCGTTCGAGCGCTTCGACGATGTCGGCCAGCGACAGCCCGTGCGCCACCATCTGGCCCGGATTCGGCGCGATGTGCAGTTCCCTGGCATAACCGCCGATGGTATTGATTTCGGTCACGCCGGGCACGTTGCGCAACTGCGGCTTGACGATCCAGTCCTGGATCTGGCGCAGGTCGGTGGAATCGTAAGGCGTGCCGTCGGTTTTCAGGGCGCCGGGCTTGGCTTCCACGGTCCACATATAGATCTCGCCCAGGCCGGTCGACATCGGCCCCATGGCGGGCGAGGCAGCGGCGGGCAGGCTGGCGCGCACTTGCTGCAAGCGCTCGTTGACGAGCTGGCGCGCAAAATAGATGTCGGTGCCATCCTTGAAAATCACGGTCACCTGCGACAGGCCGTAGCGCGAGAGCGAACGGGTCTGTTCCAGATGGGGCAAACCGGCCATCGCCGTTTCGATCGGAAACGTGATGCGCTGCTCGGCTTCCAGCGGCGAATAGCCGGGCAGGGCGGTATTGACCTGGACCTGGACGTTGGTGATGTCGGGTACGGCGTCGATCGGCAACTGGCGGTAACTGTAGATCCCGAGCGCCGCCACGAAAGCGGCCAGCATCAGTACCAGCCAGCGCCGTTCTATCGAGAAACGAATGAGGGTATCGAACATGGCGGTTCCTTAATGGTCGTGGCTGGCGCCGGCTTTGCCGAGGTCGGCCTTGATCAGGAAGCTGTTCTTTGCCGCATATTTTTCACCGGGCAGCAGGCCGCTGACGACCTCGACCGACTCGCCATCGCTGCGCCCGAGCACCAGCGGGCGTGCTTCGAAATGGTCGCCATAGCGGCCAAACACGGCGGGCAGCTCGTTCACGGTCTGGATCGCTTCGACCAGCACAGCGACCGGCACGGTGAGCTCGGCGGCGACCACATCCACCGTGACCGGCAGGCCGGGCCGCCACACGCCCTTCGGATTGGGCAAGACCACGCGCGCCTTGGCGGCCCGCGTCTGCTCGCCGACCAGGGCGCTGACGTAGGAAATGGTGCCGCTGGCCACCGTATCGGCCGCGCCCGCGCGTACGGTCGCGTTTTGGCCCTGGCGGATGGTTTCAAGGTCGCGTGCGCTCACGGAGAGCTCGGCCCAGACGGTCGACATGTCGGCCACCACGAACAGGCTGGCTTCTTCCTTCACCGATTCGCCGGCGGCCACGGTTTTCTGGGTGATTACGCCATCGATCGGCGCGCGAACTTCGTAACGCGCCAGCTGTTTCAGGCTACCGGCGCCGACCCCGAGCGCGTCGAGTTTCTGGCGCGCGCTTTGGGTGGCGATCTCGGCTTCCTGCAGGGAGGCGCGGGCTTGCTGGTAATCCTGTTCCGCCGTGATTTTCTGTTGCCACAGCGTGCGTTCGCGATCGAATACGCTGCGCGCCAGCACCAAACGCTGTTGCGCCGCCAGCAAGGCGCTGCGTTCGCCCGCCAGTGCCTGGCTCGACAGCACCGCCAGCACCTGGCCCTTGCGCACCGTCTGGCCCGCGTTCGCGCTGACCGATTCGACCATTCCAGCCAGGCGCGGGGCCACGTGCACCGTGCGGTCGGCGTTGAGCTGGATCTCGCCATTGAGTTTGAGCACGCTCTTGATGCGCGCCGGGCCGGCGGTGTGGACATCGATGCCGTTCTGCGCCGTTTGTGTTTCCGACATCGTCACCCGCGCCTCGACCTGCTGGTAGGCGAAGCGGTAAGTCTTGCCGCCGGACTGGGCCGCAACGGCCACCTTGAAGGAATGCGGCTCGCCGACGATGGCGTCGCCGCGCAGATAGTCGTCTTCGCGCGCGAAGCGGATGGTTTGCGGCGTCCGTCCCAGGCGCTCCAGGGTCAGCGTGGCCTTGGTGGCCGCGGGATCGAGCGGTTTGCCATCCTGGTAGGTAAAAAGGCGGAACTGCGGGCCGGCGCTGTGGTCCAAGATAGTGACCTCCAGGCCGTAGCCCTGGCTGACGAACAGCTTGCCGCCATGGGGGCCGCGTGCGGGCACGGCGTCTTCCTGGTGCGGCTTGCCGCCGTGGTCCACCTGGGCGGCGTCCGCTTGCCCGCCGTGTTCCTCGTGGTCGTCGTGCTGCGGCTGGGCGGGTTTGCGCGCAACGATCAGCATTGTCAGCACGGCGCCAATGAGCAGGACGACGATCATCACGATGGTTTGTTTTTTATCGAAAGGGTATTTCATGCATTACTCCACTGTCTGGGCGGCGCCGGGGACGCCGAGGATGCTGTCGATATCGGCGGCGGCGCGATGGGCGTCCGCCAGGGCGCGCAGGTGCTGGGTGCGGGCTTGCAGCAAGGTGCGCTGGGCGTCGATCACATCGATGAGGTTGAACTTGCCGTACTCGAAACCGGTGCGGGCCGCCTCGTAGGCGCTTTGCGCACCGGGCAGGACCTCGTCGTTCAGCAACTGAGCTTGTTCACGGGCGACGCTCAGCGCTTCGTGCGCCTGCGCCAGTTCGTTGCTTAGCCGCGCGCGGGCGCCATCGAGTTCGGCGCGGGCTTTCTCGCTGCGTTGCAGCGCTTCGTGCAGCTTGCCCTGGTTGCGGTCGAACAGGGGCAGGGGAATGGCCAGGCCGAACACAGCCTGGTTGCGGCCCGCTTGCTGGTCGCGTTTGGCGCCGATGCTGACGGTCAGGTCGGGCACGCGGCCGGCCCGTTCGACCTGCGACAAGGCTTGGCGGCGCGCCAGTTCGATGTGCGCAAGCCGTAACGCGGGCGCGGCCTTGAGCTGTTCCATGAGATGGGGCAGGGAAGCGCGCGTGGGCAGACGGTCGAGGTAGCCCTCGGCGCGGCCGATGTCGCGCCCGGTCCCGCCCCAAAGCGCGGCGAGGTGGTTTTTTGCGCCGGCCAGTTCGCCGGCTGCCTGGGCCAGGTCGACTTTGACGCTGGACGCGGCGATGCGGGCACGCGTTTCATCGACCGGCGAGTTCTTGCCAGCCAGGACGCGCTTGGTCGCGGCAGCGAGCGCACCATTGGCAAGGGTGAGCGATTCGGCGGCGATCTGCTGGCGTTGCTGGGCGGCGAGCAGGTCGTGGAAGGCAGCGCGTGCCGAGGCGAGCACGGCATTGCGCTTGACGGCCAGTCCGGCGCCGGCGGCGTCGTGCCCGAGCTGGGCGGCGTTGACGCGCGCCGCACGCTTGCCGCCCAGTTCGATCGGCACGTTAAGTTGCACCGTTGTGGTTCTGGTCGGTTCGCGTGCATCTTCGACCAGGGTGGCCAGTTCCGGGTTGGGGGCAACCCCGGCCTGCAAGACGGCGCCCGATTGGGCGTCGATTTCGAGGGCACCTGCGCGCAGGTCGGTGTTCGCTTGCAGGACGCGGGACAGCGCGCCAGCCAGGGACAAGGGCGCGGCGGCCGATACTGGAGCGCCAACGGGGGGCGCGTCGGCAAGCGCGCCCTGATGAGGTGCGACGGACGGTGCGTCAGCAAGCGCGCCATGGGGAGTTGCTGCGGACGGCGCGTCGGTATGCGCACCCTGATGAGGTGCGACGGACGCCGCGCCGGAAAGCGCCAATACAGTGGCCATGAGCGGCGTGGGAACAGCTTGGGTTTCTGGCGTCACCGTTGACGCCACTGTGAATGCGGGCGCTGGCAGGTTCCGGGCCTGCGCATGGCAGGGCCACGCCGCGGCAATTGCCAATGGCAAGACGAGTTTGTACATCGAATTCTCCTGGTTAAATAGACAAGGGAATCCGGCCAGGCGCGCTAGCGGTGTGCGTATTGTTGACGGCGATGATGAACCGCGCTAAGCGGATATCAGGAAAGCGACAGCGGCAGCCGGATCAGGCGGCGCGTTGCCATTTGGGCCGTTCCGGGCGGGCGGGCCGCAGGGTCGCCAGGCATGCCGCGTCGGCTGCATCGGCATACGATGTGGGTGGCGGCGCATTGTCGCCGCTTGGCGTGGCGGTGATGCCGACACTGGTGAAATGGCAGTCGCCGCAGTCTGTGTCGAAACCGAAGGGAGAATCGTCAGGGTCGGCCTGGTGATCATCGGCATGCTGATGGTGGCCGGGATGCGCGACGGTGGCGGCGGGTTCATGCCCGCAATAGGCGCTCGCCGCCGCCCAGCTCACCTGGAGCGGGAAAACCATCAGCAAAAAAATAATCAGCAGGCGTCGCATGGCCGGATTGTAACAGCAGATGCGCAAATGCGCAGGTGTCGGGATAGATAATCATGCATAAAGAATGAAATTTATGCAACACCGATAATATCGCTGCAAATAGCGGAAATTAGCCGATTTTATCGGCTGACTACGTATTTACACGCATTGCTGCAATGTTGTAGCTCTGCTATTATCGTCGGTTGTTCGTTTCCTGGCTGCCTGGCGGCCGGCGCGGTTCCGATTTTCTCTAGATCCCGGGGATATATGTTCTCTGCTGTAAAAACCACTGTCACTTTGACACTTCTTGTCTCCGCATTTGCGGCCCATGCGATCGATATCAGCGGTGCCGGCTCGTCCGCTGCGCAGCCGCTGTACGTCAAACTTGCCGACGTGTATGGCAAGTCGCAAAACGTCAAGCTCACTTACCAGCCGAGCGGTTCCAGCGAAGGCGTCAAGCAAGCCAAGGCCAAAACGGTCGAATTCGGCGCGACCGACATTGCCCCGTCCCAGGCGGACCTCAAGGCCGGCAAGCTGATCTGCTTCCCGAGCGCGGTCTCGGGCGTGGTGCCTGTCGTGAATCTGCCGGGCCTCAAGCGCGGCGAAGTCCAGCTGACCGGCGAACTGCTGGCCGACATCTTCTCGCGCAAGATCACCAAATGGAACGATGCCAAGCTGGCCGCCATCAACCCAGGCGTGGCGCTGCCTGACCTGTCCATTGCCGTGATCGCGCGCCAGGACGGCTCGGGCACCACCTACAACTTCAGCGATTATCTGAGCAAGGCCAGCCCGGCGTGGAAACAGGCGTACGGCCGCAACTTCACGGTTGCGTGGGCGAATGGCGTGACCCAGGTCAACGGCAGCAACGGTGCCGTCAATGCGGTGAAGCAGACGCCGGGCGCAATTGCCTACGTCGATTATCAGTACGTGGTGCAGGACAAGCTGGCATTCACCCGCTTGAAAAACCGCGACGGCAAGGTTGTATCGCCAGGCGCTGATGGTTTTACGGCAGCACTGCTGAACAGCCCATGGGCTACCCAGGCCAAGTATGAGGAAATGCTGACCGACCGCGTCGGTCCGACCACGTGGCCGATCACGTCGGGCACCTTCATCGTGGCGGCACAGGCCACCAACAATCCGGAAAAGACGATTGCCGCCCTGAAGTTCTTCGCATGGGGTTTTGCGCATGGTGACGCGATTATCGGCAATGCGAACTTCGTGCGCCTGCCGGACAGCATGCAAGGCCGCATCTTCGGCGACCTGACCACGATCACCGACGCCAGTGGCACTCCGCTCAAGTGGTCGCTGGCCGAGGCGCTCAACCTGCGTTAAGCCGCCGCTGTTCTGCCGACAGCAACCCGCCCGCGTGATACGCCGGCGGGTTTTTTCGTTCGCCAGTCAGTGCGCTTACCGCGTTTCGGTGACATACATCGGACCATCCTTCGTCGCTATCCCGCCCAGATAGGTTCCCTTGCGCACGCCTTCGCCAGTACCATATTTCTCGGACAAGAATTCCTTGGTCGTTGACGTGGGAATGGTTAATTCGTGATTTTCGACATCGAGCGCTCTTGCGATGAACGCTTGGGCTTCAACCATCATGTGTTTGACATAGGAGTCCATCGCGGGCACCTCGCCCATCAGGGTCAGCTTGAACGTATCAAGTGCGGCCATTTGGTCATCTCTCCCCTTTCTCATCGCAGCCACCTTCCCATTGGAATCCAGATCTTTTAACACTTCCTGGCTCGGCACATAGTCTTTCAATGGATGGTCTTCAACGAACTTCTTCTCCTTCGACGCTACTGCCGTTCTTGCGGCGGCCTCCATTTTCTTTCCTTCGACAGACACCAGGTTAACCACGACCGGCGCGAATTGATTGAGCTTGGTGGAGAAATCTATGCGGCTCTCACCTGTCGTTAAAATCCCTTTTAATAGATTCAAGGCATCTGTTTTCACCCACACTGCCAACGTTTCCTTCACATCCGTCGGCATGTTGTCTTTTCGCGTCTGAGTGGCTTGACGGTGCATCATGCTGGGAATGGCAAGCACATTCGACGCGTAGCGTGCAAACACTGCCACGGCCTGTTTCAGCGGCCCTTCATCGTCCGCTTTCAAGCCAAATGCATAGCGAATCTTGCGGGCCAGGTTGGTCGGGGCGGTACCGTCAAACGAACCTTGTAAACTATCGTATTCCGCAAATTTGTTTTCCAGAAGCTGGCCGATTTCGGCGGGATACAGCGATGCATTGGTTTGACCGTAGACTTCCGAACCCGATTTCACTTTCTTTATCGCGCCGAAATTCAGATAAGTGCCGTCAATCGTCCATCCTCTACCGAGTCCGCTTGCCGCCAGCGCGGCAACGAGCTGCGGCAAAGTGAATTTCTCGTTTTTGGCGGTCGTGGAAATCGCCGGCAAAACGGAGGCGATTTTTTCGTTTACGCTAATCCGTGCCGCATCGCCGTGTTGGTTTTTGGGAAAAACAAATGGTGGTGTCACCAATTCCAGGGTATTGAGCGCGTCCGATTCCAGCTTCCAAGGCAATTTGAAAAAATTTCCGAAATCGATAGATTTCCCCATCTCCTGGTGAGAAGGAATAATTTCCTGGTCGGAGTAGGGTGTGTCCGGTGTCTGCGTGAAAGAAGCGAACTCGAATTCAAAGCCGGCACTTTGCAAGCCGTCCATGGAGAGCAAGGACGATTGAAACTGATCTTGCCTTTTTGTGAACTCGTCCAGGGATGCGACCGACTCCATCACCTGTCCGATATTCACCTCGGCGGCAGCGGGCTGCATAGTGAGCAAATTCCCAATATTCACCTTGACCTCGTCCAGGCTCTTATACTCATCGCGCACTTGCGTGCACAGTTCGGTCAATACCGCATACAGATGCTCGCTGCTCGCTTCGGGAAAACTGGCCCGAAATTCCTCGAAAGCGATAGCCGGATCGGTAAAAGCAATCTCGGTTCCGCTCACGATAATCGCGCGCTGCGCGACCGGGGAATTGGCGAAAGCCGGAGTGGCACCATGCTGCTGCGGGCCGCCCGCTGCTGAAGCCATCTGCATCGCCCTGGCCCCCATCACATCGGCTTCGCGCTCCAATCCTGCGTCGTCATTGACCGCCACACCGGACTTCATCTGCATGGTCGGACGCACCCGACCTTGCGCCTGCTGTACGACATGCCACGCCTCATGCGGCAAATGCGCCGACTGGCCCGGCCCAAGATGAATATCACTTCCCTGCGCATACGCGTGCGCATGCAATTGGGCCGGGCGCGATGAATTGAAATGGACCTTCACATGATCCATGCTGATGCCGGAAAGGGATTCAATCCCCGATTTGAGCTGGTCGGGCAGGCCGGTATGGTTGGAGGCTGGCGCGCCCGTTTCCCTTCGCTGCGCCACCATCCGTGGATGATCGTGAAGGGCGTTTCCGGGCTGTCGTTGCAGCATGCGCGTACTGGTATCGATCCTGTCGGCGATCGCTTGCCGTTGCAGCATGTGCGCACTATTGTCGATCATCGCTGCCAACTTGCGTTGCGCCACCGTCTCTGGCAGCTTGCCTGCATTAGCCTTCCGTTGAGGCACAGTCCTGGAGGCGGCCGTCGAAACGGCATCGGCCCGGACGTCGGATCCGGTTTGCGGCAGTGGCTGCGAGGGAGCGTGCATGGTGTCGGCCTTTGTCTACGCATGTTGTGACAAATATTACGTCTGGATCATACCCTTTTTCCGGATTGCTCCCGCAAGCAGCGTAACTGGAAATACACGAACTGCTAGTGCGCCGGACCGGTGGCGTCGACAGCGAATGTCTGGTACATGACGTCGAGGTCATACTCGAGCAGCAATGTTTGATGGACGGTGTACAGGTGCTTGAGCGCACTCCCATTTTTTCCGATCACATCCATCCCCCTGTCGTCGTAGGGATGCACGATGAGTCCCAGTTCGGGGTTGATCAGGTAGACCAGGCAATGCGGATTCGGACGCAATTCCCAGACATCGCACGCAAACGCGCACCAAAGGAGGTTCTGTAACTGCGATCGGGGCAGTTCAAAGACCAGATGGACCCACCAATTGTCATCGTCGTCGGGCTCGTCGCGCGGGACAAGTTCCGCCCAGATGTCGCGAGCGCGTGGAATTGTGATGCCGGCCAGGTCAAGTTGCTTGAGCGCAAAGCGCAGATCGAAGCGCTTCGGCGTCGCATAGCGTTGAAGGTGCACCACCATGGTATCCGCGCCGGCAAACACGTCCTCGCATACCGCCGTTGCCTTGCGCAAGGCAGTCAGAACACGGCCAAAATAGTCGCCGCCTTCGGACATCCGCAAGCGCAAGCCCCCGGGGAAGTTGTAAAACAAGGCGTGGCGGTATGGTTTGCCGTCCACAAGCTTTTCAATGTGTTCTCTGAGCTTCATTGTTGAAATTGTGCACTTGGGTAAGTTTCAGTGTTGTCGCCCCGAACTACCGTAGCGCACCGCACACCGCCCGCACATGCCCGCGCAGCCAGCGGTGAGCGGGATCGGCGTCGAGCCGGGGATGCCAGAGCATCGACACGGTAAATTCGGGCATGGAAAAGGGCAGGGCGAAGCTATGCATGCCGCCGCGTAACAGGCCGGTGTGCCGTTCCGCAACCGTGGCGACCAGTTCGCTTCCCCTTGCCAGCGCCAGCGCGGGCGAAAAGCCGGCGACCGTGACCGCGATCGCGCGTTCCAGCCCCAGCGGCATCAGGGCGTCATCGACCGGGCCTTTTGCTGCGCCCTCGCGCGCGATGCCGATATGCTCGCCCGCCGCATAGCGTTCCGGCGTGAGCGCGCCTTCGGCCAGCGCATGGCCGGCGCGCACCACGCCCACGAAACGGTCGCGAAACAGGGCCTGGGTGCGCACTTCAGGGCCGGTGGACTTGCCCACGACACCCGTTTCGAGGTCGATGCTGCCGTCGCGCAAACCCGTACTGTCCTTGTCCGGCTTGGGTACGAAACGCAGGCGCACGCCGGGCGCGTCGGCGCACAGGCGTGTGATGAGTTCCGCACCGAAATTTTCGACGAAGCCTTCGCGCGTGCGGATGGTGAAGGTGCGCGCCAGCTGTGCCAGGTCGAGCTTGTCGACGGGGCGCAGCACGGCAACGCCGTCGTGCACCAGCTGGCTGACCTGCTCGCGCAGTTCGATGGCGCGCGGGGTGGGCACCAGGCCGCGCCCGGCCCGTACCAGCAGCGGGTCGCCGGTGGTGTCGCGCAGGCGGGCCAGCGCGCGGCTCATGGCCGAGGGACTGAGGCGCAAACGGCGCGCCGCACGGGCGACGCTGCCTTCGGCAAGCAGGACGTCGAGGGTGATCAAGAGATTAAGGTCGGGCAGGGACATGTGCTTACGATAGCGCAATTTGCGCCGGGTGTGGCGTCAGACGCGCGAATCCGGGGCAAGCCGTGCGTCGTGCGCCATGCTCGCGCGGCAGCCAGGCGGGATTGCGGGCGCCGCCGCAGGCACGGCGTCGTTGTTACGGTTGGCGCTGCGCCTGGCGGAATTCACCCCGGGCCAGGCTGGCGGGGGTGTTGCCGGCGCCATCGGCCGCTTTCAGGTCCGCACCGCGCTCGACCAGCGCTTGCAGGATTTCGCTGCGCTGAAACAGCGCAGCGTACATCGCCGCTGTCTGGCCGGCATGATTGCGCTGGTTCGGCTGGCACGCGGTATCGGCCAGCCGCCGCGCAATGCGCAGCTCGCCTTTGAATATCGCCCCCATCAAAGCCGTGTTGCCGCGCTTGTCGCCCGCGCACGGGTCGGCACCGGCGCCAATGAGCAGGTCCACCGCCGCCCCCTGGCCGTGGTAGGCGGCCAGGATCAGCGCCGTGTAGCCTTTCTCGTCGCGCGTGTCCAGATCGTAGGCCGCGCTGGTGAATTCCTTGAGCATGGCCACATCGCCACGCCGGGCCGCGTCGAAGTAGTAGCCCTTGAGCTGTTCGGCCAGGCGCGCCGGCTCGGGTGGCGCCGCGTGCACCAGTTGCGCCATGGCGAGCGCGGCAATTGTCATCAGGTATGTCATGGCAGTCTCCCATGCGGCCGCCCGCAGGCGGCCGCATTCTCATCAGTCGGCCAGGGCCGCGGCGCGCGACGCGACTTGCGCAACCTTGTCGCCCAGCGCGGCGGCGAGCGCCGTTCCGTAGGCGGCATCGGCCTTGTAGAAGTACGACAGCATCATGTAGCGCACTTCCTCATCCTTGACCTGGCCAAGGTCGCCGGCAAGGTTGGCCACCAGGTTTTTCTGCTGCTGCGCAGGCAAGGAACGGTAGAACTCGCCCGCCTGGCGGAAGTTTTGCGGCTTGGCAATGCGCTGCTGTACCGTGCTGCCCGACAGGGGCAGCTGGCTCGACTTGAAGTCGGGGTTGACCGCCAGCGGCGACTGGCGGCTCGGCTCGTAGTTGACATTGCCGGCGCGCTTGCCGGCATTCATCGCCCCATCCTGGTGGTGATTGACTGCCGCCACGCGCGGCTGGTTGATCGGCAATTGCAAGGCGTTGGGGCCAAGGCGGTACATCTGGGTATCGGCGTACGAGAACACGCGGCCTTGCAGCAGCTTGTCTTCAGACGGCTCGATGCCGGGCACCAGGTTCGATGGCGCGAAGGCGCTTTGCTCGGTTTCCTGGAAGATATTGGCGGGGTTGCGGTTCAAGGTCATGGTGCCGAGCTTGGTTTCCGGCACGCCCGGCCAGATTTTGGTCGCGTCGAGCGCGTCAAAGTCGAATTTGCCCAGTTCGGCCGGCTTGAGCACCTGCACATACAGTTCCCAGCGCGGAAATTCCTTGCGCTTGATGGCGTCGACCAGGTCGTTGGTGGCATGGTTGAAATCCTTGCCTTGCACGGCCGATGCTTCGGGGCCGGTCAGGCTCTGGATGCCTTGCAGCGACTTCCAGTGGAATTTGACATAGTTGACCGTGCCAGCGGCGTTGACGAATTTATAAGCGTGCACGCCGTTTCCGTCCATGAAGCGGTAGCCTTTGGGCGTGCCGAGGTCGGAGTACACCTGGGTCAGCATGTGCGTCGATTCCGGCTGGTGCGAGAAGAAATCGAAGAAACGGTTGGGGTCTTGCACATTGGTCTCGGGCGCAGGCTTGAGCGAGTGCACCATGTCCGGAAACTTGACGGCGTCGCGGATGAAGAAGATCGGCAGGTTATTGCCGACCAGATCCCAGTTGCCTTCGCCGGTGTAGAACTTGGTGGCAAAACCGCGTGGATCGCGCAGGGTCTCGGGCGAATGATTGCCGTGGATAACCGTCGAGAAGCGCACGAATACCGGCGTTTCGGTGCCTTTGGTAAAGACCTTGGCCCGGGTCAACGCCGACACATCGCTGCTGGCGACGAAGACGCCGTGGGCGCCGGTGCCGCGCGCGTGGACGACGCGATCGGGAATGCGTTCGCGGTCGAAACGCTGCAGTTTTTGCAGAAGGTGAACATCTTGCAGCAGGGTGGGGCCGTTCTGGCCTGCGGTTTGGGAGTTCTGGTTGTCGCCGAGCGGGGCGCCATTGTCGCGCGTCAGTTGTGGCGCCGCCGAGGTGAAGGGGGAGATCAGCGCGGCGATGGCAAATGCTATTGCCGAGCTTGCTGCGCCACGTTCTCCGGAAGTGCGCAGTTGGGTTGTCATCATCATGTCGATTCCTTTTTTTGTAAGCGTGTTTAAACAATAAGGAAATCACCGCGATATGTATACGCAATTATAAATATCGAAACGATAGTCGAAAACTATTTGCATTCATGAGGTATGGCGTTCGACGCAGCAATAAAGTGCAAGCCGTGCATCTTCCGCCATGATTGCTGGGCGGCTAGACTGGGTTTGGGTGCCGGCGGGCGGCACCAGCAGACAAGGAATGATATGGACAGGGAATTTTGGCATCGCAAGTGGGCAATCGACGAGATCGGGTTTCATGAATGCGCGGCCAATCCGCTCCTGGTGGCGCATGTAGGCCGGCTGGGACTGGTTGCAGGCAGCCGCGTGTTCGTGCCCTTGTGCGGAAAATCGCTCGACCTGCACTGGCTGCTCTCCAAAGGCTACCGCGTGGCGGGCGCCGAATTGAGCCAGATTGCCGTCGACCAGCTGTTTGCCGATCTGGGTTTGACGCCCGACGTGCGCCAGGCGGGAGAACTGCTTCACTACCGCGCGCAAGACATCGATATCTTTGTAGGCGACATCTTTTGCCTGGATAGCGAGACGCTCGGCCAGGTGGACGCGGTGTACGACCGCGCAGCGTTCGTCGCATTGCCGGCATCGATGCGCGGGCCGTACGCCACCCACGTGACGCAACTGGCGGGGCGGGCGCCGCAACTGCTCGTTTGCTACCAGTACGAGCAGGCGTTGATGGCTGGGCCGCCGTTTTCCATCAGCGACGAGGAAGTCGCCCAGCGCTACGGCCACGCGTATGGATTGACCTTGCTGGCCAGGGCCGGGGTGGCCGGTGGCTTCAAGGGCCGTTTTCCGGCGGCAGAAGCGGTGTGGCTGCTGCAATGAACCCGCAGCCGTCCGCACAGCGGCGCTGGACGCTGGCCGCGTTGTCGCTGTCGATGCTGCTGTCGTCGCTCGGTACCAGCATCGCCAATGTGGGCTTGCCGACGCTCGCGCAGGCGTTCGGCGCCACCTTCGGGCAGGTGCAGTGGGTCGTGCTGGCCTACCTGCTGGCGATTACCACGCTCATTGTCGGCGTCGGACGGCTCGGCGACATCGCGGGACGGCGCCGGCTCCTGCTGGCCGGCATCGGCCTGTACACCCTTGCCTCGGCCCTGTGCGGGATGGCGGGCGCGCTGCCATGGCTGATTGCCGCGCGCGCGTTGCAAGGTCTGGGCGCGGCGGTAATGATGGCGCTGACCATGAGCTTCGCCACCGAAACCGCGTCAGCATCGGGCACCGGAAGCGTGATGGGGCTGTTGGGAACGATGTCCGCCATCGGCACCGCGCTCGGGCCGTCGCTCGGCGGCGTGCTGATCGCGGCGGCCGGCTGGCGCGCACTGTTCTTCGTCAGTGTTCCGCTGGGGATGGCGGCCCTGGTGCTGGCGTATCGCACGCTGCCCGGGGACGTGCGGCGGCAGGCGGTGTTCGATCATGTGGGCACGCTGCTGCTGGCGCTGACGCTGGGCGCGTACGCACTGGCCATGACGGCGGGCAGCGGCAGCTTTGGGATACTCAACCTGGGTCTGCTGCTCGCCGCAGCCGTGGGAACCGGCTTGTTCGTACTGGCCGAAACACGGGTCGCGTCGCCGCTGATTCCGCTGGCGCTGTTGCGCGACCGGCTGTTCGGTGCGCGCCTTGGTACGACGACGCTGGTGTCGACGGTGATGATGGCGACCCTGGTCGTGGGGCCGTTCTATCTGTCGCGCGCACTCGCGCTGGCGCCGGCCGCCATCGGCCTGGTCTTGTCGGCCGGGCCGCTGGTGGCGGCGCTGTGCGGCGTGCCGGCGGGCCGGATCGTGGACCGCGCCGGCACTGCGGGCGTGACCATCGCCGGGCTGGTGTTGATGCTGGCGGGGACGCTGCCGCTGGCGCTGCTGCCGGCATCGAGCGGCGTACCGGGCTACGTCGTGCCGCTGGTCGTCATCACCATTGGCTATGCGCTGTTCCAGGCGGCGAACAATACGGCGCTGATGGCCAATGCCAGCGCCGACCAGCGCGGCGTGGTGTCGGGCATGCTCAATCTGGCGCGCAATCTGGGGCTGGTCACCGGCGCCGCGCTCATGGGAGCGGTTTTTGCGTTCGGCTCGGCGGCCGCCACGGCGCCGCCGGACGCGGCGGCGGCGGGCATGCGCAGGACGTTCGCGCTCGCCGCCGTGCTGCTGGCGGCGGCGCTGGCCATCGCCTGGCGCGCGGGGAGGGCGCGACAACAGCAAACATGAAATTTCTGCTATGTTGTCAGATCACTTTGACACGCTTTAAAGGATAGAGCTATGAACGACCTGACGACTTTCCCGATCACGAAAAAATGGCCCGCCCGGCACCCCGAGCGCATCCAGCTGTATTCGCTGCCGACGCCGAACGGCGTGAAGGTCTCCATCATGCTGGAAGAAACGGGACTGGCCTACGAGCCGCATCTGGTGCGCTTCGATCACAACGACCAGCTGACGCCGGAATTCATGTCGCTCAACCCGAACAACAAGATCCCCGCCATCATCGATCCGAATGGCCCGGACGGCAAACCGCTGGCGCTGTTCGAGTCGGGCGCAATCCTGATTTACCTGGCCGAAAAGAGTGGCCAGTTCCTGCCGCCCGATGCTGCGGGGCGCTACGAGACGATTCAATGGGTGATGTTCCAGATGGGCGGCGTCGGACCGATGTTCGGCCAGCTTGGCTTCTTCCATAAATTCGCGGGCAAGGATTACGAAGACAAGCGCCCGCGCGACCGCTACGTGGCGGAAGCGAAGCGCCTGCTCGGCGTGCTCAATGAACGGCTGGCGCAGCGCACCTGGATCGTGGGCGATACGTACACCATCGCGGATATCGCCATCTTCCCTTGGGTGCGTAACCTGATCGGGTTTTACGAGGCCGGGGACCTGGTCGGTATCGCCGATTTCCCGCATGTGACGCGCGCGCTGGAACAGTTCGTGGCGCGTCCGGCGGTGGCGAAAGGGCTGGAAATTCCAAGCCGGGATGCGGCCGCCTGAATCAGGCGTCGAATGGCGGCATGGTGTTGTCCTGATAAGCCGACTCCCCGATGAAGAACCAGTGGGCCAGTTCACTCAAGCGCTGGTATGCGGCATCCAGGTAGGCCTGGCCTAGCTGGTTGCGAAATCCTGGGGAAGATGAGAGTACCTTGACCATGTCGTCGTGCAGCCAGAAGCCTTCGGCCATCCAGCGCTCCAGCCGGTCGCCGTGGTCGGCGCTTTCCAGATAACGCTGCATGACGGCGATGAGGCGCGCGAACGCGGCCTTGTCCCAGCGGGCGAAACAGCGCAGCTCGACCAGGAAGCCGTCATCGGCATGGAATTCGCGCCGTAGCGCTTCAATCGGGTCGGGGGACGCTGTCATGGGCTGCGTTTCAGCAGGTTCCACGCGAAAGGCGTGTCGGCGCCGGTCGGAATCACGCTGCGCACGGTGAGCTGCGGGACGGCGCCGTCGAGGCGTTCGGCGCATAGCGCGAGCAGGTGCTCGGGCGTGGGCCGGAATTGCCAGAAGCGCCAGCGCGCACCATCGTCGCCCAGTTCAGGGTCGACGGCAAGGGCGACGCTGCGCTCGTCCGGGAAATGGAAGCTGAAACGGTCGAGCGGGATCGACAAGCCAATGCCGCGCGCCTTGATGTAGGCTTCCTTGAAAGTCCAGTATTCAAAGAAGCGGTCCTGGTGCCGTTCTTCGGGCACGGTGGCCAGCTCGGCCACTTCGGCCGGCGCGAAACAGTGCGCGGCGAGGTCGCCGGAAACCTGGCGCGTAGCGAGGTTTTCAACGTCGACGCCCAGCACGCGGTCGCGCGTGACGGCCAGCGCGATCAGGCCACGCGTGTGCGAGACGTTGAAGTTGAGCGAACGCGCGTCGGGGTGCGCGTTGCCGATGGCGGGGCGGCCGTACTCATTCGGGATGAAGGTCCAGTCGGCCGGCGCCACCGGCGCATAGCGCGAGAGCGTGGTGCGCACCAGCGCGCGCGTGGCCAGGTAGCGCAGGCGGTCGTCCTCACGGTAGAAGCGGATTTGCTGCTGGCGCTCGGCGTCGTTGAGCAGCTCGAGCATGGCCGCCTGCAGCGCGGGGGCGGTGAGGGTCTGGTAGAACACCAGCCAGATGTCGATCTGCTCGCTGGTGAGCGGGTGGTGTGGAATCATGCTGGGGTCAGGCGCGCATCAGGGCGGCCAGTTCGGCGGCGCCCAAGGCGCCGTGGAAGAGGCGGAAGTCGTCGATGTTGCCGTGCAAGGAGGCGTCGGTGGGGAACTGCGAGCGGCCTAGCCAGTTCTGGCTGGTCGGTCCCAGGCGGAAGGGCGCCAGCGCCAGGGCCGTGTTGCGGCCCACTTCGGCGCCGTTGACGTACAAGATTCCCGTACTGCCCGATAGGGTGACCGCCACATGGACCCACTGTCCCACGGGCAGCGCGGCGTTGCCGGAAATGCCTTGTTCGCCGGCGGGGAAGTTGGTGCTGATGCCGAAGCGGACCACGCCTTTGTTGTTGCGCGGCGTAAGCATCATGTAGTGCCCCGGCCCGCTGCCGAAGTCGAACACGCGCGACCATGGCGTGGCCGCGTCCAGGTAGACCCAGGTGGCCACGGTGAAGTCGGCCAGGTCCGCAACGAGGTTGTTGGGCAGGCTGACATGGCCGCCCGCGCCATCGAAGGCGACCGCGCTGCCGGTGCGGCCGGCGGTCCAGGTGGCGCCCCTGGCCAGAGTGCCGGCGTGGCCGTTGCCGCTGGCGTCCGCCGCCACCGTGCCTGATGCTTCGTTCATGTTCAGCCGGGTGTGCGGCGCCAGTCCCGCGATAACGCGCGCCGCGACCGAGGGGGCGCTTTCCTTGCCGGCGATATGCGCTGTCACCACGTAGTAAACGACGCCGGCGGGCATGCTGGTGTCGGTGTAGCTGAGCAGGCCGCCGATGCCGCTGGCCAGGACTTTGTAGGGGCCACCCAAGGCCGTGGCGCGCTTGACGGTGTAACTGCTGGCTTGGGCGCAGCCCCACCAGCTGAGAACGACCTTGCCCGCAGTCTGGCGCGCCGACAGGCCGCTCGGGACGCTGCCGGCCATGGGTTCGCGCGTGAAGGTCAGGGTACCGAAGCCAAGCTGGTCGCCGTTGCCGCCATCGCCTTCGGGACGGGTTTGCAGTGCTTGCGCGCCGGTGCAGGGAGCGGCCAGGCCGCGCCGGTTGGCGTAGTGCTGGTGAACCATTTCCCACACGGGACGCAGGATGCCTTGCGATTCGGACGAGAAGGCGCTTTGGCAGGCGTTGATGTTCTGGTAGGGCGTGTAGGGCACCGGGTAAAAGGCGCCGGCGCCATCGCGCAGATTGGATTTGGCGACGTATTCGGCACCGGCGAGGAAGCGGTTGTTGTCGTAGCCGTACATGTCGTCGCCCTGGTTCCACGCCATTTCGCAGAACGCGCCGGCCAGGCCGATGCCGAGCGTGGCATGGCCCTGGTCGCGGCCACTTTCCTGCCACTGGCCGAGGTGGCCGGGGTGGAGGTAGTAAACAGCCTGGGAACTGGCGCCGTTGCCGGGACCCGTCATGTAATAGTTCAGGGCCTCGTGGTACAGGTCTTCGCGGTCGCACAGCACGCCGATGGCGAGGATGGAGGCGAGGGTGCACTGATCCCAGGCGGCCCAGTAGCTGGTGATCTCGGCGCCGTTGTGCTGGACCAGGAACTGATGGTTGAGCGGGTAGAACACGGTGAGCATCATGTGCTGGAAGCGCGCGACATCGGCTGGCGCCCATCCGGCGTAGGTGCGCATGATTTCGGCGGCGTTGGCGAACTGGTAGCCGTAGATGCCGGCCGCGAGGAAGCGGTCGGCGTTGCCGCTGATGGTGGTGAGGGTGGATGACCAGGCGTTGAGGAAGGCGATGGCGCGGTCGGCATAGGCTGTGTCGCCGCAGACTTTCCAGCGCAGCGCGAGCTGGTAGGCGCGGGCGATGTCGATGTACAGCTGCGCGAAGTTTTGTCCGGCGCCGCCACGGATGACGGTTTCCAGGGGACGCGGCGTGGCGTTCAGCCGGGAGCGGCCGTTGGCGATGAGGGCTTTCCAGCCGCCGGTCCATGGCTCGGCGTTGGCGGCGACCTTGGCGCGCATGCGCTCGAAGTCGGCGGCGGTATGCAGCAGGCCAGGGTGGACGAAGCGGCGTGGCGCGGCAGGGGCGATGGCGTTCGAGCGCTTCGATTCGGTGACGCTGATGGAGCTGCCGGCGTCGTCCACGCCGCCACCGCCGCAGCCGGTGAGACCCAGCGAACCGAGTGCCGCAAGGCTGACGCCGCCAGCGCAGAACTGGCGCCGCGTGGATGGAAATGTCGGTTTGCTGTCGGACATGGGACTCCTTCGGGATGAATGCCACCGGCCACCGGCCGCCGTGCGGGCAATGATTGTACCGCGTCGGTGGATGACCGATGGAGTGCCTGCCATTTTGCGAATGGGAGCAGGCGCGAACGGCAAAAATGGTGTCGTGGAGAAGCCTTCCTTCGGCTATAATATTTGCCATGATCAACATTGCAAAGCGACAAACACTGCACATCTGGATCGCCATGCTGGCCATCCTGTTCAGTACGCTGGCGCCCGGAATGGCGCGCGCGATGTCCGCTTCCGGCGCCACCGCCGGCACGATGGAAATCTGTACCGCCAATGGCTACAAGCTGGTCAAGGTCGGTGACGCCGACGCCAGCAAGACGCCGGGGTCGGCACAACACGGCATGGAGCATTGCGCTTTCTGCCTCACGCACGGCGGCTCGCTCGGCTTGAGCGGCGCGCTGCCCGAAAGGCTGGCGTTCGATGCCGTGCGCGATGTTTATCCGCCGCTTTTCTACACCGCACCCGGATCCCTGCACGCCTGGTCCACGGCCAATCCGCGCGCGCCTCCCCACCTCGTCTGATCGACCGCTGCGGCGCACATTCGTGCGTCCGCGCGGCCACACATCCAGTTACAGCCTTGCGCGCCGGTCCGCCGGTCCGCCGGTGCACGCTGCCGCCTTGTCGCGGCCATCTGAAACCTGTTTGACGAGTATTCCATGAACCCATCGTTTTTTGCCGCGCCAGCCAGCCTGGCCATCTTCCTGCGCACGCTGCGCTGCTTTAACGCCGCCGCTTTTGTCGCGCTGGCGTTCTTCTATTTCGCATCGTATTGCCTGCCGCCGTTGCCGGCCTTTCCGATGCAGCTCATTGCGCTGACCCAGCCAGTGCACTGATTTCGCACGGCAGTCGTCCGCAAGCCGGATGCATCGATGCTGGCCGCGCCGCGGCCAGCATCGTGACCAGCTGCGTCGATTTGCCCTTGCAACAGCGTTTTTGACTTCACAACACATCACTTATCAGGGAATTACCATGAAACCGCTTTATCTGTCCGTCTGTCTGGCCGCCGCCGGCGGCGCTGGCCTGAACGCGCACGCCCAGAGCGACGCCGCACAGGAACTCGCGCCGCACATGAAAGTCATCGTCTCGGCGATTGGCGAAGGCTTGCAGCCGCGTAGCTCCGGCGCCGGCGACACGGCGCTGTTGCTCAGTTCCACGGCGGGTTACAGCGTGGCACAGGGCGGCGGCGTATCCGGCCTGCCGTTCGTCAATGGCCTGGGCGACGACCGCCTCAAGATTCGCATCGACGGCATGGAAATCACCTCGGCCTGCGCCAACCATATGAATGCGCCGCTGTCGAACATTGCGTCCAGCCAGGTCGGCCGCATCGAGGTGCTGGCCGGCGTGACGCCAGTCAGCGCCGGTGGCGACAGCATCGGGGGCACCATCACCGTGAAGTCGGCGGCGCCCGTGTTCGCCAAGGCGGGCGAGGCGCTGCGCACCGGCGGCAAGCTCGTGTTGAGCGGGCGCAGCAACGGCGAGGCGGTCAACGCGGGGGTGTCGGCCACGGTCGCCAGCGACAGCATGAGTTTCGGCTACAACGCGGCGTATTCGCACGCTCATAGCTACGAGGATGGCGACGGCAGGCGCGTGGCGGGCAGCCTGTACGAGAGCATCAACCAGTCGGCCGTGCTGGCCTTGCGCGAGCAGAACCAGCAGCTGACAATGCGTGTCGGCACCCAGCGCATTCCCTACCAGGGTTTTCCCAACCAGTTCATGGACATGACGGGCAACGACGGCAAGTTCGCGAACGCGGGCTATGCCGGCAAGTTCGGCTGGGGTGAACTCGACGCCAGCGCCTACTGGCAAAGCACCGACCACGAGATGGGTTTCTTCTCGCCTGAGCGGCCCGGCAACATGCCGATGCTGACGCAGGGCCGCAACGCCGGCTACGCGCTGCAAGCCACGCTGCCCTTGAGCGATGCCAGCACGCTGCGCTTGGGCCAGGAGTTCCACCGGTTCCGGCTGGACGATTTCTGGCCGGCCGTGGCGGGCTCGATGATGATGGGTCCGAACACCTATATCAATATCAACGATGGCCGGCGCGACCGCGTCGCGCTGTTCGGCGAGGCCGAAACCCGGCATGACGCGCGCTGGACTTCGCTGTTGGGCGCGCGCTGGGAATCGGTGCGCATGGACGCCGGCGTGGTCCAGCCGTATGCCCAGAACATGATGAATGCGGCCGATGCCGCCGCCGCAGCCGCCTTCAACGCGGCCGGACGCAGCCAGCGCGACCGCAATCTGGACCTGACCGCACTGGCGCGCTTCGAGGCCGACGCGGGCAGCACCTACGAACTGGCGGCGGCGCGCAAGACGCGTTCGCCCAATCTGTACGAGCGCTATTCCTGGGGCCGGGGCACGATGGCGATGACGATGACCAACTGGTTTGGCGACGGCAATGGCTATGTGGGCAAGGTCGACCTGAAGCCGGAAACGGCCACCACGCTGGGATTTACCGCGCACTGGCGCGGCGCCGGCGGGCCGTCCAGCTGGTTCGTGAAGCTCAATCCGTATTACAACCGGGTGCAGGATTACATCGACGTCGATGTGGTGGGTCAGTTCACGCCCTACCGGGTCGCAAACGCGCGGCGCGCGCTGCTGCGCTTCGCCAATCATGACGCCAGACTGTACGGGGCCAATCTGTCGTGGAGCATGCCGCTGGCCAGCAGCGGCAGCTTGGGATCAGTGAAATTCGGCGGGAACGCGGCTTATACGCGCGGCAAGCGCGCGGACGGCGGCGACCTGTACCACATCATGCCGTTCAACGCCTTGCTGACGCTCGAACACAGCAATGGCGCCTGGAACAGCCGGGTGGAGAGCAAGCTGGTGGCCCGCAAGGAGCGGATCGATGCCCGCCGCCTGGAACCGGAAACCGCCGGCTATGCGCTGCTGGGCGCCCGCACCAGCTACCAGATGCGCAAAAACGTGCAGTTGACGGCCGCCGTGAGCAATCTGCTCGACAAGGCGTACGCCGAGCCGCTGGGCGGTGTGTATTTGTCGGGGCTGCGTGCCGCCGGCGCTTTGCAGCCATTGCCGGGTCACGGGCGCTCGGTCGAGCTTGGCCTGAGCGTGGGGTTTTGACGGCAACTCATTGAGCGCGCCGCATACCGGGTAAGGGCGGCGCCGTCCGCCCTGGCGCCCGGGTCGGCGTACCGCCAACCCGGGGCCACGATCATTTGAAGGAATCGCACTGGCCAGGCGGCGCGGCGCTTACTGAGGTCGCAAGAAAGCGCTAGTGAACGACCAGGTTGTCGAGCTGCGTCGCCGCGCTGGTGCCGGCGAGCGGAAAGCTGCGCTTGCGCGGGAGTTCGGCCTCAGTCGCGAGTTCCTCTATCAATACCTGAGAGTGACGCAGCGGCTTAATCCGATTTTCCGTTCCACTGTACCTTCAACGCCCGCTCCTGGCGCAACTCGGTTTCCAGCACGGTCAGTTGACGCATCAACGCCTGTTTTTCCTGGGCGCCGGCGTGTGCCGCGCTGTCGGCGATGGCCAGGCGCGAGGCGGCGATTTCCGACTCGCGCGCCCGTACCGCCAAAGCGATCTTGCTGTCGCTCAGTTCGGCCTGCATGGCATCGTGCCGGGTTTGCAACTTGTCGAGCTGGGCGGACAGCGCCGCCACCTGGAACGCGGCCCGTTCGGATTCGGTGCGTGCGCGCGCGGCCTCGCTGTGTGCGGCCTCGGCGGCTTGGTGCAGGCGTGCATTCTCGGTTCCGGCTTGGGAGAGCTGGCCGCCAAGCTGCGCGGCCTGGCCCTTGTGATGCAGCAATTGCTGGCGCAAGGTCACCAATTCCCGGTCGACCAGGGCGGCGCGCTGCTCGAAACCCTGGCGTTCCTCGGCGCGCTGGGCGGCGGTGGCCGCGTGGTAATGGTCGAACTGGGCGCGCGCCTGCGTCAGCTGGGCGTTGAGCGAGACGACTTCCGAGGCGCGGTCGGCGAGGCGCTGCTGCAGGCCAGCCTGTTCGCTGCGGGCGCCGGCAAGGTCGACCGTCAGCAGGTGGTTCGCCTGATGGGCCTGCGCGAGGGTGGTGGTTGCGCCATCGAGCTCGGTTTCGAGCGCCTTCACCCGCTGTTCCAGCACGGCCCGTTCCGCGCGCGACTGTTGCAACTCATCGGCGAGCTGTTCAAGCCCAGCCGCGTGGGCGAGCTTTTCCACGTCCAGATTCTGCTGGAAATCCGTTTTGATCGACTCATACACCCCCTTGACCGCTTGCAACAGGCTCGGCGGCACGCCGGGCGTGGCGGGGGCGGGCGCCTGCTGGTGTTCTTCCTTCCAACGCTTGAGCATGGGCGCGATCGTGCTTTTACTGCCGGTGCCGCCAAGCGCTTCACGAACGGTGTCCACGGTGGGGTTCTTGTTATCGGCAGCGAGACCGGCAGCGGCGGCTGCAACGTGGGAATAGAGGATGCCGGCACGTGCCATTGGGGGATTCCTGAATAAGGTAACATATTACGTGTTACGTAATATTACCTTATATTACGTTAAGACGCATCCTTAAACAGCGTTTTTGTTGATCGCGATAAGAGATGTTATCGTGAGTTATCCGTCTTCCCGCCGTGATATGCTGCGTAATACCCGTTACAAATCGCGTTTTCCCGCGACCCGCCATGCCCGATACCATCCTGCCCGTTCCTGTAGCGCCCGCCGCCGGTCTGGCGCCCCCGCGTAACGCCATTACGCCCCTCGATGCCGAGCTGAGCGCGCAGCACCGTGCCTTCCTCGCCGCCGCCACCTCGGACAACACGCGCCGCACTTACCGCTCGGCCATCCAGCATTACCTGTCCTGGGGCGGGGTGCTGCCGGCCGACGAGCCGGCCATGATCCGCTACCTGCTGGCATTTTCCGCCTCGCTCAACCCGCGCACGCTGGCACTACGACTTACTGCGCTGTCGCAGTGGCACGTACATCAGGGCTTTGCCGATCCGGCGTCCACGCCGACCGTCCGCAAGACCCTGGCCGGCATCACCCGCACCAACGGCAAACCGAAAAAGAAGGCCAAGGCACTGCCGGTGGAAGACCTGGAACGGATCGTCGGGGAACTCGCGCGCCTGGGCACGCTGAAAGCGGCGCGCGACAGCGCCTTGCTGCAGATCGGATTTTTCGGAGGATTGCGCCGCAGCGAGCTCGTGGCCATTGACGTGAGCCACATCGGCCTGCAAACGGAAGGCATGACCATCACCCTGCCGCGTTCGAAAACCGACCAGACGGGGGAGGGCATCGTCAAGGCGATTCCTTACGGCGACGGCGCCTGCTGCCCGGCCACGGCGCTGCGCACCTGGCTCGATGCCGCCGGCATCGCCAGCGGCCCGGTGTTCCGCCCGATCAGCAAATGGGGCGAGGTGTCGGCCGCCTCCCTGCACGAAGGCAGCGTCAACACCATCCTTGAGCAATGCGCGCGGCTGGCCGGACTCGACTACGTTCCCGACCTGTCCAGCCACAGCCTGCGGCGCGGCATGGCCACCAGCGCGCACCGCGCCGGCGCCAATTTCCGCGATATCAAACGGCAGGGCGGCTGGCGCCACGATGGCACCGTGCAAGGCTATATAGAAGAGGCCGGCCGCTTCGAGGACAACGCCGCCGGTACCCTGCTCAGGTCGAATCATCGCCAGAAATAGATGACAAGCCTACACCCGGCCTCACCGGTGCAAGCGCCATCGTCATGCCTCGTGCTGAGGCGTGTGCATAAAGCCCGGTTTTCTGCGAGCTGGTCGTTTAGATAGTATTGTGCCGGCCCCCGGCCGGGCGTGCCATGAAATGCGCTGTTTTTTGGACGCAAGCCCACCCTCGGGAGGTACTTGACCATGGTTCGCCGCATATTCAGGCACTGGCTGCTTGCCCTCGTGCTCGTCCTGCTGCTGGTGTTCGCCGTGCCGCCGCTGGTACTGTCGCTATTGCACCACCAGGAGGCGTCGGATTCCGACCCCGGCCGCGGCGCCGCCACCGTTGCCCAGGACGCGTTCGGCGACAGTTTCACCAAGGTGGCCTACCTCGAGCAAAACTGGCAGCCGCAAGACAGCCTGTGGTTCTACACCACCACGCAGGGCTCGAACCTGCTGCCTTACGACTTCTTCATGGCGCTCGAACAGCCGGGCGACAAGCAGGCCGAATGCCGCCCCGCCACATTCCAGGTCGGATCGCGCGAATTCGATCCCGTCAAGGTTGGCCTCCGCAGCGGCGGCTACGACGGCTTCACCTTCGACACCCGGCTGCCGGGAAACAGCAACGCCGGTCACGAATACGGCTCGGTCGCCGCCGTCAAGGGCGACAAAACCGTACCCCCGCTGACCAGGGAAGATCGCCTCGACCTGCTCGACTACCTGAAAGCGCAGTGAAACAGGCGCCATTTTTTAAGGCCGCCTTCAGCCCCGCGCGCGCGCAGCCCCTATAATGAGGGCTTGTGCAGTCATTAAAACAGGAGAATTCAAGATGGCAATCAGTCTGACCAAGGGTGGCAACGTCAACCTGAGCAAGGAAGCGCCCGGCCTGACGAAAATGGTAATCGGCCTGGGTTGGGACGCCCGGTCCACCAGCGGCGTCGAGTTCGACCTCGACGGCTCGGTGTTCTTGTTGAAGGCCGACGGCAAAGTCCGCGCCGACACCGACATGATCTTCTATAACAACCTCAAATCCGTCGATGGCAGCGTGACGCATTCGGGCGACAACCGGACCGGCGCCGGTGATGGCGACGACGAAAGCATCACCGTCGACTTGAGCCGCGTACCTGCCGACATCGACAAGATTTCGGTGTGCGTCACCATCCACGAAGCGCTCGCGCGCAAGCAGAACTTCGGCATGGTATCGAATGCGTTCGTACGCTGCATCAATGCGGCCGACAACACCGAAATCGCGCGTTTCGATCTGTCCGAAGACGGCTCGACCGAAGCTGCCATGATTTTCGGCGAAGTCTACCGCCATGCCGGCGACTGGAAATTTCGCGCGGTCGGCCAGGGCTTCAATGGCGGCCTGGGCCCCTTGGCGTCCTCGTTCGGCGTCAGCGTATAGGCGGATGGCCCGTCACCCCCGCCCAGGCAGGGGATGCGACGGGCCGTGAATGCCAGGTCAGCAATGCTGCCAGAACTTCTCGTTCCACGGACGGAAGTCCATTTCGCTGGTCCACGCCGTGCGCGGCTGGCGGTGCAGGCCGAACACCGCATCGGCCAGGTGCCGTGGCTCGGCCTGGGTATAGCCGGCCTCAAAAATATCCGAATCCTTCACGTCCGCATCGATCACCACGTGCGCCACGTGGATCCCCGACGGCCACACCTCGCGCGCCAGCACCTGGGCCAGCGCCCGCAGTCCGAATTTGCCGACCGCCAGATTGAGGTGATCTTCACGCCCGATCAGCGACGACGTCGAACCGGTGAGGATAATGCTGCCCCGGCCTAACGGCACCATCATCCGGGCCGCGGCGCGCGCCACGATAAAGCCGCCCAGGCAGTTCTGGCGCCAGCTCTCTTCGAACGCCGGCACTTCGGTGTCGAGCACCGTTCCGGGGCAAAAACCCTGCACCGCATAGACCACCAGGTGCGGTGCGCCCAGTTCGGCGGTAACCGTGGCGAGCAAGGCGGCGACCGAACGTTCGTCGGTGGCGTCGCAGCCATAGGCGTTCACCTGTCCGCCCGCAGCGCTCAATTCATCCACCAGGTCGTCGAGCCGCTCGGCGTTGCGCGACGCCAGCGCCACCCGCATGCCGGATGCCGCGAAGCGCCGCGCCAGTTCAAAACCATACCCGGGGCCGACGCCGACGATCAGCGCCGTTTCGGTCGACGCATCGCGTTCGCTGTCATAGTCGCGCAGAGGGGAGGCGGCGCTCGCCGGCGGCACCGGCGTGCCCCGATCGAGCTTCACGCGCTGATGCTGACGGCGCCGGTTATTCGATACCGGCACGCTGCGGCCGAAACGGTAGAAGAGGGAAACCGGGCCGACCGAGAGCTGTCGCCAACCGTTCAAGCTCCTCCACAGCCGCATCATTGGAACGGCAAACATCGCCGGCCTCACTTCGGGTAGGTTGGTAGACAAGATTGGCGCCTTTGCTTGAAGGTTTAGCCCAAACCACGGGTTTGTGTTTTCAACAATACAAGCAAATTAACTTTATTTCAACAAATGAATCTATTAATGCAACACAAACCCTGCGTTTAAAGCAACAGGGGGGCGTCTCAGAAAACGGAAAAAATCGTACGCCAAGCCGCGCAGCTATTTTTTCAGCCTGCTGCGCGCCAGCAGTCGCGCCACCGTGGACGGATGAACATTGAACAGGCGTGCCGAATCGGCGGCCATTTCTGGCCGCAATCTTCACAGACGATTTCAGACATGCTGCTCCCTCCTCAGTGCAGTGTTGATGGCGCCGTCGGCGTACCGCCACAGCATTTTTTGACTTTCTTACCGCTGCCACAAGGACAAGGATCGTTGCGCCCGACCTTCGGTGTCGCCCGGACGATGGGCATCGCCCGCATGGGCGCGTGGCCGGGCATCGCTCGCCTCGATTTCCAATAGGCTGCGATCTCGACCAACGACGGCACTATGGCACCGATCCATCGGGCAGCATCGCCTTGCTTGTCGGTGATCGCAATGCCGTCTTCGGTCCCCAAACGCATGAATGGCGCGAACCAGGTCGGTTGTCCGACGGCGAGCAGGCTCCACGCGCGCTCGTCGAACTGGAAACCGCAGAGGAAACCATCTGACCATTCGGCGGCGCCGTAGTCTGCGCCGCGCATGTACATGGGCTCGAAACCGGCCGGGTCGGTGTTGAAAGCCTCGACGACCGCGTTGTAATGCCGCATCAGCAACGAGAGGACGCGGTTCGCATGCGAGTTGTCGAACACGGGCTCGGCCCGGCCATCGACATGGTCCCATACCCATGGCAACCATGCGGACGGGGGAATCAGCCCGGGACCGATGGCGATCGCGGCAAGGTAGCCGTCGAGCATCGCGAGATCCATCGACGTCGATTCTATCGATTCGTCGCCAAGAAAATCATCAAGCTCGCAAAGTTCGGGATCGGACAAGCCGTGCATGGTTGGGTTGCGCTTGTCCTTGCCGGGCGGCGGGCCGATCACCGCGTCGATGCCCTGTTCATCAATGGTGCGCATGGCCTCGTCCAGCGCCCCCTGGTCGGTCGGGAATAGATCATCCCAAACGGTCGAGTTACCGTGCTCGTCGACTACCTCGAGTATCCAATCCTCATTCTCTGCGCGATAGATTTCCACCTCGACACTCCTTCCGTTACGGCTTACTGTCCGATTCAGAGGGGAATAGATGATGGGCGTGTCGTCGTCGATATTTGTCACTTTTTTCAATCCTGGTTGTTCTGCTTGTTGGTGCGTTCTAAAAGGGGAGAACAGGGGAAACGGGAAAAATCGTACGCTAAGGTTTTTTCCGGGTTGCTCAGCTAATTTGTGAGTTTGTTGCGGGCCAGCAGTCGCGCCACCGTAGACGGATGGACATTAAACAGGCGCGCCGATTCGGCGGCCGTTTTCTGACCGGAATCGACCAAGTGGACAATTTCCTTTTGTTGTCGCGCCGTGAGCTTGGGGCGACGGCCGCCGATGCGGCCTTCTCCGCGGGCGGCCAACAAGCCGCTGCGGGTGCGCTCGCGCAGCATGGCGCGTTCGAACTCGGCGAACGATCCCACGATCTGCATCATCATGCGTCCGGCCGGCGAGGTGGTGTCGACGGCTTCGGTCAGGCTGAGGAATCCCGCGCCTGTCTTTTCCACCGTCTCCATGAGAGTCAGCACGTCCTTGAGCGAGCGTGATAGGCGGTCGAGCTTCCAAACGACCAGCACGTCGTCCTTGCGCAACTGATCGAGCAGGCGGCTCAGTTCGGGGCGATCCCAGCGGCCCGCCGACGCCTTCTCCTCGAATATCCGTCCGCATCCCGCCGCGTTCAACGCCGCGATCTGTGCCGTGTTGTCCTGGTCCTGGGCGGAGACGCGGGCATATCCGATTCGCATGGAGCAGTCCTTTCTTACTTGACTTCGGTTGCGGCCGGTCCGGGCCGATCCGGGCCGGGCCGATTCTCCAGCCGCGCCCTCGACAACGCCACCGCTTCATGCAGCTTTTGCTCCAGCAGTTGCCGGGACGGCAAGCCGGTCAGGTACTCGGCGACGTGAATGCCGCTTTGGTCAAGTTCCAGCAGTTCTATCTGTTCACGGTTCTTGCCCGTGCAAAGAATAATGCCCAGTGGCGGCGCTTCGCCCGGCTCTTGTTCATGTTTGGCCAGCCAGCGCAGGTAGAGCTCCATCTGGCCCTTGTCGGCCGCCTTGAATTCGCCGAGCTTGAGTTCGATGGCGACCAGGCGCCGCAAGCGGCGGTTGTAGAACAGCAGGTCAATGTAAAAATCGTTGTTGTCAATTTGTAGCCGTTTTTGGCGGGCGACAAAGCTGAAACCACTCCCCAGCTCCAACAGGAAATTTTCCAATTCACGCAGAATGGCGTCTTCGAGATCTTTCTCAAGGTAGCGATCGCGCAGCCCCAGGAAGTCCAGCACGTAGGGATCCTTCAGCACGAGGTTCGGGCCAAGTACCCCCTGATCGCGCAGGGTCGCCAGTTCGTTCGTCAGCAATTCGTCGGGCTTGCGCGAAAGCGCCGTGCGCTCGAACAGCATGGAGTCGAGCCGGCCCTGCAAGGTGCGCGTGCTCCAGCCCTCGTCGCGACACATCTCCAGGTAGAACTCCCGCTTGAGGGGATCGTCGATGTAAATTAGGCTACGCAAATGGGTCCAGCTCAATTGTCTACTCAGCGCGTAGACAATCTCCTCGGTCTCGAACACCTCGCCAAAGCGCAGCATGTGGCGCAGGTTCTTGGCGCCGAAGCCGCGCCCGTGTTCGACTTCTAATTGTCGCGCTAGCGAAGCGACGATCTGTTCGCCGTAGCCGGCCCGCTCCCCTTGGAGCACCTCGGCACATATGCGTCGGCCAATGCGCCAGTAAAGCATGGTTAAGGCCGAATTGACCGTGGCGGCCAGTCCGGCCCGCGCTTCGCCGATCAAGACGCGAATGTCGCCGGCCAGACCGGTTGTTGCGGCTGCAGCTTGTATGTCTTGCGGTTCCACCAGCTTGCTCCTCGATACGGTTCGTTCAGCACAAACCTGTTGCCAATGACAATCATTATGCAATACATTTACGCACCATGTATACGCCATGGGAATCGTGTGCGGGCATTTCCACTTCTTCGAGAGTCGACATGCCTCGTCGTTCCATTCTGTCCGCCGCAGAGCGGGAAAGCCTACTGACGTTGCCGGATACGCAAGATCACCTAATCCGGCACGACACATTCAACGAATCCGATCTGGCGCTGATTCGTCAGCGTCGTGGCGATGCCAACCGCCTGGGTTTCGCGGTGCAACTTTGCCTGCTACGCTACCCCGGCTATGGCTTGCCGGTCGATGCGGTCCTGCCCTCGTCATTCGTACAGTGGGTCGCTCATCAAATTCGCATCGATCCTGCGTGTTGGCCACAGTATGCCGGGCGCGAGGAAACCCGGCGCGAGCATCTGCTTGAATTGCGCACCTACTTGGGCATGGTGCCATTCGGCTTGTCCAGTTTCCGAAAAATCGTCCGTGCCTTGGATGATCTGGCTTCTGAGGCGACCCAGCTTAGCGTACGATTTTTTCCGTTTTCTGAGACGCCCCCAACAGGTCTGGCTTGCTGACCGTCGCGTGTGTTGGTCCATGCGATCCCAGCAGGACCGGCAATCCGGTCAGCGCTTCCAACTGCGCCACGAACGACGCGGCATCGGCCACGGGCTCGCCCGCATAGTGCGGGGTGGCGCGCGCCAGCAAGTGTCCCAGCCGCTCCTGGTGCGCCAGATCGTGCGCGGCGCCGGGCAGGATCGCGCTGATTCGCCCCGAATCCGGGTCGCGCACACACAAACCATCGGCTACCGCATCGGCCTCGTAGCCGCTGCACCAGCGCAGCGCGCGTTCGCGCTTGAATACGTCGAGATGACTGACCAGCAAGCCGTCGAGCGGCCCCGCCACCTGTAGCGCGTAGCGCAGCAGCAGCGCATCGGGGTGGCCGCGCCGGAAGCGCCCTTGCCAGCCGTCGGACGCATTGTGCGGCTCGGGCAGGTGATCGAGCCGCGCGTCGTGCGTGGGCAGCGGCCCGTTGCCGTGGCGCGTCATGTACGAACGCAGGATGCCCAGGTGTTCGATGCGCGCATGCTGGCCAGCGTCAGTGGCCACCGCCTGCACCGACGCCGGATGGATGCTGCTCCACGTCGTATGCGGGTGAAAGCCACGCCACTCATCGAGCAGCACGCCCTGCGCACCCTCGAACAGCACGCAGCCCGGCAGGTGCAGCCGCTGCGCTACCTGCGCATGCGAGGCCGGCGGCACCTGGCGCGTCAGCTCCGCCACGCGCTCGAGCCAGCGCGCGGCCATGCTGGCGTCGTCCAGTAGCGCCAGTTCGGCGGCGTAGGCATCCTGCCTGGCCGGCTCCGCGCAACGCGGCCCGAAAGCGGCGCGCAGCGTGCGGCGCATCGGTTCCAGCTTTGCCAGCGCCACCGCCGGCCGCACCAGGTCCGCATAACGCAGGATCTGGTCCGGATGGTCGATGCCATGGCCGGCCGTCTCGCCCACGCCGACCCCGCAGCTGCCATGCGCCGCAACCCCGCGCTGCAACTCGCGCATGCGTCCCGCCGCCTGGTGAAACGGCGTGGTGACGCGGCAGCGGCCATCGATCAGGATGCGCGCAAGGGCATCATCGACCCCGGCGCGGCGCAGGTAGGCGTCTTCCACCAGCAGCGCGGTCGGATGCACGATCACCGGGAAGGCCAGCAAGGTAGCCACGCCCGGCACGAAGCTGCCCGCGCCGAACTGTGCGAAGGTATGATGGCGGCCGTCGGGCAGCACCACATTGTGGCCGGCCTGGGCGCCGCCGTTAAAGCGCACCACCGTATGCGCGCCCCACTGCCGGCACAGGTAATCGGTGAACAAGCCCTTGCCGCAATCGCCAAAGCCAAGCCCCAGCAGGGATACCAGACGGGTCGAAGACATGGCCATCCTTACGCGAACATGCGCTTCCACCACGCCGACGGAACTGCCGGCGTGCCCGCTGCGGTAACGTGTACGCGCGCGGCCGCATTCGGATCGAGCAGGTCGGCATACGGACGCAGGGCGCGCACGATGGCCGACACGCGCTGCGGCGCGATGGCATTGGCGCCCAGTGTAGCCACCAGCGCATCCATGTCGGGAATGGCGCGCTCGGTCAGGCCGACGATGGCGGCCGCCACCGCACAGGCATCGCCCGGCTCCTCCATGCAAATGACATGGTCGCCCAGCAGGTCGCGCCAGCGCTTTTCGCAGCGGCCGCGCCGCCCCAGGTCAGGAATCAGGAAAAACACGTGATACGTTTCGGCGGCCGCCGCGATGGCTTCGGCAATCGGCACGTCCGCATCCAGCGTGTCGCCCACCAGGCTGCCGATCTGGTGGCGCGAGACCGCCGGGTAAGGCAGCTCGTCGCCCGTGATGAACAGGTAGCCCTTCTTGCGCCGCTTGACCCAGCAATCCATGTCGGTATGCTGCGCCACCATGTAAAAGGCCAGCTCGTAGCTCTCTTCGCCGCTGCCGCCACCGCCGCCTTCCAGGTAACTCCACGTGAGCCACTGGTCCATCAGCTCCGCGGTCGATTCGAACTGGCCGACCTGCAGCGGCGCATGGTCGGACGTGGCGTCGCCGATGGCCATGAACAGCAGTTGCGGATCGGCGACGCCGACCGCGTTGAGCAGGGACATGAAGGTTGGCAGCTCTTTGGTGGCCAGGCTTTGCGGAATATCGCCCATCGACCCGGTGACGTCGAGAGCGAACACGATGCCCAGCGAATTGGGATGGTCGTCGCTGTCGCGCGATTCGCGGATTTTCAAGCCCTTGGGGTTCATCAGCGGGTGGCAACCGCGCTGGGTGAACACTTCGCTGCGGGATGCCGACGCGCGGTCGGCGACCAGTGCTGCGTGGGCAGCGTGGGAGTAATTACCTTGACCCATGATAGTTCCTTTGTTTGTCTAGTTGGACGGGGTGGGATTGAAGTCGATGAATCTGGCCGGACCGAACGCCTCTTTCGCTGCGCGGCCGACCGCCTGGCGCATGCCTTCCGCGCCCAGCGCCGCGCACCAGGCGCGATCGAGGCTGGCGCGTTCCAGCAGGCGCGCCAGCGGTGGCGGGGTGGCACGCGAGATGGCCGGCTCGCCGGGTGCATCGGCCAGCATGGTGCGCATCGCCCAGGCCAGTTGCATCAGGTCGCGCCCTTGAGCGCCGCCATCGTGCCGGCTGCGGCGCGCGCCGGACCAGCCGATGATCAACACGCCGTGATCGGCCGGATGCACCAGCAGATGCTCGGGCGCCAGGCGGCCGTGGCTCCAGCCGCCCGCATGGACATAGGCCAGCACTTCGAGCACGCGGCGCCACATCCACACCGCGTGGCGGGCATCGATCGCGCGGCCATACGCAAGCCGCACGTCGGCCAGGCTGCCCCAGAATCCCGTGGGGTGGCGCAGCACCAGCACCTCGCGCTGCTGGCCATCCGGGCTGGCGCTGCTGCCCACGGCCACCGCTTGCGGCAGGCGCTGGGTGAAATAGGCGGCGCCGGGCACGTCGTCCGCCTGCAACTGGTCGAGAATCGCTTTTTCGCGCGCCAGCTGGCCGGCGGGCGCACCGGCGTGGGCGATTTTCAGCACCACGCGCCGTGGCATGGCGCCGCTGCGTTCGGCCAGCGCCAGGCTTGCGCTGCCGCCGGCGCCCAGGTGGGCGATGGTCTTGTAGCACTGGCCGCCGCAGGCGATGTCCGCCGCGCTGTCGCCGGCTCGCGAACGCAGGTAGGCTTCATGAAAATCGGCGGCGCGCACCAGGTCTTCGCTGCGCGTGACGTCCGCCCCGCAATACGTGCAGGTGACGATGCGCCACAGCGCTTGCCGGGGCAGCGGGCTGCCGCACTGAGGACAAAGCAGGGTGAGCGGAGTCATGTCGACGTCATGCCAGGATGCGTTTTTTCTCGGCGTCGAACTCGGCGTCGGTCAGGATGTTCTGCTCGCGCAGTGCCGCCAGGTCGCGCAGCAGTGCCATGCGCTGGGCCGGCGCATCGGGCACGATCGATCCCGCCATCTTCCCGACGCTCGCGCCCAGCGTGCTGCCCAGGGCGACGCCCATGCCGGCGCCGAGCACCGTCCCGGCGCTGCCTTCATTGCGCGCGGCCGCTTGCAGTACGTCGAAACGGCGTTGTTCCTGGTAGTCGAAGCCGATGATGTTCATTTCGGCGCGCCGCGCCAGGGCCGCCTTGAGTTTCTGGACCGCGCTGTCGGTCTCGGGCACGTTGATCGATTCAATGCTGAACTGCGTCAGCGCCACGCCGTACTGCGCAACCTCGCCGGCCAGCGCCTTGCCGATGGTGGCCGACAGTGCATCGAGCCGGGACGAGATCTCCAGCACCGACACGCCGCTGGCGCTGATCGCGCCGGCAATCGCGCTCTTGATGCGCGTGGTGCTCATGGCGCGGAAGTACTCGGCCAGGGTGGCCGCATCCATGCTGCGCGCGGTGCCGACCAGTTTCATCAAAAACAGCTTCGGATCGGCCACTTCGATGGCGTACTGGCCGAAGGCGCGTACCGGCACCATGATGCCGAATTTCGGGTCTTGCAGCTGGATCGGGTCCGGCGTGCCCCAGCGTACGTCGAGCGTGGTGGCCAGGTTCACGAACCAGACTTCGGCCGAAAACGGCGACTGGCCGCCGAACGGCAGGCCCACCAGCTTGCGCAGCAAGGGGATGTTGCCGGTCGAGAGTGTGTGGCGGCCGGCGCCGAACGGCCCTTCGTACACGCCGTCGCGCACCACGAAGGCGACCTGCGACTCGTTGACGATCAGCTGCGTCATCGTCGAAAGTTCCTGCGAGGGGTATTTCCATGCCAGCTGGCTCGGGCCGCCGTCCCACTTCACCCTGTCGATAATGGCCATGATCGTGTTCTCCATGCTTGATTGGTCAAATGCCGCGCTTGAGCAGCCCGGGGCGGTCGCGAAATTGCGGGCGCAGCCGGTACAACTGCGCCGGACGGCTGGGGCTGGACGCATCCATCTGTCCCTCGGCCGCTTCCAGCACGTCCAGTTCGGCCATCTTGCGGCGAAAGCTCACCTTGTTCAGCGGTTCGCCCATCAGCGCTTCATACACGCGCTGCAACTGCGGCAGCGTGAACAGTTCACCGACCAGGAAGCAGGGCAGCGAGGAATACTGGCTCTTGCTGCGCAGCCGTTCGAGCGCCGCCGCAATGATCGTGGCGTGGTCGAAGGGCAGGGGCGGCAGCCGGTCGACGGGAGCCAGCTTCACGCCCGGATGGCCGGCCGCGGCGATGACGGCGTGCGGCACCAGCGCGTAATAGGCGAGCGACAGCGACCAGCCGCGCGGATCGCGCGCCGCACCGGAAAAGGCGGCCAGTTGTTCCAGGTAGGGAACGTCGATGCCGGTTTTGGTCTTGAGCACGCGCAGGGCGGCGTCGAAGCCATGGCGGTCCTTGTCGGTGTGGATGTAGCCGCCGGGCAGGGCGGCGACAGCCTTGTACGGCTCGCGTTCGCGCTTGAGCAGGGCGACCGCCAAGCCCTCGTCGCCAAGCGTGAGCAGGACCGTGTCGACGGTGCAGATAACGTCATTCACACTGGACTCCTGAGGAAGGTTCGATTGAGTTGACATGTTTTCATTGTACTTAGTTTCAAAATGAAACCGCAAGCTATTTTTCATGCGGCTCGACGAACCAGAGAAATTTCAAGATTAGTTTCAAAGTGCGACTTAATCGAGCGAATCTTTCCTGGCGCACTAGCGCGACGCTTTTCTGAATGGCATTTAGCCGCAAGGTGGGCGGCAAGTATCGCAGCATGCCGTTGTTGGATAGCTTTCCGGTTTCGCGCAAAGCTTGCGCCGCCCAGGAACAGGCTGGTAAGCTGATGCGGGAGGTCGGCGTTTTCAAGATGGCCGAAGCGGTCCGGCCAGACCTGGCCGCAGGGGGAAGTCGGCTAGCCATGGCGAGAAAAAGTCGGTGCGGGCCTTGCTGCCAACCTGGTCGGCGCCAGCGCCAACACGAAGCAATCCTTACCGTATCCCCGAGTGAAGTGAGACCATGTCATTTGTGTGCGACACCGCCTTCTGTTTCAGCCTGGTCGCTGTGCTGATACTTCCCGTACCGGCCGCCGCCAGCGACGTGATCCGTATGGCGTCGGACGACTGGTGTCCGTTTGTCTGTGCGACGGACGGAAAACTCACCGGAGGCTATCTCGTGGATGCCACGTTGCAGGCGATGGGCGCCGCCGGCTATCTGGTCGAGCCGATCCTGATGCCGCTGAACCGGGCCATGCGCGAAACGCGCACCGGCGATATCGAAGGCGTCTACGCTCCACCGGTCGACGACAGGTTGCGCCTGAGCGCACCCATAGCCTACTCCACGGCCTGCTTCTATACTCGCGCGAACGCGAAATGGGCCTATCGCGACCAGCGCTCGCTCGCAGGCATTACCGTCGGCGTCATCGCCGACTACGGTTATGACGACGGGGCCATGGACGCCTATATCGTGGCCAGGCGCGCAGACCGCCATGCGCTCGACTTTTCCCATGGCGCCAAGGCCGGTACGACCAATCTGCAAAAAATGCTTGCCGGACGCTTTTTGGTCATGCTCGAGCACGAAGCCGTCGTCGGCCTTCAAGCACACAAGCTGGGTGTGACCGCGCAGCTTAGACAAGCCGGATGCTTGAAGCAAGCACTGCCCTTGACGATCGGCTTCGCGCGCGAAGACAGCCGCAGCGCGACCTGGCTGCGCGTCCTGGCCAACGGCATCAAGCATCTCGAAGCCTCAGGGGCACTGAGAAAACTGCGCGAACGGTACGCGATTCCAGCCCACAGTGCCGTGTCTCAGAGCCAGACATCCGACAATGAGGGGAGAATACGGGATTCTGGAAAAATAGTTCGTTAAGGCATTCCGTTTCAGATTCGGCCTCTATCGGCCCCTCACGCGGATGCCTTGCTTGAGCAAGCGGCTAAGCGGAGCGAGGCCTTGAAACAGCGCTTTGCGCTGATCGATCCTCGCCATGTCCACCCAAGCTTCGATACAGTATCCCTGGCGACACGCGTTACAATGCAGCCGCCCGCAATCCATCGCTTTCTTTTTCACATTAACCAGACAAACAGCCAGCCGTATGCACCCCGACATTTCCAGCAGCACAGGTGACTATTCTCTTCTCGCGCGTCAAGTGAGCAGCATTCTCGACGGCGAGCGCGACCTGACCGCGAACGCGTCGCAATTCGCCGCCTTGGTCTATTCCACCATCCCGGACCTGAACTGGGCCGGTTTCTACCTGCTCCGTCCGGGCAAAAAGGACGGCGCCCAGGAACTGCTGGTCGGCCCGTTCCAGGGCAAGGTCGCATGCGCGCGCATTCCCCTGGGACGGGGCGTATGCGGCACCTGCGCACAGGAGCGCCGCACCATCGTGGTCGCCGACGTGCACGCGTTCGCGGGCCACATCGCCTGCGACAGCGCCTCGAACGCCGAAATCGTCATCCCGCTGCTCAAGGACGGCCAGCTGTACGGCGTGTTCGACATCGATAGCCCGCTGCCGGACCGCTTCAGCGAAGAGGATCGCGTCGGCCTCGAAGCGATGGTCCAGGCCTTCCTCGACGCCACCGACATGGTCTGATTCTCAGAAGCGCGGCAGCTTGTCCAGCGTGATCACGTCCGGATGGCTGTACACCTTGCGCTTGTGCTCATTGGCGTGGTCATACTCGCCGGTCCGGATGTTGTTGGGACTGGTGACGCCGGCCGGGCCATCACCGTCGCTCCTGATCGACTCCCTCCAGCTCAGGTCGGCCGGGCCGGCGACGACCTGCTTGCCCCAGGCACTGATGATCGTTGATACAAATGTGATCGAGCACAAAGGGTAGCCCTGCGCGCGCCGCTGTTCAACAACGTTGTGTATTGACGAACATGTTTAGCCGGCAGCGCGCAACGGCGGCCGTGTCTAGCGCGTTACCTCGGCGGCGCACTGGTGGCACAGCCCATGGTGATCGAGCGCCCCCCTCAGATAATCCCGGCAGCGATCGCACCTGTGCGGCCGGAAGGCGGCAACGGGCCTGCCGGCACGCACCGGCACGGCGTCGCCGGGCGGCCCGGCTTCAAACGCGTCGAGCGCGCTGGCGTTCTCGCCAAGCAGAACGAAGCAACCGGGGAACAGGGCGCGCAGCCGGTCTTCGCTCTCCCGGTCATGGCCGCCCTCGAACGCCAGGCACACGGGCGTGCCCTTATCGGCCAGACCGCGCGCGCGTTCGACCAGCGGTTGCAGCGAACGGCGCCAGGCCAGCATCGCTTCGGTGTGCAATAGCGCCGGGTCCATGCCGGGCGGATGGTCCTGCTCCGCCAACTGGTGCAAAAACAGCGACGCACGAGGATGGGCAGGCCACGCCAGGTAAGCTTCCTCGCAGGCGAACGGCATCACCGTCGCCAGCATCTGTGCGCACCACAGGAACGATTCGCGCAGCGCCCATTGCACGCTCGCCAGCCCGGTGCTGCCGGCTTTTGCGCAGTACAAGGTGCGCTTGGACAGCTCGAACCACTCGGCACTGGCCCACTGGCGAAATTGCGCCAGGCAGGTCAGCGCCTGATAGAAGCGGCCTCCCTCCATGCATGCTTGCCACTGACGGCGTGCCTCCTGCAGTTTTCTCAACGCCAGGCGGTCGAGGTCACGCAGACTGGCCGGGCGCGCGGCATCCGGATTGTCTTCCATGTTCGCCAGATAAAAGCGCAGGAAACTGCGCCAATCCCTGGCGTCCTGCGTGGCCTGCTTGAGCGACGTGGCGGACCACTTCATTTCGTCGCCCACGTCCTGGCTGCACACCCACAGGCGGAATACATCGGCGCCGGATTTGGCGAACAGCGCCTTGTGGTCCGGCGTGCCGCCGTCGGATTTGGAAAACTTCATGCCCTTTTCATCGACCACGAAACGGTGTGTCATCACCTTCTTGAAGGGTGGCAGCGCGCTTTTGAAGGCGTGCAGCAGGAACGAGGACAGGAACCAGCCGCGCGTCTGGTCCTGGCCCTCGACTGCCAGGTCGGGCTGGCCGCAGCCATCTTCGGCCGCACTATGCCAGGCGGCGCCGGCGTCGAACCAGACGTCGACGCTTTGCATGCTCTTTGCGTAGCCGGCCGGGGTCTCGAACGCCTGCCAGGCTTCGACGCCGCCGCTACGCACGCGCAGCACCAGCTCGCGCCACATGGCGGCGGTGTCGGGATGTAGCTCGCCGCTCGTCTCATGACGGAAGAACGGCAGCGGCAAACCCCACAGGCGGTCGCGCGACAGGGTCCAGAAGCGGCGGGTCGACATCATCAGGGCCAGCGGCGCGCGTGCCTTCTCGTCCGGCACGAACACGGTATGCCCGAGAGCGGTCATGGCGCGCTGTGCCAGTCCCTCAGGGCAGCCGTCGAAGGACTTATGCAGATCGAGTGCCCATTGCTGGCTGGCGCGATAGAACACCGGCATCTTGTGGCGCCAGCACATGGTGGTTTCCACGCTCCTGCGCTCGACATGCACCAGCCGTCCGGCCTGCGCCAGCAAGTCGCATGAGACCTGCGACGCCACGTCCAAGGTGGCGCCGCGCAGCGCGTCCGGCATGGCGAGCGTGCCGACGTCCAGCAGGCGGCCATCCTTGCCGACATGGCAGTCAAGGCGCACGCCATCGGTTTCGTGAAGCACGAAGTCGTCCGGTCCGAACGCCGGCGCCAGGTGCACGAAGCCGGAGCCTTCGCTTTCGCTGGCAAACGCCGCTGCCAGCAAGGGCGCCGCGAGGCCGGTGAGCGGACTGACGGCCGCCAGCCGCAGCGCGCCGAGCTGGGCGAAGTCGAACGCGCCATCGTATTCATGGCCCGGGTGAGTGAACATGGCCGGGTAATCGCACAGCAAACGCTCGCGCGCCTGCACCGCGAGCATGACGCGCAGTCCGCTATCGAGCGTGGCGACGGTCAAGGCGCCTGTTTGGGGATGGCCGAAACCGGCATTGGCCCAGAGTGTCCACGGCGTGGTGGTCCAGGACAGCAGATGCAGCGGTCCGGCCGGCCAGGCCACCCCGTGCTGGCGCGCGCTTTGTTCCAGCGCCTGGCAGGAGGCGGGCGCGAGCGGTACAGTGAAGTAGGTTTCCATGCGCTCGCGCGTGGTCTTTTCCAGTTCGCTGGCCGCCAGCGCGCTGCGGCACGCCGGGCACCAGTGCACCGGCGAATGGCGTTCCACCAGCAAGCCCGCCTGCCACATGTCGAGCAGCAGCGACAAGGAGGACGCCTCGCGCTCGGGGTCCATGGTCAGCCAGGGCCGGTCCAGGTCCGCCATCAGCCCGACCCGCGCCATCGACGACGCCTGCTGATCCTTCCAGCGCGTCGCTTCGTCGCGGCATTGCCGCATGAACAGGCGCGGGTCGTCCTTGGCGTGCGCGCCGTGTCGCTTTTCGACCGCCAGTTCGAGCGGCAGTCCGTGGCAATCCCACCCGGCACGCCAGGTGACCCGGTGGCCGCACACGCTGGCGTAGCGGGCATGTACGTCCTTGAGCGTCTTGTTGAGCAGGTGGCCGAGATGGGCGTCGCCGTTGGCGTACGGGGGGCCGTCGAGCAGCCAGTAGCGCGGCTTGCCGTGGCGCGCGCTATCGAGCTGCTGGCGCTGGCCGGTGGCGTGCCAGTGGGCCAGCAGGCGCTCCTCCATTAGCGGGTTGGGGGTATTCCAGAAGGCGGGCTGCTTCAGCCGCAAGGCGTAGCTTGGCGCCGCGGGCGTGCTGGCGGCGTGGTCGTGCGATGGGGAAAACGCGGTGTGCATGACGTGCTCCGATAAGTCGGGAGCAAAGCTGGATGAGACTTGCGCGGAACGCTTCGCGAATTACCGCCAAGTGCTCGCTTGAAATTTATCCGACGACCGACACACGAAAGCGAGCGACGTGTGTGGTCGCTCGGATAATTCGCGCCACGCCCGCGTCCAGGCGCAGGCCGGCAGCGGCATGGACTGCCGGGCCGGTGCGAAGGAGAGGGACGTTGTGCGGGCTCATGGCTTCAATATAGGGGCGAATAGGGAAAACGGAAAAAATCGGGCGCTAAGCCCTGTTACCGATTTTTGAAGTCTCGCAGCGACCGATATCTGCCCTCGTCGACCATTCTGCTCTGCCTCCAGACGTAATCTCCGGTCAGATTGATGTGCTCCCAGCCCAACGGAGACGGGAATTTCAGCATACTGGGGTCAGGCGGGGTGCCAGAGTCGCGCAAAGCCTGCGTCGCCCGCTCCAGGTAGACCGTATTCCAGAGCACGATGGCGGCCGTCACCAAGTTTAGGCCGCTGGCGCGGTACCGCTGCTGCTCGAACGTCCTGTCGCGAATCTCGCCCAGCCGGTGGATGAATACCGCCCTGGCCAGCGCATTGCGCGCCTCCCCCTTGTTCAAACCTGCGTGCACGCGCCGGCGCAGTTCGACGTTTTGGAGCCAATCCAGGATGAACAGCGTTCGTTCGATGCGGCCTAGTTCGCGCAGCGCGATCGCCAGGCCGTTCTGGCGAGGGTAGCTGCCAAGTTTGCGCAGCATGAGAGATGCCGTGACGGTGCCATGCTTGATCGAGGCGGCCAGGCGAAGCACGTCGTCCCAATGCGCGCGCAGGTGCCTAATGTTCAGGCTGCCGCCGATCATAGACCGCAGCGCCGGATGATCCGTTACCTTTCCTGGCACGTACAGCTTGGTGTCGCCTAGGTCGCGGATGCGCGGCGCGAAGCGGAACCCGAGCAGGTGCATCAGCGCGAACACGTGGTCGGTGAAGCCGGCAGTGTCGGTGTAATGCTCCTCGATACGCAGATCCGATTCGTGGTACAACAGGCCATCCAGCACATAGGTCGAGTCGCGCACGCCGACGTTGACCACCCTAGTGCTGAACGGGGCGTACTGGTCGGAGATGTGGGTGTAAAACAGCTTGCCCGGCTCGGCACCGTATTTCGGGTTGATGTGACCGGTGCTCTCCGCCCGGCCGCCGGCGCGGAAGCGCTGGCCGTCCGATGACGATGTGGTGCCGTCGCCCCAATTCTCGGCGAACGCATGCTTGAATTGTGCGTTCACGAGATCGGCCAGGCCCGCCGAATAGGTTTCGTCCCGGATGTGCCATGCCTGTAGCCAGGACAGCTTGGCATAGGTGGCGCCAGCGCTCGATTCCGCCATCTTGGTGAGGCCGAGGTTGATCGCGTCGGCCAGGATCGCGGACAGCAGCAGCGTCCGGTCCTTGACCTGCTCCCCGCTCTTAAGATGGACAAAATGCCGGGTAAACCCAGTCCAATCGTCCACATCCATCAGCAATTCGGTGATCTTGATACGAGGCAGCAGGCCGCCGGTGAGATCGATCAGCGCCTGCGCCTCGTCTGGCACCAGGGAATCCTGAGGACTGATGCGCAGTCCTGTCTCCGTGATAATCGCATCGGGTAGCTCATTGGTCAGAGCCAGGCGGTTTACCTTGGCTAGCTGTTCTTCGAGCAGCAATAGGCGGTCTTGCAGATACTGGTCGCAGTCGGGGTTGACCGCGATCGGCAGTTCCCTCGCCGTCTTCATCTCCCCGAACTTCGCCGGCGGCAGCTGGTATTCTTCGAAGTCGCGGAACTGGCGCGATCCCTGCACCCAGATGTCGCCGGATCGCAGCGAATTCTTCAACTCCGACAGCACGCAGATTTCGTAAAAGCGACGATCCAACCCTTCGTCGGTGATGACGAGCGGCTTCCAACGTGCTTTCACGAACGAAACAGGCGCATCGTCGGGCACCTTGCGAGCACCCGTCATATTCATCTCGCGCAGCACGTCGATCGCGTCCAGGACCGCTTGCGCGGCCGGCGCCGCCTTCAGCTGGAGTACATCTAGGAATTCGGGCGTGTAGCGCCGCAGTGTGCTGTACTGTTCGCCAATCAGAGAGAGGTGATCGAAGGACTCGGGCTGCGCCAGCTGGCCGGCCTCGGCGACACTTTGCGTAAAGTCGGTCCACGGAAGTACTGCCTCGATCGCGGCGTACGGGTCCAGCCCGGATTCCTTGGCTTCGAGCAGGGCCTGGCCGATCTTCGAGTACAGGCGCACCTTGTCGTTGATCGCCTTGCCCTGTTTTTGGAAGTCTTGCTGGTGCTTGTGCTTGGCAGCACTGAAGAGCTTTATCATGATCCGGTCATGAAGGTCGACCAGTTCGTCCGTTACGGTGGCCATGCCCTCGATGGCCAACGCCGCCAGCGTGGCATACCGTCGCTCGTCCTCAAACTTGGCCAAGTCGCGCGGCGTCATCTGCGCGCCCTCCCGCGCCATCTTTAGCAGACGGTTCTGATGGATCTCGCGGCCAAGCCCTTCAGGCAGTGCCAGCGACTGAAAAACCTTGAGCCGTTCGATGTGTTCGCGCATGTAGCGGGAATTCGGCTTGAGCGGCGACTGGCGCAACCATACCAGCCAAGTAATGCTCATGTCGGGCGCGACGTTGAGCAGGTTGTCCAGGGAGCGCTTGTGGTGCCGCTCCAGTGGGTCGATCAGCGCTCGGTAGATCCGCCGGTTGGCCCGCGTCACGGCCTCGGCACAGGCCCGCTCGATGACGGTCAACGCAGGCAGGATAATCCGCTTCTGGCGCAGCGTTTCAAGGGAGTGAGCGGCGAGCACCATTGCCTTGTCCGTCTGCACCGCAAGGTCGGCCAAGCTGTGCACCAGCTTGCGGTAGTCCGGCAGGCCGAACACCGACAGCCCCAGGTAGGCGCGCAGTTCGTGGAGGTGTTCATTGCGCGTTTTTTCCCGCTCTCCGTATTCAAGCCAGGCCCCAGCGTCGCTGCGCACCTGCTTGGCGATCCAGTGGAGCACCGTGTCGGTCAGCGCGGTGTCGCTTGCCAGCGCATAACCAGGGTAGCGCAGCAAACACATCTGCACCGCGAAGCCGAGGCGGTTGGCGGCGCCACGGCGTTGCCGGATTAACGCCAAGTCGGCGTCCGTAAAACTGTATTGCTGAATCAGGTCATCCTGATTTTGGGGCAGAATCAGTAAACTTGCACGTTCGGTTTCAGAAAGTAGTGAGCGGCGTGGCATTCGATTCAGTCTCTCGCTGGTGGCAATGGCAGGTCATTTCTGGCCCCTTGTGCAGCCTGCGACCGACTGCGTTTTAGCATAGTGGAGAGTCAATGGCGCATTCGGACTGCGACGATCACGCCCGACAGGAACGTGACTGCTGCGACTAGCCATATCGCGCTGACCACGCCGTACAGGTCGGCTACAACGCCCGCCATTAACGCTCCGATGGCATAGCCGAGATCGCGCCAGAAGCGGTAAACGCCGACGGTCGAAGCACGCCAGGCCGGGTTGACTACGTCGCCGATGGCAGCCAAAAGCGTCGGATAGACCATGGCAGTCCCGATTCCCAGCAAAATCGCGCCCGTCGCATACCATGCGAACGAGGACCGGAACGCGATAATTGCGATGCCGGCTGCCTGCACCCACATCCCCGCCACGATCAATCCCTTACGACCAATCCGATCCGACAGCGCGCCGGTGAAGAGTTGGCATACTCCCCAAACGGTCGGGTAGATCGCGGCGAGCGTGCCGATTTGGATTAGAGTCATGCCCGCGCTGGCGAACACAAAAGGGAACAACCCCCATGCCATGCCGTCGTTGAGGTTATTCACAAGTCCGGCCTGACTAATCGACGACAGGTTGGGGTCGCGTACGCTGGTCTGCCAGAAAATCGAGCGCTGCGACGGCACGATGGCCGCTCCGTGCGTTGCTGCCATTGCGGCTTCCAATTGTGCGTGGCCGCGCGTCTCGCGCACAACCAAAACCGATAGGTAACTGTTCAGCCGGAGTACAGGCCGCAATAAACAGTTGTAAACTGTGCTGCTATCGCGCATGATTTGGGCATGCCACCAAAACCTCCCCGTCTCAATCTCACCGGCTTGTCCCATGAAGACAAGGATCGTCTCATTGACGCCTTGTTCGCACGCCTGGACGCGGTGGAGGCTAAGCTG
>NZ_WHJG01000051.1 GCF_011682175.1 Massilia frigida
CGAGATGGTTGACGCCGGCGAGAAGGTACGCAAGGCGCTGGCCGACAAGGGATTCGCACCGCGTTGACGCGCCGAGCCGCAGCCTTAAGAACATAGGAATCTTAATATGTTCGGTAACGCGAACCGGCGATTCCTATCTATTTGGTAACAACGCCCCACGCAACCGATTTGCACCCTCATGCAACCACGTGCCACCGCGTTGCAACCATAAGCCACGGGATGCAACCAAATGCAACCGTTCGCCTGCGGGAAGCGCCCTGGCAAAGGCACGACAGATATGAATACAAAACCCTGCGGGTTTGGCATTCATATCCGTGCCAAAGGGAGTCCCTTTGAAACCCAGGCCATGGCGATAGTACGCGCTGACCGGGCCGCACTACGTCGGCAGGAAGTCAGCACTACCCAACCACCTCCAAGCCATCCCAAGCGTCCCAACTCGGCCGCTGTGCATCGACAACGTCAGCACAGTGAGCTTGGTGCTGTCGATTATTTGTCGATACCACATGCCAGGACGCGGTATCGACAGGACATCGACAGGACATCGACAGCATATCGACAAGTCAAAATAAAATGGAGAAGGACAAGAACGAAAATTCTCTAATGCAGGATAGGCTAAGGCCGGGATTTGCCCGGACAAATCTGCATGCTTGACGGCGTGGTAGGAGCAACGCAGCAGGGAAACAGCCAGATCACCCCCCCAGTCCCGGTTTGCATGCGGTGGAAGGTAAAAACTCGCCTTCCATCGCATGCCTGAGCGTGTTTCGTCCTCGGCCGTCAAGGGTTCGCTGCGCCGCTGCGCGCCCCTGACTGCGCCCGCGCCGCCCATCCGCCACCTCGTGCCAGAAAAGCCTTGCCTCGCGCGTGCGCGCAAGCCAGAATGCGTGTCTAGGGAAATTTGCAACAATGCAGGTGCGGCATCTGAATTTAGCTGCTGCAAGTGGTTGATTGGACTAGGAAAGTAGCGAAATTTAGGGGAAGTCGCGTCAGGCGGGCGATATATCCAAAGTGATCCGATCAGTCTAGCTGGGGGTATCAATACATATGCCTATGTTGGCGGCAATCCCTTGTCCTACAGTGATCCGCTGGGGTTCCTCGAATTGCCGTCACTTCCTCAAGGTGTCGTAAATTTCTCGGGCGAGATGGGTGACGCAATTCTTTTTGGGCAAGGAGAGAGATTGCGTGATCTCTTCGACGTTAACGGCGGGGTTGATAAGTGCTCCCCTGAATACAGCCTCGACCCCGCCCGCTGGCTGGCTGACACCCTTGAAGCACTTCCCACGTGCCCTAATAGCAGGATCGACTCGCTGCTACCGTTCACTAACTCTACGCAGGTCTGACGACTGATGAAAGGTGGCTGCGCTGGCCGCTTACCATGGATCAGCCGGAGGACAACTTAGACAACGCCTTTATCGCGGATCGGATCGTCACCGAGCTGAGGGAAGCAAAAACCTGTCCGCAATTCCTGTTTGCAACGCATAACGCAAACATTCCTGTGTTTGGCGATGCTGAGTGGATCGGTGTTTTTACGGCCGCAGAGAACCAAGGATGTCTCGGGCTGGAAGCACAAGGCTCGATTGACGTGCCGGTGATCCGCGATCAGGTGGCCGGCATTCTGGAAGGTGGCCGTGATGCCTTCATCCAGCGCAAGGAAAAGTACGAGTTCTGATGCAGCCCTACCTTCTGCCCTGATAATCGGGAGGTCTGCCTTGTAGCGGCGTTTTCCTCCCTGATTGCCCGCAGTCTTTCACCGCCTCGCCATGCGAGGCGGCTTTCTTTTCGGGTTACGAAAACAGCTCGGAGTGTGTTCCGCTGCGGACGAACACCACCAAGCCATGCTTGCCGGTGTCGTCGAGCGTGTAGATCAGCAGGAAGTCGCCGCCGATGTGGCATTCGCGATGGCCTACCCAGTCGCCCGTCAGCAGGTGATCCAGCCACTCAGGCGGCAGCGGGCCATTGTTGGCCGTCAGCAGCGTCATCGCTTCCTTGAGCCGGTTCATGTCGTACCTGCCAGAGTGCGACAGGCGCTGCCAGTCCTTGAGGAATTCTTTGGTGTAGTCCGAGGCGCGCGGCAGGCTCGCCCGTTTACTTGAGGCTGGCTTTTTCGAGGTCATCAATCAAGGCGTCGGTGTTGGCGAAGCGAGCGCGGCGGCTCTTAATGATCTCGTTGGCCTCAGCCATTGCAGCGCGGCTGCTGGCATTCGGTGCCTTGATCGCAAACGGTAGTTCTTTGTCGGCGACAACGCGGGTCAGGAAAACACGGATCGCATCGGAGACGGTCAGGCCCATCGATGCCAGCGTTTCCGCAGCCTGCGTCTTGACGTTTTCGTCCACGCGGACGTGAACCATAGTGGTGGTAGCAGCCATGATGGCCTCCTTTAGCGACTGATTGAGATACATTGTATCGCAAATTTACCGCCGCTGCAAGGCGAGTCAAAGTCTGGTTTGTAGTCATTATGTAGGTATATATATACCTACATATATACATAATTATAAGCGGTTCGCTTTGTTTCTCGCTTGCGCGGCCATTCCTCGGGCAATGCACTCTCGCTCGGGTACTGTCAACTTGGCGGAGCGTGGCGGTTTTTGTAAACTGCTGGCATGACACCCACCCAACGTTACCTCGGCTTTCGCTTCCCACACACACCACATCATCAGCTACGTCGTATGGCTGTACTTCCGATTTTCGCTGAGTTTTCGCGACATTGAGGAACTGATGGCCAGTCGCGGCATTTTCGTGACATATGAGACGATCCGCCAATGGACGTTGAAGTTCGGTCAGCGATATGCCAATGAACTGCGCCGGCGTCAGCCGCGGCGCGGCGACAAATAGCATCTCGACGAGGTCGTGCTCACCATCAAGGGCAAACATTACTATCTCTGGCGCGCTGTCGACCAGGATGGCCATACGCTGGACGTCCTTGTTCAAAGCAGGCACAACCGCCAGGCCGCCAAACGGTTCTTTCGTAAGCTGCTCACGGGCCTGTGTTATGCACCAAGGGTGCTGGTTACGGACAAATTGAAAAGCTATGCGGCCGCCAAGGTGCAGATCATGCCCGGTGTCGAGCATCGCCAGTACAAAGGTTTGAACAATCGTGCCGAGCTATCACACCAGCCAACGCGACAACGAGAACGGCAGATGCGCCGCTTCAAATCACCTGGCCATGCACAGCGTTTCCTGTCGGCTCATGGCCCTATCAACAACGCCTTCCGGTGTCAGCGTAATCAGTTGTCGGCGCAGCAATATCGTCACGTCCGCACTCAAGCATTCTCACTCTGGAACCGGGTAACCGATGTAGCGATGAACGGATAATTTACAGCATCTCAAGATCTCAATACAGCCGGATCGAGCCGACTTTCCCCTGCTTCCGCCTTCGATTCAACAAGTTGACAGTACCCTTGCGTGGCCCGTTCAAGGTACACGGTATTCCACAGCACGATAGCAACCGTCACTAGGCCCCGTCCGCTGACTCGGTAGCGCTGCTGCTCGAAGCTCCGATCCCGGATCTCGCCGAGCCGGTGGATGAAGACCGCCCTCGCCGAGGCGTTACGCGCTTCGCCCTTGTTCAAACCCGCCTGCACACGTCGGCGCAGTTCCATTCTTTGCAGCCAGTCCAAAATGAACAGCGTCAGTTCGATGCGCCCCAGCTCGCGCAGCGCGATCGCCAAGCCGTTCTGGCGCGGATACCGTCAGGCGGAAAACTAGCGATCCAGTCCACGATACGCGAACGTGGCTTGGCACGGTGATCCTGGCGGTTGTAGCGCAGCAGATAGCGTATCAGCCAGTCGTTGGCCAGCTGTCCGGTCTCCGGCATGTGGAAATGGTACAGCATCTCCTGGGCGTCTTTGACGGTGCGAAACGGGCGCTCGACCTTGCCCTTCGAACGCACCGTAACCCTCTCACCGTCCTTGCCCGCTGGGATGTGGGTCCGCCACTCGCCCCCCAGCGCCTACATTATGTTCTGGAACACCCCGCTCTTGGCAACCGGGCCATTGATTCGCTCTCGGTCTTCGCCGCCATCGCATTGAACAGGAAGCGCAACCCGATTCCGCGTCTTCGCTGTAGATGCAGCGGTATTCGAGAAAGGACACACCGCTCCGGTCGTCGACCACGCTGTACAGCATCAAGGTGGGCTCGCCCCTGGACGGGTCTACCTAGGACGGCGCCTCGATGAGCTTCAAATCAGAAGGCGACATGTCGAACGTAAGGGCTCCACAAACCCCAGCCTATTCAGTTGGGTAGATCGCTGGTTAAATCGGGGGTATGCAAATCCTTCACATTCCACGGCAGCAGCGCCTCCACGTCCTCCACGGTTGTCGCCGAAGGCAGGTCGCGCAGCACACGCCGCAGCCACGTGTAAGGCTCTACTCCGTTCGCCTTGGCCGTCTCCAGCACCGAGTAGATGACGGCGCTGGCGTTGGCACCAGCCACCGTGTCGCTGAACAGCCATGCCTTGCGGCCGACGACGAACGGGCGGATCGTATTTTCGGCGCGGTTGTTGTCGATCGGCAGGTCGCCGCGTTCCGTGTAACGCGTCAGGCGCGGCCAGCAATCGCGCAGGTACGACAGCGCCGTGCCGAGCGCGCTTTTCGGCGTCACACCCGGCAACGTCTTGTCGAGCCAGGTCCGCAGCGCCGCCAGCGTCGGCACGCCATGGGTTTGCCGTGCCAGCAGGCGCGTGGCTTCATCGGCGTCCTTGTGGTCGCGCTCGACGCCGTACAGCTTGCCGATCATTGCGACGGCCTCGTCGGCCAGCCCGCGCTTGCCTTTCGGCTGCACTTTGACGGCGTCGACGAACCGGCGGCGCACATGCGCCCAGCACACCAGCTGCTCGATGCCGTCGGTGCGCATCAGCTCGTTATAGCCGCTGTAGCCGTCGGTCATCACATAGCCCCGATAGTCGTGCAGCAGGCGCACCGGCACCTGCCCGCCGCAGCTCGCATCGTAGTCGAACACCACCACCGGCCGTCCCGGCGGCCCGCCCGTCTGCACCCACATATAGCTGTTCGAGGTCGGCGCCTTGCCAAGCTCCTTGAGTACCTGCACCACGGTTTCATCGACGTGCAGGAACGCGCCTTCGAGCAAGGCGTCGCGCATCAGGTTGAGCAAGGGCTGCAGCACGCCGGCCGCGCCGATGACCCAACGCGCCAGCGTCTGGCGCGGCACCGTCACGCCATGCCGGCCCAGCACGTATTCGAAGCGGGCCAGCGGCAGGCCGTCGATGAACTTGACCACCAGCAGCATGGCCAGCAGGTCGGCGCTGGCGTTGCTTTTTGGCAGAGGCTGGGGCGGCAGGGCCGCCGTCACCGGCGCGTGCACGCTGCCGGGGCAGCCGTAGCGCTTGCGGATGTGGGGGTTTGAGGTGCAGTGGAACGGAAAACCGGGTTTAGGGCTAGGTTCGCTGGCTTATTCGTCGCTCGACGGGTTCCGCAGCGGCCGCAGCTCACCCTTGGCCACGGCGTCCGGTACTGAGAATGAATACCGGCCGAGCATGTTGATATGCTCATGCAGCAGTGGTGACAGCCTGGTCGCGTCCTCATCGCGCACCTCGAAGCCGTCCGCGCGGAGCTGGTTCAACGCGGCCTCTATGTAGTTGGTGTTCCATAGCACGATCATGTTGAGCACGAGGCCGAGCGCGCCGAGCTGGTCTTCCTGGCCTTCGCGGTAGTGCTGCCTCAATTCACCCCGTTTTCCATGAAAGACCGCGCGGGCGACGCTGTGCCGACCCTCGCCCCGGTTGAGTTGGGTTAGCGTGCTCCGGCGCTTGGCTTCGTCATCGATGTACGTCAGGGTGTGCAGGGTTTTATCGATGCGGCCGAGCTCGGCGATGGCTTGGGCTAGTCTGGTCGGTCGCTCGCCCACCTGAAGCGTGCGCATGATGCCGGCAGCCGGCACCCGGCCAAGCTTAAGAGAGCCAGCCAGGCGCAGCATGTCATCCCAATGTAATTCGATTTTCTGGAGACTAATATTGTGTCCGGATACAGAATTGAGCAGCCCGTAGTCGGCCTTCGAGTCAATTCGCCAGAAGCGCGTGCCGCCGACATCCGCCAGGCGTGGGCTAAATCGGTAACCAAGCAGGCGGAATAATCCGAAAACCACGTCGCTGTACGCGCCTGTGTCCGTCATGATCTGAGTTGGCTGGAGGTCGGTTTGCTGTTCCAGGACGACGGCCAGCAGGACCAAACTATCGCGCAGCGTGCCAGGCACCGTGATGTCGTTGAGGCCGGAAAACTGGTTCGATATCAGGTTGTACCAAGTCACACCGCGCCCGACGCCGAAGTATTTCGGGTTCGGCCCGGAATGCACTGATCGTACCGGCACCACGAACCGCATGCCATCGGCCGACGCGACCTCACCGCCGCCCCACACGCCGGCCAGCGCCGAACGGCTTTGCGCCGATACCAGCATTGTGTTTGCTGCCGTGATGGTGTCATCGCGCAGGTAGTTTTGATCCACCCAGGACAATCGGTCGCGCTTGAGGGCCGGGACGTCGCCGCGAATTAGCGGCTCCGGTCCCGTGTTGCATGCCTCGGCCATCAACACCGCGCAGATGCTCACATGCAGGTCAGAAGCGCGCGCGGTGCGCTCCGATATGTGGGTGAAGGCGTCAGTGAAGCGAGTGCGGGCGGCAATCTCTAGGATCAGTTCTGGCAGATCGACGCGCGGCAGCATACCCATGACCTTGGTGCGCAACGCGATCAACGACGCCGGTTCATTCATTCTGTCCAACGGGCTGAGCACCAGTTCCTGTTTATCGCCCACCTTGTCGAACCTCACGGCCGGGTTGTCGGGCAACCTGGCGGCGACAGCGTGGTAGGTGAGGTCCAGTTCATCGGCCAGCGCGCTTAAGGTCGGACCCGGTACCGCCGACAAGCCAAGCGTGCGACAAATGATCGGGCGTGTGGATTCCCATTCAGCGCTATCGAGAAGGCCGGCGCGCGGATCGGCGTACCGCCAGCTTGGTGCCACGAACACGTCTCGCCTGCGCAGCGCGATACGCAATTCGGACAAAACGCAAAAGGTGTAAGCGTGAAAATCGATGGTATCGCCCTCGCGCAGCACATGACGCTGCCAGGGCTTGGTGATGATCTCGCGCGGCGCGTCGTTGTCGGGCCTCTTCACCGTCATGTTGGCGCGAAGCCAGGCAAAGGCGGCGATGAACGGCTCGCCAGCGGCATTCGCGCCAAAGTGAATGTGCTCGGCCAGCGCCGGCAGGAACCGGCGCACGGTCTTGTACTTAGCGTCCAGCTCCTGGTAGTACACATTGTCGGTCGGTCGAATCAGCTTGTTGACGCCGGCGAGGGCCAGCGCGAGCGCGTCCGGCGAAATCCGAGCGAACAACAGCTTGCGCAGCTCGGCATCCGGCACAGTGTCGTCCAGCAGCATTTGACACGCGCTGGCGAGGGTGGCCGCCGCCTCGTCCAAGTCCTTGAGCGAGCGAAGGCGGGATTTCTTGTCCGCCTTCACGGCGTCACCGAAAAGCTCCCGCAGGATGACTTCGAGCACTTCCAAGGCGTCATCCTGTGCCGATGCTTCGAGGCAGTGCACAAACGCTACCAGGGTGGCCAGACGACGCAGCACCGGTAGGCGCAGGATCGCGCTGGCCTTGGCGGCGCCGGCAAACCGGGCAAGGGCCGCGACCCGCGTGGCTGGGATACGCGTGGCAGCCGGCAACCGGATGCCAAGCTCTCGAACGGCTTGGAGCCGCATCAGCGCCAAGCTCATTGATCGGCTGCTGGCCACCACCGGCCCGGTGCGCAGGCGGTCAAGCGGGGAATTGCGGCTGCCGCCAGAAGATACCAGGAGGCCTTCCAGGCGCGTTTGCTGGTCGAGGCTGACCCCACTTCCAAGCGAGCGCCATAATCGCTCCTCGACCCGACTGCGTAGGCGCGCAACGTACCGTTCGAGCGTCGTGCAGCCAGGCAGCAATACCTTGTGCGTCACGAGCCATGTTGTGGCGCGTTCGAAAAGTACACTCGGCCGGTCGGTGCCGGTCCAGCACAAGGCATAGAGCCACCGCGTAAGACGGAAGGCGATCAGGGGTTCTGTGAACTCGACGTAACCATAGGACGCGCGAATTTCCGTTGCGTGCTGCCAGCGCTGCTCGCCGGCACTATAGGCGCTTGCCTTGTCCGGCGCCTCGATGCCTAATTGCTTTGCCAGCGCCCACAGCACAGGCTGGGGCACGTCAAGGGGATTTTCCAGAAACGTGCCCAGGTAGCGCACCGTGCCGAGCTGAACGGCAAAACCAAACCGATTGTGCGCACCGCGCTTTTGTGCAATCAAAGCGTGGTCGGTGTCGTTCAAGTGAAAGTACCGGGCGAGATCATGAGGCGACGGCGGGCCGGCGTAGCGACCGTAGTTTTCGCGCTGGTCGTTCGAAAGAAAGCTGACTGGCATAGGTCCGATCCACGCCCGTCTGGGCCAATGTTGAATTGCTAAATCTCCGCGACTTGTGTGTAAAAAATTCTTATCTGTCGCTGGTTAGGCTCGATGTCAGGGGAGCGGACTTGCAACATGCGGGCAGCTTACAACACTCCAATGGAGGTTGCAGATCACCCTTTGTCGGAGGTTTGCGTCAGATCGGAGGGACAAATGGAATCGTATATAATGGCGCCGGGTGCACACACTGCCGTGTGGAGCAGGAACAGCGTCGGTCGGGCCGCCACGCTGTCTGCTCACGCCCCTATGAAAACATCGAATACCGATCTGCTCATCGCTACTGCGCCCGATTGCTTGTTCCCCTTCGAAGATGGCCAAAGCCTTGTCGCGCCAGCGCATGCAGTCTGCCGGGCTACCAATACCACACCCATGTGTACTGTCGCCGAGACGGTGACCAAACCTCTGCGCAGCGACCAGTTACCCCTGTCCGGTAACCACTCTTCATCAGTTAATCGTTCAGATATGAAAGCAAAATGGCAGATATCAATCTAATCGCTGCGGTGCTGTTTGGACTGGCGCTCGCACACACCTTTGCAACCAAGACGTTTGAACGTCTGGCCGACCGTTTCCCGCGACATGCCGGACTGTTTCATTTTTTTGGTGAAGTAGAAGTCGTTTTCGGTCTGTGGGCACTCGTTCTGATCATTGCTATGGCATTCGTCGTCGGCGGTTCCGAGGCAATCAAGTACGCCGAATCGCGCACCTACACCGAACCGCTGTTCGTGTTCGTTATCATGGTCGTTGCCGCGTCCAAGCCAGTGCTAGAGACGATCAGAGCCCTCATATCGCTGCTGGCGCGACTGGTTCCGCTACGAACCGCAGTCGTTCGCGTTTGGCTTTGCCTGGCGCTAGTACCGCTCATCGGCTCCTTCATCACCGAACCTGCTGCAATGACACTGGCTGCGTTAATGCTGGGACCACTGATTTTCCGCCAGGACCAGGGCATGCCAGAGTGGCTAAAATATGGGGCCTTGGGCGTGTTGTTCGTTAACGTCTCGATCGGCGGCACCCTCACCTCGTTTGCTGCCCCTCCCGTGCTCATGGTCGCGTCGACCTGGAACTGGGACAGCGCCTTCATGGCGACCAATTTCGGATGGAAGTCGGCCATTGCGGTCGTGATCAACGCGACGGTAGTGACCTTCATGCTTCGGCGGCACATCCGGGACGACAAGCCCGGTGCGCGGACCCCCGACCGAATTCCTTTTCTAGTGAGTGCCATACATCTCGCCTTTCTCGGGGCCGTCGTCGGCTTCGCCCATCATCCCGTTATTTTTATGGGACTGTTCATGTTCTTTATCGGCTTTACCAAGGCCTACGAGCAATACCAGAATCCCTTGATTCTGAAAGAGGGTTTGCTGGTTGGATTCTTCCTTGCTGGCCTTGTAGTCCTGGGCGGCATGCAACAGTGGTGGCTGCAACCGATCGTATCGAGCCTTGCGCCGACGGCCCTGTTCTTTGGTGCTACCGCACTTACTGCCATTACCGACAATGCCGCGCTCACCTATTTGGGATCGCTCATTTCTGGCATGAGCGATCAGGCCAAGTATATGCTGGTCGCCGGTGCCGTCGCCGGTGGTGGGCTTACGGTAATCGCCAATGCGCCAAATCCTGCCGGCGTATCCCTGTTGCGCGACGGTTTTAACGATGAGTCGATTGGTGTGGGTGGCCTGCTGCTGGGCGCTTTGGCTCCGACAGTGGTCGCCATGCTTGCGCTCTTTCTTCTTTAGGAGCGAGTTCGCGGCGGCCGTTACTTGGACCGGGCAGCGCTGTCCGTCTGCAGAAAAGTTTCAGCAGTGCCTTCATGGGCTTTTTGGGTTTCTCCATCACTGGGGAAACCCATTTTTTATCCGTTGGGGTAAATAGGGAAAAGGGGGGAAATCGGGCGCTAAGCACATCGCTGCGATTGATATCGCTCCAAATGTCAGATTGAGCTATACCCTAACCTGATGTCAGGTTGCGTTGGCTCTACAAGTCAGAATAGGGTCCGTAACGAAATATCTTGACACATGCACTGAACAGTCATAGAGTCTTTCCTGACACATCTTGTTAAGGAGACACGTTTTGCGAGGTCAGCGCATCGGTTATGTCCGGGTCAGCAGTTTCGACCAGAATCCAGAGCGTCAGCTCGATCAGGTCGAGGTGGATAAACTGTTCACTGACAAGGCATCTGGCAAAGACACACAGCGGCCAGCGCTGGATGCACTGTTATCATTCGCCCGCGAAGGCGATACCGTCGTAGTGCACAGCATGGACCGCCTGGCGCACAACCTTGACGACCTGAGGCGACTAGTGCAAGCGCTGACCAAGCGTGGCATTCGTATTGAGTTTGTTAAAGAATCACTGAGCTTCACTGGTGACGATTCGCCGATGGCAAATCTACTGCTGTCGGTAATGGGAGCATTTGCAGAATTCGAGCGGGCGCTGATCCGAGAGCGGCAGAGAGAGGGGATCGCGCTGGCCAAGCAACGCGGCGCATATCGTGGCCGCAAAAAAGCGTTAGCTGACGACCAAGTTATCGAGCTGCGCCGCCGCGCTGGCTCCGGCGAACAAAAATCAACGCTCGCCCGTGAGTTCGGAATCAGCCGCGAGACCCTGTATCAATACCTCAGACTGTCGGCGCCGACCCTTGCTCCCGATTTTCGGGAAAGCGACAGTGATGGCTAAAATTATTCGCGGATTTATCAACCGGTTTAACTGTGCCCGTCAAGTTCACGCAGGCGCCAGTTTCTGCATGTATTGTGGCGTTGCACTACGGAAGAGCAGCTTCTTTCTTTACCGCTTAACCTCTAGTGATGAGACCCTGGATGTTTTGATCAGAGGACTAAACGATCACCATGTTAAGCAAGCGTATCTGCCTCGCTATCGACGGCAGGACTTGGTGGCCCAGCGGGTTCCTGACGATGCAGCATAACGATATTGCCACGAATCTTTTGCAGCGAATTTGTGCGCGACGCCGTCTCACCAAGAAAAAACGATGATACGACAAAGACTACTTCACCCAGCACGCATAGTCGCGCTCGCTTTTCTCACGACGATCATCATTGGAACTTTACTTCTGATGATGCCCTTTGCTCGACTCGCGCCTGGGTCAGCACCCTTCCTCACTGCGCTCTTCACTTCAGTTTCAGCGGTATGTGTTACCGGACTTGCCGTCGTTGACACCGGTACATATTGGTCTTCTGCAGGTCAGGGCATCATTATGCTGCTCTTTCAAGTGGGCGGCTTTGGCATGATGACCGGCGCGACTCTGCTAGGTCTCATGGTGAATCGGTCGCCTCGGCTGCGGCTGAAACTTATCACTCAAACAGAAACTCATTCGTTGGGACTGGGCGATGTGGCCAATGTGGCTAAGCTCGTGCTAACCGTGACGGTTGCGTGTGAGCTAATTGTTGCGCTAGTTCTGATGTTACGGTTCCGTGTTGGTTACGGCCTCGAATGGCAACAGGCTGCATGGAGCGGACTGTTTCACTCAGTTTCGGCATTTAATAACGCCGGCTTCTCAATCCACGCCGACAGCGTCATGCGTTACGCTCCAGATGTGTTAGTACTCCTGCCGCTCATGTTGGCGATTTTTATCGGCGGCATAGGATTTCCAGTGCTGATGGACCTGCGAGACAAAACACGGTCGCCGCGCAGCTGGTCTCTGCATACAAAGCTGACGCTTGCAGTGACGGGCTTCCTACTACTCGTGGGCTTCCTTGGCGTCCTATTTTTCGAGTGGTCCAACGCAAGGACTCTTGGTGCAATGTCGGTACCTGATAAGGTTTTGTCGGCAGCGTTCACTTCGGTTTCGGCAAGGACTGCGGGATTCAATTCCATCGATTTCGCGGTGGCCAGTCGAGAAACATGGGCTCTACATTATCTGCTGATGTTCGTGGGAGCCGGCAGCGCCGGCACCGCCGGAGGCGTCAAGGTCGGCACGGTGGCGATTTTGTTTTTGCTGGTCATAGCAGAGATACGGGGTCAACCCGATAGCGAAGCGTTTGGTCGTCGAGTCGGCAGCCCAGCACAGCGTCAAGCGATTACTGTCCTGGTACTTGGTGGTGCAGTAGTAATCCTCGGGACTACTATATTGCTGTCTGTAAGCGATGCGTCGACCGACCGTATCATTTTTGAGGTGATTTCCGCTTTCGGTACGGTTGGCCTTTCGACAGGAATCACGGCCGATCTTCCTCCCGTGGGGCAATTTGTACTTGTTATATTGATGTATTTAGGCCGCATAGGAACGATCACCTTAGCGACTTCACTCATACTCGGTGAACGGCGAATGCCGTATCGCTTTCCAGAGGAGCATCCAATTGTTGGGTAGAATTTTCACAGAGCAGTTTGCATTTTCCGCCAGCGACAGTGTTTTGGTTATAGGCTTAGGCCGGTTCGGCAGCGCTGTTGCCCAGTCGCTTGTCCGCCTAGGTCATGACGTCATGGGGGTCGACAACAATGGCGAGCGTGTACAAGTTTGGGCAGATAAGCTAACCCACGCAGTGCAGGCCGACTCAACCAAAGAAAGCGTCATGCTTCAGCTGGGCGCTGCTGACTTTTCACATGCTATCGTAGCAATTGGAGGGGACATTGCAGCTAGCCTCTTAACACTGATGGTACTGACTGAATTGGGGATCAAGGACATTTGGGTCAAGGCTCTCGACCACGACCACGGCCAGTTAGCAAAAAAGATGGGGGCCCACCATGTGGTGATGCCTGAGGCAGACATGGGCGAGCGAGTAGCCCATCTGGTTACAGGGCGGTTGATCGACTTTCTGGAATTCGATGACGGGTTTGCCATCGCGAAGATCCACGCCCCTGTCATGACTCACAACAAATCGCTCACCGAGTCACGAGTTCGTGAGCAGTTCGGGGTAACAATTGTCGGCGTTAAGCGAGCAAATACGGACTTTCAGCACGCTACCCCCGAGACATCCGTACAACCTGCTGATCTACTCATTGTTTCCGGTCCCACGCGCAAGATTGAGTTATTTGCTAGCGGCACCAAAGCAAAAAAATAGGCATGTAGTGATAAGCAGGCCTGTTTCCGTGAGCGCAGTCTCATCGGGATAGACACTATCGAACGGTTAGCTCCATGGCGCAATCCAGTCGTTAGAGCCTTAACCCGGTTTTCCGTTCCACTGCACCTTACACCCCTACCGCAACAACCGCAACAAGGAAATCTGGCTCGATATCTCGAACTGGAAAGAAGGCCGCACCGGCTCGGGTGTTTATCAGGCCGTGGCCACGCTCGCCCACAACACCGGCCATGTCTTCATCGGCGACCCGGCCGGGCTGTCCGACAAGGCGCTGTACCGCCGCACAGAGCACATGATTTCCTCCGCGCTGCGCCACGGCACCACCAAGCACCTGGCGCCGCACGCGCGCCAGGTCGAAGCGACGGGAACGGCCGGCGGCGCCGACGTGCGCCCGATCGCGTGGCGCCCCGGCGACGATGCCCATAACTTGCAGGAAATGCTGGTTTCGTCCTACACTAACATCCTGCACCTTTTCCCTGAGATCGCCGATGTCACCTACAACTTCGCCCGCGCCCGCTTCGAGCGCGCACCCGTTCGGGCATCTGCCGGGCCACTACGAGCTGACCAATCCGATCTCGGAGAATGGTCTGATGAGCAAGGGCTGGGACCAGCCTACAGTGGAAGCACTTCCGGACGCGGAACTGACCGCGCTGATGAAGGCGCACGGGACGTCGGGCGAGTGGATGCAGTACCTTTCACGAACGAGGATTTTGTTACTGCTGCAGAATCGGTACGAAACGCTTATGACGTCTTCTTCCCAACCGCAAGAGGAATGTATACGCCGCCGATTGGGATGTCTGATATTAAGAGAGCGGTTCTTACCCAGTCTGTTTTACAAGAGGCTGGACGAGACGGAGGGCGAGAAGTTCTGGATCACGTTTCAGAGCGGCTCCTACAACGTGTAAGTCCCCAGCTCGCTCGTCTGCTGTACAGCCGCGATGCGGAATACTTCCGTGCCGATGGCGTTTCTTCCCTGCCAACTCTTCCCCCCGGCGCCGATGCCGGCACCACTGCGCCGCTTGAACTGAGCGGCGTCGATTTCCTGCGCGCCATGAAGGCGACGGAACAGCTCAACCGCGAACTGGCCAAGGCCGATATGGCACCTGTGCGCGCGCTGCGCACCGCTCCCAACGCTCAGTTCGCCCTGGCGCGTCAGGTTGGCAAGGCGCTGGGCATCGAGGTCAATTTCGTGAGCAAGAACGCAGAGTTCGAGGGCGTGGCCTATAACGGCGTGGCCTACCTGACCGAAGGTATGCGCAACGCCGAGCTGGCAATTGCCGGCCACGAAACGCTGCATGCACTTGAACAGTCGAATCCGGAGCTGGGCGCCAAGCTGCGCACGCAGATCCGCGGTTACCTGAAAGAAGGGGTGGTGGAAGACCGCCAGACGCGCGAATTCGCGGCCAACGGGTTCCAGGATGTCACAGAGGATCAGGCGGAAGCCGAAGTCATCGCCGATATCAATGGCGGCATGTGGATGGACCCGGTGTTCTGGTCCGATCTGGCCAAGGCCGACCGCGCGCTGTTCCGCAGCGTCGCCTACAAATTCATGGAAGTGGCGGCCAAGCTGATCAAGAGCCTGCGCGGCTCGCGTTTCGATGTGGCCGCGCTGGTGCGCGACGTCGACGCCGTGCGCGCGATCATGGTTGCGACCTGGACGGAAAACAACGCGACGCGCGACGCCGCGGCACCGGCGCCCGTGGTCGGCCGCGCGATGGGCGAATCCTCAGTCGCGCTGCCGCGCGCGAAATGGCTTGCGGACGAGGCGATAGCCAAAGAAGTTGAAAACCGCATTGGCAAATTTGAGCACCAGCCCGTGATCCGCATCCGCGACAGCGCTTTCGGCGTCCTCCCGGGTGTCGCAAGTGATGAGCACGTGTCCGGGGCGGTGTACGAAGGCGTCATCTACCTGTTCCGGGACGCCCTGCCCACCCTCCGGGAGGTCCAGCGGACCCTTTTCCACGAAATGCTGCACTACGGACTCCAGAGGTTTCTGCCAGGCGACGAGTATATCACCCGCATGAACATGATTTACCAGCGCGATGGTGCATTCCGGGCCGAGGCCGACCGCTGGGTAAAAACCGGACAGGGCCAGCTGGCCTTGAAGCAAGGCGGGCAAAAGTACGCCACCGCGCGCGGCATTGACGAAGCGCTTGCGGTGCTGGCCGAACCGAACGCCGGCGCCTTCACCCAAACCGACGTGCGCGCGAAGGTAGAACGCACCGTACAGCGCTGGCTGGCGAACCTGGCCGAATGGCTGGGCATTCCCGAGGCGGCCGCCTACTGGCGCGGCATGAAGAACGAAGAGGCGCGCGCGCTGATCCAGCAGATTTTCCGCAAGACGGCGACCGACTTCCCGCCGGCGGACCCGTGGGCCGCTGCGGGCAGCGCGGCGCTGCGCAAGGGCAAGCCGGCATCGAGCGGCGCCGTGGCGCCTGGCAGGTCGCCAGCGTTCAGCCGTGTCGGACTTGGCAGCGCGCTGGCCAGCGCCGCCAACAGCATCGCCGAAGTGCGCCTGCCGGCGAACTATCTCGTCGGCGACCTGTTCAACAGCACGGGGAAACTGAGCTGGTGGCACAAGTCGATCGGCACGATGGACAACTTGGCGAAACGCCAACCGGCATTCGCCGCAGTCTACGGCGCCGTACAGCACTTCCTGGGCGACGTCTCGCGCTACGCCGTGGTGGCGGCCGACCTGGCGCCAACCCTCCTGCCGAAGCTGGAAAACGTGGCCGATATCGTCGGCAAGAACCGCAAAAAGGCGCTGACGGCCGCCGATACCAAGGCGATCGGGGCACCGATCTTCGAGGGCACGTTGACCTGGGCGCGCGATGCGCACGGCGAGCCGGTCAAGATCGACGTGCTGGAGGAACAGGCCGTGGCGATGTCGACCGCAGACAAGGCGCGCATCCTGCTGGAGAAGAGCATCATCGACGACCAGCAGAATCGCGCCTGGCAGCACAACCCGCTCGACATCTACGACTCGATCATCAACAGCCGCTTCAAGAATACCCAGCTGCGCGCAGGCGTGGTGTGGTCCGATGCGGAGCTGGGCGCCATGTTCAGTCTGTCGGCCGACCAGATCGCGCTGTACCGCCAGTTCCGCGCGGCGCTCGACAAGAGCCTGACGAACCTGACGATCAGCGAAATGGTCAAGCTCGGCGGCAAGGACGCGAAAGGCATGCTTGAGCAGGCCGTGGCGGCGCCGGATCTGTCGGCTGCGGCCGCGCTGCTGCGCGACCATTTTGTCGCCCTGGCCAAGCTGGACCCGGAAAAGGCGGACATGCACCTCGACACGGCCAGGCAGATCATGAACCTGTCTGACAAGGGCAAGGACCTGATGGACCGCGGCTACGCGCCGCTGTCGCGCTTCGGCAAGCACACCGTGTAGGTGCAGCAAAGCAAGGAACAGGTGTATTTCGGCATGTTCGAGACGCAATATGAGGCGTCGAAGATGGTGCGCGACATGCGCGCCGAGCATCCGGACGCGGAAGTATCACAGGGTACCGTGTCGGCCGACGCCTATAAGCTGTTCGCCGGCGTTTCTCCGGAGACGATCGAGTTGTTCGGTTCGATGGTCGGGCTCGACAGCCAGGCCAGCGCCGCCAGTACCGAGGTGTACCAGACCTATCTGAAACTGGCGAAGAACAACCGCAGCTCGATGAAGCGCATGATCCAGCGCAAGGGTATCGCGGGCTTTTCGGAGGACGCCGGCCGGGTGCTGGCCGGCTTCATTTACAGCAACGCGCGGCTCACCGCCGGCAATGCCCACCTGGACGAAATTGACGAAGCCGTTACCGAGATCCCGAAGCAGCAGGGCGAATTGATCGACGCGGCCATGCAGCTGCGCGAGCATATCCGTAACCCGGAAGCGGGGGTGCCGCTCGGGGGCCTGATGTTCGCGCAGTTCCTGGGGGCTCGGTCGCCTCCGCCATGGTCAATCTTACCCAGCCGTTCACCATGACCTTGCCCTACCTGAGCCAATTCGGGGGCCTGACGAAGGCAGGCGTGCGCCTGGCGGCCGCCGTGAAGGATGCCGGCAAGGATGCGACTGGAGATGCCCAGCTCGACGCCGCGATGCAATGGGCGACAGAGGAAGGGATCGTTGCGCCGCAGGAGGTCCATTACCTGCAGGCGCAGGCGTCCGGCAAGGGTGCGCTGCGTGCCGGCGACGGCACCACTGCCGGCAACACGCGAGCCCACTTGAACAATGCCATGGCGAAGGTGACGCTGGGCTGGGGTAAGCTGTTTGCCATGGCCGAGCTGGCCAACCGGCGTATTACCTTCATCGCGGCCTACCGCACGGCGGTGGAAGAGGGGATGGGAGACCCTGCCCATTTCGCACAGGAGGCGGTAGCGCAAACGCAGGGCATTTACAATTCTGGCAACAAACCGAAATGGGCGCGCGGCGCCGTCGGTTCGCTGCTGATGACGTTCAAGCAGTATTCAATCGGCTACCTTGAGCTGCTGTCGCGCATGGCCTTCGCCGGCGCGCCTGGCTCGAAGGAGCGCGCAGCCGGGCGCCGCGCGGCGCTGTACATGCTGGCCGTGCTGCTGCTGATGGGTGGCGCCGACGGCCTGCCGTTCGAGCAGGACCTGGAGGACGCGATCGATGGCATCCTGCAGCGTCTTGGCTATAACTTTTCGAGCAAGCGCTCGAAGCAGGCGTTCTTGACCGATACCCTGGGCCAAGGCGGCGCGGACTTCGTCCTCAAGGGCGTATCGAGCATGCCGGGCATGCCGGTCGACGTCGCCGGCCGCTTTGGCATGGGCAACCTGATTCCGGGCACGGGATTGCTGACGGAGAAGGATTCGTACGCGCGCGATCTGGGCGAGCTGGCCGGACCTGCAGGTGACGTCGCCAAGCGCGCGTTCACCGGCACCGGCAAGCTACTGGGAGGCGACGTGGCCGGGGCAGTGCTCGACGTCATGCCGGCGGCCTTGCGCAATGTCGCCAAGGGGGCGGACATGCTGGCCACCGGCACCTACCGGGACGCGCGCGGCTACAATGTGAACGACACCAGCGCCGCCGAAGCGGTGATGAAGATGGTCGGCTTCCAGCCGAACAGCACCGCCGACATCCAGGATGCCAAGGGCCAGGCCCTGAACATGGTCGGCCAGAACCGCATGCGCTCAATAGAAATCGCCGAGCACTGGGCGCAGGGCCTGGCCAACGGCGACATGGCGAAGGTGGACGAGGCGCGCGCGTGGCGCGACGACTGGAATGCCAAGAACCCGGCCACGCCGATCAGGGTCAGCATGCCGGGCGTCATCAAGCGTGTACAGGCGATGAGACAGGATGCGCTGAACCGGACGCAGAAGACCGCGCCGGCCGCCCTGAAACAAACCGTGCGACGCGAGCTTGCGGAAACAAGGGCCGCATAGCGGCCAATAAAAAAGCCCCGGCTTGAAAGTCGGGGCCTCTTTATTTAATGCATCCGTTCCCACAAGTCGCGCTGGAACATGCGAACGGTCCTTCCATCAGACATGGCGTTACACCCTGGCGCTATCGAGCTTGCCGGCCACCTCCAAATCTTTTACCCACGCCGGGGAACGACCGCGGCCCGTCCATTCCTTGCTCGGGTCTGCAGGGTTACGGTATTTTACCGGTGCCTTGTTTTTCACTGGCATCTTGCCAGATTTGCCCATTAATTCACCGATAGGAATGCCTACGCTGGCCGCGATAGCGGTGATTTCTGCGCGCGCTTTCTCGATCGCATCGTTTTCGCGAGTTCTTATTTCGACGCCAATCTGATCGCGCAGTGCTGTTAAATCGGCAATAGACAGCTGTGATAATTTCATGCGAGTCCGTTCAGGTGAGTTGATTGCAATAATTTGTTACAACAATACCCGCTGGTCATCCGTCGTGTCAAAAGAATTTGGAATATTTTGGCATAGTTGACGAACTGCACAAATTTTCGCCATCGTCAACCATGCCTTCGCACGCTGATAGAACGGAGACGATTTTTGGAAACTCAATTTCCCCAGGCGTCAATCCAGATTTAGCGTTGCCTGCATCTGAGTATGGCAAGAATTCAAAAATGTAATATCGCGCATACTGCATCCTGCCCCTATTTTTTTCGTAAGCGAAAGGGCTTCATTTCTTGGAGGCTTTCATCGTGGAAACCCCGTTCAAATAAGGTCACAGCTTTTTGGGACTCATCGTTGTCATGAAAACCCGTTAGCGTCAGCCCGAGGTTAAGAAAAATGACAAAGCCGAGGAGCAGTTGGGGGTTCCCATCGGCTGCGATCAGCTTTTGCAATACAATATTTGGATCTTCAGTAAAAAGAGAAATTTCGTTATATTTCGTGCCTTTCATTTGCCGTCCAAATCCAAAATGGATTGCTCTTTCTGGCTCGGCAGAATATGCAACATTCATAAATAATCTAAATTCCTCCCGTTGCTGGAAGTAATCCATATCGACAATATCGGGCAATCCAAAAATAGCCTCGATTTCTTTTGGAGTCATCCCAAATCTGGCGTTATTAACCCCTGAATAGGACGTCAAATCAAATATATCATTCTCAGTCATGATTAATTCTCACTTTAAAAGTTTATGCTTTTTCAGGCACTCGTAATATTCTCGCATTTCTTTGACGGCTTCGTCGTATTTTCCAGGTTGACCTATTTTTCCACATACCTTGCCAATATCGCAAATTTCCATATCCATCGCATCATCCCATTTTCCTTTCGCGATCAGATCGCGAATGATAGCTCGGTATTTTATGGAGCCGGCCCTTTTGCCGTTGCTTGATGTTAGATGATGATCCGCTGGATCCATTTGAATCGCAGGGCCATCCGCTGGTTTAAGCGGACTTGAATCCTTCGCCGGCGCGTGATGCGAATCTTTACCATCGTTAAGCGGCCTACTTGTTTTATTATGCGATCCGCCGCGATAGTCACCCTTACCGCTCCCTAGCCGCAAATGGTCGCACGGCCCAGGTTTTTTCTTCTTACCTTTATGCGATTGCGGACGTGTGTTGGCCTTCGACGTACCCTTTGGGGCTGCCTTTGTGCCTGCTTTCGGCGCTGCTTTCTTTGCTGCTTTCTTTGCTGCCTCAGCCGCAGCTTTCTTAGCAGCCTCCACCGCAGCTTTCTTGGCACCCTCAGCCGCAGCTTTCTTGGCAACCTCCGCCGCAGCTTTCTTAGCGGCCTCTGCAGCAAGTTTTTTAGCGGCTTCTGTAGCGGCTTTTTTCGCTGCCTCTTTCAACACTTGCCGCAGTGCCGCTCGTGCTGCAACCATCGCGCCAATTTCAATTAATCCCAGAACGATAACAGGAATAGGCATATACTATCCGTGATTGTTCGTCGTTAAATCGTTGTCGCGACAAACGTTATAGCCTTCGATGAATACATTCATGGACCAGGACCGGAAGTAGCATTTTCCTTTGATCACCCCTGTAATCGCCCCTTTTTTGAACTGCTGAGTTGCTGGCTCGTTTCCTGTACTTACCCTTAAAAAGGATTTATTTCTTTGCATGACTTCCTTGCCGCCGATAAAAACAGTCCGTGATCCATTGCTCGTGTCTTTCGCTTGGGCACTGTTAGGGTAGGGAATTGGAACGCCTACCTTTGCTGGGTAAGGCGGGCTAAAGCAGACATCAGGAAAGTTGGCGGCGGTGATGCTATCGCCCGCCTTTGCCACTACTTCGTGCCCATTCGCGTAGACTTCATGTGACATTGGCCACTCCTTCATTAATAAGATCGTTTATGGGGTCTTGAGCGAGCGATGCCGCTGTATAAGCCTTGCTGTATTGGAACGCCAAGATGGATGCTGTCCTTCGGCCATCGTCGTCGCTAGTGAGTAACAATGCAGTATTGCCCGGCAGATAAAATTGGCGTTTGGCGTCAAGCAGCCAAGCGATTTGGATGCATCCAATCACGCTGCCGGTTTCACCCACCGATTCGGCGGGCAACCACAGTAGCGCTTCAATTCGGGCTCGTGCCTGAGCCAATGCAAGTTCTTCAAAGTAGTAGTCTTCCCCGCTAACATCGGATAAGCAGATAGCAAGATCGTCAGGGTGCGCATCCGCTTTCTTCGCTGCGGATTTGATGGCTGCAGCGAGGCCGTTGGCGCGCAGGGGAAGATCGGCGGCGAACGTGGCCTCCTCTGTCGTACTGGCAAGTGCGAAAACCACTAACTCAACATCGGCTTGGATGTCCGAACGCGTCACCAGCAGAGCGCCGGCGGCCTCCCCAGGGATGAAGCCGGCACGCACCTCCGTCGCCATCATCCTGTCGCTTGCCAGATTGGCAGCGACGGTGCCGTAATTGAGAAAGGTGTCGGCGGCGACGATCATTACTGCGGGGTATGAGCTGCCTGACAGCATCCTGCTAGCGCGTGTCAGCGCAAGTGCCACCGCGCTTTTGCCTGCGGCGATAATCGCCGATTCGGCATGAAATCCGTGAGAAAAATGGTTCGCCAAGGCGCCGAACAGTGCGCTGTCGAGGTCGACCAAGCGCCCCGCGCGGCCCGGTTCGGCAACGCAGAGCAGCAGCGGAATGTCGATGAGATTGCGTCCCGGCTGCGCCCCCAAGGTTTGGGCAATGGCCGAAGCGGCCATTGCGGCTAGCTTAGCAATGCCGGATTGGTCGAAGTCCGCCATTAGCACTGGCGCGCCGACCAGTGGCTCGGCGTCATAATCGATGTCGTCAAGCTCAACAAAATTATTCAGTCTGCAACGCAATGCCGCACACGTGGAATTTGTATCCAACCCAACACTAGTCACTAAGCCAGCGCAGCTGATCGCGATTTGTAGAGTTTTCATAGTCCGTGCACCGCGCTATGACTGGCGGTGTGCTGGCTGGTTTCGATGAGGGGTGCGATGATTTCTACAAGGTCAATCTCTTCGGATGATCGTCGTAGCCGTAAGGAGATGCGCCAAGTCACACTAAAGCGCTGCTGGTCAGGTTCGATGAGCAATGTATCGGCCCGCGCGGTCGCGCTTGTGACGTCACCTTGCTTGGGGTGAAATCGCACCCTCACCATCAGGTTGGGCAAGGTGAAGTCCAGACGGCCAGATGGCGTCAAGGCTGGATGAGTCAGATTGAACAAGGTAACTCGTTCACCCGCAGTCAAAACTGGCAGTTGCTGATCTTCTGGCGCGGCCTGAAAATATCGCTCGTCGAAATCAGCGGGAAGGAAAGGAAAGGTATCTTCCTCCCATGCAGCGTCGTAAGTGCCCGCGTACTGCGCACGCTGCGGCCAACTGCGTCCGACCGGCCCAAAACTCATCGGTGTGTAGTGTCGTCTGGGGGATCTGATCGGTGCGCCTGCTGCCTCTGTCTGCGGCATCGGCATACCATCGAATGAGCCCCGTTCCGGGTTTTTTTGAAAGCCTATGCCAACCGGGTTTTGTAAAAAAACGGCAGGGTTATCGGTGTGAACCGGACTGTATTTATAACCGCCGAATGCCACGTCATAAGATATTGCCTGGCTGGTAAACGGCGCGGGATCACCGGGACTGACGCCGAATAGGCCACCGACCCAGGTGCGTTTTCCAGTGACGTAAAATGCTTTATTCAATTTCCCTACTTTGAGTCCAACAGCAACGCGCTCTGTCGGGATTCCCTGCGGCGCGTAGGCCGTTCCCAACAGAAGAACATCGCACTGCGGCTTGTTCAGCACGTAATCACACTCGTACTCAGGAGCGGACCAGCCTAGCTCGCCAGTCGCGCTGTCGGCCACCCACAAGGGCAACTGGGTCTCCATTAACTGTGCTTTTTCATCACGCAGTGGCAGGACGTAGGTGCCTTTAATGATGACTACCAAATGCTTGCGCCCACTCTTATCCGTGGTGGTCGTATAGTCGGCCACATACGCCGTGCGATTGATGATATGCATTAGACGTTTGTCAGTTCAGCGAGACTGAACTGCCTTTAATCCGATTCTGGCCGGCAGCGCGTGAAAGCAAATTGTCACCGCGAATTTCCACATTGCCATCAACATCCAGTGTGATACTGGCGCGACCACACTTTAAAGTCAGTTTCCGGCTAGCCATCAATGTCACCTCGTTATCATTGGTGATTACCTGAAGCGCGCCACTGGACAGTATCGAAACGTTCTCGGATGCGGTCACATCGGCTTGTAGTGCACTTCCAAACAGGCGTCCCATGATGACCGGCTTGGTGAGGTCGCTACCCTCAAATAAGATCGCCACGCTCGTTCCGATATCAGCTATCGTCAGTGGGACTAAAGCGCGCGCCATGAGAGGCTCACGGCACGGGTTGCCACCGAAGTCAACCATGCAAGCCAGTTCCTCCGTGAGGCCGGTGAGCGTACCAATCACCAGGCCAGCGACTGTGGGCGCCGCGCTGGCAATGCATGGGTGTTTGGTTGATGTCGACGGAATGTCAGGGGCGACGATATTCTTTACGCGGGTTGATTTCGTGGCAGTCATATTGTCTTTCCCTTAAGTTGTTGCAAACGCAGCCATTGTATGGAACTGTGGGCATGGAGGGGTACGAGCATGTCCCCTGGCCGTGACAGCGTACGGTGAATAAGCGCTAATTCACGCTGTGCCTGCTCACCGCCAAGCAGAATGTCATCTAGCCGTTGAGCGTTAATTTTTTCACCCAGGAGCAGGCGATGCTCTTTGCTGAAATCGTCCTGGCAAGCAGCCCACCAGTTCGCCGCTTGATCTGCATCAGGATAGGGGTACATCTGCTGGGTCAAGGTCAGCTCGCCATCGTCGAAAAAGGGCGGTGGATCGATGACCGCCTGTGCCATTTCGAAGTCAAGCCCTGTAATTAAACGAAAGGCTTCCCCTGCGTAACTAGCCAATGCAGGAATCCGCATCTTTTCGATCAGGTACGGCGCGTAGCCACAGTGTCCGCTCCAGCCGGTTGCCTGCACCAACAAAGAGGGTTTGATCGACGATGAAATTGACTGTAGATAATCGATCAATTCGTCCTGTGGCAACGCCACGCATAACAGCTGCAGCGCCGTGCCGTTGTTGGTGGCCCCGCTCTCGGCAACGGATCTTAATGTAGCAATCGAGCTCGGGTTAGCGCCACCGAGCAAGACCGTAGACCACGATGCCCAGTAGCGAACAGCGCCGTTCGTGTCCTGATCTTGGCTTGCCCAGTCCCTGATCGCGGGAAGCAGGTCAACTCTGCCGCATTCTCCTGCCGTTCTTAACGCTCGCGCCAGCAACGGCGTTGCTGGCCCGTTGACGAGGTTCGCGAGGTGCGAGGCACCACTCTTTCCGTGCGTATGGCACTGGGAGAATGCAGCATCCTGAATGCGTGGATCGGAGTGGCCCAGACAGGAAAGCAGGGTCGCGCTGACGAGCGGTTCGCGGCTCCACGAAAACAATCCTTCCAGCGCCTGCGGCATGCCTGGCAAAGCTTGGGTATGCTCAAGTGCACGGTCGAGGATTGACTCTTCGCCACTGCGGGCGGCGAGGGCCAATGCTACGAAAATATCCGCTGACACATCCGGCGCGTCCCCCAAAACGGTTTGCTCCACAAACTTGCGGCCAGATAGCCCCGACTGCTCCAAGCCATCGAGAAAAGCATCAATCGACTCGTCGAAATCGATCACCTCTTCAAGGCGAGTGCGCGGGTTTTCGATATATGCGGAGTGACGCCGCCACCAACGGGTCGCTATTTCTTCGGCATAGCGACGTACAACCAAGGGAATCGCGTTTCCTGACTCCGTCTCCGGTTCATACTGACTAATCATAAAAGTGCTTCTAGTTATTGTATATTTTCTTGCCTTTGATCGTGACGTCGCCGGTCGCCGTCACGTTGATCTTGCTACCGTTTATTACGATGCTACCATCTGCTTTCATCACTAGACTTGCCTTGCCGACAGTGATCGACAACTCCTCACCGGCAGTGACATCGATCTTCGTCCCCGCACCAATCGAAATGCTTTTACCGACCTGGGTAGTCTGATTCACTCCCACAATAGTCGCCATGATCATGCCAACATTCAGGTTGTAACCAAGTCCAACGTTTTCCATGCGCCCCATGCCCACGTTCTGCATGTAGGCCATGCCGATGGTCTCGGTCTTGAACTTGGTCACGTTGATCGACCAGTTTTTTCCGATAGTGTCCTTCTCGTTCTTCACGACCGACTTGGTGCGGTTGCCACCGATATCGATGGTTTCGTTTTTGCCCACGTCCTCAGAGCGGTTGTCGCCGATGCTGATTTTCTCATTGTGATCCACGCGCTCGACGCGATTGTTATGGATCGTGATAGTCTCGTTGTTGTCGACAGTTTCGGTGCGATCATGATGCACCGTAATTGTCTCGTCACGATTGACCGTCTCGGTCCTGTCCCGCTTGACGAGCGTGGTCTCGTCCCTGTCGATCGTTTTTCGCCGGTCGTTGCCGACCCACTTGTCCTCGTCGTGCTCAACTTCGGTCAGTTGATCTTTTTCCGCATGCAGCCAGAGCTGCTCACTACCTTTTTTGTCCTCAAAGCGCAGCGCATTGGCGTTGTCGTAGCTACCGCCCGGCGTAGAACGCGAGAGGATGCCACTTTGCGTCTTGTTGGCCGGCAGTGTCCACGGCGGCATCGTGTCCGCATTCGGCACCATGCCGGTGATGATCGGACGGTTTGGATTCCCGTCTATGAATTGCACAAGAACTTCTCCGTTGATTCGCGGAATCGCGGTCATACCAAAGTTAGCGCCGGCCCACGGGGTGGCCACCCGAAGCCACGCCGAACTCTTTTCGTCGTTGGTGCCGGCCCGGTCCCAATGGAACTGCACGCGCACGCGCCCAAACTCGTCGGTGTGAATCTCTTCTCCAGCCGGCCCGACCACGGTCGCGGTCTGGATGCCGTGGATTTTCGTCTCCACGCTGTTATGGTCGCGCCCGGAACGATAAGGAATGATCTTGCGGATCGCGCGCAGTCGATTTTGGTAGTGGGATTCGGCAGTGTTTTTGACGTGATAGTTGTTCGAGGCATTGTGAACTACTTCAAGAATCAAAAACTCACGCGCTTGGGCGTCGTTACCGGTCGCGCTGGCGTCAAAGTGGTCGGCGAGTCTGAACCACCGCCCCGGAAGGACGCTGCGGTTATTCCCGGAACCTTCAAACTGCTTGCCAGCGGCCTCGAATTCTTCCATCCGCAACTGTGCCAGGGAGCGCCCCCCACCCGTGAAGCCGTATGCCCCGGTGTATTCGTACGATTCGATGCTCGGTACGTTGCCCTGCTGACTCACTGTCGGCAGCGAAGTGTGAACAGGAGTAGGTGATTTGAAGTCAAAAGATGCGAGCGCTACTGCGCCCTGCATGATTTGCCTTGAAGGTGACCACTCGCCCAAGCCGTCCTCCTCTGCCTCGCCGCCATGACGTTGGAACCGGATCGAAGGATCGCCGTCGATTGGCTCCACGCTGGTCGTGTCATCCGACAGCACCAGCTTGTGGCCGTTCTCCGAGTGTTCAAACCAATACACGATACCGTTGCCGACCCAGCGCCGTTCAAGAAAATTGCGGTCACTCTCGTCAAACTGGCAGCAGTCCGTAAGCACCTCGGTCGCACCACTCACCCGCCAGTCCCACTCGGCCAGACTGCCATAGTCGCCGAAGATGCTGGCGGTCTGCTGGTACATCGTCGTGTAGTGGAAGAGGTAATTATCCTTCCGCATCGCCAGGTACTTGTACCAAGGACCGAGTAAGGCTTCGTAATACGACACCCCGCCATCGGCGGTTTTGAGGGAAAAACTGAAGACGATCCCGGTGAAGTAGCGCAGCGTGCCATCCCGGCGAACCAACTGTACACACAGCATCTTTCCCTGCATATCCTTGAGCGGGATGTCGGGATTGTCAGACAGCAGTTCGACGCGGAACTCGAAGGGCTTTGACAAGCTCTCGAATGCTTCCAGCTTGTTGACGAGCAACTGACCAGAAGGGGCGTCCTGGTTTGGAAATGACAAGCGCAATAGGCGATTGTGCTGACGGTCTCCAACGAGATCACGTAAGACGGTCAAAGCTCTACTCATGCTTTATTCCAATATCACAAGTTAACGGGGGAAGGGCTTAAACCGGCCATTTGTTCTATTGGGGGTGGCTTCGGCAGATACCTTATTTTACCATAGTTAGCAGTAATACAATATATAAATGCAATATTTGTTGCTTTTCAGAGTTGAAATTGAATGGATTTTTACTCCTGAGGGAGAATAGGGAAAACGGAAAAACGGCCAAAATATTCCGCTAGGCGGATGCCGGTGGCCACTGCTGCGCCGTGTGCTTTACGCGCAGGATCTCGACCTTCTTGGCCAGCACGCGGTAGATCACGATATAGCTTTCATGGGCCACCAGCTCGTGGGTGCCGCGCTTGCGGCCGGCGCGGCCGAGGTTCGGATGCGCAGCGAGGGGCATCACCTTGCCCTCGATGAGGTCAATCATTTTCTCCGCACTGGCGGGGCTGTCCCTGGCGATATGCTGGGCGATTTTGATGAGGTCGTTGATGGCTTGTTTTTTCCAGTGGATGACGTGCATGCGCTTCCCTTACGTCAGTTTTATTGCTGCGCGCACCTGGCGCATCGCCTCGTCGTGCGGGATGGTTGGGCTGGTGTCGTCGAGCGCTTCCTGAACCTCGGCCTTGAGCCACTTCGTGTAGGCAGCCGCGGCGTGCGCATCCTTCATCGCGGCGGCGCGATCGGGGCGCCTGGTGGCGGTGATGCTGCGCGGGTCGTAGTTCACGGCATCGACGTCGAAGCGTGCGATGCCGACGCCTTTCAGGTATTCCACGAGCGTTTCCAGCTTGCGGAAGATCCGGACCTGCTGGCTGCGCTGGGCCGCCAGGGCGCGCTCGGTCATGCCGTATTTAACTAGAATGCCCCAGCCGCCGGCCTGGCCGACCGCGTGGGCGCTGCGCACAACGCCGGCCTCGGCCAGCTTGATGAGGGTGGTGTGGTCGATGGTGTCGGTGGTCATGCTTTTCTCCCAGGTTTTGCGAAACATCCAATCATTGAATTATCCGCAAATTATAGAAGATTGCAAGCTAAGAGATGGATGGCCGCGCCGTCGACTAGACATAACGCTGCTTGCGCGAACATGGCGCACAGGGCGCGATGGCACGCACAACCGGGGGAAGCGGTCTTAGCGTCGCAGCGCCTAGTCATTTTCCTTCGGTTTAGCACGACGTCCGTCGGGGAGGGAAATTCGATTCACCAGGTGCGTGTCTTAGGCGTTGGCTTGAAAGTACCGCGCCGAATACATGCTGCTGCCATATCCTCTCGCACCGCCTTGTCATGAATCGCTTTCAAGGCCTCCGTTTTGCAAGTGTCATCCGGAGGGGGCAATGAGGTGACGGAGGGCGCAGGTGGCGCTCCTACATATACAGGTTTCCCGCGCCCCAGCGCCGCGGCAGCGGCCTGCCCTGCACTGACGCAATCGGGCGAATTCGTCGTTGTCGCTACGTCGACCTGGCATTCCTTCAGCTTGGCTGTTCGCTCCACCGGGTGGTCCAGCCAATACTGCGCGTTGCGCCCGCTGTCGGCACTAGCTGTGCCGACAGCGGCGGAGAGTGCCACAGCCAGGAGCGATTTCGCCAACATTTTGAATTGTTTCATAATTACCCCATGGTTTCGTTCATGATCAGGTACACAAGCCTTTTCCTCGAACACTTTGAATCGTTTATTGGTGGTACGTTTTTGTCACCTCTCGACTACAACGTCGGCACTTGCTATACTCCCAGCGCAGTCCATCTCCAGAGTGATAGCCCTCGCCTGTACATATGTCGTCGTGCCGGAAGAGACACATCGGTAACGTGATAATCCTAAATATCAAATTCAGCATACTTTGCTCCACCCAAAAATTTCAGCCAAGCGTTAACGCAGCCCGCAGCGAATTTCCGCGAACGAACCACCGTCGCCAAATTGCGGCTCGCCAATTCATGTTTTTTGTACGCCTTGATTGCGTTCCCCCGCGCTGCTGCGTCGAATACCAACGCATTGGACTTACGCTACGTCAGATACGGCGCAGGGCCCATGCGGAAAACCCTGCCGCTCTACACCATAATTCGACTTGCTCGATGCTGGGCGCGAATGAGGAGTGCAGATAAAAACTGATTTTATAGGTATCATAAAACCAACCACCGCTCGGAACGGGTACGTGTTGGAGGTGGATGTATGACAGGTTGCTGAGATCGACCATTGTTGTGAACGTTTCTAGCGCACTTCGGTTTCCGACTACAAATATTTCGTATGTAAAATACATAAAAAAAATAATCACAAGCAAAACGCAATTTTAGTACGCAGTCAAATTATTGCGCGCACTCTATCCTTTATGCATTTTTTTCCAAAAATAAGTATTTTAAATGAGAAAAATATCTTTACATGGAAATAGTGAAATCGTCGGGGCTGAGGCCGGCAACCAACCGGCTCCTGTCACCGCAGGTATTTTATTCGCCCGGCGATTAAATAGTGCTGCTTTGGCTGCGGGGATCCCCACTTCCGCCACCCAGTTTGCACGAGGATTTAACTTGCGTGCTCATGGCGTAACTGTGACTACGCACGGCGCGCGTAAGTGGCTTCGCGGAGAATCGATACCCACCCAAGGTCGTATCCAGATACTTGCGGACTGGACTGGAGTAAGCGCCGCCTGGCTCCGATTTGGCGAGGGTGACCGTTGTGGTAGTTCGCCGCTTATGCAGGACTGTAAAGCGCTCAGTTCTAAGTCACAGGCGTTAATAAATGATTTCCTTCTCCTTCCGAAGGAAAGTCAGGCGGTCGTGCGAGGATTGATTGACGTTCTTCTTCAGGCGTCGGTTTCCGGTCAAAAGTAGTGCGGAACGCGACTCATGGCCGTTGCCTTAGTCAGCGTTGGGCACTGCACCATATCGTTGACTTGGCGGTATTTTTTGATCGAACGCGTGATTAGATCCCTAATCACGCGTTGAGGGACACCCGCCATATCTCGGGTAAACCGCGCTACACTTGCTGCTCAAGAAAGGTATAAGGGGCGCTTGTTCTTCGGTGATTCATATCATATCATTCGTATCATATCGTATCATTACAAGCGGAGAGCAAACGATGGGTAGAGAAGCGAGCATCACACTGGCCCAGGTGGCCGCCATCGCGGACGCGATGGTTGCGGCCGGAAGCACCCCAGCCTTGCGCACTGTGCGCGAGCGACTTGGAAACATGGGGAGCCTGGGCACCATCAGCAAGCTGTTGCAGCAATGGCGCGCTGATCGGGAAAAGAAGATCGCCAGCGCATTGACCTTGCCGGCGGGAGTGCAGCGCGCCATCCTGGAATTCATGGGTCAGGAACTGTCCAGCGCGAAAGCGGCGTTGGAAACAGAACTGGCTGAACAACAGCAGGAGGCGGCCGATCTCGCCACCGAGAATGAGCGCCAGGCTGCAGAGATCGAGGGCCAGGTCGACGCGCTGACAGCGCTCCAGGTGGAACTGGCTACGGTCCAGGGCAAAGCCGGTCAATTGGAACTCGACTGGCAGGCCGGCCAGGTCGAAATGGATCGCGAGCGCAAGGCGGCCGAGTCGGCGCGAACCGAACTGGCCAAGGCCCAGTTGCGCCTCGAGGCGATGCCGCGGCTGGAAGCGGATCTCGGCGCGGCGCGCGAGGAACTGGCCGTCGAACGCACGGCCCGCGTGGCGGCCGAGCAAGCGGCAGCGGTCACCGTAGCCAAGTTCGATGCAAGCGAGCGTCGCGCCGGCGAGATCGAGGCGCGCGAGCTGGCAGCCGTTGCCCATATCGCGGAACTGGAGCGGATGGCGCAGCAAGCGGCGCGCGAGCTGGCGTCGGCCAACATGGCTGTACAGGCCAGCCAGGCGCGGTTGGAAAGCGCAGCACGCGAGCTGGAGCAGGCGCGCGCTCTGGTGAGCACCGCCCGCAATGAGTCCAAGCGCGCCAGCGAGGAAGCGGCCGAGCTACGCGGCCAGATGCGTGCCGATACGCTCGCCACTCAGGATGGTGCCAAGCGCGCCGGCGAGAACCGCGAACCTGGCGAGCCTCGCGCAAAAACCCCGCCGTCCAAAAAGTAAGCACCTATGTCGATCCCCCTGCCCGCCCCCGCGCAGGGGGGTGACATCGAATCTGTTTTACTCGTGCCAGTGCCCCATCGGCCGCTCGCCGCCGGCGGCGCCCCTCCCTTCCCCTCCGGGTCGCTGACCCGCGCCATCAATGACGAAGAGCTGATTGCGCTTTGGCTACGCCGGCCGAATCTGTCGCCGCGCACCGTACGCAACTGCCGCAAGGAGGCCGACCGGTTTTTGTTCTGGATACGCGTTCACGGCAAGCAGCTCGCCGACGTACGCTACGAGGACCTGCTGGCCTTCGCCGCGTTCATCACCGATCCGCAGCCGGCCGACCAGTGGATCGCCACGACGCGCTTTGCACGCGCCGACCCGCGCTGGCGACCGTTTTGCGGCCCACTGGCCGACGTCTCCCAGCTGCAGGCGCTGACCGTCATCAAGAGCTTGTTTCGATGGGCTTACGCCGCCGAGTATTTGCAGGCGAACCCGGCCCAGCTGCTTACCGGCATGCGGGTGGTCGGCAGCGAAGCCATCGAGCGCCACCTGCCCCCGGCCGCAATCTCTCTGCTGCTCGAAGCGGCCGACGTCCTGCAGGACGCTACGCCAGGCGCCGCCTTGCGGCGCGCCCGCGCGCGCTTCCTGGTGCAGGCCTACTACCTCACTGCCGTGCGCCTGAATGAACTCGTCGGCGCGGACATGCGCAGTATCCGGCGCGACGACAGCGGGGCATGGTGGCTGCATGTCCTGGGTAAGGGTAGTAGGCGCGGAAAGTCCCTGTCCCCCCATCCTTGCTCGCCGAATTCCGCCAATACCGGCAAGCGTTCGGCCTGGCCGCGCTGCCGGCACCAGGCGAAACGATATCGCTCGTGCTGGCGAGCCGCAGCCCCCAGCGCGGCGCCAGCCACTACGCTGTCGCCGCCGCCCTCAAGGCCGTAATCCGCCGCGCACACGCCCTTGCCGTGGAAGCCGGCATGCCCGAGATCGCGGATCGCCTGGCGAGCGCGTCGACGCACTGGCTGCGGCATTCCTCGCTGACGCACCAGGCCAACGGTGGCGTGCCGCTCAAGACCGTTCAGCATAATGCCCGCCACGCCTCGATCAAGACCACCGGGCGGTATCTGCACAAGGACGATGCCGAGCGCCATGCAGAAACCGTCGCGACAATGGCGATTCGCTTTCGGGACCCAGGATAGCGGTCGGGCGCGCACCGCGATCACTCGACCACTTCCTGCAGATTGCCGTTGGCGATCCCCTTGTACAAGCCCTGCATTTGCTCGCCGGCATACAGTTCGCAATTGCTGTCCCTTGTCACCTCGGCGGTGCCGTCGAAGAAGCGCACGCGCATGCCGTTGCTGACGTGGTAGTAGCGCTTGAAACGGCACTCCCTGGCGATGTTGGCCAGCTCACGTGCCGGATCTGGTTCGCATTTGCGGCGCTCCTGGGCGGCTTTGCCGGCGTAATCGACCTTCTTCGGGTTCACCAGCATGGCGTGCAGGTAGCGATAGCATCGCGCGGCATTGGCACCGATTTTATCGAGGTAGGGCTTGGCGACCAGGTACACGTCTTCGAGCTTGTAGTCGTTGCGACGAGCGACCCCGAGCAGCTTGCAAACACCAGTCGCTAGCATGCCGGTTTCCTCTGGAATTCGTGCCACTGTGGGAGGAAGGGTTGGGGGTTGCCCTTCTCGATTTTTGATCGAGATCTCCTGTAGATCTTTTTTTAAACTAAGATCAACGTATATAGCACCGTCGGACATTTCTGTCTCCTGGGCTAAAGCTGGGGCCGGTTTGCTCTTGGTCGGCAAATCGATCAGCTCGCACAAGCCCGGCGTGAAGACATAGCGCTTCGACTCGAACACCCCGTATTCCGACCGGCCTTCCGTCGCCGGAAGGACCCACTCGAATTCACGGAACGTGCGCATGGCACGCTGAACCGTTTTGTAGCTGACGCCAGCCTCATCGGCCATCTTGTCTACTCGCGCGCGAATGATCGCGGTTCCGTTAGTCGCCGAGGATCGCGTAACAAGTGTTTTGAGTACCGCCAGGGTTGCTCTCGTCAGCGCTCTGAACACTGGATGGCTTTCGACCCTGACCAGAGCGCACTGGACTGCAGTAGGAAGGTGAAGGTAGGGCCTGACAATGTCATCTAGGGTTTTTGGGTGCACGATCTCTCCTAAGCTGCCTAAAAGGGAAGCAAAAGTGTTTGACGAGTCACACCAAGGGGACTAAGATGAAGTTCTTGACGCATCACCCGTACCCTTTAGCATGATTCAATGGTCTAAAAGTAAAAAACCCCGGCTGGCAGGCTGGGGTTTTTTCATTAGAGCTTACGTTTTCATACGCTCAGCTCCGGTGAGGCTGGAATTATAAGAATCTTATACTTCCTAAGTGATTGATTTATAAGGATTTTCAATTTATGCGCCTGTCATAAGTTCATCAACTGATTTCGCCTGCTCTTGAAGCCATAGACGCAGCCGCTCCTCGAAGATCTCAATATCCATTCCTGGAATTTTGCATGAAACGGTCACGGAGCGCGGGTCGCGTTTGGTCGTGAACACTGGGCGGCCATTGCTCGTGATAGTGCGCCGGTCATCTTCCTTATGCTCTGCGCTCTGTTTGATGGATTGACGTACCCAACCCTTAAGGGCGTTTTGCTGCATTCCCTCGCCCAGTCGGGCAACGCCACGAATAATCGTATCAATGTGCGTAGGATGTTCTTTGATAAGAGCTTTGACGACTTTTGCACACTCGTATCCCATCAGCCGAGGTTTTGAATCCAATAATGAAATAATTTCGGGGGGCAGGTCAAGCATGCCCAGGCAAGCAGAAACAACAGGTTGCTTTGCTGCAAAAAAAGCTGCACAGGCGGTCTGATTAGCAACTATTCCTTTGGAGATAGCCCGGTCATACATTTTTGCCAACTCATAGGCGGAAAGATGCACATTACCGACAACCAAAAGCATTGCCTCAACTTCTGCTTCAATATCGTTGCGTACCTCAATAATTGCATCAATTTCTTCCCAGCCCAATGTCCGTGCAGCTCGAACTCGCCGATGACCGCTAATGAGTTCAAAGCGATCTCCCACCCGACGAACCTTGATAGGATCTGCCTGATGGGCGGCTGCCATAGTCTTTGCCAGTTCGTCAATTTCCTCTGGATCAATTTCGAGTCGAGGTTGGTACGGACTGTCGTCGATTAGGGGTAGTGGAATACGTGTAATTGTATAGGAGCCTTGATTAGCTGCTGCTAACTTTGCTTGTAAATCTGCAATTACAAGCTCGTACTTTTGCGCTTCCAAGCGAAAAGCGCCTAATTGACCAGGCATAGACATAGAGCGTCGTGAGCCAGATGTAGCATCGCTATCCACGGTTGACAGCGAACTGTTTGCGGTGCCGAGAACCTCATGGGCCTCACTAGGAGAGGCGACCCGCTGGATGGCAGCTGTCTTTCCAGCAAGCCGTTGTTGTAACTTACTTGCCATTTTCAATCTCCATTTTCCATTGAGCGCCGATGCCAAGCGTTCTGAATATCGCTCTCGACCTCGTCCACAACAGCGTCAAAGGATTCCAAGGCGCGATTGAAAGTTTTCACGCTGCCTTCGTAGCTCGACAGGTCATACACGGTTTTGAACTCTGCCGATGCATTCATAACAATATCAGTTTCGATAATTTCTGCTGTTGCAAGAAGTTCATGATAGGTCTGTTTGATCCAAGCCTTAACAACAGGCGTTGTCGCGGCCGACTGCTTGACTTTAGACAATACAATCTTGATAAACTCAAACTCTTTTTCAATCGACTTGCTATCGTTCAATTGTTCAAACAAGTCAGCAAACTGGCGGAAAAACTGCGTGGAAGATGCGTAATCAAGTGTCTCTGGAGGGAGCGGAACAATTAATCCATCAGTTGCCATGAACGACCCGATGGCCAGGTAAGACAGTGTTGGCGGGGTGTCGATCATGATAAAGTCATACTTGTGCCGCAGCGGCTCAAGTGCGTTGTCAAGGACTTTCCAGAACTCGAATTTCGGGTCCGCAGCCTGTTTATTAGGCAGGAAATAATCGGCGCCGAATAGAGCAGGGCACGAGGGGATGAGATCTAGGCCTGGCCAGTAGCTTGCGATCGGAGCATATTCAAGGCTAAGTTCATCGCCATACACTACGGGCATTACGGTCATATCCTCCGTAATTTCTGCGTCTGGCACGTATCCCATAAGCGTAGTAGCGCTCGCTTGCGGATCGAGGTCGATCAGTAAGCCTCTATAGCCGCGCAACGTTAATCCTTGCGCGATAGCGACTGTTTGAGTAGTCTTGCCTACGCCGCCTTTGAAATTTCCAACAGCGCATGCAATAGCCTTCATCCCAGGAGGCTTTCCCTTGAACGCGCCATTAGCCCGTACGAAGTCTTGCGCTTCGGCGACGGTAAACATCCGGCTACGCTTCGTGCCGCTTAGAGTCCCGGTCGGGTAGGTACCTTTATCGCCCCGCGTACAGAGGTAATTAAGTTGGGTGCGGTCAATTTGGCAGAGTTTGGCTAACCGACTGCTCGAAATTTCAGGCGCCATTTTTCTCGGCCACGGCTCGAGCAGGTCATCGCGAAGGTTTGTCAAAGTCACTTGCGCGCGGTCAGCGATCTCCACCAAGCCCCGAATGTTGATCCGCGACTTAACGGGCGGCAGCGGCTTCAGAGCAGTCATTCAGGTATCCTAAGTTGATTTTTCTAAGGATTCGCCAGATTTCTAAGAAACGTCGAAAATCTGGCGAATCGCGTACTGATCGAATACTAGCGCAACTTAGGGTGATTTGGAAGTTAACTGATGAATTTTGCTAAGTTAATGATCTCGTAAGACGTGATATGCCGCCTGGAGATCGTGTCGGGCACGGGCAAAGGCGGAGCGCCGTGTGGCAGGGTGTTGGTCAATCGCGGTCCGTAGATCTGTGTACCATGCATCGGTACCCAACATTCGGTAGGCTGGTTCGCCGGCGTCGCGGCCGGTGACGAACCCGGAACTGCCGCTCAGCGCAGCGAGTCGTGCAGTGTCTTCGCCGGTCTGCGTCGTCACTGCAGCCACCGCCTCCGCAAAAGCGATCACGTCCCGTTTTGAAAAGCTGTAGAGCGCCTTGGCCTTCGACTTCGCGTGCGCGTTGGCTAGATCGAGGATTGCCACCGGCGTCAACGGGCACCGCGTCGACTTGGCCGTCATGCCGGCAGCTCGGCCGATGCCACGCCAGCTGCATCTCGCTTCGCCACCCCTTCGTTCAAGAGCTGGTCGACGGCATCGAGCCAGGTTAGGCCCCGCGCAAATTCGCGGATGATCGCCCGCGTCCCCTTGGTGCGCACGACCAGGTGCGACTTGCTCACGCTGTCGGCCGGCGTCCACAGCACCGACATTGCCCACTCAAGTCGTTCCGCGTTCCGCTGCTGCGCGTGCAGGATGACTCGAATCTGGTCCAGTGTAGTGAGGGGATTGAATGCTATGTGCGGTCCGATGCCGGCCGTGGCGGCGACGCGGTCGCAGATCAGCTCAAGGTACCGTTCGGCGGTCGTTTTGCCGACCGCGGCCAGCTGGCCGCGAATGCTGCTGACACATGCCTCTGCCTGTGCTTCATTGATGCCGTCCGTTGATGCAATTGCCTCGACCAGAATGCTGGCCGCGCGGTCCATTACGGTCTGTTGAATCGCGACGCGTCCACTTAGTGCGGCGATGTGGTCGGCGGCCGCGTCGGCGGTCGGGTCATTGGCGAGGCGCAGTTGCGTGATCAAGTCGTTCATGTCGTGGTGTGTAAAGGTCGAGATAGTTGGCGATGGTGATGCCGAGATCCTTGCGGTAGCCGCCCAGGGTGAGGGCGGTCATTGCATAGCCGTCGTTGCCGACAATGGCAAGCAGCTCGCGCAGGATCTGTGCGCTATCAGGAAAATTCGCGCACGCCACGCAATGGGCGGCGTGGCGGCATGCGGGTGTAGTTTTCATATGCGCGGTTTGGTAGGGCGGGCCACGGTCGGAGGGCCAGGTTCAGCGCGGCGACGTGTGTGGCGATTCGTGCGGACAAAGCCTTTACGCTGGCGTGTCGTCAGAGGGAAATGGCGTAATAACGGCTGTCGGATCGATGGCTTTATAGGCCGCCATCAGCGATGCCGGCATGGTGCCGTCCTTGTTCGGCGTCGCGTAGAGGGCAACAGTGCCCGTGTTCGGCGTAAGCGGGATGACGAACGCGGCGATGGCGCAGATGTCGTGTTCCTTCAATAACTGTTCAATGCGTCCCCATAGTGGATCGATTTCATCCTGGAACACTTTTTGGATACCCAGATAGGTAGTCGACATATGGGCCTTACTGGGACAGCTCGGCGCGGCAGCTGAGAGGGGCGGGCGAGGAGTGCGCGACGTTGAGATAAACGACTGCGCAGACGAGCACGACCAGGGCTGCGATGTAATGGCGCTTCACAGATGGTTCCATTGGCTGGGCGCACGGCAGCAGGAAGAAATCCGTCGTGCGATTGTTGTTGAGTTTTTTCATAGGGCTCCGGGGTGCGCTTTTGGGGAAAATGGCGCCGGCACATCGCCAGCATTTTCAACATAATATTGCAATTTAGAGAGTATGTTGTAATTTTTTATTTCATCAAAAATGTGAGAATTGGTGATAAATGCTTTTATCCAACATTGGCCTTTTTTGTAACTTCATTCCGCTATATACTGAAAAGCCGCCCGAGGAGACATGCATGCCAGTCCAGTTGCCGCTTTACCGTCACCCGACAATGACGGTTGTGATTGATGATGATCGTTCTTCACTGGCCGTACTGGATTTCCACCTCGAACAAAGCCTGGCAAAGACCACCTTCAACCGGGCTCGCGCGGCACTCGACTGGGTGTCGGACATTTTCAGCAGGGTGGACCCAAGTGGACCCCAACTGTTGGGCTTTGAAGATGAGTGCGGTGAAGGGGGCACGACCGCCGAAAGCGACCTGGAGCGGATCTATCACTTTGTCGGCGATCCCCAGCGTTTTTCGCTGCCCACTGTCGTAGTGATCGATTACGCGATGCCGGACATGGATGGGCTGGAGTTTTGCGAGGCGGCCGCCGATCTGCCCTGTAAGAAAATCATGTTCACTGCTCGCGCCGACGCGAGCTTTGCCGTGGCGGCCTTTAATCGTGGCCTCATTCATCGGTTTATCCGGAAGCAGGAGCCCGACGCCCTCGACCAGCTGGAGGCGGCCATCGACGCTCTGCAGAACACCTACTTCCTCGATCAATCACGCAGCCAGGCCGGTCAGCTGGACGCCCACGAGTTTGGATTTTTGCGCGACCCGGCTGCGGCCGCCATGGTCCAGGGCCTGTGTGATCGCTACGGATTCGTTGAATACTATCTTTTTACCAATCCCCACGGCTTTCTGTTCTTTGACGCCGAAGGAGCGCCCACGCTCGTCCCGATGATGAACGCCAGAAGCCTTGAATGGCACGCCGATATCGCTGCAGAGGAGGGTGCGCCAGCGGAGCTGTCGGCCGCGCTGCGTGAGCGCCGCGTGGTGCCGTTTTTTCACACTGGCGACGGATGCTGGTCCTCCGATCTGCCAGGCGACCCGCTGAAATACTGCAAGCCACCGCAGGTCACGCGGGGCAGGGAAAACTACTACTGGGCAATGTTCGATCTGCCTGACCACTATCGCAAGCGCGAACCGTATTCGCACGCCAGGTTCCTGCGCGAGCACCTCCACCGCCCCTGATTACCGTGTAACGGGAAGCATGCCGTGCAGCTTGGCCTTGTTGATCGCATCGATGCTGGACTTGGCGTTCAATTCGACCTTGAACGACTTGATATGCCGGTCCAATGCAGACAGGCTCATCCTCATGCGGTCGGCGATCTCTTTGCGCTGCAGGCCATCGTGCATGTGAAGCAGAATCGTCCTCTCGATATCCGACAGGACCGCGCCCGCGGCGGCTTGGGCGGCGGCGGGCGCCCGCAGCTGGTGCCGCATCATGCTGTGCGCGAACCGGGCGATTTCAACCAGACTGGGCTCGATCAAGCGCAGCTCCCTTTCCGTGACAGCTTCACCTTTGCGTGACAGGACCAGCGTGGCCAGGCCGTCGTCGGACGTCATCAGCCAACCGTGCTCGATGCCTTGTTCGATAGCTGCGGTCCAGAACGCCGGATCTTCGGCGTGCCATTGCGCGGCCTGCCAGGTATGGGCGCCGCGCTGCATGTGCAGGCGTGGATCGCGCATCGCTAGTTCTTCCGTTGCATACACCTGGCGCCAGGCCGGCCGGTGATTTTCTTCAAGCACGTAGATGTTGACATCTTCCTTGCAGCGGGCGTAGGCGAGGGTCTGGTCGAAGGAGAACTTCTGCCTGGCAAGCTTGGCGATCTGCGCGAACTGGTCCGCTGGCGGGAGGCAGGCCAGCTCGCGTGCGGTCTTTCTGCCCCAAGTCGCGGTTCCATCCCGGTGAAGGGGCCGCATGGCGATAGGTATGGGACGCAACGCGGCACGCATGGACGGCAGCTGCGGATCGTTGCGCACGTCCCGCGCCTCCAGGTTGTTCACATAAGGTTGCCAGTCGAGCCGGCGTCGAAGGCGGCGCATCAGCATGCGGTAGAACGTGGGCCGGGACAGATCTTGTTTGAAAGGGGTGACAAGAACGATGTTTGTGCTTACGCCCTGCGCCGGCACGACAAAATCGTCGCGTACCTCATCGAAATACCAGTGGAAACGGACCCACACTTCGGAATCAAGTTGGCCGCGCCATTCGCTGAAGCCGGCGAGCTTGGCGGGCACGATGCGCCGGATCTCGCGCAGCAAGGTGTCGTCGGCCTGTATGAGCGTGGCAAGGTGCGCGACCGCGCGCAGCTGGGCCGTGGTCATTCTCACTTCGGGAAACGGGGTGCTACAAGCCATTTAATTCCGCATTGCAATAAGCGGTGGCAAGTGTAGCGCAGATTGTTAATCTTAGCTATTGGGCAAAGTTGAGGGCCGCGTCCCAGGGCCTGGCCGCTTCGGCAGGCGCTACTTCACAAAGGCCGCCCCTTCTCCGCAGTGAGCGATGCCAGTCTGCGGGCAATAAAAATTAACAAAATGCAATAGTTGATAGCCGCACAATTTGATGTGCTGCTCAACTTACAGCTGATAGTTTACTGTCAAACGTAAATTATTACTTCGGCGAAAGGTGATAGTTAACTTCGGTTGCCATGAACCCTACGCTCTGGCACAGTGTCACTACAGTTTCCATGTTGTAACATTATTGTTAGCAGATTAATACCATGTCCACCCAAAGCGCCGCTCAATTGAATCTACCAGTACCAGAAGTGCCCATCGAAAACGCCTCGTCGCACCAGGCGCGCAATGTCTTGATGGGTTTGTTCGACTCCACCTCGACCGCGTCAAAAGCGTATCTGGTGAACGTCGCACGTTCGCTCGCCGTCGCAGATACCATCGCCGCCTTGTCGGCGACCATGCCACGGCGGAACGGCAATTGCGGCTAGTCCGAAGCCGCACCTTTGTCGGGTAATTTTTCTGATGACAGTTTCTCGGCATGCGTCGAGGAGATCATCATCTGGCGTTGGCCTTGCTCTGTTGACTCGCGAAAGTTTGTCAGCAGCTTGGCTTCGAGCGGCTTGACGTACATCAGGATAAGGGAATCTTCGGTTGGTGGTGGGCGTACCGTAGGCGTGCCGAATTTGAGGTATTCCGGGGTCACATTAAGGAATTCTGCCGCCAAGTCTAAGGCCCTGTCTCGCGGGAACTGGGTGCCTGTGAGCCACTTGCTGACGGCTTGCGGGACCACCTGCGCGTATCGCGCAAGCTCCGACGCGTTGCCGCCATTTTTTCGCTGCAACGCCTCCCGAAGGCGCTGGGTGCGATCAGGGGCGTCTTTTTGCACATCTGTCATTTTTATATTTTTACCAAAATAATTTCTTAAAATCACCAAATGCAATAATTTATTGTAAAATCTTGCGAAAAACTGTAATATTTTGTTAAATGATTTATTGGTGGCAATAATGTTTGAAGTCGAGAAAACTGAAACTGACATTGCGGTGCAGTCGGGTAGCACGCAGTCCGCACGCGCCAAGCTTGTTGCACGTGGCGGAAAAGTTACTCGCCCAGCTCGACACGGATATTTTCGACCATCTCATTCCTGCCTACCGCCGGTACTTTATCAATTTTTTACCCATGCAGCATAGGATTTCTCCATGCCTAACAGCCCCGCCATGGATACGGACACGTCCGATGCCGAGTTTAGCAAGACCGAACTTGCCGACTTGGCCCAAGTATCCCCGGAAATTGCCGACCAGTCACGCAAGAACTTTACGACAATCTTGCATTTTATCAATAAAACAACGGCTACCGCTATTGCTGACCGACTGGGTATGCACGAATCGTCCATTTCTCGTGCGAAATCGGGCGGGCAGCTCAATTACTGCGCGCGTTTGCTCGCAGCGGCCGGGCTCAAGGTCGTGCCCGTCGACGCCATTGTCTACGTGCAGCCGGACGAATACCGATGAAAACCTAGTGCCCCGCAGTTGACCTCCTAATCGAGGCCGCTGACATGAAGTGCGCAAGTCTGCATTTTTAGCGGACGGCGTTGTGCCGCCCCTACTGTCTGTCCGTGTGACCGGAAACATGATCTCCAATAAAGAAGACCGAATGAATGCATTTCAACACTTTGCGGCGCAGCACGCCGCGCTGCACGCCAGGCATGTGCTTGATGAACCTGCGCGGCGCGCAGGACGGCGCCCGCCCAGCGACATCGAGCGCAAGACGTTTGAGCACGTACGCGCGCACGGCGGCCGCACTGTGGCCGAGATCGCCAATGCACTCGGCGTTAAATCGCCCGAGCTGTATGCGCCCCTGCAGCGCTTGAAAACACTTGGCCAGATCAAGCCAAACGGCACGAGCGGTGCCATTACCTGGAAAGCGGCGCGACGTGGGCGGTCGGAAGTCGGATCGGCTCCGACATGTTTAGCGAGCGAACGCGGGCGTCCAAGCCTGGGCCGGTGCTCAGGCCAAAGAAATGCGCTTGCGGGAAGAACGTCTTCGCCAAGCAGCTGGCCCAGTACGGCAAATGCGTCCACTGCGTTCGCGCGGCGGTCGCGCCGAATGACATCCGATGAGTGAACCCAGCCTTCTTGGCGGCAATTGTCGCCCAAGTCGCCCAGCAGAGACTGCGTGGTCAACACCGTATCGAACCCATGACGGGCGGCGCGCCGTTCTGATGCAGCACATAGGATTCAAATGAGTATTAGTTTAATGACAGCAGCATGGAAGTCGCCGTTGCCGTCGGGGCAAAAGTTCGTGTTGATCGCGTTGTGCGATAACGCCAACGACCAGGGAGAGTGTTATCCGTCGATCGCGACGATAGCGTACAAATGCAGCATGGGCGAGCGTACCGTTCAAGGCCATATCACGGCCTTGGAAGCGCTCGGCATCCTTCGGCGCGAAATGCGGCGTGGCCGCAGCACGAATTACCGCATCTATTCGGCCCATTTCGACGCCCCCGCAGAATCTGCACCCCCGCAGAATTCGCACCCAACCCCCGCAAAATCTGCACTCCCACCCCCGCAGATTCTGCCAAAAACCCCCGCAGATCTCGCACCCATAACCATCAGTAAACCATCAATTGAATCATCAGTTAACCGGAACACGGCAACCGGTACCCGTTTGCCCAAAGATTTTGCACTTCCGAAATCATGGGGTGACTGGGCGTTGGCGAAGTTTCCGGATTGGACCGAAGACCATGTCCGCGAGGTGGCTGAGACGTTCCGGGACCACTGGGTGCCGATGGCAGGTTCCCGTGGGGTCAAGCTCGAATGGGAAGGCCCGTGGCGCAACTGGTGCCGCAATGCCCGAGGCCCGGAACGTGCGACGGGCGCTCGGGCTAGCCAAGCTTGGTGGGCGTCGGACGCCAGCGTCGCGGCCGAAGCTGCGCGGCTGGGACTGCAACCGGCGCAAGCTGGCGAGTCCGCCCTGGCGTTCAAGGGCCGGGTGCAGGCTGCGATCGACAACGGCGGGGTCCCGCCGGCACCACCGCGCCAGAGCCGCGTGGGAATCATCGATCCGACCGAGGCACTTCCCCGCGCCAAAAAAGGAATGCCGGCCGGTGCCGTGGCCGGCATGAAAGCAATTTTGAAAGCATCACGAGCACGAAAAAACCAACCTACCACCGATGAGGACGACGTATGACCACCACCACCACCGAGAGAAAATTCGTGACGATCGACGTCAACAATCCGGCCTACAACGTCGGCCTGCTGCTCGACGCTGTCATGGCGAAGCTTGGCGTCAAGAATGACGCCGCCCTGTCGCGCGAACTGGGCGTCTCCCCGACGAACGTGAGCAATATCCGGAACGTCAAGGTCGCGCTGAGTGCGGCGATGATGATCCGCATCCACGACGTAGCGGACATGTCGATCACCACGATCCGCAGCTTCCTCGTCGGCCCGACCAGGTGAGTTGCGAGTTTTGCGTGGCGCTGTCGGGGCGCTTCAATGCCCACCGGGAATGCTGCCAAATCCGCCTTTTGGCGGAGCCCCCCAGCACGTGCGCCAAGTCGCTTATGACCAGGTCAGGCGGGAGGACGGCGAAACAGCGTTGGCCGGAGTCAAGGCGAAACTGCGTGCGGAAGTGCAACGTCAGCGCGAGCTGGCCTACACGCAAATAGAAAATCATCTCAACCAGGAGGCCGCCAAAGGACAGGCGGCCGCAACAGCACTGCTTACGAAAATGAAAGCCGAGAAGATGAACGTAGCACCGCGAGAGCGCGCGAATGTGCGCCGGCAGGGTTCTTTGCTGGAGCACGCATAATGGCCGGCAAACACGGATCGCCGAAGCGTCGCGTCAAGGCATATCGCGAGAAGAAGTGTGCCGTCGGCGGCGGCCTGCAGGTGATCGCTGCCGGCGTATCCCGGCATGACGTGCGCATGATGAATGCGCTGCCGATCGAGGGGGAAGAGGCGACCCTCATCTGCGTAAAATATTGGCGTGCGTTCGAGGATATCAAGCTGGGTGATGCAACCGAGACGTCGTATGTCTATCTCTGCACGGCCATGAACATTACGCTCTGTCTTGCCGAAACGGGCATTGGCGAAGAGTACGTTCCGGAAATGATACCGGCCCTGGAGGCGATGGCGTGGGCGGCGGAACGGGGCGCGAGGACCGGCCAGTACCGGCTCGATGGGCCGGGCATGGACGCGGTGAGCAATGCGCTGGCGATTCACGAGGCGCAGTGCGCCGTTGCGACCCGCCACGACCTGTTCGCTGCCGAAACGATGATCGCCGCGCGGATCGCCGCCGGCCAGGTCCACCAGACACCGGCCAAAACCCACCGGCGAGCGCCTGCAGGAGCTAGGTATGAAATTTCCTGAGAAAAATTCACGCAGCGAGCAGATCCTGACAGCGTTCCTCAAGGGGCCAATGACGATCTATCAGGGCGCCGAGGTGCATGGGGATTTCGTCACGCGCAAGCTCCCGGCCGGCATCGACCACTGCAAGATGGTCGAGCTTTACTGCGATCTGGTCGAACGCGGCTGTCTGATTCGCGAGGGGATCAAATACAAACTGACGACACGCGCCCGGCACCAGCTCGAAAAGGAGAGCGCACCAGAAGCGCCGCGCTCGATCGTCCCGCCGCGCGTGCGCAACTTCTTTGCCAAGCCTCTGTTCCTTGGCTATTCGCCGGCGTTTCCGTGGCGCCGCGCGCTTTAAGGGCCGGGCACAGAATTTGAAAAAAATAGTACGTTAAGGTGACAGCACCGCCGTCCGACCGTTCGGTTTTGCCCGACAATGGCCTGTCACGACTCGTACGAATCGGACCATGCTTGATGTTCTTCTAGCCACTCGTCGAGTTCAGATGTATCCAACCCCGAGAGCAATGCTCCTAACTTCACCTCACCCTTTGCCAAGGCAAGGACGGCCAGAATTGCTCGAATGGTGAGGCTGTCTGTGCTCGAACTCAAGTCCATAACCGCAACTTGGTACGCTCGAACCCAGGCTTCGTCGTAACTCGATTGTAGCCACGCCGGGATGGGCGGATTTCCTTTTCGATGGCGATCAACTTCAATGATCGCCAACAAACTATAAAAGTTCCAGTCTCTGGACCCCGCCATCCCGGCAATTCTTACGAGTTGCGGGACCGCAGCATAAGATGCCTCCCCGATGTCGCCCTGGTGATGAAGTTCGTTCCATAGTTCTTCCCAAACGTCATTGCCGCCCTGCATCGACCGAAGCGCTACTGAGACATCATATGGAACCCCATACCCGCCGTGCAGTTCCTTCCATCTTGTGTCGTCGAGGCTAAGCATCGTCTTTTTCTATCCTTTCATTTATCGATGGGGATGTCCGCTTTTGGCCGAAGGACTAAACCGCTCGCGCGGTAGTCGGACTTCGATGCAGCCTGTGGTCCCGCCACAGCCGGGTTTCTGCTGCAAGATTGTAGCTGTTTCCTATGTTGGTTAGTGAGGCAATCGGCCTCATTCCAACA
>NZ_WHJG01000052.1 GCF_011682175.1 Massilia frigida
TGTCCAAGTGCGCCACCCAAAAGGCAAGAGTAAACGCGATCTTGGCAAAGTTTACAAGCCCCTCTGGCAACTCATTGAATGTAAACGACTTTTTGGAACGCTACGGACTTATGTATAAGGGCATGCCTTTACGCCGGTCGCCGCCTGCCCAATAATCAGGCGTCCGGCAAGCTGGTCCCAAGAGATAGAAACGCCCCTGGTTTTGACGACAAATAGGATAACGACGCGTCATCGGAAGGTTCACTTTCGTTCGTCTCTCTGATCCTTACCTGCCCGAGGTACGGCCTCGGCGCTTTGCCTCCAACGCTCACCACCACGGCTCTTGGCCGCAGCAGCTTGGGGTGGTTTGAAGCCCGCTCCTGAAAGCCGACTTCGAGGGGCCTACCCTCATCTTTCACATAGCTTTGACACAGTCCGTCAGTTCATGCCGAACTTCCTTTCTGTGTGCCTAAGGCAAACTCTCGATCTCCCAACGTGCCCGGTACCAATCGATCAATTCGACCGCCTGCTCGCGCGTCTCGACTGCACGGTTCGTCAGCAAACGCCACTCGACTGGCTTGGTGCCGGCCGGTGCGCCCACCTCGCGCGCAATCAGGCACGTGACGGTCAGACGAGCGTGTTTGCCGTCGCTGATCTCGACTTCGCGTGCCCACAATTGTTGTCGTACGCTGCGCGCCTTGCGGTTCTCACGGGCTCCCAGCATGAATTCGATCTCGCCGATCGGTACCCCTGCCGTGGTCGTATCCCACAGCTTAGCGCCGTCACCGGCAGGCAGACATCGGTCATGTTTGGCGCGCACCAGCCAATCGGCTGGCGTATGCAGTTCGTGCGCGCGGCGCATCATGTCGACCATGTCCGCTTCCCGGTCGGCCAGATAGACCAGCCTTGTACCGGGCATCTCGGCGGCCATCTCCGCCACCCGCTCATAGCCTTCCACCCAGCGTAGACTCTCCTTCTGGCCTGGCCGCACGCCGTCGTCGCCGCGCTTCTCGCGTGCCCACATCCAGGCATCGAGCACGCCGAGCGGTTCGCGTTCCGTCGTTACCGCCAAGGTCGGGTGCAGGTACATACCGCGCCGCGCCTCATAATTGAGCGGGCCCAGCCCAGCAATTTCCTGACCGTTAAAGTCCAGTTCCGTCGTGTCCTGGATGCACAGCACCACTTTCTGTTCACGCATGCGTTCCTGAGTGCGCGCCCAGTGTGGTGCCAGGATGCTCTCCCAAGTAACGTCCGAGTTGCGCAGAAAGCGGTACGCAGCACAAGTCTCGCTCCAGGTGTCGCACGCTTCCGGAATGCTGGCCGTCGGTTTGGCTGCAAGTCGTTCCATCAATTTTTTTCGCTCTCTTGTCAAGACGGACGTCGCCAAGGTCGAGTGCCGCAAATTCCTGCTCTGTCCACTGCTGTGCTACTTTCATCACGCGTCCGCCCAAAAGACGAGAGTAAACGCGATTTGCCCGAAATTTACAAGCCCTGCTGGTAAGTCATTGAAAGTAAACAGTTTTTGCCGACGGGTGGGGAGTTGTGTATAACGCTATGGGCTATACTGTATGGATGTACAGCACAGTCAAAAGATGACGAGTTCGCGGGGCGCGTCGGCTGGACCGGGACATATATGCGGACCTTGGCGCTGCCGGCCATCTGACGATGTGCGCGGTTGAGACGTGGCATGAACTGAAATTTGTTTGCAGTTGGGACGGATGCGCGACCGGAGCCGATCATCCCGGTGCTTTTCGAGCCAGTGCTCGTGGCGATGCACGGGAACCGGATGTCGTTTCGCGCGCTGGAGCGGCGAGGCCATCAGCACGATCCGAATGCCGTGTCCATCATGCAGGAGTGGTCCGTTCAGAACACGAGGGGGGAGGGAAGTTACAGGGTGTCGCTCCGCGCCTGCGGAACGGTGTGCCCTTGCAAGGGCACACTGCGTAAACAGGCCTAGTCTGAACTCATCGCCTGCCGCTGACGCTCCATGAATTCCTGTAATGTGTCGATGCCGCGCAGTTGAAGAATTGTATTGCGGACCGCTGCTTCCAACAGCACAGCGATGTTGCGCCCTGCCGCGACGGGAATCACGACTTTGCGAATCGGCAGCCCCAACACATCCTCGGTCGGGAACAAAAACGGCAAGCGCTCGACTTCTTCTTCCAGCGCGCTACGGCGCACGAGATGGACGATCAGCTTGAGGCGCATCTTGCGCCGCACGGCTGTCTCGCCAAAGATTGCCTTGATATCCAGCAGCCCCAGGCCGCGCACTTCCAGCAGGTTTTGCAGCAGCGCCGGACAGCGTCCTTCGATCATGTTCGGCGCGATGCGCGAGAACTCCACCGCATCGTCGGCCACCAGCCCATGGCTGCGCGAAATGAGTTCCAATCCCAACTCGCTCTTGCCCAGGCCCGAGTCGCCGGTAATGAGCACGCCCACGCCCAGCACGTCCATGAACACGCCATGCATGATGATGCGCTGCGCGAGCTTCTTGGACAGGTACACGCGCAAGAAGTCGATCACCTGCGCGGCCGGCAGCGGCGTGGAAAACAAGGGGATGTTCTGCTCGTCGCAGATGGCCAGGATATCGGGCGGCGTATCGAGACCCTGCGCGATGATCAGCGCCGGCGGCCCGCCGGCAATGAGCTCGCCGATCACGTGGCTGCGCGAACCGGATTTAAGCCGGTGGTAATACGTCAGTTCCTGGTGTCCGAATACCTGGATGCGGCCCGGGTGGATCAGATTCAGGTGGCCGACCTGGTCGGCGGCGGAGGCGACGTCGCCCGAAATGAGGCGTTCGCCGCCGGGAAAGCCGGCGAACCAGCCCAGCTGCAGACTTTCGCGATTGTCGTCGTACAGCCGTTGGATGGTCAGCGGAGTTTGCAGCATGAACGGGTCTTCAGAAAAGTGAGGGCGCCAACGCGCCCGGCACGAAGAAGTTTAACCCAGGGCTTGCAGACTTGGTTGCCAATTGATGATGCGCGCGTGGACCGATTTCGGGTCCGGATCGGTGGCCAGCGCTGTGCGGAAACCGTCGTCGGAAAACATCTCGGCGATCTCGGACAAAATCTCAAGGTGCTGCTGGGTCACATGATCGGGAATGAGCAGGAAGAACAGCAGGTTGACCGGCTGGCCATCGGGCGACTCGAACGGAATCGGTTCGAGTAGCCGCACGAAGGCGGCCAGCGGCGACTTGAGGCTTTTGCTGCCCTTGATGCGCCCGTGCGGCACGGCCACGCCATGGCCGAGCCCGGTTGAGCCGAGGCGCTCGCGCGCAAACAGGTTGTCCGAAACGGTCGAGCGGGCAATTCCGCAGTTGTTCTCGAAGATCAGCCCGGCTTGCTCGAAAGCGCGCTTTTTGCTGGACACTTCGAGATCAAGCAACACGTTCTCGAGCGATAAAATTTTGCTAAGGTTTGTCATAACGCTGAGTATTGGTGCGATGCACAAGGGTGCTTGCGAGCCAGAATTATAGGCCTGTTTGCCAGCTGTGTAATCGGAATTCGTTGTCGATCCATATCAAGTCTGCATTGACATTTCGCAAGATGAATAGCGATTCATACAAGCCGGAAAACCTGCGCTCGGGGCGGGTGTCGAAAATTTGAATTTCCGCCATGAAATTGAGGATTTTGCACACAAATGCTGGTCCTTAACGCAGTTTGCCATTTTTCCTGTGCTTGCTGCCCGTTTTTTCAGCGCGACATGTGCTCACGCGCCTGTTGTTTTATTATAAAGTTGGTGGCCTTTGTCTGTCGCCCGAAAAGCACACTCGTTCCCTTACCGATCACGGTATTCCCGCATAGCAATGCCGTCAAGCGTGCACGCAGGGGGACACCAGTCCCCTTGCGCTGCCTCAAACGTCACTGGCGGGCGGTGCGCAGATTGGACGGACGGCCCGAGCTGAAGTTGCTGCGCCAAGGGTTGATGTCCAGTCCGCCACGGCGGGTATAGCGGGCATACACAGCCAGCTTTTGCGGTGCGCACTGGCGCAGGATGTCGGTAAAAATGCGCTCGACACATTGCTCATGGAATTCATTGTGTTCGCGAAAGCCGATCAGGTATTTCAGCAAGCCGCCCTGTTCGATCTGCGGGCCCACGTAATGGATTTGCACGCTGGCCCAGTCCGGCTGGCCGGTGACCAGGCAGTTCGATTTGAGCAGGTGCGAGACGAGCGTTTCCTCGACCGGCGCGCTGTCCGTCGCTGCCGTGAGCAGGACGGGCGAGGGCGAGTAGTTGTCGATCTCGACGTCGAGGCGGTCCAGCAGCACGCCATCGAGTTCACCCATCTTGACGGTGTTGAAGGCGTGCGGTTCGATCAACGTGATGTGGACCGGCGCGCCGAAGCCGCCGGCCAAATCTTCGTGCAGCAGGGCCAGCAAGGCGTCGCTGCTGGACAGGCGCGTCTGGTTGAACGAATTTAAATACAGCTTGAACGATTTCGATTCGACGATGTTGGGCGAGTCGGCCGGCACCGTGATCGTGGCAATCGCCACCTGGGGTTTGCCGCGCATGTTCAGCCACGAGATTTCGTAGGCGTTCCAGATATCGACACCGAAGAAGGGCAGGGTGCCGGTGAGCTGGAGTTCATCGCGCTTGCCCTGGCGCGGGATCGGGAACAGCAAATCCGGCGCGTATTGGGTTTGGTAGGCGGACGTTTTGCCCAGGGGGGATAGAGCGGCGGTGTTGGTCATATCGATTCAGTCAAATTCAAGCACCGTCGCTCCCGCGCAGGCGGGAGCGACGGCGATCAGGTCAGCGAGGGTAGTGGTATCACCCCAAAAACATCTTATACACCGGATTGGCACTCTCATCCCAGTGACGGTATCCGAGCGTGGTGAGGAACAGGCGGAACTCTTCCATTTCCTCGGCCGGCACTTGCAAGCCCACCAGAATCCGCCCCACATCGCCGCCTTGATTACGGTAATGGAACAGCGAGATATTCCAGTTCGGCGCCATGCTGTCGAGGAAGCGCATCAGCGCGCCCGGACGCTCGGGGAATTCGAAACGATACAGCAACTCGTCATGGGCCAAGGTACTCTTGCCGCCCACCAAATGGCGGATGTGCAGCTTGGCCAGTTCGTCGTGCGTCAGATCGAGTGTCTTGAAGTCGTTCTGCTCGAAGGTGCGCGCCAGCACGCCGGACTCGCCGCGGCTGGCAATCTGCACGCCCACGAACACGTGCGCCTGGGCCGCATCGCTGACCCGGTAGTTAAACTCGGTCACATTGCGCGGCCCGACCAGCGCGCAAAAGCGCTTGAAGCTGCCGCGCTGCTCGGGAATGGTCACCGCGAACACCGCCTCGCGTGCTTCGCCCAGTTCCGCGCGCTCGGCCACGAAACGCAGGCGGTCGAAGTTCATGTTGGCGCCGCAGGCGATCGCCACCAGGGTCTCGCCGCGCACCGGGTTCTTGCTCATCGCCGAACGCTCGATATACGCCTTGGCGCCGGCCACCGCCAGCGCGCCGGATGGTTCCAGGATCGAGCGCGTATCCTGGAACACGTCCTTGATCGCCGCGCAGATCGCATCGGTATCGACCAGGATGATTTCGTCCACGTACAGCTGCGCCAGGCGGAAGGTCTCTTCGCCCACCAGGCGCACGGCGGTGCCGTCGGCGAACAGGCCCACGTCGGAAAGGGTCACGCGCTGGCCGGCTTTCAGGCTGCGCGCCATCGCATCCGAATCGGTCGACTGCACGCCGATGATCTTGATGTCCGGGCGGATCTGCTTGACGTAGGCCGCCACGCCGCCGATCAGGCCTCCGCCGCCAATGGCTACGAAAATCGCATGGATCGGGCCCGAATGCTGGCGCAAGATCTCCATGCCCACCGTGCCCTGGCCGGCAATGACGTCCGGATCGTCGAACGGGTGCACAAAGGCGAGGTTCTGCTCTTTTTCGAGCGTCAGCGCGAAGTTATAGGCGTCGGTGTACGAGTCGCCGTGCAAAATGACTTCGACACGGGCGCCGCCGAATGCCTTGACCGCATCGACCTTCACGCTCGGCGTGGTCGTTGGCATGACGATCACCGCGCGGCAGCCGATCTTGGCCGCCGACATGGCCACGCCCTGCGCGTGGTTGCCGGCCGACGCGCAGATCACGCCGCGCTTGAGCTGTGCCGGCGCCAGGTTGGCCATCTTGTTGTACGCGCCCCGCAGCTTGAAACTGAACACGCTCTGCATGTCTTCACGCTTGAAGTAAATGCGGTTCTCCATGCGCTGCGACAGGATCGGCGCCAATTCGAGCGGCGTTTCGGTGGCGACGTCATAGACGCGGGCGGTCAGGATTTTTTTGAGGTAGTCGATAGTCATAGTCTGCAAACAAAGTGATTCTGGGCCGGAAAATCCGGAACGCGATGCTGTTGACGCTGGACTGTGTTGTCGGCGGATGGCCGAGGCTTGCAGTGCGATGCGCGGTTCCGGGTGACGGGCTCGGCGTATCGTGTCGTTGCAATAATTTTTCCTCATTATAATGGACGGCTTCAGCAGCCATCAAAGTGCGTCCATGATCGAATCCGCTGTCCTCTGGCTGCTCAAATTGCTGGCCGCTCCCGCGGTCGGGCTCAGCTCGGTCTTCGTCATAGCGTTCATTTCGGCAACACTGCTGCCGCTCGGGTCCGAGCCGGCCGTGTTTGCGGTGATCAAGGCCAATCCGGGCATGTTCTGGCCCGCGATCCTGGTGGCGACCCTGGGCAATACCCTGGGCGGTGCGCTCGATTATTTCATCGGTTACCGCGCCAAGGTCGCGTTTGCGAAAGAGCGCAAATCGCGCTGGTTCGCCTGGCTGGCGCGCTACGGTGCCAAGACCATGCTGTTGTCGTGGGTGCCCGGGATTGGCGATCCGCTGTGCACACTGGGCGGCTGGCTGCATTTGCCGTTCTGGCCCAGCCTCGGCTATATGGCGATCGGCAAATTCGCGCGCTACCTGACCATGACTACCGCGCTGCTCTACGTGCCGGATAGTTTTTGGAAGGAGCTGGGCGAGACCCTGTCCAATTTCTGGCACATGTTTTTTTAGCGGTACCTTCCGCTTCGTTCAGAGGCTCGCTTCCAGCACAATCCGCACTAACGCCGCCGACGATGCGCGCCCCGCGCGCGCGTTGCCGCCGCCGGCATCGGCATACGTACTGCCGCTGCGCCGGTCACGGTGCAGCGCATTCGTCACCGACAGGCGCAGCTGCGTGTTCACACCGGCCTTCCACACTCCATATACATCGAGCACGCGCACCGGCCCCGTATCGCTGCGCAGGTAGCGGCTCATTTGCGTCGCCCCGCCATACTGCAGGTTCAGGTTCATCCCCACCGTGTACTGCGCCCAGATGCGCGCATCGAAGCCGATATTGGCCGTGACGCGGGCCTGGTCGCCCAGGCGGTTGTCCGGCCCCGGCACCGCATCCAGGCGCGACCAGTTGCGTGCCGCGTTGGCGCGCAGGTCCATGTCCGGCGCCGACGGCAGCACGCTGCGCAGCGGGAAGCGGGCGTCGAATTCGAGCCCGGCTACTTTCGCCTTGCCGTTGTTGAACGGCGTCGAAATCCAGGCGCCATCTTCCTGGTACAGGGTTTGCACGGTCACCGCGTCGATCCGGCGCGCATAGGCCGACACGCTGACCACGCCGTTCTTGCCGAAGTACGATTCGTAGGCCGTATCGAGCCCCCATGCCAGCTCCGGCTTCAACGCCGGGTTGCCGCGCACGTCCGGATTGGTCGGTCCGTTGGCGTTGTTGACCGTGTACCGGCGCGGCACCAGGTTGCGCACCGCCGGCGCCTTGTAGGTGCGCGAGAGCGAAAAGCGCAGCTGGTCCTTGCCATCGAGCTTCCACAGCAGCTGCGTGACGGGGCTGAGCACGGACGATTGGCTGCTCACTTCCGCCAGCGCGCGCCCCTCGGTCGAGGTGTGCAGCCCTTCCCAGCGCAGCCCGAGGTAAGCCTGCAGGCGCGGCAACACGGTCCATTCATCCTGCGCGAACAGCGCCAGGCGGCTGACCACCGCGCGGTAGTCCTCGTCGAGCTGCGACAGGAACCGGCCGGCGGCGGTACTGTCGTTCTGGCGCCGCGATTCGGTGCGCTGGGTGCGTCCGCATTCCCAACCGATGCCCATCGCATGGTCCGGCATCAGCGGTGCCAGGTATTTGCCGCTCAAGACGGCGCTGTTGTCGACCGCATCCGAGAGCACCTTGCGCGCCAGCGTATGGTCACTGCCCGCGCCCCTGAACAGATAATCCGATTCGCGCTTGTTGTGATTGAGCCCCGCCTTGACCGTGAGCTTGCCGTCGGCGCCGACCTGGCGCGCCAGGCTGATGTCGCTGCGCGCCGACAGCGTCTGCGCCCTGGTGCCGTAATCGTTGATGGGATACTCGGTGCTTGCGCCGGAGACGGTGGTTTCGACCGCGTTGCCGTTGTTGGCGTTGCGCGAGACATCGATGAAGGTTTGCCACGCCAGGCTGCCGCCGTCGGCCAGGGTCCAGTTCACGCGCGGGGTCAGGTTCAGGCGCGTGCTGCGAAACGACGCCCACTCGCGCAGTTCACGCCGCGCCAGCGGAGCAGCGTCGGCGTCGTCCAGCGTTTCTAGCGTCATGTAGCGGTTGTCGCTGGTCGTGCGCGTCATCTCGGCCGCCAGCGAATACGCCAGATCGCCGGCGCGCTCGCCCCATTGCAGCGACGCCGACGGATCGCCCCGCCCCGGCAGCAGGCCGGTGCCGAGTTTCACGTCGCGCTGCTTGCGCGCGTTGCCCTTCTTGAGAATCACATTGATGGTCCCGGCGATGGCCTGTGAACCCAGTTCCGCCGTGGCGGTGCGCAAAATGTCGATCCGTTCAATCATCGCCGGAGCGATGCTGTCGATCGAAAAACCGGCCGCCACCGGGTCGCCGTTGACCAGCAGCTGGGTGTAGCCCGCGCCCAGCCCGCGCATGCGGATTTCGCCGCCGCTGAGCGACACGCCGGGCTGGCGCTTGAGCACCGCCGACAGGGACGTGTCGCCATATTGGATAATCTCGTCGCGTCCGACCACGATGCGCGCGGCGGTGTCGTCGCGCCGCAGATTGGCGCTGCCGGCGCCGCTCACCTCGACCCGCTGGATCGTGCCGGTGGCATCCTGGGCGTGGGCGGCATGGCTGAAGGAGGAAAGCAGGGCGATCGCCTGCGCGGAAAAGACGAGAGAGTGTTTCATGAACGATCAATTGGTTGACAGGAATGCCGATTGTGTCCGCTCGCCCTGCCGCGCAACACCGGTATGTGACGAGTCGCCGGAACTGGATGACGAAGGCGGTAGCATGGCAGAAAAATGGCCAGGTGGCGCTGGTATACTTTGCATCGATGACCACCGCACAAAATCCACCCCGGCCAACCAGCCTGCCCAAGGCCTTCCTGACGATCGTGTTGATCTGGACGGTGCTGTGCGCGATCGGCGCTATCGGTAACCACAGCGACGACCTGCAACGCGGTGGCGTCAGCCGTCCCTACGCGCATTTGTTCTGGCTCTGGTGGCGCGAGCACCTGCTGCTGATGTCGATGAGCTTCGCGTGCTACGCATTGTTCACCGCCCGCCCGGCGGCGCTGGGCAGCGTGCCGCGCATGCTGGTCGCCTACCTGCTGGTCGCGGCCGTGTTCACGCCGCTCGAACTGCTCAATGCCGGCATGCTCAAACTTCACGACGAGGGTACGTTGTCGGGACTGGCGCCGGTGGTCGACGCTGCGCTGGCGCGCTCGGGATTCTGGCAGTTCATGGCGCTGGTATGGGTGACGTTTACCTTCGTGGCGGTGGTGGCCGCGTGCAGCTGGCGCGCAGGCCGCCGGCGCGAACAGGCCTGGGTGCGTTCCCAGAGCGACAACCTGGCCCTGCGCCTGGAGCTGGAGCAGCAACGCTTGCTGGCGCTGCGCGGCCAGCTGGAACCGCACTTTCTCTTCAACGCCCTGAACGCCATCAGCGCGCTGGTGCGCTCGGACGACAAGCGGGTGGCGCTGGACGGCATCAACCACCTGAGTGCCTTGCTGCGCTATGCGCTGGAAGCGAGCGCGCGCGATCACGTTGGCGTGCGTGAAGAGCGCCAGTTCCTCGACGACTACCTGGCCTTGCAGCGCCTGCGCTACGGCGCGCGCATGCAGGTCAGTGTCGAAGGCGACAGCGAGGCCGTGCTGGCCGGAGACATGCCGCCGCTGCTGCTGCAACCGCTGATCGAGAACGCGCTGCGCCATGACCTGGACTGCCACGACCGTCCGAGCGATATCCGTGTCGCCTTTGCCGCGAGCGCGGATCGCCTGACGATCCACGTATCCAACCCGGCCAGCGCGGCCCGCTCGGCCAATCCCGGCCTCGGACTGGGCCTGCACCATGCCCGCGCGCGTCTTCAACTGGCCTACGGCGACAGCGCCTCGCTGCAAACGGGCCTGGAAGACGGCCGCTTCGTGGTCGACATCCACATGCCGCTGCACGCACCTGACCAATGACGGTGCGCGCGCTGATCGTCGACGACGAGGAGCCGGGCCGCGTCAACCTGCGCTACGCCCTGGCCGACCACCCGCGCTGGCAGGTGGCCGGCGAGTGTTCCAGTGTGGCTGCGGCGCAGGCCTGCATTGCCGCACAGGAGATCGACGTGGTATTCCTCGATATCCAGATGCCGGGAGACTCCGGCCTGGTGCTGGCGCGCGCTTTGGCCGGCCTGGCCAAAGCGCCGCTGGTCATATTCGTCACCGCGCATAACGCCTTCGCTCTGGAAGCGTTCGAAGTGCACGCCCTCGACTACCTGCTCAAACCCGTCCACGATGCGCGCCTGGCCACAGCCCTGGCGCGCGCCGAAGCGATGCTGGAACTGCGCCAGCGGCCGGCCTACGGGGCTGCCCTGCGCGCCTGGGTCGACGCCAGCGGCGAGCCTCCCGGCCCGCCTGGCCGCTACTGGCAGCAGGTGAGCGTGCGCTCGGTCGGCCGCATCGAATGCATCCAGCTGGCCGACGTCGACTGGATCGAAACCTGCGGTAATTACGTGAGCCTGCACCTGGCCGCGCGCAGCGTCATGCACCGGCTGCCCCTGAGCCGCCTGCTGGGCCATCTCGACCCCGCCTGTTTTCTCCGCGTGCACCGCGGTGCCGTAGTGCGCATCGGCCAGGCCGCCAACCTGGAGGTGGTGGGCGATGGCGCCTGGCGCCTGACCCTGCGCTCGGGCGCCCACGTCGCCGTCAGCGAACGCTATGTCGACGCCCTGCGCGCATCGATGCGCGAGCGCTGACGCCGTGGGTGATTCAGCATATCGTTCCGGCAAATGCAATTTCAGCTGAATTTTGATTGGTCGAGGGTGATATTAAATCAGAAAACTCTTGTCGATTTCTCAAATCGCCATCGATTTGTTTGTGCGCTTTCCCCATGTAGCCCTTGCAAAAGCGAAGGCTGTTCCTGCGTTGTGCAGCGCAATACGCTAGAATGAACTCCCTTAGGGTCAGTCCACATAGTCCACCAATACATGAACGCCCCCGCACAAATCCAAGCACTTCTGGCCGAAACGCCAAACGGTCACGCCGCCACCCGCCTGCGCGAAATCCCTTATAACTACACCTCGTTTTCGGACCGCGAAATCGTGATCCGTCTGCTGGGCGAGTCGTCCTGGGAGCTGCTCGACGAATTACGCGGCTCGCGTCAGACCGGGCGCTCGGCGCGCATGCTGTACGAAGTGCTGGGCGATATCTGGGTGGTGCGGCGCAATCCCTACCTCCAGGACGACATGCTGGACAACCCGAAACGGCGCCAGGAACTGATCGACGCGCTGCATCACCGCCTGGCCGAAGTGGACAAGCGCCGCATCAGCGTCGAAGCGGAGGGCGGCGACGACCCGGCCGGCGAAGTCGCGCGTGCGCGCAGCGCCAACGTGGAAAAGCTGCTCAAGGCGGCGTCCAAGGCGGTCGAGGACTTCGGCAACGAATTCCGCCAGACCTGGGACCTGCGCAAGCGCACCACCAAGGTGCTGGGCCGCTACACCGAAAAGCACAACATCTGCTTCGACGGCATGAAGCGCGTCGCCCACGTGACCGACGCCACCGACTGGCGCGTCGAATATCCGTTCGTGGTGCTCACGCCCGACACCGAAGATGAAATGGCGGGCCTGGTCAAGGGTTGCATCGAACTCGGACTGACCATCATTCCGCGCGGCGGAGGAACCGGCTACACCGGCGGCGCCATTCCGCTCACGCCCATGTCGGCCGTCATCAACACCGAAAAACTGATCACTCTGGGCGAAGTCGAAATGACCATGCTGCCCGGCGTGGACCATGAATACGCGACCATCCATTCGGGCGCCGGCGTGGTCACCAAGCGCGTTTCCGACGCCGCCGAAAAGGCTGGTTTCGTGTTCGCGGTCGATCCTACGTCGGCCGAGGCCTCCTGCATCGGCGGAAACGTGGCCATGAACGCCGGCGGCAAGAAGGCCGTGTTGTGGGGCACCGCGCTCGACAACCTGGCGTCGTGGAAGATGGTCGACCCGAACGGCGACTGGCTGGAAGTCACGCGCATCGGCCACAATCTGTCGAAGATCCACGACGCGCCGACCGCCACCTTCAAGCTCGAATGGACGCATCCGAATGCGCGCGGCGAAGCGAAAGACGCGCCGTTCAAGACTGAAATGCTGGTCATCGAAGGGCGCCGCTTCCGCAAGGAAGGCCTGGGCAAGGACGTCACCGATAAATTCCTGGCCGGCCTGCCGGGCATCCAGAAAGAAGGCTGCGATGGCCTGATCACGTCGGCGCGCTGGATCCTGCACAAGATGCCGAAGTACGCGCGCACCGTCTGCCTCGAATTCTTCGGCCAGGCGCGCGACGCGATTCCATCGATCGTCGAAATCAAGGATTACCTCGACGGCCTGCCGGCCAAGGGCGGCCCGGCGTGTGCGACCATTCGCCTGGCTGGCCTGGAACACCTCGATGAGCGCTATCTGCGCGCGGTCGGCTACGCCACCAAATCGAAACGCGGCGTGCTGCCAAAAATGGCGCTGTTCGGCGACATCGTCGGCGACGACGAGAACGCGGTGGCGCAAGCCGCCTCGGAAGTGGTACGCATCGCGAACACCCGCGTGGGCGAAGGCTTCGTGGCCGTCAGCCCGGAAGCGCGCAAGAAGTTCTGGCTCGACCGCGCCCGCACCGCGGCGATTGCGCGCCACACCAACGCCTTCAAGATCAACGAAGACGTGGTCATTCCGTTGGGCCGCATGGGCGAATACACCGACGGCATCGAGCGCATCAACATCGAGCTGTCGATCAAGAACAAACTGCAGCTGACCGACGAACTGCGCGCGTTTTTCGCCGCCGGCAATCTGCCGGTCGGTAAAAGCGACGACGCCTCGGGCGAATCGATCGGCGACGAAGAAATGCTGGGCGACCGCGTACAGCAAGCCACCGAGCTGCTCGACGCCGTTCATGCGCGCTGGACCTGGCTGCTGGCTGAACTCGACCAGCCGCTGGCCGGCGCGCGCGACGCCTTGCGCGCCATCGGATTGGCCCGCCTCGACGTCGTATTCGACGAGCGCCTGGCACAGCAGCCCGACGCCACCCTGTTCGACGTGGTCCAGGACCGCACTGTGCGCGTCTCGTGGAAGCAGGAGATCCGCGCGCAACTGCGCCAGGTCTTCAACGGCGCCGCCTACAAGCTCATTCTGGACGAATCGACCGCGATCCATCAAAAGGTGCTGCGTTCGCGCGTGTTCGTGGCGCTGCACATGCACGCCGGCGACGGCAATGTGCACACCAACCTGCCGGTCAATTCCGACGACTACGCCATGCTGCAGGACGCGCACGAAGCGGTCGGCCGCATCATGAAGCTGGCACGTTCGCTCGACGGCGTGATCTCGGGCGAGCACGGCATCGGCATCACCAAGCTCGAATTTTTGACCGAAGAAGAAATCAGCGAATTCCGTGACTACAAGCTGCGCATCGATCCGGAAGGGCGCTTCAACAAGGGCAAGCTGCTCAACCTGCCCGAGTTCGGGGCCGACCTGCGCAACGCCTACACGCCGTCGTTCGGCCTGATGGGCCACGAATCGCTGATCATGCAGCAGAGCGATATCGGCGAGATCGCCAACAGCATCAAGGATTGCCTGCGCTGCGGCAAATGCAAGCCGGTGTGCACTACCCACGTGCCGCGCGCGAACCTGCTGTATTCGCCGCGCGACAAGATCCTGGCGACGTCCTCGCTGATCGAAGCGTTCCTGTACGAAGAGCAGACCCGCCGCGGCATCTCGATCAAGCACTGGGAAGAATTCGAGGACGTGGCCGACCACTGCACCGTGTGCCACAAGTGCGTCACGCCATGCCCGGTCAACATCGACTTCGGCGACGTGTCGATGAACATGCGTAACCTGCTGCGCAAGATGAACAAGAAGACCTTCAGGCCGGCCAACGCGGCGGCGATGTTCTTCCTGAACGCGACCGACCCGGTGACCATCAATGCCACGCGCCAGGTCATGGCCGGCTGGGGCTTCAAGGCGCAGCGCTTCGGGCACAACGTGCTGAAAAAATTCGCCAAGAAGCAGACCCGCGCGCCGCTGCCGACCACCGGCAAGGCGCCGGTGCGCGAGCAGGTGATCCACTTCATCAACAAGAAAATGCCGGGTAACCTGCCCAAGAAAACCGCGCGCGCGCTGCTCGACATCGAAGACGACAAGATCATCCCGATCATCCGCAATCCAAAGGTGACCACGGCCGATACCGAAGCCGTGTTCTACTTCCCGGGCTGCGGCTCGGAGCGATTGTTCTCGCAGGTGGGCCTGGCCACGCAGGCGATGCTGTGGGAAGTCGGCGTGCAAACCGTGCTGCCGCCGGGTTACCTGTGCTGCGGCTATCCGCAGCGCGGCGCCGGCCAGTACGACAAGGCCGACAAGATGATGACCGATAACCGCGTGCTGTTCCACCGCATGGCCAACACGCTCAATTATCTGGACATCAAGACCGTGCTGGTATCGTGCGGCACCTGCTACGACCAGCTGGCGACCTACGAGTTCGACAAGATCTTCCCCGGTTGCCGCATCATGGACATCCACGAGTACCTGCTCGAAAAAGGCGTCAAGCTCGAAGGCGTCAGCGGCACCCGCTACATGTACCACGAGCCTTGCCATAATCCGATGAAGCTGCAGGATTCGGTCAAGACCGTCAATGCGCTGGTGTCGACGGTGGACAACGTGAAGATCGAAAAGAACGACCGCTGCTGCGGCGAGTCCGGTACCTTCGGCGTATCGCGTCCCGACATCGCCACGCAGGTGCGCTTCCGCAAGGAAGACGAGATGGAGAAGGGCGCCGACAAGCTGCGCGCCGATGGCTTCAGCGGCGACGTCAAGATCCTGACCAGCTGCCCATCGTGCCTGCAGGGCCTGTCGCGCTACAACGACGATGCCGGCACCACCGCCGACTACATCGTCATCGAAATCGCGCGCCACAAGCTGGGCGAAAACTGGCTGCCCGAATACGTTGCCCGTGCCAACAGCGGCGGCATCGAAAGGGTATTGGTATGACGTGCGAACTATGTGAACTGGCGCTCGAACCGATCTGGCGCAACGACAAGCTGTCGGTGATCCTGGTCGACGACGCCGCCTATCCTGGCTTTTGCCGCGTGATCTGGAACGATCACGTCAAGGAAATGACCGACCTGGCGCCAAGCGACCGGCTGCTGCTCACGGACGCGGTGTGGCATGTGGAACTGGCGCTGCGCGATGTGATGAAGCCCGATAAAATCAACGTCGCCAGCCTTGGCAACATGACGCCGCACCTGCACTGGCACGTCATTCCGCGCTACGCAGACGATGCGCATTTTCCGAATCCCGTGTGGACGGTGGCGGTGCGTACGACCGAAGAACCAACCCTGGCGGAGCGCCGCGCGCTGCTGCCGAAACTGGCGGCCGACATTGTCCGCCGCATGGAAAAACCAGCATGAACCCGACCGCACTGACCGTCCACCAGAAATCGCGCGTGCTCGATATCGCCTTTGACGACGGCAGCAGTTTTTCGATTCCGTTCGAGCTGCTGCGCGTGTACTCGCCGTCGGCCGAAGTGCGCGGCCACGGACAGGGGCAGGAAGTGCTCCAGCTGGGCAAACGCGATGTTGGCGTCACGGCGCTCGAACCGGTGGGTAACTACGCGGTGCAGCCGACCTTTTCGGACGGCCACAACACCGGTCTGTTCTCGTGGGACTACCTGTACAAGCTCGGTAGCGAGCAAACCAGCTTGTGGGCCGACTACATGGCGCGCCTGCACGCCGCCGGTTTCGAGGGTGACGCCGGCCGGGAACCGGGCGCCGAGCTGCCGGGCGTGCCGACGGCGGCCAAGGGCTGCGGTCACAAGCACTAATTACTGCTTGGCTCCTGGGCCTCGCAGATGATCGTAGCGGTTTCTGTGCGGGTAAGTGAGCGTGTACTTACGCCGCCAGCGCCTGCGGCGACACGCCCGCCGACTGCATCGCACCGGCGCGCGCGTAGATCGCGGCAGCCACCGGCGAATTCAGTTTGAGCACCAGGCGGCGCCGGTCCGCAGTCGCCAGGCGTTCATTCATCTGGTCGAAAATCTCCAGCGGTCCCACTTCCTGCGCCTTGAGCTGCACGCCCAGCGCATCGACCGCCGGATACTCCGCCAGCTTGGCGAGGACGTCGTCCACATTCATGCCCGCATGGATGACGATCAGCTGCGGCTCCAGCCGGGCCCAGGTATCGACCGTCAGCTTGAGCTTGCGCTTGGTGTTATCGAGCAGCGCGACCTGCACCGCTTCGGTCCAGGCGACGTGGTTCATTTCCAGCGCATGTTCGAGCTGCTGTCCGTTCAGGGAGTCGCCGGCGCCCAGGGCGCCCGCGTGCGACTTGATCTGGGGCATGGTCGGGGCGGCGGCCAGTTGATGGTCCATGCGCGCCGCATGCACGCGTTCAAACAGCACGATCAGGTTGTTCACATCGAGAACGCGCCCTTCCGGCGTGGAGGCAAACGCTGCGACCGCCGAACGCCATGACGCCTTGCTGTTCGGTTCCACCGTCAAGGTGGGAAGGCGCAGCGCGCGCGCGCCGGGAGCGCCGCTGAGCACCCCCACCGTACCGCTGGACGACAATTTGTAGAATTCGACGAACGGGCGCATGCCGCGCTGCATGCCCACCAGGCCGACGATCTTGTTGTCCGGGTGCTGGCCGATGATATACACGCGCTGGTCTTCGTCGGAGGCGAAGGTGCCGAGCAGTTTCATGCGGTGGTTGGTCATCCCCGACCACAGTTTTTTCATCTCGGCGTAGGCGGCGGCATCTTCCTCGCCGATATATTCACGTCCCAGCGGCTGCACGCGCAGGCGTACGCGCGCGGTTTGCTCGACCAGGTAGGGTGCGTACAGCTTGAAATCGCCAGCCAGCCTGGTGACCTGAGTGCGCTGCAAGTAGTAGTAACCGGCCGCTACGGCGCCGGCCAAGATCACAAGCACGGCAAGAATCATCAGAAAAGTCGACATGCTCATTCGCTAATAAAATAGGGGGAGACAGGGTAACATCAATCATCCCCCAAAAACCGCCAGCGGCCCAGTGCTCAAGTCAATTATTGCGCGATTACAACATTTACCTTGGCCTCGCGCAACACCCGGGCCAGCGCCTCGGGCGGTTTGGCGTCGGTGAACAGCACGTCGATCTGCGAGGCGTGGGCCATGCGCATCAGCGCCTGGCGCCCGAATTTGTCGTGATCGGCCACCAGCCACACCGCGCGCGACTGCTCGATGATGGCCTGCGCCACCTTGACTTCGCGCGGGTCGAAGTCGCGCAGGGTGCCATCGGGCTCGATGCTCGAAATGCCGATGATGCCGATATCGACCTTGAACTGGCGGATGAAATCGATGGTGGTTTCACCCACGATGCCGCGATCGCGCCCGCGCACCACGCCGCCGGCCAGGATCACTTCGCACCCGGGGCTGTCGCACAGGATGGTCGCCACATTGAGGTTGTTGGTCACCACGTGCAGCCCCTGGTGGTGCACCAGCGCGCGCGCCACTTCCTCGGTGGTGGTGCCGATATTGATCAACAGCGAACAGTGCGACGGCACCTGCGCCGCCACCGCGCTGGCGATGCGGCGCTTGGCGTCCACGTTGAGCACCTGGCGGTCGCTGTAATCGATGTTCTGGACCGAGGACGGCAAGCCCACGCCGCCGTGGTAGCGCGCCAGCAGGCCCGCTTCTTCCATCAGCTTGACGTCGCGCCGCACGGTCTGCGGCGTCACTTCAAGCTGCTGCGCGAGCGCCTCCAGCGACACCGTCACCTGCTGGCGCACTGCGTCGAGAATGCGCCGCTGGCGTGGATTGAGCGTCATCGTGGGGCTCCTGTCAAAGCGCCAAATTTATCACAAACGAAATAAAACGAAAACAAACAGATAAATTTTTGTTTCATTTTTTTCGTTTTTGTCTTATTGTTCACCTTTGTAGTGTACTCAGATTCCCCTTTTGAAGCGAGAGTGGCATGGACAAGGCGGGCAATATCGCGTGTGATGTACTGGTGGTCGGCGGCGGCGTGAACGGCGCCGGGATCGCCCGTGACGCGGCGGGGCGCGGCATGTCCGTGGTCCTGTGCGAAAAGGACGACCTGGCCTCGCACACCTCGTCGGCGGCCACCAAGCTGATTCACGGCGGCCTGCGTTATCTCGAACAGTACGAATTCGGCCTGGTGCGCAAGGCGCTGATCGAGCGCGAAGTGCTGCTGCGCGCCGCTCCGCACATCATGTGGCCGATGCGCTTCGTCACCCCGGTCGACAAGGGCCAGCGCCCGGCCTGGATGATCCGCGCCGGCCTGTTCCTGTACGATCATCTGGCGCGGCGCGAGCTGCTGCCCGGTTCCGAAGGGATCGACCTGCGCCGCCACGCTGCCGGCGCGCCGCTCAAATCGACTTTTACGCGCGGCTTTGTGTATTCCGACGGCTGGGTCGACGATGCGCGTCTGGTGGTGCTCAACGCGATCGACGCCGCCAGCAAGGGTGCGTGCGTGTTCACCCGCACCGCCTGCGAATCGGCACGGCGCGAGGGCGAGCGCTGGGAAGCGCGCCTGCGCCGCGCCGACGGACAAGCCATCGACGTGAGCGCGCGCTGCATCGTCAACGCCGCCGGTCCGTGGGCGTCGCGCTTCCTGCAGGGGACCAATCCCGGCCCCGCCGACAAGTCGGTGCGCCTGATCAAAGGCAGCCATATCGTGGTGCGGCGCCTGTTCGAGCATCCTTACGCCTACATCTTCCAGCATCCGGACGGGCGCGTGGTGTTCGCCATTCCGTACGAACAGGACTTCACGCTGATCGGCACCACCGACCTCGAATACCACGGCGACGCCGACAAGGTCGCCATCGACCAGGCCGAAATCGACTACCTGTGCGCGCTGGCGAGCCGCTACTTCACCAACCCGATCACGCCGGCCGACGTGGTGTGGAGCTATTCTGGCGTGCGTCCGCTGCTCGACGACGAGTCCAGCGACGCGTCCGACGTCACACGCGACTACACTTTCGAGCTTGACACCCAGGGCGCGCCGATGCTGTCCATTTTCGGCGGCAAGATCACCACTTTCCGCAAACTGGCCGAACAAGCCGTCGACCTGATCGCACCGGTGCTGGGGAACACGCGCGGCGCATGGACCGTCAACGCCTGCCTGCCCGGCGGCGACGTGCACGGCCCGGTATCGGACAACCGCAGCGTGCTCGAATTCGACGGTTTTGTCGCCGGCCTGCAGAAACAGTACGCGTGGCTGCCGGCGGCGCTGGTGGCACGCTACGCGCGCGCTTACGGCACCCGTATTCATCTGATCATCGACCAGCGCACCAGCATCGCCGCCATGGGCAAGCAGATCGTACCCGGCCTGTACGAAGCGGAAGCGGTTTACTGGATCGATCATGAATGGGCCACCACGGCGACCGACATGCTGTGGCGCCGTTCCAAACTGGGCTTGCACTTGCCAGCCGATGCGGGCATTGCAGTCGATGCCTGGATCACCGAATTCCGCAAGTAGAAAACGCAAATCCCGCAACAGGGATGCAGTGGTACGACAGGAAAAAACAGGAGACATGATGCAGCTGGCATTGGAAAACGTGAGCACGAAGTACGGGGCGCAGGATCACCTGTACCCGATGTCGCTCGAACTGGTACCCGGTACCATCAACGTCCTGCTGGGCACCACGCAGGCCGGCAAGACCTCGCTGATGCGGGTCATGGCGGGCCTCGACCGGCCCACGCACGGCAAGGTGATCGCCGGCGGCAAGGATGTGACAGGCCTGCCGGTACGCCAGCGCGACCTGGCGATGGTGTACCAGCAGTTCATCAACTATCCGTCGTTCACGGTGTTCGACAACATCGCCTCGCCGCTGCGCATCAAGCGCGTGCCCGAGGCCGAGATCCGTACCCGCGTGGAACGCATGGCTGAACGCCTGCATATTTCGGCGCACCTGGACAAGCTGCCGGCGCAGCTGTCCGGCGGCCAGCAGCAGCGCACCGCGCTGGCGCGCGCGCTGATCAAGGAGTCGGCCCTGCTGCTGCTCGACGAGCCGCTGGTCAATCTCGACTACAAGCTGCGCGAAGAATTGCGCAAGGAGCTCGGCGCCCTGTTCGCGGAAGGGAAAACCACTGTCGTCTACGCCACCACCGAACCGCTCGAAGCCTTGCAACTGGGCGGCCACACGGTGCTGCTGCACGAAGGGCGCCTGCTGCAGCATGGTGCGACTCTCGATGTCTTCAACGCCCCCAACTCGATCCAGAGCGCGCGCACCTTCAGCGATCCGCCGATTAACCTGATTCCGGCCACGGTCGGCACCGATGGCATGGCCAGGGTGGCGCCGGATCTCGCGATCCCGCTTAATGAAATCCAGCGCCGCCAGGCCGCGCAGCATGGCGAGGTCACGCTCGGCCTGCGCGCCCACAGCCTGCGCCTGGCGCCACTGCACGCGGACGATTTTCCGATTGACGCCAAGGTGGAACTGGCCGAGATCAGCGGCTCGGAAACCTATGTGCACTTGCAGCGCGGCGCGATCGGGCTGGTGGCGCAACTGACCGGCGTGCATAACCTCGACCTTGGCGTGCCGTGCGCCGTGTACCTGCGTCCGGACGAATTGTTCGTGTTCGCACCGGGCGGCGCGCTGCTGTTTGCGCCCGATCACGCAAATGCGCAGCAGGAAGGAGCGTAAGCATGGCCCGCATCGAACTGCCCGACCTGGCGCATGCCTACAAACCGAACCCGCAGGGGCCTGAAGATTACGCCCTGCGTCCGATGAACCTGACCTGGGACGACGGCGGCGCCTATGCGCTGCTCGGCCCTTCCGGCTGCGGCAAGACCACGCTGCTGAACATCATCTCGGGCCTGGTGCGCCCTTCGCACGGACGCGTGATTTTCGACGGCAAGGACGTCACCGACCTGCCGCCGGAAGCGCGTAACATCGCGCAGGTGTTCCAGTTCCCCGTCATCTACGACACCATGACGGTGTTCGACAACCTCGCCTTCCCGCTGCGTAACCGCGGCTGGAAAGAAAGCGAGGTGCGCAAGCGGGTCGAGCACATCGCCGCGATGCTGGAGCTCTCCAGCGACTTGAAACAGCGCGCCAGCGGCCTGGCGGTCGACGCCAAGCAAAAAATCTCGCTGGGCCGTGGCCTGGTGCGGCCGGACGTGGCCGCGGTGCTGTTCGACGAGCCGCTCACCGTCATCGACCCACATCTGAAATGGCTTTTGCGCCGCAAGCTCAAGGAAATCCATCACGAACTTAAGCTCTCGCTGATCTACGTCACGCACGACCAGGTCGAAGCGCTGACCTTCGCCGACAAGGTGGTCGTGATGACCCAGGGCGACGTGGTGCAGACCGGCAGCGCGCAGGAACTGTTCGAAGAGCCGGCGCACACCTTCGTGGGCTACTTCATCGGCAACCCCGGCATGAACCTGCTGGCCTGCCCGGTGCGCGATGGGCGGGCATATCCTGGCGCGGACGGCATCGTGCTGCCGCCAGCGGCGCAAAGTGCGTTGGCCGGTGCGGCCAGCATCACCATCGGCATCCGTCCGGAGTTCGTCGAATGCGCAGCAGCGCAAGGCGTCGACACCGTCTCAGCCACGGTGGCCAGCGTGCGCAACATGGGAACGCACTTCATGGCCGAATTTATGGTGGGAGCGCACACCGTCACCGCCAAGCTGCGCAGCGCCCCTGCGCGCGCCGGACAGGCAGTCCGGCTGCGCTTTCCGCCCGAGCGCACTCTTTACTACGTCAACGACAAGCGGGTGGCCTGACATGAAAACCTATAACAACCGCGCCTGGCTGCTGATCCTGCCGGTGATCATTTGCGTGGCCTTTTCGGCCGTACTGCCGCTGATGACGATCGTGAACTACTCGGTGCAGGATATTCTCAGCCCGACCAACAGTGTCTTTGTCGGCACCGAATGGTTCAAGATGATCATGCGCGACAGCGAACTGCATGGCGCGCTGGTACGCCAGCTGGGCTTTTCGATGGCCGTGCTGCTGATCCAGCTCCCGCTCGGCATCCTGATTGCCCTGACCATGCCGGCCAGTGGCTGGCGCGCCTCGCTCGCGCTGGTGCTGATCGCGCTGCCGCTGCTCATTCCCTGGAACGTGGTTGGCACCATCTGGCAGATTTTCGGCCGCGATGACATCGGCCTGATGGGCAATACCATCAACCGCATGGGCATCAGCTACAACTACACAGGCAGCGTGATCGACGCCTGGGTCACCGTGCTGGTCATGGATGTGTGGCACTGGACGCCGCTGGTGGTGCTGTTGGCGTATGCCGGCCTGCGTTCGATTCCCGATGCGTATTACCAGGCGGCGCGCATCGACGGCGCCTCGCGCTTTGCCGTGTTCCGCTTCATCGAACTGCCCAAGATGCGCAATGTGCTGATGATCGGCGTGCTGCTGCGTTTCATGGACAGCTTCATGATCTACACCGAACCGTTCGTGCTGACCGGCGGCGGGCCTGGCAACGCCACCACCTTTTTGTCGCAGTACCTCACGCAAAAAGCCGTGGGCCAGTTCGACCTGGGGCCGGCGGCAGCTTTTTCGCTGATCTATTTCCTCATCATCCTGCTGTTCTGCTTTGTGCTGTATAGCTGGATGCAACGTCTCGGTACGGGAGAGTCCAAATGAAGCGCCTTTCCTCACCGCTGCTGGTGTTCTATCTGGTACTGGCGATGCTGCCGATCTACTGGATGTTGAACATGTCGTTCAAGACCAACGAAGAGATCACCGGCGCGCTCACGCTCTTCCCGCGCGAGTTCACGCTGGCGAACTACCGCACCATCTTCACCGATCCGTCGTGGTACAGCGGTTACATCAACTCGATGATCTATGTGATGATGAACATGGTGATGTCGGTATCGGTGGCGCTGCCGGCCGCGTACGCGTTTTCGCGCTACTCCTTCATCGGCGACAAACACCTGTTTTTCTGGCTGCTGACCAACCGCATGACGCCGCCGGCAGTGTTCCTGCTGCCGTTCTTCCAGCTTTATTCGACGGTCGGCCTGATGGATACGCACCTTGCCGTGGCGCTGGTGCACATGCTGTTCAACGTGCCGCTCGCGGTCTGGATCCTGGAAGGATTCATGTCCGGCATTCCCAAGGAGATCGACGAAACCGCGTACATCGACGGCTACAGCTTTCCGCGCTTCTTCTTCAAGATCTTCCTGCCGCTGATCAAATCGGGGGTGGGCGTGACGGCGTTTTTCTGCTTCATGTTCAGCTGGGTCGAGCTGCTGCTGGCGCGGACACTGACTTCGGTCGACGCCAAGCCGATCACCGCGATCATGACGCGTACGGTGTCGGCCGGCGGCATGGACTGGGGCGTGCTGGCCGCGGCGGGCGTGCTGACCATCGTGCCGGGCGCGCTGGTGATCTGGTTCGTCCGCAATCATATTGCCAAGGGCTTTGCGATGGGGAGGGTGTGACATGGAAAACCTGTTTGCATGGATGGCGTGGACCGCGCCGGTGGCCATTTTCTTTAGCTGCATCGGCCTGATGCTGGCCGGGATGACGATCTGGCAGATTCGCTCGCCCTCGATCGAGCGACGCGGCTTTTTGCCGATGTCCACCACGCGCGGCGACCGCCTGTTTATTGGCTTGCTCACCGCTGCATATGTTAACCTCGCGTGGGCGGGCCTGAGCGAGCTGCATCAGGGGATCGGTGCGGCGATCGGATTTGTGGTGCTGTTGATTGTGATGCGCTGGGGTTGAACCGGGCTGCGGTGCATGGTGGGGTACTTTCTTAACGATGTACATAAAAAAAGGCGGAGACATGAAATTGAAAATGACATTGATGGCGGCTGCATTGCTGGCCACGGCGAGCGCTTGGGCCGATACCAAGGATGCCGAAAAATGGATCGGCCAGGAATTCCAGCCGTCCACGCTGTCGAAACAGCAGCAGCTCGAGGAAATGAAGTGGTTCATCGACGCCGCCGCCAAACTCAAGGCCAAGGGCATCAAGGAAATCAGCGTGGTTTCCGAAACCATCGATACCCACGTCTATGAGTCGAAGGTGCTGGCCAAGGCCTTCGAGGAAATCACCGGCATCAAGGTCAAGCACGACATCATCCAGGAAGGCGACGTGGTCGAGAAGCTGCAAACGTCCATGCAGTCCGGGAAAAGCATCTACGACGGCTGGGTCTCGGATTCGGACCTGATCGGCACCCACTACCGCTACGGCGCCATCGTGCCGCTGTCGGACTACATGGCGGGCGAGGGCAAGGCCTTCACCAATCCGGGCCTGGACCTGAAGGACTTCATCGGCGCGAGTTTTACCACCGCCCCGGACGGCAAGCTGTATCAGCTGCCCGACCAGCAGTTCGCCAATCTGTACTGGTTCCGCGCCGACTGGTTCGCGCGCAAGGACCTCAAGGACAAGTTCAAGGCCAAGTATGGCTATGAGCTGGGCGTGCCGCAGAACTGGTCGGCGTATGAAGACATCGCCGAGTTCTTCACCAACGATGTGAAGAACATCGACGGCAAGAAGGTGTTCGGCCATATGGATTATGGCAAAAAGGACCCATCGCTCGGCTGGCGTTTCACCGATGCCTGGCTGTCGATGGCTGGTGCCGCCGACAAGGGTATTCCGAACGGCTTGCCGGTTGACGAATGGGGCATCCGCGTGGCGGCCGACAAGTGCACGCCGGTTGGTGCATCGGTCTCGCGCGGCGGGGCCACCAATTCGCCGGCGTCGGTGTTCGCGCTGACCAAGTACGTCGACTGGATGAAGAAGTACGCACCGCCGCAGGCGGGCGGGATGACGTTCTCGGAATCCGGTCCGGTGCCGGCGCAGGGTGAAGTGGCGCAGCAGATTTTCTGGTACACGGCGTTCACCGCGTCGATGATGAAACCGGGCCTGCCGGTGGTGCAGGCGGACGGCAAGCCGAAATGGCGCATGGCGCCGTCGCCGCACGGCCCGTACTGGAAAGAGGGCATGCAGAACGGTTACCAGGACGTCGGCTCGTGGACCTTCTTCAAGTCGACCCCGCCGGACCGTCGCGCCGCGGCGTGGCTGTATGCGCAGTTCGTCACGTCCAAAACGGTGTCGCTCAAGAAGTCGATTACGGGCCTGACCTTCATTCGCGAGTCGGATATCAAGCACGAGTACTTCACCAAGAACGCGGATAAATACGGCGGCTTGATCGAGTTTTACCGCAGCCCGGCGCGGGTGGCGTGGAGCCCGACCGGGAACAACGTGGCGGATTATCCGAAGATGGCGCAGCTGTGGTGGAAGAACGTGGCCACGGCGGTGAGCGGCGAGAAGACCCCGCAGGCGGCGATGGATAACCTGGCCGAGGAAATGGATTCGGTGATGTCGCGTTTGCAGCGTGCAGGGATGCAGAACTGCGCGCCGAAGTTGAATCCAAAGGTCGATCCGGCTACGTATTTGACTGACAAGGCCGCGCCGTGGAAGAAGCTGGCCAACGAGAAGCCGAAGGGGGAGACGATTGCGTATGATGTCTTGCTCAAGGCATGGAAGGAAGGGCGGGCGCGGTAAGCGGTAAGTTAAAGTCCCCTCTCTCCTCAAACCTCAAAACCGTCGTTCCCACCATTGGCGGAACCGACTCCCCGCGAAGGCGGGGATCCATAGCGCCTACGCGCATACGTGCTATGGGTTCCCGCCTGCGCGGGAACGACGAGCTACCAGCGACCCAGCATGACCAAATTCATTCTCGCCATCGACCAGGGCACCACCAGTTCGCGCGCGATCCTGTTCGACCGCGCCGGTCACATTCACGGCGCGGCGCAGCAGGAGTTCCGCCAGTTCTTCCCCCAGCCCGGCTGGGTCGAACACGACGCCAACGAAATCTGGCAATCGCAGCGCGCCGTCATCGACGAGGTCCTGCGCACCAATAACGTGCCTGCCGCCGACATCGCCGCCATCGGCATCGCCAACCAGCGCGAAACCACCGTTCTGTGGGACCGCGCCACCGGCGAACCGGTCGCCCCCGCCATCGTCTGGCAGGACCGCCGCAGCACGCCCTGCTGCGAAGCCCTGCGCGCCGACGGCCACGAAGACCTGTTCCAGAAAAAAACCGGCCTGGTGCTGGACGCCTATTTCTCCGGCCCCAAACTGAAATGGCTGCTCGATAACGTCCCCGGTGCCCGCGAGCGCGCCGAACGCGGCGAACTGGCCTTCGGCACCGTCGACAGCTGGCTCATCTTCAAAATGAGCGGCAAGCACCTCACCGACCCCAGCAACGCCGCCCGCACCCTGATGTTCAACATCCACAGCGCGCGCTGGGACGACGAACTGCTGGCCCTGCTCGACATTCCCCCCGGCCTGCTGCCCACGGTGGTCGCCAGCAGCGGCATCGCCGCCCATACCGACGCGCAGCTGTTCGGCGTGGCGCTGCCGATTGCCGGCATCGCCGGCGACCAGCAGGCCGCCACCTTCGGCCAGGCTTGCCACAGCCCCGGCATGGCCAAGAATACTTACGGCACCGGCTGCTTCATGCTGATGCACACCGGCCAAACGGCCACGATGTCGCAGAATAAGCTGATCAGCACGATCGGCTGGACCCTGCCAAAAGGCACCGATTACCTGCTCGAAGGCAGCGTCTTCATGGCCGGCGCCGCCATCCAGTGGCTGCGCGACGGCCTGGGCATCATCAAGCACGCGGCCGAGGTCGAGGACCTCGCGCTGGCCGTGCCCGACAATGGCGGCGTGCTGTTCGTGCCCGCTTTTGCCGGCCTCGGCGCGCCGCACTGGGACGCCTACGCGCGCGGCACCATGGTCGGCATGACGCGTGGCACCAACAAGTCCCACATCGCGCGCGCCACGCTCGAGAGCATCGCCCTGCAAAGCGCCGACGTGCTCGTCGCCATGCAGGCCGACGCCGCCATGCCGCTGACCCAGCTGCGGGTCGACGGCGGCGCCGCCCGCAATAACCTGCTGATGCAGTTCCAGGCTGATATTCTCGGCGTGCCGGTGGTGCGCCCCGTGGTGACCGAAACCACGGCCCTGGGCGCGGCCTTCCTGGCCGGGCTGGCGGTGGGCTTCTGGGCCTCGCAGGAGGAAATCGCGGCCCAGTGGCAGATGGAACGTCGCTTCGAGCCCGCCATGGCGGTCGACGAGCGTGCGCAGCGCATGGGCGAATGGCGGCGCGCGGTGGAGCGCTCGCGCGGATGGAGCCAGTAGCAAACGCCCAGCGTGTCGCCGCCGTGGGTCGCTTGTATAATGCACGCAGACAAACGGCGGCCCTACTATGACAAACAGCACACATTTCGGTTACAAAACGGTCTCCGAGGACGACAAGGTCCACGAAGTGGCCAAGGTGTTCCATTCGGTCGCATCCAAGTACGACGTGATGAACGACCTGATGTCGGGCGGCCTGCACCGGCTGTGGAAGACATTTACCATCGCTAACGCGGGCGTGCGCCCCGGCTTCAAGGTGCTCGACATCGCCGGCGGCACGGGCGACCTGGCCAAGGCCTTCGCCAAGCAGGCCGGCAAGACCGGCGAAGTCTGGCTCACCGACATCAACGAATCGATGCTGCGCGTCGGCCGCGACCGCTTGCTCAACAAGGGCCTGATCACGCCGACCCTGCTGTGCGACGCCGAAAAGCTGCCTTTCCCCGACAATTACTTCGACCGTGTCAGCGTGGCCTTCGGCCTGCGCAACATGACCCACAAGGACCAGGCGCTGGCGGAAATGCGGCGCGTCCTGAAACCGGGCGGCAAGCTGCTGGTGCTGGAATTTTCCAAGGTTGCCGCGCCCCTGCAAAAGCCCTACGACGTGTATTCGTTCTCGGTGCTGCCGTGGCTGGGCCAGAAAATCGCCGGCGACGCCGACAGCTACCGCTACCTGGCCGAGTCGATTCGCATGCATCCAGACCAGGAAACCCTCAAGACGATGATGGAAACGGCCGGCCTGGAGCGGGTCCAGTATTTCAATTTGACGGCTGGCGTGGCGGCGTTGCACACCGGTATCAAGTTCTAGGAATCGTACGATGAAAAAATTTGTTGCAAGCATGTTCTTCGCCATGACGGCGTTTTCCGGCGCGGCCATGGCGCAGCAGGCTTCGGCCGCTGCCACCACATCGGAATACCCGCCCCAGGTGCTCATCGGCGGCGCGGTCATGGTGTTCGGCCTGGCTGGATTCTTTGGCTTTCGCATCATCCGGCGCCGCGATGCGGCGGCCAAACCGGCGCCAGCCCCGGTCAGCACCAAGCCCGCCTTTCCGCCCGGTTTCGACAACACAGCCTTCCTGCGCCAGGCCAAGGCCACCTTCATCCGCATGCAAAAGACCTGGGACAAGGCCGACGCCAGCGACCTGCGCCAGTTCACCACGCCGCAGGTCTTCGCCGAATTGCAGCCGCAAATGCAGCTCGCCGGCGCCAGCGTTACCGAGGTGGTGGCGATCGAGTCCGAACTGCTGGGCGTGGAGACGGTCGGCGATGTCTTCCTGGCCACGGTCCGCTTCAGCGGCCAGATCCGCACCGCGCCGGGCGCCGCGCCCGAGCCGCTGGCCGAGGTGTGGAATATGTCCAGGCCGCTCAAAGGCGGCGGCGACTGGAAGCTGGCTGGCATCTGTCAGCTTTCCTGATTATTCTTTCTCAAAGTAACAGTGCTGCCGGAAAAGTGTCCATCAAACTGGTAAGATCAAAACCGCCCGCTTGCCCAGGCGGTTTTGTTTTTTAAGCGTGCCCACATGTCACCACCGAACTCGTTTACTCCGCAATCCGCGCTGATGGCGCCCGCCATCGCCGCAATCAATCACTTGCTGGCGCAGGAAGCGTGGGCCAGGGATGCGCTGGCCCTGCACAGCGGTAAAGTGGCTTGCATCGATGCCAGCGGCATCGCGCTGCGCCTGCTTGTCTCGCGTGACGGCATGGTCGAGGCCGGCCCGGCCGGCAGTGCGGAAGAGGGCGCCAGCGTCACGATCCGCGTCAAGCTGGCCGACTTGCCGCTGATCGCACAGAACCGCGAGCGTGCCTTTTCCTACGTCAAGATCGAGGGCGATGCCGAGTTCGCCAACACGATTTCGCAATTGAGCAAGGGCTTGCGCTGGGAAGCCGAGCACGACCTCGAACGCCTGGTCGGACCGATTGCCGCCACCCGCCTGGTGGGCGGCGCCCGCAGCGTGGTCGACGGCGTGCGCGCCTTGCATGGCAAGGTGACGGAAAACCTGGCCGAATTCTTCCTCGAAGAGCAGCCGCTGCTGGTGCGGCCAAGCGCGGTCGACGACTTCGGCGCCGAAGTGAGCCGCCTGCGCGACGATGTCGAACGCACCGCCAAGCGCCTCGCCCGGCTCGAACAAAAGCTGGCGCCCGCTGGCGCCGCACCGGACGCGCTCAATGCTGCCGGGCAACAAAAACTGGATCTTTAATGCTATTGAAATTCCTGCGCCTGCTTAAAATTCTCCGCGTTGCAGTCAAGTACGGCCTCGACGAAATCGCGATCTCCGGCCTGAAAGTGCCGCGCACGGCCAAGCTGATCGACACTGTGATTTTCTGGCGCGATATCTCCGCCCCGCGCGGCGAGCGCCTGCGCATGGCGCTCGAAGAACTGGGGCCGATCTTCGTCAAGTTCGGCCAGGTGCTGTCGACCCGGCGCGACCTGATGCCGTTCGACATCGCCGACGAGCTGACCCATCTGCAAGACCGGGTGCCGCCGTTCAGCTCCGAGCTGGCGATTGCCCAGATCACGCGCTCGTTGCGCGCCCACCCGGATGAACTGTTCGCCAGCTTCGAGCGCACCCCGGTGGCGTCGGCGTCGATTGCCCAGGTGCACTTCGCCGTCTTGAAAGATGGCAAGGAAGTCGCGGTCAAGGTGCTGCGTCCGGGCATGAAAAAGTCGATCGATGAAGACGTGGCGCTGATGCATATCGCCGCCGAGTGGATCGGACGCATCTGGGCTGACAGCAAGCGTTTGAAACCGAAGGAAGTGGTCGCCGAATTCGACAAATACCTGCACGACGAGCTCGACCTGATGCGCGAGGCGGCCAACGCCAGCCAGCTGCGCCGCAACTTCGCCGGCTCCAACCTGCTGATGGTGCCCGAGATGTACTGGGATTACTGCGCCAGCAGCGTGATCGTGATGGAACGCATGCACGGCATTCCGGTGTCGCAGATCGACCGCCTGGCGGCCGAGGGCGTGGATTTGAAGAAACTGTCCAGCGATGGCGTCGAGATTTTCTTCACCCAGGTGTTTCGCGATGGTTTTTTCCACGCGGATATGCATCCCGGGAATATCCTGGTCTCGGTCGCGCCGGAAACGTTCGGGCGCTATATTGCGCTCGACTTCGGCATCGTCGGCACCCTGAACGACTTCGACAAGGATTACCTGTCGCAAAACTTCCTGGCTTTCTTCCGGCGCGACTACAAGCGCGTGGCCGAAGCCCACATCGAATCGGGCTGGGCCCCGCGCGAAACCCGGGTCGACGAACTCGAATCGGCCGTGCGCGCCTGCTGCGAACCCATCTTCGACCGCCCGCTCAAGGATATTTCCTTCGGCCAGATCCTGCTGCGCCTGTTCCAGACCTCGCGCCGCTTCAATGTCGAAGTCCAGCCGCAACTGGTACTGCTGCAAAAGACCCTGCTCAATATCGAAGGCCTGGGGCGCCAGCTCGACCCCGACCTGGACCTGTGGAAGACCGCCAAGCCCTACCTGGAGCGCTGGATGGGCGAGCAGGTCGGCGTGCGCGGCATGATCGAGCGCATCAAGGCCGAGGCGCCGCGCTACACCCATATCATTCCGCAACTGCCACGCCTGGTTCACCGGGCGCTGCTGCATGCGTCCGAGCCGGCCACCGTCAACCAGGACTTGCTCAAGATCCTGGTGGCCGAGCAGCAGCGCACCAACCGCCTGCTCTCGGTGGCGCTGGCTTGCGCCGCCCTGCTCGTGAGCGGGGCGGTGGCGCTGCTGGCTTACGCACGCTGGTCGCACCTGTTCTGACCATGGTCGACTTCGCCAGCCGCGATCCGCAATCGCCCGCCTTCTGGGATGAGCGCTTCGAGCGCGGTTTCACGCCCTGGGACCGGGGCGGGGTGCCGGCGGCGCTGCGCGATTTCGCCAGCCGCGCCGGGCGTCCACTGCGCACCCTGATTCCCGGCTGCGGGGCCGCGTATGAACTGGCCTATCTGTCTGACGCCGGCTGGAACGCCACCGCCATCGATTTTTCGCCGGCCGCCGTGGCCGCCGCCCGGACGGCGGTGGGACCGTGGAGCGAGCGCGTGCGCGAGGCCGACTTTTTTGCCTTTGCGCCGGAACAGCCGCTGGAATTGATCTACGAACGCGCTTTCCTGTGCGCCTTGCCGCGCGCCATGTGGCCGCAAGTGGCCGCGCGCTGGGCCGACCTGCTGGCGCCGGGAGCGCTGCTGGCGGGATTTTTCTTTTTTGACGATGCGCCCAAGGGGCCGCCGTTCGGCATTGCACGGGCCGCACTCGATGCACTGCTCACGCCGGCGTTTCGCTGCGTGGAAGAGGCTGCCGTGGAAGATTCGATTGCCGTGTTTGCCGGCAAGGAGCGCTGGATGGTGTGGCAGCGCAGCTGAACCGTTCCCGCTGAGGGAACGGCCTCATGCACGCCGCAGCGGGGCCAGGCCACCGCTGCGACGCTGGCCGGAGCCGCTTACTTCGATGCTGCCGGGGTGGCTGCCGCTGGTGCTGCCCCGTGATCGTGGCCATCGCCGGCCGCTGGTGTCGCCATGCCCGGTGCAGCTGGTGCTGCCGCAGGCGCTACCACCGGGGTGGTGTACACAATCTTGGCGTCAGCTTTCAGCTTGTCCAGGTAGGCCTTCATGTTGGTGCGCTGGACTTGCTGCTTGAGCTGGTCCTTGAGCTGCTCGAACGGCGGCGGCGTGATCGGACGCGAATCTTCCAGCATGATCACGTGGTAGCCGAACTGCGACTTGACTGGCTCGTCGGTGAACTTGCCTTTTTCCAGCTTGGCCACGGCCGCGCCGAACTCGGGCACCATGCTGGCCGGGTTGAACCAGCCCAGGTCGCCGCCGTTGACTTTCGAGCCGGGATCGTTCGATTTTTCCTTGGCCAGGCTGGCGAAGGCTTTCGGATCCTTTTTCAGCTTGGCGATGATGCTTTTCGCTTCGGCTTCATCCTTGACCAGGATGTGGCGCGCCTTGAATTCGGTGCCGCCGGCCGAGCCGACCATCTTGTCGTATTCAGCCTTGACCATGGCGTCGGTCACCGGATTGGCTTTGATGTAATCCTGGATGTAGGCGTTGGCCGTCATCGATTGCTTGATCAGCTCCATCTGGCGCTTCACGTCGTCGCTCTTGTCCAGGCCCTTCTTGATGCCTTCATTGGCCACCAGGGTCTGCATCGCCAGATTGTCGATGATGGCCTTGCGCAGCTCGGGGCTGTCCGGCTGGCCCTGGGCGGTACGCTCCTTGACCATCATGTCGACCGTGGCGGTCGAAATCGCGGTACCGTTGACGGTGGCTGCGACGCCATCCTTGGCGGCAGGCGTCGAGGCGGACGCCGTACCGGACGCCGTACCGGAGGCCGGCGTCGCTGCCTTGGCAGAATCTTTTGGGCCGCAGGCGGCCAGTGCCAGCGCCGAAGCAGCGCTGATGAGCAGAACACGAGACTTTATCAACATCGTTCAATTTCCTTTTTCAAGTTAGCCCGGCGCATGCCGCGCTGCAGGCACGCATCTTACCATCCCCGTGGCTGCCCATTTATGCTTGCGTCCTTGAAAAAAGCTTATAATTCAGGGTTTTGACGATTTTTGCGGAGTATTCAATGCCGATTTACGCCTACCGCTGCGATGAATGCGGTTTTGCCAAGGATGTATTGCAGAAGATCTCCGACCCGGTGTTGACGGTCTGCGTGTCCTGCGGCAAGCCTTCTTTCAAGAAGCAATTAACCGCCGCCGGCTTCCAGCTCAAGGGAACCGGCTGGTACGCCACCGATTTCCGGGGCGGAGCCGCGCCATCCACGGGTACCGCCAGCGGTCCGGCCGAGGGCAGTGCAGCCGCGCCCGCGGCGGCGGCGACGCCTGCCGCCGAGGCTTCCGCGCCGGCGGCGCCAGCCAAGCCGGCGGCCACCCCCGGCAGCGGCACGCCCTGAGCCAAGGGACGCCCTGGCGTCCCGCCAATCACCGAGAGCCGAATGCGTAAATATTTCATCACCGGATTGCTGGTCCTGGTCCCGCTGGCGATCACCCTGTGGGTCCTGAACCTGGTCATCAGCACCATGGACCAGTCGCTGCTGCTGGTGCCGGTCAACTGGCGTCCGGCGGCCCTGTTCGGACGCGACATTCCGGGCCTGGGCACGATCCTGACGATCGCCATCGTGTTCCTGACGGGCTTGCTGGCCAACAACCTGGTCGGCAACTACCTGGTGCGCCTGTGGGAACGCCTGCTGCACCGCATTCCGGTGGTCAGTTCGCTCTACGGCAGCGTCAAGCAAGTGTCGGATACCTTGTTTTCTTCGTCCGGCAACGCCTTCCGCAAGGCCGTGCTGCTGCCGTATCCGCACGCGGATAGCTGGACCATCGGTTTCCTGACCGGCGTGCCGGGCGGCGACGTGAAGAACCACCTGGTGGGCGACTACGTCAGCGTGTACGTGCCGACCACGCCGAACCCGACCTCGGGCTTTTTCCTGATGATGGAACGCAGCAAGGTTATCGAACTCGACATGAGTGTCGACGCGGCCCTCAAATACATCGTCTCGATGGGCGTGGTCGCCCCCGAGCATTTGCCAACCAAAGAGTAAGAGTGCGGCGCTTTGCCTCCGCGCCCGTTGAATAACCAACCTAGACTGAAAACACTATGTCCTCCATGCGTACAAACTACTGCGGCCTTGTCACTGAAGAATTGCTGGGCCAAACCGTCAGCCTGTGCGGCTGGGTACACCGCCGCCGCGACCACGGTTCGCTGATTTTCATCGACCTGCGCGACCGCGAAGGCCTGGTGCAGGTGGTCTGCAATCCGGAGCAGGCGGAGATGTTCAAGGTCGCCGAAGCGGTGCGTAACGAATACTGCCTGCGCGTGACCGGTGTGGTCACCGCGCGCATCGGCAACACGGTCAACAACAACCTCAAGTCGGGCAAGATCGAGATCGTCGCCAGCGCCGTCGAAGTGCTCAACGCCTCGGTGCCGGTGCCGTTCCAGCTGGACGACGACAACCTGTCGGAAACGACCCGCCTGACCCACCGTGTGCTCGACCTGCGCCGTCCGCAGATGCAGAACAACCTGCGCCTGCGCTACAAGGTGACCATGGAAGTGCGTAAGTACCTCGACAACCTCGGCTTCATCGATATTGAAACGCCGATGCTGACCAAGTCGACCCCGGAAGGCGCGCGTGACTACCTGGTGCCGTCGCGTGTCAACGCGGGCAACTTCTTCGCGCTGCCGCAGTCGCCGCAGCTGTTCAAGCAGCTGCTGATGGTCGCTAACTTCGACCGTTACTACCAGATCACCAAGTGCTTCCGCGACGAAGACTTGCGTGCCGACCGCCAGCCTGAATTCACCCAGATCGATTGCGAAACCTCGTTCCTGACCGAACAGGAAATCCGCGACCTGTTCGAAGCGATGATCCGCATCGTCTTCAAGAACACGCTCGACATCGACCTGCCGAACCCGTTCCCGGTGATGGACTTCGCCACCGCGATGGGCCTGTACGGTTCGGACAAGCCGGACATGCGCGTGAAGATGGAATTCACCGACCTGACCGACGACGTCAAGGATGTTGAATTCAAGATCTTCGCCGGCGCCGCCAACATGGTGGGCGGGCGCATCGTGGGCCTGCGCGTGCCGCAGGGCGGCAGCATGCCGCGTTCCGAGATCGACGCGTACACCCAGTTCGTCGCGATCTATGGCGCCAAGGGTCTGGCTTACATCAAGGTCAACGAGAAGGCCAAGGGCCGTGACGGCTTGCAGTCGCCAATCGTCAAATCGCTGCACGATGCCGCACTGGCCGCGATCCTCGAAAAAACCGGCGCCCAGGACGGCGACCTGATTTTCTTTGGTGCCGACAAGGCGAAGGTCGTCAACGACGCCATCGGCGCGCTGCGCGTGAAGATCGGCCATTCGGACTTCGGCAAGAAAGCCGGACTGTTCGACGACGTCTGGAAGCCGCTGTGGGTGGTCGACTTCCCGATGTTCGACTACGACGAAGAGTCGGACCGCTGGACCGCGACCCACCATCCATTCACGGCGCCGAAAGACGGCCATGAAGACATGCTCGAAACGAACCCTGGCGCCTGTATCGCCAAGGCGTACGACATGGTCTTGAACGGCTGGGAACTGGGTGGCGGTTCGATCCGTATCCACCGCGAAGAAGTGCAGAGCAAGGTATTCCGCGCACTGAAGATCGATGCCGAAGAAGCCCAGCTCAAGTTCGGCTTCCTGCTCGACGCGCTGCAATACGGCGCGCCCCCGCACGGTGGCCTGGCCTTCGGCCTGGACCGGATCGTGACGATGATGACCGGTTCGGACTCGATCCGCGACGTGATCGCCTTCCCGAAAACCCAGCGCGCCCAGTGCCTGCTGACCAATGCCCCGTCCGAAGTCGACGAGAAGCAACTGCGCGAACTGCATATCCGCTTGCGCAACGCCGAACCGAAGATCGTTTAAACTGAAAAGCACGGTTCGCCGTGCTTTTTTTTCGTCTGTGGCCTTGGCCTCGATCTTGATCCATGATTCATGCCCGCTAAAATCCCGGAATCCGTCCTCGTCGTCATTCACACGCCCGCGCTGGAAGTGCTGCTCATCGAGCGCGCCGACAAGCCGGGATTCTGGCAATCGGTCACCGGCTCGCTCGACGCGCCCGATGAACCGCTGCTCGACACCGCCGCGCGTGAACTGTTCGAGGAAACCGGGATCGTGGCCGACGGCGCCAGCATTGCGCTGCGCGACTGGCAGCTGTCGAATATCTATGAAATCTATCCGGTCTGGCGCCACCGCTACGCGCCTGGCGTGACCCACAACACCGAGCACGTGTTCAGCGTGTGCGTGCCGCGCGACACGCCCATCGTGTTGAGCGCGCGCGAGCACGTGCGGCACGTCTGGCTGCCTCACGTGGAGGCGGCCGACCGCTGCTTTTCTTCATCGAACGCGGAAGCAATCCTGCAGCTTCCGCGCAGAGTGAGCTGAGCGACGCCAGGGCGTCGCCCGTTTGCTACAGCATCGCCGGGATCTCGCCAATCAGTGCTACGTCCGGCTGGTGGGTTCCCACATCGATCCATGCCGCGCTGACCGGGGCCAGCGTGGTGTCGGCGAGCAGCTCGGCTTGAATCTTTTTCACATCCCACGTGACGCCATCGGCAAAGCGGATTTGCTGTAGCGGGCTGAACTGGGTCGGCGACTCTTGCGAAATGAAACTGTTGACGGTGATCTGGTCGCTCGTGCCCGCGATCTTGATCAGCAGCGAGCGGTCAACCGCACTGAACTGCAGATCGCTGCCCGCGATGCCGGCCTTGAACTGCAGCGTATCGACAGTGCTGCCGATTCCACCAGGTGAAAGGACGGCCACCAGGGTGTCCTGGCCGTCGCCTTTGCCGAACAAATAGGTATCGTTGCCGGTGCCGCCATCAATGGTGTCGTTCCCCTTGCCACCGTCAAGCGTATCGTGACCTCCGCGCGCGTAGAGAGAATCCGAACCTCCACGACCGGTAATCGCCTCGGCGTCGCTGGTACCCTAAATACTGTCTACAGTTTCTGTTCCTGCGAACAGTTTGAGCAATATCGTGCTGATGTCCCAGATAGTGCCGTCGGCAAACGTGATCTGTTGCAAGGGATTGTTGTTGTTGCTGGTTGAATCCTCACTCATGAAGGTCGGCACTGTGATAGCGTCTACGTTGGAGGTGCCCAGAGCGTAAATTCTCATCCCTGGTGGGGCGCCTTTCAAAACGATATCAGACGGAAGAATGCCGGCCTTGAATTGCAGTGTGTTGAATCCAATCGGATCCGTACCGTTGGTGAAAGTGAGAACGTCCTCGCCGTCCCCCCGCCCGTAGACGAAAGTATCGTTCCCTGTGCCACCGTGGAGGTAGTCCGAACCCGCCCCACCTTCCAGCGTATCGTTGCCCTCCCAGCCTATGAGCCAGTCATTTCCGGCCTGGCCGTAGATATGGTCATTGCCGCCTCCGCCCTCGAGTGTATCGTCAGCGCCCGTTCCTGCGTACAGCGTGGCATTAATCGTTGCCTGGTTCCAGCTGCTGCCGTCGGCAAAGAGGAAGCGCTGCAGCTGGCTGGTCAGAGGGTTGGTGGTGTGTTGGGGCACGAAACCGCTGACACTCATCTGGTCGGTACTGCCATTGATTTTGACGACGAGTGTTCCGCCGGTGGCTGTGAGGACAAGGTCGCTGGGAAGCACGCCGGCCTTGAACGCGAGCGTGTCGAACGTTCCCGCTTGCGCATCGGGGCCGGAGGAAATGGCGTCCTGACCATCGCCTTTGCCGAACAAGTAAGTATCGCTGCCCACGCCGCCAGATAGCGTGTCGTTGCCGGCATCGCCGCTGAGCCAGTCGTCACCGCTGCCGCCGTTGAGAAGATCGTTGCCCGCTTTACCGCTGAGTGCATCGTTACCGGCCAAGCCGCTGATCTTGTCGTCCAGGTAGGTGCCGTTGCGCGTGTCGGCGCCTGCGGTCCCGGCGTACAGGGCAGCGGTGATCGCGGCCAGATTCCAGGTGGTGCCGTCGGCAAAGGCGATCTGTTGCAGCGGATTGGCGGTGTTGCTGGTGGTGTCGCCGTACAGGAAACCGTCGACCCGGAACTGGTCGCTCGTGCCATTGATGTTGATGAGCAACGACGTGCCGCTCATGTCGAAGCCGATGTCGGTGGGCAGCACGCCCGGCTTGAAGCGCAGCGTGTTGATTTCGCCGATTGGGCGGACCCCGGAGCCGTACACGATATCGCGGCCGTCGCCGCGGCCGAACAGGTAGACATCGTTGCCCAGGCCCCCGTCCATGACATCGTTGCCCGCGCCGCCGTCGAGAGTGTCGTTGCCGCCCATGCCGAACAGCTTGTCGGCGCCGGCCTGGCCTTGCACGACATCGTCCGTGTCGCCGCCTGTCAGCGTGTCGTTGCCTGCGGTGCCCAGGTAAACGAGCTACTTGTTTCCACCTTCGGTGGAGGACTGGTTGCCGGAAAACCACTTGGCGCGTTTCATCGTGGAGGTCATCGACCGTCTGGACCTGACAGAGTTGACGCGTCAGTACGCGGGACGTGGTTCTGCAGCGCACCACCCGGCGGTTCTGTTGGGCCTGCTCATGTACGGCTACGCCACCGGCTTGCCGTCCAGCCGCAAGATCGAGCGTGCAACTTACGACTCCGTTGCATTTCGCTACATCGCAGCGAACACGCATCCTGACCACGACACTTTGGCCGCATTCCGTCGCCGCTGTGGTGCCCAGTTCGAACAGTTGTTCGTACAAGTGCTGATGCTGGCGCGCGAGATAGGCATGCTCAAGCTGGGCAGGATTGCTGTTGACGGCAGCAAGATCAAGACTGACGCCAGCCGTCACAGCGCCCTGTCGTGGGGGCACATCAAGAAGATCGAGGCGCAATTGCAGCAGGAGGTCAAGCAGTTGATGGCGCTGGCGGAAAGCGAGGACCGCAAGCAGGTGCCGGACGGCTTGGATGTGCCACAGGAGATTGCGCGGCGCCAAGAGCGTCTGGCGGCGCTGGACGAGGCCAAGCGCAAGCTGGAAGAGCGTGCGCGCGAACGCGACACACAGGCACAAGCCGAGTATGAGTCCAAGATGGCCAAGCGTCGTGTCAAGCGCGAAGCCGGTCGCAAGCCCGGCGGGAAAGATCCTGAGCCGCCCACCAGCGGCCCGCAGGACAAGGACCAGATCAACCTGACCGATGAAGAATCACGCATCATGAAAGTGGGTGGCGGTTTCGATCAATGCTACAACGCGCAGGCGGCGGTCGAGACAGCCAGCATGCTGATCGTGGGTAGCTTCATTACGCAAGCGGGCAACGACAGCCGGCAGATTGAACCCTTGTTGGAAATGCTGACCGAGCGCCAGGAGCAGTTGGGGCCAATCAGCCAAGTCCTGGCCGATACTGGCTATTTCAGCGCCGCCAATGTGGCCGCATGCGAAGAAGCTGGGATCGTGCCGATGATCGCCATGAAACGTGAACAGCACCATGTGCCAGTGCTGGACCGTTTCACGGAACCTCCACCACTCCCGCAAGATGCCAGCCTTGTCGAGGCCATGGCCCATCGGCTGAAAACCAAGACAGGCCGCGCTGACTACGCCCTGCGCAAGCAGACTGTGGAACCGGTGTTCGGCATCGTCAAGCATGTGATGAAATTTCGCCAGTTTCTGGTGCGCGGAAAGCAGCAGGTCGCCCATGAATGGAATTTGGTGGCCCTTGCGTGGAATCTGAAACGCATGAACGCGCTGAAAATGGCCTGATCGGGCTGACAAGCCCAGAAATCAGGCCCAAAAACGGCCACATCACAAGCCTGCTGGCGCCTTAAGACGCCTTTGCGGAAGGATCACGAAAATATGACAGCAAGACCGAATTGCCTGCCGCTCAATCGGCGGCTTCAAGAGTCAAGTCCGACAGGCTGCTAGAGCAGAGCGTGCTGGCGCGTGTGCTGCACAAATAGGCGCACTGGGGCATGACGGCACGCTAGCGCGGACGCCGCGATGCCTCGGCGAATATCGTTACTTGCGCCCGCTCTCTGTCCGGGCGCGTTGGTCATCAGAGGCCTGGCGTACGCGCTCAAGCACTGAGTCCAGTGCGACCAGGTCATTTTCGTCCGGGCCCAGATCGCTTGTTTTTACGTTACGGATGTTGCGCAGCTTCCTTGATTCGATGTAGATTTTTCCGCCGCGCACATGGGCGGGCGACCATGAAATGCTGTCGCCTTCCTGATTGACAATGACCTGCCCTCGCCACTGGTGAAACGCGGCCCCCATTCGCCGATGCCTTGTTTGAATACCCTTGTCGTAGCGCCGGCTTCTCCCAAAAAAACCTGCTCCACTTGCACTTCCATGCTCTCGCAGCCGCCGCCGTTATGAATGCAAACCCATTGCGTACCGGCCGATTGCGGCTTGCGCGCCTCGCATGGATCCGGGCATCCCTGCGCGCCATACGCCAGCAAGACCACCCGCTGCACCTTGCCTGCCAGTAGCACGTCTTGCGCCGACGCCTGCGACATGGCCACCAGAAGGACCAGCGCGGCTAGCCTGACATGGTTCATGCGTGCCTCTTCGATTTGAAAATTGCTCTAACTTTAATATTTCCAGAATTTCAAGGTATATTCTTCGCTTCGCTCCAGGGCGTGACCTTGCGCTGGCATCCGTGCCGGCCTCATGCCGCTGAACAGCTGCAATGTCTTCAGTTAATTGGACATTGCGTTTTTGTTTAAGTTCATGCAGTCGTTCAGCGTATCCGGCTGCCCGGTCACCGGGGGTTTTTCTCGCGACCAATCCGCCCTGAGCGGGCAGAAGTGCGCACGATAGAGTTCCTTCTGAAGAACATCCACTGATGGGGTTAGAATGTTCCCATGAAGATTCGTGTCGCTACCTATAATATCCACAAAGGCGTGTCCTCCATCCGGAGCACACCACGCGTGCTGGCCCTGAAAAAGGCGATCGCCCAGTTCGATGCGGAGGTCGTGTTCCTGCAGGAAGTGCAGGGCAAGCATGACCACAACTCGGCGAAGTTCGGCGACGAGAGCCGCGGACACCGCCATTGGCCGGAGCGTGCCCAGCACGAGTATTTCGCGGGCGACTCGCATCATTCCGCCTACGGCATGAATGCGGTCTACGATCATGGCCACCACGGCAATGCCTTGCTGTCCGCGTTTCCCATCGGCGGCACGCATAACCATGACGTGTCCGACCATGCGTACGAGCAGCGCGGCATCCTGCATTGCATCCTCGATACGCCGAAATGCCAGGTGCACTGCTACGTGGTCCACCTGGGCCTGTTCGAATCGGGACGCGGACGCCAGACGCAGGCGCTGATCGATTGCGTGAATGCATCGGCGCCGAATGGCGAGCCGGTCATCATCGCGGGCGACTTCAACGACTGGCGCAACAATCTCAGCGACAAGCTGCGCAAGGAGCTGGGCGTGGTGGAAGTATTCGACGAACTGGGCGCGCGTTCGCGCCTGGGCGACCTGGTGCGCAGCTTCTCGGGGCGCGAAAAACCGGTCACACCGGCGCGCACCTTCCCCGCCGCGCTGCCTTTTTTTCGCCTGGACCGCATCTATGTGCGCGGCTTCAAGGTCGACACGGCCGAGGTCTTGCATGGTACGTTATGGGCCAAATTATCCGACCACGCCCCCATCGTGGCCAACCTCAAGCTGGCCTGACGCTTTGCAACCAACCATGAAGCACTATGCGCTCGGTCCATTACACCGCCCACAACGATATCGCCCTGCTTGAAACCGGACTGGCATTCTTCCCCGCATTGATCGCGGCCATCGATGGCGCCCAGTACGATATTTACTTCGAGACCTATATCTTTGCGGACGACGCCACCGCCCGTTCGGTGGCCGACGCCCTGTGCCGGGCCGGCCAGCGCGGGGTCAAGGTGCGCGTGGTCACCGACTGGTGGGGCACCGGACGCGCGCGCTCGACCGCCCTGGGCATCGCCTTTGCCGCCGCCAGCGTGCGTTTTCGCGCCTTCAACGCCTGGTTCAAGCGCGGCGTGGCCCGCACCCACCGCAAGATCGTCGTGGTGGACCGCGCCGTGGCGTTCGTCGGCGGCATCAACGTCAACGACGACTGGTACTGCGATTACGACCCGGGCAAGCGCCTGCCGGCGCCGCGCTGGGACTTTGCGGTGCAGGTGCGCGGCCCGCTGGTGGCCGCCATCCACCACGAAATGCAGACCCAATGGGCGCGCGTGGGCCACCTGGGGCTGATGAAGCGGATCGGCCTGTTCCGCGAAATGCGCAAGGACCAGTCGCAGCAAGGCGACAAGCCGATGCAGGCCGCCTTCGTGGTGCGCGACAGCTTGCGCAACCGCCACACCATCCAGCGCGCCTACCTGCACGCGATCGGCCACGCCAAGAAAAGCGTGCTGCTGGTCAATCCTTACTTTGCCCCGGGGCACAAATTCCGCAAGGCGCTGGCGATTGCCGCCGAGCGCGGGGTCGAGGTGAAGCTGCTCATCGGCGTGGGTGAAATCAAGCTGCAGGATATGGTGGCGCGCTCGTTCTACCCGAAACTGCTCGACAGCGGGGTCGAGGTCTACGAATACCGCAAGACCCAGCTGCACGCCAAGGTGGCCGTGGTCGACGACGACTGGTCGACGGTCGGGTCGAGCAACTGCGATGGCTTGTCGCTGTTTCTGAACCAGGAAGCCAATGTGGTGGTCAAGGACCATGAATTCGCCCGGACCATGCGCGAACACATCCGGCGCGGGATTGCCGACGGCGTCATGATTTGCCGGGAAGATTTTGAACACGTGGGATGGGTACGGCGCAGCGGTTACGAGGTGGCGTATTTCTTCTATAAAATGGCGATGCGGATTTTCGCTATAGGATATGCCTGATGGACAATGTACGAATAGATAAATGGTTATGGGCGGCGCGCTTTTTCAAGACGCGTTCGCTGGCGACGGATGCGGTCGATACGGGCAAGGTGCGCCTCGACGGCGAGCGCATCAAGCCGTCGCGCGCGGTCAAGCTGGATGACAGGCTGAACATCGATAACGGCGCCGAGACGTGGGAAGTGCGGGTGATGGGCATTTCCGACGTGCGCGCCGGCGCGCCGGTGGCGCGTCTCTTGTACGAAGAGACGGAAGAAAGCGTGAGCAAGCGCGAGAACGATGCGGAAGCGCGCAAGCTGTACCGCGAGCCGGGGACCACCATCAAGGGACGCCCGACCAAGCGCGACCGGCGAGCGATCAGCAAGGCGGGCGAGTAGCCAGCCTTGCCGTTGCCGCAAACGCCTTTCCTGCGCAAGCGGGAACGCAGGCGTTCCCGCTACCCCGGAGCGCAGCCTGACGGCCCACACCGGGTTTGCGCTATTTCCAGGTAAACGAGAATACGTTTCCTTCCTGCGTGTAGCTCAGGCTGGCCGACTCGTATTCAGGGATGTTCTTCGCATGCGGCTTGCCATCCTTCCAATAGAATTGAAGCGAGCCGTTCGGGGATTCATACTCGCCGTCCGGTTTCCTGACGAAGATTGCCGTGACGATGGGCTTGGTATCGATATCGGTCTCTTTCAGCGTGGCGAACGCGCGCGGCGTGTTCGGATCGACTCCGTCCTGCGGTTCGGGATTCGGTTGGATGACCGAGCCGAAGCCTGCGCTTTGAAGCGTCATGCTGCGGCCGTGCCCGGTGCTGTCGCTGAACTCGAATAACAGGGCGTGGTGTCCGGCTTTATTGAGTACGATAAAAGCGCTCATGCCGCCGATATCGATATTGCCGGTATCGGCGTCCAGCTCTTTCGACGGGCTGCCGAAGTTCGCATGACGAAACGCCACGACCTTGCACGAGGAGCCGATTTTCACCGAATTCAATCGGTCATTGAGGGCGTGGTGGCTGCTATAGATATTTACTTGTGCGCCCAGCGTGGACAGATAAGCCTTGCCGTCAAAATTGCTGCCCTCGTAGAAGATAACCTGGTCGGGGCCGGGAGAAGTGAGCGTAGTTTCTGTCAATGACATAGTTTATCCTCGATAAAGTGTTTCATTTACCCCGTTTCAGTCACCATGCGCTTTAGGGCATGCCCTTATACATAAGTCCGTAGCGTTCCAAAAAGTCGTTTACATTCAATGAGTTGCCAGAGGGGCTTGTAAACTTTGCCAAGATCGCGTTTACTCTTGCCTTTTGGGTGGCGCACTTGGACA
>NZ_WHJG01000053.1 GCF_011682175.1 Massilia frigida
CCCTCACCCCCACCACCACCCCCCCCCACCCCACACCCCCGTCCCCCCCACCCCCACCCCCCCACGCGCCCCCGCCAACGCCGACGCCAACACCAACGCCGACGCCAACACCGACGCCGACACCGACACCTGTCCCAACGCCGACGCCTGTCCCAACGCCGACGCCAGTGCCGACCCCAACCCCGGTGCCGACACCTGTACCAACGCCGGTTCCAACACCCGTGCCGACACCTGTACCGACTCCGGTACCGACACCGGTACCAACGCCTGTTCCTACGCCGGTGCCGACACCCGTCCCTGTGCCGACCCCCGTCCCGACGCCGGTGCCAACACCGGTGCCGGTGCCAACACCGGTCCCAGTGCCCACTCCCGTCCCCGTGCCGACACCGGTTCCAACGCCCGTCCCGACGCCACCGCTGCCGCCAATCGTGCAGCCACCGGCCAACACCGCCATCTCGGCCATCGTGGCCACCGGGAATTCGTCCGGGGGCGGCGCAGCGCGCGTATTCGACACCCTGATCGCCAACAGCTCCGGCGGCGACATGGGCCAGGTCATCACCGCTCTGGGCAAGCTGTCGACCGCGAAAGAAGTGTCCGATGCCGTCGGCCAGACCATCCCGCTGGCGGCCGGTGGCACTGCCGCCGCCATCGCCAGTACCATGAACCTGACCGACCGCGTGGTGCAAGCGCGCATCGAAGCCAATCGCGGCCTCTCGGCCGGCGACAGCTACGGCAACGAGCGCGCGCTGTGGGCCAAGCCGTTCGGCGCCTGGGCGCGCCAGAGCGACCGCGACGGCACGGCCGGCTACCAGGCCAATAGCGGCGGCCTGATCGTCGGGGCGGACGGCGTTGTCAGCAGCGCCGACCGGGTCGGCTTCGCCGTGACCTATGCCAAGACCAAGCTGGACGGCAACGGCGCGAGCCCGCAGTCGGCCGATATCGACCTGCTGCAACTGATGACCTACGGCAGCCACAACCTGGACGCCGACACCGACATCAGCTGGCAGCTCGACATGGGCACCAACAAGACCGAGGGCCGGCGGCTCATCAGCTTCGGCGGCCTGACGCGCACGGCCAACAGCGATTATCGCGGCACCAGCCTGCATGTCGCCGGCGGCCTCGCCCGCGTGCTGCGGCTCAGCGAGCAAACCAACATGACGCCATCGATGCGCCTGGACTACACCACCGTCAAGAACAAGGCCTACGCTGAAACCGGCGCCGGCGCCCTGAGCTTGCTGGTCAATAGCCAGCGCGCCAAGCAGTTCATCCTGTACGGCGACGTCAAGTTCAATCATTCGCCGTCGACGCAATTGACGTTCTCGGGCAACTTTGGGTTCGGCTACGATTTCCTGGCCGAGCAGACTGCGGTGGTGGCCACCTTTGCCGGTGGCGGACCGGCGTTCACCACCAGCGGCATCGATCCCAAGCCGCTGTTTGCGCGCGCCGGCGCCGGTGTGACGCTGCTACGGACCGGCAGCACCGAACTGACGGCGCGCTACGACGCGGAAGCGCATCGCGGTTTCCGGGCCCAAAGCATGTCGCTCAAACTGCGCAAGCAGTTCTGAGCGGCGCCGCGACCATGACTGAAGGAGGCCGATGTCGAACGACGTACCCGCATGGCGTTTGAAGAGCAGTTTGAGCGGCATCGAGTGGCCGGCTGTCCCGGATGTGCGGGGCAGCCTGGTCTACTCCCTGTTCCGCCAGATGGAAAGCGAGCAATGGCTGGCCCCGCAGGAGATCGCGGCGCGCCAGTCGGTGCAGCTGGGGCAGATCGTGCGGCATGCCGCGCTGAACGTCCCCTGGTACCGCGAGCACTGGCCGCCCGGCCTGCTCGCGCGGCTAAGCGATGGTGAGGCGCTGTCCGCCGAGGCCTTCGCAAGCCTGCCGTGCTTGCGCAGGCGCGATCTGCAGGCGCAGTTTGTGCAGCTGCAAAGCGGCGCGCTGCCGGCCGAACACGGCCCGCTCACCGACAGCAGCAGTTCGGGCTCCACCGGCACTCCGGTACGCTTGCGCAAAACCTACCTGAACCAGCTGATATGGGAAGCGCTGACCTTGCGCGACCACGCATGGCACCGGCGCGACTTGCAGCAAACGCTATGCATCATCCGGCGCGGCGAGGCGGACCAGGCCGACAACTGGGGCTTACCCACCCGCATGTTCCACACCGGCCCGGCCTATCTGTGTCCGGTCAGCGTGGATGTCCAGGCCCAGCTGGCGTGGCTGGTCGAGCGCGCGCCCGGCTATCTGCTGACCTATCCCTCGCTCGCCCTGCAACTGGCCAGCCTGGCGCTCGCGCAAGGCGTGCGCTTGCCGGGCCTGCGCGAAGTGCGCACCTTCGGCGAACCGCTCGATGCGCAGGTGCGCCAGGCATGCCACGAGGCGTGGGGCGTGCCGGTCAACGATACCTATTCTTCCGAGGAATTCGGCTACCTCGCCATCCGCTGCCCGCACAGCGGCCACTATCATGTTCAATCCGAAAACGTCCTGCTCGAAGTGCTGGACGACGATGACCAAGCCTGCGCGCCGGGCGTGTGCGGACGGGTGGTGGTCACCGGCTTGCTGAATTTCGCGATGCCCCTGATCCGTTACGAGCTGGGCGACATGGCCGAAGCCGGCCCGCCCTGCCCCTGCGGACGCGGCCTGCCCGTGCTGACGCGCATCCTTGGACGCACCCGCAACATGCTGGTGACGGCCGACGCCAAACGCTACTGGCCCACCTTCGGCTTTCGCGACAGTGCCGCAGGCGTTGGCAGCGGCGGTCCGCGCATCATCCAGCGCCAGGTGGTCCAGACCGCGCTCGACCATGTGCAAATCCGCTATGTCAGCGCCAGCGCGCTCGCGCCGGAGGAAGAAGGCCGGCTGGCGGCGCAGGTGGCGCAGCGTTTGCCGCCGGGCGTGAGCGTGAGCGCGCAGCGGGTGGACGCGATTGCGCGCAGCGCGAACGGCAAATTCGAGGAGTTTGTGTCGGCCATGACGGCGCCGCCGGACGCGCCGTGACGGCGTTCAGGCGGCCCGCTGTCCCTGCAACATCCATTTGACGTAGCGGCTTTCCGGGGTGGCGGGCCGGTGCCCGGCCAATTCCCGCTCCGACAGCGGCTCGCAGCGCACGCCGGCCAGGCCGGCGGCGCGGGCACTGTGGATCAGCTCATCCTCCGAGGCGACCGCATGGGTAATTTTGGCCGCGCAGAATGCGCGCACGATCCCTTCGAGTTCATGCTCCGTCAGCATGGGCAGGCAGCGCGCCGCGCTGCGCTGGGCGGCCAGGCTGGCGCCGACCATGCTGTCAACCTGCTCCGGAGAGTACGATAGCAGCGGCGAGCCATGCCGCGCGCGCACGCTCTGGTACAGCAGCAAGCTGCCCGCCACGTCCAGCCGCGCCGCCAGATGGCCGACCAGCGCGGCGCGCGCGTCCGGCGCAATAAAACTGAGCAGGGAATGGGTCAGCACCAGGTCGTAGCGGCGTTCGGCCGGGCCGGGCGGTGCGCCCAGGTCGCACACTTCCAGCGCCACCGGAAAGCCCATCGCGGCCGCGTACTGGCGGCACAGCGCCAGCGGCACCGGGGAGCGGTCGGCGACGCGCACGTCCAGCCCCGCGATGTCCGCGCCGAAGGCTTCGTGCAGCACCGACAGCAGCCCGCAATCGGCGCTGCCGGCGACGTACACCGAAGCGATGGGCCGCGCGCGCGCCAGCGCCCGTACATGGCGCACGATGTGCGCGCGCTCGCTGTCCAGGCCACTGATGATGCCCAACAATTGCAGCACCACCCAGCCGGCATGGTAAGCCGATTGCATCGGCAGCAAGGCCGGCAAGGCATGCAGCAGTTGGCCGCGCCGCGCCGCATGGCCGTAGGCAGCGCAGGGCGGCGCCGTCACCGCGCGCGTGCCCGCTCGGCCGACAGGTCGGCCGCCGCGAGCGCGTAACGCGCCACGGCCTGCTGGTCCAGCGTGACGCCGAAGCCGGGGCCGGGCGGCAGGCGGGCCTGGCCATCCCGGATGTCGATGGTTTCGTTGATGATGTCGCCGACGAAGCGTTCGAGCGCGGAACCATAGCCGACGAACTCGCCGACAGCGGGATGGGCGGCGGCAAAGTGCAGCAGGGCCGCCGTGCCCACGCCCAGGGTATGTTTCGAGCCCAGGTTGCACTGCAAGCCACCAGCGTCGGCGATCGCCACGATGGCCGAGGAAGCGCGCAAGCCGCCGGACTTCGCCAGCTTGACCGTGATGATGTCGGCCGCGCGCGCACGCACCACGCGCATGGCGTCGGCCGGGCTCAATACGCTTTCGTCGGCCGCGATGGGCGCATGCGCGCGCTCGGTGATCAGCTGCATGCCCTCGATATCCCACCAGGCGCACGGCTGCTCGATGCATTCGAGTTCGCACTCCTGCAAGGCGGCATCGACGGCCAGCGTCGCCTTGCAGTGCCAGGCCTGGTTGGGATCGATCTCGATGCGCGCGCTGGCGCCCACGGCGCGCTGCACCGCGCGCGCCATGCGGATATCGTGGCGCCAGTCGGCGCTGCCCTTCAGGGTGAGCAGGCGGTAGCCCATCTCGGCCAACGCGCAGGCCGACCGCACCGCCGCGCCTTCGTCCGGCATCGCCATGCTGCGCGAGAGGGCAAAGCGTTCGCGCGTTGCGCCGCCGAGCAGGTCGGCCACGGACATGCCGAGGTGGCGCGCCTTCAGGTCGTGCAGCGCCAGGTCAATGGCGCACAGGGAAGTGGGAAAGGCGTGGCGTTCCGACGACAAGCCCGCCAGTGTCTGCAAGATGGTGACGATGCGCGCGCCATCCTCGCCCAGCAGCAGCGGGCCGCTGACCTCGGCGAGGCGGCGGAACACGGAGTCGGCGCTTTCGCCGTCGCGCGCGGGGAAAATGATCGAGGCCTCGCCCAGGCCCACGCTGCCGTCGAGCGCGGTCAGGCGCAGCAGCACCTTCTCGCCCACCTCCAAGCGGCCGCGCGACGATTGCATCGGCGCGATATACGGCACGCGCACCTTCCACACTTGCACCCGCACGATCGTCAGCGGCGCGTCACGCGCACTTCCAGGAGAAAAATCAGCCATGAGCACATCACGCCAGTAAGGTCGGGCCATCGGACATCCGCTGCGCCGGCACGTCGTGCGGGCCGGCACAGGACTTTTGCAGCGCCGGTCGCGGGACCGGCGCACGGGCTATTGTACTGTCAACCCGGGCACTGCGGAGCGGCTCAGATTCCGCTGGCCATCAAGCCTTCGGTATGGCCCGACCAGATGTTCCCGCTGCGCAGGAAGGGCTCGGTTTTCATCAGCGAAAACCGCAAGCCGACTTCGTCCCAGCCGTAGCGGTCCACTTCCACCCGCTCGCGCTCGACCCGCACCACGTTGAAGGAATTGACCTCACCCCGGCCGCGCGTCGAGGTCGCGGTGCCCGCCTGCACCACCAGCGCCGCGTACTCGCTCATCTGGTAACGCTCCGAAGTGTTGCCGGCATGGCTGGTATGCATATGCCCCGACAACAGCAAGTCCACCCCGCAATCGGCAAACGCCTTCATCGCCATCGGCGCGCGGTCGACCAGGTCGTCGTCATCCGCGCTCATGGGCAGGTCGAACGGATGATGGGTCACGATGATGCGCGTGATGGCCGGGTCCAGCCCGTCGAGCTGCTTGCGGATCATGGCCACCTGTTCGTCATTGACCCGGCCATCCTTGAAGGTCAGCGAGCGCGCGGTGTTCACCCCCAGCACGGCGATTTCTTCATCCACGTAGATCGGATCGAGGTCGTCGGTGATGTAGCGCTTGTAGCGCGTCAAGGGCTGCAAAAAGCGCCGGAACACGTTGTACAGCGAAATATCGTGATTGCCCGGCACGATGATCTGCGGACCCGGCAGGGTGTCGAGCCAGGCCTTGGCCGCCTCGAATTCCTCGCTCTTGGCGCGCTGGGTCAGGTCGCCCGACACCACCACCACGTCCGGCGCGATGCGTTCGACCAGTTCGCGCAGCGGCGCCAGCAGTTTTTCGTCGACCCGGCCGAAATGCAGGTCTGAAAGATGAACCAAAGTACGCATGCTAACTCCTCAAGTTGGGACGACGACCGTCAGCGCGGCCGGGCGGATCCGGTAGCGCAGCGGCGTCGTCATGACGCTCACTTCGCCATCCGTGGCCACGCGCAGGCGCTTGTGGCGGGTGGCGATTTCCATGTCTTCCACGGCAAGCACGTCGAAATCGCGTTCCTGCGCCAGGCTGCCCCACAGGGCGCTCCAGCCCAGCCGCAGCAATCCCAGGCGGCCGGGACGCTGCGCCACGTACAGGCTCAGCTTGCCGCCATCGAGGCGCTGGCGCTCGCCCACGCTCAAGCCCTGCATCGTGTATTCGTTATTGCCGATGAAGACGAACGGTGTGCGCCGCGCATGTTCCTGCTCGCCCACCGTCAGGCGCAGGCTGAGAAAGGGATAGCGGCGCAGCGCCGTCAAGGTGGCCCAGCCGGCCGCCAGCCACTTGCCGCGCCCGAGCCGGCGCTGCTGCTTTTCGCGGTCGCGCACGATGTCCGGATACAGGCCGAGGCTAGAATTGTTGAGGAAAATCGTGCCGTTCACCTCGCCCACATCGACCTGGGTGCGACGGCCCTGGGCCACGTTGCGGATCGCCTCGTCCAGCGCCAGCGGAATGCCGAGGTCCTTGGCGAAATGGTTCAGGGTGCCCATCGGCAGCACGCCGAAGGCCACCTCGCTGCCGACCAGCTGCGAAGCGACCGCATTGATGGTGCCGTCGCCGCCGCCGGCCACCACGATCTGCTTGCCGCTGGCGCGCGCCGCGCGGGCGGCCTCGATCAACTCGCTGCCGCCGCGCGCCAGGGTCACGTGCGCGTCCAGGCCGTGGGCGGCGAACTTGGCGCGCAGCTCGGCGGCGCGCTGGTCGTCGTGGCCGCTGCCGGCACTGCCGTTGATGATGACTGCGATCGGGGTCAGGATGAAGCTCCTCGGGATTGGTTCAGGGTTGGGGAAATGCGCTATTCGGTGATGCGCGCCGCGCGCTGGCGGCGCAGGGTCGAGCACGAGGTGATGCACACCGCCAGCCAGCCGCAGCCTTCGACCATGGCCGCCAGCACGTCGCTCAGGTAATGGGCGCCGAGATAGACCCGGCTCAGGGCCACCAGCGCGACCATGGCACAGGCGCCCAGCACCACCAGCAGGCGCACGCGCCAGCGCGGCAGCACGCACACCAGATAAGCCGCCAGCAAGCCGTAGAACACGGTCGCGCCCAGGGTATGGCCGCTGGGGAAGCTGTAGGTGGACAAGGTCAGCAGCGGCTCGTCGAAGCTCGGCCGCGCGCGCTGGAAGATATATTTGAGCATGACGTTGAGCAGCTGGCCGCCCGGCACCGCCAGCACCAGGCAGATCAGCCAGTAGCGCGCTTTGTTGAAATAAAAATAGAGGCCCAGCGCGCTCGCCATCAGCGACACGCCCAGCACGTCGTGGGTGTTGGTGATGAACAGCATGGGGCCGGTCCAGGCGCTGTTCTTGTGTCCGTGGAACCAGTTGGCCAGGAAGGCGTCAAGTACGGTGATGTCATCATGCGAGACGACATCGGCCGCCAGGTTGCCGAACAGTGCGGCGGCCAGCATCATCAGCACGGCGCCGATGGTGACGTGCAGGCCGAGCTCGCCTTCGGGACTGAGGCGGGCGGCGACGAAGCTGCGCACGCGGGGATGGAAAGGGATCACGGTTGGACGATGGGCAACGGCCGGCACCAGCGGCACGGCAACGTTTGCAATCGTACACGAGGCGCCACCCTTTGCAGCGCACAGACCGCCAGGAAGCTGCCCCGCCCGGCGCTATTCGAGGGTGTTGACCAGCTCCAGCAGCGCGGCGTGATCGAGCGGCTTGTTCATGAACGCGGTCGCGCCCTGGCGCAGCGCCCAGATGCGGTCCGAATCCATATCCTTGCTGGTGAGCAGGATGACCGGGATATGCCAGGTGGTTTCATCGCTGGTGATGGCGCGCGTGGCCTGGAAACCGTTCAGGTTGGGCATGACCACATCCATGATGATCAGGTCTGGCAGCTCGCTGCGCGCCATCGCCACCGCTTCCACGCCGTCGGTGGCGAGGATCACGCGGTGCCCGTGGGCCAGCAGCAGTTCGGAGACGATCAGGCGCTGCACCAGCGAATCGTCGACGACGAGGATTTTTTGACTAGCCATGACAAATCGATTTCAATGGGCGGAGGGGGAAGGCGCCACCTCCTCCGCTACTTTACGTTCGGGACAATAGCGCCAGTAAAAGGCATCGGGACGCAGGCCGAATTCTTTCTGCAACTCCTGGCAGACGATGGTTTCGGCCAGGTACAGTGCCTTCAGGTTGGTGGTCCGGCTGACCGTGACGTACACGCGCAAGGTCTTGGTCGAACTGGAGTTATGCAGTTCGAGGGCGGTGACATCGAGTTCCATGCTCCGCAACTTGTTTCTGACGTAGCGCGCCACGTCTTTCCGCACCGTGTTGTACAGCGCGGAATTGACCGCCTTTGGGTCAGGCATGAATAGAACCCCAATCAATGAACGAGCGCCACAGGCTCCCGCGGGCACTGCTGACGGCACACAAAACCGGTTTTACCTGGTCCACCGGGCATGGGCGTAACAATCAACATGATACGTCAGATCATATTGCGTAACAGCCAGCTTGGGCGCAGTATCGCCGCGACTTGCACAGTAGTCAATCAAATTGTTGCTGTGCGCCAAATATTACACCTCGCGCAGCCCAACCAGCGGCTTGTTGAGCGAACGCAGATGCCGCAGTCAAGCCGCGTCAAACGCCGGCATGAGGCGGGTAGCGCAAGGTGGGCGGATGGAGATGAATCAAACCCGGCGCTGGAAGCTTCTTACAAAATCGGCAAAACAGCAGCGCCCCCATCCCTTCCCGCCGGAGAAACCTGTGCGATTGAACCGATTAGCCACCCTCCTCGCCGCGCTGACCGTGTTCTGGTCCGCGCCCGCACCAGCGTCGCTGCTGTCAATCACGCCCGACGTCCGCAGCGTCACCCTGGCACCCGGAGCGGCCTGGGATGCCACGGGCACCATCACCAACCTGAGCGGCTTCGACCTGCTCAGCACGGAGATATTCCTTGAGTTCAGCGCTTACCCGCATGCCACGCTGGCGCCGTACCAGCGCCTGGGCGGGGTTGAATTTACCATTGGCGACCGGACGATCTCGCGCTTGACCGAACTGTTCCACGTTGACATCGCGCCCGACGCCGCGCGCGGCCTGGCCTGGTCCATGGATGTATTCGCGGCCGATGTGCGTGGCAATTTCAGCGACGTCACCACCTATTCCTTCTATATCGATGGCCCTGCGGTCGCGGTGCCGGAGCCGTCCACGCTGCCGCTGCTGGCCGCCGGATTCATCGCACTGCTGGCCGGCGCCGGCCTGGCGCGGCCGCGCACTGTCCATCCCGGCCGCTCAGGAGGCTGACATGGTCAAGCTTGCAGCCGCAACCAAGGTCGTGCTGGGGGAGCCGGGGATTGAACATGTCGACGGCCAGGTGTTCCTCAATCTGCACATCATGAACGTGGGCGAGGCGCCGCTCGGCAATCTGCACATCGGCGCGATGACGCTCGGCGGCGCGCAGCGCAGCAGCCCGCCGGGATTTCCCATCGTGATCGATCTCATCGGCGCCAGTTCCACCGGCCATGTGAGCGCGCGTTTTTCCAGCGAAGCGCTGGCCGTGGGCGGCAAATACCTGTTCACGCTCAGCGGGACCTACACGGTTGGCGCTGTCGCACACGGGCTGAGCCTGAACCGCTTCATCCGCCTGCCTGCCGCCACGGCCGCCACGCTGCCGGGCCTGAAGGCGCGGGTGGCGTCGTCCTCCCGGGGCCATTACTGGAACTACACGCTCTTCAACGACGAGAGCGCCGCCAGCCGCAAGTCGCTCGCCACCTTTTCCCTGTCGATCGGCGCGCCGGTGGCCGTCACCGGCATCCCCGCCGGCTGGGCGGTGGAAACCGACGGCCAGACCTTTGTGCTGTGGTACGCCGCCGACGATGCGCCGCCCTACCCGCATCAGCTCGCGCCCGGCCACTCCTTGCCGGGATTTCAATTGATGAGCACCCGAACCCGGTCGGAAGCCAGCCCGGCCGCGCTGACCTCCTGGAACCACGCCAGCGACGAGGCCGGCCCCGTCGTCACCGACTACGTGATGACGCCGTACCGGCGTGCCTGAACCCATTGAATGCATGTATGACGCGGGAGAAAGTATGGATGCCACTCGTTCGGCCATGTCGGCACTGGCGCATGCGCTGCGGCGCTGGACGCGCGCCGCCACGCCGGCCAGCCCGGCCGGGGATGACACCGGCTTCGACCATTTTGCGCGATCGCTGGGCAGCCAGGTCGGGCGCCGTGACGTGATGAAAGTGGCGCTGTTCGGGACGGTCTCGGCGCTGCTCGGCAGCGTCGGCGTGAAGCAGGCATGGGCCGCGGCCAACTGCCTGTGCGGCCGCCAGCTGTACGACGTGGCGACCCAATGCTGCACGCCGGCCGGGGTGCGCCCCAAGCATCCGCTGGCGGACCTGGCGGCCTGCCCCGAGCGGGTCGCTCACCCCGGCTACGTCTGCCGTCCGAACGGCTGCGGCGCCGCCGGCGGACAATCCTTCCCCGCCGCGTTCGGCGCGGCGCGCTTTGGCGCCTGTTGCGACGGCCACGACTGCTGTTGGGGCAACTGCAACAGCAGCCGGCCACGCTGCGACGGCGATTTCGCCGGCTGCCTGCGCGACGCCTGCGATGCCGCTTATCCGCCGCTCCTCAATGCGCTCGGCCTGGACAGCAACCGGATCCGGCGTTCCTCGTGCCGCGCCACGGCGCGCGCTTACTTTGACGGCGTCGAGAGCGCCACCTGGGGCACGCCGGCTTACGTCGCGGCGCAGCAGGCGGCCTGCGACTGCTGCGGCGCGCAAACCTGCAAGACCTGCCCCGGCGGCAGCTGCGAGGCCTTGCCTAGCTGCGAGGATCCCGGCTGCGTATGCTTCCAGACCATCGAAGGCACGGGATTTTGCCATCATCCGCAGGTGTGCGCGGGCTTGTCGAGCTGCACGTCCAGCGCCGGCTGCCCTCCCGGATGGGCTTGCGTCAGCGTCACTTGCTGCGGCAGCAATCCGGTTTGCATCCAGCCCTGCTTCGTCGTTGGCGGCCCCCGCGTGCCGCCCTTTGCCAAGGCGCCGGCGGCGGGACCGAGCACCGCCCGCAGGCACTGACCGGGGCAGGCACGCAGCACCATTCAAATCCAGCCACTGACCGGAGGTAATCGATGGGTATCCTGTTTGTCGTATGCGGCATTACGGTCGTGCTGGTCATGACCCTGGCCGGCGTGTCCAAGTTCGGCCACGCTGGTGAAACCGCCAGCTCCATGCGCGAGTTCGGCTTGCCCGCGCGCCTGGCGCAATGGACCGCTCCCGCGTTGCCTGCGGCGGAGCTCGGGATCGCCGCCTGCCTGCTCACGCCCGGCCTGGCATGGGCCGGCGCGCTGGCGGCGACCCTGTTCATGGCGCTGGTGACCATGCTGGTGACGGCCGCGCTGCTGCAAGACAAACATCCCAGCTGCAACTGCTTCGGACAGGTGCGTGCCGCGCCGGTCAGCTGGGGCGTTGCCCTGCGCAGCCTGCTGCTGACCCTGTGCGCCGCCTATCTGTTGTGGGACGGGCGCGCACGGCTCGATCACGGGCTGCTGGCCGAAACCGGCAAGCTGGGCGCGGCCATGCTGGCGTCGCTGGCCGTGGCGTGCATCGTTGTGCTGCAGGGCTGGCTGTCGCTGAACCTGGTGCGCCAGCAAGGGCGGCTGCTCTTGAAAATCGATAACCTGGAGCTGCGCCTGGCGGCGGCCGGCATTCCGGCAAGCCAGTCCGCGCCACTGACAGGTCCCCTGCCCGGCAGCCCCGCGCCCGCGTTCAGCGCCGTCACGCTGGCGGAGATGCCGGTCTCCTCGACGGCGCTGCTCGGCGACGGCACACCGACGCTGCTCCTGTTCGTGAGCGCCGACTGCGCACCGTGCCAGAACCTGCTGGCCGGCCTGCTGGCATGGCGCGCCGCGCATCCGTCCCAGGAGCGGCTGGTGACCGTGACCAGCGGGACAGCCCAGGCCAACCGCGACAAGCTCGGTGGCCTGATCGGCGGCGATGCCCTGCTCCAGGAAGAACGCGAAATCAACGCCCTGTTCGGGGTGATGGCGACGCCCAGCGCCTTGCTGATTGGCGCCGACGGCAGCATCGCCGCACCGATGGCCATCGGCAAGGACCAGATCATGGCGCTGGTCCAGGCCCCGTCCGGGCAGGGCGGCGGCGAGCGGCGGCGGCCACACATCGCCTATTCCTGACGGGCAACGAGGCCGATGCCGCAAAACGACAAACAACTGTTTATTTATACAGTACCTGTGGATTCATACAGTAGTTGTGCTATTCTTGAATCACTCGATCAACGCACACCCACAAAGGAATTCGTCATGACTCCACTGAACGGTAACTTCGGCCTCGAATACGCTCCCACCCCATTCCTGATGCGCCTCGGCCGCCGCGAAGTGCTGGTGACGCGCGATTTCCGCAAGCGCTTCTACACGGTCAACCCCATCATCGAATGCGACACTGGCGTCGAGCCAGGCCATGTGGAAGTGCTGCTGATGCGCCGCTGGCTGCTGATCCTCTCCAAGGCGCATTAAACGCATATGCAAAGCTGATTTAATTCGTGTTCTTTCCGGTGGGGGGCATTTATGCTTTTATTCCCCGAACTTGCCACCGAGAGAGAGCGCACCATGCTGTTAAAAAAAATAAGCCAGTCGCTGATCGCACTGACCCTGCTGTCACAAGCTGCCATCGCCGCTGATGTTACCTTGCTCAATGTGTCGTACGATCCGACCCGCGAGCTGTACCAGGACGTCAATACCGCATTTGCCAAGCAATGGAAAGCCAAGACGGGCGACAACGTCTCGATCAAGCAATCCCACGGCGGTTCGGGCAAGCAAGCCCGCGCGGTGATCGACGGGCTGGAAGCGGACGTGGTCACGCTCGCGCTGGCCTACGACATCGACGCCATCGCCGAGCGCGGCAGCGTGTCGCCCCAGTGGCAAAAGCGCTTGCAGCACAACAGCGCCGCCTACACGTCCACGATCGTGTTTTTGGTACGCAAAGGCAATCCGAAAGGCATCAAGGATTGGAACGACCTGGTCAGGCCGGGTGTCGCCGTGATCACGCCGAACCCCAAGACCTCGGGCGGGGCGCGCTGGAACCACCTTGCTGCCTGGGGCTACGCCCTGCGCCAGCCGGGCGCCACCGAAGCGACGGCCAAGGAATTCATCAGCAAGCTGTATAAAAACGTGCCGGTGCTCGATTCCGGCGCGCGCGGCGCGACCACGACGTTTGTGGAACGCGGCATCGGTGACGTGCTGATCGCCTGGGAAAACGAAGCGCTGCTGGCGATCAAGGAACTCGGCCCGGACAAGGTCGACATTGTCGCCCCATCGCTCAGCATCCTGGCCGAACCGCCGGTTGCCGTGGTCGACAAGGTGGTCGACAAGCGTGGCACGCGCAAGGTGGCGGAAGCCTATCTGCAATTCCTGTACACCGATGAAGGCCAGGAAATCGCGGCCAAGAATTACTACCGTCCGGTGGTGCCGAAGATTGCCGCCAAATACGCCGCGCAGTTCCCCAAGGTCAAGCTGTTCACCATTGATGAAGTGGCCGGCGGCTGGACCAAGGCCCAGAAGGCCCACTTCGCCGATGGCGGCGTGTTCGACCAGGTTTACCTGACCGGCAAGAAGTAATAATGTAGCCCGTTCGGGCAACCGTTCAAGCGCGGAGCCGTCGCCTCCGCCGAGTGTCATCCTGGCGCGAAGGCGATGGCTCCGGCTCCCAGCGATGCGACGACTCCCTGCGATGCGGCCGCTCCATGCGCGACTTCGGCTCCCCGCGAGGCGTGGGCTCCTGCGAAGCGTCAGCTCCTGCGAGGCGGCGACTCCCCGTGAGGCGTCGGCTCCTGCGAAGCGTCAGTTCCTGCAAGGCGGCGACTCCCCCATGAGGCGTCGGCTCCTGCGAAGCGTCAGCTCCTGCGAGACGGCGGCTCTTGCGAAGCGGCGGCTCCATACGTGGCCTCGACACCATGCGATGCGGCGGCTCCTGCGAGGCATCGGCATGCGATGAATCTGCGCGCGCACCCTCGACAGTCGCACCTCCCTCACGCCGCCTCCGCGCCCCTCCTCCACGTCTGTTTCATCACGCCGCTCCCCGGCGGCATCAAGCCCTTAACCGGGGTATGATCGGAGCGCCAAGGAACTCTTCCCGGCCACACTGCAACTACGAGGAGACGTCAACGATGACACGCATGACCGCTAAAGATTTCGATCCCGAAGTGCTGAAGTTATTCGACCAGTACGTACACGGCCAGCTCGACCGCCGCGGCTTCCTCTCGCAGGCGGGCCGCTACGCGGTCGGCGGCGCCACGGCGGCCGGCATGCTGGCGGCGCTCTCCCCCAGTTTCGCGGCCCAGGTGGTGGCGCCCACCGACCCGCGCATCAAGGCCAGCTACGTCGAATATCCCTCGCCCCAGGGCTACGGCACACTGCGCGGCTACCTGGTGCAGCCCGCCAATGCCAAAGGCAAGCTGCCGGCCGTGCTGGTCGTGCACGAAAACCGCGGCCTCAATCCGCACATCGAAGACATCGCCCGCCGCGTCGCCCTCGACAACTATATCGCCTTCGCTCCCGATGCCCTGTTCCCGCTCGGCGGCTATCCCGGCGACGAAGACAAGGCGCGCGAACTGTTCGGCAAACTCGACCAGGCCAAGACGCGCGCCGATGTCGTCGAAGCGGCCGCCATCCTCAAGGCCCTGCCCAACAGCACCGGCAAGGTCGGCGTGGTCGGCTTCTGCTACGGCGGCGGCATCGCCAACTACCTGCCGACCGTGGTCAAGCACCTGGCCGCCTCGGTAGCGTTCTACGGTGCCCAGACGCCCGCCGCCGAAGTGCCCAAGATCAAAACGCCACTGCTGATCCACGACGCCGAAAAGGATGAACGCATCCTGGCCGGCTGGCCCGCGTACGAAGCGGCGCTCAAGGCCAACAAGGTCGAGTACCAGCACTACGTGTATCCGGGCGTCGAGCACGGCTTCAACAACGACACCACCCCGCGCTACGATGAAGCGGCCGCCAAGCTGGCCTGGCAGCGCACCATGGATTTCTTCAAGAAGCACTTGGGCTGACCGGCCCGCCATCCCCGCCAGCGCCTGGCGGGGATGGCCCTCCCGCACCCGGCCATCCGCCGGCAGCGGCGAACCAAACACCGTCCCGCGCTGTCTGTCCTTTGTGAGCTTACCCACGAAAGGATGCCTGATGAAACCCCGACTCAAACCCCTCAAGGAGCAGGTGATCGTGATCACCGGCGCCACCAGCGGCATCGGCCTGACCACGGCGCGCATGGCCGCCGACGAAGGCGCCAGCCTGGTGCTGGCCGCGCGCGGGCGCGATGCCCTCGAGCAGCTGGCCGGCGAGCTGCGCCTGCACGGCGCCAGGGTGGTCGCCGTCACCGCCGATGTGGGCGTGCCGCACGATGTGGCGCGCATCGGCCATGCCGCGCTCGAGCGCTTCGGCCGCGTCGATACCTGGATCAACAATGCCGGCGTGGCGATTTTCGGCAAGCTGGAAGATGTCACGCTGCAAGACCAGCAGCGCCTGTTCCAGACCAATTTCTGGGGCGTGGTGCACGGCTCGCTCGAAGCGCTCAAGCACATGAAGGCGCGCGGCGGCGCCCTGATCAACCTGGGCAGCGAAGTATCGGACGTGGCGCTGCCGCTGCAGGGGATGTACTCGGCATCGAAGCACGCGGTCAAAGGCTTCACGGATGCGCTGCGGATCGAGCTGGCGCACGATGGGGTGCCGGTATCGGTCACCCTGATCAAGCCGGCGGCGGTCGATACCCTGTTCACCGTGCATGCAAAAAACTATATGGACAGGGAACCAGCCCTGCCCCCGCCCATCTACGCGCCCGAACTGGTGGCGCAAGCCATCCTGTACGCGGCGCGCCATCCGCGCCGCGACGTGGTCGTGGGCGCGGCGTCGAGGCTGATGTCGCTCGCCGGCTTTCACCTGCCGTCGCTGATGGACCGCTACCTGCGGCGGGTGCTGTTTCGCAAGCAGATGCGCGAACCTTCCATGACGCGCGCCACGCAGCGCCGCCACGATGCCCTGCACGCACCCGACCCGGCCAATGCCATGCGCGAACGCCAGGGCATGGGCATGGTGGCGCGGGTGGCCGAATCGAGCACCTACACGGCGCTGTCGATGCGTACCAGGCCCTTGCTATGCGCGCTGTTAGGGGTGGGCGCCCTTTTTGCCGCCTGGCGCCTGTCCCGGCGGCGCACTGGCCATGAATGCTAGATCGTCCTCGTCGAGCGGGACCGAGGGAATCGATTCAATGTGGTCGACGTCGATGTCGGCGCCGTCGCGCACGGTGGTGTCGCGCCCGGCGGCGGCGCGCTCGCCGGTGCCGCTGGCATCGGTATCGCTGTCGAGGTCGGAGTCGCCGATGCCGGGACCGGCGCCACCGGCACTGCCCGCTTCAAGGTCGGAGGTGGTGCCGCTGCCGAGGTCGAGCACGTCGTCGCGCGCCAGGCCCGATGCGCCGACCAGGTCGCTGCCGCTGTCGGAGGAATCGCTGGGGCCGAGGGCGCCCGTACCGTGGCCGGTGCCGAGCTTGCGGTCCGGTGTTTCAGGAAAGTTATCGGGGTCGAGCGTGCTCGTGCCTGTCATGGTGCCTCCGGAAATGGTGGGTGCTGTGTGGTGACAGCGTACCCAAAATCGGCGGATGGTGTCGCACGGACAAGGTTGATAGATGGCGTACGAGGCTGCGGAGCGAACTTGCCCCCCCGCCGAGCGCCGCCTTGGCGCGGGGGCGACGGCTCTACAGGTGGTGGTCGAGCGGAACAGCTTACAGCTCCGCCATGCGGCACCGACCGATCAACAGGTAGAGGCCCCGCAGCTCAGGCAGGCGTTGTGGTTGCGGCCGGCCGCCAGTTCATGCGCTCGGTGATATCCATGCCGATCCCGCGATACCCCGTGAACCGGCTCGACGAATCGAACATCGGCTCGCCGCTCACTTGCAGGTACTGCACCGTGCCATCGGCGCGCGTGCGCGTGAAAATGAAATCGAGAAATGGCGTGCGGCTGGCGATATTCTCCTTCAGCTGGGCGCGCTCGTCCGGGTTCCAGCCGCCGTCGCCGTCGCTGTCGGCGCCGATGCCCAGCATCTCGCTGACGGGACCGGAAAACCGGGTCAGCTGGCCCTGCGCATCCTGCTCCCAGTACCAGTCCGACGACAGTTCGGTGAACCGCTGGAAGCGCGCTTCGCTGGCGCGCAGTTCGGCGGTGCGCTCCAGCACCGTCTGTTCGAGCTGGCGGTTGTAATCGGCCAGGCGGCGGTACAGCAGGCGCACTTCCAGCATGTTGTGGATGCGCGTCTGCACCTCGATCAGGTCGAATGGCTTGCTGACGAAATCCTTGGCGCCAGCCTTGAGCGCGCGCAGCTTGTGCCCTGGCTGGGCGGTAATCACCAGCACCGGCAGATAGCCGCCGCGCTCGATCAGCTTGAGTCCTTCGATCACTTCGAACCCGTCCATCTCCGGCATCTGCAGGTCGAGCAGGATCAGGTCGTAGGCGTGTTCGGCGTGGGCGGCGCACACGGTGCGCGGATCCTGAGTCGTGGAAATGTTGACGTAACCCGCGTTACGCAACATTTGTTCAAGCAGCATCACGTTCGCTTCCTGATCATCGACGATCAGGATGTTGCCGCTCAGGATTTCAGAAGGGTCAAGCATGTCGTTCTTTCAAAATGGTGCATTGGTGCCGGAGTCGACAGGTTCGGCGAGGCCGTGTTCAGCCGCGTGCTGGATGGCGAGATCGAGCGCATCCATGAATTCGCGCACGCGGATCGGCTTGGTGAGGTAGCGGAAAAATCCCGCTTCCAAGCCCTTTTCTATGTCGCGCGGCATGGCGTTGGCGGACAGCGCCACCACCGGAATGTGCGCGGTACCGCTGTCTTCGCGCAGGATCTTGAGCGCGCCGTAGCCGCTCATGCCGGGCAGGTTGATATCCATCAGGATCACGTCGGGCTTGCAGGCGCGCGCCATTTCGACGCCATGGTAGCCGTCGACGGCGGTCAGCAGTTGCAGGTCGCCGCGGCGCTCCATCAATTGCTCGACCAGCGCCAGGTTGGCCGGATTGTCTTCCACGTACAGCAGGCTCGGCTGCCGGCCGATCCTGCGCGCGGCAGCCTGGCGCCGGCCGCGCTCCAGTTCGTCATCGTGGTCCGGCGCCAGCGCAGGTTCGGCGGCGCTGGCGAATTCGACCCAGAACACCGTGCCCGAACCGACCGTGCTGTCGACGCCGATACGGCCATCCATCAACTCGACCAGGCGCTTGGTGACCACCAGCCCGATGCCGGTGCCTTCCTCGGTACTGTTTTCCTGGCCCAGGCGGTTAAACGGCTGGAACAGTTGCGCCAGCTGCATGGGCGCCAGGCCGGCGCCGGTGTCTTCCACGCTCACGCGCACCCGGCCGTCGGCCACCAGGTCGCAGGTCACGCTCACCGAGCCGCCTTCGCGGTTGTACTTGATCGCGTTCGACAGCAGGTTGATCATCACCTGTTTCACGCGGGTGCGGTCGGCGTGAATAAAGAGCTGCTTGTCGACGACCGGAAAATGCAGGCCCAGGTTGCGGGTGGCGGCCTGCGGGCCGATCATGCCATGGCAGTCGAGCAGCACCTCGCCCAGCGACATCGATTCCTGCGACATGGTTACCTTGCCCGATTCGATCATGGCCAGGTCGAGGATTTCGTTGATCAGGCGCAGCAGATACCAGCCGCCCTTGAGGATCTGGTCGATCGAGCGCTGCTGGTGCGGGGCCGGCGGCGGCACGTCGGAGGCCATCAGTTGGGCAAAGCCGAGCACGGCGTTGAGCGGGGTGCGCAGTTCGTGGCTCATCGACGACAGGAATTCGGACTTGGCGCGGTTGGCCTTGTCGGCCGTGGCGCGCGCGCTTTCGAGCTCGACGTTGGTTTCTTGCAGCGCGTACTCGAACTGCTTGCGCTCGGTCACGTCGCGCGCGGCGGCGAACACGCCCTGCAGCTTGCGGTCGCGGTCGTAGAAGGTGCTGGCGTTATACGACACCACCGTCTGCGTACCATCGCGCGCCATCGCCGTCAGCTCGTAATTGGTCACCTTGCCTTCGCGCAGCACCCGCGTGACGGCTTCCTGCGCCCGTTCCGGCTCGGAAAAATAGCTTTTGAAGGGCGCGCCGATCAGTTCGTCGCGGGTGCAGCCGGTCAGCGCTTCCATCTGCTGGTTGACGTCGCTGATGATGCCGCGCGGATCGGTGGCGATCAGGGCATCGGTATTCGATTCGATCAGCGAGCGCGTGTAGAACTGCTGGTCGCGCAGGCGCTGGTCGAGCAGCGCCTGTTCGGCCTCGACCTGCTTGCGGGCGGTATTGTCGCTGCCGATCAGCAGGTAGCCGATCACCCGGCCGGGCGCGTCGCGCAGCGCCGTAACCGACACCAGCGCCGGAAAGCGGGTGCCATCCTTGCGGATATAGGTCAGTTCGTAAATGTCTTCGATGCCGCGCAGGGCCTTGTACACCATCGATTCGAAGCCGGTGGCGATCGGCTCGCCCATTTCGTGGCTCAGTTCGACGGCGCGCGCTTCCAGTTCCGGGCGGTCGGAAATGTCGGCCGGGGTCAGCTTGTCGACCACTTCGGCGGCCGTGTAGCCCAGCATGCGCTCGGCGCCGACGTTGAAGATCTGGATCACGCCCTGGGCATCGGTGGCGATGCTGGAAAAATTGGCGCTGTTGAAAATCGCATCTTGCAGCGCGCCGGCTTTGAGCAGCGGTACCGCGTGCAGCGCCCGGTCGGCCTCGGTACGCTGGCTGATCGCGCGCTGCACCCGCACGAACAGCAGCGCCAGGAAAATGAGCAGCAGGATGATGCTGGCCTTGATCAGGTTGACCGCCCCTGCCGAGTCCACCGCGTAGTTCAGGGCGATGCCGCCGACCAGCAGCAGCACCGTCAGGGTGGCGCCGAAGCCGATCACCATCAGGCGTTCGACCGAGGTGTTGTGCAGGAAACCGTTACTCATCCGATGTTTCCCTGGCGGTGACGCACATCCGACAGCAGGCGCGTGAATTCCTTCTTGACGACGGCGTAGCATTCGCACACATCGTCTTCCAGCCCGGCCCGGTCGAGCACCGTGATATGCCCGCGCCGGTAACTGATGTAGCCGTAGCCTTGCAGGCGCCCGGCCGCCTCGGTCACGCCCTCGCGCCGCACGCCGAGCATGTTGGCGATCAATTCCTGGGTCATGGTCAATTCGTTGGACGGCAGGCGGTCCAGGGTCAGCAGCAGCCAGCGGCACAGTTGCTGCTCCACCGAATGGTGCCGGTTGCACACCGCCGTTTGCGACATTTGCGTCAGCAGGGCCTGGGTGTAGCGCAGCAGCAAGCGCATCACGTGGCCGCCGCGGTTGAATTCTTCCATCAGGATCGCCGCCGGCAAGCGGTAGGCATGGCCGCGCGTCTGCACCACGGCGCGGCTGGGCGTGCTGTCGCCACCCATGAATACCGATACGCCGAGCACGCCTTCATTGCCGACCCCGGCAATTTCGGACGAGCCGCCATTTTCCAGCAGATAATGGAGCGAGACGATCGCGGTGGTGGGGAAGTACAAATGGTGCAACTTGTCGCCGGATTCGGACAACACGTCGCCAAGCAACAGGGGAATCAGTTCGAGGTGCGGCGCCAGACGGTCGAATTCGGCGTCGAGCAGCGCTGCCAACAAGTGGTTCTGGTTCGGGTCGTGCTTACTGGACATTGGAGACAGCCTATTCTTCCAGTGAAAGATGGGTGGTTAATCCGATAGAATATCACGCGCAGTCATTCCACGACGCAATGCTGGACGTAAACGCCGCGCGCGTCCGTACGCAAGCGTACATACAAAGGGCGCGTTTTCAGGTATCGTGTTCTTACGGCGAGCGGTGACCGGGCGCATGCGGGCGGGAGATGGTCTGATGAGAAATTTATTGCGCCGGGTGCGCATTTCTGTCTCGGTATCGGCGCTCCTCGCGCTGCTGATCGGCCTGGCACTGACGGCACTGGTGTTCGCCTCGGTGCGGCGGGTCGAGTCGCATGCGCGCACCTTGCAGTTCAAGCAAGAGGCGAACCTGCGCATCAATGCGGTGTCCGGCGGGCTGGCGGACGCAATCGAGCAGCTCATGGTCGTCAACCAGCTGTTCAATACCTTCGGCGTGGTCGAACGCGAACAATTCCGCAGCTTTACCGCCCCCTTGCTGGCGCGTTATCCCGAACTGCAAGCGCTCAGCTTCCAGCGCCTGGTGAGCGACGCCGAGCGTCCGGCTTACGAGGCGCTGCAACGCCGCCGCGTACCGGACTTTACCATCACCGAATTCATCAACGAGCGCCACGTTCCGGCGCCCCGGCGCCCCTTCTACAACGTGGTCGAGTACATCGAACCGGCCAGCGGCAATGGCATCGCGCTCGGGCTCGATACCGCCGCCATGACGACCTACGGCGATGCGCGCTCGCGTTCGCGCCGCAACGGCCGGGTTGCCGCCACCGGCCTGCTGTCGCTGGTGCAGTACCGGGGCTTTCATACCGGCTTCCTGGTGCTCGCCCCGGTGTACCAGCGTCTGGCCCCGCAAGACACCGTCCGCCAGCGCCAGCGCGCCGTGATCGGCGAGACCGCCGCCGTGTTCCGCGTCGGCCACCTGATCCATACCCTGCTGGGCAACGCCAGGCTGCTCGACCAGCCGGGCATGTCGATCAATATCTATGCATCGGGCTCGGCGCAAGCGACCCAGCTCGCGTTTTCCAACGGCAAGGCGGAGCCCCCGTCCGGCGCCACCGGGGCGCTGCCGGTCTGGCTGCTGTACAACTATCCGGCGCCGGTGAATGCGGTGTTCCAGGTGGCGGGCGAGCCATGGTTCATCGAGGTGGCCCAGCAACCGCGCTCGTTCATCGATATCCGCGCCGGCTCCTGGTACGCGCTGCTCGGCGGCTTATTGTCGAGCCTGCTGGCGGCCGCGTATATCTACAACCTGGTGACGCGCCATTCAACGATCGAACGCGTCGCCGGCGAACGCACCGCGGCGCTCCAGTTCGCCAACCTGCGCCTGACCGAAGACCTGGCCCTGCGCAAACGCACCGAAAAGGCGCTGCGCCTGCGCGAAAAAGTCATTGAAGTGTCGGCCAATGCCGTCATCATCTGCAACGCGCAAGGGCCCGACTATGCCGTCGAATACGTCAATCCGGCGTTCGAATCGATCACCGGCTACAGCGCTGCCGAGGTCATTGGCAAGAGCCTCAAATCCCTGCATGGCGCCGGGCACGACCAGCAGAATACCGAGGAAATCAGCGCCGCCCTGCGCGAGCAGCGCGAAGGCCACGTCGTGCTGCGCAATTACCGCAAGGATGGCAGCGGCTACTGGAACGACCTGTTCATCGCGCCGGTGCGCGACGAGGGCGGCGCGATCAGCCACTTCGTGGTGGCCCAGTACGATATCAGCGCCGTGATGCGCTTCGAGGCCGAGCTGGAATACCAGGCCAATCATGACGCCCTGACCGGGCTGGCCAACCGCCACTTGCTGGCCGAGCGGCTCTCCAGCGCCATCGCGCAGGCGCACCGCGCGGGCACCGAACTGTGGGTCGTGTTCGTCGACCTCGACCGCTTCAAGTTCGTCAACGACACGCTCGGCCATGAAGCCGGCGACGCCATGCTGCGCGTGCTGGGCGAGCGCATCAAGGGCGCCGTGGGCGAGGGCGACACGGTGTCGCGCATGGGCGGCGACGAGTTCGTGCTGGTCTTGCCCGGCCATCCCGGCGACGGCGACGGCTTGCGCGTGCTCCAGCGCATCATGGACGCGGTGGCCGAGCCGCTGCGGATCCAGGCGCACGAATTTTTCGTTACCTGCAGCCTGGGCGTGGCGGTCTACCCGGCCGACGGCGGCAACGCCGACACCCTCACCAAGCATGCCGACATCGCCATGTACCGGGCCAAGGAACTGGGACGCAACACCTACCAGTTCTATCGCCCCGACATGAATGCGAGCACCCTGGAGCGCCTGCGGATCGAGGCCGACCTGCGCCACGCGCTCGAACGCAACGAACTGGTGCTGCACTACCAGCCGCAGATCGACGTCAAGAGCGGCGCCATCGTCGGCATGGAAGCGCTGCTGCGCTGGGAGCATCCGGTGCTGGGGGTGGTTTCGCCGCTGCGCTTCATCGGCCTGGCCGAAGAAATGGGCCTGATCATCCCGATCGGCGCATGGGTGATCCGCACCGCCTGCCTGCAAAACATGGCCTGGCAAACGGCCGGGATGGGCCGGCTGCGCATGGCCGTCAATTTGTCGGCGCGCCAGTTCACCGGCAAGGATTTGCTGCAATCGGTAACGGACGCCCTGCAGGAAAGCGGCCTGTCACCTGGCTGCCTGGAGCTGGAGCTGACCGAGAGCATGGTCATGAGCGATGTCGAGAACACCATCACCATCTTGCGCATGCTCAAGCAACTGGGCGTGCATCTGGCCATCGACGATTTCGGTACCGGCTACTCCAGCCTGTCGTACCTGAGCCGCTTTCCGCTCGACGTACTCAAGATCGACCAGTCCTTTGTGCGCGACATCGCGCTGGGAACCGACGCGGCCGCGATCGTGGTGTCGATCATTTCGCTGGCGCACAGCCTGCGCCTGAAAGTCATTGCCGAAGGGGTGGAGACCGCCGAACAGCTCGCTTTCCTGCGCGAGCATGGCTGCGATGAAGTGCAAGGCTATTTCTTCAGCCGCCCGGTGGGCGCGCTGGAATTTGCCAGCCTGATGGCGCATGCGCCGTGCACGATGGCCTGAAGCGCCTTGCGGGCGGGCGCTGTGGCCCGGCGCCGCCCTCCGGACCGGAGTGGCTCAGAACGAGTGGCGCATGCCGATATTGAGGGCCGACCAGCCTTTGCCGCCGTCGGGCGCCGTCGTGGCCATGTAGCCCGGGCCGGTACGGTGCTTGACCAGCGAAAAGGCGGTATAGAAATCGGTACTGCGCGAAACCTTATAGGTGGCGCCGAAAGCGAGCATGTCCACATCGCGGTTGGCGCGGTCGCGGTCGTTCTTGCGCACGAACGACACCAGATAGGTCATGGCGCGCATCGGCACGGCAACGCCCACCAGGATGTCGCGGCTATCGGTCGAGGGCGTGCTGGCCATGGCGGCGCCGTACGGGTTATCCGGATTCCACAAGGGCGAAGCCCCCCAGCCACGGTTGGCGCTGTAGGCGGCATAGGCCTTCATATTGCCCAGGTCGACATTGGCGGCGACGATGGAATTCTTCGCATCCATGCGGTTGCCGAGCGCGGTTGCCGGTGCCACCTTGGCGACGCTCTTGTTCTGGTGCGCCAGGCGCAGGGTGACCGGGCCGCCTGAGATACCGACCGACAAGCCCCAGGCGCGGCTGTTCTGGCGGTCGCGTTCAAAATTACTGAGGGCAAAGCGGCGTGGTTCGGTGACGTCCTGCAAGCCCATGCGTTTGCCGGGATAGCCGAACACCTTGGTGGCGGTCTCGGGCGTGCCCGAGTCGAACAGATCGCTGACATCGACCAGCGCCAGTCCATGCTTCGCTTCCGACGGTGTCAGGGCGGCCCGGTACACGGAAGTATGTGTTTGGGCATTCGCACCCGCCGCGCAGGCGCACAAGGCAACAACGGCAAAAGAAGATGGTTTCATGATGGAACTCCGTACAATGAATTCTACGCTAGTTACGTTATCCTCCAACCGGTATTTTTGTTCTGTCCGTTACCCCACATAGCAAGCTATCATCGTCGGCATTTGATTGATTCCCGGCCTGACAGGATGACCACAGTGAGTAACAGCAGCAGCAAAACCTTCCGTTATCCCAAGATGCCAGGCACCTTGCGCGCCGATGTGCTGGCGGTCTTGCTGGCATCGGACGACATGACCGGTATTGAGAGTATTTTCGACCAAAGAAAGCAAAGCTTGAGCACGGTAATCCGGGCGCTGATCCGAAAGTACGGCTGGCCGATCGAGCGGCGCGACTTTCCGACCAACACAGCCGATGGCCGGGCTGGCTGGGCCTCGGTGTATTGCCTGCCGCAAGAGGTGATCGACGCCGCCCTGGCCGGCGCCGGGCGCGACTGGCTGGACGGGGTACGGGCGGCCCGCGCGGCGCGCCGGCGCCGTCCGCTGCGCTCGCCGGGGTCCGCCAAAGGCAAAATAGTTGCCGAGGCAGAGGAGCACGAGGGCGAATGAGGACCGCCTGCAACGCTGGCGGCGGCTTACGTCAACGCGACGAACAATCAAGGGTGATATGGGTCCGGAGATTTACAAGGTGGCCGACATTGGGCGCGGGTACCTGGCCGTGATGGCAAAGCCGGTGGCCGGCGAATGGATAGACGACGAGTTTGCCGGGATCGCCAGGTATGGCATTACCGCCATGGTTTCCCTGCTGGAGCGGCACGAGATACACGAACTCGGCCTGGTCAATGCGCCGGCGCTGTGCGCGTCGAACGGCATCGTCTTCACGCATTTCCCGATTGCCGACCGGGGCTTGCCGGGCGTGCCGGGCGTGTTTGCACTGGTGCAAGCGCTCGGTCGCCGCATCGAGGATGGTGAACATATCGTCATTCATTGTCGGGCAGGCATCGGACGCACCGGATTGATGGCCGCGGCGGTGCTGGTAAGGCACGGCTGGACGCCCGAGGCCGCGTTCAGGCAGGTGTCGGCGGCGCGGGGCGTACAGGTGCCGGATACCCCTGAACAGCTTGCCTGGGTAGGAACGCACCAGAAGCGCTTGCTCACGGCCTGAGTGGTTCGCCGTCCTTGCAAGCCGACCGTGACTTTCCACGGGAGCGCCCAGCCCACGCGGGAACCAAGCGGCGTGCCGGTGCCAGGCGACAGGCTACGTCACCACCTGCGCGCGGCATGGAACGCCGCCCGTGACGGACAAACGCAATGGAACGGCATGGTCCGCATAGCCGTCCGGCCGCACCACAAGCGCCGCCACGCCTTCCAGTTCCGCCTCCCTCCCCGGCACCGATGCCGTCACTAAATTCACCCAGGCGCCGTCCAGCGCAGGCTGATAATGTCCCTGCACGCCGCCATCGAGCTGCAACACCAGCCAGCGCCCGCCCGCCAGATGCTGGTACAGCGACGACGCCGCCCCATCGGCATGCCTCAGTGGCCAATCGGGCAACCTGCGGCCGGTCCAGCGCGCGCACGCGTCCCCGCCCGGCGCCCCGGAAAGCAGCGCAGCCGGATAGCGGATGCCGAAACCCGACAACTCGTGCGCCAGCGTCGCATTGAGTTCCGCCCCCTTCATCAGCTCGCTGAGCGTGGCGCGCAGGGCTTGCCCTGCCGGGCCGAAAGAATCCATCATCAGCGCACTCTGGGCCAGCGTATTGCGGTACAGCGCCGCTCCCACCGGATGGCGTTCGCCTTCATAACTATCGAGCAGCACGGCATCCGCCCTGCCGCGCAGCACGCCAGCGAGCTTCCAGCCCAGGTTCATGGCATCTTGCATGCCCACATTCATCCCCTGCCCGCCAGCCGGCAAATGGATGTGGGCCGCATCGCCCGCCAAAAATATCCGCCCTTTACGATAAGACTGCGCCAGGCAGGTTTGGTTCGAAAAACGTGACAGCCATGCCGGCGAATGCATGCCGAAATCCTCCCCCGCCACGCGCCGCGTCGCTGCCGACAGTTCCTGCAGGGTGAGCGGAACCTCCAGCGCTACCTCGATCTCCTGCGCATCGACCACGATCACCCGGTACAGCTCGCCGCCGAGCGGCACCACCATCAGGCCGCCCGCCGGGTTACCCAGACTGATCGCCCGGCCCGGCGGGGGCGTGAGCAGACGGACATCCCCCAGCATGGCCGTTTTGGTCGGCGCCACGCCATCGAAGGCGATGCCGGCCTGCCGCCGCACCAGGCTGCGCGCGCCATCCGCACCGGCCAGATAAGGCGCCGCCAGCCTGAACGGCTCCCCGGCCCGGGTGCCGCTGACCCATACGCCATCCTCATCCTGCCCGCTTGCCTCGACCGTCGCCCCGCGCCGCAAGTCCACGCCCAGTTCGCCGGCCCAGGCTTCGAGCAACTGCTCCGTCACGCTCTGGGGAATGAACAGGGTGAAGGGATACGTGCTGTCGCAGGCGCTGAAATCGAGCCGGGTCGGCAGTCCGGCAAAATGGCCGCTGGGAATGGGCATGCCGCGCGCCAGGAAGCGCCCGGCCACGCCGCGCAGCGCCAGCATTTCCAGCGTGCGTCCGTGCATGGTCAGTGCGCGCGATTGCGGCACCGTCTCCGTCCGCCGTTCGAGCACCGTCACCCGCACGCCGGCCAGCGCCAGTTCACACGCCAGCAACAGCCCGACCGGGCCGGCGCCAACCACGATTACCTCTGCATTGCTTGTCATCGTCATATAAGCTAACATTGTTAGGGAGCTGCAAAGGTAAGCCTAACGCCGTTAGATTGTCAACAAAAAGAGGAAAACAATGGGAATTTCGCGCGCGGCGGTGATCGCCACGGCATTGGGCTTGCTCGATGAAGTCGGCCTGGAAGGATTGACCATGCGCCGGCTGGCCGACGCCCTCGACATCAAGGCCGCATCGCTCTACTGGCACTTTGCCAACAAGCAGGTGTTGATGGACGGCATGGCCGACGCCCTGATGGCGGAGGTGGCGCAGGCAGTGGCGCCGGCCTCATGGCGCGACGCGGCCGGCGCCACGGCGCGGGCGGTGCGCGCCGCCCTGCTCGCCCGGCGCGACGGCGCGCGCGTGTTCGCCGGCACCTATGTGGTCACCGACAACGTACTGCGCGTGGCCGAGTCGATGATCGGCCCGCTGCGTACGGCTGGCGCCAGCACCCGCATGGCGGGCTGGGGCGCGTTTTCCATCCTGTACTACGTGCTCGGGTTTGTGATGGAGGAACAGGGCCTGGACCCGGCCGCCGCCGCCCCCATCGATGCGGCCAGCCGGCGCGCTCCGTTCGAGGAACTGGCCGCGCAACGCTATCCGCACGTGCTGGCCGCCATGGACGATCTGTTCGACATGGATTTCGAGGCCCGCTTCGAGGCCGGGTTGGACCTGATCCTCACCGGCCTCGACGTCAAGATCAAGGCCGGCGCCGGCTAGAACTGTTCCCACTCATCGGCCTGGACCGACGGCTTGACGCTCCGGGCCGCGGCTTTGGCCGGGGCCTTGGCTGGCGCCTTGGCGACCACCCTGGCACGCGCTGGCGCGGCAACGGCACTGCGCGCCGGCGTGCGCGGCGGCGCGCCGTGCGCATCGTCGCCATGCAGCTTGAACACGCTAACCGCCTCGGCCAGTTGCACTGCCTGCCCCTGCATGCTCGCGGCGGCGGCGGCAGCCTCCTCGACCAGGGCTGCGTTTTGTTGGGTGGCATTGTCCATCGCCACGATGGCCACATTCACCTGCCCGATCCCGGCGCTCTGCTCGGCGCTGGCGGCGGCGATTTCGCCCATGATGTCAGCCACCTGGCGCACCGACGCCATGATCTGCGCCATCGTTTCGCCGGCCTGGTTGACCAGCGCGCTGCCATTGTCGACCTTGCCTACCGAATCGTCGATCAGCGCCTTGATCTCCTTGGCGGCGCTGGCCGAGCGCTGCGCCAGGTTACGCACTTCCGACGCCACCACCGCGAAGCCGCGCCCCTGCTCGCCCGCGCGCGCCGCTTCGACCGCGGCATTGAGCGCCAGGATGTTGGTCTGGAAAGCGATAGCGTCGATCACGCTGATGATATCGACGATCTTGCCGGAACTTTCCTTGATCGCGCCCATCGTTTCGACCACTTCGCTGACCACGCGGCCACCCTTGTTGGCGTGCTCGGCGGCGGAAACCACGAGTGTGTTGGCCTGGCGCGCATTGTCGGCGTTCTGGCTGACGATGGATGTCAGTTCTTCCATCGACGACGCGGTTTCTTCCAGGCTGGCGGCCTGGTTTTCGGTGCGCGACGCCAAGTCCATATTGCCGGCGGCGATTTCGGACGAGGCGGTCGTGATCGTATCGGTGCTGCTGCGCACGGCGCCGACGGTGCGGGTCAGGCCCTCCACCATGTCCTTCAAGGCCGTCAGCAGGCGCCCGGTTTCATCCTGGCGGGTGACCTCGATGCGGCTGGTCAGGTCGCCGCGCGCGACCGTTTCGGCCAGGGTCACCGCTTCGCCGATGGGCACGGTCACGGAACGGGTGATCAGGAAGCCGGCCACGGCCGAGATCGCGCTGGCCAGCGCCAGCAGCATCAACATCATCAGCGCCGCCGAGCTGGACGCGTCCGCCGCGTCCTTGCCGTCGCGCGCCATCAGCCCGGTCTGGTATTTGAGCACGGCATCGAGCCGGCCGAAGTACGCGTTCTGTATCGGAATGACTTCCTTGAACAGGAACTGGATGGCCGCGTCGCGCTCGCCCGCTTCGAAGCGCTTGACCGCTTGCGAGCGCAGCTGGAAATAGGCGTCGAAGGCCTTGGCCTGATCCTGGAATAGTTGTTTCGCTTCGTCGGCGCCCATCATCGCGCCCAGCTTGGCGGATGCCTCGGCGCCGGTGCGGTCGGCATCGAGCATGCCGCTCATCAAAGCCTTGGACTGGGCCGGATCGGGCGCCAGCATGGCGTTGCGCAGCGACTGGGCGCCGCGGTTGGCGTAGCTGCGCATGACATTGGTCAGTTCGACCTGGACGTAGCGGTCGTTGACGATATGGTCGGTCAGGGAACTGGTGTAGCGGATGCGGCTGATGCCGAACAGGGACATCACCAGCAAGATGCAAATCGTCAAGCCAAACCCAATTGCCAGACGCGCACCAATTTTCAGATGAGAAAACATCACGACAATCCCCCTTGACAGCGTTCACATGGGCTAAGCAATGAGAATCATTGTAAGCCTGCTTCATGTAACGCAGTCAAAGGGTGTTGTTAAGCGGAACAGCCGCCCCGGTTTAGCGCTGGGCCGGCACGAACTCTTGCAGCACGGCCTGGCGCAGCAGCGTCGGCGGCACCAGCCCCTGCGCCAGCACGAAGTCGTTGAAAGCCTGGCGGTTGAACTTCTTGCGCAGGGCGACCTCGGCTGCCTGGCGCGTTTCCATCAAGCGCTGGTAACCGTAGAAATACGAGGTTGCCTGGCCCGGCGCGCGGAAGGTGTAGCGCTGCACTTCCTGGGTCGCCATGCCTTCCGACAGCCCCACCTCATCCATCAGGAAGGCCTTGACGCCTTCCGGCGTGATCTCGCCCAGGTTGACCATCGGATCGAGGAAGGCGCGGGCGGCGCGGTGCATGCGGGCTTGCAGCGCGAACAACTGGCCGTCGAGCGGCTCGTAGGGCTGCATTTCCGCTTCCGCGTACAAGGCCCATCCTTCGACGTTGACGCTGTTGAATGCAAATACCGCGCGCGCGGTCGAGACGCCGGTTTCGATCATCTTGGCAAATTGCAGCTCGTGCCCGGGGCGCGCTTCGTGCGCCGTCAGCGTCCAGGTTGCCGCTTCGTGGGTGAAGTCGTCGAAGGCCAGCGTTTTGCCTTTGGCGTCGGGCGGCATGCCGGCGGTCAGCACGAATTCGCCATATTCGCCGGTGTTGCCGATCAGGCGCGGCGGGTTCATGTGCGGGGCCGGCTGCGCCGCGCTCTCGGCGGTGCTGGCCATGCGGATGACCGCCTTGCGCTCCGGCAGCGACACGATATTCTGCGCGCGCACGGCCGCTTCGATCTGGTTCAGGCGGTCGGCGTACAAGGGCATGACCTGCTCGGGCGCCACCTGCTGCTTTTTCAGCTCGGCCATCACGGCGCGGTAATCGGGATTGGCCAGCTTGCGCTCGCGCGCGATCAGGCCGGCGGTGATATTCATCTGGTTGCGGATTTCGGCGAACGATGTCAGCGCCTTGGCGATCAATTCCTGCGGACTGATATCGACCCCGAACTGGCGCAGGTTATTCGCATAGACCTCGGCCGGCAAACGATGGTCGCTGCGCGCGCGCGGCAGGATCTGCTTTTTCACGTGCTCGTTGTAGGCCGTCAGCTGCGTTTCCAGCGCGGCGAAACTCGGTTCCCAGCCTTTCAGCTCGCTCTTGCTCAGCAAATCCTTGATGCCCTTGATCAGGGTCGGGCTATCGTTGATCGCCTGCTCCACTTCATCCTTGAAAGGGCCGACCAGGTTCTTGTTCGCTTTCAGGCGCTCCTGCAAGCGTTCGACCGCCAGTTCGGTGGCCGGGCGATATCCCTTGGCGAGGCCGGCGTATTTCTGCAGCCGGACCAGCAGCGTCTTCTGGCGCTCCTTGGGAATGCGCGGATCGAGCGTCTGGCGCACCACGCCGAACAATTGGTCGGCCAGATTATCGAACGGCACAAAATACTTGCGGTCCAGGGCGGTCCCGCGCATCTGGTCCTCGGCGCTGCCGATCAGGATATCGATATCCTGGCGGATTTTGACGTCGGTTTCGGCTTTGCGGCGCTTTTGCAGTTCCGCGATGACGGCGCGGGTATCTTTATTGGTCAATTCGAAGCGGTCGCGCGACAGGTCGGTGATCTCCTCGTCGTAACCGTCGACACCCAGGCCGCTGGCGCCTTCGGGTGAATATTTGGCCATCACGTTGAGCACAAGCTTGGCGTTGGTATTACTTTTGGTAACCCACTCCGGTTCGGCCGCAGAAACAGTGGCGCACAGCGACAGCATGGCCAGGGCGACGGCGGCGCGGATAGTACGGATGGTGGTGTGAGGCTTCGGCATGACGCTCCTTGATTTATACATATGCGGCCTGACCGGGAACCGGCCGGATGCGCGGACCACTGTTTTACCAGATACCGGCCGATTGATCAAAGCTTGCATGTCAGCCTGCGGCCATCGAACCGGCAGGCTGTGGCAGCGGCGGAAAATTTACAGCCGCCCGAACACCTGCTCGAATGCGGCGAACGTCCCGCGGTCTTTACGATCGAGCACCGCGAACGTCACGTGGCGGAATGCATTCTTGTAGCGCGGGTTATACAGCAACTGGGCGGCGAACCAGCCCGCCATTTCCTCAGGCAGATTGCCGAACACGCCGCAGCCCCAGGCCCCGAGAATCACATCCTGATGACCGTGATGCAGGGCCAGCGCCAGCAGCATGTCGATTCGCTGCAGCATGCGCGGCGCCACATCCTGCATCCGCTCCGGCTCATTGCGGGAAAGCGCACCCCGGTTGACGGCCGGCGCGGTCACGATGGAGACGACATACGGCGCATCGAGCAAGGCATACGCATCGTCGCGAAAAACCGGCACCTTGGGCGAATAGATCATGTCGTCGTTGTAGATGCAGGACTTGAGCGCGCGATTGGCCTCGTACATCGCGTTCATCTGCACGATGCAGGGATACAGGCCGGACGATTTGGCCAGGTTTTCTTCCTGCGCCTCGGCGCCGCCCAGAAAGCCGCCGCCGGGGTTTTTCGCGGAGGCGAAATTGAGACACAGCGGATTCTCGCGCCCTTCAGCAACGCCGCGCCGGGCTGCGGCCAGGGTCGATTCATTGCGCACTTCAAAGCGCGTGAGCGCCGCTTCGCCCGACACCGGCGCCGCGCTCAGTTGCGCCAGCTGCTCGGATGAATAATGAAGGGATTGCGCTTTGGCGAACGCCAGGGCCTCGGCAATGGACACGGTTTCGCCGTGCGCATTTTCATAGTTCCCCCGCTCCAGCACGGCCAGGGTTTCTTGCGCAACGGCTGCGCGATAATGTCGATTATTCATTGGTGTTCCTTTTTCTTTTTATGATGGTCATTACGTAAAACACGCACGGCGGCAGCGTTGCACCGGCCGCGCTTCTGCATCATAAATCACTTAGTTGGAATGCGCAACTAACTTAGTTTGTATTTTCAACTAAGGGGTGGAAAGTGGTAAAATCCGCGCTCGCCACAACGAGGAAAACAATGAGTACCGCCGATCTCACTGAACAGGAATATCTCGCCAGTTACAACATCCACGCGTTCGATGTGCCGTTGACCAGCGTCGACCTGGTGATCTTCACGGTCAGGGAGCAGGCGCTGCATGTGCTGCTGGTGCAGCGCGGCGCACATCCGGCCAAGGGGCAATGGGCTTTGCCGGGCGGGTTTATCGATGTCCGGCGCGACGTCGACCTGGACGCGACGGCCTTGCGCAAGCTGCGCGAAAAGACCGGGGTGTCGGCCCCTTATCTGGAGCAATTGCAGGGATTCGGCAGCAGCACGCGCGACCCGCGCGGCTGGTCGGCCACATTCGCCTATTTCGCGCTGATCGGGTCGGATCAGATTGAACTCCAGCACGGAGCAGGGGCGGACGCCGCTTGCTGGCACTCGATCAGCGAGCATGGCGCGGATATCGACCTGGCGTTCGACCACGCCATGATCGTGGCCACGGCGGTGCAGCGGCTGCGTAACAAGGTCGAATACACGTCGCTACCGGCGCATTTGCTGGCGGAGGAATTCACCTTGTCCGATCTGCAGCGCGTGTATGAAATCGTGCTGGGGCGGCCGATCGATAAAAGCGCCTTTCGCAAACGCGTCAAGGAAGGCGATTTTCTGGAAGAGATCACCGGCAAGCAGCGCCACGGCAGCAATCGCCCGGCGCAGCTGTACCGCATTCGCAGCGGGCAGCCGACCGTCTTTTTCAGCAGGACGATGGGGGCATGAACGCGGCACGCGTCCTGCACGACGTTTTTTCATCCATTTTTGACTGGCCGGGGCGATGAGTAAATTAGCTTGTACCTGCGGAAAAATTATCAGCGACGTCAGCGATTCGCTGCCCTACAAGGCATCGTTCCTCCCGGATGTCAACTGCAACCCCTTCTTTGACTGGGTTATCGACGAGACGCAGAGTTTCGTCACGGCGGCCGTCAATGGCAGTGTTGACGAATGGCTTCTGCAAAAGGGCTACGGCCAGGGTTATGTCGATTTGAAGCTAAGCCACGGCAGTATCATCCACGACCACATTCACACGAAATACCTCAGTCTCTCGCGGGATATATTTGAATGCAAGGAATGCGGACGCGTCCTCGTCGAACTGAGCACCAAAAACCAGTTCACTGCGTACACACCTGATAGCGGTAGCTACAACCGTGTACTTGATGGCGAACCGCCGGTCGACGCGGAGGATCTGTAACGATCAATCCCGGGATGGACTGCGCCGGCGTTTGTCCCATTCACTCATTGCTCGTCCGGCCCATTTGCCACATGCCACGCCGGCAACGGCTCGCGCTTGCCTTTCCACTCGTCCGGAATACCTGACAGGCCAGTATATGAGGCTACGATGCCGCCCACGATAGCGCAAACGGTATCGCGATCCCCGCCTGCGCTGACGGCGAGCCACAGCGCCTCCGGGTAACTATCAAGATGGTGGCTGCAGCACCACAGTGCAAACGGCACCGTATCCTGCGCGGACATGCCGGTGCCGTTGCCAAGAATGGATACCGCGAATTGGACCGATTGTGACGCTGCCGATCGACTGCGCCCGCACGATACGCGAGCGCACCTCGCTTGGGGGCAGCAGCGCCAGCACGCTTTCCAGAAAGTCGCGCGGCGTTGGCAGGGAAACGCAGCCGCGCAGACGGACCGCCTGCGCGGCTGCAAGGGCCACGGCGACGGCGCCAGCTTCCCCTTCGGCATGCGCATGCGTGACTTGCGCGGACAGCAGCGCCTGCCCGGCCGCCATCTCCAGATCGTCCGCGAAGAAAGCACCCAACGGGGCCGCGCGCATGGCCGCGCCATTCCCCCACGAGCCCTGCCCCTCAAAGGTACTGCCGGCCACCACGCGCCAATGTTCGCCCTCGCGAATGCGGGCCAGTACCCGATGCATCGACGGACCGTAGGCCCGGTCGTAATCGTAATGCCCGGCCAGGCTGGCGGCCAGCCGGTCCTGATCGATGCGGCCGCATTGAGCGAGCATGGACACCACCGACAGCGACATCTCCGTGTCGTCGGTGTAATGCCATGGCGCCGCTGGCGACTGGCGTTCGGCAACGTGGCGGTCCGGATCGGCAAGCTGAAAAAAACACTGACCGAACGCATCCCCAACCGACAGGCCCTCAAGTGATTCAAGTGCACGTGCTAATGGACTCATCAAGGATCGACCTTCATATAACGTGAATGGACGCTGCACACTACCTTGCATGCGATAGCAGGCGCGCTTTCAGTGCGTCGGGCAGCTAACGCAACTCTTCGGGGCGATCCTTTGAAAACGTCCAGCCACCAAACAGGCGTGCCACTCCTTCCATCGGGGTCGAGCTGGCGCACGAATCGCCGCCGGATGCGACGACCATACCAATGTTCCGGCGCCAGCTGGAGAAGCACAATCCGACACGGCGAATTTTCTACGAGATCAATGACTACCTGGCCAGCAAAGGCACGCTTCCTTACCTGTTGCGCCGTGAAGCAGGTGACATACTGCGAATTGATCATGGATCATCCGTCATTCTTCCTGCAAAAGAGGGACCGGAAAAGCTTGTACAAGCGCCCTGATTTGGGGTAATCACAACTCGATGGGTCCAGCTTTGCCAGGATTCCGGGATCGCATCCACCGTAGCGAAGTGCGCCGGTACAGCAGACGTTGATGGCTGCGCATGCCTGATCGATGTCATCGCCGGTCGCCGGCTGCCGAACAAAATAGGTATCGCTGTTATTGTTGGTTAAGAGCGCGAGCAGCGACGGCGCCTCATTTTCAGGCAGCTCGCAGGACATGCAGTCGCTACACCATGTGCCGTTGCGCAGTTGACTTCCTGTTGTGTAGAAGGGACCTTCCGCGTTTTTGGGGAATCGTTGGGGATGAAGGTAATAGTCGTGTTCCATGGCGGGCGTCACAGGTCCGACAGGCGCTCCCGCGGCACCCATCCCTGCACTTTGCGTCCGCTTTTGGGATTGGTGTAGCTCGCATACACGAACGCAGCGGAGGCCAGGGTGGCTGTCACCTTATCGCCCGGCACCACAAACACGCCAGGCATCGCGCAGCCGGCATCGGGAGCGCTCAGGAATTGCAAGCGTCCGGAACCCTTGACGCGGCTGGCAAGCGGCGCGCGCACCGGCGCGGCATTTTTCTGGGCCACGAACCCGGTTGCGCCGCACAGGGTGGGCGATTCAAACACCAGATTGACGTCATCGCCCTGCCACTGATAGGTTTCGACCCCGGCTTCCGGGTCCACCCGACTGTTCAGATGCACTACCGGCTCGGCCCCGGACATGCCGGCGCCGCCAAGGTCGAGGCATTCTCCGAATTCCTTCGACACCTTCGGCCCACTATCGGACAATGCCAGCAAGCGATATGAGTAATGGCAATGCAAACCAGGGCGGCTGCCTTGCACGATGATGTATTCCCGCTCCGCCGCGGAAGTAATGCGAAACAGGGATGCGCTGCCGACGCCGAGGGTCGCGATTTTCTTGCCCGCGACAAGCAGGTGCGTGGCATCCGCGTCCGCAATCACGTCTACCCTGCCATGGCGCGTCTCGATACTGTCCGTGCTGCCGGGTGCCGCCGCAAAGGCCAGCAGCGGGACGAACAAGATCGCGGCCGTCAGTGTTTTGATGTGTGTATTGGTCATGTATGTGCCAAAAAGTACGCCGTATTCTATCAGTCATGCGAACGCCGGCCGCAGCCGGTCCGCTTGCGTATCCCAACGCACGCACCTTGGTCATGGGATAGATTATGATAGGCCCACAATAATTATCGAAATCATATCGCAAAGCTCCTATGCACCACTACACCCTCCAGCAAAAATCGTTTCTGCTTCTTCTCGCCCTGGTCACCATCGGCTTCGGCTGGATCCTGGCGCCCTACGCCGGCGCCGTGTTCTGGGGCGTGGTGCTGGCGATCCTGTTCGCGCCGCTGAACCGCTGGCTGCTCAAGAAGACCAATAACAAACCCAACCTGGCAGCCTTCCTGACGCTGCTGTCGATCGTGGTCATGGTGATCTTGCCGCTGTCGCTGGTCGCGGTGTCCCTGGTCGACCAGGCCGCCGGCATCTACGAGATGGTCCGTTCGGGCGATCTGAGCGTGGGCACCTACTTCAAGAAAATCATGGCCGCGCTGCCGCAGTGGGCTGTCAATCTGCTGGAACGTTTCGACCTGTCCACCCTGTCGAAGCTGCAGCAGAAAATGACCGAAGGCGCATCGCAGGTCAGCCAGACCGTCGCGCGCCAGGCCATCCATGTGGGCAGCTACACCGTCGACCTGATGGTCAGCATGTGCATCATGCTGTACCTGCTGTATTTCCTGCTGCGCGATGGCCAGGCGCTCGCTGCGCGCATCAAGGGCGCAGTTCCGCTGAGCCGCAAATACAAACAGCGCCTGTTCAACAATTTCACCGCCGTGACCCGCGCTACCGTCAAGGGCAATATCCTGGTCGCGATTGCGCAAGGTGCGCTCGGTGGACTGATCTTCTGGTTCCTGGACGTGCAGGCGCCGGTGCTGTGGGCCGTGGTGATGGCATTCCTGTCGCTGCTGCCGGCGGTCGGGGCGGCGCTGGTGTGGGCGCCGGTCGCCATCTATTTCCTGGCCACCGGATCGATCTGGGAAGGCGTCGTACTGAGCGCCTTTGGCGTGGTCGTGATCGGACTGGTCGACAATATCCTGCGCCCTATCCTGGTGGGCAAGGACACCAAGATGCCAGACTACGTGGTGCTGCTTTCCACCGTGGGCGGCATGGCGCTGTTCGGCCTGAACGGCTTTGTGATCGGCCCGGTGGTGGCGGCGCTGTTCATCGCGGCGTGGGACCTGTTTGCCTCGGCCAGCGAGTTCCACACCGATTAAGCGCCAGGCCGCATCGGCTCAGTCGTCCGCCTTCGGGTGCCAGCGCTGCAGCGGCGGCTCCGGCGACGTGAGCGCTTGCAGGCGCTTGTACAGCAGGCTGGTTTCGAGCAGATTGCAAATGCGCAGCATCGTCTCGATCAGATCGAACGGCTTGGCCAGGAAATCCTTGGCCCCCAGCGACAGCGCGCGCCGCCTGGCTTCCTGAGTGACGTCGGCGCTGATGACCATGACCGGACGAAACTCATTGGGCGGCGTGCGGCGCGCCAGTTGCTCCAGGACCGCGTAACCGTCCAGGTCCGGCATCATCAGGTCGAGCAGCACCAGGTCGGGATCGAACGCCGACACCAGATCGAGCGTGCGGCGCGGATCGGTGGTGCTGACGACATTGCGAAACCCTTCTCCCGCCAGCATGTCTTCGAGAATCTTGACGTTCTCGATCTTGTCGTCGACGATCAGCAGCCGCATGGCAAGCAGTTCGGAAATATTCATGGCAGCAATCGGTCCAAGGTAGCAAAAAACAGGGGCACGTCGAGCGGCTTGGTCAGGTAGCCGGCGGCGCCGGCGGCCAGCGCGCCTGCAATGGTCGCAGGTAGGGCGTCGGCGCTGACCATCACCACCGGCGTCTGGCTCAACCCGGCCGTGGCGCGCAGCTGGGCGAGCAAGTCGAGTCCGGATACGTCGGGCAGGTGCAGGTCGAGCAGCACCAGATCGGGCGCGTGGCGTTGCGCCAGCGCCAGGCCCGCGCTGCCGGTGGATGCGCTGAGCAAGGTGATGCTGGGGCGCCGCGCCAGCAGGATCTCGACCAGCGCCAGGTTGGAGGACTGATCCTCTATATAGAGCACGGTACAGGCCCGCTGCGATGGCGGCGCCGCCATGTCCGCAGGCCGTGCTGCAAGCGCATGGCCCGCCGCGGCACTCAGCGGCAGCTCGACCCGGAACGTGCTGCCCTGCCCCACCGTGCTTTCCATTCCGATATCGCCGCCCATGGCGCGTACCATCTGCAGCGACACCGCCAGCCCCAGGCCGGTACCCTCGCCGGGACGGTGCTCGGCGCCCAGCCGGTCGAACGGCGTGAACAGGCGCGCCTGCAAGGAGGGATCGATGCCCGGGCCGTTGTCGATCACGCCGATGCGCGCACGCTCGGCGTCGGCCTCGACGCGCAACGATACAGTCCCGTTCGGATGGTTATACTTGACCGCGTTCGACAGCAGATTGAGCATCACCTGCAGCAAGCGCTTGCGGTCGGCCAGCACGTGCACGACGGACGACGGTGCCGGGGCAGCCAGGGTCACGCCGCGCTCGCCGGCCATCGGGGCGATCAGGGCCAGCGCTTCGCGCAGCAGGCTGTCCACCTCGACCGGCTCCGGATCGAGGTCCAGATGGCCGGTTTCGATGCGGGCGATATCGAGCACTTCATTGATCAGCGCCAGCAGGTGACGGCCGCCTTTCAGGATATGGCCGACATGCTCGCGCTCGGCCGGCGTGGTGAGATCACGTTCGAGCAGTTGGGCAAAGCCCAGGATCGCGTTGAGCGGCGTACGCAGTTCATGGCTGGTGCGCGACAGAAATTCGGTCTTGGCCTGGCTGGCGCGTTCGGCTTCGCGATAGGCTTGCTCGGCGTCGGCGCTGCGGGCCGCCAAGAGCATGCTGGCATGCTCCATGCGCGCCGCCAGCTGGCCCAGTTCATCGGTGGCGGGCGAGATTGGCGCCAGCGGCGCGCCGCGCGCCAGCCGCTGCGCGTTATCGGCCAGGTCGCGCACGCGGCGCCCGATGCCGGTTGAAAACAGCAGCACCACGACGAGCGCGCCCAGCACCCCGGCCGCGCTGGCCACGCCGGTGGCGACCATGGTGCGCGTGTAGACCTGGTCGGCAAAACGCTCGCTTTCGCGCCGCAGCACGTCTTCCCGCGCCAGCATGGCGTCGATGTGGCCGCGCAGCTCGTCCAGCACCACTTTGTTCGAGACCAGGATCGGCACCAGCGTTGCCGCCGGCGTGGTGTTGCCGAGGGCGACCAGTTCGCTCAAGCCCTCGCTTTTCCTGGCGGCCAGGGCGGCCACCTGGTCGAGCAAGGCGCGCTGCTGCGGATCGCGGATCTGCCCGCGCAGCCGGCGCAAGGTGCGTGGCAGCTCGGTTTCTGCAATCCGGTAGCGCTCCAGGAAATTCGCCCGCCCCGTCAACAGGTAGCCGCGCACGCCGGTGGCGGCCTCGGCCAGCAAAGTATGCACTTCCTGGATGTCGTGCTGGATCTGCAAGGTGCGCTGCACGCCCTGCTGGGCGCGGCGGCTTTCGGCCCCCATCAGGTAGCTTGAGGCGAGCGCGCCCAGCAGGATCACCAGTGGCACCGCGATCAGCACCAGGCCCTTGACGCGCAAGGAGCGGTTCGACCACCACTGGGACCAGCTCGACAGCGCGCTCATGGGTTCGTCGCGCCGGAATGGCCGAAGCCCAGTTCGACCGCGCGGGCGGCGACCTGGGTGCGGTCGGCCAGGCCGAACTTGTGGATGATGCGTTCCACATGCACCTTCACCGTGCCGGGTGCGATACCCAGGCGCAGGGCGATGTCGGCATTGGTCAGTCCGTGCGGCAGCAAGCCCAGCACCTCGCGCTCGCGCGGCGTGAGCGGGGTGAGCAGCTTGGCCGATTGCGCGGGCGGGACCGTCGCCCGCGCGGCGCCCTGCGGCAAGGCCGAGGCCAGCATGCTGGCCAGGGTGAACAAGGCGGCCAGGTCGGCCTCGCCGGGAACCGGCAGCGGGCGGCGGCTGGCCAGTTGCAGCACGCCGAGCGCACGCCCGGCCGAACGCAGGGGAAACAGCAGTTCGACGCCGGCCATCGCCCCGGCCGGCAGCAGCATGCGGCTGATGCTGTTGCGCCGGACCAGCACGCCGGCCTCGTCCTTCAGGCTGGCGGCGAGGGCGCCTTGCGCGGGAAACCGCATGCCGGCCGGCAGGACCTCGCCGCGCGCGGCCTGTACGCGCAGCGCGCCGTTGTCGTCGGCCAGCACGCTGCCGCAGTCGAAGGCGGAAAAGGCCAGGGCAAAGCCGAGCATCGCGTCCAGCGCGGTGGCGGCCTCGCGCGCGGCGAGCGCCTGGCCGGCCTCGTGCAGCAGACGCAGGCGGGCGGTATTGGCTTGCTGCTCGCGATAGTGCTCGCGCAGGGTGTGGGCGGAGGGAGAAGTGGTACGGGGCATATGCGCAGTATATGCCGAACGGCAGAGTTCCAGCTAGGCCTGGCGGCGGACGGCAAGGCGCTGGCGGCGGGCGATAGTGTGCCTGTCGCAGCAAACAATGCGCCATCCACTTTGATTTAACAGGAGAACTTCATGAAAAAACTGATCCTTGCCGCTTCCCTCTTCGCTTGCAGCCTTGCTTATGCCAAGGAACCGCCACGGGTATACGGCAACGAAGCCGTCGCGCCCGTCACCAAGCAGGACCGCGAGATTGCCGGCCTGTTCGACCGCTGGAACGCCGCGCTGGGCACGGGGAAGCCGGCGGAAGTGGTCAAGCTGTATCACCCGAAGGCGGTATTGCAGCCGACCGTGTCGAACCAGGTGAGGACCACGCCGGCGGAAATCGAGGATTATTTCGTGCACTTCCTGGAACTGAAGCCGCACGGCGTGATCAATTCGCGTCATATCCAGATGCTGAGCAAGGATAGCGCGGTCGACAGTGGCGTGTACACCTTTGACATCGTCAAGGATGGCAAGCCGGCCAAGGTGCAGGCGCGCTACACCTTCGTGTACAAGAAGCTGGGGAAGGAATGGCTGATCCTGAAGCACCATTCGTCGGCGATGCCGGAGCAGGTGGCGGTGAACTAAGAGGGCCACCGCCGGGACACGACGGAGACAGGCCGGGTGTCGGGCCTGCACGCTGACCTTGGTCATAAGCGTCCATGAAGCAGGCCGAAGCTGGACGAGTCAGAAAATGATGGCAGCGGGATGACGGCAACTGGAAAGTTTATGCGCGCGCTTGCCATAGCGAGTCGCAATGGCGCGCTAGGCGTTGCAGCGCGCGATAGCGGGTCCGACGATATTGCGGCTTAAGGCTTGTGCATCGAATCAGGGTACTGCCGGGGCGTGCGGCTAGCCAATCGCAAATCGCAGCATGGTAAGCAGCGGAATATAAAATATTACCGATAATTCAGTCCACGGAGTTAATGTCAAGTTTTTTAATGTATTTAAACGTAACTGTTAAAGTAAAAATCATAATCTGGATAGATTCGTATATAGTTCATGGCCCGACTACTTGTCTTTTATTCACCATACTTTCTCATTGTAAATAGCAGATTAAGAATGAAATGTATGACAATGTTATCACATATGATATATCATGGCCATGGCTGGTAACAGTTGCTAGCGCCACTAGTTACCCGCTAATTTTTTCAACAGATATTTATAAATCGGGAACCTGAGACTACGTATGAAGATATTTATTCGCTCATCCAAGCAGACAAGCAAATGCATGGCGCTCTTACTGCTTTATATGGGGTCGATAACAACAATGTCGACCACGCAAGCCGCGACAAATCTCGTTCTGAGAAATCCGAAGTTTACAACCGACCCGAAAATCGCCACGACCCCGCCAGGCTGGACGTTTTCCAATCCTGCCTTGGTTACATGGTCCACCACCGGGGGATATGACAATTCGGGTGCCATCAAACTCTCCGACCCGGGTCCGAATGTGTCGGCGGTGGCCGAAAGCGAGCAAGTGGCGGTGAAGGCCGGCGCGCAAATCGATGTTTCCGCCCAGGTAAAGTTGCAGAACAATACCGACCCGGCAACCGTGATGCTGGCAATTAAGTTCTATGCTGGCACTACGGCTTTACCCATTACAACGTCGATGGGTGCTGTCGGCAATAACGATCAATGGTTGCTGACCAAGCTTTCCGTTATTGCGCCGGCAGGCGCAACAAAAGCCTCGGTGGTGCTATTTACCGCAAATGCGGCGCCTGCAACCGCCTATTTCGATAACATCACCTTCACTACCCCCGACATTCAAGATAAAGGCGACCAGATAACACGCTCCCTCGTCTCTGCTGCGGCATTCGACGGTGATGTCCTGTATGTTGGCGCCACTGGCTTTCCAGCGAAATTCGCCGCGTACAACGTTAGTAATGGTGAGCGACGTTTTGAAGTCGAATTGCCAAAGACCGAAGAAATACTGAGCGTCGCTGTTGCGACCGACCGGACCGTTTATATCGGAACCGCCTCCGGCCGGCTTTACCAACATGGTTATGGATCGACGACTGTCAAGCTCGTGGGAACATCAATTTCCGAGGCAATTTGGACACTCAAGCCAGGTTCCAATGGGAGCATGTATGGCGGTGGATCGAAGGATGCTGCTGCGTTCCATTTCACGCCAAGCGATTCTAAAATGTATCCGATCCCGGGTCCGGTAAGCACCGCGAAGAATGTGCGTTCGCTTGCTGTTGATAAAATTGGTGAAAAGATTTATTGGGGGCTTGGAACCTCTGCAGCCTCGTATCAGACTGATTTGTCCGGAAACAACCCTAAGGACTTACTTAGCGGCGTTGCGAAAGGCACTAACTGGGATTATACTTATTATACTGATTATGTCGGTGGAAAAGTATTCGCACGAATAACGGGAAGCTTGTTGAATCAAACGCTGGTACTGGATCCAAGTACACCAACGGCCAAGCCACCTGAGCCCATCTCGTTATACACAACTCAGGCGCCTTCCTCCCGTAGTGCCTGCAATGTTTGAGCTGCGGTCATTACTTGGTCCAATCCTCGCCAGATGGTCTTGACGCCGGGCTCGCCATCGCTTTTGCGGGCA
>NZ_WHJG01000054.1 GCF_011682175.1 Massilia frigida
CAGCTTAGCCTCCACCGCGTCCAGGCGTGCGAACAAGGCGTCAATGAGACGATCCTTGTCTTCATGGGACAAGCCGGTGAGATTGAGACGGGGAGGTTTTGGTGGCATGCCCAAATCATGCGCGATAACAGCACAGTTTACAACTGTTTATTGCGGCCTGTACTCCGGCTGAACAGTTACGCCTTTTTTATCTTCAAAGCGCAGAGCGTTGGCATTGTCATAGCCGCCATTTGGCGTCGAGCGCGTCAGCACGCCACTCTGCGTTTTATTATCGGGCAGCGTCCACGGCGGCATCGTATCGGCATTCGGCACCATGCCCGTGATAATCGGACGATCCGGGTTTCCGTCCATGAACTGGACCAGCACCTCGGTGCCGATGCGTGGAATCGAGGTCATGCCGAAATTGGCGCCCGCCCATGGCGTGGCAACCCGAATCCACGCCGAACTCTTGTCATCGTTGGCGCCAACCCGATCCCAGTGAAATTGCACGCGTACGCGGCCGTACTTGTCGGTGTGAATCTCTTCACCTGGGGGGCCCACCACCGTCGCAGTCTGGATGCCATGGATCTTGGTCTCGACACTGGCCGCGCCGCGTGCGGGACGCCACGGGATGATCTTTCGTATCGCGCTCAGGCGATTTTCGTAGATCGACTCCGAACCGCTGTGCACGTGATAGTTATTGCTCGCGCGATGGCTCACTTCCGTGATCAGGAACTCGCGCGCCTGCGCGTCGCCACCACGCGCATCTGCATCGAAGTGGCCGCTCAGGCGGAACCAGCGGCCCGGCTGCGCGTTGCGGTTGTTGCCAGTGCCATCGAATTGTTTGCCTGCGGCTTCCATCGCTTCCATGCGCAGTTGCGCCAGGTCGCGCGCATCGCCGCTGTCCTTGAAGCCGAAGGCACCCGTGTACTCATACGATTCGATGTTCAGCACGTCGCCTTGCTGCTGCACCGTCGGCAGCGAGGTGGTGGCAGGACGCGGCGACTTGAAGTCGTACGAGGCGAGGGCGACCGTGCCCTGCTGGATGGTACGCCCTGGCGACCACTGGTGGATGCCGTCTTCCGCGGCTGCGCCGGCGTGGCGCTGGAATGGAATCTCCACGCTGCCGTCCACCGGCTCAGCCGCACTCGAATCATCGGACAGCACCAGCGTGTGCCCGCTCTCGGTGTGCTCGAACCAGTACAGGATGCCAGCATTGACCCAGCGCCGTTCAAGGTAATTACGGTCGGATTCATCGAACTGGCAGGCGTCGGTCATGACGCCGTTGGCGCCCTTGACACGCCAATCCCATAGTGCGACGCCGCCGTAATCGCCGAAAATGCTCGCAGTTTGCTGGTACAGCGTGGTGTTGTGGAAGAGGTAGTTATCCTTGCGCATGCTCAGGTACTGGTACCACGGCCCCAACTTGGCTTGGTAATAAGACACGCCTCCATCGACAGTGGTCAGCTTGAAGCTGAACACCCGGCCAGTGAAGTAACGCATGCTGCCGTCGCGCCGCACCAGCTGTACGCACATCAACTTGCCCTGCATATCCTTGAGGGCGATTCCAGGATTGTCCGACAACAGTTCAACCGTGTACTCGAATGGGCGCGACAATGCCTCGAAGGCTTCCAGGCTGTTGACAAGCAACTGGCCTTCAGGTCCATCCGCATTGGGAAAAGAAAGCCGCAGCAAGCGATTATGCTGGCGCCCGCCAAGGAGTCCTTGCAGAGTTTGGTGCACTTTACCCATAGAAATTTTGTATCCGATGTCGTTGGTCCGTAGCTACGATTGCCCGATAAACAAGCCCAATGGGAAAGGTGAGATGCGGAGATTTTATGAAAGAGACTGCATGTATGTGATGTCACTTTACAAACTTGGCATAGCATTTTAGCACGATTGCTAAATGCCAAGTTTAGGCCTCATCGGTCATCCGCTCGCGCCCGACGAAGCAGGATGATGAAAGCGGGGCATGCTGATGAACTCAGGAGCAGTGGAATGAAACACCACGACAGAAGCAGGTAGCGGCAGTTGTCGTCAGGAGTCGTCGCTCATGCACATCTCGGCGCGCCAGCGCTTGATGAGCGCGCGCCGGTGTTCCGGATAGCGCTCGCCGTCCGAGGCCGCACTGGCGATGCGGTCGATGCGAAAGTGGCGGTTGGCGCCGCGCAGCTCGCACCAGGCGGCCAGCACCCGCGCGCCCTCGAAAAAGGCCAGCGCGAACGGCCACACGGTGCGCTCGGTCGCCACGCCGCCAGCGTCGCGGTAGCCAATGCGCAGCTTGTGCTGGTCGCGGATCGCTTCGCGCGCGGGGCGCACGAAGGCGGTCGTCTCGGGTGCGCTTGGCCCGACCGGCACCCACAGGCTGGTCTCGGCGATGCAGTCGCGCAGGTCCTTCGGTGTGGACGTGGCGATCTTGGCCAGCGCGTTCGATGCCGCCTCGGCCAGCGCGTCGTCGCCCTGACGGCGCACCCAGCGCGCGCCCAGTACCAGCGCTTCGAGTTCGTCGTTGGTAAACATCAGGGGCGGCAGGAACAGCCCGGCGCGCATCAGGTAGCCGACCCCGGCCTCGCCCTCGACCGGCGCGCCCAGTTCGGACAAGGTCTGGATGTCGCGGTAGATGGTGCGTTCGGACACGCCGAGGCGTTCGGCCAGCACGGCGGCGGTCACGGGCCGGCGGTGGCCGCGCAGGGCGTCGAGCAGCAGGAACAGGCGGTTGGTGCGGCTCATGGCAGCGGGCGGGCGTCAAACATCATGATTCGGCCAGGAAGTGAATGGTTGCACGGCGCGCAGCCATGAAAAATGCCGCGCAGCGTGAGCCGGGCGGCATTGTTCATGGAGCGGCGAAACTGCGCTTAAACGACGGCGCCGTCGGTTTCGTCCTTTTCCTTGATCGGCTTGATCAGGTCTTCGCGCTTCACGCCCAGCCACATGGCGATGGCGGCGGCGACGAACACCGACGAGTAGATACCGAACAGAATACCGATGGTCAGCGCCACGGCGAAGTAGTGCAGCGTCGCGCCGCCCAGCAGCAGCATCGACAGCACCATCATCTGGGTACAGCCGTGCGTGATGATGGTACGCGAGATGGTGCTGGTGATCGCATTGTCGATCACTTCCTCGACGCTGGCCTTGCGCTGCTTGCGGAAGTTTTCGCGGATCCGGTCGAAAATAACCACCGATTCATTGACCGAGTAGCCCAGCACCGCCAGCACGCCGGCCAGCACCGCCAGCGAGAACTCCCACTGGAAGAAGGCGAAGAAGCCGAGAATGATGACCACGTCATGCAAGTTGGCGATGATGGCCGAGACAGCGTACTTCCACTCGAAGCGCACCGCCAGGTAGAACACCACGAACAGCACCACCATGATCAGGGCGTTGACGCCATTTTGCGCCAGCTCGTCGCCCACCTGCGGACCGACGAATTCAACCTTCTGGAGACTGAGCACCTCGGCGCCGGCCGGGTTATGGCAGACATCCTTGGCCACGCTCTGGCCCTTGACCACGGCATTGATCTTGGTGACCGCGCCGCCTTCGGACTTGCACAGCCCGTCGAACACGATCTGCGAGCCGCTCGAACCGGCGACCGCCTTGGTGATCGGCAGGCGCAGCATGACTTCCTGCGCGGTGCCGAAACTGGTCACTTCAGGCTGTTCGTAGCCGAGCTTGACGAGGTCGGCCCGGATCTTTTCCTGGTTGGCCGCGTTCGGGTACTTCAGCTCCATCACGGTGCCGCCCTTGAACTCGACCGACAGGTGCAGGCCCCTGGTCGCCAGGAAAAACACGGCCGCCACGAAGGTCAGCGCCGAAATCACGTTGAAAATCAACGCATGGCGCATGAAGGGAATATCTTTCTTGATTCGGAAAAATTCCATCTTGAATCCTGTTGTAGTAAGTGCTTGTTATTTCGTGACCGACAGGCCAGGAGTCCAGACAGTACCGATCGAGACCTTGTTCAGCTTTTTGGTGCGGCCGTACCAGAGGTTGACCACGCCGCGCGAGACGAACACGGACGAGAACATCGAGGTCAAAATGCCCAGGCAGTGGACCACGGCGAAGCCGCGCACCGGACCGGAACCGAATACCAGCAGGGCGATACCGACGATCAGGGTGGTCACGTTCGAGTCCAGGATGGTGGCCCAGGCGCGGTCGAAACCGGCGGCAATCGCTTTTTGCGGCGGCTCGCCCGCGCGCAGCTCTTCGCGGATACGCTCGTTAATGAGCACGTTGGCGTCAATCGCCATGCCGAGTGCCAGCGCGATTGCGGCGATGCCGGGCAGGGTCAGGGTCACTTGCAGGCACGACAGGATCGCCAGCAGGAACAGCAGGTTCGAGGCCAGCGCGATCACGCTGAAAAAGCCGAACATGTGATAGTAGAGGATCATGAAAACGGCGATCGCGGCGAAGCCGTACACGGTCGAGTACAGGCCCTTGGCGATGTTTTCGGCGCCCAGTTGCGGGCCGATCACGCGTTCTTCGATGATTTCCATCGGTGCCGACAGGGCGCCGGAGCGCAGCAGCAGCGCCAGGTCGTTGGCCTTTTCCAGGGTGCCCATGCCGGTGATCTGGAAGCGGCTGCCCAGTTCACTGTTGATGGTCGGTGCCGACAGCACGGTGTACTTGCCTTTTTCCTTGAGCAGGATGGCCATGCGCTTGCCAACGCGGTCGCGCGTCGCTTCGCGCATCTTGCGTCCGCCGTCGCCATTGAGGTCCAGGCCCACGGCCGGCTGGTTGTTCTGGTCATTGGTGCCGATGGCGCTCGAAATGTAGTCGCCGGTCAGGATCACGTCTTTCAGCAGCACGATCGGGCGGCCCGTCTCGTCGGTGAACAGTTCGGACGTGAGCGGAATGCTGGCGGCCGATTCCATGCCTGGCACGACGGTATCGTCGACCATGCGCATTTCCAGGGTGGCGGTGCGGCCGATGATGGCCTTGGCGCGCGCAACGTCCTGCACGCCGGGCAGCTGCACCACGATGCGGTCGCGGCCCTGCTGCTGGATGATCGGCTCGGACACGCCCAGTTCATTGACACGCTTGGACAGGGTCGAGATGTTTTGCTTGACGCCTTCTTCGATGGTGCTCTGGAGCGCTTCCGGCTTGAGCGAAACGACCAGTTTCAGGCCGGTGGCGTCGGCCGCGTCAGCAAACTGCAGGTCGTTCGACTCGCGTGCCAATACCTGGCGCGCGCGGGTGCGGTTGCCGGCATCGGCAAAGCGCACTTCGATGGTCTGGCCCACGCGCTCGATGCCGGTGTGGCGCGCATCGTCCTTGTCGCGCAGCTGGCTGCGCACGCTCGACTGGATACCCTTGATCTTGGTCTCGGTGGTCGCGGCCACGTCAACCTGCATCAGGAAGTGCACGCCGCCGCGCAAGTCCAGGCCCAGGTTCATCGGCAGCGCGTTGATCGCCTGCATCCATTTCGGGGTGTTCTTCACCAGGTTGACGGTGACGATGTAATCCGGTTCGGCCGGGGTGCGGTTAAGCGCCTTTTCCAGCGCATCCTTGGCCTTCAACTGAATGTCGGTGGTGGTGAAGCGCGCACGCACGGATGAGGTGTTGCCATTCCCGTCCAGGCTCACGCCATCGGACTTGATGCCCGCTGCCGCGAGGGCGGCTTCGACCTGGTCGGCCGTGTTGCGGGTGATCTTCAGGGTCGAACTGCCTGTCGTCACCTGCAGCGCGGGCGATTCAACGAAGTAGTTGGGCGCCGTGTACAAGGCGCCAAACAGCAACGCAATGACGATGAGAATGTATTTCCAGACGGGATAGCGATTCATAGTGTTCCAGCGTTCAATGTTGAGCAGGCAGGCGGCACAAGGCCGCCCATCAGGCTTACAGGGACTTCATCGTGCCGATTGGCAACATCGTGGTGATCGAATTCTTTTGTACGATGACGTGGGTATTGCTCGCGACCTCGATGGTCACATAGGTATCGTTGACCTTGATGACTTTGCCGAGGATGCCGCCGGCGGTGACGACTTCGTCGCCCTTGGCGAGCGCGTCCATCATGGATTTCTGCTCTTTCGCGCGTTTCTGCTGTGGGCGGATCATCAGGAAATACATGACCACGAACATCAGAACCAGCGGCAGGAAGGTGGTCATATTACCCATCAAACTGGCGTCGGCGGCAGCGGGAGCGGCTTGCGCGTAGGCGTTGGAAATAAACACGGGGACTCCGATATTGAGGTTAGTTTCGTTAAAAAATCAGCGCTGTATTCTAGCACCGGAGGCTGCGGGCAAGCCAATTCGACCTATTTGGCTACCATCTTCGTTTTTGCAAGCGGCTGAAAGTTATTTAATTTTCAACAACGGCGGGCGGCGTTGCCGATTTTCCCAGCAGTTGCTTAACCGGGGTCAGACCCCGATTTTCGGGGTCTGACCCCGATTTTCCCGCCTCCATCCTCAAGACCGTCATTCCTGCCAGTGGCAGAAATGACGGAGCTTAAGTAAGCGGCATCAGGGTCTGTTCCCGGTTGCGCATCCGTCCTCAGACGCCCCGGGCGCGGCCGGCGTTGAATTCGAGGCGGAAGGCGTGGAAACGGTCGGCATCGATCGCGTCGCGCATCTCACTCATCAGCTTCAGGTAGTAGTGCAAATTGTGGATCGTGTTCAGGCGCGCGCCCAGGATCTCTTTCGAGCGGTGCAGGTGATGCAGGTAGGCGCGCGAAAAATTCTTGCAGCAGTAGCAGTCGCAGCTCTCGTCGAGCGGACCCTGGTCGTCCTTGTAGCGCGCATTCTTGATCTTGACGTCGCCAAAGCGGGTAAACAACCAGCCATTGCGCGCATTCCGGGTCGGCATCACGCAGTCGAACATGTCGATGCCGTTGGCGACACCGGCCACCAGGTCTTCCGGCGTGCCCACACCCATCAAATAGTGCGGCTTGTTGGCCGGCAGGCGCGGGCCGACGTGTTCCAGCATGCGCATCATGTCTTCCTTCGGCTCACCCACCGACAGGCCGCCAATCGCGATGCCCGGGAAGTTGATCTCTTCCAGGCCCGCCAGCGACTCGTCGCGCAGGTTCTCGAACATGCCGCCCTGGACGATGCCGAACAGCGCGTTCGGATTTTCGCCCTGCGTGAATTCGTTCATCGAGCGCTGGGCCCAGCGCAGCGACATGCGCATCGATTGCGCCGCTTCCACCGAGGTGGCCGGGCGGCCGTCGATTTCATACGGCGTGCATTCGTCGAACTGCATGACGATGTCGGAGTTGAGCGCGCGCTGGATCTGCATCGAGATCTCGGGCGACAAGAACAGCTTGCTGCCGTCGATCGGCGACGAGAACTTGACGCCCTCCTCCGTGATCTTGCGCATCGCACCCAGCGAAAACACCTGGAAGCCGCCGGAATCGGTCAGGATCGGCTTGTCCCAGCCCATGAAGCCGTGCAGGCCGCCGAACTTGTTGAGCACTTCGGTGCCCGGGCGCAGCCACAGGTGGAAGGTGTTCCCCAGGATGATCTGCGAGCCGACCTCCTTCAGTTCGACCGGCGACATCGCCTTGACCGAGCCGTAGGTCCCGACCGGCATGAAGATCGGGGTTTCGATGACGCCGTGATTGAGCGTGAGGCGGCCGCGCCGCGCGTGCGACAGGCCGCTGGTGTCGGTCTTGAGAAGTTGGAAGTCGAGCATAGGATAGGTTGATCTACTTGTTGTCGGTCGTGAGCAGCATGGCGTCGCCATAGCTGAAGAAGCGGTACTGGCTGGCGATGGCGTGCGCATAGGCGGCGCGGATGGCATCGTAGCCGGCAAAGGCCGACACCAGCATCAGCAGGGTCGATTTGGGCAGGTGGAAGTTGGTGATCAGGCGCGATACCGTCTTGAAGGTGTAGCCGGGCGTGATGAACAAGGCCGTGTCGGCGCTGCCGGCCACCAGCTCACCCGACTGCGAGGCCGATTCGAGCGCGCGCAGGCTGGTGGTGCCCACCGCGACCACGTCGCGCCCGGCTGCCTTGGCGGCGCGCACCGCGTCCACGGTTTCCTGCGGCACGGTGTACCACTCGGTATGCATCTTGTGCTCGGCCAGCGCCTCGACCCGCACCGGCTGGAAGGTGCCGGCGCCGACGTGCAGCGTGACATAGGCGAAGTTCACGCCCTTGGCCTTCAGGGCGGCCAGCAGCGCTTCGTCGAAGTGCAGGCCGGCCGTGGGCGCGGCGACCGCGCCCGGTTCGCGCGAGTACACGGTCTGGTAGCGCGTTTCGTCGAATTCGTCGGCATCGTGTTCAATATATGGGGGCAGCGGCAGGCGCCCGTGCGCTTCGATCAGCTCGAACACGTCGCCATCGAACACGAGGGTGAAGAATTCGCCGGCGCGCTCGCCCGCGGTGACGTTGAAGGCGTCGGCCAGGCGGATGCGGTTGCCGGGCTTGGGCGACTTGGAGGCGCGCACCTGGGCCAGCACGGTGCGGCTGTCGAGGATGCGCTCAACCAGTACTTCGACGTTGCCGCCGGTTTCCTTGACGCCGAAAAAGCGCGCCTTGAGCACGCGCGTATCGTTCATCACCAGCAGGTCGCCGGGCGCGAGCAGGCCGACAATGTCGGCGAACTGGCGGTCGACAATGGTCGTCCCGTCCAGGTGCAGGAGACGGGAAGCGCTGCGGTCGGGCAGCGGTGTTTGCGCGATGCGCTCGGCGGGCAGGTCGAAATCGAAGTCGGAGAGCGAGTACATTCTGCTAATTTTGTAAAAAAGAGGGTCAAGAGCCGTACAATAGGGCTCACGCGTGCAGGGCAACCCTCTATTTTACCCCCTTACGCACTGAAGTTGCTTCAATATGCCGCCGACCAAACCGAAAACACCACCGAAAACCAACGAAAGCAAGCTCGCCAAGCTGGGCCTGCACACCGACATGGACCTGGTGCTGCACCTGCCCATGCGCTACGAGGACGAAACCTGCGTGGTGTCGATCCGCGAAGCCTGCCTGCGCGGCGGCCATGTGTCGCAGGTCGAGGGGGTGGTCACGAAAAACGAGATCAGCTTCCGCCCGCGGCGCCAGCTGCTTGTCACCATCGCCGACGAGAGCGGCGACCTGCTGCTGCGCTTCATGAATTTTTACGGCAGCCAGGTCAAGCAACTGGCCGAAGGCACGCGCGTGCGCGCCCGCGCGGAACTCAAGCATGGCTTCTTCGGCGCCGAGATGGTGCACCCGACGTACAAGGTGATCAACGAAGGCGCGCCGCTGCCGACCGTGCTCACGCCCGTGTATCCGTCGGGCGAAGGCTTGTCGCAGGCGATTTTGCGGCGCGCGATTGCCGATGCGATGAAGCGCATCGACTGGCACGATACCTTGCCGCCGTCGCTGCGCGCGGAAATGAACCTGACCGACTTCGAGCCGTCGGTGCGGCTGCTGCACTATCCGCCCCAGGAAATCGACGCCCATTCGCTGGTCGAGCGCTCGCACCCGGCCTGGATCCGCATGAAGTTCGACGAGCTGCTGGCGCAGCAGCTCTCGCTCAAACGCGCGCAGCGGGCGCGCCGGGTCAAGGGCGCGCCGGTGCTCAAGGCGGTCGGCGCGCTGTCGGAGGCGTTTTTGGGGCAGTTGCCGTTCAAGCTGACCGGCGCGCAGCAGCGCGTGCTCAAGGAAATCCGCGCCGACCTGAAAAACGGCTATCCGATGCAGCGCCTGCTGCAGGGGGACGTCGGCAGCGGCAAGACGGTGGTGTCGGCACTGGCTGCGGCGCAAGCCATCGACAGCGGCTACCAGGCGGCGCTGATGGCGCCGACCGAAATCCTGGCCGACCAGCACTTCCGCAAGATCGCCGGCTGGATGGAGCCGCTCGGCGTGAAGGTGGCGTGGCTCACCGGCAGCCTGAAAAAGAAGGACAAGCTGGCCGCCACGGCGATGGTGGAGTCGGGCGAGGCGCAGCTGGTGATCGGCACGCATGCGCTGATCCAGGACACGGTGCAGTTTGCGAAACTGGGGCTGGTGATCGTCGACGAGCAGCACCGCTTCGGCGTCGGCCAGCGCCTGACCTTGCGCAACAAGGGCAGCAACGGCAAGACGCCGCACCAGCTGATGATGTCGGCCACGCCGATTCCGCGCACGCTGGCGATGACCTATTACGCCGACCTGGAAGTGTCGGTCATCGACGAACTGCCGCCGGGGCGCAGCCCCATCGTCACGCGGGCCATCGACCAGAACCGGCGCGATGAAGTGATCGAGCGGGTACATGCGGCGGCACTGGAGGGACGGCAGATTTACTGGGTTTGTCCGCTGATCGAGGAATCCGAGGCGCTGCAATTGCAGACCGCGACCGATACCCACGCGATGCTGGCCGAAGCGCTGCCCGATTTGCAGGTGGGGCTGGTGCACGGGCGCCTCAAGGCCGCCGAGAAGCAGGAAGTGATGGATGCGTTTACGGCGAATGAGGTGCAGGTGCTGGTGGCCACCACCGTGATCGAGGTGGGGGTGGATGTGCCGAATGCGTCGCTGATGGTGATCGAGCACGCGGAGCGGTTTGGCTTGTCGCAGCTGCACCAGTTGCGCGGACGCGTGGGACGCGGATCGGCCGCCAGCGTGTGCCTGCTGCTGTATCAGAGCCCGCTGGGGCCGATCGCCAAGCAGCGCTTGATGACGATGCGCGAGACCACGGATGGATTTGAAATCGCGCGCAGGGACCTGGAGATTCGCGGGCCGGGCGAATTTTTAGGAGCGCGCCAATCGGGTCAGGCGATGCTCAGGTTTGCCGATCTGGAAACCGACCAGTGGCTGGTGGAACAGGCGCGCGACGTGGCGCACAACCTGATTCATGAAGCGGTCGACGATGTGGTGGAAGCGCACCTGGCGCGCTGGCTGGGTGGACGCGAGGAGTTTTTGAAGGTCTGACGCCGCGCCACGCCACGCACGCGCTTACAAGGAGCGCGCGGACCAGATCAACTTGCCGCCCAGCGCGGCCATGACGCCGCCGGCCGCCCGGTCGATCCACGCCTTGTAACGCAGGTACCAGGCACGCGGGCGCTGCGACGACAGTGCAATGGCCACGACGGCGTACCAGCCCGCCTCGATGACGAACACCACCAGCGCCAGCACAAGCGCGAGCATCAACGAAAATGACGGCGGCAGAAAAGCGGTGAACACGCTGGCGTACACAATCGCCGTTTTCGGATTGCTCAGTTGCGTTACCAGCCCGAGTGAAAACGACTTTCCAAGCTGGCGGCGCTGGCGTGGCGCGTCGTCCTGACCCAGCGCCAGGGGCTGCGCCGCGCCGCGCCAGATCCGGTAGCCGAGATAAATCAGGTAAGCGCCGCCAGCCGCCTTGAGCACCATATACAGCCAGGGCACATTGGTGAGAACGACGTGCAGCCCGAGCAAGGCGATTGCAGCGAACAAGACGCCACCGATGCCCATGCCGGCCGCGGCGGCGATGCCGTCCATGCGCGACGCGGTCACTGCGGTGCGCGCTACCAGGATGAAACTCGGTCCCGGGCTCATGGCCCCCAGCCCAAGGGCGGTGGCGATACCAGCGATCAGCGTCAGTTCGTTCACAAGCAGTCCTCGGTCCAGTTGAATAGAACGACAATACTAGCAGCATTATCCCGGCAATCTTAACGATATTTCAATATTGCCCAGTCCGCCTATAGGGCGTCGGACGGGTAGCGCAACCCGATCTGCCCGCGAATCGTATCGAGCACTCCCATCAAATGCAGCGTCTCATCGAGCGGCATGCCCGGACTCTCCAGCAGCCCTTCTTTCAAACAGCGCCCCACTTCCATCGCCTCGTGCACATACCCATTGCCCAAATACGGCGTGTCGATCGTGCGCGCACCGTCGGCTGTGGTCACGGTTACCGACTGCGCCCGGTGGAACATGGTATTCATCCGCACCTGCCCCAGGCTCCCTGACACGGTCAGCTCCGCCGGCGTCCTCGCCCTGAGCGAGCAGCTGCACACCGACATCCCTCCACCTTCGTGCGTCATGGTGAAGCCGGTCTGGATATCGACCCCGGTCTCTCCCATCAACGCCATGGCCTGCACATCGGCCACCGGCCCAAGCAGCGCAGCCGCAATCGACAGCGGATAAATCCCCAGGTCGAGCAGCCCGCCGCCACCCAATTCCGGATTATTCAAGCGATGCAAAGGGTCCTGCGTGCCCGCGAACCCGAAATCGGCCGTCACCTGGTGCACCGAACCGATTTCGCCGGACGCGATGATGCGCCGCACTTCGGCCAGCGCCGGCATGAACCGGGTCCACATCGCCTCCATCAGGAACAGCTTCTTCTCGCGCGCCAGCGCCATGATTTTTTCAGCCTCGCGCCGGTTCATGGTAAAAGGCTTTTCACACAGCACGCCCTTGCCGCCGTTGAGGGCCATCACGGCATTCTCGACATGCATCGGGTGCGGCGTGCCGATGTAGACAACATCGATATCGCCGGCATCGGCCAGCGCCTGGTACGAGCCATAGCATGCAGTTGCGCCGAATTCGGCGCCGAACGCCTGCGCACCTTCCAGGCTGCGCGAGGCCACGCCGGCCAGCACCGCGCCCGGCGTATCGCGCAGCGCCGTCGCAAACGCGCGCGCAATCTTGCCCGTGCCCAGAATTCCCCAACGAACCGCTTCAGTCATGTGTTCTCCTCAAACAGCCCGCTTGGGCCGGAATACCGTAGTGTCGGCGTAAAACGCGTGCTCCTGCCCTTCCCACCAGCCCGGCACGCCGAGCACCGGCAAAGGGGTGAAGCAGGCGGTGCTCAATCCTTCGGCTGCCAGTTCGGCCGCCACCTGGCGGTCGATCCACGCGCGCCGGGCGTCGTGCGCGAGCGCGAAGTAATCGTCGCCGGCCACCACCACGCGGGTATGCGCGGTGATCGCCTTGCGCGGGGCGACCAGCTTTTCCATCAGCGCGTGGCCGAACAACCAGACCTCGGCGTCGACGCCGAAGGCAGCGCGCCGTTCGTATAGTGCCTCAATCCAGCAGTGCGCGCGCAGCGCGGCCACGAGCTGCTCGCCCGGCAGGCCGGCACGCACCACCAGCAGCGCCGAGTTTTCATCAAAAATCGTGGCGCCATCACGCGCCGCGCCACGCGACTTGCCCACGCCAGCCAGCGCGATCTGCGCCGCCTGCAAGGCGTTCAATTGCTGCTTGATGCGCGGGAAGGTGAGCCACACGAGGCCATTGAAAAAGTCGTGCAGGTTGTCGCGCGTGGGCACGCAGCCGGTGGCGCCGATGAATTCTTCGTAGGCGCGCCCTTCCGGCAAGTCTGCCTGCGGCACGAAGCGCAGCGGCAGGCCGCGCTGGTTGACCAGCGCCAGCGGCGCGGCGGCCGCATTGAGGGCGTCGGCCACGCAGCTTTCGTCGATGTCGAGCCGCGCGAAGGCGGGGCGCACCGCGTCGTACCACGGCCGCGCCCAGTCAATCTGCGACAGCATCGCTTACAGCAGTTTCCAGTTAATCTGCTCGCCGCCGTTGAGCGGGACCAGGCTGCTGTCGGCCATCGGCACGGTTTGCGGCAGGGTCCAGGCTTCGCGCTTGAGCGTGACTTGCTCGGTATTGCGCGGCAGTTCGTAGAAGTCGGGACCGTGGAAGCTGGCGAAGGCTTCGAGCTTGTCGAGCGCACCGGCGCGCTCGAACGCTTCGGTGTACATCTCCATCGCGTGCAGTGCGGTGTAGCAGCCGGCGCAGCCGCACGAGGTTTCCTTGGCGCCCACCGCGTGCGGGGCCGAGTCGGTGCCGAGGAAGAAGCGCTCGTCGCCGCTGGTGGCGGCCGTCATCAGCGCCAGGCGGTGTTCTTCGCGCTTGAGCACCGGCAGGCAGTAGTAATGGGGACGAATGCCGCCCTTGAAGATCTCGTTGCGGTTGTACAGCAGGTGATGCGCGGTGATGGTGGCGGCGATCGGGCCGTCGGCTTCGGCCACGTACTGGGCCGCATCCTTGGTGGTGATGTGCTCGAACACGATTTTGAGCTCGGGCATGTCGCGCCGCAGCGGGCGCATGACGCGCTCGATGAAGACTGCCTCCCGGTCGAACAGGTCGATGTCCTGGTCGGTCACTTCGCCGTGCACCAGGAAGGGCATGCCGACTTCCTGCATCACTTCCAGCGTCTTGTAGCAGCGCGCCAGGTCGGTCACGCCGGCGTCGGAATTGGTGGTGGCGCCGGCCGGGTACAGCTTGACGGCGTGGACAAAGCCGCTGTCCTGGGCGCGCCGGATTTCGTCCGGGTCGGTGTTGTCGGTCAGGTAGAGCGTCATCAGCGGCTCGAAGCGCATGCCGGCCGGCAGCGCGGCCAGGATGCGCTCGCGGTAGGCTTGCGCCATGGCCGTGGTGGTGACCGGCGGCTTCAGGTTGGGCATGACGATGGCGCGGGCGAACTGGCGCGCGCTGTGCGGCAGCACGCTGGCCAGCGCGGCGCCGTCGCGCAGGTGCAAATGCCAGTCGTCGGGACGGGTGATGGTCAGGCTCTGGAGGGTATCGATGGTGGACATGGCGGCTTTCGGAGAACGAATGCGGTATTTTAACCTCCGCAGGCATCCCATCGCTCGTGCTTCGTCCAAGAAACCTGACGCAGGTTTGCACAAGCTGCTTGCATCCGCTTCGGGGGCTTGAGATACTGCGTTGCAAATGCAACGCATGGAGCCCATTGTGAAAACTGCCAACTTCCCATCCCTCCGAGTCTCACCCGAATTGCGCGAAGCCGCCGAAAGCGTACTGGAAAGCGGCGAATCCCTGTCCAGCTTTGTCGCGGAATCGGTGACGTTGCAGATTCGGCAGCGCCGCGCACAACGCGACTTTATCGAACGCGGTCTCGCCTCGCGCGATGCGGCCCTGGAAAGCGGCGAGTATTACAGCGCCGACGATGTGCTGCGCGAACTCGATGACGTCATTGCGGAAGCAGAGGCCCGGGTGGAAAAATGAGTTTTCGCGTCAGGTATACAAAAGAAGCGCGGGCCGACTTGCGTCGCCTGTATGCCTACCTGGCCGCCAAAGACCTTGGCGCGGCCAGGCGGGCGCGTACGATCATTGCCAAAGCCATGCCGCTACTGGAGGAATTTCCCTTCACCTGCAGAAAAGCGGCTGCCGACTCGCCCCGTCTCAGGGAGTTGCTGATCGATTTCGGCGGCGCCGGGTATGTCGCCTTGTTCGAGATAGAGGACGCACACACCGTCACCATCCTCGCGGTGCGGCACCAGCGCGAAGACGACTTCCTGTAACGGCGCCGGGCGCGCCACCGCGCTTAATGAATGATCCGCGCCAGGAACTCGCGCGCGCGGTCGGAGCGGGGCGCGCTGAAAAACTCCTGGGTCGGGCTGTCTTCGACAATGCGGCCGTGGTCCATGAACAGGATGCGCCCGGCCACCTTGCGCGCAAAGCCCATTTCGTGGGTGACGACCATCATGGTCATGCCTTCCTGCGCCAGGCCGACCATCACGTCGAGCACTTCGTTGATCATTTCGGGGTCGAGCGCGGAGGTGGGCTCGTCGAACAGCATGGCGATCGGGTCCATCGACAGGGCGCGCGCGATCGCCACGCGCTGCTGCTGCCCGCCCGAGAGCTGGTTCGGGTATTTATCCTGCTGCGCCAAGAGGCCCACCCGGTCCAGGTACTGCAAACCCTTGGCGGTGGCCTCTTCCAGGCTGCGGCCAAGCACCCGGGTCTGGCCAAGTGTCAGATTTTCGCGTACAGACAGGTGCGGGAACAGCTCGAAGTTCTGGAACACCATGCCGATGCGCGCGCGCAGCGCCGACAGGTCGGTTTTCTTGTCGCCCACGGCGATGCCGTCGACCCGCACCTCGCCCTGCTGGAACGGTTCGAGCCCGTTGACAGTCTTGATCAGGGTCGATTTGCCGGAGCCGGACGGGCCGCAAATAACCACCACGTCGCCCTTGCCCACCTGGGTCGTGCAGTCGGCCAGTACCTGGAACTGGCCATACCACTTGCTGACATTTTTTAGTTCGATCATGTTGTTTTCGTCTGTTCTAACAGGGGACGTACGAGCTTGACAGCACCTGCGCCCCCTAGGATACTGCGGAACTTGCCAAGAAAATCATCACATTACTGGCTGGTTCGCTCACAAAATACCGCTATTTTGCCCGAGAACGCAGGGAGACCGGCTTTCAACTGCTCACTGACGCCGCCGAATCGACTCAAATACAGGACGCACAGCCCATGAACCAGAAAAACCGCCTTACCCTCTACATCCTGCTGGCACTCGTGCTTGGGGTGGTGGCAGGCTATGTCATCAACGTCTCCATGGCCAACCCGGCCTCCTTTGCCGAATACATGTCGCTGGTGACCACGCTGTTCCTGCGCCTGATCAAGATGATCATCGCACCGCTGGTGTTCTCGACCCTGGTGGTCGGCATCGCCAAGATGGGCGACGCCAAGGAAGTCGGCCGCATTGGAGCCAAGGCGCTGGGCTGGTTCGTGATCGCCTCGGTCATGTCGCTCTCGCTCGGCCTGATCCTGGTCAACCTGTTCCGCCCGGGCGACGCCATGGTGGCCCACCTGCCGGCGGCAGGCGCGGTGTCGGGCATCGCCACCAGCAGCCTGACGCTCAAGGAATTCGTCACCCATCTGGTGCCGTCGTCGATCGTGGACGGCATGGCCAAGAATGAAATCCTGCAGATCGTGATCTTCTCGCTGTTCTTCGGCACCGCGGCGGCGGCGGTCGGCGCGCGCGCCAACCCGATGATCGAAGCCATCGACGGCGTCGCTCACGTCATGCTCAAGGTGACCGGCTATGTGATGAACCTGGCGCCGATCGCGGTATTTGCGGCGGTTTCCGGCATTATCGCCAAGAGCGGCATCGGCATCCTCTCCACCTACGGCATTTTCATGGGCGAGTTCTACATCGCCATCGCCGTGCTGTGGGTGGCGCTGACGATTGCCGGTTTCCTGTTCCTGGGCCCGCGCGTGTTTGCGCTGCTGCGCGAAGTGCGCGAGCCGACCATCCTGGCGTTTTCCACCGCGTCGTCGGAAGCGGCTTTTCCGAAGACTCTGGAAGGCCTGGAGCGCTTCGGTGTGCGCAACCGCATCGCCGCTTTCGTGCTGCCGATCGGTTACTCGTTCAATCTCGATGGCTCGATGATGTACTGCACCTTCGCGACCGTGTTCATCGCCCAGGCCTACGGCATCGAAATGTCGCTCTCGACCCAGCTGACCATGATGCTGGTGCTGATGCTCACGTCCAAGGGCATGGCCGGCGTGCCGCGCGCCTCGCTGGTGGTGATTGCCGCCACCCTGGGCCAGTTCAACATTCCTGAAGCGGGCTTGCTGCTGTTGCTCGGTATCGACCACTTCCTCGACATGGCGCGTTCGGCCACCAACGTGATCGGCAACGCCATCGCCACTGCGGTCGTGGCCAAGTGGGAGGGCGAATTGAGCGACCCGAGTGCGGTCGATCCGGCCACCGCGCCGCTCACGTAAAGTCGTTCACGCTTGCCGGGGCGGAAAAGCACAGCTTTTCCGCCCTTTGTCTTTTGGCCGGTGCGTACTTGCGCCGAGCGATTTCGTGTATGCTCTTTTGCCATTATTGCTTCCGGGAGAACCGCCTTGCATAAACTGTCCGCCATCGGTATTTTGCTCGCTTGCGGTAGTGCGCAAGCGGCCACCCAGACCGTCGATTGCGGGCGCCTGCTCGATGTGAAGAGCGGCGCCTGGCGCGACAAGGTGAGCATCGTGATCGAGGATGGCGCAATCACGTCGGTCGGCCCGATGAGCGCGGGACCCGGCCACATCGACCTGTCGGCCCATTCCTGCCTGCCCGGCCTGATCGACATGCATGTGCACCTGAGCGGCGAATCGCGCAAGCAGGCCGACGCCCTGCGCGACACCATCAGCCTCAATCCTGCCGACCATGCCTACCGCTCCGTCGCCTATGCCGAGCGTACCCTGAAAGCCGGTTTTACCACGGTGCGCGACTTGGGTGCCGACGATGGCGTGAACGTCGCGCTCAAGCGCGCCATTGCGGCCGGCAGCATTCCCGGCCCGCGCATGTTCACGGCGGGGAAATCGATCGCCACCACCGGCGGGCACGCCGACCCGACCAATAACTATTCGCAGCGCTTCAGTCGTGCGCTTGGCACGCCAGGCCCCAACGAAGGCGTGGTCAATAGCGCAGACGACGCGCGCGCAGCGGTGCGCGCGCGCTACAAGGAAGGGGCGGACCTGATCAAGGTCACCGCCACCGGTGGCGTATTGAGCCAGGCCCGCAACGGCCAGAATCCCCAGTACACCGAGGATGAATTGCGCGCCATCGTCAACACCGCCAAGGACTACGGCTTTCGCGTGGCAGCCCACGCGCACGGCACCGATGGCATCAAGCGCGCGTTGCGCGCCGGGGTCGATTCGATCGAGCATGGCACCCTGATGGACGACGAGGCCATCGCCCTGTTCAAGAAGCATGGCGCCTGGTTCGTGCCCACCATGTCGGCCGGCCGCTACGTGGCCGACAAGTCCAAAGACCCGGATTATTATTCGCCGCTGGTGCGCCCCAAGGCGGCGGCCATCGGCCCGCAGATCCAGGCCACCTTCGCGCGCGCCTACAAGGCCGGCGTGAAAATCGCCTTCGGTACCGACGCCGGGGTGTTCCCGCACGGTGACAATGCCAAGGAGTTCGCCTACATGGTCGAAGCGGGCATGCCGCCGCTCGAAGCGATCCGTTCGGCCACCCTCAATGCCGCCGCCCTGCTCGACCAGGGCACGCGCCTGGGTTCCGTGGAGCCGGGCTACGCGGCCGACATCATCGCCGTCACGGGCGACCCGCTGCGCGACATCGCGCTCATGCAGCAGGTGCGCTTTGTGATGAAGGATGGCGTCGTCTACAAACAACCATAACGCACCCGTTTACGTACCCCAAGGAGAACCCATGCTGTACCAAAAAACCACGCAATCGATGATTGCCCTCTTCGCCCTGCTGGTGGCGGTGACGGGCGCCGTACAGGCCGAAAGCGCCGCGCCGAAGCTGGCCAACGTGACCATCCTGGCCACCGGCGGCACCATCGCCGGCACCGGCGCGAGCAGCACCACCACGGTCGGCTATACCGCCGCCACGGTGGGCGTGCAAAACCTGATCAAGGCGGTGCCGGAACTGGCCAAGGTGGCCAATGTCACCGGCGAGCAGGTATTCCAGATCGCTAGCGAGAACATGAGCAACGAGCATTGGCTCACGCTGGCCAAGCGGGTCAATGTGCTGCTGGCCCAGAACAATGTCGATGGCGTCGTCATCACCCATGGCACCGACACGCTGGAAGAAACCGCGTACTTCCTGAACCTGGTGGTCAAGAGCCGCAAGCCGGTGGTGCTGGTCGGCGCAATGCGCCCGTCGACCGCGCTGTCGGCCGATGGTCCGATCAACCTGTATAACTCGGTGCTGCTCGCTGCGAGCCCGGACGCCGTCGGCAAGGGCGTGCTGGTGGCGATGAACGACCAGATCCAGTCCGCGCGCGATATCACCAAGGTCAATACCTCGACCCTGGACAGCTTCCGCACCCCTGAACTGGGCTTGCTCGGATATATCCAGGGCAGCAAACCCTTCTTCTATCGCCAGTCGGTGCGCAAGCACACCACCGAGACCGAGTTCGATATCGGCGCGCTGCAATCGCTGCCGCAGGTCGACATTGTGTACGGCTACGCGAACATGAATCCGGTAGCGCTGGACGCCTTCATGACGGCCGGCGCGAAGGGCATCATCCACGCCGGCGTGGGCGATGGCAGCCTGGCCAGCAAAGTGGTGCCGTCGTTGAAGGCGGCGCGTGCCAAGGGCGCGGTCATCGTGCGCTCCAGCCGCGTGGGACAGGGGATTTTGGCGCGCAACGGCGAAGCCAATGACGATGAACTGGACTTCGTGGCGGCCGATACCCTGAATCCGCAAAAGGCGCGCATCCTGCTGATGCTGGCGCTGACCAAGACCAGCAACACCAAGGAAATCCAGCGCATGTTCTACACGTACTAACTGCTTCAAGGGTGGGCACAGCGTGCCCACCCGCTTACTCCACTTCGAGCGGCGACGCCGCCTCTTCTTCCTGCTTGGCCTGCTGGCGTTCCCACATCTGGGCATACAAGCCGTTCGCGGCCAGCAGCGTCTGATGCGTTCCCCGCTCCACAATGCGCCCGTGATCGAGCACCAGGATTTGCTCGGCGTCGGCCACCGTCGAGAGGCGGTGCGCGATGACCAGGGTGGTGCGGTTCTTCGCGATTTCCTTCAACTGCGCCTGGATCGCCTGTTCGGCCTTGGAGTCGAGCGCGGAGGTCGCTTCGTCGAAAATCAGGATGGCCGGGTCCTTGAGCAGGGTGCGCGCAATGGCCACGCGCTGCTTTTCGCCGCCCGACAGTTTCAGCCCCCGTTCGCCCACCATGGTGGCGTAGCCGTCCGGCAGCGTTTCGATGAAGTCGTGGATCGATGCGGCGCGCGCGGCGGCCACGATGGCTTCCTTGCCCGCTCCCGGCTTGCCGTAGGCGATGTTGTATTCGATGGTGTCGTTGAACAGCACCGTATCCTGCGGCACGATGCCGATGGCGCTGCGCAGCGACTCCTGGGTGACGTTGCGCAGGTCCTGGCCGTCGATGGTGATGCCGCCGCTGTTAACGTCGTAGAAGCGGAACAGGAGGCGCGACAAGGTCGACTTGCCCGAACCGCTGTGGCCCACCACGGCGGTGGTGGTGCCGGCCGCAATCGTAAAATCGACATCGAACAAGATCTGGCGCTTCGCTTCGTAGCTGAAGTTCACCTTCGAGAACGCCACCTGGGCGCCGTGCGTGACCAGCGCTTTCGCCTCAAGGCTGTCGGCCACCTCGCGGTTCTGGTCCAGCAGCGAGAACAGGCGCTCCATGTCGGCCAGGCTTTGCTTGATTTCGCGGTAGATCACGCCCAGGAAGTTGAGCGGAATGTACAGCTGGATCATGAAGGAGTTCACCAGTACCAGGTCGCCCAGGGTCATGGTGCCGGCGATGACGCCTTCGGTGGCGCGCCACAGGATCAGCGTGACGGCAGTGGCGATGATCAGCGACTGGCCGGTGTTCAGTACCGAGAGCGAGGTTTGCGACTTGACGCCGGCGTTCTCGTAATGCTTCAGGCCTTCGTCGTAGCGCGCCGCTTCGTAATCTTCGTTGCCGAAGTATTTGACGGTTTCGTAGTTGATCAGCGAGTCGATGGCCTTGGTGTTGGCCTTCGAATCGAGGTCGTTCATGGTGCGCCGGAAGTGGGTGCGCCAGTCGGTGACGATGATGGTGAAGGCGATATAGGTCACCAGCGCCACGCCGGTGATCGCGCTGAACCAGATGTCGTAGTGGGTGACCAGGTAGCCCAGCACCAGCGTGATCTCGACCAGGGTCGGCAAAATATTGAACAGGGTGTAGGAGATCAGCGAGCTGACGCCGCGCGTGCCACGCTCGATGTCGCGCGTCATGCCGCCGGTCTGGCGGTTCAGGTGAAAGCGCAGCGACAGTGCATGCAGGTGGCGGAACACGCGCAGCGCAATGGTGCGCACGGCGCGCTGGGTGACGCGCGCGAACAGGAATTCGCGCAGTTCGGTAAACACGGTGGTCGACAGGCGCAGCACGCCGTAGGCGACCAGCGCGCCGAGCGGCAGCACCAGCAGCGCATGGGGACTGGAGGGATTGATGGTCAGCTGGTCGATCAGCTGTTTCATCACCAGCGGCACGCCGACGTTGGCCAGCTTGGCCCCGATCAGGCAGGCCAGGGCCGCCATCACGCGCCATTTGTAGACCCACAGGTAGGGAATCAGGGTTGTCAAGGTGCCCCAGTCGCTGCGGCGTGGGGCGTTCGGGTCGACGGGGGGCGGAGGCGAAGAATTACGGCGCATGGCGGAGCTCTGGGATTTGTGGTTCAATTCCGGTCGATTGTAGCCTTTCAAGAGAATTCACGATGACCACGCCAGAAAACGCCGTACCCGCTCCCGCCACCCGTGGACTCCCAGCCGGCAAAATGCCCGAGCTGCGGGTCATGCCCGCGCCGTCCGACGCCAATGTCTACGGTGATGTGTTCGGCGGCTGGATCATGGCGCAGGTCGACATTGCCGGTTCGCTGCCGGCCACCCGGCGCTCCAACGGCCGCGTCGCCACCGTGGCGGTGAACTCCTTCGTCTTCAAAAACCCGGTGTTCGTCGGCGATCTGCTGTCTTTTTACGCAGAAATCACGAAAGTCGGCAACACCTCGATCACCGTGTACGTGGAAGTCTACGCCGAGCGTAACCGCCTGCAGGCCAACACCGTCAAGGTGACCGAGGCGACACTGACCTACGTCGCCACCGGCGACGACCGCAAGCCGCGCAAGGTACCGCCGCTCGATGAGCTGATGTTCCCGCAAGACCGGTAAGTGGACGCGCAGCGCCGCATCGTCCTGCGGCATGCGGGGCTGCTGGCGGCGCTGGCGGCCAGCGGCGCCCACGCGCGCGCGCCCGGCAGCGCCTATCCTTTCAGCCTGGGGGTCGCCTCCGGCTCACCCCTGCCCGATTCGGTGGTGCTGTGGACGCGCATCCTGAACGACCCGTTGAACGCCGCCGCCATGCCGCCAGTGGCCTTTTCGGTGCGCTGGGAAGTGGCGCACGACGAAGCGTTCACCCGCATCGCGGCCAAGGGCACGGCCAGCGCGCTGCCGGCGCTGGCCCACAGCGTGCACGTGGACGTACGCGGCCTGGCGCCGGGCCGCTGGTACTGGTACCGCTTCATGCTGGGCGACGCGGTCAGCCCGGTGGGGCGCACCCGCACCGCGCCAGCCTCCGACAGCCTGCCGGCTGCGCTGAAACTGGCGGTGGCGTCGTGCCAGCACTGGGAGTTCGGCAGCTATGCCGCGCATCGCCACATTGCGGCCGCCGCGCCGGACCTGGTGGCGTTCCTGGGCGACTATATCTATGAGTGGGGACCTTACTCCTTAAGCCATCCGCAGTCGGCGCTGCGCACGGCGGAATCGTTTTCGCTGGCCGAGTACCGCGCGCGCTACGCCCAGTACAAGAGCGATGCCGACCTGCAGGGCGCGCACCTGGCGGCGCCGTGGATCATGACCTGGGACGACCACGAGGTGGCCAACGATTACGCGGCCGACAGCGACGAGCGGCGCGATCCGGCGTTCGCCCTGCGGCGCGCGGCGGCCTACCAGGCGTTTTACGAGCACATGCCGCTGCGGCTGGTGCTGGCGCGGCCGGGCGACTACGCGAGCATGCGTATGGTCCAGCGCTACGACTGGGGGCGGCTGGCGCGCTTTCACGTGCTCGATGACCGCCAGTACCGCGCCACGCATGCCTGCTCGCCAGCGGGACGGGGCGGTTCGAGTTCGGTCACGCGCGCCTGCGCGGCCCTGCGCGACCCGCGCCGCTCGATGCTGGGCAGGGAGCAGGAAGCCTGGCTGGCCGAGGGCCTGGCCACGTCGAAGGCGCTCTGGAACCTGATCGCGCAGCAAACGCCGATGGCGCAGTCGACCCAGGTGCCGATCGTGAAACCGGGCGACGGGCGCTTTTGGAACGATGGGTGGGATGGGTATCCGCTGGCGCGCCAGCGCCTGTTCGATGCGCTGGGCAAAAGCGGGGCGGCCAATCCGGTGGTGCTGGCCGGAGACGTGCACACGTTTTACGCGTCGGATTTGCAGAATGACTTCAACCGGCCCGCGTCAAAAAACAATCCGGTGATCGCGACCGAGTTTTGCGGCACCTCGGTGACGTCAAGCTCGCGCCCGCAGGCGCGCACCCTGCAATACCTGGAGATGAACCGGCACACCAAGTATGGCCGCAGCGACAAGCGCGGTTTCATGCTGATGGACGTGACGCCTGAGAAGACCACGACTACCTTCGTCGGGCTCGATGATGTGTGCAATGCGCAGTCGGGGAAGGCGGCGCTGGCGACATTTGAAGTCGCCAGCGGCAAGCCGGGTGCGCGCCGGGTCTGATCGTCAGGCGGCGGCCGGCGCAGGCTCGCGCAGTTCGCGGCGCAGGATCTTGCCGACGTTGGTCTTCGGCAGCTCGGTGCGGAACTCGATGTACTTCGGCTTTTTGTAGGCCGTGAGCTGCTCCTTGCAGAATTCGAGCAGGTCTTCGGCGGTCAGGTTGGGGTCCTTGCGCACCACGAACAGCTTGACCGCTTCGCCCGAATTATGGTCCGGCACACCGATGCACGCGCATTCGAGCACGCCCGGATGCGACGAGATCACGCTTTCGATTTCATTCGGATAGACGTTAAAGCCCGACACCAGGATCATGTCCTTCTTGCGGTCGACGATCTTGGTGTAGCCACGCTCGTCCATGATGCCGATGTCGCCGGTCTTGAAGAAGCCGTCGGCGGTCATCGACTTGGCGGTTTCGTCGTCGCGCTTCCAGTAGCCGGCCATGACCTGCGGGCCGCGGATGCCAATTTCGCCGCGCTCGCCCAGCGCCACATGGTTGCCGTCGTCGTCGAGGATGGCGATGTCGGTCGATGGATACGGCAGGCCGATCATGCCGGTGAATTCGCGGATGTCGCAGCGGTTGGCGGTGGCCACCGGCGACGTTTCGGACATGCCGTAGCCTTCGATGATCGGGGTGCCGGTCAGCTTGAGCCAGCGCTCGGCCACCGACTGCTGCACCGACATGCCGCCGCCGTTGCATATGCGGTAGCTGGAAAAATCGAGCTTGGCGAATTCGGCGTTATTGAGCAAGCCGTTGTACAGGGTGTTCACGGCCGGGAAAATATTGATGCGGTATTTGCTCAACTCCTTGACGAAGCCCGGCATGTCGCGCGGGTTCGGAATAAGCACGTTCATGCCGCCCAGGCGCGTGGACATGAGCGAGCACACGGTGAGCGAATAGATGTGGTACAGCGGCAGCGCGCAGACGAACTGCAGCTGCTGGTCCTTGGGCAGGGTGTCGAGGGTTGGCTGCAGCCAGGCTTCGTTCTGCAGCACGTTGGCGATCACGTTCCGGTGCAGCAGGACCGCGCCCTTCGATACGCCGGTGGTGCCGCCGGTGTACTGCAGGAAGGCGATGTCGTCGTGTCCCAGGGTGGCCGGCGTGAGCGTGAGGCGCGCGCCTTCGGCCAGTACCTTGTTGAACGGAACCGCGTCCGGCAGCGAAAAGGATGGCACCAGTTTCTTGACCTTGCGCACCACCAGGTTGACGATCATGCCTTTCAGGGGACCGAGCAGGTCGCCCATGGTGGCCAGGATGACGTGCTTGACCTGGGTCTTGGCCAGCACTTCCTGCACGGTGTGGGCGAAGTTTTCCAGCACGACGATGGCTTCGGCGCCCGAGTCGATCATCTGGTGCTGCAGTTCGCGCGGGGTGTAGAGCGGATTGACGTTGACGATCACGTAGCCGGCGCGCAGCACGGCGGCCATGGCCACCGGATACTGGAGCACGTTGGGCAGCATGATCGCCACGCGCGCGCCCGGTTTCAGGCCGCGGCTTTGCAGCCAGGCGCCCATCTGCGCCGACATGCGGTCGAGTTCACTGTAGGTGATGGACTTGTCCATGCAAACGTAGGCCTTGCGGTCGGCGTACTTGCGGAATGCTTCCTCCAGCAGGTGGGTCAGCGAACGGTATTGCGTGTAATCGATCTCCGCGGGCACGCCCTCCTGGTACGATTTAAGCCAAAACTTGTCCATCTATGCCTCGTCTGTTAACTATGACTGTGAATGCAAACGACCGCCCGCAGGCGGTCGTGCCGCTTGAATCAGCGAATGCGTTGGTACCGGGTGCGATATGGCCGGCAGCGCTTACGCCGCCTGCTTTTCGTCGCGCAGCACGCGGCGCAGGATTTTGCCGACGTTGGTTTTCGGGAGCTCGCTGCGGAATTCGATGTACTTCGGCTTTTTATAGCCGGTAAATTCCTGCTTGCAGTAAGCCATCAATTGTTCAACCGTCAGGGTCGGGTCTTTACGCACCACGAAGACTTTGACCGCCTCGCCGGAATGCTCGTCCGGCACGCCGATACAGGCGCATTCGAGCACGCCCGGGTGCTTGGCGATGACTTCTTCGAGTTCGTTCGGGTACACATTAAAGCCCGAGACCAGGATCATATCCTTTTTGCGGTCCACGATTTTGACGTAGCCGTGCTCGTTCATGAAGCCGACGTCGCCGGACTTGAAGAATCCGTCGGCGGTCATGACCTTGGCCGTTTCATCCGGACGGTTCCAGTAGCCGGCCATCACCTGCGGGCCGCGGATCGCGATTTCGCCGGGCTGGCCCTGGGCCACCGGCTGGCCGTCGTCGTCGAGAATCGCCACCTCGGTCGATGGCACCGGCATGCCGATGTGGCCCGTGAATTCGGTCAGGTCGGAACGGTTGCAGGTGGCGACCGGCGAGGTTTCGGACAGGCCGTAGCCTTCGATGATGCAGGTGCCGGTCACCTTTTTCCATTTATCGTTGACGATCTGCTGGGTGGCCATGCCGCCGCCGTTGGAAATCTTCAGGCCCGAGAAATCGACCTTGGTGAAATCGGGATGGTTGAGCAGCGCGTTGTACAGGGTATTGACCGCCGGCAGCATGTTGATCTTGTACTTGCACAGTTCCTTGATAAAGCCGCCGATATCGCGCGGATTGGGAATCATGATATTCAGGGCGCCCACCCGCATGCCCCACATCGCGCAGCAGGTCAGCGCAAAGATATGGTACAGCGGCAGCGCGCACACAATCACCACCTGCTCGACCACAGGGGCCTTGAGCAGCGCCGGCTGCGACCAGGCTTCGCTTTGCAGCACGTTGGCGATGATGTTGCGGTGGGTCAGGGTGGCGCCCTTGGACACGCCCGTGGTGCCGCCCGTGTACTGCAGGAAAGCGACGTCGGTAGCGCTCGCCTTGACCGGGTTGAAGCTCATTTTCTCGCCCTGCGCGAGCACTTCCTTGAAGCGCACGGCGTTGGGCAGCGAAAACGCCGGCACCATTTTCTTGACGTTGCGCACGACAAAATTGACGAGCATGCCCTTGGCGCCGCCGAGCATCTCGCCCATGCTGGCCACGACGATGTGCTTGACCGGGGTTTTGGTGAGGACTTGTTCGAGCGTATGGGCAAAATTTTCCAGGACGACAATCGCTTCGCTGCCCGAATCCTTGAGCTGGTGCTCCAGTTCGCGCGGCGTGTACAGCGGGTTGACGTTGACCACGGTGTAGCCGGCGCGCAGGATGGCGGCGATGGCGATCGGGTATTGCAGCACGTTGGGCATCATCACCGCCACCCGCGCGCCCTTGGCCAGGCCGCGGCTCTGGAGCCAGGCCGCCATGCGCTTCGAATACAGGTCGAGCTCGGCGTAGGTGAGGAATTTGTCCATGCAAACGTAGGCATTGCGCGTCGCGAATTTCTGGAAAGATTCTTCCAGTAGTTGAACTAGCGAGCCGTACTGGTCGGGATCGATCTCCGCAGGGACGTTGCCGGGATAGGATTTCAGCCAAATCTTGTCCATCGTGTGCCTCTGTCTCAGAATATTATCGTTATATGGATTCGGCGCACATTGCCGACCAGTATTTTTTCGCTCAGGAAAATAAACCGAGCGTGCGCTTTATTACGCTGTCTGTGATGCTATCGGGCGATGCGCTTCGATGCAAGCGCTTTTGCTGCTATTTCAGACAGGCTTGATGCACGCTACTTTTGGTGCGGTGCCGCAACACCCATTGGTATGGAAGAAAAACTGGGGCCCGGGTTCAGGCGCCAGCGAGCGCTTTCAGGCGGCGGTGCCGCTCATCACGGTCGAGTTCGGCCAAGGCTTTGGCGGCCGCATAGAAACGGGGAAACGTTTTTTCGCGGGCGAGCAGCGCGCGGAAGGCCGGGATGAAATCGTTGTAGGTGGCGATCGACGCCAGATGGGCGTTGGACAGGGGCTCGGCAAAGAAACGGTCGTAGCCGGCGTAGCCGCCCCAGCTCGCCTTGAGCACCTGGTAGTCGTCCTGCAATTGCTTGAACAGGCGGACCTTGGCGGCGCGCTTGTCGGCAACGCCGCTTTTCGAGGCGTAGGCGGCCGCCAGCGCATCGCGACAGCCCAGCAACAATGCCAGGAATTGTTTCTTGCGCGCCGAAATCTTGAGGTAATTGTCGCGCATTGCTTCATTGCCGTAACCGCTGAGCCAGCGCTCGACGCCGGCCTCTTCCACGGTGCTGGCGAAGGATTCGTTAAATTGCGAGTCGCCCGCCACGTACACCACCTGGTGCGACAATTCGTGGAAGATCAGGCGCGCCAGTTCGGCGTCCGGGTAGTGGATGAAGGTCGAGAGCAGCGGGTCGTTGAACCAGCCCAGGGTGGAATAGGCCGGCACGCCGCCGACCGAAACATCGTTGCCTTCGGCACGCAGTTGGCGCGCATAGTCGGTGGCATCGTCCTTGCTGTAATAGCCGCGGTAGCTGACGCAACCGGCCACCGGGAAGCACCACTGGATGGGTTTGAGCGACAGTTCTGGCGCCGCCACCACGTTCCACAGGACGAAAGGCCGGGTCAGGGCCGCGTAATTCTTGTAGCTGTTGTTGTCGGGCAGGCCCAGTTCCTTGACGGCGAAGGTGCGGATCTGGCGCGCCGTGGCCAGGCGCACGCGCAACTTGGCGTCGGTGGCCTGGTCGTTCAACCAGTCGTCGATGGGGCGCGCGTCGGAGAGCAGGGTCAGCTGGCCCTGGGCCGCCTGGCGGTAATAGTTCAGACTGGAACAACTGGCCAGCAGCAATGCTGCCGTGCCCGCCATCAGGCCGTTCCGGGCCCGTCTGCTGAGTTTCATCCTGCCCCCCTTGGGATTCTAGGCCGCTACTTTTTCCACCTGGACCAGCGTATCGTAAAACGTCGGCGCGCGGCCCATGTCGGTCAGGCGCTGGCTGGTCACTTCGTTGGCGTTCTTGCCGTCGCTGGCCAGTTTCTTCCACCACACCGACAGGCCCACCACCAGCCCGGCGCGCGCTTTCGGCGTGACCCGCGCCCTGGCGACAAAGGAACCGCGGTCGTTGAAGATGCGTACCATCTGGCCATGCTCGATGCCGCGCGCGGCGCTGTCGTCGGGATGGATGTCGAGCTGCGGTTCGCCTTCGGTCGCGCGCAGGCTGGTCACGTTGACGAAGGTGGAATTCAGGAAATTGCGCGCTGGCGGGGAAATCATGGCCAGCGGATATTTTGCCGCCAATTCCGGATTGCTCGCCACCGATTCATAAGGCGGAATGTGGGTCGGCAGCGGGTCGAGTCCATCGGCGAGCATGCTGGCCGAATAAAATTCGCACTTGCCCGATGGCGTGGGGAAACCGCCTTCGGCAAACGGCGCGTCCGGCATGGCCAGCTTTTGCCAACCCTTGCGCTTGAGCGAATCCCAGTCGAAATGGATGGCGCGCGGATGGCTGGCGTCGAACGATTGCGCGGCCAGCTGGTCGTCGGTTTCCTTGAAGCAGGGGTCGTCGAAGCCCATGCGCGCCGCCAGCAGGCGGAAGATTTCCGTGTTGGGCTTGGCTTCGCCCAGCGCGGCGATGGCGGCATTGTTGGCCATCATGTACAGGTGGCCGTAGGCGTTGTGGGCGTCCACGTGTTCCAGTTGCGTGGTGGCGGGCAAGAGGATGTCGGCGTAGTCGGCGCTGTCGGTCTGGAAATGTTCGAGCACGACGGTAAACAAGTCCTCGCGCGCGAAGCCTTGCATCACCTTGTCGGAGTCGGGGGCGATGGCCAGCGGGTTGGCGTTGTAGACGATCACGGCCTCGATTTTCGGGCCGAATGCGTTTGATGTGTCGCGCAGCAAATCGTCGCCGATGGTGGTCATGTTGATGGTGCGTACGCTCTGCTTGAGCAGGTCCGGACGCTGCAGCTTTTGCTTGTTGACCGGGAACGAGCCCGAGGCCGACAGTTGCACGCCGCCGGCCGCATGGCGCCAGGCGCCGACCAGGGCCGGCAGGCAGGTGATGTTACGCACCGCCATGCCGCCGCCGCGCACGCGCTGCACGCCGTAATTGGTGCGGATGGCTACCGGCTCGCCACGGCGCGCGGTTGTGCCGTATTCGCGCGCCAGGTTTTCCACTTCCCCGGCCGATATGCCGCAGGTGTCGGCAACCCGCTGCGGCGGCCATTCGGCGGCGCGTTCTTTCAGTTGCTCGTAGCCCAGGGTGTAGCGGGCAATGTAGTCTTCATCGACCAGCTTGTCGCGGATCAGCACGTGCATGAGGCCCAGCGCCAGCGCGGCATCCGTGCCGGGCAGCAGGGCAATGTGCTGGTGGCATTTTTCAGCCGTCAGCGAACGGTAGGGATCGATGGCGATCAGCCGCGCGCCCTTGCGCTTGGCTTCCTGCACGCGCATCCAGAAATGCAGGTTGGACGCGATCGGGTTGCCGCCCCAGATGATGATCAGTTTGGCATCCTGGAATTGCTCGACGTCGGTGCCGATGGTGGCGCCGATGGTGTATTTGTAGCCGGTAAAGCCCGCCGTGGCACAGATGGTGCGGTCGAGCAAGGACGCACCGAGGTGGTGGAAAAAGCGCGCCGACATCGAGTCGCCCTGCACCAGGCCCATGGTGCCGGCGTAGCTGTACGGCAGGATGGCTTGCGGGGCGCGCGCGGCGATCTCTGTTAACCGGCTGGCAATGGTGTCGATCGCTTCCTTCCAGCTGATGCGCTCGAACTTGCCCTCGCCCTTGTTGCCGACCCGGCGCATGGGATGCAGCAGGCGCTCGGCATGGTAGGTGCGCTCGGCATAGCGCGCTACCTTGGTGCACAGCACGCCGGCCGTGGTCGGATGGTCGGGGTCGCCTTTGACTTCGGTGGCGACGCCGTCTTCCACGGTGATGAGCAGGGCGCAGGTATCGGGGCAGTCGTGCGGGCAGGTGGCCCGGACTTGGGTGGTGGTCATTGAAGATCCAGGGAAACAGACGTTGAAACCCTTACTTTATACGATTCCGGGGTTGTTGATGAGAACCGTTACCGGTCTGCCTGACCCATCCCCAGAAGGACTACAATAGTGCGGCAAATGGGTTAACATTCCAGCATCAGTGGAGAATGACATGAACCTTGTTGAACCGATCATCGCCTTTCAGAACGCGCTCCAGCAGATCCGGCGCGACCTGCATGCGCATCCGGAATTGTGTTACGAAGAAGTCCGCACCGCCGATGTGGTCGCGGCCCGCCTGACCGAATGGGGCATTCCCGTGGTGCGCGGCCTGGGCTTGACCGGCGTGGTGGGAATCATACAAAACGGCACGTCCAAGCGCGCGATCGGCCTGCGCGCCGATATGGATGCCTTGCCTATGCAGGAAATCAATCACTTCGACCATGCCTCGCGCCATCCGGGCAAGATGCACGCCTGCGGCCATGACGGCCACACAGCCATGCTGCTGGGCGCGGCACATCATCTGGCGAAACACCGCAATTTCGATGGCACCGTGTACCTGATTTTCCAGCCGGCCGAAGAAGGCGGCGGCGGCGCGCGCCGCATGATGGATGACGGCCTGTTCGCGCAGTTTCCGATGGATGCCGTGTATGGCATGCACAACTGGCCGGGCATGCCGATGGGCAGCTTTGGCGTGGTGGCAGGGCCGATGATGGCGTCCAGTAATGAATTCCGCGTGGTGGTCAAGGGCAAGGGTTGCCATGCGGCCCAGCCGCACCGCGGCATCGACCCGGTCATGGTGGCGGTGCAGATTGCCCAGGCGTGGCAAACCATCATGTCGCGCGAGAAAAATCCGCTGGATACGGCGGTGTTGTCGATCACGCAAATCCATGCGGGCAGCGCCACCAATGTGATTCCCGACGAGGCAGTGCTGATCGGCACCGTGCGCACCTTTACCACGCCGGTGCTGGACCTGATCGAGCAGCGCATGGGCGAGATTGCGCGGCATTGCGCGGCCGGCTTCAATGCCACGGTCGATTTCCAGTTCAAGCGCAACTATCCGCCGCTGGTGAACCATGCGCGTGAAACGGGCTATGCGGTCGAGGCGATGAGCGCGGTGGTCGGGCCGGATAAGGTCAATGCCAACACCGAGCCGACCATGGGCGCGGAAGACTTCGCCTTCATGCTGCAGGAAAAGCCGGGCTGCTATGTGTTCATCGGCAATGGCGAGGGCGAGCACCGGGCCGGCGGCCACGGGCTGGGCCCATGCCAGTTGCACAACGCTAGCTACGATTTCAACGATAACTTGTTGCCGATCGGCGCCAGCTACTGGGTGCGGCTGGCGGAAATGCGGCTGGCACCGGGTTAAGCTGGCAAGAAGCCAATACCGTGGAGGTCTGGAGCGCGGCTTGAGTCGGCTGTCCGCGACTGAGCTGAGAACTGGGGGCCTCGCCGAGTGCCGCCTTGGCGTGGGGGCGACGGTTTGGAGGTTGACGGCTTCGGAAGGAGCGGTTTCGGAGGCGGCGGTTTCAGACCGCGCAGCGCGCGTTCAACACCGGTCGGGGGGCAACTGGTCCGGTGCCGTGCCCAGGCGCTGGCCCGGATTTATCTTTTCCAGCGCCAGCAGGGCGGCGGCGTGGTCGGCACGCGGCAGGTCGGCGGCGATGCTGCGGTAGTTCTCGGTCACGAGCGCGGTGACCGGCAGCACCAGGCCGGCATCGGCCGCGGCCACCAGCACGTTTTGCAAATCCTTGAGCTGGCTTGTGACCTGACCGCCGGGAATGAAATTGCGGTCCAGCATGCGCTGGCCGTGCAGCTCCAGGATGCGGCTTTCGGCAAACCCGCCACGGATGGCGTCGCGCACGGCGGCCGGATTGGCGCCGGCGGCCTGCGCCAGCAGCAGCGCCTCGGCCACGATGTTGAGGGTGCCCCCCACGATCAATTGATTGCACAGTTTGGCGACCTGGCCGCTGCCGGCCGGGCCGACCAGCGTCGGCCGTCCCATGGCGCGCAGGATGGGCTCGGCTTCGGCGAAGTCGTCGGGCGCGCCACCGGCCATGATCGCCAGGCTGCCCGCCTGGGCGCCTGCCACGCCGCCGGAAACGGGGGCGTCGACAAAGCGGACCTGCCCGGCAGCCAGGCGCGCATGGAAGGCCAGGGCTTCGCCGTGCTGGGTGGAACTCATGTCGATCCAAAGGGCGCCCGGGCGCAGGCTGGGCAGGGCTGCATCGATCAGTTCGCCAACCACCGCGCCGGATGCCAGCATCGAAATGACGATGTCGGCCGCGCGCACGGCGTCGTCCAGCTCGCTGCAAGGGTGGGCGCCGGCGCTGCGCAAGGCGTCGGCTTTGGCGGGCGAGCGGTTCCAGGCATGCACTGTCCAGCCGGCTTGCGCCAGACGGGTGGCCATCGGGTGGCCCATCAGGCCGATGCCAAGAAATGCGATGGTGAGCGTGGTCAGAGTAGCCTCCTGCAGTCTATTTATGGCAATGTCATTTAAATAAATTGTGCGCACACGTGATCCAAGGCGCGATTTTTTCCTCGCCGGTACAATAGTGAACACGCTAATCATTATGAATTAGCGTGCCTATCTAAGAAAGCTCTTCTATGTCCCTGTTAAATATGAAGCTGTGTGCTTCGCTGGCAACGCTTGCGCTGATGGCCATGACGCCGGGTGCGTTTGCATCCGATAAAGTCATCGATCATGCTTCCATGGAATTCGGCGGTGGCGCCAAGGTCCAGATGGTGCGTTTCGGCGTGCAAAAAGACTGGAGCCAGCGCTGGTTCCAGTCGAATGGTACCCACCTGAGCGGTTACTGGGATGCCTCGATCGCCCAATGGCGTGGCAATGCGTACCAGAACGTTGACGGCCGACACCAGAACATCACCAATATCGGCTTCACGCCGGTGTTTCGTTTCCAGGCCGATGACTTGAGCGGCTGGTATGGCGAAGCGGGCATCGGCCTGAACTTGCTCTCGAAGCGCTATGACAACGATTCCAACCAGCTGTCGACCGCGTTCCAGTTCGGCGATCATCTGGGCGTTGGCTATGTGTTCGCCAATCAATGGGATGTGGGGATGAAAGTCCAGCACTTCTCGAACGGCGGCTATAAAAAGCCCAATAGCGGCGTGAACTTTTTGCTGCTCAAGGCGTCGCGCCGGTTTTAATGCGGCATGCCTGGTAAACGGCGCCCGATGCGAATCGGGCGCCGTTTTTCTTTGGCGGATCAGTAGGACGACAGTGCTTTGTCGAACTTGATCAGCCACAGGCGGCTCGGCCGTTCCTTGTCGGCGCCGCGCCCGACGCGAATCGTGTTGCCCTCGGCGCAGCCCGGCGCGCTGCTGGTGATGAGGACGCCGGCGGCGCTCACATTGCATTTGGTGACGTCGGCATCGGCCACCGTCTTGCCATCGAGACCAGTGATCCGGGTGACCATGCCGAAATCGTTGTCGTTGCTCAGCGCCAGCGTGGTGTCGTCAACCAGGGCCAGCCCTTCGGCCTTTTCGGCCAGCCAGCCGATCGCGTTCAAGTCCAGCAGCAAGGCCTTTTTCAGGGGTGTTACGCCGGCCCAGCTGGCGCCATTGACGGCGCTGCCGCTCATGCTGCTTTTTTCCAGGTCGGAACTGTCCGGCTTGTAGGCGGGCGCCAGGATATTGCTGGCGTCGCCGATCTGGACCAGCATCAGCTTGTTGAATACCTTGCCGCCGGGACCGGCTCCCTGCTCGATGACGATGAATTTGCCATTGCCCAGGGCGACCATGTCGCCCAGCTTGGCGTTGCCGGTGCGCCCGTCGGCGTAGTCCCTGGGGTCGAGCGGATAGGCGAACATGCGGGTGGTCGCGCCGCTTGCCGGATCGAACTCGATCCAGCGCGTGAAGCGGGCGAAGCGCTCGACCTGTTCATTCTTGCCGGTCACGGCGTAGGCCGCCGTGCCATCGCTGAGCGGACTCTGGAGGAAGGCGTGGATCCTGTCGCCGGCGCTGTCGAACGCCATGCCTTCCATGCCCCGGTTGGCGCGGCGTTTGGCGAGGATGGCGGGCAGGCCGCTGCCCGGCGCGTACCTGGCCTGGATGATGCCGCTGGCTGCGTCGATCCTGAGCAGGAAGGGGCCGTACTCGTCCGTCACCCACAAGGCGTCGCGGCGCGCGTCGAGGGCAATGGCTTCGCTGTCGATGCCGCCGGCGTTGAAGACCGCCTTGCCTGCGGGATCGAACTTCATGGCGTCGAAAACGGGGATTTCGGCCGAGTTGCCGAGCGATCCGGCCGGTACCGGCAGGCCGGAGGCGTTGACGCCGGGCGCGACCTTGATCGGCAGGCTGGCAGTCAGGCTGGCGCCGTTTTTGCCGATGGTGAACACGCCGATCGATGGCGTGAAGCTGGGCGACGGAAAAATCTTGCTGCCCATGCTGCCCTTGCCATCGGGTGCGGGCAAGTTGGGGCCGTCACCGTTGGGGCCGCGGTCGGTCAAGCCGTAGAACTCCAGCTCGCCGTTGGCATTCTTGCCCTTGAAGGCGAGGCCGGAGCCGTAGGATGGCAGTAAGCCTCGCGGAAATTCCGCCTTCACGGCCGCGTTGGCGCCTTCGTACGGGACGTGGAAAGCAGCCGACGCCCCGACCTGGTAGCGCGTGACGCTGGCGGCCACATTGCCCAGTGGCGTGGACTGGGTAAAGCGTTCGACGGCTGGCGTGCCGATGGCCGCGGCAAGGGTGTCTTCGAAGTGTTCGCGCACCAGCATGCGGCGGTCGGCGTCGATGGTACGGCCGCCATAGGCACTGCCGGCGGCAGCCAGCTTGCCGGCCAGCGCGGCGTCAAAGGCGGGCGCGGCCGCGCTGAAATCGAGGGTCTTGCCGGCCAGCGCCGCTTTTGCGTCGGCAGCGAGCTTGATGCCGTTGGACGGGTCGTTATCCTCGTCGAGCAATTGCAGCGCCAGCAAGCGGTTCACTACCTTGGGGTCGGTCACGTCGGTCACTCCCGAAAGCGACAGCGGCGTCAACAGCGTGCCGCAGCTCGCACTGCCTAATGCCATCCCGCCAATGCTGAAGGCAACTGTTTCGCCGACTATACAGGAGAACTCGCCACGGGCATTCGTGGTGGCGCGCGCACTGCTGCCGGCAACGTAGTCGAGCCCTTCCACGGCGGCATCGAGAAACACGCCGGTTTGTGCGGCGGGCCCGGTGCGGACGGTGTCGCTGCCGCCACCGCAGCCAGCCAGCGCAAGGCAGGCCGCAGCCGCGATCAGGGAAAGTTGCGGGAGAAGCTTCATGCAAGCCTCATCAGGTAGATCGGTCGAAAATGCCAGAGTGTACTGAGCGAGGATGACCAGCGGATGACATCGCTTTTTGACGAAGATCAAGCTTCCTGCGTTTGAAATTGAACTTTTACTGAACAGGCGCAGTAAGCTTTTTCCATCGGGCAGAAGGAGGCATGGCGATGCGCATTCTGATCATGGCGATCCTGTTGGCGGCGGCGCCGCGCGCGCTGGCCGAGAGCAGCTGGCTGACCGTGGACGCAGCGGCTTATCATCTTCTGCGCCCTGCCCTGCCGGCCATGCGCTTGCATGCTCCCGCCGCCGCCCCGGCGGCAAGTAGCGCGCCGGTGGTGCTGGTGGAAGTGCCGGCGCAGGATGTGGGGCGGATGGCGCGCCTGCTGCATGGCAAGCTCGGGCATTGCGGGGGCTTCATGTTTCACGCCGATCAAGCCAGTGCCCAGCGCAGCCTGGCGCAGGGGGTGGCGGCGCCCTTGCCCGGCCTGGTGCAGCCAGCCTACGCGATCGGCAACCAGGCCAGGGTCGCGCCGCTGCTTGCGCGCATGGAGGCGAAACAGATCGCGCGCAGCATCGCGGGCCTGGCGGCCTTCCCCGACCGCTTCTACGACAGCGCGCATGGGGCGCGCGCATCGGAGTGGCTGCGCCAAGACTGGGCTGCCATCAGCGCGCGTCACGGCAAGGTGCTGGTGGAGACGTTCGCGCACGCGGGATACCCGCAGGCATCGGTGATCGCCACGATTGCCGGGTCCGACCTGGCCGATGAGGTGGTCGTGATCGGCGCCCATCTCGATTCGATCAACACGCACGCCCTGGAGGAACAGGGTGCGCCGCAAGCCCCCGGCGCCGATGACGATGCGTCCGGCGTGGCCGGCCTGAGCGAGGTGCTGCGCGCCCTGAGCGAGAGCAAGTACCGGCCGCGCCGCACCATCAAGCTGATCGCCTACGCGGCCGAGGAAGTGGGCTTGCGCGGTTCGCAAGACCTGGCGCGCGCGTTCCGCCAGGCCGGCATCCAGGTGGTCGGGGTGCTGCAGCTGGACATGATCAACTACAAGGGTTCGGACAACGATATGTATCTGCTGCGCGATTACACCAATGCGGAGCAGAACGAATTCCTCAAAAAATTGATTGCGACCTATTTGCCAGGGGTGCGGGTCGGCAGCGACGCCTGCGGGTATGCCTGCTCCGATCATGCATCCTGGCATGCCGAAGGCTACCCCGCGTCCATGCCTTTCGAGTCCTCGCTGGCCCAGGCCAATCCGCATATTCACAGCAAGAACGATACCTTCGCCAACTCAGGCGGACAGGCCGTGCACGCGCTCAAGTTCGCCCGGCTGGCGGCCGCCTTTGCAATCGAGCTCGGCAGTTCCATACCTTAACGGCTCATGCTTAGAGGATACAAAATTGCCGTAAGCCATTGATTTATATATATATTTACTGTGAACATAATCCGACACTCTGCGTTGTGCGGCGCTTCCTCGTGATAATATTTTTTTCAAAGTAAGCATACGGTTTATGCAGTTCAGGCATCCGACCGCTGCGGCCAATTCCGGCTGCATCGTTTTTTGGATGAGCGCCGTCTGACCCACCGGTCACGCCATCGCTCGACAAATGGGCTACAACGCCCATCTATAAAAAAGGAAAATCCGATGGAGAACCAAGTGCACCAATTTCAGCGTCGTGCGATGCCTGCCCTGCTTGCGGTCCTGATTTCCGGGCTGATGGCAAGCACCAGTGCCATTGCCGCCACCCCGGGCAAAGGATGGATCACGGTGGGCGACACCGCCTACACGCATTTGCAGAAAGTAGCGCCGCAAGCGCTTGCCCGCCAAAGTCAGGTTGTGAGGACCAATGACCAGGCTGGCCTCGTCGCTTCGGAAAGAGTTCACCTGGTGCAAGTGAACGAAGAAGAAATGCTGAAACTGAACGAATCGATCCACCACGAGCTCAAGCGTTGTGGCGGGTACATGTATCACGAGACCGAAGCCGAGGGCAAACGCGCTCTGGCCAAGCTGGCGGCGCCCGCCAGCACGGCCACCCTGGCCACGCTCGCGCGGCCGAGCTATGTGATCGACAACCAGGCCCTGGTAACGCCGGTCCTGTCGCAAATGCAGGCCAGCAATATCGGTACGACGATTACCGAGCTGTCCTCGTTCACCAACCGCTTTTATACGACCACGGGCGGCTCCGACGCGTCCAACTGGCTCAAGCAAAAATGGGCCGGCATGGCCACCGGCCGCGCCGATATCGCGGTGACGCAATTCACGCACAGCGGCTACAACCAGAAATCGGTGATACTGACCATTACCGGGACCGATAATCCGTCCGAGGTGATTGTGCTCGGCGGCCACCTCGATTCGACGGTCGGTTCCGGCACCGGGGAAACCTCGCGCGCACCTGGCGCCGATGACGATGCATCGGGTATCGCCAGCATGACCGAAGTGCTGCGCTCGATGATTGCCAACGGCTACAAGCCGCGCCGCACCATCAAGATGATCGGTTATGCCGCCGAAGAAGTGGGCCTGCGCGGTTCGCAAGCGATTGCCCAGAACTTCAAGGCCAATAATGTGAATGTGGTCGGCGTCATGCAGCTGGACATGACCAATTACAAAGGCTCGGCCAACGATATTTATATCTATACCGATTACACCGACAGCCTGCAGAACGACTTTGTCGCCAAGCTGATCACCACTTATCAGCCGACCCTGACCATCGGCTACGACAGGTGCGGTTATGGCTGCTCGGACCACGCGTCATGGACCGCGCAGGGCTATTACGCGTCGATGCCGTTCGAGACGACGATGTCGCAGTCGAACCGGTATATCCACACGGTCAACGACACCTTCGCCAATGCCGGCGGCCAGGCGAATCACTCGCTCAAATTCGCGCGCCTGGCAGCATCGTTCGCCATTGAACTCGGTAGCGATGGCGCGGTGGTGGGCGGCGGCGACAAGACCGAAACCTTTACCGGCAGCCTGACCTCGGGCCAGAAGAAAACCTTCGGCCCGTTCAAGGCCGCCATCGGTACGGTGGTCTCCTCCACCACCGGTACCGGCGACACGGATCTGTATGTGCGCAGAACCTCGGTGCCGACCACCTCGAGTTACACCTGCAAATCGGACGGTGCCACCAGCACGGAAAAGTGCACGGTGAACATGACCGCCAATGGCGATGTGTACGTGCTGTTGAACGGCTATACGTCGTCGAGCTATACCTTGACAGTGACGTACAAGCCGCAATAATCGCCAGTTCACGGTGAGCGGTTCGGGCCGCGCGCATCCTTCATGGATTCGCGCGGCTTTATCGTTTTGAGGGGATGCGGGCGTTAAAAAAACCCGCCGGAGCGGGCTTGCGCGCTAGTCGGACAATCCTGTATTACTTCTTTTTGGCCGGCAGCGGCAGGCCGGCAAAGCGCGGCCACTCGACCTTGCTCTCGAACGATTTGATCTCGTTCCAGCCCGGTTCAAAATCCCCATCCTTCAGTTCCAGCAGTTCGCGGTCCAGCAAGTTCCTGAGTGCGGCGACATCGCCGATTTTTGCGCCGTTGAACGGGCGCGTGACCAGTACGTTTTGTACCGCCAGCGCCTGCACGTTGTACACGCCGATGTTCTTGTAGCTGTACGGGCGCACGCTGTAAGGGCTGCTGATCGGGACGTCGAAGCCAGCCAGGGTCAGCCCGCTGTTCGGCGCCAGGCGAGTTATCTGGCCGTGCGGCCAGCCGGCGACCGAGAATGCTGCGTAGGCCTCGCCCGAGAGCACTTTTTGAAACGCGATGGCGTCGCTGTCGACATCGATGTAGCGCATGTTGTAGCCGAGGACCTTATCAAGCTGGCGCACCATCAGCTGGGCCGAACCAACCAGGGCGACCGGCGCGCCGCGCAGCTCGGACATCTTGGTGATGCGCACCGTCCTGGTATCGCCTTTAAGCACGCCGTATTTCTTGGGTCCTTCCAGAATCAGGCCATTGGCGGAGGTAACGATGTGCAGGTAGTTGCTGTTCAATGCCGCCACCACCATCAGGGAAGCGATATTGGCGTCGCCTTCGGCCATTTTCTTGAGCGCGTCCATCGGCACGATGCCGACATCGGCTTTCTTGATCGAGAGCGTGGTCAGGTTATCCAGGCCGCCTTCGGTATTGACTTCGCACAGCGGCATGGTGTTTTTGGAGACGCGCACCAGGTCGGCGAACAGTTTGGAATAGCCTTTGCCGGCCGGGCCGGTGGCCACTTTCAGTCCTTCGCAGGGGGCTGCCGGAGCGCCATCCATTTTGGCCGCCTGCGCGGCCGATACGGTCAGTCCGAACATCAGGGAGATCATTACGCGGGTTTTCATATGTGCCTTTTTAGAAGTTGAAGTTTTTATTTGGCTGCGCTTGCGGGCCGACCGGCTGGACCGGGGTTGCTGTGTCGTCGTTATGCGGCGCCAGGAAGGCTGCGGCAAGTACCAGCAAGACCACGATCAGCGTGCCGCCCCAGCGGATGCATTTCCAGAACATCGATTACCTCCTTACTTTTTCAGTGCTGCCAATCCCGATCGCACTCAGGTCGATCGACATGCCGTCGTCGAACGACAGCTCCTTTGCGCTGCTGAGTTTTTCCGCTTCCATTTCGAGTTCGGAGAACACCAGGTTGAAGTTGTCGCGTACGCTGTCGAAGGCTTCGTCGGCCAGCATCTGGTTCAGCAGTTCCTGGCCGCTGGTGGCGTTCAGGTTCTGGATCGCGGCCTGGCCTGCCTGCCCGAAGCGCCATTCGAATTTCTTGTCTTCGACGACTTCGCTCAACTGCACCAGCGCCAGTTCGGCGTTTTTGTATTTCACGACCAGCAGGACGTGCGCATCTTTCATGGCCTTGACCGCATTTTCCTGGCGGCTGGCGTCGTAGCCGGGCTTCTGGCGTTTGCGCTCCTCGATCATGTCGCTCATGCTTTTGATTTGGGCACCGATGTTCACCACCGCTTTTTTGAAGGCCACTACGCGCTGGCGCTTTTGCAGCAGAAAATTCTGCAGCTGTTCGATCGGATTGGCGCGGGCCTCCGCCTTGCGCGCCGCCAGCAAGCGGTTTTCCAGCTTTTGTCCGAACAGCGGGAGGGCCTGGAATAGCGCGACACCGACAGCGCCGATCAGCGCGAGAGCGATCAAGCCCAAGCCGGCGCTGACGGCGCCCCAGATAATGGGCGCCAGGGTAGCCAGCACCGCGGTCCCGGCCACTCCCGCGGCAATCCGCACTGCCCAGATGCGCTGCTGTTCGGTGACCGGGCCAGTGTCGTTGTTCACGGCGTTTTTCATGTTGTCTCCTGGTTGATTTGAATGTGCGTGCGGCTGCCGGCGTCCAAGGCCGGCGCCTGGCCTGTGGCAGGGGCGAAAAAAAAGGCATCCGATGGGATGCCTTTGATATCGTATTGCGCAGAACGGGTCACGTTCGCGCACGGAGTGGGGGGAGTGTCCGCCGCCACCTGCATGTCGCGCGGTGTCGGGCGCGTTCGCGGGGAGGGGAAGTTGGTGTTCTGGTTCCTGTTGCTGCTCATTGTGTCCGCCTTATTCTTGTTTTTATGGGCTCCAGCATATGACGGCAATATGACAGGATGATGACATGACGAACAAATGACGCGTGCGAGCACCAATTGTTGTTGTACGGTTGATGTATGGATGGGGGAAAGACGCCACGAATCTGCGGACGAAAAAAAACCCGGCTTGCACCAAGCGCGATCTTGAGCGCGCTTAGGCTTACCGGGGTCTTTCTCTTATAACTAGCCTGACGATAACCTACTTTCACACTGGTTGCAGCACTATCATCGGCGTAAAATCGTTTCACGGTCCTGTTCGGG
>NZ_WHJG01000055.1 GCF_011682175.1 Massilia frigida
TAACTTCTGCACCATCCGCTCCTGCCTCGACACCCTACGCAAACAAGGGCACAGCATGCTGGAAGTGCTGCGCCGTGCATTTGCTGGCGATCCGATCAGGCCAACTGCGTAGCGGCTGAATAGTTACAAAAAGGCGAAGAGCAGTTATGGATTCACGCCGAAAAAGATCAGCTGACTGAAGTTGAGCATGACGAGGACAAGTGGGTCGGCAATGACCGGCGCAAAACCATCGACCGCGACGAAACGACTTTGGTCAAGCGCGACCGGACCGAGACGGTGAACCGCGACGAGACGATCACGATTCATCGGAATCGCACCGAGGTGGTGGATAAGGACGAGACGATTACGATTCACAATAACCGCGCCGAGCGGGTCGACCACGACGAGAAAATCAGCATTGGGGACAACCGCACCGAGGATGTCGGCAAGAACGAGACAATCGATATCGGGGGCAATCGTACCAAGTCGGTGGCCAAGAACGAGAAAGATTCGATTGGCAAGAGCTGGTCGATCAATGTGACCAAGTTCAAGACCGAAACCATTGGCATGGCCTATATGCAGAACGTGGGCATGGGACGTATGGAAAACGTCGGGATGGCTTATAGCCTGAACGTGGGCATGGTGATGACGACGGTGGTCGGGACTAACCAATCGACCCAGGTAGGCAAAAAAATCTCGATTTCCGCGGGCGACGAGCTGACGATCACCGTCGGGAAGTCCAGTATGATCATGAAGAAAGACGGCACCATCGAATTCCACGGTCACACCTTCCTGGTCGGGACCACCGACACGCAGGAGTTCCGGGCCGATGGCGACATGACTTTGACAGCCAAACAAATCCTGGAGAATTGATGAAGCCCACCCCTCAAGCCGTATCGGCAGCGCATGCCGAGCCTGTTGAAAAACAGCTCAGCGATGCAGAACAGCTACTGCAAGAAGTGCTCATCCAGACGTTGCCGCGCAACGCGCGTGCGGAGGGCATTGCAATCGGCCACGTCGAAGCGTTTTCACCCGACGGTCATGTCTTGGTCGGCATTCCGTCGTTTGGTCTAACTGGCGTACCGGCCCGGGTGCTGGCGCAGCCTGTGGAAATTGGCCAGGCTGTCGCGCTTGGCTTTGAAGCGTGCGATCCCATGCGGCCGATTATCCTGGGTGCGCTATTGCCCGGCCAGCAGGCAAGCCTGCCGCGCGATACGACCGATGTATTGCTTGATGGCGAAAAGGTCACCATGACGGCGGCCCGTGAGATCGAATTACGTTGCGGCGAGGCTGCGCTGATTCTCAGCGCGGACGGTCGCATCGAACTTCGTGGAACCTACATAACAAGTCATGCCAGCGCCACGCAGCGCATTCTCGGCGGCTCGGTCAACATCAATTAACGCAGGCACTATTTTGGAAATCATCGTCGGATCGAAATATCTCGCTGTCGAAATAAATTGCGCACTTGATGTCAAAGGCCGCGAGCATCTGGTGGTTATCGCAAAATCGACGTGGCAAATTCCGGGAACCGGCCAGCGGCCAAAGCCCCTTCCACCGCAGCCAATTGAACAGTCGGATATCTTTGCTGGCGATCCCGAAAACAGTCCCATGCTGTACGGTTCGGACATGGCGCGTTTCAAGCCGCGCTGCGATGTCATCTTTAACGCCTCGGCCCACTCGCCGGATGGCCTGCCGGCGCGGGAAATCGATGTGGCGTGGCAGGTCGGGCCGCTGCGCAAGGGACTCAAGGCACATGGGCCGCGTCACTGGAAAAAGCGGCTGGGAATGGTGTCGCTGTCGAGCGCCGAACCAGTCACTTCCACGCCACTGCATTTTGGTTTTGCGCTGGGAGGAAGCCGTCAATACAAGAAGGCTTTTAGCCGAGCCGACGCGATGCTGACCGAATCGCACCCCGCCAATCCGGCGGGCATCGGTTGGTATGGCTCCCGCGCAACGGACGAGATTGACGGTGCGCCGGCTCCCAGTCTGGAAGCGCTTGACGATCCGGTGCGCAAGCCGCACGGCAATCAGGCGCCGATCGCCTTTTCCGCCATTGCACGGCATTGGTTGCCACGTCCACGTTACGGCGGTACCTACGATGAGCACTGGGAGGAAGAGGTTTTTCCGTTCCTGCCGGACGACTTCGATGAACAATTCCATCAGTGCGCGCCGGTCGACCAGCAGATGCCGTATCCCGTCGGCGGCGAAGCCATCGTTCTGCGCAACATGATGGCGGGCCGCCCGGATGTGCGCTTCAAGCTCCCCAAGCTGGACGCGGTCAAGGTACAGATTCTGCGCCACGACTACAGCGCCGATACGCCGGAAGCGGTGGCGGACACACTCTACTTCGAGCCCGATCAGATGCGATTTAGCGTGGTGTGGAGGACTTGCGTGCCGATCAACCGCCGCGTTCAGGAATTCAAGACAATCGCTGTCGGGCCGGTCAACACGGAATGGTGGCACCAGAAGACATCGGGTAATGGCGGCTGTGGCAATTGCGGCTAACTCGATTCATATGTGGAACGAAAATAAGAAAGAAAACAAGTGAGTGATCATCTGGGATGGGCGCCTCTGGTCGTCAAATCGTCGGGCTTATGTTGCGCGGTTGGCTTTTCGCTGGCGGCCGCATCGTGCGCCCTGCGTGCGCGTATCGATCATTTTAAAGAAAGCATGTTTGTTGATGGGAGCGGGAAGCCTCTGCTGGTAGCGCAATTGCCGCTCGATGATCAATGGGGGCCGGAACGCCTGGCCGAACTGATCCAGTATGCGATCGCAGACTGCAACGACGCACAGGATCCGATCGATGCCGACCATACCGCCTTGCTTTTGCTCGCCCCCGAACGCGGCCGTCCGCACAGTGGAACCGAGCAATACAACAGCCTTTATCGCAAGGTCGAGGAGCAGTTTGGTGCATCGTTCCAGGCAGGTTCCGCGGTCTTTCCGCAAGGCCGCGCCGCGATTGGAGATGCGTTGATTCATGCGCAGAACCTGCTGCGTGCCGGTGGAGTTAAACATGTTCTGGTGGTCGGGGCCGACTGCTTGCTCGATGTGCACACCATCCGCTATTTCCTGAATCAGGATCGTATCTTGTGTCCGGCCAATTCCGACGGTTTTATTCCCGGCGAAGCGGCGGCAGCCTTGCTGCTCAGCCTGGGCGATGGCGACTCGACCGGCTTGCACATCACCGGCGCCGGAGCAGAAACCGAAGAAGCCTTGATCGACGGCGTCATTCCGAACCGGGCTGTTGGGCTGACCAAGGCAATCAGGACGGCGCTCGGGAGTGCCGGCGTGAAACCATCGGCCCTTGCATTTCGGATGAGCGACCAGAATGGTGAACAGTTTTATGTCAAGGAAGCGGCGAATGCCTTCGCCCGCATCATGCTGAAAGATGGCGTTGGGGTGCCGGTCCTGCATATTGCGGATTCGATCGGCGAGACCGGTGCGGCGGCCGCTACGGCAACCTTGGCTTACCTTGGTTCGCTGGCGGGCATGCGGGATGAACCGGGCGATTGCGGCCTTGTACATTTTGCCTCTGACAATGGTAGGCGGTCGGCCATCGTGGTTGACTATCGCTAAAATAAAGAACAGGAAAAATCATGACTACCGGTGTTTATGCTAACGACAATGAGATTTGCTGCCAGGCGGCTGACGGAAAATCGACCCTGATGCCCAGTGACGTCTGCATGAGTCCGCCCGGACCGCCTGCCGGTCCGCTACCGATTCCGTATCCGAATACTTCTTTTGCCAGCGATCTCGACAACGGGTCGACCACGGTATTTATTAAAAATTCGCCGATTGCATTGAAGGATGTTTCCTATTTTTCCACTAGCACGGGAAATGAGCCGGCGACTCAGGCGTTTCAAAAGGGTATTGCCACGGGCGTGATCAAGGGCAAGGCAGTCTTTATCGATTGGTCGGTCAACGTCAAAGTTCAAAGCCTGAACGTTTGCCGCCACTTCGATCCGATGACTCATAATCACAAGTAAAGGCGCGCATGAATTGGGTCCGGAAGAGCAGAACAGGGAAAAGTTCGCAAGATAAAAGCGATGCAGGACAACCTGCGTCCAAACCTCAAGACGGCAAACCAGCAAAACGATATCGCGACAAAGGCAAGGCTGGCAATACTAACACCGGTCCAATGTTCTACTTCAGCAATCGGACGGTAAGGCACTACTGTCTAAAAGAAACTAGTGCCATCAAGAAGCATTGCGACGAAGATAAAGCGGAGTCGAAAAAATCATCGGAAGCGACGCCTAAGACGAATTCAAAGTTGGGCCAGTTGTCGGAGAAGATCCACAACGCGTTGGATACTGTTCAGGATACGGTTAAAAAAGAATACGGCTATGATAAGGACAAGCCCGATACCCAGTGGATGGACGAGCATTGCGACGGCCTTTGGTTGAAACCCATGGGAACGGGTGAGTTCAAACATTTTACTGAACAGTTGCAAAAGATCGAAAACGATCTAAAAAAGGAAGCCAAAGCCATACTTGAAAGCGGAGGCGCAAAAGTTATTGAATTGGCAAAAGATACAGCCTTAGCCTACGGGCAAAAAGCCGCAATGCGAACTGGCGCCGCCGCAGTGTCGCTCGTGGTTCCGGTTGTAGGGGAAGTTGTGATGGTGGGAACCACCATTTGGAACTTTGTCGACGGAGCTTGGACTGCTGGGAAGGTTGCTATCGCTGCCCTCAACATCAAAGATGAGCTGATGGCGAAGTACAAATTACTCGAACCGAAACTGGGTAAAATTCAGGATTTGCTGTCAAAAGACAAACAGTCAACCACCGCCTCTTCTGTCGTCGCGGAAATGATGACACAAAAGGCGAATCATAATCCGTGCATCCAAGCCAGAAAATGTTCCTTGGTGCCGTATGAGGCAACAGACGATTCAAAGGATCAGGCCACGACAGGCAACGGATGTTGCCCGGGACAAACCGGCCACCACATTGTCCCCAGCGCGATGTTTGAGGTCGATGGTAATCCATGCGGAAAAGAATACGATTATAGAACTGCGCCAACCATATGTCTGGAGGGCACGAACAACCATGTTGGAAGTCATGGTGTAGCGCATACTGCATTGGAACTCTCGATCGACGAATATAAGAAAAATGGGCTTCCAACGATTTCCTATAAAGAGGCGAGTGGGCTTGGAATCGACGCTGTGCGGGAGGCGAATCCGCATTGCTCGAAAAAATGTCTACAAGCCCAGCTCGATAAATACTATAAAGATACGCTTGAATGTAAGGAGGGCTCGCAATTGAAGCCAAATCCGGGCAAGCCGGAGCCCAAGGTGAAAGAAAAAAGCGAGGCGAGCAAGAAAGCAAAACCCAAGGTCAGTAAGAAAACAAAACCCAAGCAAGGGAATAAATCATAGAAAGGCTGCAATGGAAATTTCCGAAAGTGATTTTGAATACAATTTTGCGGGTTATCAGATTGTCGACTGTGTTGTGCGCAGCGATGACCTCTTTTATTTTTCCCTGATGGAGGACTATACAAAGAGCCCTGATTGGAAGGGCGGTGAGGGTCCTTCATCGGACGAGTTGTTGCACCGTATCGTGTGTTATGCCCGTAATGCTGCACCGGATGAGCGATGGACACACACGGAACTGGAAGGGTTTTCAAATATCGTGGCAGGTGTCAGTGAGGTGCCGAAACAGCAGTTCGTTGGGTCTGACATCCAAGGAAATATTTATGTGCTAGGTGGTGGCGACGATGACATTGAGGAGCCTCTGAAAAGCGGGAAGGAAAATGGTGTCGCCCGTGGCGCGATTACGCGACTACGCACAATCGAGGGCATTCTCTATATAGCTGGCACCGGCCGGTCGGTCGGCTATCGCGAAGGTCCAGATCAGTGGATATCGCTTACGCAAGGCATAAGTTATTCATACGATATTGATCGGAGCACGAGTGGCTTTCGAGACATTGATGGCTTTGGCAGGTCTGAAATTTATTGCGTAGGAGGTGAAGGCGATGTGTGGAAATTTGATGGAAAAACCTGGGCACGGGTGCATTTTCCCAGTAATATCCGCTTATATTCCGTTTGCTGTGCAGGAGATGGATTTGTATATATTAGCGGCTATGGAGGAGCTACCTTCAAAGGCCGCGACAACAAGTGGAAGAAAATTCATGATGACACCATGACGCTGCCTTTCAAGCGAATGGTTTGGTATCAAGGCAAAGTCTGGTGCACCAGTGATTACGGATTGTGGACCATCGAAAATGATAAACTCGAGGTTGCTGACGTTAGCGACGAAGTAAAGGTCGCATCTGGGTATATGTCCGTCAAGGGCGGCACCTTGTTGCTCGGCGGGTATAGCGGTGCCTCGTACTGCCAGGCAGGAAAATGGACTGTCATTTTTTAAGCACGCGTCCGTGGAAAGCTGCAATGGAAATTTCTGACAGTGATTTTGAGTATAGCTTTAAGGGCATATCGTTATACACATCTTTTTCCGCGCAACGTCATTTCAACCCGGGGCGGCGATTTCCATGAGGTTTTGCCTAAAAATTAAGCGAAATGCGGGTATTTTAAGATCAACCGCACTGATTCTCTGTCGTTTCATGTCGACGGCGCCCTACCGATGTCAGGCGCAAGTCGTTGATTTTATTATAAAAAAAGATGTGTATAACGACATGCTTTAAGGGTTATCAGATTGTCGACTGTGTCGTGCGCAGCGATGATGTCTTTTATTTTTCTTTGGCTGAGGACTATACAAAGTGTCCGAACTGGTCGGAGGACGAGGGCCATCCCGCATCCAACGCGCTAAAACACCGAATCGTCTGTTATGCCCGTGATGATCCGCCGGACGAACGATGGACAGACACAGAATTGGACGGTTTTTCCCATATTATGGCAGGTGTAAGTGATGTGCCCAAACAACAATTCGTTGGGACTGACATGCAAGGAAACGTCTATGTACTAGGTGGCGGCGACGATGAGATCGAACAACCACTGAAAAAATGGAAAGAGACGGGTGTAAAGCGCGGCGCGATTACCCGGCTGCGCACGATTGAAGGTGTTCTCTATGTAGCCGGCACCGGCCGGTCGGTCGGCTATCGTGAAGGTAAAAATAACTGGATCTCGCTTACCCAAGGCATGAGCTATTCGTCTGATACAGAATGGAATACAGCCGGATTTCTTGATATCGATGGCTTTAGCAGGTCTGAAATTTATGGCGTAGGCAGGCAAGGCGACGTGTGGAAATTTGATGGGAAAATCTGGTCGCAGGTACACTTTCCCAGTAATATCGATTTATATTCTGTTTGCTGTGCAGGAGACGGATTTGTTTATATCAGCGGCTATGGCGGAACGACGTTTAAAGGCCGCAACAACAAGTGGACAAAAATTCACGATGACACAATGACGCTGCCCTTTAATCGCATGGTCTGGTATGAAGGTAAAGTCTGGTGCACCAGCGACTACGGATTGTGGACCATCGAAAATGATAAACTCGAGGTTGCTGACGTTAGCGACGAAGTAAAGGTCGCATCTGGGTATATGTCCGTCAAGGGCGGCACCTTGTTGCTCGGCGGGTATAGCGGTGCCTCGTACTGCCAGGCAGGAAAATGGACTGTCATTTTTTAAGTGCGCGCTCATTTTCGGGAAATCGCAAAATACATATTTTTCAATTTTTAATTAGAAATCAATTCATTTGAAAATGCACGATAGAGAATTTCCGGTGATCGGTCCCATACTGGTTCGCCATGCCGACGATGCAGCTTTTTACTGGTCCCAGCTGGACAGCGCGTCACGCTCCTATCATTGGCGCTTCGATGACCAGATCCGCACGGAAAACCTGCTCGCCGCGCATCTGGATGGCCTTGCCATAGCTGGCCTGCCGGGATTTCAACATTGCGTATCCATGTTTGATCGCTGGAAAAAGAGCGGAAACTTATTCACGTGCGTCTTCCTTGCCAGTAAGTTAGGCCTCACCGATCCGCTCGACACCCTGGTTGAGCGCGTCCAGAACCAGCCTGACGGGATGGTTCGTAGCCTCGTTTCGGCTTTGCTTCACCTGCCCGAAGATCAAGCGATCGGCCTGATATCCAAATGGTCTGCCCGGCCAGCAAAGCCAGTGCAAAAAGTGGCGGCCTTGCGTGCGGTCGCCTTGCGTGGCGCCGGATCGCATTCCGCGCTCGCGTGCAAACTGAGCGCCTACTTCGAGGATGCTAACACCCACATTCGTGCCGCAGCCTGTCGGGCCGCGCTCACGCATGAGGACCACGCTGTCGCGCTTGATTTGCTGGGCATCGCCATGCTGGACGACGACCTCCAGGTTCGGGCAGAGACGAGCATTGCTTGCCTGAACACCGATCTGAAAGCGCAGGCAGTCGCTGTCCTGGCGGCATGTTTGCTTGAACAAACTGCTGAATTTGATAAATCAAGCGGATGGTTTCGCCAGCAGGCATCCCGGCGTCTTGAGCGTTGGGCCAGGTATCTCGCGCATGTCTTGCCTATTGGCGCCCCCCAGCTCCCGGATCTGCTTAATCTCCTGCCCACGCGCATTGCACTCACCATGGTGCTTGCGCATGGCGACCTGGCCTACCTGCCGTTCGCACTCGATAAAATACGGGACCCAAGTGTCAGCCGGTACGCCGGTTGGGTATGGCAGACACTGATTGGAATGGAACTGGCCAGGATGGGTTGGACAGTCAGTGACGATGACAGTGTCTCGCTCGCCCCAAGCGGGCCGGTAACGCAAGCCCGTCTCGATGCCGACAACGGCCTGCCCGAGCCGAACCACGCTGCGCTTGCCGCCTACATGGCAACGCAGCCGTTTTCCCTATTGCAGGGGGTGCGCGTCCTGCTTGGCCAGCAGCGCGATCTTGCCAGCGCGCTGGCATTACTCAAGGACGCGCCGCAGTGCATCCGCGCCCTTGCTGCCCACACGCTCAACTTATCCCAATCGTGGTTGATTTTCAATGTACGCGCCAGTACCGCTGAGCAGATAATTGCGATGGATGCCCTTGATGAGATCATTGCCCGAGGTACGGAAAAATGACATTTGCCCGTTTGGACCCATGGAACGACGCCGCTGTCATCGCGGCGCGATTGAAATCCAGATCCGCGCGGCTGGTGCTGATCATCGGGGCCGAAAGCTGGTGCGAAACCTGCCGCGCCCTGGGCCCCGTTTTCGACACGCTGGCGCAGCAGAGTAGCAAGCAAGACGATACCTGGCTCTGGCTTGACCTCGAAGATCACGCCGACTTCCTCGACAACTTCATCCCGGACAGCTTGCCGCTGCTGATGAGCTACAGTGGGGCCGAGCTCAGCCACGCTGTGATCCCTACCCGGGTCACCGAAGCCGATTTGCTGGAGTTGCTGGCTCGGCCGTCCGTCATCGAGCACAGCAATTTGCCGGACGTGCGCGGCCGTCTGATGGCAAACGACTGGGCGCTGTAACACCAGACGAGGCTTTCTTCCCGCGCGACATCACCCGCTTCGGCAAATTCCGCCCATCTCCGATCTGGATGGCGTGCCGGCGTGCTCCCCTGCATCACGCCCGACGTGGGCGCGAGCGGCAACATTGTCCGGGCCTGCGGCGGCCATCTGAAGCGATCCGCGACCAGCACAAGCTGCGCATCGGCTACCGCGGCGCCGGCGGCGTGGCGACCGAGCGCACCGTGTGGCCGTTCGCGCTGGCCTTTTTCGAGGGCGCGCGGGTGCTGGCCGCCTGGTGCGAGCTGCGCGGCGCCAACCGCCACTTTCGCATCGACCGCATCGCCAGTGCCGAGTCGAGCGGCGAGCGCTATCCGGAACACCGGCGCGCGCTCATCAAGCGCTGGCGCGCCGAGATGTGCATGAGCGACGACTCCTGACAGAAACTGACGGGATTCGCTTCTATCATGGCCGCTCCAACAACTTTTCACGGAGCTGCATCATGCACCTGTTTCATAATTCCCTGTCATCGAATGCGCGCCGCGTGCTGATGGTCGCCGAGCAGCTTGGCCTGCCGCTGGACATCGTCAATGTCGACCTGATGAGCGAAGGCGACCGCACGCGCCTGCACGAAATCAACCCGAACGGCAAGCTGCCGGTGCTGCAGGATGGCAACTTCCTGCTGTGGGAATCGTGCGCCATCATGCAATACCTGTGCGACATCACGCCGGGCCAGCAGTTGTATCCGCAGGACGCGCGGGTGCGGGCCGACGTCAACCGCTGGCTGTTCTGGGGCAGCCAGCATTTCGCCGAGACGGTCAGCATCCTGTCGTTCGAGAACCTGTGGAAGGGCATGATCGGCATGGGCGAGGCCGACCCGGCCGAGGTGGCACGTGCCGAGGGCGAACTGCGCAAGCTTGGCGCCGTGCTCGACGCTCACCTGGCGCAGCGCGACTGGCTGGTGGGCGAGGCCGTGAGCCTGGCCGACATTGCCGTCGTCGCGCCGCTGATGTACCTGGGACAAGCCCGCCTGCCGCTGGGCGACTTTCCCAACCTGATGCGCTGGTTCGACCGCATCCGCCAGCTCGACCTCTGGAAAAACACCGAAGCCGGATAACGCCTCAGCCGGCAGCGAATCGCCCTACAACCGGGGTCAGAGCTCTAATTAGAAATCTTTCTAGTCAGAGCTCTGACCCCGGTTAGGCAATTTCTCCATTGACACTCATGCCGGGCGTGGGCATACTTGACGCTCACATGTTAGCGCTAACATAGGATTCGGGTGCCGTCGCCCTGGTCCCCGGCAACCGAGGAGAGTCTGCGTTGATTGCAACACCGCTGCCGTGGCGCGAAAAAATTGGTTATGGCGTCGCCGACATGGGCTTCAATTTTTATTGGGCCAATATCGCGACCTTCCTGATGATGTTCTACACCGACGTGTACGGCATCTCGGCCGCCGCCGCCGCGTCGATGATGTTCGTCGTGAAAATCATCAACGCCTTCACCGATCCCCTGATCGGCGCCGTGGCCGACCGCACCAGCACCCGCTTCGGCAAGTTCCGCCCCTATCTGGTCTGGATGGCGCTGCCACTGGCCGGCGCCGGCGTGCTCACTTACACCACGCCCGCCCTCGGCGGCGACGGCAAGCTGGCTTGGGCATACGCCACCTATCTGCTCATGATGGTCTGCTACACCTGCATCAACATCCCCTACAACGCCTTGTCCGGCGTGATGTCGGCCGAGCCGCAGGAGCGCTCCACCATCAATGGCCTGCGCTTCATCTTTGCTTTCGCGGGCAGCATGCTGGTCACGGCCGCCACGCCGGGCATGGTGAGCTTTTTCGGCGCCGGCGAGGGCATGGACGCGACCCGGCGCGGCTGGCAGCTGACGATGCTGGCCTGGGGCGTGCTCGCCTCGCTGCTGTTCGCGCTCACCTTTCTCAACACGCGCGAACGCATCGCGCCGCCGCCCCGCCAAAAAACGCGCGTGCGCGACGACCTGCGCGACCTGGCCGGCAACCGTCCGTGGATGGTGCTGTTTTTCCTGGCGCTGATCATCATGGTGTCGATCACCCTGCGCACCACCACCGCCGCCTATTACTTCAAGTACGTGGTGGGACGGCCCGACCTGCTCAAGTCCTTCCTGCCCGCCTACATGGCCGCCGCTGCCGCCGGTGCCGCCCTCACGCCGGTCATCACGCGCCTGGTCGACAAGAAAACGCTGATGATGGTCCTGATGTCGCTGACCGCGCTGCTCTCCGCGGCCTTTTTCTTCGTCGACGCTACCCAGATCGGCGCGATGTACGCGCTCCAGATCGCGCTTGGCCTGGTGCTGGGACCGAAGTCGCCGCTGGCGTTTTCGATGTATGCCGACACGGCCGACTACAACGAGTGGCGCAATGGCCGGCGCGCCACCGCGATGACCTTCGCCGCCGCCACGTTCTCGCAAAAACTGGGCACGGCGCTGGCGCTGGGCGTGATCGGCGCGGTCTTTACGGCGCTCGGCTACGTGCCGAATGCGGCCCAGTCGAGCGGCTCGCAAGCGGGCATCGTCTGGCTGATGTCCGTCATTCCGGCCTTGTTCGCGCTGCTGGCGGTGGCGGTCATGTTTTTCTATCACCTCGACAGCCACCAACTGCGGCGCATCCAGGCCGACCTGATGGCGCGCAAGGCGCCGCTGTAATTCATTTCCGGAGACGTTTTATGTTACGCCCCACCGACGACGGTGCCCGCTACGAATTGAGCAGCCCGACCGCGATGCCGCACGCCGCCGGCTTCCTGTGGAACCGCACGATGATGATCCAGGTGACCTGCCGCGGTTACGCGGTGGCCCAGTTCATGCAGCCGGAGCCGGCCAAATACGCGCACGCGCCGAACATGGAAGCGAAGTCCTTCATGCAGCCGGAGCAGGCCTATTTTGCGCACCATCCGGGCCGCTTCTTTTACGTGAAGGATGAAGACACGGGCGAGCTGTTTTCGGCCCCCTACGAGCCGGTACGCGCGGCGGTCGACCGTTTCAGCTTCTCGGTCGGCCAGAGCGACCTGGCGTGGCACGTCGAACATCTCGGTATCGGTATCGACCTGCGCCTTTGCCTGGCGCCGGACGCAGTGGCCGAACTGTGGTCGCTGCAGGTCACCAACCTGTCCGGCCGCCCGCGCAGGATCAGCGTGACGCCGTATTTCCCGATCGGGTACATGTCGTGGATGAACCAGTCGGCCGAGTACCGCGCCGACCTGGGCGGCATCGTCGCCAGCAGCGTTACGCCGTACCAGAAAGTGGCCGACTACTTCAAGAACAAGGACTTCAAGGACAAGACCTTCTTCCTGTGCGAGCAGGCGCCCGATTCGTGGGAGGCCAACCAGGCCGCCTTTGAAGGGGAGGGCGGCCTGCATGATCCGTCAGCCTTGCAGCGCGGTGCGCTGGCCAATGGCGACGCGCGCTACGAGACGCCGGCCGCGGTGGTGCAATACCGGCTGGCGCTGGCGGCCAGCGCGGCCGGCACGTACCGTTTCCTGTTCGGCCCCGCCTTCGACGACGCCGAGATCGCGGCCCTGCGCAGCACCTGGCTGAGCGAAGAAGGCTTCGCCCGTGCCGCCGCGCAGGCGCAGGCTTACGTGGCCGGCGGACGCGGTTGCGCGCGCATCTCCACGCCCGACAAGGAGCTGGATAATTTCGTCAACCACTGGCTGCCGCGCCAGGTGTTCTACCACGGCGACGTGAACCGACTCACGACCGACCCGCAGACGCGCAACTACCTGCAGGACAATATGGGCATGAGCTTCGTGCGTCCATCCGTGATGCGGGCCGCCTTCCTGCATGCGCTCAGCCAGCAGGAAGCGTCCGGCGCCATGCCCGACGGGATCCTGCTGGCGGCCGGCGCGGAGCTCAAGTACATCAACCAGGTGCCGCATACCGACCATTGCGTGTGGCTGCCCGTATGCTTGCAGGCTTACCTCGACGAGACGGCCGATTACGCCATGCTCGATGAAACCGTGGCCGACGCGCAGGGGCGCGGCGAGAGTGCGTTTGCGCGTGTCGGGCGTGCCATGGACTGGCTGCTGGCCGAACGCGATCATCGCGGCCTGTCGTTCATCGCACAGGGCGACTGGTGCGATCCGATGAACATGGTGGGCTACAAGGGGCGCGGCGTGTCCGGCTGGCTAACGCTGGCGGCGGCGTACGCGCTCACGCTGTGGGCTGGCGTGTGCGAGCAATGCGGCGAGGCCGGAAAGGCGCGGCACTTCCGCGCCGGTGCGGCGGCGATGAATGCGGCGGCCAATTCGCATCTGTGGGACGGCGCCTGGTTCGCGCGCGGCATTACGGATGACGATGTGAAGTTCGGCGTGAGCACGGATGCGGAAGGGCGCATCTATCTCAATCCGCAGGCGTGGGCTATCCTGAGCGGGGCCGCCGATGGCGCGCAGACGGCCAGCATGCTGGCCGAAGTGGAGCGCCAGCTGTATTCGCCGTATGGCGTGACGATGTTCGCGCCGCCGTACAGCGCGATGCGCGACGATGTCGGGCGGGTGACGCAGAAGCACCCCGGGTCGGCGGAAAATGGCGCGGTGTACAACCACGCGGCGATTTTTTACATTTTCAGCTTGTACGGCATCGGCCAGTCCGAGCGCGCGCACATGCTGCTGCGGCAAATGATTCCGGGGCCGGACGATGCCGACTATCGGCAGCGCGGGCAGCTGCCGGTGTTCATCCCCAATTACTACCGGGGCGCGCACCGCGAGTATCCGCGCACGGCGGGCAGGTCGAGCCAGTTGTTCAATACGGGGACCGTGTCGTGGGTGTACCGCTGCATTGTCGAGGGCTTGTGCGGGCTGAAAGGGGATGTGGACGGGCTGACGATCAATCCGCAGATGCCGGCCGCGTGGCAGCGCATGGATGTGGAGCGCGAGTTTCGCGGGGCGCGCTTTCGCGTGCATGTCGAGCGCGCGGAGGTGGAGGCGGTGATGGTCAGGTACGAGGGTAAATTTTTGCCGGAAGCGCGCATGACCGGGATCGTGGCGGGGGCGGAGTACCGGTTGGATGTATTTGTGCCCTGAGCGCGTGGTTCGTGATTGCCCGATCACCCGCCTTGGCGCGGGTACGGCGGGGTTAATGGGTACGACGGGGTTAATGGGCACGACGGAAGGTGGCGGGTATCGCGGAAGGTGGCGGCGACGACGGGCCGACGCCTACGCGCTCTCGCGCGCCATCAGCGTAAACCCCAGGTCGATCCGCGTCACCGGCGGCGTCTCGCCTTTGATCAGCGCGCGCAGCAGGCTGGCCGCCTCGAACCCGATCTGGTAGCGCGGCGTGCCGATCGTGGTCACCGAGGGCGTCATCCATGCCGACGCCGGCAAATCGTTAAACCCGCACACCGCCAGCTGCCCCGGCACCGCGATCCCGCGCCGCTGGCACTGGTAAATCGCGCCATGCGCCAGGTCGTCATTGCAGCAGAAAACCGCGTCGCAGTCCGGCACCTGGTCCAGCATCCGCCCCAGCAGCTCGGCCCCCAGCGCGATGGTCGACGGTTCGCCCACCATCAGCTCCAGGCGCGCATCAAGCAGGCCCGCGTCGCTCATCGCCTTGCGGTAGCCGTCGGCGCGGCGCAGGGTGCGTTCGTCGAGCTGGGCGCCGATGAAACCGATGCGGGTGTAGCCCTTCCCGATCAGATGGCGCGCCATCGCATATCCCGCGTCGAACTGCGAAAACCCGACCGACACCTGCCCTGGCGCGCTTCCCAGGTCCATCATCGACACCACCGGCACGCCGCAGGTGGCCAGCATCTGCGTCACCCGCGCACTGTGGCTCAGGCTGGAGAGCAAAATCCCGTCCGGGTTCGATTGCAGATAAATACCCAGCAGCTTTTCTTCCTCGGCATCGGAATAGCGGGTGTTGCCGATCAATAGCTGGTAGTTGCTGGACCCCACCGCATCCTGGATGCCTTCCAGCACGGCGGTGAACACGGCATTCGACAGCGACGGCACCAGCACCACGATCACATTCGACTGCGCCGAGGCCAGCGCGCGCGCGGCGCGGTTCGGCACGTAGCCGAGTTCGGCAACAGCGAGTTCGACCCGCTCGCGCACGGGCGCCGATACCAGCGCCGGCTGGTTCAGTGCGCGCGAGGCGGTCATGGCCGATACCCCGGCATGCGCGGCCACCGCAGCGAGCGTGATTTTACCGCTGGCCCGGCTCTTGTTGCTGCTCGTTTTGCTCATGAAGTCACTGGTCGCGATAACATTATGAAAAGTTTTGTCGGATTTCATCCCCAACGGGCATGCTTTCTGTCAAAACAAGGGAAGTTTCCATGAGGAATTTTCTACTTGTGTGCGTTTACGCACAGAAGTGGGGCATACGGCGGACTATAGTGGAACTGTCTCTTTCAGGACATCCCTAGTTTTGGACTTCGCCCGCTCTGATACAGCGGGCATTTTTTTGCCTGGACGGAAAGCGTTGGAATAGCTACACGGGGAAAAACAGGGCGCGGCAGGACGCCACGCCGCCAAGTTATATCAGGGCCGAGGTCAGGCTGCTCACTTCGGCGGCCGATTCTTCCAGGATGCTGTTGAGCGTACCATCGCCGATGACGAAGTCGATGGTGGCGGCCGCCTGGCGCGAGGTCGCAGCGGCGCGCTCGTACAGGGGCGAGGGGACGGGAGCCAGGTCGTTGGCCAGCAACAGGGTGTCGCCCAGCGTTTCGGGCGGCAGCGCGCGCATGCCCACCCACAGCGCCTCGATGGCCGCCATCACCGGTGCCGGCACGCCCAGGCGTTGCAGGACGCAGCGGCCGATGATCTGTTCGCCATGTTCGATCCAGTCGTCCGGTTCGCCTTCGAACAGGCCAGGGAACTCATCCGCGCGCGAGAGCATGTAAAAGCCGCCCACCTCGTGCACGATGCCGGCGAACATCGCCGTCTCCGGGTCGAGATTGGCCACCCGCCGCGCGATCACCTGCGACAGCGCCGCCACGTGGGCCGAGTGCTGCCACAACTGGTTGGCCTTGGCGCGCAGGGTCGGTTCGGTGATTTTGCTGTCGAGCTGGCGCACGATGACCGCCGCGCCCAGCGCGTTGAGGGTGCGAAATCCCACCCGCTGCACGGCCGTGCGCACATTCGTCACTTCATTGCCGGAACGGTTGTAGGCGACCGAATTGGCGATCGCCACGGTGCGCGCCGCCAGCAGCGGCTCGGCCTGTACCAGGCGGGCCGCCGTATCGGCATGACAGTCGGGATCGTTCAGCGCGCGCTGCAGCTTGAGCGTGGCGTCGACGTTGGTCGGGAAACTCAGTTCCCCCCGGCTTGCTTGAGCAGCGATGCTCTTGTACGCTTCGAGTCTGTCCATGAAAAAATTATACTCCGATAACCCAGCCGTGTTTGTCGTAAAAACGTGCTTTAAAGCATTAATCTACGCGCCGCCCGGACGCCCCGGTCAGGGGGCTGGCGGACACGGCCTGCCGATCAGGGCTCGCTGAAGATTGCGTCGCAGCCATCCTGGGTTGCTTCGGTATCCTGCAACTCATCGATCAGGCCCAGGTCGAACAATTCCTCGACTGCATTCATGAAACTGTTCAGCTTGGTTGCACCGATCAGGCGATAGATGTCGCCGGCTTCGTTGCGCACGCCGATCAGCATTTTTTCCTGGCGCACTTCGTCCGGCGTGGCCACGTTGAGCAGGAGGTTGCCGATGATGTGCTTGTCAAAATGGGCGGGCTTTTTGCCTTCGAGCAGAGTCGTTTTCAATCTTCTTCCTTGTGTTGTTGTGATGTGGGGCAAACGGCATGGTTGGCGATCACTTGCTTCAGTTGGTGCAAGCTGGCATCGATGGCATCGAAATCGGTGTCCGAGAGCGACGAAAACAATTGCCTGCCGTGCTCGACCACCTTGGGAAAGACATCCTGGAACACCGCCTCGCCGCAGGCCGTCAGGCGCACGTAAAACGAGCGCTTGTCGTCGCAGCTGCGTTCGCGCGCAACCAGGCCTTTCTGTTCCAGGCGGTCGATCACGCCGGTCAGCGTGCCCTTGGTGATCAAGGTTTTCTCGCCCAGTTCCTTGTACGTCATGCCCTGTGTATTGCCGAGCGTGGCGATGATATCGAACTGGGCATGCGTCAAGCCGCACTGGCGCACCGATTCGCCCGAAAAGCGCTCGAAGCTCTGCAGGCACTCGGCCAGCAAGCGCACACTCCTTAAATAACGTTCCCCCATAGGCCGTGATTATAGCTGGCTGCGCCCGGTTTGACGGCGGCACGCGGGCTTATGCGGGCCGTGCGGCCCCGGTATCCCTCGCACTGATGCTGATTTGATACAGCGCGCAGGCGGGGGGGGGGGCTTGGCGGGCGCTGGCCGGGCGCGGTGCCGGACCGGCCTGGCGCGGCCCGGCCTGGCGCGGCCTGGCGTGGCCCGGCCTGGCGTGGCCCGGCCTTGCGCGGCGCGGCCGGCTCCGGGCAGGTTCGTTGATCTCCGGTATGATAGTCGGCCAATGAAAATCCGCGGCGCCTTGCTGGCGCTGGTCCTTTTGTCATGACGCACTTTGCAGACGCACCCATGCCCGTCCAATGCCACTAGCCAAACTCGCCCGCCTGGCGCAAGAAACACCGCTGCGCGTGCTCCTCATCAACGCAGGCGAACCTGACGCGCTGACCTGGGCCGGCCTGTTCCAGCCGCTGCGCCTGGCTGCCAAGATCCTCGGTCCCGAGCGCTTGCATGTGGACGTGCGCAGTCCCGACAAGTTTGCCGCTGACGCCCAGCGCCACTGGCATCTGGTGCTGCTGGTGGCGGACGAAGCGCAAGCCTCGCTGAAACCGGCCAACAGCCGCGTTTTGATCGAGCGCTGCCGCGCCGCGCCGTTCTGGGGCGGGGTTGGGGCGGGGGTGCTGTGGCTGGCCGACGCGGGCGTGCTCAACGGCGTACGCACGGCGCTGCCGTGGGCGCTGTACGCCGAGGTCGACACGGTGGCCGACCGTGCCGTGTTCACCCCGAACCTGTTCGAGATCGACGACAACCGGCTCACCTGCTGCGGCGGCGCGGCCAGCATCGACTTCGCGCTCAATTTGGTCGAGATCATTTTCGGGGCGGGAGTCCAGGCGCGCATCAAGGAAACGCTGTGCATCGACCGCGTGCGCGGCAAGGAAGAGCGGCAGCGGGTGGCCTTGCAGGCGCGTTTCGGCGCGCTGCAGCCCAAGCTGACCGAAGCGGTGACCTTAATGGAAGCGAACATCGAAGAACCGCTGTCGACGGACGACATTGCCAATCTGGTGGGGATATCGCGGCGCCAGCTGGAGCGGCTGTTCAAGCAATACCTGGGCAGCCTGCCATCGCGCTACTACCTGGAGCTGAGGCTGCAGCGCGCGCGCCAATTACTGCTCGACACCCATTACTCGATCGTCCAGGTCGGGCTGATGTGTGGCTTTTCGAGCGGCTCGCACTTCTCGACCGCCTTCGGCGCCCTGTTCGGCAACACCCCGCGCGAAGAACGCCAGCGCAAACTCGCCGCCCCACCCACCTAAACTCCACACCGGGGTCTGACCTCTGATTAGCAATAATTGGAAGTCCACACCGGGGTCTGACCTCTGATTAGCAATAATTGCGCATCGTCCACGGATCATGCCTCTGAATCGGCAACGTTGGGCGCACGTTTTCGTGCCGGCACGGTCGCCGGGTGCGCCGGACGCCACTTTTGTCAGCTTTTCGGCAATTAATTTCTAATCAGAGGTCAGACCCCGGTTGTGGGCGTGCTTCACCGGGGTCAGACCCCGGTTGGGGAAGTTTTGGCGGCGAGCAAAAATGAAAATGCTTGTCGCGTATTCAAAAGATGTTTGCCGCTGCTCTTCTTATAATGGTCCGACGTGCCCAGCGGTTTCCCCCTGGTACGCCCTACTAACATTGGATGAGGAATGCCATGAACGCAAAGCTTGAAACGGGTGCAACCACGCGGCCGGTGACCAGACAAACCTTCGACGACGTCCTCGTCCCAACCTACGCGCCCGCCGCGATGGTGCCCGTGCGCGCCGCCGGCCTCGACCTGTGGGACCAGAACGGCAAGCATTACCTCGATTTCACCTCCGGCATCGCCGTTTCCAGCCTCGGTCATTGCAATCCGACCCTGGTCGCCGCCCTGACCGCTCAGCTCAACAACGTCTGGCACCTCGGCAATGGCTACACCAACGAGCCGGTCCTGCGCCTGGCCCTGGCCCTGACCGAAGCGACCTTCGCCGACCGCGCGTTCTTCTGCAACTCCGGCGCGGAAGCGAACGAAGGCGCCCTGAAGCTGGCGCGTAAGTACGCCCACACCAAATTCGGCCCGCACAAGTCGCGCATCATTTCCTGCCTGTCGTCGTTCCACGGCCGCACGCTGTTTACCGTGTCGGTCGGCGGCCAGCCGAAATACACCGAAGGCTTCGAGCCGCTGCCGCAAGAGATCAACCACATTCCGTACAACGATATCGAGGCGGCCCGCGCCGCCATCGGCGACGACGTGTGCGCGGTCATCGTCGAGCCGATCCAGGGCGAAGGCGGCGTCATTCCAGGCGACCCGGCCTACCTGAAAGTGCTGCGCGAACTGTGCGACAAAACCGGCGCCCTGCTCATTTTCGACGAAGTGCAATCGGGCGTGGGCCGCACCGGCGCCCTGTACGCCTACATGGACAAGGGCGTCACGCCTGACATCCTGACCAGCGCCAAGGCACTCGGCAACGGTTACCCGATCGGCGCCATGCTGACCACGCACGAGATCGCAGCCCACTTCGGCGTCGGTTCGCACGGCACCACCTACGGCGGCAATCCGCTGGCCGCCACCGTGGCGCTGAACGTGATCGAAACGATCAACCAGCCAGCCTTCCTGGCACGCGTCAAGGAAGCGTCGGACAAGATCTTCGCCAACCTGCGCAAACTCGCCGCCGACTACCCGCAAGTGTTCGGCGAAGTGCGCGGCAGCGGCTTGCTGATTGGCTTGCCGGTCGCGGAAGCGTTCAAGGGCCGCGCGAAAGACATCACCAAGGCCTGTGAAGCGCTCGGCCTGATGCTGCTCATCGCCGGCACCGACGTGGTGCGTTTCGCGCCCGCGCTGATCGTCAGCGACGAACAGATCGCCGTGGCCGACCGCATCCTGCGCGCCGCCGTCGACGGCATGCTCAACGCGGCTCCCGCCAAGTAATCAGTTGGACACGGCCGGCGCGGCACTCGCCGCGGCCGGCCGCGGCACGCTTTGCCTATAAAGGGAAATCACATGTTTGTTGTCCGTCCGGTTGAACTGTCGGATATCGACGCCCTCGAAACGTTGGCAGCAGTGACGATGCCGGGCGTGCATACCTTGCCGAAGACGCGCGAGAAAATCGCCGCCTCGGTCGAACGTTCGATCGCTTCCTTCGCCGCCCATGTCGACATTCCGAGCGAGGAATCGTACCTCTTCGTGCTCGAACAGCAGGCCACCCGCGCCATCGTCGGCACCGCCGCCATCTTCGCGTCGGCCGGTTCCAACGGCACCTATTTTTCGTTCCGTAACGACGTCATCCAGCAGGTTTCGCGCGACCTCAATATCAGCCACAGCGTGCATGCGCTGACGCTCTGCTCGGAATTGACCGCGTACTCCCAGCTGTCCGGCTTTTACGTCACCAACCGCAGCTCCGCTGGCCTCGAAGCGGCCCTGCTGTCGCGCGCACGCCTGCTGTTCGCGGTACTCGCGCCGCACCGTTTCGGCGACCGCTTCTTCGTCCCTCTGGCCGGCGTCACCGACAAGAACGGCCAATCGCCGTTCTGGGAAGCGCTGGGCCGCAAATTCTTCAAGATGGATTTCCTCGAGGCCGAACGGGTCATCGGCGGCGCGCGCAACCGCACGCTCATCGTCGAACTGATGCCGCACTATCCGGTCTACGTGCCGCTGCTGCCGGGCGACGCCCAGGCGGCCATGGGCCAGATCCACGGTGACGGCGAACTCGCTTTCAACCTGCTGACCGAGGAAGGCTTCGAGGCCGACGATTACGTCGATATCTTCGACGGCGGTCCGATCCTGCAAGCCCACAAGAACGCGCTGCGCACCTTCGCCGGCTCGATGCTGCGCCGCGTGGCGCCGCTTGATGCGGGCATGTCGTCCGAGCTGCCGGTGATGTACGCGGTCGCCGCCAGCAACGAGCAGAACTTCCGCGCCATCACCGTCTCGTGCCCGTCCGCCGAAGGCAGCGACACCGTCTTCCTGCCGCAGGACGCGCAGGACGCGCTGATGGTGGCCCCGGGCGATAACGTCATTTGCGTCAGAATCTGAAAGAGAACCCTATGCTAGTTGTACGCGCAATTCACGCGTCCGATCTGGATGCCCTGATCGAACTGGCGCACCAGGTCGGCAGCGGCATGACCACGCTCAAACCGGACCGCAAGATGCTGGGCGACCGTGTCTCGGTGGCCGTGGCTTCCTTTGCCGAGACCATCCCGCCCGAACAGCGCGACTACATGTTCGTGATGGAAGACACCACCAGCGGACGCCTGGCCGGCGTGTGCGCGATCAAGGGCGCGGTCGGCCTGGACGAGCCGTTCTATAACTACCGCATCGGCACCCTGGTCCACTCCAGCCGCGAACTCGATGTCTTCACGCGCATGGACACGCTGTACCTGTCGAACGACCTGACCGGTGCCACCGAACTGTGTTCGCTGTTCCTGCATCCGGATTACCGCAGCGGGAACAATGGCAAGTGGCTCTCGAAAAGCCGCTTCCTGTTCATCGCCCAGTTCCCGCACCTGTTCACGGCCAAGCTGATCGCCGAAATGCGCGGCTACCAGGCCGAAGACGGCAGCTCGCCCTTCTACGAAGGCCTGGGACGCCACTTCTTCAAGATGGATTTCAACCACGTCGACCACCTGACGGCGATGGGCAAGAAGTCCTTCATCGCCGAACTGATGCCGCGCCAGCCGCTGTACGTGGCCTACCTGCCCGAATCGGCGCAGGAAGTGATCGGCAAGGTGCACCTGTCGACCGCGCCCGCGCGCCGCCTGCTGGAGCAGGAAGGCATGCACTTCGAAGGCTACGTCGACATTTTCGACGCCGGCCCGGTGCTCCAGGCGCGCGTGTCGGAACTGCGCGCCATGCGCGACAGCACGGTGGCCACGGTCGATGCCGGCGCCACGCCGACCGACACCGATCCGCTGCTCGTATCGAACACCAAACTCAATGATTTTCGCATGATCGTCGCACACGCCAATCCGGTCTCGGGCAAGCTTGCCCTGACCCCGGACGAACAGGCGCTGCTGCATTGCCAAGGCGGCGACACGGTTCGCACGCTGTCACTCAATGTAAGGAAAAATGTCCATGTCTGATTCGAGTAACGTAGTAAGTAACTTCGTCAACGGCGAATGGCTGGCCGGCAGCGGCGCAGAACTTGTCACCATCGATCCCTCCACCGGCAAGCAGACCTGGCGCAGCCTGGAGTCCACCGCCGACGACGTGGCGCGCGCCGTGCAGTCCGCGCGCACCGCTTTCGACGCCTGGGCATTGACGCCGCTGGAGGATCGCATCGCCCTGTGCGGCCGTTTCCGCGACCTGCTCAAGGCCAATGCCGAAGACCTGGCGCAAACCATCTCCGAAGAAGTCGGCAAACCATTGTGGGAAGCCCGCACCGAAGTGGCCACCATGGCCAACAAGGTCGATATCTCGGTGCAGGCTTACGGCGCGCGCACTGGTGAAGTGGCGGCCAAGGTTGCCGACGGCAATGCCGTGCTGCGTCACCGCCCGCATGGCGTGTTCGGCGTATTCGGACCGTATAACTTCCCCGGCCACCTGCCGAACGGGCATATCGTCCCGGCCCTCATCGCCGGTAACACGGTGGTGTTCAAGCCGAGCGAGTACGCGCCGCGCACGGCCATCAAGACCGTGCAGCTGTGGCAGCAGGCCGGTTTGCCGGCCGGCGTGATCAACCTGGTCAACGGCGGGCGCAACACCGGCGTCGCGCTGGGCCAGGATGCGGGCCTCGACGGCGTGCTGTTTACCGGCAGCTGCCAGACCGGCGTCGCGCTGCACAAGCAGTTCGGCGGCCAGCCGGGCAAGATGCTGGCGCTGGAAATGGGCGGGAACAATCCGCTGGTGGTGTGGGACGTCAAGGATGTCGACGCCGCCGTGCATCACGCCGTGATGTCTGCGTTTATCTCGGCCGGCCAGCGCTGCACCTGCGCGCGCCGCCTGGTGGTGCAGGACAGCCCGGCCGGCGACGCGTTCGTCAAACGCCTGGTCGAAGTCGCGGCCACCCTGACCGTGGGCGCGTCCAACGCCGAACCGCAGCCGTTCATGGGGCCTGTCGTATCGAGCGCCGTGGCGGCGCGCCTGGTGCAGGCGCAGGCCGACATGGCCGCCAAGGGCGGCACCGTGCTGCTGCAAATGAAGCAGCTCGACCCGAATGCCGGTTTTGTCACGGCCGGCATCGTCGACGTCACCAACGCCACCGGCATCCCGGACGAAGAGTGGTTCGGACCGCTGCTCCAGATCATCCGCGTCAAGGATTTCGCCAGCGCCGTGAAGGTCGCCAACGCCACCGAATTCGGCCTGGCCGCCGCGCTGCTGTCGAACGACGAAGCGCTGTGGACGCAGTTCTCGGTGCAGGCACGCGCCGGCATCGTCAACTGGAACCGCCCGACCACGGGCGCGGCCAGCAGCGCACCGTTCGGCGGCGTGGGCAAGTCGGGCAACCATCGCCCGAGCGCCTACTATGCGGCCGACTATTGCGCTTATCCGGTCGCCTCGATCGAAACGAGCGAACTCGAAATGCCGGCCAAGCTGTCGCCCGGTCTCACTTTCTAGGATCCACCATGCAGAGCGCACGCGAATTCAACTTCGACGGCCTGGTCGGGCCGAGCCATAACTACGCCGGCCTTTCGTTCGGCAACGTCGCTTCCTTCAGCAATGTGAAGAGCGCGTCGAACCCGCGCGAGGCGGCCCTGCAAGGCCTGGCCAAGATGCGCGAACTGGCCGCGCGCGGTTTCGCGCAGGCGGTCATGCCGCCGCAGGCGCGGCCCAACTTCCGCCTGCTGCGCCGCATCGGTTTTACCGGGACCGACGCCGAGGTGCTGGCGCGTGCCTACCGCGAGTCGCCCGTCATCCTGGCGTGCGCCTATTCGGCCTCGCCCATGTGGACCGCCAACGCGGCCACGGTCAGCCCGTCGGCCGATACCTTCGATGGCCGCGCGCACTTCACGGCCGCCAACCTGAATAACAAGCTGCACCGCTCGGAAGAGCACCTGCAATCGACTCGCACCCTGCGCGCGCTGTTTGCCGACGAGCGCCATTTCGCGGTGCACCAAGCGCTGCCGCCAACGTCGGCCTTTGGCGACGAAGGCGCGGCGAACCACACGCGTTTTTGCGCCACCCACGGCGGCAAGGGCGTTGAATTTTTCACCTACGGCCGGGTGGAGTTCGATCCGTCCGCGCCGGCGCCTAAAAAGTACCCGGCGCGCCAGACCCTGGAAGCGTCGCAAGCCATCGCGCGCCTGCACGGGCTGGACTCGGCGCGCACCGTGTTCGCCTCGCAGAATCCGGACGTGATCGACCAGGGCGTGTTCCACAACGACGTCATCGCGGTCGGTAACGGCAATGTGCTGTTCTATCACGAGCAAGCCTTCCATGACGAAGGCGCGGTATTGAACGCGCTGAGGAATGCGCTGGCCGGTGTCGAAACCGAACTGACGGCGATCCGCGTGGCCAGCCAGGTGGTGCCGGTGGGCGATGCGGTGGCCAGCTATCTGTTCAACAGCCAGCTGCTCACCAAGCCTGACGGCACCATGGCGCTGGTCATTCCCCAGGAATGCCAGGAAAACCGCGCGGTGGCGCGCTACCTCGAAGAACTGGTCGCCAGCGGCGGCCCGGTCGACGAACTGATTCACTTCGACCTGCGCCAGAGCATGCGCAACGGCGGCGGGCCTGCCTGCCTGCGCCTGCGCGTGGCGCTCACCGGGGCGGAAAGCGCGGCCATGCACCAGGGCGTGATCATGACCGAGGCGCTGTACGAAACGCTGGTGGCGTGGGTAGGTAAATACTACCGCGACCACCTCGAACCGAAAGACCTGGCCGACCCCCAGCTGGCGCTTGAATGCAGCGCCGCACTGGAGGAATTGAGCCGCATCCTGGGACTGCCCGGCCTGTACGACCTGACGTAGAATACCGCCAGCCGGACGGTGCCCCATATTTGGGCGGGTAAACCCGCCTGCCTGCAAATCGCGAACGCGCCGCCATAAGCTGGCGCCGGACCGATGGAAATACAAACCAAGCAACGGAGAAGCAACGATGAAACAGATGCCACAAGATTTGCGTAAACAGACGCTCGACCTGATCAATGCGAGCCAGCCTGCCGATAGCGGCCAGGTGCCGGCCCTGATCAGCGCCTGGCTCGGTTCGCTCGACGACGAAGACCTCGCGGGCACGTCGCCGGGCAATCTGGCGCCGGTCCTGCGCGACGGCTTTACGCAAGCAGCCCGGCGCACCGCCGCCGGTTGCCAGATTGCGCAGCTGCGCTACTCCGACGGCCGCGGCGCGCAAGCGACGGCCCTGCTGGTCCTCAACGACGACATGCCTTACCTGGTCGATTCGATCGTCATGGCGATGCGCAAGCAGCGCGTGGCCGTCAACGGCGTGATGAATTCCGTGCTGGCCGTGCGCCGTGACGCCAGCGGCACCGCCGTCGCCGTCGGCGAAGCCGGCGCACCGCTCGAATCCGTGGTCCTGTGCCTGCTGGCCGAAGACCTGGGCGCCGACGAGCTGGCCGCGCTGGTCGCCAAGCTGCACATGGTGGCGCGCGACGCCGCCGTGGTGCGCCGTGATTCCGTCGCGATGGGCGACCGCCTGACCGCGGTGGCCGCTGCTGCTGCCGCCAACGGCACCGAAGGCCAGGAAGCCGCTGCCTTCCTCGAATGGGCCAAGAACGAAGGCTTCGAGCCGTTCGGCTACGCCTACTACGTCGTCAAGGCCGGCGAGCGCGAACTCGAACGCGATATCCCGAGCCGCATCGGCGTGCTGCAGGACACCTCGCACCCGGTCTATGGCACCTGCCTGGCCAATATTCCGGGCGACTTCGATACCCTCTCCAAGCGCCTCGATGCGCTGTCGATCGTCAAGGCCGACGTCGAAGGCACGCTGCACCGCGACCAGCCGCTCGACTTCATCGGCGTGCGCGACACCGACGCGCAGGGCAATATCCGTGGCGAGCATTGCTTCGTCGGCCTGTTCACCCGTGCCGCCACCGCCACCCCGCTGGCGCGCCTGCCGTTCGCGCGCGGCCGCGTGGCCAAGGTCCTGAGCCTGGCCGGCGTGCGCCAGGAAGGCTTCCGCGCCGAGAAATTCCTCGAAATCCTCGAATCGCTGCCGCGCACCGAAGCGCTGGAAGCCGATCCGGAATGGCTGTCGCAGGTATGCAGCTCGGTCGTGTCGCTGTACAAGCAGCCGCGCGCCAAGGTCTTTGCGCGCCGCGACGTCTACGCGCGCCACCTCAATGTGCTGGTCTACATGCCGCGCGAGCGTTACAGCGCCAGCGTCGCCGCCAGCCTGGCCCACGCGCTGAAAGAAAGCTCGGGCGCGACCGAGGTCCGTTCGCAAACCCTGGTGGCCGACGGCCCGCTGGCCCGCGTGTACCTGATCGCCCACGCCGCGCGCAACCCGCTCGACCTCGAAACCGATATCCAGCAGCCGCTCCTGTCGGTGCTCGACGGCTGGCACGACAAGTTCGCCGCCCTGACCGATAACGTGTTCGATGTACCGACCCGCAGCACCCTGCGCAAGCTCTGCTCGACCCTGCCGGTCAACTATGTCAGCGCCACCGCGCCGGCGGTCGCCTTCCGCGACCTCAATGCCATCCTGCACAACGGCCACGCCGGCCGCGTGTCGGTGCGCGTGGAGTCCGACGACGCCGGCAGCGCCACCATCCGCCTGTACTCGGTGGACGGCGTGCCGTCGCTGTCGCGCATTCTGCCGGCGCTGCATAATGCCGGTGTTGCCATCGACCGCGAACAGACGTACGCGATTGCCGTTGCCGATGGCAGCCGCCATTTTGTTACCAGCCTGGCGGTCGACGCCGAAAGCGCGGCCAAGCTGGCCAAGCCGAACGTGGTGACCGTGGCGCAGGAATTGTTTGCCTCGCTGTTCAACAACGAAGCCGAAGATGGCCGCATGAACGGGCTGGTGATCGAAGGCGGCTTGCGCATGCGCGAAGTGCAGCTGATCCGCGCCTACATCAGCTACTGGCGCCAGACCGGCAGCAAATTCTCGGTGCGCTACATGGCCGACACCCTGCGCCGCCAGCCGGTGCTGGTCAAGGAACTGGTCGAAGGCTTCCGCCAGCGTTTCGATCCATCCGTGCCGGAAGAGCAGCGCCTGGCCGCGGCCGAGCGCATCGCCGCCATCAAGACCAGCCTTGCCACCGTCAACCATGCCGACACCGAGGAAATCGTCGCCGCCCTGGTCGACCTGATCCTGGCCACCGTGCGTACCAACTACTTCCAGAACGACCAGCAAGGTGACAAGATCATCTTCAAGTTCGACACCAGCAACCTGGCGCTGGTGCCGGAACCGCGTCCGTACCGCGAGATCTACGTGTTCTCGCGCCGCTTCGAAGGCGTGCACCTGCGCGGCGGCCCGGTCGCCCGTGGCGGTCTGCGCTGGTCGGACCGCATGGAAGACTACCGCACCGAAGTGCTGGGCCTGGTCAAGGCGCAGATGGTGAAAAACGCGGTCATCGTGCCGGCCGGTTCCAAGGGCGGTTTTGTCTGCAAGCAGATGCCGAAGGATGCCGTGCGCGAAACCATCGCCGCTGAAGGCGAAGCAGTCTACCGCCTGTTCATTTCCAGCCTGCTGGAAGTGACCGACAACCGCGTGCGCGGCGCCATCGTGCCGCCAGCGGACACGGTACGCTACGACCAGGACGATCCGTACCTGGTGGTCGCCGCCGACAAGGGCACCGCGACTTTTTCGGACATCGCCAACAGCATCGCGGTCAAGCGCGGCTTCTGGCTGGGTGACGCGTTTGCGTCGGGCGGCTCGAATGGTTACGACCACAAGAAAATGGGCATCACCGCCAAGGGCGCGTTCGAAGCGGTCAAGCGCCACTTCTACGAAATGGACCACGACATGAACACCACCCCGATCACCATGGTCGGCGTGGGCGACATGTCGGGCGACGTGTTCGGCAACGGCGTGCTGCTGTCGCGCCAACTGAAAGTGCTGGCCGCGTTCGACCACCGCCATATTTTCCTCGACCCGACTCCGGACGTCGTTACCTCGTTCGCCGAGCGCGAGCGCATGTTCGCGCTGCCACGCTCGTCGTGGGAAGACTACAACAAGGACCTGATTTCGGCGGGCGGCGGCGTGTTCCCGCGCAGCGCCCGTTCGATCGAGCTGTCGCCCCAAGTGCGCGCCGCGCTCGACATCACCGAAACCGTGCTGCCGCCTGAAGAACTGATGCACCGCATCCTGCTCGCGCCAGTGGACCTGTTCTACAACGGCGGCATCGGTACCTACATCAAGGCATCGACCGAAACCCACGCACAGGTCAAGGACCGCGCCAACGACAATATCCGCGTCGACGGCAACCAGCTGCGCTGCAAGGTGGTGTCCGAAGGCGGTAACCTGGGCGCGACCCAGAACGGCCGTATCGAATTCGCCCTGGCCGGTGGCCGCATCTTCACCGATGCGATCGACAACTCGGCCGGCGTGGATTGCTCGGACCATGAAGTGAACGTCAAGATCTGGCTCGACACGGAAGTCAATGCCGGTGAACTCTTGGCAGCGGACCGCAACCGCATCCTGAACGAGATGACCCTGGACATCGAAGACCTGGTCCTGCGCGACAACACCCTGCAAACCCACCTGCTGGTGCGCGAAGTGCAGGCCCAAGTGGACCCCGCGGTGGTCGACGGTTACGCCGCGCTGATCACCAGCCTGGAAGCGGAAGGTGCGCTTTCGCGCGAACTGGAACAGCTGCCGACCGACGCCGAACTGCAGCGCCGCAAGACGCTGGGCGCTGGCCTGACCGCACCGGAACTTGCGGTGGTGATTGCCAACGTCAAGAACCGCTTCAAGCGCCTGCTGGCCGCGCTGCCGCTGACGGAACTGAGCTGGGCCGAGTCGGTGCTCAAGCCTTACTTCCCGGCGCAGCTGGTCGCCACCCGTAATGCGCTGGCGCACCCGCTGGCCAATGCGATCTTGGCGACCGTGCTGGCCAATGAATCGGTCAACCGCTGCGGTCCGCTGATGATCCGCGACCTCGCTAGCGCCCACCAGGTCGACGAGACCGACGTGGTCAAGGCCTGGGGCCAGTCGTGGTCCGCGCTGCACCTGGCGCCGATCTTCGCCGCCCTGGATGCGGATGCCTTGAGCGTGCCGCGCGCCGTCTCGGTCAAGGTCGATGCGCGCACCCGCGTGCTGTTCAAGGCGATCGTCGAAGGCGTGCTGTCGGCACCAAGCGCCACGGGCGGCATGGAAGAATTGTCACGCCTGTTCGCCCAGCCGGAAATGCTCAAGCAGCTGATGCCGGCAACTGCCGATGCCGATGCTTTCGTGTCCCTGCCTGCATCGTTCACGCATGCCTGGAAAGCGGTCGACGCGATCGAAGCGGTGGCCACCTTCCTGTTCGCGGCGGTGTCGGTCAACCGTCCGGCGGGCATGAGCCTCGCGCAATTCCTGCAAGTGGGGATGGCGCTGCGCGGCCAGGCCGGTATCGATACGCTGGAACGCGGCCTGAAGCTGTCACCGCACAGCAAATCGCAGGAGCAGTTGCGCAACTACGCGATGCAGGCACTGCGCCGCACCCAGCAACGCCTGTTGCAGCAAGTGCTGGCCCGTTCCAGCGATGGCAGCGACACCCTGGAAGCGGTTGAAGTGGTGACCAACACCATGGGCTTGTCGGGCTACGCACCGGCGGCCGACCTGGAACAGGCGATGCTGGATGTGTGGGCCTTGTCCGAGGCGACCAATGCGGCGCCGGTGGCGGCGTAAATGACCGCTTACGTTCCACCAACGGCAACGGAAGGGGGCGCGCAAGCGCTTCCTGCCTCCGTGCGGGCGCTGGCCGGCGCCGATTTCGGCGTGCTGGCCAAGCGCTTCCTTGATGCCGGTTTCAGCGTGCTGCAGCCGGCGCCCGGCATCGTGACGATCAAGTCCGGCAAGGCACCCGCCTGCGCCAGCGTGATCGTGTCGGTCGGCGTGCATGGCGATGAAACCGGTCCGATCGAAGTGCTGGCGTATGTGCTCGATGCGCTGTCGCAGGGACCGGACGCGCTGGCGGTGGACTTGATGGTCTGCGTCGGCAATATCGACGCCATCGCCGCCGGCAAGCGCTTCATCGATGCGGACCTGAACCGGATGTTCCGTCCTGTTCGCGGCTCGCTCGCCAGCGCGGCGGAAGCGGCCCGCGCAGACACCATGATCGCCGCCACGGTGGCGTTCTTCGACGGTGCCGGGCCGGATCGCTGGCACCTTGACCTGCATACGGCGATCCGGCCGTCGGTGTACCCGACGTTCGCGATCGTGCCGGACCTGATCGCGGAAGAGGGCAAGTGTGCGCTGATCGCCTGGCTGGGCCAGGCCGCCATCGGCGCCATTGTCATGAATCCGCAGTCGGCCGGAACGTACAGCTACTACTCGGCCGAATTTCACGGCGCGGCGGCAAGCACCGTGGAACTGGGCCGGGTCGGTACCCTGGGGCAGAACGATCTGAGCCTGTTCGCCGACGTCGGCACCGCGCTCGACGACCTGCTGCGCGGCGCCAAGCCGGCCGGGCCGAAAGTCGAACCGCACGTGTTCGATGTGGCGCAAGAGATCATCAAGCATAGCGACGCTTTCACGATGGCGTTCGACCGCGGCACGCAGAACTTCACCGCGCTCGGGCAGGGGCAGGTGATCGCCACCGATGGCGACATCGTGTACGCCGTCAAACATCCGGAGGAGCTGGTAGTATTCCCGAACCCGGATGTGCGCGTCGGTCTGCGCGCCGGATTAATGGTGGTGCGGACGCGTTAGCCGGCCTGGCTTGCCCCGTATCGTTTTTCGGATGATTCACAGGGCAGTCCATGAGTACCTTGTTCACACCTTTCAGTATGGGTCCGCTCACGCTGGCCAACCGCATCGCGATCGCGCCGATGTGCCAGTATTCCGCCGACGAAGGCATGGCCAGCGACTGGCACATGATCCATCTGGGCCACCTGGCATTGTCCGGGGCGGCCCTGCTGTTCCTGGAGGCGACCGCCGTGTCGCCCGAAGGACGCATTTCTCCCAAAGATCTTGGCATCTGGTCGGACGACCATGCCGCCGCGCTGGCGCCCATCGTGGCCGCCATGCGCCGCTACGCGCCGATCCGCCTGGCGATCCAGCTCGCGCATGCGGGGCGCAAGGCATCCTCCATGGTGCCATGGGAAGGCGGCGCGAATATCGCCATCGGCGATGGTGGCTGGCAGACGGTGGCGCCGTCGCCGCTGCCGCACGCGGACGGCGAGACGGTGCCGCTCTCACTCGACGACGACGGCCTGGCGCGCGTGCGCGACGCGTTTGTCGCGGCGGCGCAGCGCAGTCATGCACTGGGCCTGGACGCGATCGAACTGCATGGGGCGCACGGCTATCTGCTGCATCAGTTTTTGTCGCCGCTGTCGAACCAGCGTGATGACCAGTACGGCGGGGCGCTGGAAAACCGGATGCGCTTTCCGCTGGAAGTGTTCGCGGCGGTGCGCGCGGCGGTGCCGGCGACGATGGCGGTGGGCGTGCGCATCTCGGCCACCGACTGGGTCGACGGCGGCTGGGACCTGGAACAGAGCGTGCGTTTTTCGCAGGAGCTCAGCGCGGCCGGCGCCGACTTCATTCACGTGTCGAGCGGAGGCATTTCGCCGCTGCAGAAAATTCCGGTGGGGCCGTCGTATCAGATCGGTTTTGCGGCGCGCATCCGCGAGGAGACCGGCGTGCCGACCATCGGCGTGGGCATGATCACCGAGGCCCAGCAGGCCGAAGACATCGTCGCGCGCGGCGACGCCGACGTGGTGGCGCTGGCGCGCGCGATGCTGTTCGATCCGCGCTGGCCATGGCATGCGGCGGCGCAGCTGGGCGCGCAGGTGGACGCGCCGCCGCAGTACTGGCGCTCGCAGCCGCGCGAGCACAAGGACTTGTTCGGCCCGACCACGCTGGGCCAGCGCTAGGCTGGCTGGCGGGACCCGTCAGCGCTCGCCCGTCAGGCCTGCGCGCGGCGGCGCTGGCGGCGTGCCATGGCGCCGACCATCAGCGCGCCCAGGCCGAACATGGCGTAGGCAGCCGGTTCCGGCACCGGGGACGGCGCTTGGTAGGCTGCGGTGGTGAGCACGGTCATGAGCAAGTGCGTCGACATGTCTTGATCGCTATTATTGTAGACGGTTAATGAAAACGGTTGGGTACGAACGCCGCTATCGCCGGACGTCCCGAAGCCTTGCATCATGCCGAACCCCGCAATGGCGGGTTCGCGGCCGGAGAAGGACAGAAACGTGGACGCTTGGCCTGTAAAGGTTCCGGCGCCATACTGTCTGGCGTCACTGATCGACAGCGTGCTGTATCCCGTAAAAACAAGCTGCGTGTGCGCAGTGATCCGCACGTCCATCGTTTGCAGAACGTAGCCGTAAGCGCTCGTGCCGGCGTCCAGCACTTCAATCCGTGAGCCTAGTTCGCCCGCCTGCGCCGCGCTGCTGGCCGCGGTCGATGTGGCGTGGGTTACGGTGGCGGTTATCGGCTCGAATTCGCCGTGTTTCGCGTACAATTCTTTCCCCACGGATATGGCAGGGGTAATGATGTCGGAGCGCGCCCTGGAGAAGATCGGCATCAGCGTATAAGCTGCGCTGTAGTCGTCATTGGGCGTCAGGTCGATCACGGTGAATGCAGGTTTGCTGATCGAGGCCTCGACGCTGATGCCGGGCGCAGCTTGCGCGGCGTGGCCAGCCAGCGCCAGGGAAAAACCGAGCAGGGCGCCGGTTATACTGGCCAGGCGGTATGTCTTTGTCATCAATTTCTTTCTTGTAGGGATAAGGGCTGTCACGCGGCAAGGTTTTGCGCGAAGCGGCTTATCATAAATTCTACATTGCAAAATTGATAGCTATTTTTTGCAAGCCTGCTGCCCGCGCAGCGTCAGCCTGGGCAGGGCGGTACGTATCCTTGCGCATGCGGTGAAGGCGTGTCACCGGTGTGCTTCGGATGGCTGAGGGGGGCGGCGTGGCGGCGTGCGGATCTCTGCAAACCGTCTACCGTTGAACTGGTAGTAGTGGGTTCCGCCGCCTTGTTCGTTACGGGCCCCGTGCACGATGAGCAGCCGGCTGTCGAGTTTGTATTCCAGATGGTCTTCGACGTCCGCATCCCAGCAGCACACGGTGAAGGGCAGCCAGGTGACCGCCCCCGTCTTGGCATCGATGGCGGCCGACATCGTGCACGATGCGCCGCAGCCCCAGGTGGCCAGCACATAGCGGCCGGCAAAGTCCGGCTTTTGCGTGGCGGCGCTACGCAGGCGGGTCGCGTAGTTGCGGCTGTGCGGGTCCGCCAGCACCGGTCTGGCGCCAGCGCCTTGATAGATGGCGGCCACCGGATAATCCTCGAAGCGCGGCGCCGCGCCGGCAAGCGCGGGCAGGGCGGCGACAAGCGCACCGAGGGCCGCATGCGCGCGCCGGCCCCATCGAGGTGAGGTGTGGGTCGACATGCCGTGCACCTGCCCGTTGAGGATGGATTACGCCGCGCGTTGCCGGCGGCGCTGGCGGCGCGCCATCGCTCCCACCATCAGGGTGCCCAGGCCGAACATGGCATAGGTGGCCGGCTCCGGCACGGGGGCCGCCGCGATGAAGGTGGCGCGCGTCAGTATATTCAAGGTCACGGAGGTATATTTCTCCGTGTCGGTATTGTTGTAGAACGACAGGTAGAAGCCTTCGCCGCGCACGCCACTGTCGGTGTGGCCCATCGCGTCTTGCATCATGCCGTTTGCCCAGACCTGGTCGCCGAAGGTCACCGTGGCGACAGCGTTGCCAAAAAAGGCAGCGCCGCCGTACTGTGCGGCATCGCTCATCGATACCTCGCCGTAGCCCGTGTAGATCAGTTGCGTGCGCGGGGCGACCGTCAGGCTCATGATTTGCCGGACATCCCCATTCGCGTAACCGCGCGTGCCGACGCTGTCATCCAGGCGGACGTCGGTACGGGTCTCGCCGAATTTGTCCGCGCTGCTCACAGCGGTAGAGCCGGCGTAACTGGTCGTTACCGCGATGGGTTCCAGGCGGCTTTGCGCATCGTTTCTCTGCGTCCATGGCGCTGCGGGAGCATCGATGCCCGACATCACACTGGAGCTGGCGCTGGAGATGGTGTAGCCGGCCGCCGCGCCATCGCCGGGCGTGAGGTCGATAACGTGCAGTGTGGACTGGCTGACCGAGGCGCCGACGTGAATGCCGGGCGCGGCCAGGGCGCTGTGGTTCGCCAGCGCCAGGGAAAGGCCGAGAAGGGCGGCGTTTGCCAGGCGATATTGTCGTTTCATTCATTTCTTTCGTAAGGGGGTGTGTGCAAGCAGGCAACTTTGCTGCGGATGGTGTTATCATAATTCCCATATTGCACAAGGAACAGTAGATTTTTGTAACTGCCTCGCGCTCGTGCCGGCTTGCCACGCAGGGTCGGGCAAGACCGGGCCGGCCGCGCAGCGCTGGCTGCGCGCTATCTCATATCGCAAAAAAGACAGTGATTCTTGCCGGCCGCCCCCGTGTGCCGGCCTACAACAGATGGTCGAGCATGTCGGGCCCGAACACTTCACGGTGCAGGCGGGTCACCGGCACCCCGGCGCCGACCAGCGCCAGCCATTGCGCCTGCATGAAGGGCAGCGGACCGCACATATAGACATTGGCTTCGCTACGCGGCCAGGCCGGCAGCCGCGCCACATCCATCCATCCCGCCAGCACGCCGCTGTCGTGAGCGCTTACTTCCTCGTAGAAGGTGACCAGCTGCAAGTGCGGCATGAGCTTTTGCGCAGCGGCCACGTCGAGCCGGTGAGCGTGATGCGCGGCATTGCGGGCGGCATGCGCAAAAATCACGCGGCGCTGCGGATTGACCTGGGCAATGCGTTTGAGCGCGGCGATCATCGGCGTGATGCCGATCCCGGCCGACAGCAGCACCACCGGCTCGTCCGATTCGGTATCCGGGGCAAAATCGCCGAACGGCGGCGACACCTGCAACACGCTGCCGACGCGCACTTGGTCGTGAATCCAGTTCGACACTTCCCCTGCTGGCGTGCCGGCCCCGGCCGGCGAGCGCTTGACCGAGACCCGCAGGCTGTCCGGCTGGGTCGTGTCCGACAGGCTGTACTGGCGAATCTGGCGATGTCCGTCGGCAAAGTCGACCTCCACGCTCAGGTACTGCCCGGGCTTGCCGGCTGGCGACGGCGCGCCATCGTTCGGCGTCATGCGGATCGACACCACGTCCGCGCTTTCCTGCGTCACCTCGGTCACGCGCATGGCGCGGCGCTGGCCCGGGGCAATGCCGGCCTTGGCGTACATGGCGCGCTCGGCCTCGATGAACAAGGTGGCCAGCGCATGATAAGCCTCGTCCCAGGCCGCCAGCAGCGGCGGCGTGGCGGCCTCGCCCAGGGTGCTGGCGATGGCGCCGAGCAGGTGGCGCCCCACGACCGGATAATGTTCGGCGCGAATGCCGATCGACACATGCTTGTGGACGATGCGCTCGATCACCGGCGCCAGTGCGCCCGGGTCGCCGATGTTGGCGGCGTAGGCGAACACGGCCGAAGCGAGCGACTGCTGCTGGGCGCCGGTGGCCTGGTTGCCCATATTGAACAGGTTGGTCAACTCGGGATGCGCGGCGAACATGGTGCGGTAAAACGTGGTGGTGATCGCCACGCCATGCTGGCGCAGCACGGGAACGCTGGCGTCGATGTAGGGACGGGATGCGGCAGAAATCATGGTAACCTTTCAATATGTTGCATATGAGATGCAACTTTAATGTCGTAAAAAAGACGCGTATCGACGCGTCCGTGCCAAGCAGCGGTGTCAGGCAGCGATGTCCTTGCCCTGGTCGAGGAACATCCTGTGCATGAGCACGATTTTCTCACCCGTGTTGCCGTGGGTGATATGGGCCAGGGTGACCTTGTCCATGGCGCCATAAAACGCATCCATGCCGGTCTTGAGGGCGGCGCGCAGCTGGCAGTCACCGCTCAGGCGGCAACCGCTGCCTTCGCAGTCGACCAGTTCGCTATCGCCTTCCAGCGCCCGCAATACCGTGCCGATCGACAGGGTGGCGCTATCGGCGGCCAGGCGCAGGCCGCCGTTGCGTCCGCGAATGGCGCTGACCCAGCCGGCGCGGGCCAAATGGCCCACCACCTTGACCAGATGGTTGACCGGCAACTCGAACTGGGCGGCGACTTCGGCCACCGTCACCGGCACGCGCCGCTCCCCCGCACGCGCCAGGTAAATCAGGACGCGCAAGCCGATATCGGTAAAACGGGTGAGGCGCATGGGAACTCCCGGGATGAACACATGCATTCTAGCAAAGGTGCATTGGAAATGCATGTTTAAAATTCGACAAAATATTGTGCCAGCGAAATAATTATTCTATACGCAATGATTCAGCCGTAAAATGTCCGACCTATATGTACAGATGAGAATGCCATGTTCAAACACCTTTCCCTAGCCCTGTTCCTGCTGGCGCTCGGCTGCATGACCGGCGCCCACGCCCAGGCGCCGGGTGACGACAAGGCCGTCAGCGTCGAGCAATTCGTCGCCTCGCTCAAGCCGCAAAGCGGCAAGATCGACCTGCCCGGCGGACTGGCCACCCTGAACCTGCCCGACAGCTTCCGTTACCTCACGCCGGCCGACGCCGAGCGCGTGCTGGTGCAGGCCTGGGGCAATCCACCCGGCCACAAAAGCCTGGGCATGATCGTGCCGGCCAGCGGCGTGATGGGCAAGGATGGCTGGGGCGTGATCATCACCTATGAAGGCGACGGCCACGTCGCGGACAATGAAGCCGATACCATCAAGTACGACGAGCTGCTCAAGGACATGCAGGAAGCGGTTCTGGAGGAAAACAAGGAGCGCAAGACCCAGGGCTACGCGGCGATGCAGCTGGTCGGCTGGGCCGAGAAGCCCAGCTACGAAAAAACCACGCACAAGATGTTCTGGGCCAAGGAATTGTCGATCGCGGGCGAGGCGGAACATAGCCTGAACTACAACATCCGCGTGCTCGGCCGCCAGGGCGTGCTGGTGCTCAACGCGGTTGCCAGCATGGACCAGATCGCCAGCATCCGCCAGGAAATGAGCAAAGTTACGGCCTTCAGCGACTTCACGCCGGGCAACCGCTACGCCGACTACAACCCGGCCACTGACAAGATGGCCGAATATGGCCTGGCGGCCCTGGTCGCCGGTGGCGTGGCCTCCAAGCTCGGCCTGTTCGGCAAACTGCTGGTTTTTCTGCTCGCCTTCAAGAAGCTGATCATCATCGCCGTCGGCGGCGCTGGCGTGGCGATTGTCAACTTTTTCCGAGGCAAGCGCGGCGACAAAGTCGATCTCGGCAAGTGATATGGCGGCCTGTTCGCGCCCCGGCGTGGAAGGGCCGTTGTCAGTCTGACCCAGCCCGTTTTTCGCGTGCAAAAGATGTGTATAAGTAAATGGCAATAGCCCCTATAATCGCTGCTGCCATTCATCTAGCGCGACAAAAGGGACGAATCCGTGAATCAAACTCTGGGCCAGAAGCTGTTCCGCATCAAACCTGCCGGTAGCACGACCAACCCCCCACCCGGGCACGCAGGAACGGGCCTGGCGCGCACCATGGGATTGTTCCCGCTGACCATGATCGGCGTGGGCGCCACCATCGGCACCGGCATTTTCTTCACCATGGTCGAGGCGGTGCCCAAGGCCGGCCCCTCGGTCGTGCTGTCGTTCCTGCTGGCTGCGCTCACCGCCGGTCTGACCGCATTGTGCTACGCCGAACTGTCGTTCCGCATTCCGGCGTCCGGCTCGTCCTACTCGTTTGCGTATGCCACCGTAGGCGAATTCGCCGCCTTCATCATGGCTGCCTGCCTGCTGCTCGAATACGGGCTGGCGGCGAGCGCCACCGCCATCGGCTGGTCGGCCTACCTGAACAACTTCCTCACCAACGCCTTCGGCTGGCAGATACCGGAGCTGCTGCGAACGCCGATGTTCGTCTCCGGGGAGCACGGCATGGAAATCCGGGCGGGGCACATTAACCTGCCGCCGATTTTGCTGGTGATTATGTGCTGCGTGCTGCTGATTCGCGGCACCAAGGAATCGGCCACCACCAATGCCATCATGGTGCTGGTCAAGCTGGCGATCCTGGTGTTCTTCGTGGTGATCGCGTTTTCCGGCTTCGACATCAATAACTTCAAGCCGTTCTTCAACACCGACAATAGCAAGGGCTTTGCCGGCATGGCCGGGGTGACGGCTGCCGCCGGCACGGTGTTCTTCTCGTTCATCGGCCTCGATACAGTGGCCACGGCAGGCGAAGAAGTGCGCAACCCGACCCGCAACGTGCCGATCGGCATTCTGGCGGCACTCGGCATCGTCACCGTGTTCTATATGCTGGTGGCGGTCGCCGCTTTGGGCGCCCAGCCGGCCAAGATGTTCGAAGGCCAGGAAGCGGGCCTGGCGGTGATTCTGCAGAACGTGACGGGCAAGACCTGGCCGGCGCTGATCCTGTCGGCCGGCGCCGTCATTTCCGTGTTCAGCGTGACGCTGGTAACGATTTATGGGCAGACCCGGATCTTGTACGCGATCAGCAAGGATGGCTTGATTCCGCCAACGTTCCAGAAAGTCAGCCCGCGCACCCAGTCGCCGGTCAGCAATACCCTGATCGTGTGCCTGGTGGTGGGGCTGGTGGCGGGATTTGTCGATTCGACTTATTTGTGGGACATGGTCAGCATGGGCACCTTGACGGCGTTCATCGTGGTGTCGGTGGCGGTGCCGGTGATGCGCAAGAAGATGGGCGAATCGCTGGTCAAGGGCTTCCGCGTGCCGTTCGGCCCGTACGTGGTGCCGGGCCTGAGTATCTGTGCCTGCCTGTACATCATGAAAGACTTGTCCAAGACCACGTTCACCGTCTTCGCGATCTGGATGAGCGTGGCGGTGCTGGCGTATTTCGCGTACAGCATCCGCCATTCGCGGCTGAACGATAGCGCGGCCTGACGGCTGGGGCTGAAGAGGCTTATGTTTCGTCCATTTCAAGCGATTGAAGATGCCGAGTGTGTTCCCGATCCTCACGTCCGTGACCGCCTTCTTGAGGCGGCGATCACGTTTCTTTCGGCGCAGGGTGATGTGCAATCTTTCGAAGTGCAATACGCCATGGGCTACGCATGGTATCAACGTTGCGCCGATACGAAAATACGGAGTGACGGCGTGATTCATCATTTGCGTAATGCCTTGCAAATAAATCCTGATCACAAATACGCCCTTCTCTACCTTGGACATCATTACTACGACCAACGGCAATTCGTGGAAGCACTGGATATATTTTCAAAATTTCAAGACAGGGATTTTTTGACACTCGGTCAAGCTTGGCGCGATTCCAAAGTAGCGGAATTGGTTCTGTGCTGCAGGTTGCAACTTCGCGATCAGAAAAATCTCAAGGAAGCCATACATCGTTTTTGCGAAGCCATGACATTCTGTGACGAGCAGATGAATCCCGCTCCAAAAGAGCTGACGGAGACGCTGATGGGTATGAGTTCGACGGACTAAGGGGGCGGTGCCGAGAAGCTCCACCACCGGCGCGTGTTATTGAAGTGTATGAGTATGTAAGGACGGTGTTTTTTATGGAGTACAAATGCGCTTGCAGGTAGCTTTTTCACTTTTAGTACTTTTTGTGGCGGCCTGTACCCGTTCAGAAGATATTCACGCGCCACTCCCAGTCAAAGAACAAGCCGGCCACGAGCCGATGTCCCACGGCCGATCTTCTGCACCTTCGCGCATTACGGGTGAAGGAATCGATCGAAAGAACCCTGCCGAAACCAGATTTCAAACCACCGATTGGCACAAAATAAGTCTCCCAGGAAAAACATTGGAGCTGATTGATCCTGTGAAAATCGAGGTTTTGCAGTTCAGTGCCGACGGCTATGTTAGCGCGACAATCGGTACCAAGGAAGCCCTCGCAGGTCCGATTTTTTTATGGAAGATCAAGAACGGTATTTTGCTTATTTCTGAGGACAATGATTCTTCCGTTGCCACTGAACTGAGCAAGCCCCGAATTCACGGGGATCCTTTGAGTGTTTTAGATCAGACTCTAAGCGTTACTGAGAAGAATGGCGGAGAAATTCAATACAAATTATCACAGACCCGGTAGCCTAAGCTGCCACATAAAAGGGCCCTATGACGTTTCCGGTGAAACTTGACATCGGCTATGCTGTGAGGTTCTACCGTCCCGGAGTGCGGTCAAGGGCGGCGCGCGCTGCGCGCGTGCCGGCGTAGCGCACCCTTGACGGCATGCAGG
>NZ_WHJG01000056.1 GCF_011682175.1 Massilia frigida
CGGCCCGGAGTGGATGAACCCGGACGCTTACCGATTACTTACTTTATATTTTTCCGCAGACGACGACGGTCGGTCTGAGATCATGAACACGGCGCTCGACTATGCTCGGGTTCATCAGAGCCGAGTTGTCCACAACAAGGCTTAAATACACTGGCCGTCCACGCGGCGCTTCGCTTGCTTCTCTCGGGTGCGAGACTGCGATCCGCGTCATCCGCACCACGGCCTCCTCGCGACGACGGTCATCCATCCGAGTGTACGCTTCGATTATTTTGTCTAAGTTCTTCATTTCCCAAAATCACTAATGTCAGCCCGGCACAACCATATCCTTGCAACATTTAAATTGATACCCGTAGTAAATAAGCGTTTACACAGCAGTTAGCATACAAATAACCACAAATTCTCACACACACAGCTCTGCTGTAGGAAGTGCGAACAACTATCGTACCCGTCAAGAAACTTCGCGGTTAAAATTTGGTGTCATATTTGGCGTCAAAAACAACACAATCTGGCAAAAGCACGAAAAAATCGTGCGATGACCAAAGCCTCCCAACCAGAAACACTTACCCGAACTACGCTTCGGCTACCCACTTCGCTCTATCAAGAGCTGGAGGAGGCCGCCAAGTATCACGGCCGCTCAATCAACGCGGAGACCGTCGCCAGACTGCAGGCTGCCTCTGTAAACGACCAATTTTCCCGCCTATTTGTCGAGCTGGCCGAAATCAAGGCAATCGACAAAGAGATATTGAGCACGGTCGCAGACCGTCGCCCTTAACGCCGCCCTACCCTGCACGCAACCTCGCCACATAGCGGGGTTTTTTTTCGCCTCCGCGAAACCGAACATTGAACACCGTCGCGTTTAGCCAACTCGACCCCCACACCGAGAACCTCAAAGTAAAGATTATTTTCGCCTCCGCGAAACTGAGGCGAACTATATTACCATTTGGTGTTGACAACAAAATTACCGTTTAGTAATATCATCAGCACTACCTCAACAAGGAGCAATGATGATGAGCTTTACAGTTACGATCCGAACAATATTTGCAGTCACACAATGCGTAGCCCTTTCGATGACAAGCTTCGCCGCATATTCGGACGCTGCCGATACCCAAGGTGACGCTCACTACAGCATCACGGTTGTCCCGAAGGCGGCCTAAGATGTCCGACGCCATCTACGCCGCCGCCATCGAGAGCGCCGTCAAGCGCGCCCTCGCAAGCGAGCACACCGGCACCGATGCCTACTTGACGGCATTCACCTTCATCGGTGCGCTGAGCGGCGCTTTCGACGCGCTTGACCACACCCTAGCCTCTAGGATTGATGAGGTATCGGACAAAGCGACCAAGAGTGCGAGGCGCTCCTGATGCAAATGCAGCCCACACCTTGTCCAAATAAAGACGCCACGGCCACTGTCCATAACTTTTGCAGTGCACACGTCTGCACACCTGATTTGGTTTCCGCCGACGGGGTCCAGCTCGACCTGCTGATGGTCTTTGCCCTGATGCGTCGACGCGGTTATCACGTCAGCGAGCCACGTCGACCACAACAACAGTTGAACAGAAAAGCTACCACCTGGCTTGTCGACGTCACGCTGCCAGCAGGCACGTTCGTCCAACTGGCATTCCCCACGCCAAACACGCCGTGACCACCAGCCGCGCGTGATGAACTGCCCTCTCCTACCTATTGGACTCATCATGAAAAAGAACACAACAAAGCCAGCCGTAGTGACTACAACCGCCGCAAATGACGGAGTCTTCGGCATCCACCGAGTGAACGAGATTCGCCCGTCACCGGATAACCGCAAACGCTTCAACCAAGTGGCGCTTAACGAACTTGCCGAGAGCATCAAGAGCATGGGCGTGGCACAGCCAATCCTGATCCGTCCGGTTGCGCCAACTGCGGACGCGCCCGAACGGTACGAAATCGTTGCCGGCGAACGCCGTTGGCGCGCGTCCATCATTGCGGGGATCGAGGTCGTACCCGCGATGGTTCGTGAAATGTCAGACCGCGACGCGGCAATGATCCGCCTCTTGGAGAATCTGCAGCGTGAAGACCCGCATCCACTTGAGGAAGCCATTGGGTACGAGCAACTCATGCTCCAGTTCGGCTTAACCGCCGACCAGGTTGCCGACGAGATCAAGAAGAGCCGCTCCTACGTCTACGGTCGCCTCAAGCTTTGCGCCCTCACCAACGACGTACGCGAGCTTTTCCTCGACAATAAAATTTCCGCGTCAACGGCTTTGCTGATTGCGCGGATACCGGTGCCCGCCCTCCAGGCAAAAGCCCTGGACGAGGTCATCAATCCTAAAAACGCATATCCAGCGGGAGAGCCGCTGTCGTACCGTAGGGCAGTCGAGCACATTCAAAATCGCTACATGCTCGACCTGACCACCGCCGTTTTCCCAGTGAGTGACGGAAAACTGCTGGCCGCAGCCGGCGCCTGCACCAAGTGCCCGAAAAGGACCGGCAATCAGCCTGAGATTTTCTCAGACATAAAAAGTGCAGACGTCTGCACTGATCCTGACTGCTTTGGCGAGAAGAAAGCTGCACACTTTGCCAAAGTCGTCGTGACAGCGAACAAAAAAGGCGTTCCGGTGCTGGAAGGCGCCGAGGCGAAAAAGGCCCTTCCAAATACCTGGCAACGCGACAGTGAACTGGTGAGGGGTGACCAAACAATTTGGACGTTCGATCGCAATGCTCCGAGCACCAAAAATAACGGATCTGTGATCGATTTCCTTGACGAGCGTTCCCTGCCGCCCGTTGCGAATTATTTCAAGAACGAAGACGGGAGCGTCATCGCCTTCTATGATCGCCAAGCGGTCCAACAGGCGTTAGAGAAGGTCGGTGCTTGCGAAACAGTCGAACAACACGCTGAACGTATGTCGCTGATCGTCAATGCACCGAAGAGCGAAGCACAGATCGCCAAAGACATTGCCGAAACGGAGCTGAAGGAGGCCCGACTCAAGCTTCTGAAAGAAGAAAACGCATTTCGACTTTCCCTCTACAAAAAATTTCGCGATCGCGCAGCCAACGGACTTTCGCTGGATTCCCTACGTGAATTCGTCAAGTTAATCCTGCTCGACAACAATGACTACTCCTTGCCGAGCGACGTCCTCGATGTGTACGGCGACGCCAATCACAGCGATGACGACGTGTGCGCTTACATCGACAAAGCCTCACTCCAAGAAGTCCAGCTTATTCTGGTCGACCTGGTTCTTGGCGAATGTCTACAGGTTGAAAGCTGGGAGTTGGAGGACGGTGGAATTCGATCAGATGATCGATTTGAAACACTCAGTCGAATGGCCAGGATTGAAGGCATCGATCCGGGGACCGTACGGGAACAACTTTACCCATCGCCTATTGTCACATCCGCTATGCAGTACGACGATCTGGTCAAATTCATTCGCATCAGTCCAGAACGAATCAATGAACTAGCGAAAGCTGTAATTGCCGACGCTTCGCGCTTTGACCTGATAGACGCCTTGGAACGCGCCGCCAAAGCGGCTGGATTTGTCTACGCCGCCGGCGGATTTATCACGGCTAGCGCAGGTGAACAGGCGCCTGAAACAGTCGGCGTTGCCCCCGAGCCTGCGCCTGCGGAAGAAGTCCGAGAGCAACAAAAAAAGATCGTGAAGACTGTCAACGCGACGAAGGGCAAGACCAAGGCACAGACCGCAGTGGTGGCGCCGGTGGAAGCATGGCCATTCCCGAAGTCGCCCGAAGCAGCGTTTGACAATCACAACCTGCCTGCTGCGATAGAAGCCATGCCTGCGGCCGAAGTAGCTGAGCCGCTCTTACCAGAGGAGGTAGCGTAATGGAACGTACGGAAGCGATGCTCATTGCAACGCGGCGCCTTCGTAACATGGTGGCGAGCGATGCAACCGCCGCTAGTTATCAGAGCTTGGGGGCATACCGCACCGATGTTCTCCGGCTGGTCGGCAATATCACCGCCAGCTATTACGCTGGCAAGGTGCAGCCTGAAGCTGGTCCTGACACAGCGCCCTCAAGCGCGCCAGAACACATGCCCTGGACTGCGTTGGCGTACCCAGCGGAACATCCTTATCCCGTCGCTCTGCGCACCATCGAGGAGCTACGAGAAGCGATCGCGCGGTACGCCTTCATCGATGTGGATAAGCTGACGCGGTACACGGCGAATGCCATAGGAGGCATGGAAATTTACCAGAAGCATGGACCTTGGGTACTTATCACAGACGTACGCAACAACAAGGCACGCGACACAAGCTACCCTCCCGTTCGCTACAACCGGGACGACGCTGAGACGTTCGCTCAAGCATTGATTGCGCAGGGCTGGTACCACGGCGGTGAGGGGTATGTCGATGGCCTCCACGAACTGCTCGGCAGCTTTCTAGAAATTCACTCGGGAGACCCAGCATGAAAACTCCGGTATGCGAGAACTGTGGTGGCAGTGGCTTCTCTTTCGGGAAGCGCTGCGCTTGCCAAATAGCGGAGCCGCACCCGTCACGGAAGGCGCCGCCGAAGAACGCCAAGCCGACCGACACTGCACGTCTAGACTGGGCCTTACCGCTGCTGACTGGAGCGCGTTCTGAGGCCGCCGACTTACGTGCTGCCGCGTTAGTAGTGGCACTGGCTGCGGGGCTTGATGACCGCGCCGCAATCGATGCGGCAATGACTTACACGAATCACTTGGAATAGAAATGAAGACAGCAGTGAAACCACTTTACATTGACCTTCCAACCGTAGCCGGCATGGTCTCTCTCAGCACGGATAGTGTGCAGCGGCAGGTTCGCGAGGAGAACTTTCCCAAGCCTCGCCAGATCGGTCCGCGTCGCGTCGCGTGGCTAGTACGGGAGGTAGAGCAGTGGGCCGAAGAACGGCCCGTCTCGCAGATCCTACCTCCGGAGAATACAGGGAGGCGCGCAGCGTGACTGCGAACGTTGCTGGCATGGGTAGTCCGGCGCGCGACGGCTTTGGAGCCAGCCGACAGGAAACAGGTTTGACGCCAGAAATCTACGTGCTTGGTTGGGTAGAATCTCTTGCTAAATACCTTCACCTTTCCGACGCAAAGCGGTTGAGGAAATCTCAGAACATCCCAACCCTTCCAGCACGTCAGCCAAGACAAAATGCAGGTCCTTGACGCGCTTGAGATTGTCGTCTATTTGGACAGGTGTCATGTCACTTGCCTTTTCCGCACTGGCTTCCAAACTGAGGACTGCGTCCAGAACTATGAGGTAATCCGCCTTTAATTTATCAAAGCCGGGCCGTTTTTGGAAATAGAGGTTGGCAATTTCTGGAGCTAGAGGGACAATATCACTATTTACGCCTGGCGCTGCTATCTCTCTCGCGAACCACGCCGCAATACTTTCCAATGCGCCGCCTAGCCTTTGGGTACCATAAATGATGTTCCCAATTTTTTCAAAACGTTCAGTCATTAAAATCCTTTGCAAAGTACAAAGCCTCACGATCCCAATTTATATATGGAAATCGCAAGGCCGAAGAGTAATTCCTATTTCATTAAGCGATAGGCATACTGTGATTTTTACAGTGTTCTACAATATTCAATTTCGTCGCGATAGAGGCGCATTTTCACGTCCTGACACGCCAGCCGATCACGTGCGTTGGGCTCTCTTCTGCAAAAGCCGTCCATCTGCAACCAAGCCCTATACGCACGTTCCATACAAACCCCCTGACTAGGCGTATCATTGGGGGCAGTTCCCGGCGAATTTTCAGCTGGAATTGTATCTCCAGTCGCACCGCCTGGGCTACCACCACTATCACCACCGCCACCGCCATCGCCACCACCGCCTGGCCCCGTGATGACTACAACCGCGCAGGTGGTTCCTGGCGTCTCATCCGACTTCGACCCCGGCTTTGCAACCGCTAAGGCCTTAAACGACTTTAACGACCGGGCCTCTGTCACGCCGTCTCGTAGTGGATCGTTTATTTCGGGGGGATCACATTCTTTGTTTGTATTGTCGGTGCCCACGGCTGCCACGCTAGATTCCCAGCCTTCAACTTCCACTAATATATTTACGAGCGCATCCGGGACTACTCTGTTAGCACCAGTCGGAAGAGCCGGCGCTGCAATTTGATTTCCCTCCACAACAACTAGTTTCCGCCCCGCACGGACGTTGCCCGAAATACGAACTGCCTTGCCGCTTGTGCTGACTAACGCGTAGAGATTTCCTTCAACATCATAACGAGGAATGTGAACTACGCCGCTAGAAAAAACAATGCGGTCCAACAGCCCGTCGCGCTGGTATAGGTATTGGCCTTTGTCGCCATTTGATGATTCGGAAGTCTGTAAAACGCCATCAATATAGCTGAATTTATACTTTGCCTTACCGACCAGCTTAGCAGCTACTTGACCATCCATAAATTCCAACACTGGAACCCCGGTAAGCCGTATCGCATTCGAGATGGACGTTGTATCCTTGGCTGCATAAGAAGTGCTTGCAAGCAAAATGCATGCAGCCGCAACACTAGCCAGACGCCAATTTTTTTTCATTGTTTACCTTTTGGATTTAAGAAGATGATATGCGCGCGCTTCATCAATATACCTTCTCGCTTTCCAAAAAACAAACATTTCACATAATTTTGACTGAGTGAATTTGGATAATTTCCAAATTGCAAATCTCGTGACCTTCGTCTATGTTTTTTAATTAACAAAAAATATTTGTCAATTCTTAGTGCATATTTTCCCTAATTTGTATCCATCCGCGCCAAAAAGATGTTGACACATAGTTAAATTGTCAATTTTTGGCCGTCAGCCCCGATAAGTGCAAGCTCTTCTAACCTCGCGTTGAGTTTTGTCAACCACAGACGTCGCTCGTTATCGTACGCGTGACGATTGTAGACGCCTTTGATCCCTCCAGGCATGTGCCCGATGACCGCCTCTGCGACCTCATCGCTGCAACCTAACGCAGCCAACTGGGTGCGACCAGTGCGACGCAGATCATGCGGCGCCCACCGCGTTACGGGAAGGCGTGCACGTTTGCTCTCCGTTTGAGCATATGGCATGTGCGTCCAGACCGCTACACCAATAGTCTTTTGCTCGACGTACCCCAGCCGCCCCCTTGAGGGAAATAGATAACTCCCTTGTGCCGCCGCTAAGCGCCGGCGGATGATCTTCTCCGCACGCCCAATCAGTGGCACCCTCAAGTCACCAGCCTCCTCCCGCCAAGAATTTTTTGTCTTCGCCTTCGGCACAGTCCACCAAAGGCCATCAGCCTCATCAGTGACCTCATGCGCCTCAATTGCCAAAATCTCCGCACCGCGTGTGCAAGTCCATAAATAAAGCGTGCAAACTTCCTCAACCAGGCGCGAGAAATTCGGTAGCCATCGCACGACCAATCCTATCTCGGCTTCGCTCAACACCCGCTTCTGCACCCCTATCGATTTACCTTGCAGAACCCGTCCTTTGCTTTTCAACTTACCTCGCAGTATCAGACGCCACCAGTTAGCTGCGGACTCCGGCAAACGACCAGCATCCAACGCGTAGTCCCATGCGGCGCCCATTTCGCACCTTATCCGCTGCGCCTGGACGGGGATGTGTGCGTAGCTTGAGACCAGATCGAACGCCTGTGATCGGGTCAATGTAGCAGCCGCAACGTTACCCAGCTCGCCCAGCATCGTGGCAAAGATTCTTCGAACTTCCTTTGCGCCCTTCTCCTCACGGCTTTTCTCTACGCGCTCCGTGAGGTACTCGTCACATAGCTTGGCAACGGTATATACGGCGGCTTTCTTGTCCTCTCTTGCCTTGACGGCGGCCACTCGCTCAGTCAGCCTGGCGGCCTGTTTTTCCACGGCCACGTCCACGCCGGCGCCACGCGAGGCGCGTAATTTTTCCCACTCAACCCCTGCTGCAGCGGCTGACATTTTCGGCCACTCCCCTATCTTGGTCTGCCGCATCCGTCCGTCCACGGGACTTTTATAGCGATATATCCAGCTACGCAGCGTCGCGGTAGCGACAAGGCGCAGCCCCGGACAGTCGGTAATGGTAAAGTGTTGGCCTGCTGTGAGTAGCTTGGCTGCTCGTGCATCAAATTGCATGGTAAGTCTCTTTCGGCGTAGGTCGGCGTAGCTTTTCCGGGGAGCGGAAAACTGATGAGACATTCTAGCGTAGCCTGAGAAAATGAAACAGTAAAAAGCTACGCTAAACCATACAGTGTTGTGCATGCTCATGCTTGCTTATGCGCAAAACTTCGCAAACAGGCAATCGACTAAACATCATAGGAATCAAATAGTTAGCAATGAACACGCTGTCAAATCAAGAAGTTACGTCAAGCGACAAAACTAAACATACGCCGATGATGCAGCAATATTTACGCATCAAGGCCGACTACCCGACCATGCTGGTTTTCTACCGCATGGGCGATTTTTACGAGCTGTTCCACGACGATGCCGAAAAAGCCGCGCGCATTCTCGGCATCACCCTGACCGCCCGTGGCGCCTCGAACGGCAACCCGATCAAGATGTGCGGCATCCCCTTCCATTCGCTCGACCCGTACCTGGCCAAGCTGGTCAAGCTGGGCGAGTCGTGCGCCATCTGCGAACAAATCGGCGACCCGGCCACCAGCAAGGGCCCGGTCGAGCGGAAAGTGATGCGCGTGGTCACCCCCGGCACCCTGACCGACGCCGACCTGCTGCCCGAAAAAGCCGAACGTCCCCTCCTCGCCGTGTGCATGATCAGCCAGCGCAAGGTCGTCACCACGGGCCTGGCGTGGCTGTCGCTGGCCAGCGGCGGCCTGAAACTGATGGAATTCTCGGGCGACAGCCGCACCGTCGGCGTGCGCCTGCAACAGGAACTCGAACGCATCGCCCCGGCCGAAATCCTGCGCAGTGACAGTAGCGGCGCCGACATGTTCGAAGACGACGGCACTGTCCACACCCAGCGCGTGCCGGACTGGCATTTCGATGTCGTCGGCGGCCACAAGGCCCTGCTCGACCAGTTGGCCGTGGCCACCCTCACCGGGTTCGGCGCCGATGGCCTGGGCGCCGCGTTCGGCGCGGCCGGCGCGCTGCTGCGCTACGCCCAGTCGACCCAGGGCCGCGGCTTGCAGCACGTGCGCAGCCTGTCGACCGAAACCGAGAATGAATTCATCGGCCTCGATGCCGCTACCCGGCGCAACCTGGAGCTGACCGAAACCATCCGCGGCCAGGAATCGCCAACCCTGTTTTCCTTGCTCGACCACTGCCGCACGGCGATGGGTTCACGCCTGCTGCGCCACTGGCTGCACCACGCGCGGCGCGACCAGAACGTGGCCCGCGCGCGCCACGCGGCCATCGCCGCGCTGGCGCAGAGCGACGCCGCCGGCGCGCTCTCGGCCACCCTGGCCGAGGTGCCCGACATCGAACGCATCACCACCCGCATCGCGCTGCTGTCGGCGCGCCCGCGCGACCTGGCCAGCCTGCGCGACGGCCTGCGCCAGTTGCCGGCCCTGCGCCGCTTGGTGCAGCCAGCCTTCAGCGCCGGCGAAGCAAGCCTGCTGGCCACCATCCACGATGCGCTGGCCACGCCCGCCATCTGCCTCGACCTGTTAGAGCGCGCGGTGGCCCCGGAACCGGCGGCCATGGTGCGCGACGGCGGCGTGTTCGCGCGCGGCTTCGATGCGGAACTCGACGAACTGCGCGGCCTGTCCGAGAACGCCGGCCAGTTCCTGGTCGACCTCGAAACACGCGAGCGTGCCCGCACCGGCATCGCCAACCTGCGCGTCGAGTACAACAAGGTGCACGGCTTCTACATCGAGGTCACGCACGGCCAGACCGACAAGGTGCCGGACGATTACCGCCGCCGCCAGACTTTGAAAAACGCCGAGCGCTACATCACGCCGGAACTCAAGGTGTTCGAGGACAAGGCCCTGTCGGCGCAAGACAAGGCGCTGGTGCGCGAAAAACTCCTGTACGACCAGTTGCTGGCCGACCTGGCGCCGCACATCGGCACCCTGCAAACCATCTCGCAAGGCCTGGCGCAGCTCGACACCCTGACCGCGCTCACCACCCACGCGCTGCAGCACAACTGGTGTTCGCCGCAACTGGTGAGCGAGCCTTGCCTGGTGATCTGCGAAGGCCGCCATCCGGTGGTGGAAAAGCAGATCGAGCGTTTCATCGCCAACGACTGCAAGTTCGACGACGAACGCCGCCTGCTCCTGATCACCGGCCCGAACATGGGCGGTAAATCGACCTTCATGCGCCAGGTGGCCTTGATTACCCTGCTGGCCTACATCGGCAGCTACGTGCCGGCCACCAGCGCGACCATCGGCCCGATCGACCGCATCTTCACCCGCATCGGCGCTACGGACGACCTGGCCGGCGGGCGCTCGACCTTCATGGTGGAGATGACCGAATCAGCGGCCATTCTCAACGGCGCCACCGCGCAGTCGCTGGTGCTGATGGATGAAGTGGGGCGCGGCACCTCGACCTTCGACGGCCTGGCGCTGGCCTGGGCCATCGCGCGCCACCTGATCGATGCGAGCCGCAGCTTCACCCTGTTCGCGACCCACTATTTCGAACTGACCCAGCTGCCCGAAAGCCACCCGAGCGCGGCCAACGTGCACCTGTCGGCGGTCGAGCACAAGGACAGCATCGTATTCCTGCACGCGGTGCAGGCCGGGCCGGCGTCGCAGAGCTACGGCTTGCAGGTGGCGCAGCTGGCCGGCGTGCCGCAGGCGGTGATCAAGGCCGCGCGCAAGCACCTGGCGCGGCTCGAATCGCAGGCGCTCGACACCACGCCGCAGCTGGACCTGTTCGCGCTGCCGTGCGTGGAAGCGGACGATGCGCCAGCGGCCAGCGCGCACGATGCCGCGCCCGATGCCCTGCACGACGCGCTGGCCGCCATCGATCCGGACGCCCTGACCCCGCGCGAAGCGCTTGAGCAGCTGTACCAGCTCAAGCGCCTGGCCGCGCCATGATGCGCGGCGCGCCACTTGCCGCGTTCCTGTGCGCCGCCCTGCTGGCGCTGCAGGCCGATGCCGGCGCCGCGCAAGCGCGCGCGGCGGCCATGAAGGGAGCGGCGCCCTACCAGTTCGCCATCATCGGCCACCGCTTCACCGATGGCGGCGGTGACGCCCAGCTCGAACAAGCCATCGCCGCCAGCGACGATGGCGCGGTCGCCTTCGTGGTCGCCACCGGCATCAAGGGTGAGCGCGAGCCGTGCAGCGACGAGTTGTACACGCAGCGGCGCGACCTGTTCGCGCAGGCGCGCCGGCCGATGATCGTGGCGCCCGCCGCCAGCGACTGGAGCGGCTGCACCAATGGCGCCGGCGGCCAGCTGGCGCTGGACCGCCTGAACCGCATGCGCGAGCTGTTTTATCCCGACGCCGATTCGCTCGGCAAGCGCAAGCTGCCCTTGCTGCGCCTGTCGGCCAGCTCGCAATTTCGCAGCTATGCCGAAAACGCGCACTGGGTGATGGGCAACGTGCTGTATGCGACCATGAACCTGCCCTCGGATAATAATCACTACCGTCCCGAGGCGGGCCGCAACAGCGAGTTCGAGGACCGCGCGGTAGCCAACCGCTTCTGGCTCAAGCGCCTGTTCGGCATCGCCAACCGCAACAAGCTCGACGCGGTGGTGTTGTTTACCGAAGGGGACATGAAGGCGCACAGCGACAAGCCGGGGCTGCTGTCCATGCTGGGACAGGGCGACAGCCGCCAGGATGGCTATGCGGCGGCGCGCCACCAGGTCGTGACGATGGCGCAAAAATTCGCGGGGAAGGTGCTGCTGATCGATACCGCGCCGCCACAGGGACCGGCACCGGCGATTGCCTGGCGCGCCAACCTGGGACATGTGAGCGTGGGCTCGAACGTGCTGCGCATGCGCGTGGCGCCAGGCAGCGAGAAGATGTTCCTGCTTCAGAAACCGTAAAGCGGGCGCGCTGCCGGCCAGCGGCGCTGGCAGCGCGCGGATGCCGGGCGACCCGCGGGCCGCCCGGCAAGCCGGGGTTTAATGCACGGGGTGGCTGCGGAAGTGGTCGCCCTCTTCGCCGTCATCTTCCTCGTCATCATCATGGTCGTGGCCATGCGCGCCATGCACGTGGCCGTGCGCGATCTCGACATCGAGTGCGTCGCGCACATCGGTCACTTCCAGTTCGAAACGCAGGGCCATGCCGGCCAGCGGGTGATTGCCGTCGAGGACAACCTTGTCGTCGGCGATGTCGGTAACGGTGAAGATCATGGCTTCTTCGGAACCGTCCGGGCCGTCGGGCATGCCTTCGAACTGCATGCCGACTTCGAGCGGCTCGGGCAGGCGCTCGCGCGCTTCGACCTTGACCAGCGACGAATCGTAGTCACCGAACGCATCATCGGGTTCGATCTGCAGGACGCAGGCATAGCCCGTTTCCTTGCCATCGAGTTCTTCTTCAATCTTCGGCAGGGTATTCTCATAACCGCCGTGAAGATAGACCATCGGCTTGCTGCCGTCTTCGATCAGATTGTTCTGCGCGTCGGACAATTTGTATTTGACCGTTACGACCGTGTTTTTGGCAATCTTCATAGTGCTTCCTTTCAGTGTGTACTGGCGGATTATACCTCCCCGCCGCCTTGCCCTGTTTCGGACTTGGTTATAATGTCGCATGAAAAAATTAACGCTCTTGGGCGATATCACGCCCGCCCAGTTTTTACGCGATTACTGGCACAAGAAACCGCTCTTGATCCGCCAGGCGATCCCCGGCTTCAAGCCGCTGCTCAAGTTCGAGGCCCTGGCCGCGCTTGCCAAGCTGAACCATGTCGAATCGCGCCTGATCACCCAGGTCGATGGCGACTGGAGCATGCAGCATGGTCCGCTGACCGAATTGCCGCCGCGCACGCAGCGCGCATGGACCATGCTGGTGCAGGGCGCCAACCTGGCCGACAAGGGCGCCGACGCGCTGCTGCGCCAGTTCCGCTTCATTCCCGACGCGCGCCTGGACGACCTGATGATCAGCTACGCCACCGATGGCGGCGGAGTCGGTCCGCACTTCGATTCCTACGATGTGTTCTTGCTGCAGGCGCACGGCAAGCGGCGCTGGCGCATCGGCGCGCAAAAGGACTTGTCGCTGGTCGAAGGCAAGCCGCTCAAGATCCTCAAGAACTTCAAGCCGCAGGAAGAATTCCTGCTCGAAGCGGGCGACATGCTGTACCTGCCGCCCCATTACGCGCACGATGGCGTGGCCGAGGGCGAGTGCATGACGTACTCGATCGGCTTCCGTTCGCCGTCCTACCAGGAACTGGGCGAAGCGTTCCTGCAATTCATGGCCGACTCGATCGACCTGCCGGGCCGCTATGCCGATCCGGACCTGGAAGTGGCGAAACACCCGGCCGAAATCCCGCGCAATATGCTGGCGGCGATGACCGAGGAAATGAACAAGGTGCGCTTTACCGAGGAAGACGTGACGATTTTCGTCGGCGAGCACATGTCCGAACCGAAGCATAATGTGTTCTTCACCGGCCCGGCCAAGCCCTTGACCATGGGTCGCTTCGCCGAAGCCGCCGCCAAGCGCGGCGTGGTGCTCTCGCTCAAGTCGCAGATGCTGTATCGTGGCAAGCACGTGTTCATCAACGGCGAATCGTTTGCCGTGGGCCGCGCCGACAAGGCCGTGCTCGACGTGCTGGCCAACGAGCGCGCCCTGGCCGGCGCCGCGCTGGCCGGCGCCTCGGACGATGTGATGGAAGCGCTGTACACCTGGTACCAGGATGGATGGATTGAACTCGCCTAAAAAGGAATTGCCATGACCGACGCCACCGCCCTGCCATTCAACTCGCACGCCGAATTCGAGGCGCAGCTGCGCGACTGCCTGGGGCGGGCGCGGTCCACGCTGCAATTGTTCGATCCGGATTTTTCGGTGTTTCCGCTCGGCAGCATCGAGACCGATGCCGCACTGCGGCAATTCCTGGCCGGCGGTGGCGCCATCCAGATCGCCATGCATCACAGCGCCTATATCGAGCGCCACTATCCGCGCTTCATTCGCCTGCTGCGCGAGTTCAACCACAAGATCGAGGCGCGCGCCACCCCGCGCACGCTGCATCACTTGACCGATTCCTTCTGCATCGCCGACGGCGCGCACATCGTGCGCCGCTTTCACAGCGACCACATGCGCGGGGAAGCGGCCTTCGATATGCCGCAAGCCACCGATTTGAGCCAGGAAAGATTCGCGGGAATCTGGATTGAGGCTGTTTCAACGTTACATCCGACCACGACTGGTTTGTAAGGGTTTGTAAGGTCTGAAACCTGCCGATCAGAATATAAATCGGAGTTGACGCAAAATGGCCGATGAAATGAGCATAAAGAGGCGTTTTATCACAAGGTGAATGTTGCCAGTTCGCAAAAAGCTTCCATAAAAGCATCTTCCCGCTATTGCGGAGCACCAAATTTAGCTATAATATCGGGTTAGGAAGTTTCCGTTGTCTGTCAAGCACCATTACAGGTACGAAAGCTAACGAGAATTCCCTAACGAGCGATAATTACCGGTAATTATTCATCGCAACATACGTCGTCATAATTTAGTGAAATAATTAAGGAAAACCCATGAAAAAATCTTTGCTGATCGTCTCCCTGTTGGCCGTTGCCCTGGCTGCTTGCACCAAAAAAGAACCAGAAGCAGTTGTTACCCCAACCCCAGTTGTGGAAACCCCAGCAGTGGTTGCTCCAGCAGCTCCAGTTGATGCTCCAGTTGCTCCAGCAGCAACCGACGCCGCTAACGCTGCAGCTACCGCTGCTTCGGCCGCTTCCGTAGCTGCTGACGCTGCTAACGCCGCTTCGGTTGCCGCTTCGGCTGCTGCTTCGGCTGCTGCATCGGCTGCCAAGTAATCAGCGCGATTTGAAAAAGCCGGCCTGCGGGCCGGTTTTTTTTCGTCCGCAGATTCGCGTCAAGGTCGTTCCCCCGCGCAGGCGCGGGTCCATGGCAGCTCTGCTCAACGCGGCTGTCAGCGTCCACAGGCCTGGGGGCACCTTGTTGCGCAGGCGACGTAAAAAAACCGGCCTCGGCCGGTTTTTTTATTGCTGCGTCGACACTTACTTCAATTCGTCGCTCAGCAGTTTCAAGATCTTGGCACCGGTCGGCGAGGTTTCCGCCTTGCCGTCGTTGCTCTGCACTGCCACCTTGCTCACCGTCGCGCCCGCTTCAGACTTGACCGTCACGCGGAAACGCTGCGCTTCCTTGGCCTTGTCCGAGGAGGCGCCAAAGCTGAACAGCTTGCTCAAGAAACCATCCTTGTCGGCCAGGTCGGGATCGACGTAGCGTACAAAATACACGCCCTGCACGCGGTCGCGGTCTTCCACCGTGAAGCCGACCCGGTCCAGCGCCAGGCCGACCCGGCGCCAGGCGCGGTCGAAACCTTCATCCACTTCCACGGTGTCGCCCAGCAGCTTGGCGTGCTGGGGTGCCACCACCGCCGCCGCCACGGCCGCTTCGGCCGGCTTGACGTCGGCAATGCCCGACAGCTTGGCCACCAGGCGGCTCAGGAATTGCGCTTCCAGGCCCGGATCGTTGGGACGCACGGTCCAGGTGGTCGAATCTTTTTGCGCGCCGACCAGCACTTCTTCCGCGCCGCGGTGGCTGATGTAGATTTCGGTGCCGTTCGGGGTGCGCTCCAGGCGCGTGCGGAACTTGTCGCGCTCACCCGTCGAGTACAGCGAATCGAACACCTTGCCGATCGACTGGCGCACGAAGTCTTGCGGGATCTTCGAGCGGTTCTCGGCCCAGTCGGTCTCCATGGTGCCGGTGGTGGCCGACTCATTGATGACGGTAAAGCCCGAATCGGCCCAGAACTGCTTGAGCTGCGGCCACAGCTGCTCCGGGGTCTGGTTCACCACCAGCCAGCGCTGGTTGCCGCTGCGCTCGATCTTGATGCCCTCGCCACCGGCCACGGCCACCGCCTGCCCGCCTGGCGCCGGCATCGCCGTCGTGCCTTTGGGTTGCTGGTAGGTCGAGGCGCTGGCCACGCCGCGCGTTTCAGGGATGCTGTAGCGGTTGTCGCGTTCGAGCTGGGTCAGGTCGGGCGGCACGTCCAGCGACGCGGCCTTCTTGGCGCCGCGGTAATCGAGCTTGTCCTGTTCGATGACGGAACTGATCATGCCGCAACCGGACAGGCTGACCATCAGCGCCGAAAGCAGCAGGCCGCGCGTGGCTGCAGGAGGAAATGCCGTGGCCTTGGCCATCATAATTGTGTTGCGAATAGTCATGTCGTTACTGGATGAGAAGCTGAAAGGCAGCTGGTGTCTGGGATGATCCGACCCTTGCGGGTCAGGGCTGTGGTAGGACGCCGGCTTCGCGCAGGGCGCCGCGCACGGCGTCGTGGCAGTCTTGCCCCAGCGGCGCCAGGGGCAGGCGTATGCCGGCAGGCATCAGGCCCATTTCCGCCATCGCCCATTTGACCGGGACCGGGTTCGGCTCGATGAACAGTTTCTGGTGCAGCGGCATGACCTTGTCGTTGATCGCGACGGCGCGGGCGATGTCGCCAGCCATCGCGGCCGCGCACAGTTCGTGCATCGCGCGCGGCGCCACGTTGGCCGTGACCGAAATATTGCCGGCGCCACCGCACAGCATCAGCGCGATCGCGGTCGGGTCGTCGCCCGAGTACACGGCGAACGATTTATCGACATTGCGCAGCAATTCCAGGCCGCGCCCGATGTTGCCGGTCGCATCCTTGAGGCCGACGATGTTCGGGATGGCGGACAGGCGCACGATGGTCTCGTTGCTCATGTCGGCCACGGTACGGCCCGGCACGTTGTACAAAATGATCGGCAGGTCGACCGCTTCGGCGATCGCCTTGAAGTGGCGGTACATGCCTTCCTGGGTCGGACGGTTGTAGTAAGGCACCACCACCAGCGCGGCATCGGCCCCGACTTCCTTGGCAAATTCGGTCAGCTTGATCGCTTCGGCGGTCGAATTGCCACCGGTGCCGGCAATGATCGGAATGCGGCCACGGGTGTGCTCGACGGCCAGCTTGACCAGTTCGCAGTGTTCCTCGACGCTGAGGGTGGCCGATTCGCCCGTGGTGCCGACGATGACGATGCCATCGGTGCCCTCGGCGATGTGCCAGTCGATCAACTTGCGCAGGCCCGGATGGTCCAGACTGCCGTCTGCATGCATCGGGGTGACGATTGCTACTATGCTGCCCTTGATCATATGTAGGTAACTATGCTGGTAAGTAAAAGCCTGATTGTAGCGGATCGTCCGCCGGAATGGTTCATTGTTGACTAGAATCGCGCTTCGGTTGGCGCCGCGCCGCCGTCCAGGCGGGCATCGGTGCGCGCGAAAGCGGGCCCGGCGGCGCACAGGCGCTGCACCATGGCGGCCTTGGGCAGGCTGGTAAAACCATCTTCGAAGGCCAGCACGCGCAGCTGGTGGGCCGCCGCCTGGCGCAGCAGCTCGCCTTCGTGCAGCAGGAAGGCGGGATTGCTCGGCCGGCCGAATTCTTCATTTCCGCATGCAAACGTTTCATAAATCAGCAAGCCGCCCGGGGCCAGGCTGCGCACCAGCGCGGGAATCAGCGGGCGGTGCAGGTAATTGGTCACCACGATGAGCGCGAAGCGCCCTTCGGCGAACGGCCAGGCCAGGGTGCCGTCTTCGAGGTCGAATTGCAGTGTGCTGATGCCCGCGCCCGCCGCGCTGGCGAGGGCCTCCGGGTCGCGGTCGAGCGCGATCACCGGATGGCCGAGCGCGGCCAGCAGGCGCGCGTGGCGGCCAGTGCCGCAGGCCAGGTCGAGCGCTTCGCCGCGCGGCGCCAGCGGCGCGAAGCGGGCAATCCAGGCCGATGCATCGGTAGTCAGTGTGTCGGTCATCAAGTCATCCTTTATCAAGTGTAAGCCAAACCCATCGCTTCGCGCACATCGCGCATGGTTTCCTGCGCCAGCTTGCGCGCCGTTTCGCAGCCATCGGCGACGATGGCGCGCACCAGCGAGGGGTCATCCAGGTATTGCTGGGCACGTTCGTGCATCGGCTCCTGTTCCTTGACGATGGCGTCGATCACCGGCTGCTTGCATTCGATGCAGCCGATGCCGGCCGTGGTGCAGCCCTTGACCACCCAGTCGCGGGTTGCTTGGTCGGAATAGACTTCGTGCAATTGCCACACCGGGCATTTGCGCGGATCGCCCGCGTCAAGGCGGCGCACGCGCGCCGGGTCGGTCGGCATGGTGCGCACCTTCTTGAGCACCGACGCCTTGTCTTCGCGCAGGGAAATGGCATTGCCATAGCTTTTGGACATCTTGCGCCCGTCCAGCCCGGGCAGGCGCGAGGCCACCGTCAGCCGGGCCTGCGGCTCGACCAGGATCAGCTTGCGGCTGCCTTCGAGGTAGCCGAACAGGCGCTCGCGGTCGATCATCGACAGGCTCTGGGCATCGCCCAGCATGGCGTGGGCTTGCTCAAGCGCATCGTCCTTGCCTTCCTGCTGGTATGCGGTGCGCAATTCCAGATACAGGCGGGCGCGTTTGCTGCCGAGCTTCTTGACCGCTTCCATCGCCTTTTCCTCGAAGCCTTTTTCCTTGCCGTACATATGATTGAAGCGGCGCGCGATCTCGCGCATCATTTCGATGTGCGGCACCTGGTCGTCGCCCACCGGCACCTGGGTCGCGCGGTAAATCAGCACGTCGGCCGCCTGCAGCAGCGGGTAGCCCAGGAAACCGTAGGTGGCCAGGTCCTTGTTACTGAGGTTCTCGATCTGGTCCTTGTAGGTCGGCACCCGTTCCAGCCAGCCGAGCGGCGTGGCCATCGACAGCAGCAGGTGCAGTTCGGCATGCTCGGGCACGCGCGACTGGATGAACAGGGTCGCCTGCGAGGGGTCGACCCCGGCCGCCAGCCAGTCCACCAGCATGTCCCAGGTGCTGCGCTCGATGATCGTGGGGTCGTCGTAATGGGTAGTCAGGGCGTGCCAGTCGGCCACGAAAAACAGGCAGGGCTGTTGCGCCTGCATCGTGATCCAGTTTTTGAGGGCGCCGTGGTAATGGCCAAGGTGCATGGTGCCTGTCGGGCGCATACCGGAAACAACACGATCTGGGTACATGGATTAACTCAGGAAAAAGGAAATGGGCGAGGCGACCCGGGAAAAGGCGGCGATCGCGACCGTCATCGCCTTGAACAGGAAACTGTCGAGCACATGCAGGCGCATCAGCAGGATGAAGGCGGCGAAAATCAGCACGTCGATCACGGCCACATCGTTGACGAGGCGCAGCAGGCGCTTGGGCAAGGCTGCCAGCATGCCGATTGGAAACAAGGTGGCCAGGGTGCGTCCACCGTCCGGCGGCACGGTCGGCAGCAGGCGCAGCACGCGCTCGGGCAGCACGCTGGCCAGCACGTGGCTGCCGTCGAGCGGCGGAATCGGCAGCAGGTTGAATACCATCATGACCGCGTTGACGCTGACGCCGGCGCGCACCATGTCGAACAGGAAGCGCTCGCCGATGCCGGCCGCCGCCAGCACGATGCCGATGATACTCCAGGCCACGCCCATGGCGAAGTTGGCGGCCGGGCCGGCCAGCGCCACGAAGGCCATGTGTTTCTTGGGATTGCGCAGGCGGTCGTACTCGACCGGGACCGGCCTGGCGTAGCCGAAGGGCAGCTGGATCAGCCAGTACAGCACCAGCGGCAACACCACGGTGCCGAAGGGGTCGATATGGCGCAGCGGATTGATGCTCAGGCGACCTTCGCTGGCAGCGGTCGGATCGCCGAAATAGCGGGCCACGTAGCCATGCGCCACTTCGTGCAGCGAAATGGCGAACAGGACCGGAATCGCGAACACGAACAGTGCCTGGATGGTCTGGTGAGTGCTATTCATCGCACGATTCTAGCAGAGCGGGGGCAGCGCCCCGGAACTGCCGCGCGGCCGCGCTTCAGAGGCCAAACACGGCGGCGTCGCCGCGGCCCTGGCGCACCAGCACCACGTCGTCGCCGGTCAGGTCGATCACGGTGGTCGGTTCGAGCGAGCAGGCGCCGCCGTCGACGATCAGGTCGACCTGCTTGTCGATGCGCTCGCGGATGCTGTCGGCGTCGGTCAGCGGATCGCCGCCTTCACCGTCCAGCTCGGGCAGGATCAGGGTGGTGCCCAGCAGCGGCTGGCCCAGTTCGGCCAGCAAGGCCTGGGCGATGGCGTTTTCGGGCACGCGCAGGCCGATGGTCTTGCGCGACGGGTGCGACAGGCGGCGCGGCACGACCCGGGTCGCTTCCAGGATCACCGTGTACGGGCCCGGGGTGGCCGCCTTGAGCAAGCGGAACTGGCGGTTGTCGACGCGCGCGTAGACGGCGATTTCGGACAGGTCGCGGCACAGCAGGGTCAGGTGGTGTTTTTCATCGATGCCACGGATGCGGCGCAATTTTTCCACCGCCCCCTTGTCGTCCAGATGGCATACCAGGGCGTAGCACGAATCGGTCGGCAGCGCGACAATGCCGCCGGCGTGGATGATCTGGGCGGCTTGCTTGATCAGGCGCGCCTGCGGATTGTCGGGATGGATCTGGAAAAATTGGCTCATGCGGGTGGCAGGTTGTTGAGGGCGGCGATACGTTCTTCCATCGGCGGGTGGGTGGCGAACAGGGCGCCCCAGCCGGAACCGTGGCCGGCAATGCCGAACGCCGACATTTGCGAGGGCAAGGCGCCGGGCGCCAGGCCGCCCAGGCGCGCCAGTGCTTGCTGCATGGGGCGCGGGCTGCCCAGCAGCCTGGCCGAGCCGGCGTCGGCGCGGAATTCACGGTGGCGCGAAAACCAGGCGACGATCATCGACGCGACCAGGCCGAACACCAGTTCGCACACGAACACGGTGGCCATGTAGCCGATGCCGGGGCCCCGCTCGCTGTTACCGCGCAGCACGACCTTGTCGACGAAAAAACCGACCACGCGCGCCAGGAACACCACGAAGGTATTGACCACGCCCTGGATCAGGGTCAGCGTGACCATGTCGCCATTGGCGACGTGGGCCACTTCGTGGCCGAGCACGGCTTCGATCTCGTCGCGGTCCATGCTTTCCAACAAGCCGGTGGAAACGGCGACCAAGGCGGAATTTTTGAAGGCGCCGGTGGCGAAGGCATTCGGCGCGCCCTCGTACACGGCGACCTCGGGCATGCCGATACCGGCCCGTTCGGCCAGCTTGCGCACGGTATTGACCAGCCACACCTCGTTGGGGGTGACCGGGTTGTCGATGACGTGCGCGCCGGTTGACCATTTGGCCATCAGTTTGCTCATCAGCAAGGAGATAATCGCCCCGGTGAAGCCGACCACGGCCGAAAATACCAGCAGCTGGCCGATCTGGATGCCGGACGCGCCGACGCCGCGCGCGATGCCGAACACGTTCAGCACCACGGTCAAGACCAGGATCACTGCAAGGTTAGTGGCAAGGAACAGCAAAATGCGCTTCATGGCAAGCCTCCCGGCGTCGACATTAATGAACAGGAAAACAAGATAGGGCTGGCGCGGACAAATACAAGAGCCGCAGCGCTCCCGCCAGGGCCGGAACGGCGCGTTTTAAGCGTGCCGTAAGCAATCCGGCCAGCCTTGCGGCATGCCTTAGAACCAGTCGTGCCAGACCGGCTTGACGCTGGACGGCAGCGGCGGCAAGGCCGCGAAATCGACGCGCGACTCGCCCGGCGCGTGAAAATCGGTGCCGCGCGAGGCCAGGAAGCCATAACGCCGCGCTTCCTCGGCGTACAGGTGATATTGGTCGGGGGTGTGGCTGCCCGTGACTACCTCGATCGCCGTGCCGCCCAGTTGCTTGAATTCATCGAACAAGGCGCCCTGCCCCACCATGCCCAGCTTGTAGCGGCCCGGATGGGCGATCACCGGAATGCCGCCGGCACCGCGAATCCAGCCGACCGCCTGCGTCAGGCTGGCCCAGCGGTGCGGCACGTAGCCGGGTTTGCCTTCGACCAGGTATTTACGGAACACTTCCGGGATATTCGCGCACACGCCGGACTCGACCAGGTAGCGCGCGAAATGGGTGCGCGACATCAGGTCGGGATTGTCGACGAACTTGAGCGCGCCCTCGTAGGCGCCGGGGATGCCGGCGCGCGCCAGCTGATCGGCCATTTCGCGCCCGCGCGCATCGCGCCCGCTGCGGGTGGCGGCCAGGCCCTGCACCAGGCCCGGGTTGTCGGCATCGATCTGCAGGCCGACGATGTGCACGGTGTGGTTGGCCCAGGTAATCGAGATTTCGACGCCGGAAACGAAGTGCATGCCCAGCTCGGCGGCCGCCGCGCGCGCTGCGGGCACGCCGCCGACTTCATCGTGGTCGGTCAGGGCCCACGCGTTCACCCCCGCCTTGTGCGCGTATTTGGCGACGGCGGCGGGCGCCAGGACGCCGTCGGACACGGTCGAGTGACAATGGAGATCTACATTCAGCATACGCAGGCAAGGCTCGGATCGGCAGCAAGTGGGGACAGGCTTTATTGTACGCTGACTGGGCGATGGACGCGGAGTGTGGCGCTAAACCAAAAACGCTTCCACCATCGCGGCCAGCGCTTCGGGCTGGTCGTGATGCAGCATATGCCCGGCGTCGGCCATCATGCGCGTGCTCACCGTTTTCAAATGCCCCAGGCGGCGGTCGACCTCGATGCGCGCTTCTTCGCGCGGCCCCATCCATTGCCACATATTCGTGTCCTCGGCCTCGACCCACAGCACCGGCGCGGTGATGGCCGACCAGCAAGCCATTACTTCTTCCACCTGGTAGCCGAGCGGCGTGGGCTTCTTGTGATTCGGGTCGCCCAGGATTTCCCATGCGCCGGCCGCGTTCTGCGCCGACCAGTGCTGCGCCAAAAACTGTGCGCGTGCGTCCGACAGGCGCGGATTGGTCTTTTGCAGCCGCGCCGCCACCGCCGCCTGGCTCGGATAGGTGCGCAGCGAGGGTGGCTCGCGCATCTCGTCGAGCCAGTTGGCGTAGCGCCGCGGCGCCTTTTCCGGATTCGACGCGGGCATGCCGAAGCCTTCCAGGTTGATCAGGCGGCGCACCCGGGCCGGCCTGGCACCGGCGTAAATACCGACCACATTGCCGCCCATGCTGTGGCCAAGCAGGTTGATCGCCTCGCCCGGCGCGTAATGGTCGACAATGGCATCGAGATCGGCCACATAATCGGGGAACCAGTAGGTGTCCGAGTGGCTGCGCTCGCTCAGCCCGAAGCCGCGCCAATCGGGTGAAATGACGTGCCAGTCGTTCTTCAGGCAATCGACCACGAATTGGAACGAGGCCGACACATCCATCCAGCCATGCACCATGAACAGCTTGGGCGCGCCCTCCCTGCCCCAGTGGCGCACGTGGGTGCGCAAGCCGCGCACGGTCAGGAATTCGGAACGGGATGGTTTCATGGGACACTCGGCAATAAAAAAGAACGACCGTTCGAATTATACCGGAGAACGTTTTTCGTGTTGCCCTTGCTCTCAGTCGGGGTGGATGAAGGGGGCGCCGGCGGTCGCGTCGATCTCGGACAGCATGCTGCCGATGGCCAGACGCGGCACCGGGATGGGAGTACATGCCCCGGCGGAAAGCGCGCCTCGTGCGACGCGCATGGCCCAAGCAAGTTGCCTACGGATCGGCCTGCCAACGTCAGCGGAGCAACATGCGTTTCATTGACCAGGAACGGGCTCAGGTAGCGGGTGGGTGAAAAAGGATGTCGAGTGCGAACGCCTCCTTGTATGACCGGAGATGTCCGGTAAGGTGTCACGCGTAAACACCGTATTCCAGTCTGGTGAGCAGGTCCTTTATCAGATCGTCACCCGCACTCGTCGACAACAAATCGACCGGCCGCCGCCCTTCAAGTGCCAGCGCGGGTTCGACAAGCCACCGGACTCCCTCTTCCTTCGATCCAAACACTGCGGCAGCCTGCGTCATCACTTCGGCAAAGTTCCACGCTCTACTGCTTTGCTCGCTGGTGAGGAGCTTGCCCGTGGCGTGCTTCCGCTGCGACGTCCTTTTGCTCATGTGTAATGGGCGCCACCAGCGCCAGGCCCAGCGCGTTAAATACGCTGGTCGACAACACAAGCGCAGGCCGCATGCCTTTTTGCTCATGCCCTGCGGTCGGGTCAAGATTGACGAGGATGATGTCGCCACGTCCAAACTTGGGACGCTTTACCACGCTTCACGCCCTACAGGCCTGAGATTGCTCCACGCAGCCAGATCAGCGGGCTCCGCTGCCGAGGGATCGCACTGGGCCACCAAGTCAGCCAGCGCGTATGCAGGACGCTTTACTTTCAGCAGTACACCATCGTTTTGCACGTCGACGGTCAACTTGTCACCCAACGTTGCCTTAAGAATGCCGAGCAACTCGGTAGGCAGACGCACCGCCGCGCTGTTACCCCATTTTTGAACGGACAATTCCATTTTTCACCTCACTATGTATCTACATTGTAGATACTTGGTTTGAATAGTCAAGCATGCCTCAACGCATTGAAAAGCAAACACTGCGCCCTGTATGACGCATGCATCTGGACTATCCTCATGGGTGACCGGTTCAATTAGTCCAATACAAATAGCGCAGGAAACCCATCCCGGTATTCGATTTACTGGCCTGTTCCGCCATTTGCGGCAGCGGCGAGACGGGATGGGTCTTGTCGATGCGCTGGCAATGGCTGGCCGGCAGCTTGGTGCGGCGAAACGCGTACAAGGTGCCGGCCGCCGGCGGCTGCAGATACACCTTGGCCACATTCAAGCCAGTCCCCTCCGGACACAAGGGCGCCATCGCCGCCAGCATCCCGTTTCCACCCTGGGTGGCCGGCAACAGAGTGCGGCCTTGCCACAGCGCCGACATTTCCTTGATCATCATGTCCCAACTGGCGAAATCGACCGCGTCGAGCGGCACCGGGAAGACGGTGTTGGCCTGCTTGGGGTTGCCGATCCACTCTTCGTCGTCATCGGTCTCGGCCAGCACTTCCTGGCGCATCTTGCCCGAGACCAGGAAGCCGTTGCCGATCAGCTGGTGCGCCGCCTTGAGCAAGGCCGGCCGCGCCAGGATCACGCCATTATAGTCCTTGGCCAGGTCGAACGCGCGCACATTGGTCAGCAAGCCCTCGATGAAATGATGATACGACAGCGACCATAAAATATCGCTCTGGTCGACCCGGATCACGGCGCCGAGATTGTATTCGCGGTCGTAATATTCCTGATCGTTACTCGGGCCGCTCACACGGAACGCCTGATGCCCGCGCTTGGGCAGCGCGAACAGGTATTTTTCCCACAGCTTGACCTGGCCGTCGCTGTCGAGGTCGAGCTCCCACTGCGCCGGCGCCAGGCGCAGCGACTTGCGCTGGCCAAGCTTGACCTGGGCCAGCAGCTTGCGCGTGGCGCCCAGTTCGGCGATCACGTAGTCGATTTCCTTGGTCACCTCGACCAGGATGGCGTCGTTCGAGGTACGGTCTTTATGCATCCGCTCGAAGCCACGCGTGCCCCAGGTGACGATCTGGCGCACCAGCGCCGTATCGCGGCAGATGACGGCGGCAATGCGCGCATCGTCATCCTTGGGCACGGCGCCCTTGGCCACCTCGCGGCAGGCGGCGTGGTAGCCGTCGGCGGTGGTGAAATCGGCAGCGCGTGCCGCCGGGACCGTCAGGGCGCCGGCCAGCGCCAGCACAGCGGCCAGGCGCGCAACAGGGGGAAGTCGCATGATACCTCCGCTATAAATGTGTCATAAAAGAAAGCTATCCTACGCGAAACAAGTCGTCTTGCGCCGCCCCGCCTTGTGATTAGAAGAAAGCCCCCAACCTTGCCGGGACGCAGCAGTAAACGGCCATGCCGCATCGAAAGCGCCGGGGCGGCGTAAAATAGCGCCATTCCAACGCTTCCCGACACCAAATATGGCTATCTACCAACTGGGCGAGCATGCGCCCGAGATTCACGCGTCCGCCTACGTCGCCGATTCCGCCAGCCTGATCGGCAAAGTGACGCTGGAGGCCAATACCTCGGTCTGGTCCGGCGTGACCATTCGCGGCGACAACGAGCGCATCACGATCGGCGCCAACAGTAACGTGCAGGAAGGCACGGTCATGCACACCGACATGGGCTTTCCGCTCACCATCGGCAGCAATGTGACGATCGGCCACCAGGCCATGCTGCACGGCTGCACGGTCGGCGATGGCTCGCTGATCGGCATCCAGGCCGTGATCCTGAATGGCGCCAAGATCGGCAAGGGTTGCCTGGTCGGCGCCGGTGCCCTGGTAACCGAAGGAAAAGAATTCCCTGACCACTCGCTCATCATCGGCGCCCCGGCCAAAGCCGTGCGCACCCTGGGCGCGGAAGACATCGCGCGTCTCGAAGGCAGCGCCGCCAGCTATGTTGCACGCGGCCAGCTATTCAAGACGCAACTGAAAAAGATTGGATAAACAATGACTACAGAAAATAACAACGATACCCTGCAAAAATTCATCTTCGACAATGCCGCCGTGCGCGGCGAGTTCGTTGAAATCTCCAGCACCTGGGGCGAGATCCAGCAACGCCACAGCTATCCGCCGGCCGTCAAGAAGGTGCTCGGCGAAATGGTGGCGGCGGCGGCCCTGCTGTCGGCCAACCTCAAGTTCAACGGCGCCATCGTCATGCAGATCCATGGCGACGGCCCGCTGCGCCTGCTGGTGGTCGAATGCGATTCCGACCTGCGCATGCGCGCCACCGCCAAGCTGGCCGAGGGCGTCAGCGTGGCCGACGACGCCAGCCTGACCGAGCTGCTCAACGCCGGCGGCAAGGCGCGCTTCGTCATCACGCTCGACCCGGTCGACAAGATGCCCGGCCAGCAGCCTTACCAGGGCATCGTACCGCTCGACGGCGACGACATGGCGACCGTCATCGAAAACTACATGCTGCGTTCCGAGCAGCTCGACACGCGCCTGTGGCTGGCGGCCGACGACAGCGTCGCGCGCGGCCTGCTGCTGCAAAAGCTGCCGCGCCACAGCGGCAAGGATGACCAGATCAAGCAAAGCAGCGAAGCCGACGAACTGGAAACCTGGAACCGCGCCGTCATGCTGGCCTCGACCCTCAAGCAGGAAGAGCTGCTCTCGACCGACATCCAGACCCTGATGAACCGCCTGTTCTGGGAAGAGACGATCCGCGTGTTCGAGCCGGCCCATCCCCAGTTCCACTGCAGCTGCACGCGCGAAAAAGTCGGCAACATGCTCAAGATGCTGGGCCGCGACGAAGTCGACGGCGCCCTCGATGAACTGGGCCAGCTGGCGATCGACTGCGACTTCTGCGGCAAGCACTACTCGTTCGACAAGGTCGACTGCGCGCAGCTGTTCGTGGGCGACACCCCGGTCGAAGTGCTGCTTCCCGCCAGCGACGTGAAGCACTGACATGCGCGAGTCGCCCCGCTCCGCGTTCCCGCATTTTCTGGCGATACCGACGCGCTGGATGGATAACGACGCCTACCAGCACGTCAACAACGTCGTCTACTACAGCTTTTTCGACACCGCCGTGAACCAGTTCCTGATCGCGCGCGGCGTGCTCGACATCCACGCCGACACCGTGGTCGCTCTGGTGGTCGACACGGGCTGCTCGTACTTTCGCCCGATCGCCTTTCCCGACACGGTGCACGTGGGCGTGCGCGTGGCCAAGCTGGGCAACTCCAGCGTGCGCTACGAGCTGGCGCTGTACCGCAACGACGAAGCGCTGCCGGCGGCGGCCGGGCATTTTGTTCATGTGTACGTCGAGCGCGCGAGCAATCGTTCGGTGCCCGTGCCCGACGCCGTGCGCGCCGTGCTGGCCACCATCGCCAGCGCGGCGCCGGCATAAGCGCGCATGCCGGCCGCATCCACCCACAGCATGCGCACGCTGGCGCATGCCGACACCGGCGCCCTGCTGGCGTTCGAACTGGCCAACCGCGCCTGGTTCGAGCGCCACGTCGAAGCGCGCGACCCGGCGTTCTATACGCCGCAAGGCGTGGCGCGGCATATCGCACACTATCTGGAGGGACATGCGGCCGGTACCTGGCATCCGTGCGTACTTCTCGATGAGGAAGGCCGCATCGTCGGACGCGCCAACCTGAAGGACATCGACCGCAGCGCCGGTTCGGCCGAAGTGGGCTACCGCATCGCGCAAGACCAGACAGGCAAGGGCCTGGCAACGTTCGCCCTGCACCACCTGATCGGGCTGGCCCGCTCGACCTGGCAACTGAACGAGCTGCGCGCCGAGATCACCCTCGCCAACCAGGGTTCGGCGGCGGTGCTGCATAAATGCGGCTTCGTCCACGCAGATGAATTGCCGCGCCTGGCCATGATCGACAACGCCTGGGTCGACGGCGCCCGCTACCTGCTCGACCTGACACCGGCCTGAAGCCGCGCTTCGCCACCACCTGCACCTGGTGCAACGCCTCACAGTCCGACCATGGCCATCTCCTGCTCGCTGTAGCGCGCGCCGCGCACCGCGCCGGGGGGCACGGCGGCGGCGATCTCCGCCAGTTCCGCCGCGCTCAGCACCAGCTGCGCAGCGGCCACGTTCTGCTCCAGGTTGGCCAGGCGGCGCACGCCTGGAATCGGCACGATCTGCTCGCCCTGCGCCAGCAGCCAGGCCAGCGCCAGCTGGGCCGCGCTGACCCCGCGTGCGGTGGCCAGCTGCTCCAGCCGCGCCACCAGCGGCGCGTTGGCGCGCAACGCCTCGTCCTGGAAGCGCGGCAGGCCGCGCCGATAGTCGTCCGCCGCCAGAACATCGGCCGAAGCCAGCTGCCCGGTGAGGAAGCCCCGCCCCAGCGGGCTGTATGGCACGAAGCCCACCCCCAACTCGCGGCAGGCCGGCAGCACCTCATCCTCCACCTCGCGGCTCCACAGCGAATACTCCGACTGCAGCGCGGCGATCGGATGCACCGCGCAGGCGCGCCGCAGCGTGCCGGCCGACGCCTCCGACAAGCCCAGATGCAGCACCTTGCCCTCGCGGACCAGATCGGCCATGGCGCCCACCACCTCTTCGACCGGCACCGCCGGATCGACCCGGTGCTGGTACAGCAGATCGATGGCCTCCACGCCCAGGCGGGCCAGCGAACCCTCGACCGCCGCGCGCAGCTGCACCGGGCGGCTGTCCACTCCCGTCACCCGCTGCATGCCCTGCCCCTGCGCGCCGATGCGAAAGCCGAACTTGGTGGCGATGCTCACCTTGCCGCGCAGCCCGCGCAAGGCCCGCGCCAGCAGCTCCTCGTTGGCGTAGGGGCCGTAGACCTGCGCCGTATCGAACATGGTCACGCCCAGTTCGACGGCGCGGTGCAGCGTGCGGATCGACGCCGCCTCGTCGGCCCCGCCGTAGGCGAAGCTCATCCCCATGCAACCGAGCCCGATGGCGGACACCGACAAGCCGGTCGATCCCAATGTGCGCATTTTCATCACAGCAAACTCCTCGTGTAATCAATCGAGCGGCCAGTATGGGTGGTCTTGATTGATTGGATAAGAGGCCTTACCGTGCATGCACCACTGAGCAAAATTCATCAATTCATTAGCGGCCTTAGCGCCCCAGCGCGTAATCGAGCGCGTAGAAGTGCTTGCCGTCGACGACCGTGAGCGCAAGGCTGCCGGTGATGCCGCTTAACTCCTCCGTACCCGAATCGGGAACGATGGTGATGGCGGCCTGGCTGGTCCCGCCATGCATCGTGCCCGCATGCTGGAGCACGAAGCTGCCCTTGCGGCCGGCCAGGGTACCGCTGACCCGTTCAATGGCGACATAGGCGGCAGAGCCCTTGGTGTCGCTCACCGCCGTGAGCATGGTGCCCTTGCCGGTAGCGGCCAGCGCACCGGCATACTGCTTGTCGAGCGCCATGCGGGCGATGGCAATTCGGCCTTCCTTCTCGGGAGCGCCGGCGGGTATGATCGCTATCTCGAACGGCCCGCTGGCGCGCTGCATCGCGGGCGATGTTTGTGCGGAAGCGGGTTGCAGAAAGGCGAACAGGGAGAGCGCAATGGCGCTGAAGCGGAACAATGACATGGCAGGCTTTCGATTTGAGGATGGGCGGCGCCGGCACATTTGCACGGCCGCTCGCGGGAACCTCCACACTAAGCGCAAGGACGAAAAACATCTTGGATAAACCCGACACCGCACCCGCAACGCCGAAAGGGATCGTCGATCCGCTCGGCATGGCGCGCCGCATCCGCCTGGCCACCTACCGGCCATCGGCCCCGCTGGCGCGCTTCGTCGACTACTTCTGGATCGTCGAATGGAACATGGGCGAGCGCGCCCCCGAGATCCAGCGCGTGCTGCCCTATCCAAATGCGCACCTGGTGTTCGACCGTGGCCAGAGCGCCATCCACGGCGTGGTGCGCGGCGCGTTCGAGCGCAGCGTGGCGGGGGCGGGCCGGGTGCTCGGCGTGCGCTTCAAGCCGGGCGGTCTGCGTCCCTTCATCGCGCATCCCGTTTCGCGCCTGGCCGAGCGCACCATGCCGTTCGATGAGGTCCTGCGCATGCCCACCGCCGCCGCCGAACAGCGCGTGCTGGACGGCGATAGCGACGCCGATATGGTCGCTGCCGCCGAAGCGATGCTGCTCGCCGTGCTGCCGGCGCCGGACGCACGCGCGCTGCTCGCCGAACAAGCCGTCAACGCCGCCGCAGCCATCGATGGGCCGGCCAGCGTGGCCGCCCTGTGCGCGCAAGTGGGGATCGAAGAACGCGCGCTGCAAAGGCTGTTCAGCAATTATGTGGGCGTGTCGCCCAAATGGGTGATCCAGCGCTACCGCCTACAGGAAGCGAGCTGGCGCCTGGCCAGGCCGGCGCCGGTCGACCTGGCGGCCCTAGCAAGTCAGCTCGGCTTTTTCGACCAGGCCCATTTCACGCGCGACTTCACGAAACTGGTGGGCACATCGCCGCTGGAATACTGGAAGTCGCAACAGGAGCCGCGTCAGAGCGGTCCATAGAGCCTGCGCACGGCTTCGGCGTCGGCGCCGTCGGGAAGAAAATACTGCAACTGCCAGCGCTGCGTGGCGTGCGCCTGCTTGCTGGCCGTGAGCACCCATGGCGGATACACGCGCATGGCGCGCTTGCCGCCCTGCCCCGCGCGCGCCAAGATATCGCGCGCGGCCAGCACCGCCCGGGGAAAAACGAACTGCCCGATCCGCTCCCCGTCGCGGGTACTGACCACGAACAGGTCGACCGGGTCGGTCTCGTCGAACGGCTGGATCGGCCCGCTGCCGAGACGCTTCCACAGCGTGACGAACTGGCCGACCTTGGTGGGCGTGATCTTGGCGACGCGAAAGCGCACCTGCATGCCCTCGACCGCGAAACTGCTGGCCGCATACTCGGCGCTTTCCGCCTCGTGCTGCGGCGCGCTCCACGCCATGCCATGCGTGTCGTACGCGCGCTGGAGCACGCGCAGGTCGGGATGGAACGGGGTTTCTTTCAGTGTCATGGAGTTCAGGCAGCGCAGTCGTGGCGAAAGCGGCATTGTAGCCGCCCGCAAGCACTGCGCGCCTGGCGCCAGGATCACTGGTTCAGCAGCACCTGCGCGATCAGGCCCGTGGCCACCGCCACCAGCAGGTAATTGCCATTGGCCTGCACCCAGTGCGAGCCGCGCGGCGGAGCGCTCAGGCGACGGCTGCGCCAGTCGCTGACCACGTAGCTGCTTGAGCGATACTGATGGTCCAGGTACGCGCCACGGCGAAAGTGCTGGCGCCCGGACCGGTGATGGTCGTGGGGCTGGTAGCCGCCGCGCGGGCTGTCGTAACGGTCGCCACGGCGATCGTCGTGACGGTCGCGGTCATGGCGGTCATGGCGGTCGCTGCGCTCGTAACGGCCATTGCGTTCATCCTGCTCGCTGCGCTGCCCATGGTCGCCGCGATACTCGCGCGACTGAGCGAAAGCGGTGCTGCCGCTGCCCATGCAAACAGCCATGAGGGCGATGATAAGGGCTTTCTTGGGCATATGAACTCCTGTCGTCGATGCTGCCCGCAGCAATATGGGCCGCCTGAGAAATGCAGCCTCTCCGGGGACCAGGGCGACTACTGCGTGTCGTCCATGTATCCATTGCACCGCGATTCGCCCCTGGCAACCAGCATGCTCCGGTAAGAAGTGTTACGGGACGTGTCTGCGCGACAGATCGCCGTTTATCCCCGCATAACGCCGGTCGGCACCTTTTCCCGCCAAGCGCGGCCGTCTCGCACAGAATGTGGTCATTCTCACCACCCCACCTGATGAAGGCAGCACATGCAAAGCACCCTCCTGTTCTCCCTGGCCCTGATGGCATCGACCGGCGCGGCAGCCGCCGGCAGCGTGGCCGAACCCCCGATGGTCGCCATCAAGGGCGGCACGTTTGCGATGGGCGGCACCATCCCGGGTCCGGACAAGGACTATCCGACCGACCAGCCGGTCCACGACGTGCGCGTGGCCAGCTTCCAGATGGCGAAGTACGAAGTCACCGTCGGCGAGTTCCGCCAGTTCATCGAGGCGACCGGCCACCAGACCCAGAAGGATTGCTGGAAGTTCGCCAGCACCGAATGGGGCATGGACATGGGTCCGGGCGCCTGGAATACGCCGGCCTACGCCCCGGGCGACTACCATCCGGTCATGTGCGTGACCTGGAAGGACGCTACCGCCTACGCCACATGGCTGTCGGCCCAAACCGGCAAGCCGTACCGCCTGCCCTCGGAAGCGGAATGGGAATACGCCGCGCGCGCCGCCAGCAAGACCGACTACCCCTTCGGCGACGATGCCAGCCAGGTGTGCCGCCATGCGAACATCCGCGATATTTCGGGTAGCAAGGCGATTGCCGCGATCATCGGCCGCGCAGGAAAAAAACCCGCCGTCTGCGAAGACGGCGCCGAGTTCACCACCGTGGTCGGCATGTACGAGCCGAACGCCTTCGGCCTGTACGACATGATCGGCAATGTGGGCGAGTATGTGGCCGACTGCGAGCACCTGAACTACGAAGGCGCGCCGGCGGACGGCTCGGCCTGGACCGCCAACTGCCACAAGCGCGGGTCGCCCATGAAGATGCACCGCGGCGGCAGCTTCTCGTCGCGCGAGGCGCGCACGGTGGTGCGCGGGCACGCGGGAGATGAAAACCCAAGCAGCATCGGCGAAGGCTTCCGCCTTGCGCTGGGCGGGCCGGTGCTGCCGCAGGCGCCGGCGGTGGCGCGCTTCGAAGCGGAGTTGGTCACAGCCCGCGCCGCCGAACGCGAGCGGCGCAAGATGGTCAAATAAAGCCGGGCGCGCCGCCTTGCTAGAATGCGGTCTCCGATCATTCACTGGATAACCCGACCGCATGCAACCGCACTTCTTCCCGCGCGACCGCGACTTCTGGATTTACCACTGCAGCGCCGTCGCGGTGGGTGTCATGGCCAGTACCGCCATCGCCGTCGCGTGGGGTTTCATGGTCAGGATGCAGTTCTACTCCAGCCTGGCGTGGATTCCGTTCTACACGCTGGCGGTACTGGTGTTGCGCTGGCTGTACAAGCGACGCGGCGGCGAAGCCGTGCCGATCGCCAAGCTCATTGCCATCGTGGTGCTGTACAGCGCGGTGGCCGGAATGGTGATCGGCGCCTGCGTCACAGCCGCGGTCGCACCGATGTTCTTGAAAACCATCAGCGCCAAATACAAAAAACTCAACATCCCGATCATCCCCTCCGAACTCATACTGAACAAATTCATCGACGTAGCGCCCAAGAGCCAGCTGTTCGTGGCAGTGTGGGGCTTCATCTACATCAGCGTGAGCAGCAGCCGCCGCATCAAGAAGGCCGAAGTGCTCAACCTGCGCCTGCAAAACAACCTGAAGGAAGCGCAGTTGAGTAGTCTCTCGAACCAGCTCAACCCGCACTTCCTGTTCAACTCACTCAATAACATTCGCTTCATGATCCACGAAGACGCGCAGCGCGCCGACGCGATGATTACCTCGTTCTCCGACATCCTGCGCTATTCGCTCGAAAGCAGCCAACACGAAAAAGTCAGCCTGCACCATGAAGTGGGCATCATCACCAAGTACCTTGCCATCGTCAAGACGCAGCTGGAAGAGCGCCTCGCCTTTTCCCTTCACATCGCGCCCGGCCTGGACGACGCCCTGATGCCGCCGATGGTCTTGCAGATGCTGGTGGAGAACGCGGTCAAGCATGGCCTCGACCAGCTCCAGGGCGGCGGCACCTTGAGCGTGAACGCGGCCCGGCAAGGCCAGTGCCTGCTGCTGGAGGTGCACAACGACGCTCCGGACAAGCCGGTACCGGCCGCCGGCGGTACCGGCATTGGCCTGCTCAATATCGGGCAGCGCCTGCGTCTCCTGTACGGCGACCTGGCCACATTGAGCATCACCGGCGCGGGTGGCGTCTTCAAGGTCAGCATCACCTTGCCGCTGGAGCGCGCGGCATGAGGGTCATGGTGATTGAAGACTCGCGCCTGGCGCGCGAAGGGCTGGTGCGCATGCTCGGCCAGTTCGACGGGGTCGAGGTGATCGGCCAGGCCGACCATCCGGCGACGGCCGCGCCGATGATCGCCGAGCTGCGGCCGGACGTGCTGTTCCTCGACATCCACATGCCCGGCGCCAGCGGATTCGACCTGCTCGACATGCTCGACTACCTGCCGCACATCGTGTTCACGACCGCCTATTCCGAATACGCGATCCGCTCGTTCGACTACAACACGGTCGACTACCTGCTCAAGCCCGTCAGCCACGAACGGCTGGCCACCGCGATCGCCAAACTGGCCGCCGCCGATGCCGCGCCGGCAGCGGTGGCACGGCCGCCACTCGATATCAACAGCAAAATCTTCGTGAAGGACGGCGAACGCTGCCACCTGGTGAGCCTGGAGTCGATCCGGTATATCGAAAGCTGCAAGAACTACGTGCGCATCTTCTTCGGCACCGAAAAAGCCTACGTCAAGAAATCGCTGAACAGCATCGAGGAACGGCTGCCGGTCAAGTTCTTCTTCCGCGCCAACCGCCAGTGCATCATCAACCTGCAGGAAATCCGCGCCATCGAAGAATCGATCTCGCTCGGCTACGAAGTAACGATGAGCGACGGCAAAGTGCTCGACATCTCGCGCCGCAATGCCCAGGAATTGAAGGACCTTTTGAGTTTTTAACCTGCAGGAGATGTTCGATATGCGCATGCCCCGACTGGCATCGCTCGCCCTGACCATGGCGGCCGCCCTTGCCCCTTCGAGCCACGCCGCCGTCACCAGCGTCGACGTAGGCCCCACCCTGCCGCGCGCTGCCCTGCTCAAGGAAGGCGTACACCACTACCTGCGCTACCTGCGCAGCGGCGAAAGCCGGGTACCGGCCGACATCATCACGCGCGAGATCCGCTTTACCACCGAAGATGGCCAGAAGCGCATGCAGATCCGGCAGCGCTACGACACGGCGGCATCGGCGGCGTCGCTCAAAACCGTCAGCTCCTGGTTCGATGCGGGCTCGCTGCGGCCGCGCACCCACGAGCGCATCGCGGAAAAGGATGGCAAGCGCGTGGTCGAGGGATTCATCTTCGCACCCGATAAAATCACCGGCATGAAGGAGCTCGCCGACAGCGTCAACAAGGACCTGGTGGTCGACTCTCCCGAGCCGACCTTCAACTTCGAGACCGATATCGAAACGCTGCAAGCATTGCCGCTGGCCGATGGCTACCAAGCGAGCATCAACTTCTATCACCCGGGCGGCCAGCAGGGGCCGGCGCGCTACCTGTTCAAGGTGTCCGGATCGGCCAGCATTCCTGGCCCGGGAGGCATGATCGAGTGCTGGGTCGTCACGACCGACTACAACCGCCCCGGTTACGTATCGACCTTCTGGTTCGCCAAAGGCAGCCAGCTGATGGTGCGCCAGGACAGCCCCGCCGGCGAGGGCAAGGTCCTGGTCAAGGCCCTGCTCGACTAAGCGTCACGACAGACTCGCCAGCGCGCCGGCCAGGGTCGGATGGCGGAAGGCGAATCCGCTCGCCAGCAGCTTCGCGGGCGCCACGCGCTGCCCTTCGAGCAGCAGGTCGGCCTGTTCACCCAAGGCCAGGCGCATCGGCCAGCCGGGCGTGGGCAGCCAGTAAGGGCGCTTCAATACCTTGGCCGCCACCCGGTTGAAGCCCGCCTGCGGCAGGCTCTCCGGCGCGGTGAAGTTGTAGGCCCCGCCCTCGCCGCTGGTCCACAGATGGGCGATGCCGGCGATGACATCGTCCACATGAATCCACGACAGCCACTGGCGCCCGTCGCCGAGCGGGCCGCCCATGCCCAGTTTGACCGGCAGCAGCATCATCGGCAGTGCGCCCTGGGTGCCGAGCACCAGGCCAAAACGCATGCACGCCACGCGCACGCCGTACGCCGCGGCGGTGCCGGCGGCTTCCTCCCACTCGCGGCACAGGTCCGACATGAACATCGGCTGCGGCGCATCGCTTTCTGTCAGAACGGTATCGTCACCGCGCGCCTGGATGCCGTAGTAACCGATGGCGGACGCCGACAGCATCAGCGCCGGCTTGTGATCGGCGGCGGCGATCCAGGACACCACCTTGCGCGTGAGGCCGATGCGGCTGACGCGCAAGGCCGCCTGGCGTGCTTCGCTCCAGCGCCAGCCGAGAATGCGCGCGCCCGCCAGGTTGATGACCACATCGATGCGGCGCGCCGGCGGCAGCTGCGCCAGGTCGTTGACGCACTCCACGCGACCGTCGAACAGCCAGGCCGCCGCGCGCGGCTGGCGCGACAGCAGCGTGACGCGGTGGCCATCGGCCAGCAGCGCGCGCACCAGCTTCTGGCCGATGAAGCCCGTGGCCCCGGTCAGCAGCACTGCGCAGCCGGTGGCGCCAAAGCGCAATGCCGGCGGCTGCGGCCGGGCCGCCTGGCGGGCCAGGGCGCGCGCCGCGAAAGCATCGCGCACGCCGGACAGACCGACGCCCGCGCCGCAAAGCAGCAGGAACGCGCTCAGGAGGCCGTGCGGCTCCCACGCCAGCGCGGTCGGCAGCGTCATGCTTTCCCCGGCGTTCAGGGCCAGCAGCGCGATGAAAGCGCCGCCATTGAGCGTCAGCACGGTGTGCGTGACCCGTTCGGTGGCCGGCAGCAGGCGGGTCTGGTCCTCGACCACGAAATCCCACAAGGTCAGTCCGATCTCGACCGCGAACACCAGCAGCAGCGCCACCGCCCACAGGCCGTTGAAGCGCCAGCACGCCAGGCCGACATACATGGCGCAGTAAATCACGGAGCGCAACGCATGGATCCGCAGTTCCAGACGGGCGCTCGCGCGGCCGGGCAAGGCCTCGGTCAATTCGTGGTGATACAGGGTGTCGAAAGCGCCCAGGCAGCCCTGGACGGCCATCAACTGCAGCGCAAGCAAATGGGTATTCATGAACGCACCTCGCGAAACACGCCCGCCTGCGTGAAGGTTGTACCAAACAGCGCGTGGCGGATCTCGATACGGATATCGAACTGCGCGCTGTCGTTATTGCGGTGGCAAAGATAGGTTTTACCCGGAGTGAACCAGGCGGGTATGGGAATGCGCACGCCCAGCACCTGCCAGAAGTAGCCGTCGCTCTCAAAGTGCAGGTTCCCGTCACGCACCGCCAGCACCAGCTTCATGCCCATGCCCATGCCGACGTATTCGAGCACTTCGCCGCGCGCGCTCTCCAACATGTAGGAAGTGAACTGCACCGGCTTGCGCCCGTTGAGGCGATAGATGCGCTGCTTGAAAATGGCAGCGCTGCCCTGTTTCGAGTACACCTCGATATCGACCGGGAAATCGGCATCGTTAAACGGCATCAGCGCGCCCTGGATCAGCGGCATGGTCAGGTAGCCCAGCACGCGGCCGACGCTTGAACAGGTCAGCTCCGTCATCCGGCCCGTGTAGTGCAAGGGCTTGCCGGGCATGGGGTTATGGTCGAAACGCGCCTGGATGTCGGGATGAAGGCCGCGCCATGCGGGACCGAGGATCTTCTTGAATAACTCGCCTTCGGACGCGATCATGTGCGCACCGCTTGCGTGCGGTCGACGCAGTACAGATACACCAGCGGCGGCAGCATCGTGGCCAGCGCGAAGGTATCGATCCAGATGTTATCCCAGCAGCCCGCGCGCAGCGACACCATCATGTCCTGCGGCGCCCACAGCAGCATGCCGGCGATCAGCGCGCCCCAGGCAAAGGCGCTGCGCTGGCGGTCGCCGATCCAGGCCAGGGCGCCCATCCACAGGGCCGCGCTTTGCACGGTGGGGCCGAACAGCGAGATCCACCAGATTTGCTGCGCGTGGGCCGGCGCCGGCACGCTCGCGCCCCAGAAGGCCGTTTCGATGCCGCGGTGGTAGCCGCTGAAGATCGCGGCGTCGGCGAACCATGGCAGCAGCATGCCGACCACCAGATGGGTGGCGATGGCCGCGTACATCCAGCGGATGGCCCAGCGGCGCAGAAGTGGAGAGTGCATACGTGCTTTCATCGTTTGAAAAAGGGATTGGGACGCTCGCATACACCCTCGACGCAGGCCGGGGCGCGGTAGCCGAGCACGCGCGACATCAGGTAGCGGTGACGCGCGAACAGCCGGTACGACCAGCTGCACAAGGTGCGCAAGCCGGGCACGCGCAGCGGCAGCACGCGCCAGGCCTGGCCGGCCAGCGGGTAGGCGCGCAGCATGCTGTCGATCCCCACCAGCACGCGGCCGTCGCGCGTCTGGCTGTGCAGCTCGCGGTTCAGGGCGGCCATGTCGACGCCCAGGTGGGCCGGATCGAAACCGGGAGCGGCGATATCGACAAAGGCCAGGCGCCCGGCCTTGTCCCATTGCGCCAGCCTGGCCATGCCGGCGCAGCAGAATGGGCACTTGCCGTCGAAGTAGAGAGTCAGTTCGGCGCCGCTCACGACGCGTCCTTGTCGTCGGGGCCGAGGAAGCGCGCCACCTTGCCGCCCATTTTCAGGAAGCGCTGCAGGGTTGCGGGCGGCAGGTGCTTGTAATCGTCGTAGGTCGTGCCGAGCATGTCGAGGAAGCTCAGCACCTCGTTCATGCGCGCCAGCGAGGCTGGTTCGAGCGCGCTGTCGGTATCGCCCTCGATGGCGCATTCGCGCAGCACGGTCAGGGTCGGATCGATCTCGCGCCGTTTGCGCTCCTCGACGATGACACGGAAGATCTCCCACACATCCTGGAGGGCGACGAAGTGATCGCGGCGGTCGCCCATCAGATGGGTGACGCGGATCAGGTTCCAGCTTTGCAGCTCCTTGAGGCTGTTGCTCACGTTCGAGCGCGCCACCGACAGCGCGTCGGCGATATCCTCGGCCGCCAGCGGGCGGTTGGCGAGGAACAGCAGCGCATGAATCTGCGCGACGGTGCGGTTGACGCCCCAGCGCGTGCCCATCTCGCCCCAGTGCAGGACGAATTTCTGTTCGGTCGGTCCCAGTGCCATCATTTCTCCAATTTCATTTATTTCTGTCGTTACAGAAATTAAATACCGATTGATGACGTTTGTCAACGTTAATCGGAGAAAACGCAAGATGGCACTGCGGCGGAATTTGCCCGTAATTCGGTAAAAGCACCTATAAACTGCCGAGTCAACACCCTACAACCGGGGTCTGACCTCTGATTAGCAATTTTTGTCTAGGAGTCTGCGCGGCAGAAACTTGATATCATCCATGTCAACCGAGCAAACGCATTTTTGACCGATGACATCAAGCTATCTTCCCTACGAGCCGCAGCAGCAAATGCTGCTGCCCCACGCACTGCA
>NZ_WHJG01000057.1 GCF_011682175.1 Massilia frigida
CTGCATGCCGTCAAGGGTGCGCTACGCCGGCACGCGCGCAGCGCGCGCCGCCCTTGACCGCACTCCGGGACGGTAGAACCTCACAGCATAGCCGATGTCAAGTTTCACCGGAAACGTCATAGGGCCACAAAAATGTGCCGGACGCAGACATCTAATATATAGGCGGTGTGCCGGTCGCGAGTCGAAGCAATTCGTAAGAATCCAGAGTCTTGCAGCGCTGGCGAATCGAAGCGTTGCTCCATAAAATAGACTACCCCGTCGCAAACTTTTACCTCAACCTGAGTGAAATACTCTCGTATTACCTCGTCTCGTTGTTTAGTCACGGCGAGCGAGCGCCCCATTTGACTTAAATAGTTCCACAAGTGAATCGGCGTGGGGAGGACTCTAGCTATAACCGCAACGTTATTAAGTCGGGTTCCGATGTTTTTACTTTGATTGTCCATAATAACTCGACGTATCTCTCGGGCTGCTAGCTGAGGAATCGTCATGGAAGTAACGGAATGCTGCGGAGCGCCTTCATGTTTGACAGCTTTCGGGTGCGAGGTTTCAATGCTCGCTTTAGACTGGCCTGCATGGCTAGGCGCAAGCTCTTTGATGATTGGATGCCAGCCCGTTGACCTTGCGTGCGCGCCGATGGTCGCCCCCGGGCCTCTGTCAACTATGTCGTGCATTGATCCGCCAACGCTCGGCCACTCATCGGCTTCAATAGTCACTCCGAAGAGTGAGCAGAACCATACTTTGTCTAGTAGCTGGCAGGCTTTCGCCATCCTATACGCCGCAGAGATTTCACTGCCAACGGAAAAGCCGATTCCGGTGATAAGTCCAGAGCCCATATCAATGGACCGAACTACCCAAAGGTTAGGCAGGAGACTATGTTCGTAAAATCCCAAGGGCTGCTCCGGGACCATGAAGGCATCGGATTCCGCCTTTTCCATCAGGTAGCCGACAGCCTCCATGAAGCGCCCTTGAGAGGCCAGGAGGCGATTGCGTGCACGGGTATATCCGAATTTGATTACCTGTCGGTCTTCAAGAGGAAACTCTTTGCTGATAACATAATGGAATTGGCGTTCCGTTGGGATAGGCTCGCCATTTGGTTGAGCGAAAACCTTAAGCTTCTGCGCATTCGTCATCGTGACACAACCAAAGATGGTATTCATCGTTTGGCTGAAAACCTCGCGAAGATGGACTCCCTGCCCACTAAATCTCCGATATCCTTCGATGATCTTTTTTCTGATTTCAGCGGAGCAAGCACTGTACCCGTGGCGTTCCCCGTAGGCAATAGAGGGCCGACCAAATTTTTTCTCCGTAGCTCCGCGATCCCACTTCCCTATTTTTTGGATTGAATAGTGAAGCGCCCAGCGGTTCATTCCAAACGCAATGTAGGAATAGAAGGCAAGTCGGAATCGAGTTAGATTTTGTCGCGGTTTTGAAGCCCTGGCGATTTTGTTTAGTTCGTAGTCCGGCTTCTCGCTTGCCAATATCGAACCCAAACGTTCGATTGCTGGCCAAAGATGCGCTAATGTTGCGTCAATCCGACTTTCATGGCGGTCGCTAAGTTCTGGCGCGATAGATCTACGTGCGCGAAGAAGCGCAATTGTTGTCGTCCCCAGCCACGGTGGGAGCTCAGCGCTAGTTGTGCATGGTAGTAGTTGCTCTGCAATAATGGCTTCTTCGAAATGATCCCTCCGTAGAAAGGCCACCCTTGCGGACTTCTCATCGGGGCTAATAGCTGAGCTTTCTTCTTGATCGTGAACAGCGCCGAAGGTAACCAGCAGAACTCGACATCGTTGGGAATCATTATTCAGAAAATGGTAGACAAGGCCCTGCTCAAGACTTTTGAATCCGTTCGGAGCATACAGTTGACTTCCGATATGCATTACGCCTCCTCCCTAGAAAAGAAGTTTGCGTAGTGTTTAAATGGGTCAACTTTTTCTGCTCTCAATGGCAGGTCGAGCAAAAGCGCTTGTCCGAACAGGTCAGCTTTTACCCGTCGCTTCCAGAGGCAGAAGAATAGTAAGTGTCGTAAGACTTCGTATGTGCAGCCGCGACGGCGTACCATCGAAAGTAGAATGGAGTGAGGAGGCGTGTTCGTTTGCAGAGACACACTAATTCTGTCCACCATCTCGGTCTCGATCGCTTCGTCTACGGCGGGTCGACGCTGATGGAGGAAAAGAGTGCGCAAATTGTGTGCAAACGCATCCGGAATATTTTTGCTGACTACACGCACAGTCCTGATATCCGCGTCGCTGTGAAAAAGCGCTTCGATCGCATGTCTACTTGTCGCCTTCGCTAAATCTTTCTCGGGGTTTCGAACTCTACGAGCCAGCGAAATCGACCGCGAAAAATCCTCATCGGCTTTCTTAACGGACCAGTTGACACAGTAGGGGCCGTATGCATCTTCAAGAAATAGTAGTAGGTCACCAAAAATCGGCGTAGCTACAATTTGCTCTCCAAGCTCGGGGTGCCGATACCGTAGTGACGGATGGCATGTCAGAAGGTCTAGGCGGTCGGCGACTGCGATTGTCCCTTGAAGGGGAGGAAAGGTACGCCCATCGGCCCTTGGATGCCCGCTAAGCGGGTGAGGTGCGGGCTCCATCGCAAGCATGCGCTGTTCATGGAGTTCGAAAAGTGAAGGGTTCCATAAAGCTAGCATCGCAGCTTTAGTTTCGATACTTGATAGAGCATGAACGTATCTGCCTAAGCTCTCGGACCATAGCTGCGAGGCGCGTGAAAGAGATGGTGCTTCCTCGCGATTCGCTCGGATACCCGCTTCGTAGTGGGCCCCCCATTTCGGCGGCGCTTGTCTGCGGAGAATTTCCCGCAAGTGCGTGATTGTTAGTTTGCGTTTCTTCGGCATAGTAGGTCCCCTGCACGCGACGGAAATGACGCGTGCACATTTCTGTAGAAAACGGGACACCCTTGACGCCAGCGGTGTGCTGGAGTACATTCTTAACCAGTGATGATTTTGAGGGTGTCCCTCGGATCGAAGAAGCCACAGACCTAGCCGTCTGTGGCTTTTTGCTTTGTAATTGCTTAGCTCATCTTGCCCCCGGTAGTTGGGTTGATCAACTGTTCCAAGCCCCCTGCTTCCTCGTTTTGCTTGAGACCTAGGGCGATAGCAATACGGTGACTTTCCCCCCGTTGGGCCCGACTCCGTCCCGACAAAACTCCGTACACCAAGTTCACGTCGAAGTCGTTCGCACGTGCCCAATCAGTGACAGTTATACCTTCGTTGTAAAAGCGCCGTTTGACAGCGTCACGTGCAGTTTGGCTTGGGGCCATATCTATAGAAACTGAACAAAAATTGATTAATTTTGAGCGAGCGCCAGAGGCACAACTTTATCAGTAGTCCTCGCAGTTTGGGAAAGTTTTTCGACTGTTTCTGTGCGTTGAAAAACCTGCATGTTATTGATATCGTTCAGTTTTTTACGTCGGCAGCTTTCTGCTATTTTGAGATTAGAGACTATTAAAAAAGTGATTTTCGTGATCACAAACCAATATGGCCGGGCAGTGGTGGGGCCCCGAGAACTCTTGCGTCGAATGGCATTCCTGTGGCCTAAAATAAGCATATTCCTAATCTTGAGTAATCGCCGGCGACCTTGATATGTACAGCTGTCAGGTTGCTCATTGACAAGCTTTAGCGCTGGCCCCGCGCCTCGCTGGAGAAACTCGCACACGACCGATACCTCGGCGGCGATTCAATATGCCCTCTTTCTGTGGCCGGCTCTGTTGCGCTATAACGACGACGGCGTGATCAAGATCGACAACTCGGCTACTGAATGCGCCTTACGCGGCGCGCTATCGGCTGCGCACTACCTGTACGTCGCCAGTGGCAGCGAGAGCGCGGCCGCTATGTACTCGATAATCGGGCTGGCTGAGCTCAACGGGATCGACCCGAAAGCTTGGTGGCGCGATGTGCCAGACCAAATCGCGATCACCCCGTCAACCGCGTTGACGAGTTCCTCCTCTCGCGTTACGCCGGACCGCCGGCCTCTGCCTGAAAAACACACCGCGTCCCAGCGGTGTAACGCCATCATTAGGCAATACAGCGCTTAAATCAGCAGGGTGCTGTGGAAGCTTGCTTTAGCCTGGCGGAAGAACGGATATAGAGCCAACCGTCGTGCCCTGTCAAGAAGTTAAACTCCTCTAAAGATTTGCTGGCAACTTGAAACGTGCGGGCAGTATCCTTCAATGAAATTTAGTTTGAAGTGAAGCACATTCCGCAAAGGGCGCGCGACAGCAAGAAAGTTGAATGTATCGCAATCATTACTATTGCACAGAGCAGCGGTAATGCTTTTTGTGGGCGCTTCAGCTGCCAATCCTGTTTACTGTGTCAGTGACTGTGCCGATCGATCACCCCACTTTTACTAGGAGATTGTTATTCCACATTCAAGAATTGTCAGCCGGCGTTGGCTCGCTGTAGCCTGGAAGTAAGTGCGCCATGAACCCCAGCCTGTTCAGGGGACCGTTTCGCTGGCTAAATCATGGCTATGCAAATTCCATGGCAACAGCGCTTCAACCTCGTCCACCGTCTGCGCCAGCGGCAAGCTGCGCAAGACGCGGCGCAGCCATGTGTATGGCTCCAAGCCGTTCGCCTTGACCGTTTCCACCAAGGAGTAAATGACGGCGCTCGCGTGGGCACCCGCCGGCGTGTCACTGAACAACCATGCCTTGCGGCCAACCACAAAGGGGCGGATAGCGTTCTCGCACTTGTTGTTATCGATCGGGAGATCGCCGCGCTCGGTATAGCGCGTCAGCCGGCTCCAGTATTTCGCCATGTAAGCCAAGGCCTTGCCCAGCGCGCTTTTAGGCGTCACCGTCGGCAGCGTCTCGTCCATCCAGGATTTCAGCGCTGCCAAGGCCGGCACGCTCAGACGCGCACGCGCGAGCCCGCGCACCTCGACGGTCGCATCCCGGTAGTCGCTTTCGATGCCGTACAACTTGCCGATCAGGTCGATCGCAACGTCAGCGCGGCCACGCTTACCTTTGGGTTGCACGCGCGCGGCGTCCACGAAGCGCCGGCGCACATGGGCAAAGCACACCAGGTGTTCGACACCCTTGATATGTGCCAGCTTGTTGTAGCCGGTATAGCCGTCCGTCATCAGGTAGCCCTGGTAGTCGCTGAGCAGGCGCAACGGCACCTCCGCACTGCGGCTCGTATCGTAGTCGTACAAGATGACCGGCTTGTCGGGTGGCCCACCCGTCTGTACCCACATATAGCTTTGCGAGCTGGCCTTGCGCCCCGCCTCTTTAAGCACTTGAACGACGGTCTCGTCCATGTGAATGACGGCGCTATCGAGCAGCGCATCGCGCATCAGGTTGTGCAGCGGTTGCAACAGGCGGCCTGCGCCGATGGCCCAGCGCGCCAGCGTTTGGCGTGGCACCGGCACACCATGGCGCTCGAGCACGTTCTCGAAGCGCGCCAGCGGCAGGCCATCGACGTACTTGACCGTCAGCAGCATAGCCAGGAAGTCGGCGCTGGCGTTGCTCTTGGGCAGAGGCTGGGGTGGCAACGCCGCCGTGACCGGGGCGTGTACGCTGTCGGGGCAGCCATAGCGCTTGCGGATGTGGCGCAGCACGCGCACCTGCATCGGCACGATGTCAAGCTGCTCGCTTACGTCCTGGCCGATCTCGACCATTGGGGACCCGCAGGGGCAGGTGCGTTCGTGTTCAGGTACGTCATGGACGATATCGACGCGCTTCAAGGTGCCAGGCAGCGGGGCGCGTTTGCCGCGCGCCTTCGGCTGCTTGTCCGGCGCCGTCTGCTGCGTGGGCGTGGCGTCAGGCAAGGCGGCGACGTCCTGCGCGTCCGTGCTCGACTGCGCCAGCACCTCAGCCTCGTCGAACAGCCGTCCCTGCCCGGCCAATTGCTCGGAACTGGCGCCGAACATCCTGTGGCGAGCCAGCACGGATTGTTCGATCATGCGAATGATGTAGTCGTGCGCCTCGCGCATGGCCACTTGCCGCGCTTCGTGGAGAGCTTGCTCCATCGCCTGTTGCACGGCCTGTTGCATCGCCTGTTGGGCGGTGCTCATGACGTCTTGCTGCGTCTGAAGCAGGCGCTTGAGCGCATCCACATCGTCGGGCAAAACCGCCGGTAAAACGAACGCGGGCAGCTCAATTTCAGGTGCTTGCGGCGGCGATTTTAGCGAAGTAAAAGACATGCGTCATTTTACCAAATCTCCCTATGAAACCGAAGTGAAATGCAAGGTTTTATGTGGGGAATTTCGCCATAAATCGAAGCCTTCGAGCAGCCACTCGAACTCTTGCAAAGTGATCGTCTGCGCGGCTGTGTCGCCGTCCTTCGGCCAGGCAAATTTGTCTGCCTCAAGCCGCTTGAGCCACAGGCAAAAACCGTTGCGGTGCCAGTACAGGACCTTGATCTTGTCGCGCTGGCGGTTGATGAACACATACAGCGCGCTGCCGAAAGGATTCAATTCCAATTCTTGCTCGACCAGGACCGACAGCCCGCCGATCGACTTTCTGAAGTCGACCGGCGCGCGGCACAAGTAGACCTGTTCGATGCGGCAACCGGCATGCATTACAAAGCTCCTGCGGCGGCGCGCGCCAGATTTGCCAGCCATTCGGGCGACGGCAGCTCGGCCAACTCAAGGCGCACGCCGCCGGCCAACTCCACCGTGCAGGCCGCGCTACGGCGATCAACTGCGCGCTCGCCCACCCGCAACTCCATGAATCGGCTAGCCGGCGACGGCGCCGCCGAGTCTTGCGCAGCTAACTCGCCCAGCTTGCGTTGCCAGTAGTAGAGCGACGCGAGCGACAGATTCTCACGCTTCGCATAAGCGCTCACGAAAATCCCTTCACACTGAATCGCCGCCACATGGGCCGCCCAGAATTGCATGTCTCTTTTCATCTTTGTCCCACCTCAAATTGGATGGGCAAAGGATGCGACAACTGTGGCTAGGCCACAAGTCTGGGGTTTATGGCGCGCTTACCCTTCAACCTTCGGATAATGCGGCTCGATCAGATCATGAAGTTTTGACCAAGGCGTGACACTGTCAAGCTTTGCAAGGAAGAGGTCGCGCCTTGTCAGCTTCTTTTTGGCAGCGTATTCGAGGTCGGAAAAGCTCTTCTGCATGATCAACTGGACGGTGGTTGCGGATGCCGTTATTGTCGCAGGTCTAGCAAGTGACCGGCGAGGGGCTGGGAAGAATAAATCAGTGCTTCCCTAAGGGGGAATTACGTGCCGATGGTAAAAAGTTGGTGAATTTCTAAATCTCTTGGATCACTTGCCAACCTCTATCGGCCAAGAGCAATCATAGATAACCATAAAATCTAATGTTGGATTGAAAGCCGACTGTAGCTCTCTTCCTTCTGTCCAACCAAATTGGGCCGGACGTAAGAATAACCGAGGAACCCTCAATGCCGATGAAAGATTTTCTTAGTCAGTTGGCAAAAACCGCTGACGACAAATCGCTGCTCGATTTCTGTCGTAGACGAGTTCTACATGGAACACCATCGGTTTTCCAAGGGGATGAAGAAAAATATTACTCTTTTCGGAAACGAATCGCAGACGAATTTCAAATTAATTTTCATGAGATATTTATCACTGGCTCTGCAAAGCTGGGATTTAGTCCTCATAAGAAGAAACTATTCGACCTAGACTCTGATATAGATGTGGCATTGATTTCTTCAAATCTGTATGACCAAATGATGGAGTTTATTCATGGCTACCAGATGGAACTGCGCGAAAACCGAAAAGCGGTGTCCATTGAAGAAATCAAACGATACCATAAATTTCTTGAATATAGTGCGATCGGATGGATGCGCCCGGACCTTCTCCCTACATCTTTTCAGGTCGATGATTTGAAGACTAAGTGGTTTGCCTTTTTTTCCTCAATCTCGTACGGCTATAGCGAAGTCGGTAATTATAAAGTTACTGCGGGTGCATTCAAGAGCTATAGTCACCTCGAGCGATACACGGTTAGCGGACTTATCTCGCTGAAAGCAAATCTGAAAATTGGAGAAGTACATGCCGCTACAAATTAAGCCAAGCGTAACCAACCCGACTATTGCTGACGTGTACAATTTAATCGATGAAAGTAAATTGATACTGCGCCCGGACTTTCAGCGGAAATTTGTTTGGACCCATGAGCATCAAGAGGCGTTCATAGACACTGTCCTCAATGGACTTCCGTTCCCAGAGATTTATGTGTGCGAAGGCGAAGTGGACGTACAAAAGCTGAGAACAACCCGATTGGTAATCGATGGGCAGCAGCGCTTAACGACAATTCGAAACTACATCGAAGGCAGGCAAGATCAGGTATTGGCGAAAATCCCCGTATACCAATCACTTACCCAAACTCAAAAGCAAGATTTTCTGTCATATCAAATAGTGATGCGCGACCTTGGGCGGGTAGATGAAGAAACAACAAGAGAAATATTTCGTAGAATTAATCTTACTAAGTTTAAGCTTGATGACGTTGAGATCCATAATGCAGTTTACGATGGCCAATTCATTCAAGCTGCCAAATACGTTCTCGAGAACATTCACTTAGAACAGTACGGCGTGCTTCGCGAGTCAGAGTTTACACGAATGGCGGATCTCCACTTTATTCTTTTGGTGATGGCGACAATCGAGAACGACGGGTATTTTGCGCAAGATCGAGAAGTCGAGCCTAAAGTTGCTGGACTAAATGATGAATATCCAAATCGTGATTATATGATCGCGCATCTTATTAAAACATTTGCCATCATCCGTGATGCGGACTTACCGGTTGACTCAATGTGGTTTAGGAAATCAAATTTCTTTACGCTAGTTGTAGAGGTGGCAAAGCACCAAGATACCCTACCTGATGATTTTAGAGATCGCCTCCTTAAACTAGAGGAAAATGTAATGAAAAATCGTTCCAACACAAATTCAGAGTTTAATAGATATTATTCATATATGTACCAGGCCACCCATGGGCGAGCTGCCCGAGTGGTCCGAGGAGAGTTTTTCGAAAAATATTGTTTATGAGCGAGTCCTTTCTAAGCGCACTTAACAGGCTGTTGAAAAATCATTCTCTGGTGGGAAATTCTTCAAAAATAATCCAAACAATGCCTAAAATATAGGCGAAATATCGAGTTTTGCTCAGATTTTAGGCAGAACCGAATGGATTTTGGCCGGGATTTTGCGCGTTTGTGGGATGAAATTTCTTTTTTCAACACCCTGTTAAGACAATGCCAAATCGGGCGCGCCGTAAGCAAGCGAAGGCAAAGTTGTGATGATTGGCACGGTTGATTTTTTCGGCCACGGCACCACACCTCAATCAATTATGGGGCCGCAAAATGCTCATCTAAATCGGTGCAGCCGCCTCCTGACGTCAGTGCAGTCGCCTTCTGAAAACGACAACTACGAAAGCTGTATGAGTTTTAAATCGCCGTTGAAAGAACCGCTCGACTATATTCCGCCAGGGCAAGCTGAGGCAAACTATCACAAGCATCTGAGCGGTCAAGCCATTCGCCTGACTCACACTAACCGGCCTCTACGAAAGCCCGGGCGGTTCAATGAGGGTTCCGCTGGCCCTACGTTCTGAACTACGGTGACACTATTTGCCTTACAATCTTGGCAGGCCGACGCGCAGTGAAAATGCGTTAGATTCGCAGGGGAAATAATGTGCGATCATTATGGTCAGAACTAAAGCGTGGAAAGGTACATAGTGGGAAAGGCTTTCAAGGATGAGGTGTCCTGCATTCCTCAAACGCTGCGGTGGCTTAAAGAGCAACCAATATCGCAGCTTGAATCGACGACACGGTCGTGTGCCGATCGCTCTTTGATCGCAGTGGGCTCAGGCGGCTCGTTCACAGTGGCCGCTTACGTGGCAGGCCTGCATGAACGCAAGTACGGCAAGCTCTCACGCGCAGCGACACCGCTTGAATTGATCGCTGGGTTCGTCCCAAGCGATGTGGCTGCGGTCTTTTTGTCGGCCGAGGGCAAGAATAACGATATCCTGGCTGCGGCTCAAGCGCTTGTGGGAGCCGATCGGGGTAACATTGCGCTCACCCTCACGCCCGATAATCCGCTGCTCAGTTTCTGCAAAAGCACAGGAGTCGCGACCCCAATCGGCTACGATATTCCCTGGCAAAAAGATGGCTACCTTGCGACCAACAGCCTGATATCCATGATGGGGCTTTTCGCCCGAGCATACGACGACAAGTCGTTTGACACCTCGTTCCTTGACGAAAGCTGGCTGGACCAGCGCCGCAACGAGTTTAGAGCTTCTGTCGCCCTCGAGAATGTCGCCCGGGGAGCCGCGGTGATCGTGCTTTACGGCGGTGCCGGCAAAATCGCGGCGATCGACGTTGAATCAAAGTTTTCTGAGGCGGCCTTAGGCAGTTGCCAGCCGGTTGACTATCGCCAGTTTGCTCACGGTAGGCATCTGCAACTGGCAGGAGAAGTGCTGCCAGTCGTTATTGCGTTTGGCGATGACGATGACGCCCCGTTGATTGACGCATCGTTGAACCTGTTCCCGGACGGCGTTCAGATACAGAGGATTTCCTTGACAAGTGGTTTCGCTGCTGGCGAACTCGAAGGCGTTATCTGCGCGATGCTCGTTGTCGAAGCTGTGTCCTCGCTTCGTAAAATGGATGTTGGTCAGCCGTTCGTTCCCTCGTTCGGACGAGCGCTGTACGGTACAGATATACGTGAGCTTGCATCAAAGTACAGCAGGAAGCCAGTATCGCTGCTGTCCCGCAAGGCTCCCCATGTGGCACCCACAAGTGCTCATTCGGCGGCGTGGATTGATGCGGGCTTCGAATTTATCTCGCGTCTGGAAGTAGCCAGGTTCAAGGGCGTCGTATGCGATTTTGACGGTACATGCTGCTATACGGCTCGCCGCGTGGATGGTCTCGACCCAAGCCTGCTCGATGAGCTCAGGCGCCTCGTTGATGGCGGTGTACGTATTGCGTTTGCAACCGGCAGGGGTGACTCTCTTCAAGATGACCTGCGCAAAAAACTTCCCCACCAATACTGGCCACACGTTTTCATCGGCTACTGCTCAGGTTCCTCGACCGCATGGCTGAACGAGGACTTCGATGCTGCGCAGCCGGACGATCGATTTGCATTGCTGCAATCATGGCTAACTGAGCATCACATGGTCTCTGATTGGCCGGCTGCCCCGAAAGTAATTGGCGGTCAGATGAGCATACGTTTGACGGACAATCTATCGAAAACTGCCATCACATCAGCCATCAAGTATTGGCTCGAAGAGAACAGGCACGCGGGCTGGCGGGTGTTTTGCTCGGGGCACTCCGTGGATGTTCTAACCGAGAACGTCGGAAAGCGTAATGTGGCTTCAAAATTTGCGCATCTAATAGGGGCGGACCCAAACGACGAGATCCTTCGGATTGGGGATTCGGGCGATTTCGGTGGCAACGATCACGAGCTTCTTTCGACAGGACTGGGATTGAGCGTTGCAGCTGCCTCCCCGCTGATGGACGCGTGCTGGAATTTTCTCGCGCCAGACGTTCACGGTGCGGCTGGTACATTCCATTACTTGTCAGCGCTTGAAGTTCAAGATGGCGAGGCCAGATTCTCCGAAAAATTCCTCCATGACGTACGCGCTATGCTCATGCAGGACAAAGGTATCGAATGAAAACTCAACTTGGCAAACGGCTGCTGGCCGAGCTTATGGGGTGGGACGATGCGCAAGCGACCGTTGAATTCGCATGGTTGCAGACCATGGTCGAGTACAAGTACGACCACTATCAGGGCTACAGCCCTGGATCGCGCTTCTTTGTCAATCTGCTCTCGTGGCTGGCCCAGTTTGCCCCAGCTGATCGGGCGACAGCATATGATTTGATCCGCACCAAACTCGTGTTTATCAGCCAGCGTGAGATGCACCACCTAGTCGGCCTAACCTTACCGCGCCTTCATAGGGACAATCGGCGTGCTGTTGCAGACCAGCTTGGTGTACCGATGTGCACGACATGGGGCAATGCCGTAGCCGAGAAGCGGCTCACCGAAGTCAACCGCCGCACGGTCTACATTGGGCTGAGCGATGGGGCACGCACGGATGTTCTACGGCGCCTGAACGAGGGTGTTATTTCAAACGAACAGATTGTCGCTGCCACCGAAATCTCAGAAAAAAAGTGGGACAAGCTGCGTGCCGGATTGGCCGACCGGCTCAGGAAAGAACACCTGGGCGGAGTTCCTGCGCTTTTCGAAAGGATTTGCCTTGTCGACGATTTCACCGCATCAGGTTCAAGCTTGATCCGGAAGGACAAGGGGCAGTGGAAGGGAAAGGTACCGACCTTCATCAGCCAAATGTCGGAACGACCTGACCAAAATCGTTTCGGCACGCATGTCACTAAAGACTGCGTCGTTCAGATCCATCATTACATCGGCACTGAAAAATCCAGGCGTGTGATTGATGATCTGCTCGGCGAATACAAGCTTGAGTTGGGTGAGCTCAAGATCAGCTTCAAGGCAACCTATTCCATGGTGCTCTACGAATCGATCGTCATCGGAGATTCGAGCGACGCCCGGCTGGTTGACCTTCTGCGGCGGTACTACAGCGCTTCGTGCGCAGACGACCATACGGGCAAGGATATTTGGTTTGGGTACAAACAGTGCGGCCTACCCTTAATACTTGATCACAACACACCGAATAACTCGATTGCCCTGCTGTGGGCGGCTAGCGCGCGGTCTGCTGAGGGGCTGGCGCACGAAATGAAACCCCTTTTCCCAAGAAAGAAGCGGCACGTCGAGCATGGACAATCCATTTAAAAAGCGGGCCACCGAGTACTTTGACGATCCGACAGCACTGCTGTCGCTCGTCAGCGCGGAGCCGATACGCGCGTTTTTTTCGGGTCAGCACGAGCAGCTGTTCGATCGTCCTGTAACGGTTGTAGGCACGCCTGGCAGCGGGAAAACCACGCTTGCCCATCTGCTCGAACTAGACACCTTGGTCGCCTTAGTTCAGCTGGCTCGCAACAATGACAACAAGAGCCTGGTTGCAGAGCTGGCTCAGTTTCGCATCCTCGACAATCTCGTTCCCACGATTCTTGCGTTCAGGCTTCCTGCAGGATCCACGCTGCGTGACATCTGGCAGCTTCCCTACTCGCTTAGCACACGCTCAGCATTGTTTCGGTCGTTCATCCAGGCCAGAGCAGTGTTGGGCTGGCTTCGAAAACTTGAAAAGGTCCAAGTACCGCCGTCAGCGATCAAGGTGGCAACCCGGGAACACCTGGAGACTGTGCGAGGTCTCATCAAAGCAAACGACGCAAGCGAAATGCGAGCCTTCGCACGAGATGTCGAGGAGCAGATCTTCAGGGTCGTTACGGCACTTGCGCCACCGTCAGAAGCGGAACTGGCAAGCACCGGGCTGTCGTCAACCTATCAGGCGTTTGATGCCATCGAAGCTTTTGTGATCGATGGAATCCCAAATGTTGTCGGTAGCGAGATCAGATTGAAACCTCTGTTTATCCTGGACGACGCGCATGAATTACATCCTGAACAGTTCGCCGACGTCGGACAGTGGTTTAGAAATCGAGAACTCAAAATCGCGCGTTGGATCGTTACCCGCATAGACGCGCTCGGCCCGGACGAATTTCGTGCTGCACTCGCCGGTAGTGACAGGCCATTGGCAGGAACCACTCCTGGGCGCGACCACATGTACGTGCTGATGCAACGCGCCCGAAAGGATCGCAAAGCGTTTCGTGCAGTGGCCAAGGACATCGCGCATCGCTACATTGAACAGATGCCAGCCTTGCGTCGACAGGTTAATACTCTTGAATCGTGCCTTGAAGCCAGGCAGCCATCCTTGACCGCCGGCGATGCAGAAAAGCTGGCGCAAAAAGTCGCATCGATCATGGCAAAGTCCGGCATTACCGATCAGACCAAACGACAGCTTGAAGGCTTGTTGCCACCGCAACTGGGGCTTGACCAGCGACAGGCAGTACTGAGGATCCTGCTACATCGTGAGATGAAGCGCACCCCACAAACCGACATGTTCGCTATGTTCGACGAAGCGCCGGGGGAAGAAGAGGTGGTCGATCTGCAGAACGTCTCTGCGGATGAGGACAGCGATACGGACACAAAGAAAAAGGCTAAAGCAGCGTTGATCGCGGGCGCGAACATCCAGCTGATGCACGATTTTCAGCGCCCGTACTACTTCACGTTTGATATGGTGGCCGACGCAAGCAGCGACAACATCGAGCAGTTCATCAGCTTAGCCGGCGCGCTAGTCGACGTGATCGAAACCAGGTTGCTGCGCAACCAGCCTTTGAAGCTGGACGCCAAGGTCCAACATCAAACCCTGGTCAAGCGGGCCGAGGACACGGTTAATGCCTGGGATTTTCCGCACAGCGAATATGTACGCAAGATCGTCGGATATATTGCCAAGCGATGCGTCGAAAAGAGCTTAGAGCCTAACGCGCCACTGGACGACGGGGCAAATACCTTTGGCGTCCCGCAGGCCGAGATAGACCGTCTTCGTAAGGAGAACGGCCTGTTTATACAGGTGATTCACTATGCCCAAGCCTACAACGCCTTCTCCATACTTGAACATTACGAGTGCAAAAGGAAGACTTGGTGCTTGTTCGAACTGGGTGGGCTCCCGATCATCGCCAACGGGCTCACGCTGGGCCGAGGAGGCTTCTGCGAAGGACACCTTTCCGATCTCATGGATTGCATAAGCGACGATGCCAAGATTTAATACTGACAACTGCGTTTCCCACGGCGCCGACGACGTCGATGAGTTTATAGTTCATCATCTGGGCCAAGCCACTAGGGTGCTCTTTATCGGTACGGTGGGCATCGAACCCAGCAGTCTCTATTTTCCAAGCAAAATGGCCGGCGCGGGTAACACGGATTTCCGGTTTCTGATCGAGCAACGCGCCATTACCAGTCCTATCGTGCATGAGCTGGGGTTACGACATCGCAGGTGGCTAACCGAGAACCTTCCCGGCGAAGCGTGCACCTTTCATGACGTTGAGGTCATCTCAAAGGACGGGGCAACTGTCGCCGGCAGGAACGCTGTCACGATCGCGGCAGCCTGGCACGACGCCAAGTACAGCGATATCGTCGTGGACGGCTCAGGTATGTCCAGGGGGATTTGCTTTCCGTTGCTGCGCCAGGCAATGCAAATCGGCGAACGGTTCGGCGCGAACGTCCATATGCTCATCGCCAGTAATAACCACCGGACGATCCAGCTTAAGTCGGAGTCGAACGACCGCCCGGACTGGATCCACGGGTTCCAGGGTCGTATGGAGTTGGATTCGATGTCAGAGGCACTGACACTCTGGATTCCGCAGCTTGCCCATGGCAGCGCATCGCAACTCGATGTTATGTACCGGCACTTGACTGCACTTGGAGTTGCGTTGGCAGAAATCTGTCCGATTGTACCTTTCCCGTCGGAGGACCCACGTCGTGGAGATGAGCTCCTGTTCGAGTGTCGCGAGGCCTTACGAGGGGACGTCGGTAACGAGCGGCTGAACGTCATTTATGCTCATGAGGCTGACCCAATGGATGTGTTCCTCTCGATCGCGCGATTGGAAAACACCCGTCGCGAAGTGTTCTCGGCAACAAAAAAAGAGGCCGTGTCCGTGCTATCACCCTCGGGATGGCGACTTGGAAGCGTGGGAATGGTCCTTGCTGCGATCGCACTGGACCTCCCTTTGCTCTATGTCGAGACGATTGGGTATACTACGGATTCACCATTGCCCGTGCCTGTTGAGACCCCATCGGCCGACCGCAAGTGGCACGTTTGGGTCGCCGGGAGTCCGTATGCAGGTTTGTAGATCTGATAGAAAGCTTAACGAAAGGCCGAGCCCGACAATCGTCGGCACGGGTTTGTTTGCGCTCGACGTCGTAATCGACCGTGGTGCAGCAACTGCCGAGACGTGCTTGGGTGGCTCTGCAGGCAACGTGCTGGCCATTCTTGGTCACCTGGGGTGGCATACCGTACCCATAGGTCAGCTTGGTTATGACGCGGCCGCAACGAAGATCGCAAATGAGTTCAGTCGACTTGGCGCGGATACGCGCTTTCTTACGCGCTCGCAACACCAGGCTACGCCAGTGGTTTATCAGTTGCCGGGCAAGGCTGGAGATACCCATGAGTTTAGCTTTCGTTGCCCCGTTTGCGGTCGCAAGCGGGGCTACAAGCCTCCGGTCGACGACGGCACTGCAATGCCCCAGCTACACTCGCTTGATGCGCCTGACGTCTTCTATTTCGACCGCACAACCCCTTGGGCTCTTGAGTTAGCCGAGCGCTATCGGGAAGGCGGAACACTAGTTGTGTTCGAGCCTTCAGCAATTGGAAACGATTTAAGTTCGTTCGAGCAGGCGATCCGCGCTGCGCATATCGTTAAGTATGCAGACGATAGAATCGTTGAGATGGAAGGTGTCGACTTTTCCGCTGTGGAGGTGGAAATACAAACACAAGGAAAAAAAGGGCTGAGATTTAGGATGGGCGGCGCCGTAGAGTGGCATCACCTGACCGCGATATCTGTTCCATATTTGGCAGACACTGCAGGCGCAGGCGACTGGTGCACCTCCGGCTTTCTTTATGCAATGCTCGGCAATATTTTTGAAAACGGTGGCCGGGGTATGCTTTCTGTAAGGCGGGTACGCGAGTCACTCCGCTTTGGTCAGATCCTGTCTGCGCTAAATTGCATGGAAAAAGGGGCCCGGGGATTGGCTCGTCGCCACCGGTCCGTTCAGCTCGTTAGCCTGGCCGCTTCTATCCGTAACACTATGGCGTCATCGGTGCCAGGACGTGACATCGACGTGGCCAACAGAAGTGATCAGCAACGCTGCGCGCCGACAGCAGGTACCACCGCCATCATGTCGTCGCTACTATGCTGCGAGGCTTTCGCCGGCTAGTTTTTTGGCTGCGCTCTTGCGCTTAACGGGCGCCTTCACTTCCGCACGAAGCTTGTCACGTAACTCCATCAAGAGCACGCCGAGCATATTTTTGCCGACGCCATTGACTTCGCCCCATAGGCGATTGACCGCGTTGTCAACTGTCGCAACCTCTACCAGGCGCGCATCGCCAGTGGACATCAGCAGCTCGCGTAAATCATCGTGCTGAGTAAATTTTGCCAGCAGTACTCCACGCATCCGTTCAAATTTGGTCTTCGACCAATCAGGACTAATGTCCCAGACATACAGACCATGAGCGGCCATGGCCAGCAGCGAGGGAGAAGGTGCATCCATAAGCCATTTCTTCACTGATTCCTTACGTGCTTTTCCTGCTTGATAGGCGTGCTCGGAGGTCTGGTATTCCACGCCGTCAAAGATGATCGGCCGCTTGTAGAGGTTGCTGAAAACCCCGTAAGGCTTTTCATTGGCACGATAAAACCCAATTTCATCCATTTCTCGCTCTCCTTCGAACTGACTTCTTGTTGATGGTTACCTCGTCCTGCGTTCCTGCTTCCGCTACTTGGTTTGCTACCTCGCCCGCGACACTTGGCGGGGCCTGACCTTTCGCCCGCCATACGCCTAGTACCCTCGAGACTTCCTCATCAGGAAGCATGGAAAGCATCTGCAGTAGAGCTTCCATCGCGGCAGGCTCACGAGCTCCGCGCATCCATTCTGCAAATGCGCGCTGCGACACCCCGAGAGTCGACGCCATTGCCGCATATGAGATACGTTGATTCGCTGCGCGCTGCAAACTAAACATGATCGCAGCCAGAGTCTCACTTACGCCAGAACGATTGTTGTTCATTTTATGCCGAAAAATGTATTTTTTAAGTATATTACATTGATCTTTATGTTTTTTCTAGTATTGCTATAAAAAAGAATTTTTAAAAAGTGTGCACCAAAACCCCTTCTCAAATGGCGACAAACGATGAGTTTACGTGCTCTGAACAACTGCATCGGCGATAACGATCTCGAAACAGCGTGAGGAAGGTGTGGCACTCGAAAGTGCAAGCAGTACCGGGGCGCGCTGCACTATCACGAGCAGTAAATGCGGCGGCTGCGATCCAGACTGGCTCTGGAACAATGATACCTGGCGCCGCAAATTGACGATCTCGGGCTCCTGTTTTCCCATAGTATGAGAAAACCTGGCACTTGTCGCGTCGCCGGGTCTGGGCATCAGCGGCCGCTCCGCGTCGTAAATGCTGCTTGAACGATTTCGGCAGTGTGAGTGCTAAAGCCTGTTTCGAATCGGCAAAGTCAGGAATCGAAAGCGCTGGCGCCACACTGGCAGAAAGAGGTTTTCGACAGCCAAAGCTCCGTTGTAAAGTCCTTAGGCTAGTCGCCGGGTTGGCGGTCGCTGTCGCCCGAGCCCATATGCAACCGCGCCCATTCCTCTTACGCAACCTACCTAGAAGGCAAGCTGAGGGGACGTTGCACTAAGTTGGGTGGATTGGGTCTTGAGGCTCTACACGGGCCAAGCTTTGCTGCATTTGCCAAACGGCGCGGTGATGCAATGAGCGCCTGCCTGCCAGTTCAGCGGTGAAAGCGGCGCGTGCTGCGACGGCGAGCGCCAACGCGCCTTCTCTTCCATATTTTTCGACCGAAAAGCGCTTGCTGCGCATAGTTGAGCCTTTTACTTGAGGACTGCGAGCGACCCAAGACCCATTTTTTGTCTTGCCTGACGGGTGGGAATAAAATACCCCGGCGGTGCCACTGGTGTTGGTAATGTTGATGCGTGAGACCACCTCGGCGATACGTGGCGTCGGGATATCGCGAAAAATCGTATCCCGCCAGGTCTCTGCAGCTGCCAATGCGCTATCGGCACCACCAAACACAGAATCAGAAAACGTCTTACGGTACTTGCGCCCAGCACGTTCGATGCTTACGCGCCAGTTTCCAGTCCCGCCTTTTGTCTGATAACGACCAATATAGGGCACACCGGTACGGTTCGAAGGTGCCGCCAGGTACGCCAAGCGTCGCGCGTCCGCGGCGCGAAGTGTTTCGGCCGCCACCTCGCGCCTAGCTTGGCGTTCCCGCTCGCCGAGTGCACGCTCTTGCGCTCGCAACGCGCGTCGCTCGGCAGGTTGGTTAAGCATGGCTTCCAGCGCGACCATATGGGCTCGACTGCTAACTAGAACGGGCTGCATCTGCGCTCGAAATAACGCGCCGTCTAGCTCGGCTAAGCCCTGCTCACGCGCGGCGATCGCCAAACTTTTCGCCTCTACCTCGCCCAGCAGTGCAACTGGAAAACTTCGGGAAAAGGTTGTGCCATCGCAGCGCGGAATGCGCGCGATCCAATACTCATTCGTCACATCTTCGCCCAACCGCGTGCTGTAGCGCTTCTCGCGCCTCGCTACACCCGCTATTCCCGATGTGTTGTTCCTACGTAGGATGCTGCAAAACTGCGCCAGGGAGATTGGAGCATGTTTAGCGACGATCGTGTCACGCCAAGCCTGCGCCATTTGAAGAGCAGCCGCTTCGCCACCGCAGCGATGTTCCCAAAACCGCTTGGTGAAGATTTTTCGATTCCGCCTCAATACCACATGGAGCACGTGGCCAGCTGTGGCGTGAGGAATACGGTAAATGCCGATGCGATCAGGCGTGTGCGCGTGCCGTAGCTTGGTTGCCGGTCGCATGTTAATTTTCATTCATGAAATAGCTAGGAAGTAGGTCGTTGGGCGGTACCCAAGCGGGGTCAGAATATTATCGACGAAAAGCCTATTTCGAGCAGCAGTTGCCGTGCTGCACGATGTTCAACTGGGCGGCACGACAAGCATGTCCAGCACCTCTTCCTCAATCATAAATATTAGCAATATGATACAATACTGAGTTAATTGCTGACCCCGGCACACTCAACCTGGTGTTTCGCCGAAGCTGCGCCAATGAGGCGTTCATCTGTTCTTTACGTACCCATCAGGAGCCATCGCATGAGCTTGCAGGAAATGATCAGCGAACGTCAGCACGACCGTTTGTTGCGACTCTCGTTCCCCAATGGAGACGGTCCTTCGGCACCTCTACTGGTCAATCGGATCGATGCCTACGAGAGCTTGTCCCGCCCGTTTGAATTCACCGTCGAACTGCTATCAGACGATCCAAACATTGCTCTGAAAGAATTGCAGGGCAAAATGATGTGCGTTGAGTTGGTCCGCCGGGACGGAACAATGCGCTATTTTACTGGGCGTGTCTTCGGTTTTGCCTTGAAGACCGTGGATGGCGGCGTATCGTTTTACGAAGCAAAACTGGGACCTTGGTACAAATATCTCAGCATGCGTAAGGACAATTATCTGTTCCACTACACGACCATGTATGACCAGACCGCCAGCATCTTCGGTGACTATGGCGGGCTGGCGGACTGGGACTGGCGTGTCCAGGGAGCATCGGATGTGTTCACCGACTGCTGTCAGTTCGATGAGAGCGACCGCAACTTTCTGGAGCGCCGCTGGGTCGCCGCTGGGATCTACTACTGGTTCGAGCACACAGCCGCAGGACACAAACTGGTCTTGTCGGATGATTCAACCGCAACCGAGCCGATCGACGGAAATCCTGAGGTGCCGTTTCAACGGCACGGAGGTTCTGCTCTTGAAGACGGGCTGGGCGAATGGTCGCCAGCCCGGCAGATCGTAACTGGCAGCGTAGCCCTTGCCTCGTTTGACTTCAAGTCGCCCCACCCGGCTTTGACTTCGCTACCGACCGTCAATCAGCAAGGCGACGTCCCCAACATCGAATCATATGAATACACCGGTGCCCTAGGATTCAAAAGTGGCGGCGGCCGGACCTTGGCTCAGTTGCGCATGGAAGAAGTAGAGGCCGTGGGCAAGCAGTTTGAGGGCAACGGGAATTGCCGTGCCTTGATACCAGGGCGCTGGTTTCGCCTGACTAATCATTTTGATGCGAGCAGTAGCGGCGCTGACGATCAGGCGCGCGAGTTCCTCATCACGGAAGTGACGCATAACGCTTCGAATAACTATCACGTCAAAACGACGACCGAATCGCATTACGAGAGTCGCTTGGCGTGCATTCGTAAGATCATACCGTTTCGCGCGGGACGGGATCACAATAGCGTCGAAACGAAAATCCATGGCATACAAACGGCAACAGTGGTCGGTCCCGCAGGCGAAGAAATTCACACCGACGAATATGGTCGTGTCCGCGTTCAGTTTCACTGGGATCGTGTCGGTAGCAATGATGAGAAAAGTTCTGCTTGGATCCGCGTAGCAACACCATGGGCAGGGCCAAACTTTGGCATGACCTTCATTCCTCGCATAGGAGCGGAAGTGCTCGTGCAGTTTCTTGATGGAAACCCTAACCGCCCGGTCATCACCGGCATGGTGCCCAACGCCGATACGATGCCACCATGGACGCTGCCCGCGAACAAGACACAGAGCGGCATCCTAACACGTTCGACTCCGAAAGGTAGCTACGACAACGCCAACGCACTTCGCTTCGAAGACAAAAAAGGTCAGGAGCAATTGTGGCTGCACGCGGAAAAGGACCAACTCACGGAAGTTGAAAACGACGAAGATAAATGGGTAGGCAATGATCGTCGAAAGACGATCGATCGGGACGAAACAAATCATATTAAGCGGGACAGAACCGAAATAGTGAACCGAGATGAGACCATTACGGTTCACCACAATCGATTAGAAACTGTCGATAATGATGAAACGATTACCATTCACAACAATCGTAAAGAACGTGTTGATCATGATGAAACAATTAGCATTGGCGACAACCGATCGGAAGACGTGGGAAAAAACGAGACGATCAATGTAGGAGGGAATCGTACCAAGTCTGTTTCTAAAAACGAAAAAGACAAAATCGGAAAAAATTGGTCGATTAACGTATCGAAGATGAAAACCGAAACCATTGGCATGGCTTACATGCAGAATGTCGGCATGGGCCGAATGGAGAACGTTGGGCTCGGATACAGTCTCAACGTCGGAATGATTATGTCATCGATCATTGGAGTAAATAAGATTACTAAGGTGGGGGCAGACTACTCTATAACAGCAGGAAAAACTTTCACCATTGCGGCAGGCGGTGAGGGTGGCAGCGCTTTAAAGATGGATGCAGATAGCATAACCCTTACTATTGGAAAATCAAGCATTACGATGAAAAAAACGGGTGAAATCGATATCGCTGGCGATAAGCTGCAAATTGCTGGGACGGATAACGTGTCGATTATTAGCCCTAATATTAATAATAATTAGCGGAATCGACAGGTAAATGCCTGCGGAGAGCACCCTTGAATTGTTCGCTTACTAATCAAACGCCCCTGCTGGCTGCAGTGCGTCTCCACTGCGACCATTTGGGAAAGTCACATGTACTTGTGATAGCCAAGGGAACGTGGTCACTTAGCACGGGTCGTATGGCTTCAGCCGAACGGCAAGTGTCGTTGTACGAATATCCTGTCAATATTCGTCTGGGTGACTTGAAGCTTGATCAAAGCCAAAAGGAGGCGATGAGATCTCGGCTTGATGAAGAAATTGTTTGGCTTGGGTATGATCTGTCGCCTCCTAAGCCGGCCTTTGATGTGATTGTTGCAGGATATGTGACCGCACCCACATCATGTTCGGAGATGTTTATCGACGCTGGTATTCGGGTAGGTACTCGCACGGCAAGTATTCGAGCGCATGTTCCCCGGTTCTGGCAAAGCCGCTGGATCGGTTATAAAGCAACACCCCTCGCGACTTCGGTGCGGCGAGTTCCTATTACCTATGCTGTTGCGGACTGGGCACAAGGGTTCAATATTGATCCAGACCAAGATAAATCATCGCCACTTCCAAAGTATTTGCCATGGATTGAATCACTAAACGCAAGCGCGAATCACCGCCGGCACTCACGTGCCCCGGCGGGCTTTGGGTGCTGGCCCGAAAGCGCAACGCACAGACAAGCCTACCTTGGCACGTTTGGCAAAACTTGGAAAAAGGATGGTTCTCCCGATTTGCCACGGGATTTCAATCCGCGGTTCTACAACGTTGCTCATCCGGACCTGCAACTGCCAGAGGTCCCCGCCTCAGGCACTGAGATTCGACTAGTGCATTTGGCGGAGAAGTCGATAATTGACTTTGCTTTTCCTTTCTTATCCCTCGCGGTTCAAGCGCGCACGGGAGCCGGACATGAACTCACACCGACCTCGCTGCGGCCAGACACTTTGACGATAGAACCGGACGAAGACCGGCTTTCAATAGTTTGGCGGGTACTCATTCCAACAGGCACTGGTGATAGTGCAATTCGGATTGTGCGTCTTTTCAAGCCACCCGTTAGCATTAGGTAGCCATTAAATTACTACCGAAGTTCTGAATCGCCAAGTATTTCCTGAAGGATATCATGCAAAAAAATGCCTACAAATTCAAGCGCGCCGCCACAGTGGGCCAATTAGACCATTGCTTGGCGGTCGTAACTTCAGTTAATGGGACTCGGTGCGTACTCGATTACGAAGGGGGCCAGCATTCTGCGTTTGTCGCCACCCATGTTCCTGCACTCGTTGTTGGGCAACGCGTGGCTTTTCTTAACGGCGGCACAGATACCACCTGCCTCGTGGTCGCGGCTTGGCCGTTGGCTGGACATCCTGCCGAGCCTCTGCTCAATTTTGATGCGTCTACAGGCACATTGCGAATTCAAGCAGCTCGCCTGAACTTGCAAGCATTGGCAATGGTTGAACTGACCTGCGGTGAAACGCGAATCCGCTTGAGCTTGGATGGCAAAGTACGCATCGAGGGGGCAGAGATTGTATCCGCCGCGATTGGCTCTAACCGAATTGAAGGGGCAAGCATTGACCTCAACTGAAATCCCACGAATCGGCCATCGTCTGCCCCCATTGGCAGGCCTGCTCGATGATACGCTGGACCAGGCGCTTCGTGCGCGGCAACGGCGCGTGATGATGGAAAATAGCGCGAGCGGGAACTTAGGCGCGCTGCGGGTACCTGATCGAGCATTAGACCGCTTGCTCCAAACGGCCGCATTGTATGGCACTGATGCAGCGCGTCAACTCGACGCCGCTATCGATTCAAACACGAGTGACAGGAAGGCGGCCGCCGTATTTTTCCGAATAGCACTCGCTGTACAAATGCACGATCCCGATTTTTGTAATCTCGCTGCGCGCTTTAGCGGCGAGTTCGCGAAGGCAGTCCACGATGCCAGTTGGTTCTATCCTGTCCCCGTTGGCCCATTTAGTGACAACGTTGAGCACATCGTCAGCCTTTTTAAGGTCAGCGCTGACGCATCGGAGTTGCACAAACTGGCTGTCGAACTGGCGGGAAGGCGCGACGTGAAGGCGCTGGGTGACGATATCTCCCGACTCCTAGATAATGATAACTTGTCAAAGCATGCTGCCCTGGCGCTCGCTAGAATGGGGCATGGATCAGACGCCGTTAGGTCCATTATCAGGGAAGCAGTGGAGTCTGATGATACACACGGTCACAAGACGGCGATTGATATGTTATCCGCAGATCCTCGTCTTGCCTCCGACGCAGTCCTGTCGCTGGCGATCACGAAGGATATCGAGGGATCGGAGATTGCATGGGCTATTTCTGCATATCGTGAGCCCCGCCGAACATTTCTACATGCCATGACACTCGCGCCATCGCGCGAATCCCTTGTACTTCGTGTTGTGGCTGTTACAGGGTACATTGAAGGCATCATTCGGGCGTGCGCCACGATGTCCGGCGCCGAGGGACCGATTTCACCGGAACAAGCGGATGTACTTGAGATTACCTTGGGTGAGGTTCCGGAAGAAGCGCGCCGAGTTCCAAACGATCGAAATGCGAAGACAAAAGCACTTCGGGAGATCGTCCTGCGCGTGTGCCGGGAGTCACATGTGGCAGTTTGCAATGATGCGGATTTGGGAGGTTGGAATATCGACGAAATTCTCTCCAATCCTGAGCAGACAAGTGAAATCAGGTTCCGCAACGGGTTACCCGTAAAGGGTGAGGTTCCAGTGCTTGGTAAGGCAGTGCTTGAGGTGACTCACGCAACGCGTCAGTGGTTTTACACTGAGCGGGCTGCCTCTGGTCAGCACGTCTTTGCTCTATCGCCGTTTGACGTGGCGAGACGCCAGGAACTTGCCCTGATGGTGAGCGAATTTGCCGACGAAATGCGCCCTAAATAGCATGTTTTTCATCCACGCTCCGCAACTCTTCTAACACCATAGGGCTCGCATGTCTCATATACCCTCGCCCTTACTCGTGCTGCGTTCAAGCGGCATGGTTACCGCAGTCGGAAACTCTACCGCGCAAACTGTCGCATCTTGGGTTGCGCAATCGCGCCGCTTCCGAAAGTTTCGGCTCGATGGTTTTGCAGATCCATTCACGATCGTCGACTGCCAAAGCATCACCTCGGAACTATTTGGTGCCGATCGACTTGCGGCATTGCTCCCGTCAGCGATTATTGAGGCAATCGAGTCAGCTCCAGATTTGTCAGCATCAGCAGATGCTCCATGTCTCGAAATTCTCATTGTGCCGCCTCGGATGGGTAGCGCAGACTGTGAGCGTTTGAGCAGTGAAATGACGTCATGGTTGGCTCCATACCATGGTTGGTCCGACCGCCCACGGCAGCGATTAATCGTGAGCGGCGGTGCAACTGCTGCGTGGTCAGCGCTCGAACATGCTTACCAAGCACTTTTAGAGAATCCTCATTTGCAACATGTACTAATTGCTGCCGTTGATAGCGCATGCGATCCCACTCAACTGACGGAATTGGCGAAGGCCGATTTTTTACTTCGTCCTGGCAATTCAGAGGGAATTGTCCCTGGCGAGGCGGCCGCATGCGTATTACTTGAACGCGTTGCCAACGCCGCACAAATCCCAGTAGGAAGCTTCGCCATACACCGCCCCTCGCTGGTCTTGGCAGGGAGCCCGTTCTGGCCTTCAGTCAATGCCTCAGAGGCATCCGCGCTTGGTCAGACCCTTGCGTCGGCATTGAGTCTTGCGGGAATGGAGGCGGTGCATATAAGTCACCTTGAAAGCGATATGGATGGTTCAAATTGGCGAGCATTAGTTGAAGCATCCGCATTGAATCGCGTGATATTCAGCGAGACGACAGCCTTACCCCAATGGCGACCCGCCACCTTGCTCGGTCAAACAGGAGCGGCTTTCGGGTTGATTGGCTGGGTTTTGCCAGCCGTGTTACATGATCAAGCGATAGAGTCCGTCAATACCGTACTTCACTGGTCCATAGAACCATCTGGCGAATGTGCCGCCTGTGTCATCGAACGCTCGCCCTATTAAACGGATTCAATCACATCATGCCAACTAATGTTCGTACCGATAATAACGACTTGGTCACGCAGTACGCCCGTGGCATCGTTTTCCAACCGGCCGACCCAGTATTGTTAAAGCCGAAAGGCGACCCGGGCGTTGCTCCACACTTTAACATAAGTACGAGCATCAACAATCCAGCCGGCACCGTATATGACCATAAAACTAGGGTTGCTCACAGTGAGAGTTACATGGGACGGGGAAAGCACCTTCCCATCGTCATAGTTGGGCGCAAAACGGGACAGGTGAATGGTGACAATGGCTTTCTGTCTTGGGCGAAAACGCTTTATGTAGAAGGCCGGGGCGCAGTTATGCACGGCGTTCAAACTGGGGTGAACGCACTGTGGAGCATGCTGCCTCCAGCGCTCAAGAATGTCGTCCAGAATGGTGGTCAAGTTGCAGGTGGTATGACAACCAAAGACTTTGCAGATGCAGCACGCGAAGACGCTGAGGCAATGCTCGATGCGTTGAAGTCAACCGATACATTGATCGCTCTCGCCCAGACGGCTGCGATGATGGGCGTGGCTGCAATCCCCGTGGTAGGGCAGATTGCTGGCGGCGCGATGGCTGTCAAGCGAATCATGTCTGCGGTTGAGGCATCAGCTGGAGCTGCTGAGGAACTGAAGGCAATGATGGAGCGTTGGAGTAAGCCAATGAGTCCGACCCAGATTGCGGCCGAACGCAAGAAATTGGCATCATTTCTAATCAGAGTTGGGGTATCGGTAATTTTGGCCGCATTGGGTAAGGCCATGGGCAAGCTTTCGGCCCGCTCCACTGGAAAAGAAAACTCCTCGAAAGATGTTGAAGTCGGAAAGAAGGGAGCCCCAAAACGAAGCTCCTGTGCCTGTTCCATCGGAGACCCTGTCGTTATCGCTACCGGCGAAAAGCTGTTGACGAATGATGACTTCAGTCTTCCAGGACCAATTTCAATCAAATGGAAACGCCAATACCGGTCAGGTGACCCCCATTCAGGTTGGTTCGGTCAAGGTTGGAGTACACCATTTGCCGTGGAGTTGGGACTGTCTTTGGATTCCCTAACCTACAGGGATGAATCAGGCCGTGCTGTGCGTTTCCCAGCGATAGGAAACGAAGGCGAATATTATGACGCGTACGAGCAAATCACGGTTCGCCATCCTTCCGAAAATAAATGGGAGATCCTCTTTAAAAATGGCGTGACGCAACATTTTCACAGGCTGCAGGAGGATTACTTTCTGCTACCTTTACAGAGTATTTCTGACCGCAATGGCAATGTTATCGTCCTAACTTACTCCGAGCCGCCCAATGATCCTTTTGACGCATGGCGGCCACATACAATCGTCGATTCTGCGGGGCGCCGTCTGCGGCTCACTTGGAACGATCAAGCTAAACTTATAAGCGTAACGGCATTGTTGGAGGGTGGCGCATCATCGGAACGTTTAGCGACGTACGAATATAGTGCTGAAGGTGATTTGTTAGCACATATCGATGCAGTTGGGGGCAGGCGCGAATACGAGTGGAGCAACCACATGCTGACCGGATATGCCCAACGTAACGGAGCGCGTTTTCGTGCCGAGTATGATGAGTTCTCGACCCATGGACGGGTCACTAAATCCTACTCACTCGATGACAATAGTGGGCTAATATTTTCATATAATGACCAAGCTCGCCGTACAACGGTTACCGACGCAATTGGCCGCAGTACTCATTATGAATACGACGAGCGCAAAGACGTTGTGGCAACTATTGGCCCAGATGGAATTCGACATGAAACGCCCTATGATTCTAATGGAAATCCCCGGGGCGCGCCTGATCCACTTGGTCGCCAGACACATGTTCGCTTTGATCAACGCGGGAACTTGACCGAGTTGGTTGATCCAACGGGCGCGCGAACTGTCTTGGTGTATAACGGATTCGATCTTCCGCAGACTTTAATAGATGCACTGGGCGCTACTACTCGCAGCGAGTACGATGGTCGTGGCAATCTCATTAAGTCCATCGATGCACTTGGTCAAGTAACGCTTCGCACATTAAATGAGCGTGGTGAGATAGTTGCCATCACTGATGCTAAAGGTGGGCGCAGCAAGTTGGAGTGGGATACTGCGGGTAACTTGGTTACATATATAGATTGCTCAGCCAACACAACCTGCTTTTCCTATGACGAGCTAGGACGGATTGTGTCTAGAAGTGACGCTGTAGGCAATCTTACCACCTACCAATGGGATTTGAATAACCGTCTATTGGAGCGATGTGAGCCTGACGGGGCAATTCATCGCTATACCTGGACACCTGATGGCATGCTGGAAACTTACCTTGACCCATTAGGTGAACTGACGAGATATCGTTACGACGCTCGCAATGCTCTGCTGGAAAGCGTTGACGCCAACGGCTATTCGCTGAAGTACACCTATGATCTTACTGGACAATTAGAAAGTCTGACGAACGAAAATGGGGATACTACCTATTTCCACTACGACTTAGCTGGACAACTGACCGATGAGATCGGATTTGATGGCCGACATCAACGCTATTGCTACAACTCTGCTGGCGAGCTTACGCATTTAGTCGAGGCAGGAGGAAGTGCAGTTGGGCCGGGCAAGGTCCAGCTACTTGTTCGCGACGCGCGGGGGCGCTTGATTGCGAAGGCGACGGAGACGAGTCCTGAGCCAATCGCCACCTACCGCTACGACGCTCTAGGACGATTAAAGCAAGCGCGGAATTCAGCTGCTGAGCTTTTGTTTTCCCATGATGCTATTGGACAGTTAATTTCCGAATCACAGATTCTTTACGAAGGTGCCCAAGCAAGTTCTGCGCGAGTTCTTCACCATACTTACGATCCCTTAGGTAACCGTACTCGCACTGCGCTCCCGGACGGCAACGTTATTAATTGGCTGTATTATGGTTCAGGACATCTCCATCAGATAAATATGGAATGCCCTGCTGGGGGTGACGGGCATATTGTCAGCGACATGGAGCGTGATTCGCTTCATCGTGAGATCACGCGAACGCAAGGAGCGTTGCAAAGCTATTATGACTACGATCCTACGGGACGTTTAGCCACGCATGAGGTCAAGTTGATGGGTAATATCCCCGGTCCTGTGGCGGCAAGCGACCGACAGTATCGGTATGACCCTGCCGGAAACCTCCTATCAGCAATCGATCAATCGCGAGGATTAAAAGATTACCGCTACGACCCTGTAGGCCGGGTTGTCGCTGCGACCGGTTCCCACCCTGAGTTTTTTGAATATGATCCTGCAGGAAACGTATTCGCTCCTTCACAACGAAACCGAGCTTTTGCGTCGGGGAATCGTATTGAGAGATATCGCGACCTAATATACACTTACGATCATTATGGGAACATTGTGACGCGTGAGCTTAGTACCGATACTACTCATTTTTGCTGGACCATCGACAATTTACTGAAAAGCTCCAGCGTTACACGAAACGGCCTGACCCAGACGACCCACTATGAGTATGATCCATTGGGAAGACGGGTGCGCAAGTCTGATTCCTTCGGTAGTAGCATCTTCCTTTGGGACGGCGACCTGATGATTCAAAGCAGTCGCGGAAGTAAGGACGCGACATATCTCTTCGAACCGAATAGCTTCGTCCCTCTTGCCACATTGCAAAATGACGAAGTATACTGGTATCAGTGCGATCAGGTTGGGCGTCCACTTGAACTAACAGACCTTGGAGGCAACGTAGCGTGGGCGGCTGATTACACTGTTTGGGGCGAAACGCAGCTACTTGATGGGACCACCGGCGGAACTAATTTAGTTTCTAAAGTTAATGTAACAAATTGTAAATTGACGCAGCCATTTAGATTCCAAGGGCAGCAGTTTGATGAGGAAACAGGGCTTCATTACAATCGCTTTCGCTACTTCGACCCATACGCTGGCCGGTTTATTTCAGAGGATCCAATTGGGCTGAACGGAGGCGTGAACCTGTATGTTTATGCTCCGAATCCGAATGCGTGGATCGACCCGTGGGGCTTGGCTACTAGCGGCCAAATTGGCACCTACGGAAGTCTTAACGGTGGGACAAACGTCGGAGATAATCTGGACGTACATGAGCTTGTTCGACATGAAGCACTGCACCAGATGGGTTGTGCAAAGAAAAAAACCCGAAACAAAGACAATCCGTCAATTGCGCTAGATGGAACGACGCATGACCAAGTGCACGTGCATGAAAATGCGTTGGCGCTGAAACACCTGAATGTTGGAGTCAATCAATTCCAATTTGGACCTGATGGGTATCCAAGTAAACAGCAGTTAGACGTTTGGCAAGGGGCGATCCGCAAAGGGGGAGTTAAGGCTGCGGACGCACGGCGGCTCCGAAAAGCAGCAGAAAAGTATTTGAAAAAATTGTGCTGTTGTTAGCAAATCGATCACAGGGAAAACTATGTACACTGAACTTCTTTTCACTAACCGGCCACCTGCCGGTGACGAAGCATACGTAGGTGGTGGGGCCAGAATGGATTCGAGCGTCTCGTGGCCTACGGACGAAACTGGCGCTCCGCTCATGCATCTGATGGCCATTCCGTCATCTTGGTTTGGGGACGATTCGATGGCGGGTTGGATATCGATCTTCATACCGTACGTGCCCAATGAAGTGTCTCACTACGCCCGGTTACGAGCGAGAGAGGGTACTTCTGCGGCCAAAGTCATCGCATACAACCCAGTTGATTCGATGAGAAACGAGTATGCAGCGTTAAATTTGGATGCCAAAGCCGTAGTGCAAAGCGAGTGTGATGAAGAAGATGACGATGAGAACTTAGCTTCAAAGCTTGGCGGCGTTCGCGCGTGGCTTCAAAAGCCGATCACGGTACCTGGCTATCACTATGCGATGGCAATATACGGGGGCGATTTGGATGAGCCCCTCAGTCCGGCAAGGGGAATCCTGTCAGATGGCTTGGGCTATCTTTTCCTGGCCGAAGAGGGGGCACGCGCCAATGGCGACGCAGGACGATTTTTTCTCCAACTAGGATAGCGTCATGGCGGGGGCGGTATGGGAATGCATGCTTGCCCCCTGCTAACGAAGGTTGCACTTGCAAAACTCCGACATACTGCTCCCTTGCAGCTTGAGGTGTGCTGTCAATAGCTGACACTCTTGTTTCAAGCCCCCTGTTGTTGGCACGACTCGGAATTTACCCCGGTGCTCCGATTTTCACTGATTCAGGTGATCTTGCCGACAGCGGCGCTAAGCCAGCGTTTGCCGAGAGTTGTATGGGTCACAGATTTTAGGCGTGGTGGTGAGTTCCACGTCGGCGTTAATAGCAGCCGAAAAGGGGATCCATGAGCCGATGGGGAATTGGGACGTTTTTTTTAATTAGGAAAACGTCATGTTCCCGTGACACTGAGGCGCGAGCCTTCCAGAGGCGATCACGCTGACTTCTCAGATATGCAGAGCATTGAGTGGATTTGTGTCTCACTGTTGGAACCTCAGCGGCGATGGCTCTGGCCTGTGACAAACTTTATTGTTTGTGGCGCTATTTTGTTGGGTTGATTTCGCATCTCGCGACCAACTTTGGCCCGGGCCGTGGGGCTATAATAATCAAGTACTTAGCGAGCCGATTCCGACCAACTTTATTTGTTCCAGTCACTCAAATGTGGACGAACAATAAAGTCTGATACAAAACCATAGAGTCTGACACAAGGCGCCCCCCAGACTATATGCAGGTGCAGCAGCCCATGTATGCCAGTTTTTGGCCACATGGGCTCTTTTTATGCTTCGACCTTGGAGTTTCCATGATCACATGTCACATGGCATGTGGCGAATTTCGTAGGTAAATCAGGCAGTGCGCATTTGCCGTCTTGGGCGTTGTTAGGGACTGGGCCAGATTGACCCACAACGCCGACGTTGATTTACCTGAGTCCGAAGCCACGGAGTCCATGCAAGCCGAACTACTGGTCTGCGATGAGTCGCGGGGGCCGAGTGTAGGTAGTAGCGCAGCGCATGTCAGCAAATCGCTATCATCAGACAACTCGACATCCGGTTCAAGACGGCGCTGCGTCGACACTGACGAAATCCGTACCTCGGGATGGGAATGGAGTAAAAATGGACGAACGAACAGGCGCGGGATGGTGTGGATATTTGGCAGGCCAGAGCCCGCTGCAAGGAAGTGGTCGGGTTGACGGTTTTCCGTGGTATTTTCGTGCGCGTGGTTCATCTTGGTCGCTTGAAATAGTCGATGATAAAGACGTTGATCCAGAGCAGCTGCCATGTGTTGGTGTGCTGCCCGGTTGGCTCGTTGAAGAAGATTACGGAAGATGGCCGCAGGCGGGGTATATGACGCCAATGACTGCTTGGCCACTGATTGAAAAATGCATTGAGAAATTCCGCGCGGGGCAATTGCCGTATATATTTCCAGAATAGGCGGCGTGAAACACCGGAGCTCAGCGTCAAACCAGGTCGTCTTCACGAGCGTTCGTGATGTTTCGTTGACTTGGGATTGAGCGGGTGGGCTGGAATCGACGCCATTCAATGTGGAGGTGTCGTTCAGCGAGTAGCTAACTTAGCCGATCTATTCCATGAACATGCCCCCCAAAAAATGGCGACGCTAAGCGGATTTGTTAGTCTTGTTTTTGGCCGCGCGAGCCTTCCGTCTTATCCCCCTTGTATGTATTCCTTTAGGCGCAAACGAAGCGGACATTCCGGGCGCAGCGTGATGTTGAAGGCCGGCCGGGGCGGCGCCATCCCTTCGGGAACGCTCACCGTGAAGCGCTGCAACAGCATTGCCGCGATGACCGTCATCTCCGTCGTTGCCAGGTGCTGGCCCAGGCAAACTCGGGGACCTGTGCCAAATGGCATGAAGGACCCACGCGGCAAGTCCGGCGCGCCACAGTCAAAGCGCTCGGGGCGAAATGCACTCGGGTCCGGATACCAGCGTGCATCGTGCTGCATTAACTGCAGGGGCACCATGAACATCGTTCCAGCGGGAAGCTGCCAGCCGCCCAGCGTCATCGCCAGCGTGGAGCGGCGCGACAACAGTACCGGCGCGGCAGGATACAGGCGCAGAGTTTCTTGCAGCGTAGTGGCCAGGTAGGCAAGCGAGGGAAGATCCTGCGCGCTGGGTAGCCTGCCTTGCAATACCGTCTCCACCTCGCGCCGCGCCAGCTCCTGCGCCTGCGGGTTTGCCGCCATGCACCAAGCCCACCAGGTCAGCGTTGCCGCCGTCGTCTCGTGGCCGGCCAGGAAAGCAGTCATGCATTCGTCGTGCACGGCCTTCAGTGGCCAGGCCGCAGGATCGTCGCGGTGCAGAACCAGCAGCCGGCTGAGCAGATCTTCCGGCCATGCATCAGGCGCCAGCGCCAGCCTTTTCTCGACGTGTCCGCTGATCAGGCGCTTGAGCAAGGCAATGCCTCGCCGCTTGGCGCGTTTCCACGGCATCCAGTCGGGCAAACTTGCCGGCCAGTACATCTCGGCATTCGCGGCTTTGGCAGTGTCGTTCAGCGCACCTTCCGCGGCGCGCGCGTCCTCGTCAATCTCACTGGAAAACATCATGCGCAAGATGACGTCCATCGTGAGGGAGGTAAGAGCGCTTTCAATATGCCAGTCTGCCTCGCCCCTGGGCCATAGTGCAAACGTCTTCGCGGCGGCACCCGCTATAGCCGGAACGAAGGCTTGCACCGCCTTAGGCGAAAAACTTGGCTGTAAGGCGGAGCGCTTGGCGCGCCACGCTTCACCCTCGGCGGTGAGAACGCTGTGCCCGTGCAGCTGCGAAAATACGCTGATGCCTCGCTCCCAGCGGCGCAATTCCAGGTGATGGCCGACCAACAGATCGCGCACCAGTTGCGGGTCGGTCACCACAATTTGGTGTTCAGGCCATATGCGCAAATGGACCACGTCGCCGTATGCCTGGCGCCATTCCGCCACCGAGCCCAGCAGGTCACGGGACATGCGGCGTAGCAGGGTCCAGCCGGTCAGTCCGGACGGTGGTCCCGGGGGCCACACTCCCGGCGGATGGAGGGAAGGCGCGGCAGCGTTTTTGCCGTGCCCGTATGGGCATTGTGGAGGCGAGGTCGTATTCATGACAGCATTGTCGACCTCGGCTGGCGTTGTGTATTGAACCGAAACGACATCACCGCTTGGGGAAGCTGCTTGCTATACTGGCAAGCGATGAGCTCCATTCAACCACCGCTGTCAATGCTTCCGCCAGGGCCGCTGGAGCGCGGCCCGCGCGCCGACGGCCACGGCGCTCCGCATGCATGGCTGCGTCTGGCGCCTCCCGCATTGCAGGGTGCGCTGGTCGCCTTGGTCGGCCGTGATACTCGCTCGCTGGCCTTGACGAGTGCCCAGCGCCTGTCCCACTTTCCCGCGTCACCCCTGGTGGCGATTTCCTGGTATCGCGGCCTCGATGCGGGATTGATTGGGGACAGCGCAAGCGGGCCATGCTGGCGCCCGTTTGCGGCGCCGGTTGTCATCTCGGGCAGCCAGTCGCACCCTACAGTGAGCTGGGCCCCGAGCACGGGCCGGGGCTACATGGCTTGCTTCAATGCGGACGCGGCCCAAGCCCTGTTCGGGTTTGACCTCACCGCCATTCAGGATCGCTTTGTTCCAGCAGCCGAGCTGCTGGGCGCGCAATGGGCTCCTCTCTGGGATGCACTCCTGGCCAGCGAAGATGACGCCCTGCTGTCGGTGTTGGAGAACCATCTTGCTGTGCCGTGGCAGGCTTGGCAGGGCAGGACGGGCGCACAGCCATCGCTGCGCCAGATGGGCAGGCACTGGGTCGAGCGCCTCGCGTGGAAGGCCCAGCAATGGAGCGGCGTGCACAGTACGCGTCATGTGGAACGGCGCATCAAGTCATTTAGCGGGCGCTCCCTGCGTGAGTGGCAATCGCTGGTCCGCACCGAGGATCTGTTCTTCGCCGCGCGCGATCGCTACGAGGCCGGGCAGCCGCTGGACTGGGCCGGCCTGGCGCAGTCCCAGGGCTTTGCCGACCAGGCGCACATGAACCGGGCGACCAAGCGGATTACCGGTTTTTCTCCCGGCGAATTCGCGCTGAGGTTCATCATGGACGAATCGTTCTGGATGTATCGGCTGTGGGTTTGAACGCGGCTTCGGGTGGCGCTTATCGGGCATCTGTTATTCGATTGAGGGTAGCTGAACGGAATCTACGGGCTACTACACCTAGTGTCAAATGATTGTCAGGAACGTAGGGACCGGCGGCTGCGATCGGTAACGCGACGGTGTTCCGCAAACGCTTACGCCTTCAGCAACGCACAGGCATAAGAGAACTCAAATTCCGCCCGGTCGAGCTCGACCTCGAACAGCGACAAGTTGATCACAGTGAGCCACAGCACGTGACACCGCCCGCATTGGCGATCATGTCCGCCACCACCAGCATGCCGTTCTCGCTCACAAGCCCGGCGGAAAAGATCCTGAGCCGCCCACCAGCGGCCCGCAGGACAAGGACCAGATCAACCTGACCGATGAAGAATCACGCAGGTCGCCCATGAATGGAATCTGGTGGCCCTTGTGCGGAATCTGAAACGCATGAAGGCGCTGAAAATGGCCTGATCGGGCCGACACGCCCAGAAATCAGGCCCAAAAACGGCCACATCAGAAGCCTGCTGGCGCCTTAAGACGCCTTTGCGGAAGGATCACGAAAATATGACAGCAAGACCGAATTGCCTGCCGCTCAATCGTCGGCTTCAAGCGTCAAGTCCGACAGGCTGCAAGCCGCTGGTGCGCATGGCCTATTCCAGCGAGGATACGGCCGCTATCGACCCTTTGGCCGTTGGCGAAGTGTGGCACGCAGCTGACGGTTCCAACCATACCGTGGCGCGCCTTTGGTAAGACACAGTAAAGCCGCACTCCCTCCTGATCCCGGCCATTTTCTGCACGGGCTTATCTTTTTCTGATATTGATCTCATTTTAGCCCTCACGCTAAAAATTAATCTATATTTTAGTGTGCAAGCTAAATCCTGTTGCTATTCGCTTCCGACGGTGTTAGTCTAAACGCTAAAATACGATATAAAATTTAGGCTAAACGCTATGAAAATCTCGGAACAGCTCAGCGCCCACCGTGCAAAATCGGACCGTACCTTGCAGCAGATTCACGACGTAACGGGCATTGCGACGTCGAGTATCAGCAAGCTGCTCAGCGGAAAGTCGGACGCGAAAGCTGGTACGCTCGAAGCGCTGGCAGACGCGCTCGACGCTACCTGGGTTTTGGTGCCCAAGCATCTGCTTCCCGAAGTGCAGCGGCTGCTGTCCGGAAAGGCCATCGGCCCCGACGAGGCGCCGTCGACCGTAGACCAACTGTTCGGAGGTGGCGCCAATGAGTAACGAGCTCCTGCCGCGCTACCTGGACGTCTTCCTGCAGGGCCAGCATATCGGCTGGCTGTGCGAAGCGGGGCGTGTAACGCGCTTCATTGCGTCGGACGAATACGGGGCAAACGCGCGCCGGCCTACCTTGTCGATTTCAATGACGGTACCCGGCGAGGACGAGCTGACCCGCAAGACCTTGACCAACTACTTCGACAAGGCGGTCTACCGTGAGCGCGGCGAACTGCCGCCGTTCTTCGCCGGCCTGCTGCCCGAGGACGCGCTTCGCCGGCGCCTGGCGGCAACGCGCAAGGACCCGCGCGACATGGATGACTTCGGCGTGCTGGCCGCCGCCGGCGAGGATTTGCCTGGCGCGGTCCAGGTGCTGCCGGCCGACCTGGACAAGCTCACGGCGACTGCCCGGGCATTCGGCGTCACGGGCGGCTCGGACAACCTCGAAATCGGTGTGCCGGAACAGGCGGCCGAGGGCGCCGCATCGCTGTCGGGCGTCCAGGACAAGCTGGCGCTGTCGAGCGCGCAAAACGGCCAGCGCTACTGCATGCCGGTCAAGGGCACGCTCTCAGACCTCATTGCCAAGCTGCCGGCCAAGGGTGACGACTCGCAGGTCTTCAACGAATATGCGTGCATGCAGCTGGCCGCGCAGGCCGGCGTGAACATCGCGCAGTGCCGCACGGTTCAGATGCGGGAAATGGTCGGTCGCGACGAGCTGGTGGCGGCCCTGGGTCCGGACACGCATTTCCTGGCGGTTGACCGGTTTGACCGTGGTCCCAGCAGCGCGGTGCACATGGAAGATGCATGCCAGCTCCTGCGCCTGATGCCGGGCCAGAAGTACGCCGGCCGCGAATACTTCGTTCGCCTGGTTCAGGTGCTCAACCGCTTCAGCACCCGCGGCATCGAGGACGTGCGCCAGTTCTTCATTCGCCAGGTGGTGAACACGCTCCTGGGCAATTCGGACGCGCATCTGAAAAACTTCTCCGTGCTCTATCACAACGGCGTGATGCCCGAACTCTCGCCGGCCTACGACATCGTGTGCGTCGCGGCGCTGCCGGGCTTCCAGGGATTCGGCACCAACGTTGCCATCGACAAGTACCAGCGCAAGGAAACGGTCGACGCCTACCTTGCCGTGGCCAAGAGCGCCGGCATCTCCGAGCGCATTGCCAAGGCGGCAGTCAAGCAGACGGTCAACCTGGCCAAGGAGCTGTGGCCGGACGCGCTGGCCAAGTTGAACGCGCCGGCGGCGGTGCGCATCGAGATTCTGGACCGGCTGGCCACGCTGCCGCTGGCGAAATAGCGCCTGCCGAAGCGATTTTTGTTGGATTGAGCCCGCAGGGCGGCTTCTGGCACGTTCTTCCAGCCACACTTGTCGGCAAGAACAACTACCGGCGCGCGCGCTCACCGACGATGACGATTCCACCAGATTTTCACAAGAACAGGTCGAAGTACGCCAACTTGGCGGCTACCTACGACATCACGCCGATTCGCCAGTTCAAGCTCCTGCCGAATCGGCCGGAGCCGGGCCTGCACCGGGAACTGACGGACCACGCCTATCAGTTTATTGCCGCAAAAAAGGGTGGCGGCACACCGTTCTTTTTCAATACCGGCAGTTCCAGCGGCAAGCAGCTGCTACAGGCAACGGGTAAAACCATGCCGCCGCTGGAGTCGTGGGAGTCGGTCGTTGGGGTGCCGGGTCCCGGGCCTGGGCCAGCGGTCCCGCCTGGTCCGCCGGTGCTGCCTGGTGCGCCGGTGCCGGGCGCGATGTGCGCATTGAATGCGGCGCTGCTGCAGCTGCTCAATCTGTTCTTTCTCAAGCACGCGCTCGACCCGACAAAGCCGAGCGGAAAGCTCTACAAGGCCATCAACCAGCACCCCGGCGTCCCACAATACCAGGCCGCCCACGCCATCAACACCATCCTGATTCAGTTCAAGGAAACCTCGGCCGACCTGGTCAACTGGTTGAAAGCGCAAGTCAGCGCGGCGAAGGTGCGCGCCTTTGACTTCACCATCCTCAGCAACTATCTCAATACGCTGCAGTCGCAGCCGCCAGTCGTGGCCATCTGAGCGCAACACCGTAACCGTTCGATGGCCGTCGGGTGTATGCCTGACGGCCCTTTCGCATTGTGGACCTCAGCGCCGCGCTCGGTTCTAAACAGCCAGGTAGGTCATGCATCCTTGCGCGGGCGCCCGCGACAAGGCAAGAGGAACACTTATTGAAAAAGGAAGCAAAATGCAACTCAATCTCGCGCAATTTCTGGCCGCGCTGCAGCAGGCTGCGCTATTGCTGGGCAGACGCTTTGGAAACCTCCTTGCACTCAAGTTCCCAGCGCATGGGAATGGTGTTGGGCATTGCCACTTCCAGTTGGGTGACCACTAGACTAGGCCTGCCGAAGAGGCGGAGATTGATTTCGATAGGAATCATACATGGCCCAAACGGTGTCGCTCCTTGAAAAAATTTGTCAGCCCGGATATACAAAATTTTGCCGGGAGCGATATGTTGAGGCGTTGCGAAACTTAGGTGCCAGCCACTATGATAGCGGCTGGAAAACATGCGGTCACGCAGAGGGTTAAGGATTAATTCCGTCGCGGCGATCGTCGTGTTTCCCTGATTGAGAATGGAAATATAGGAGCCAATTGCAAAACGATTTTTCTGAACTGGCCGGCATCACGGGAGCGCGACTTTCCATCGCATTTTCGTGATGCTGGACGAATTCTGGTCGGTTATGGTGGCGGAATCATGGTTAATCTCATTCT
>NZ_WHJG01000058.1 GCF_011682175.1 Massilia frigida
AGCCTTGAGCTCTTTAAAGGGTCGTTCGAGACCAGGACGTTGATAGGTCAGGTGTGGAAGTGCAGTAATGCATTAAGCTAACTGATACTAATTGCCCGTACGGCTTGTCCCTATAACCTTAGCAGGTACAGAGATAAGAAATGCGCGTTGTGTTTTGTGCGATATGCACGATCACTACCCAAAGTAAGACATATAAAACGATACTTCTTCCAGATTCAAGCTAGTGCTGCCCAATAGGGAGCACCAAGCTGTACAAGTTATGCCTGATGACCATAGTAAATCGGTACCACCCCTTCCCATCCCGAACAGGACCGTGAAACGATTTTACGCCGATGATAGTGCTGCAACCAGTGTGAAAGTAGGTTATCGTCAGGCTAGTTATAAGAGAAAGACCCCGGTAAGCCTAAGCGCGCTCAAGATCGCGCTTAGTGCAAACCGGGTTTTTTTTCGTCCGCAGATTTGCGGCCAGCTTGAGCCAAGCCCAATAGGCCAGCTGGTGGCGCAGTTAAACGGCAGCAGGTCGGTGACGTCATCAGCTCCTGGCTGGCGATCCTGATCACATAGCCCGATGGCGTCCTCACCTCAAGCGCCGGCTCTGCCCGAGCGCTAACGCTTGGCAGCGCAATCAGCTTCGTCGTAGGCCGCGACCGCATCGCCAGGCGCTTGCGCCAGTAGTGGAACGCCGGCGCCGTCAGCCCCTCGCGGACGCACCATGCCTGAATGCCAAGGTCCGCCGAGGCCTGCTCTTGCAGCCGTGCCGACCATGGATGCTGGTTCGATTCTCTTTGCATTGTTGCGACTCCTTCTGTTGTTGGAGCCGCCAGTTTGTTTACCTGGACCAGCAATGGAAGGTGGGGTAAATATCCCGCTGACGAAACAGGGATGGCGATCCGGGCCAAGGCCCGGATCGCGACATGCCGCAAAATCGTTTAGACCTGCTCAGCGAGCATGTCGGACTTGAACGTTTCGGCTAGTTCAACGATATTCTCGAAGAGATCCGCAAACATGGCGATCGACAGGCAGGGATTGAGGATGGTGAGCTTCAAAGCCACCTTGCCGGCCACCGTGGTCTCGCCCAGTACCGCAATACCCCTCTTGAGCAAGGCCACGCGTAGCTGGCGATTGAATGCATCGCTACTTTGCGTCTCTGGAAGGTCGGTATAACGGAAAAGAACGGTCGATAACACAGGCGGCGCCAGCAGTTCAAAGTGCTGGCTTTCGCGGATCAGGCGAGCGATCGCTGTCGTCTGTTGCAGCAGATGATCGACCATCGCTCCCAGCGTTTCCGTTCCAACTGCGCGCAGCATCATGAACACTTTCAATGCGTCGAAACGGCGTGTCGTCGAGATTGTCTTGTCCACCAGGTTGGGCAAGTCATCCGACTCGCGGTTCAAATAATCCGCGTGATGCAGCAGATATTTGAAGTCGCACGTGTCGCGCAACAACAATGCGCCACAACTGACTGGCTGAAACCACATCTTGTGAAAGTCGACTATCAAGGAGTCAGCCAGCTCGATTCCTGCCAGCCGTTGCTTGGCCTGGCTGAGTATCATCGCGCCGCCATAGGCCGCGTCCACATGAAACCAGATACCCGACTCTCTGGCGATCCGGCTGATTTCGCGCAGGTCGTCCACCGCGCCATGATCGGTGGTGCCAGCCGTGCCGACGATCGCAAAAGGCAGCAAGCCATCGGCCTGCAGCTGACGCAAGGTCGATTCCAGTGCCTCGACGATCATGGTGCCATCGGGATTGGTTGGAATACGCACGACGGCATGCTGGCCAAGCCCCATGACGGAGGCGGCCTTTTCAAGCGTGAAATGGCTTTTTGCGGAGCCGATGATCCTGAGCCTGGAAGCATACGGCGGCAATCCGTCGCGCTGCACGTTGTGGCCGGAACGTTGTTGGGCGAACCAATCCCGCGCGATGAGCAAGGCCATGATATTGCCCTGGGTTCCGCCGCTGGTGAAGACGCCATCGCCTTCATCCGGATAGGAGAACAAACTGCATAAGTTGGCGATAACGTGTTGTTCAACGAAGGTCGCTGAACCGGACTGGTCCCACGAATCCATCGACTGATTCTGTGCCGCGATAAAATTTTCGGCCGCGATCCCGCACAACATCGGTGGTGTGTGCAGATGGGCGATACAGTGCGGGTGTTGAACCATAATCGCATGGCGGGCAATGTCCGTGGCCACTTGCTTGATGACGGTATCGAGCGGGGCGACATCGTCATTTGCCAGCGACATGCCGAAGATATTCTCCCGCAGTAGCAGCGGATCGATGCCGGAATAGGGCCCCTTGGCCGATTCGAACACTGCCGCAAGTTCTTGCGTGCAGTTGGCCATGACGTTGCGATAATCCTCGCTGCCGCCCGGACCGGTGTGGATGAAATGCTCTGTCCAGTTACTCATCGCCCACCTTGGTGCAGGCCGCCAGCGCACGCCCGAATGCTTGTCCGGCAAAGTCGATTTGTTCGGCCGTGATGTTCAGCGGCGGCAGAAAACGCAGTACCGCGCCGTGGCGGCCACCCTTTTCGATAATCAGCCCATTCTTCAAGGCTGCGCGCTGGATCTGGCTGGCCAATTCCGGATTCGCCAATGGATGACCGAGTGCATCGGACTGGCCGGGGCAGACAATCTCGACACCCAGCATCAAACCCTTGCCACGAACTTCAGCGATACACGGGTGGATATCTTGTAAGGCACGCAGTTGCGCGCTCAGGCGTTCGCCCATCAGGTTGGCGTTGCCGGTCAGTTTATCGCGCCCGATGATTTGCAGTGTCTTGGCGCCCGCCACCATGGCCAGTTGATTGCCACGGAAAGTGCCGGCGTGCTCGCCCGGATTCCACGTGTCGAATTCTTTTTTAAACACCAGGCAGGACAGAGGCAAGCCGCCGCCGATCGCCTTGGACATGATCAGGATGTCCGGATCGATGCCCGCATATTCGAAGGCAAAATTGCTTCCAGAGCGGCCAATGCCGCACTGGATTTCATCGAATATCAGGAGAATTCCCAGTTCACTGGTGATGCGGCGCAATTCGCGCAGCCAATAAGCAGAGGCGGCGATTACCCCGCCTTCACCCTGGATTGGTTCCAGGATGATCGCTGCCGGCCGCACGATGCCGCTCTCCTGGTCATGCAAAACGGATTCGATGTAGCGAATCGATGCGCGCTCGCCAGCTTCGCCGCCCAGGCCGAATTTGCAACGCAGATTGTAGGGATAGGGGAAGAAATGGACGTCAGGCATCAGCCCGCTACGGCGCATTTTCGCATTCAAATTTCCCATCAATGCCAGCGAACCGTTGGTCATGCCATGGTAAGCGCCATGAAAGGAAATGATATTGCTGCGCCCCGTCACCTGCTTGGCCAGTTTGAGCGCGGCCTCGACGGCGTCGGAGCCGGACGGGCCGCAGAACTGGATGCACGCATTGGCGGCAAACGACTCCGGCAGGAAGGCCATCACTTCCCGGATAAACGCATCCTTGACGGGCGTGGTGACATCGAGCGTCTGGAAGGGCAAGTCGGCCCGGATGTGGTCGATAATTTCTTTCACCACTTCGGGGTGATTATGGCCAAGCGGCAGTGCGCCCGCCCCCGACAGGCAATCAAGATACGATTGGCCGTTGGTGTCTTCGACCAGTGCGCCCTGGGCACGTTTGATCGCAATGGGGAAGCGCCGTGGATAGGACCTCACCTCGGATTCGAGATTCTCCTGATTGGTCAACGCCGGATTGGTTGGGAACTGATAGTTGCCCGCATTGCTCAACGTGATGCAGTCCGGCTTGGCGTGTGTCAGGAATTCTTCTGTAGCTCTGTTCATTTTGCTGTTCCAATGATGGGAAATGTATGTCGACGGTGGGGTTATGCGTTTTTGGCGCTGTCGCGCCACTGGTCGGCGATGCCGAAGTTCTGGAACACTGTCCTGGTTCTGGCCGGATAACGTTCCTTGCCGAGTAATTTGTTGATGATCACCGCGCTGCGGTAGGCACCCAGTCCCAGGTCCGGTGCGGCAATACCATGGCTGTGCATTTCGCCGTTTTGAACGAAGATGGTGCCGGGGATATCCGCGGACGTTTTCAACGTGTAATCGCGGGTGATGCAGGGACGGTTGTCCGCATCGAATTCGATGGATGGGCGAAGATCGCTCAGGCACGCCGGGAAGACATACTGATAGCCTGTTGCCAGTACCAGCGCCTCGGTCTTGACCTGGAATGTCTGCTGCAATTCGAGATGCTGGAACTCGAGCTGGAATCCGTCACCGACCCGCGCGATTTTCTCCAGCTGGCTGCATGCCTGCAAGACGGAACGGTTGGGTTGATCGATCGAGCGCGCATACAGGCAATCGTAGATTTCCTTGATGGTGCTGAAGGAAATCCCCTTGTACCAATTGCCTTGCTTTGCCAGGATGGATTTGCGCTGCGTCTCCGGCAATCCATAGAAGTGTTCGACGTAATCGGGGGAAAAGTGTTCCAGGCCCAGCTTCGAATACTCCATCGGAAAGAACCCATTGCTGCGTGTCAGCCAATCGAGTTCATAGCCAAACTGCGGCTGGTCGCGCAGCAGGTCGAGGAAGACCTCCGCCGCACTTTGCCCTCCGCCGATCACCGTGATGTGCTTCTTGCGCTGGAGTTCAGGCTTGACGAACATGTACTGCGACGAGTGCGCGCAGTCGGCGCTGTTTTTGAAATCGCTGGCGGCGCGCGGCCAGTTCGGCACGGTGCCGACCCCGAGCACGATATTGCGCGCCAAATAGCGGGCTTGCTCGCCGGTGCGGCTGTTCTTGACCGTGATGCGAAACAGCGTGTCGACCACCTCGATCCCCACCACCTGGTGCGAAAACGCGATGTTGCTCAGTTTCTCGCTGACCCATTGGCAATAGCGGTTGTATTCGACGCGCGGGATCTGGAAATTCTCGTAGAAATAGAATTGCAGCAGGCGGCCCTGTGCGTGCAGGTAGTTCAAGTAGCTGTAAGGGCTGGTCGGATCCGCCATGGTCACCAGGTCGGCCATGAAGGGAACCTGCAGGTGGCAATCCTCCAGCAGCAAACCCTCGTGCCAATTGAAGCGTTCTTTCGCCTCGAAGAATTTGACTTTCAGCGTGTCGACCGGCTCCAGCAGCGATGCCAAGCCAAGGTTGAACGGGCCGACACCGACCCCGATCAGATCAAAAATGTTGTTTTCTGCAGAAATGCTCATACTGGGACTTTAAGTTGGTAATATCACGCGTTGATATCGGGTTGGATTGAACAGGCTAGTTGTTGGCTTTTGCCCAGCTTGTGACATAGTCCGGCGTCGGCACCGCCTCATTGCCGGCGCCGATCGGATCCCCGTGAATCGTCTTCAGCGGCAGCACGCCGGCCCACACGGGTAAATCGAGATCTTCTTCCTTGTCGACCGGCCCGTTGTTGCTCACTTTTGCCGCGGCTTCGTCCAGCGACACCCGCAGCACATTGGTGGCGGCCAGTTCCTTGGCGTTGCCGGTCCGCGCTTCGTGCTGGCGTCCGGACGCAAGCTTGTCCATGAAGATATCCATGGCTTCCATCTTTTTCGCGTTTCCCCTGACCTGCTCGAAAACGCCATAGATGACGGCGGACCGGTAATTCATGCTGTGGCTGAAGGCCGATTTCGCCAGAACCAGCCCGTCGATATGGGTCACCGCGATCGATGCCTGCGCGCCGCCCAGCAGTGCCTTGACCATGCGGCTGCCATTCGACCCGTGGATATAAAGATGGTTGTCGATGCGCCAGCATGCGGTCGGAATGCAGTGAATACTTTCTCCGTCATGGAATGCGATATGGCAGACATACGCTTCATCCAGAATGGCATGCAGCGTTTCTTGTTCGTAGTCCGCCAGTTCGGCAATGCGGCGAACGCGCGTGCGTGGCGAGGGAGGGGCGGAGGATCGCTGGCCCATGATTGTTCCGTTTCTAAAGAGAGAATTCCGCCGGCAAAACCGATGGAGAGAGGGGCGCCGTCCAGCGCGGCCGCCAAAGCGCCGGGCTGGCGACGCGGATGAGCAGTGCCTACATTTTCATCAGTGCGTAGGAAACGTAGACCAATTGACCGTGATTCAATTCATCCCAGATGGTCGTGCCGACGCATGCCCATTCGTTGAGCCACCAGGCCGCGCGCGCGTCGCTCAAGCCCATGTCCTTGATCAGCGCCACTTTCCGGGCATTGTCCGCAGCCAGGCTGGCCAGGACATTGGCCGTAATATCCCGGCTTCTTACCAGTTCCACCGGAAGCTGGCGAAGCTTGGCTTCAATTTCCCGGCTCTTTTCCGGCGTCACCAGATCCGCATAGCAAAAATAACCCCCCGGTTTGAGGATGCGCAGCGTTTCGGAATAGAAGCTGTCAAGGTTCGGATAGCAATGCGACGATTCGATGTTGACCACGACATCCTTCGACGCCGAGTCAAATGGCAGTTGCTCGGCATCGCCCTGGACAAAGGACAAGCCATCGATCGCAAAGCTGCTCCTGGCGATATCCACGCTCTGGCCCAGATATTCCAGCCCCGCCACGCTCCTGGCGCCGCAGTATTTCTTCATGTAGTAGGCCCCGCCCCCGCGTCCTGAGCCAACCTCGACGATGTCTTTGTCATGCAACGATGTTGCTGACGTGACGAAGTGGTAGAGCTGTGCGGAAATCTGGAAATCCCGGTCCTGTGCTTCAAGCAGGGGCATCGGCGGCAACGGCGCCGCATAGCCATACCCATAGTTCAAAAACGGCTGGTAGCGGCTGCCCAGTTCATTATTCACCCGGGTATACATGTCGGTCACCGTGCCATGCATGTCGTGCGCATCATTCTTGCTGAGTTCTGTATCCATGTTGATGTGATCTGAAAGAGAAAGCCTGTTTTGCCAGAATAATGAGCCATGACTGGCGCTTGGGCCGCCGTGCCGTACGACGCGGTGGATGATCGCTTGCGCGCCTGTCAGCTTGCTGGTTGCAGCATCTGGTGATACGTGATGTACACTTGTTCCTGCTCGTATCCCAGCGACTCGTAGAGATGCTGCGCGATCTTGTTGCTTGTCGCGGTATCGAGGGTCAATCGCTGCGCGCCTTCGGCGGCAAATTGCTCGCTCACCGCCTGCATCAGGAACCTGGCATACCCATTTTGTCGGCAGGATTGATCGACGTACAAGTCGGAAAGGTAGTAATAGGGTTTCATCGAAATCGAGCAATAGCTCGGGTACAGCTGCGAAAAACCGACCGCCTTGCCTGCCGGGTCGAGCAGCAGCAACAGGCGCGAGCGTTTCTTTTCAACGTTGTCGCGGATGAAGGCGTAGCACGCGGGCAGGTCGCTTTCCTGTTCGTAGAACATGCGGTAGGCGTTAAAAAGTTCCGCCGCGCTTTGCAGGTGCTGTTCGGCGCATTCGACAATTGTCATGTTGGGTGCCGTTGACATCAGTTCACCTGCCCGATTTCGATCTGGACGCCATTCAGGTCGCGGAAAAAGAAGGCTTGATAACCACCCAGTTCAGTGGCGACATACGGTGCGTCGGTCGTCGTTTCCAGGCCCAGTTGCTTGACCTTCTGGAACGTGTCGGCGATGTCGTCCACCATGAATGCCAGGTGAATGCCGCACACGTCGTTGTGATTGGCCACCAGGTGCCTGCCTTTCGATCCGAGGTGCTCGATCAGCTCGAAATTGCGATTGCCGATGCGCGCCATGCAGGACTTGTAGTCCGGGTTCTTGACCCGGATGACCGCCCCGACACCGTCGCCGGTGATACGGACAGTCTCTTCGAAAATCTCGACGCTGGTGAGCTTGCGATAGAAGTCGAGGGTGTCTTCGATACTCAGGACGGTGAGGCCGACGTGGTTAAGACCGGGGAGAAGTTGATTAGTCATTTTCAGTGAGGTTGTGGACGAGGAATTCGATGGTGGGATTGTCCAGAAAATCGATGAAATCGATCCGGACGCCGTAGTGCGTTTCAATAGAGCTGAGCAGGCGGACTATATTGATGGAGGTGCCTCCCAATTCGCGGAAATTGGAAGACGGCTGCAAGCTGGCGGCGTCGAGCATCAGCTCGTTCGCCCACAGTGCGATGATGGGTGCGTAGTGGTCATCGCGGGTGCCGGCGCAGGCTGCCGCGGGAACAAAATCGGGCAGTGCCGCATAGTCCACCTTGCCGCTGATCTTGTAGGGAAAGCGCGCCAAGCCGATGACGTGCTGTGGAATCTTGTAGTCGCTCAGGATGCTTGCCAGGCGCGCGCGCAGGGCCTCGCCATCAAGGTCGGTGTCGGCGTCGCTATCGGCAACGATGTAAGCAACCAGCGCTCCCTGCGCGCTCACTTTCACCGCCACCTCCGCATAGCCGAGGCGCTTGAGCGCCCCTTCGATCTCTTCGAGTTCGACGCGAAAGCCGCGCACCTTGACCTGGCGGTCGATCCGCCCGAGAAAGCGCAAGTCGCCTTGCTCATCGCGCTCGACCAGGTCGCCGGTCTTGTAGAGGCGGCCGGCATCGAGCGTGGGAAGATGCAGGAACGTTTGCGCGTTGACGTTGGCATTGCCAATGTAGCCGGGCGAGACAGCCACGCCTGCGACGTACAGCTCGCCCCTGCTGGCCGGCTCCCTGTTCTCGTCGAGAACATGCAGGCGCACGCCGGGAATCGCCTTGCCGATATTCGATTGCGGACACGTGCCATCCATGCGCTTGTAGCTGACCAGGACCGTGCATTCCGTTGGCCCGTACAGATTGTAGAGCCGGCGTCCCGCAAGCCAATCCTGCATGGCTTGCGGGCTGCATGCCTCGCCACCGGTGAGCAAGGTGGTGATGCCGGGGAAGCGTTGGGCGGACAGGCTGGCCAGCAGTGCCGGCGACAGGAACGCATGGGCAATCTCGTGGCGCGCGCAGAACTCGGCCAGTTCAGCCTCGGACAAACGCTGTTTCTGGCTGGGGATGCACAGCGTCGCGCCGGACAGCAAGGTGGGAAAGATATCGAGTATCGATGCATCGAAATTGATCGTCGAATACTGCAATGCGCGCACGCCTGGTGCGAGCGTAAATTCCGCGATCGCCCAGTCCACCAGATTGAGCAAACTCGTGTGGCTGATCGGCACACCCTTGGGGCGTCCGGTGGAACCGGAAGTGAAAATCGTGTACGCAATGTCCGCGCCGCTGGCACGCACGACGTCCACACGCGCGGCCGGGAGCGAGCCGGCGCGCTGACAGTCGGCGGGAGCAATCACGGCGGCCCCGCCGACCCCCGCAAGCAGCGCATCATGCGCGACAATCAGCTGGCAGCGGCAACTGAGCACCACATGCTCTTGCACGTCGCGCTGTAATTGCGGATCGATCGGGACGTAGCTGGCGCCGGTGCCCAGAATGCCCAGGATCGACAGATACAGATCGGCACATTTATCGATGCAGATGCCGATGACATCCGCCGGGCCGGCGCTGCGGCCCTGATGGGCGAGGAACCACGCATCGATGGCCGATGCCATCTGGCCTGCCCGTTGGTACAAGGCCGCATAGCTCAGCGCCTCCGTATCCGACAGCAGGGCCGTGGTGCCGGGATGGGCTTGCACGATGGCGCGAAAGCGCGAAACGATGGTGCTCATTATTGCTCCATCCCGGTTGGCAGCTTCTCCAGGATGCACGCGCCCCATTGGAAGGGGCCGGTGCTAAATAACAGCAGCCGCGCGCCGGCGCGCACCTCACCCGTGGCCGCCACGTGGTGCAGGTTGATCAGGTTATCGGAGCTAAAGCAGTGGGCGTGGGTCGCGATGGTGCCGGTATAGGCGGTCGCGTAGCTCAGGTTGGCAAGCTGGCAGTAGAGCCGGCTGGCGGCATAGGAATAGTTATTCGTGATGTAAACATCGATCTCCTTCGCTTTCAGTTCGGCCGATGCATAGGTCGCCTTGATCAGCTGCGAAATGCAGCGCATTTCACTGTCCAGCGATGGTGCGAGAATTTGCTGGCCATCGTAACGATTGACGACCTTGCCAAGCAGCCGATAATCCATGCCGGTCGGCTCGCTGCTGAAGATACAGGCTGCCGCCGCGTCACCGGTTACATAAGGAAAATCGCTTCCCGCGCCATACAGCCGCTGCAACCTGCCGCCCGCCTTGTCGAAACTGACAAACAAGATGTGCTTGCACTGATCCGCCGCAATCAGGCTCGCGGCCAGCCGCGCCGCCCAATGAAAGCCGCCACACCCTGCCATCCCGACCTGGTAATGCACCGCATGGGACAGGCCCAGGCGCGCATTCAATTCGCCCAGCCAGCCCGGTTCCAGGTTGTCCTGGGCGTCGAGCATGTTCGAGACCAGGAACACGGCGTCGATGTCCTTGGCCTGCAAACGGGCGCTGGCCAGGGACCGTTGAATGGCCACATCGACCAGCTCAAAGATGCTTGAGGTGCATTGCGGGAAAAGATTGGCGCCGTGCTCGGCGTGCCGCAACTGTGCGCACAGGGCGCTGTCGGCAATTTCGCTTTCGAGCGGCACGAAGCCGCCGGCGGCATACTCGGGAGCGCCTAGATAAACTGGTCGAATCATGAATCAACGATCTTGTGTGGGCTATCCACAAGGCCCCATGGAGGCGAACCTTGACAACATAGCGTGGGTTGAGGGTGCAAGCCGGGCTTAGTCTTTCCAGAACAATGGATGACGAACCACCACCTTCAACAGCTTGTCCGATTGCTGCCAAATCCCCTGGAAGCCTTGCGGCAGCACGAAAATATCGCCGTCGGAATAGCTTGCCGTTTCGCCGCCCGGTCCGGTGACCGTGACGCGGCCGCGGATGAGGTGAATCACTTCGGTTTCGGGCCAACCCAGAATCTGCAGTTTGACGGGATCGATTTCGCACACTTCCACCGCCGCCTCTTTCGTCTTGAGCGTGTAGGGGACGTAGCAGCGATAAGAAAAATGCGTCCCATCGAGCACCTGGTAGTGGCCCGGGTCCGCATCCGGGGCGTGGGTCGTTTTGATGTTGGCGGGGATCGTTTTGGCGATCTGCACGGTGGGCCCGGCGCCAGCTGCCTCGGCCGCATGAACGCCGGCGGGCGCCAGCATGGTCAGCAGCGCCACGACGGGCGATACGGCGAGCGCCTTCAAGGCATTGACTTGTTTGGAATCGGTGATTTTCATGATGTTCAATAAGCAAAAAAACAAGCGGATGCGCCTCTGGCGGGCCGGGCTATCGCCTGGCGCGCTGCGACCTGCGCACCATCGCGATGGCCCGGCCGGACGCCTTGCGGCGGCCAGGGGGTTAAATGGTCTTTGACAGGGACAGGATGGCCGTGCGCTTGCCGGGGCTGATGTGCTGGCCGTTATTGGTCAGCGAACCGTAGTTCCTGAACGCCTTTGGTTTGCTGGTGAACGAGGCCGCAAGACCGGCGGACCAGCCGCCGCCCAGTTCGCCCGTCACGCCGACGCGGCCATAGTTCCAGTTGACGTCGCGGCTGTGCGGAACGCGCTGGCGGCCGATCGTCGTCTGCAAGCTCCAGCCTTCCTTGAGCGCAAGCGTGTAGCTCCCTTCGATATTGACAGCGCCTTTCGAATCGCCGGTCAGGCCGGCCTGGGGCTGTTCCGCGTTAAAAACACCGTTGACGCCGGAATTGTTCACATTCCATCCAAAGAACGCGCCTGGAATGTAGGCCGCGCGCAGATTGACCCCGGCAACGGTGGCGCTCGCATAAAGCTCCAGCGTGCGCGGATCCGCATCGTCGAATGCCGGTGTGAACGATGCCTTGTTGAAATTCGCACCCGGGTAATAGGCGTACACGCCGCCCAGGTCCAGTTCCACGCCTTTGAGCGAGGCTTTATATCCCAGGCTCAAGTCGGTTTCCAGTGAACCATTGGGTACATACTGGGCGCTGATATTCGAGGCGAACAAGCTGGCGTAAGCGCCGCTGGCATGGTCGGCCGTGACGCTGGCCTGCAAGGCCGGTTTACCCCAGGTTTGGGAAAACCCGCGCCAGATATAATCGGATACGACGCTAACCTGGCCCGCTACCTTCATGCCGCTGTCCGCTGCGTCGGCTGCGTGAGCGCTCATCGCCAGGAGCGTGACGCCCAGGAACGCTGCGCATGCCATGGCAAGCGAACGAAGAGAATGCGGGGAAGGGGACTTCATGACTGACGGACTCCGTGATGATCGATATATGCGTGACACACCCTTGGCGCCAGTAGTCCTGTTGCCAAATTTGCTAGTTGTATTTTCAAAAAAGTATATCACCGGTGCAATGTTGTCACCATTCAATCTGGGTAATTTGCAATTTTTTTTCGCGAAAGTTTGGCGGGGGCACATTTGCCGGGATGAATTCCTTACTGCCCGGGGCAGATGCACGCGCTTGCGCGCCGCCCCGGCTTGTCCACTAGAATAGCCCCATGCGCCTGCTCATCATCGAAGACAATCCCGACATCGTGGCCAACCTCTACGGCTTTCTTGAACCCAAGGGCTACATCCTCGACTCGGCCGCCAACGGCTACGCCGGCCTGGCCCTGGCCGCCCAGCATACCTATGATGCCGTGGTCCTCGACGTCATGCTGCCCGGCCTGACAGGCCTGGATATCTGCCAAAAACTCCGCAGCGAACTTAACAGCACCATTCCGGTACTGATGCTGACCGCGCGCGACACGCTGCAAGACAAGGTCGCCGGCTTCGACAGCGGCGCCGACGATTACCTGGTCAAGCCATTTTCCCTGGTCGAACTCGACATCCGCCTGAAAGCCTTGCTGCGCCGCGCCAACGGCGCCGTCGGCAGCGCCGCCATCCTGCGCGTGGGCGAGCTGAGCTTTAACACCGGCACCTACCAGGCCAGCCGCGCCGGCCAGCCCCTGGCCCTGACCAAAACCGGCTACACCATCCTCAAATGCCTGATGCGCGAGGCGCCCAAGGTCGTGCCGCGCCACGTCATCGAACAAGCTATCTGGGGCGACGACCGTCCCGACAGCGACGCCTTGCGCACCCACATCCATGCCCTGCGCCAAGCCCTCGACAAACCCTTTCCCGCCGCCATGCTGCGCACGGTGCCGGGCCTCGGCTTCAAACTGGTCAATCCCGATGAAGCCGCGTAACTCCCTGCGGCGCCGGATCGCCGTGGCCTACCTGCTGTTCGCGCTGGGCTCGTCGCTCTTTCTCGCGGCGATCGCCATCGCGGCGGTGGAGGGGATCGAAGTCCACCTGGTCGACAACCGCCTCGCCGAGGCCGCCGCCTGGGCAGCGCCGCGCCACGCCGGCGGCTTGCCGGTCGGCATGCCTGCCGGCCTGAGTTTCCACCATGGCGCAGCGATTCCCGAGCCACTGCGCCATCTCCCCGAAGGCGTCGGCGAAGTGCACGTCGACGGCATCGGCCTGCATGTACTTGCCGGCAAGGATGCAAGCGGCGATTACGTGGTCGTCGACCATGAAAGCGATTACGAAAAGGTTGAACTGGTGGTCTATTCGATGTTCGGCTTGGGCTTCATCGGCATCATGCTGTTTTCGCTGTTCCTGGGCGGCTTCATCGGACGCCGCTTCGTCACCCCGATCACCACCCTGGCCACTGCCGTGCGCGACAGTTCCTCCGAATTGCCGCTGCTGGACCGTAACGACGAACTCGGCACCCTGGCGCGCGCCTTCGCCGCCCATACCAGCGAACTGCGCATTTACCTCGAACGCGAGCGCCTGTTCACGGGCGACGTCAGCCACGAACTGCGCACGCCGCTGACCGTGATTACCGGCGCCGCCGAAATCATCATCGCCCAGCACGACGCCAAGCCCGCCACCGCCGCCGCGGCCGAACGCATCCTGCGCGCCGCCAACGAAGCCTCCGCCTGCGTCAACGTCTTGCTGACCCTGGCGCGTTCGCGCGACCGCATCGCCCACCCCGTCACCAGCATCGACCAGATCGCGCGCGCCGAAACCGCGCGTTCCCAGTCGCTGGTCGCGGGCCGGCCGGTGGCGCTGCGCTTCCTCGGCGGCCCCGCCTTCGCCATCGCCGCGCCGCCCGAGCTGCTGGTGGCCGCCGTGGGTAACCTGATCCGCAATGCCTGCCAGTACACGCTGCAGGGCGAGGTGTCGGTACGGCTCGGTGAAGGCCTGGTGCGGGTGGAAGATACCGGCCCCGGCCTGCCGCTCGCCGTGCGCGCCACCTTCGACCAGGAACAAAGCGCGGCGCCCGGCGCCGGGTCGGCCGGTTCCGGCCTGGGCCTGGCCCTGGTGCGGCGCATCTGCGAATATCTCGGCGCCACCTTGCTTTTTAGTGAACGCGATGGCGGCGGCAGCGTTTTCGAGATACGCTTCAGCGACGCTTTAACAAATTCTTAACGCCCGCTTGACGCCGGCTTGATGTTCTCAACTGTATCTTCAATAGCGTGCCGTCCTGGTCGACGGCGCCGCTCACCTGGAGATATTGTTGAAACTGAACACCGCGCCGCGCATCCACGCTCCCCTGCTCATCCTGGGCACCTCGGTTTTCCTGCTTCTCGCCTATAACGGCAACTTCTGGCACACCTTCATCGGTGCGACCGGCGGCATCAGCCTGGCGCACTTGCCGCTGCACCTGGGCAGCTTTGCCTTGCTGGCGCTCCTGTTCAACGCCAGCCTGAACGTCATCAATTTCCGCTTCATCGTCAAACCCTTGCTGGTCGTCCTGTTCATGGCGAGCTCGGCCACTTACTACTTCATGAACGAGTACGGCACCGCCATCGACAAGTCGATGATCCAGAACCTGCTCGAAACCGATGTCCACGAAGCGGCCGAACTGTTGAACTGGAAACTGCTGCTGACCATCACCTTGCTCGGGATTATCCCGTCGCTGCTGGTCTGCCGCGCCAGGATCGCCTTTTGCGCCGGCAAGCGCGGGCTGGTCTTGCAGGTGGCCAATATCAGCGGCTCGCTCCTGCTCGCTGCGGGCTTGCTGTTCCTGTTCTTCAAAAGCCTGGCGCCGGCCCTGCGCGAGCACCGCGAACTGCGCTATCTGCTGGCGCCGACGAATTACATCCAGGCCATCAATGGCTACGTCAAACAGCAGCGCGCCCAATCGGTGGTGATCGCGCCACTGGGCATGGACGCCACCAAACGCGTGACGGGCAGCGGCAACCGCCAGCGCTCGGTTACCCTGATCATCGTCGGCGAGACCGCGCGCGCCGCCAATTTCTCGCTCAACGGCTATGCCCGCGCCACCAATCCCGAACTGTCGGCCCAGCCCGACCTGCTCAATTTCACCGATGTGCAATCGTGCGGCACGGCCACGGCGGTCTCGGTGCCCTGCGTGTTCTCCGCCCTGGGACGCGGCAACTATTCCGACGACAAGGCGCACGCGCAGCAGGGCTTGCTCGATGTACTCTCGCATGCCGGCTTCAGCGTGCTCTGGCGCGACAATAATTCCGGCTGCAAGGGCGCCTGCGACCGGGTCGACTACGAAGACCTGTCCAAGCCGGAACCGGGCAACCGCTGGTGCGTCGACGATGAATGCTTCGACGAACGCCTGCTCGACGGCTTGCCCGAGCTGATCCGCAAGGCGCACCAGGACATGGTCATCGTGCTGCACCAGAAGGGTAGCCACGGCCCGGCCTACTGGAAACGCGCGCCGGCCGCCTTCCAGCGCTTCGGCCCCGTGTGCCAGACCAATCAGCTCGAATCGTGCTCGCGCGAATCGATCGTGGCCGCCTACGACAACTCGATCCTGTACACCGACCATTTCCTCAACCAGGCCATCGAATTGCTCAAGGCTAGCGCCGAAACGGAACAGGTCAACACCGCCATGCTCTATTTTTCCGACCATGGCGAGTCGCTCGGCGAACACAATATGTATCTGCATGGTGCGCCGTATGTGATTTCTCCCGCCGAGCAGCGCGAAGTGCCCTTGATGCTGTGGCTGTCGGAAGGGTTCCGCTCGCGCTTTCATATCGACCAGCGCTGCCTGGCGGCCCGCACCGGCCAATCGTTCTCGCATGACAACGTGTTCCACTCGGTACTGGGCATGCACAGCATCAGCTCGGCTGTCTACAATCCCGGCCTTGATATCTTCGGCCCGTGCACCCATGAGACATAAACGGCTTTGCTGGGCGCTGGCCGGCAGCGCCTTCGCCATCGCATGGATCAACGCCTTCAGCGATCTCGACCTGATGCTGGCGCGCGCCATGTTCGACCCGGCCAGCGCCACCTTCCCGTGGCGCCATGCGTGGTTTGCCGAAACGCTCAGCCACGTGTGGGCCAGGATGGTGCTGCTGACCCTGGCCGGCGCCGTGCTGCTCGCGGCCGTGTTCGACCTGCTGTGGCCGCGCCTGGCCTGGCCCGATCCGTTCCGCCTGCGCCTGCGCGTGGTCGCGCTGGCGGCCGTGCTGGTGCCCTCGTGGATCAGCGCGCTCAAGTACATGAGCGCCTCGCATTGTCCCTGGGACCTGGACCTGTTCGGCGGCGGCGAGACCTATGTGCGCCTGTTCCAGGCGGTATCGCCCTACGCCTCGGTCGGCCACTGCATGCCGGCCGGCCATGCGTCGAGCGCGCTGTGGCTGGTATCCGTGGCGGTGTTCTGGCTGCCGCACCAGCCGCGCACGGCCCTGCGCGTGGGCCTTGCCATGCTTGGCCTGGGCTTTGCCCTGGGCTGGGTGCAGCAAATGCGCGGCGCCCACTTTCTCACCCACACCCTGTGGTCGATGTGGTGGACTTGCCTGATCGTCAGCATCTTGTACCTGTGCCTGATCGAGCGGCAGGGCGTGGCCCGCCGCAGCGCACATATTCAACTGTCGTGAAGCCACCGGCGTGGCTTGTCCATCGATGGCGCTAGCGGACTAGTGATTCTGCAAGGCATCCTGCGCGCCCAGCCAGGCGCGCAAGTCCGCCAGCGGGCGCGCCGCCTCGGTCTCGTTGAAAATCTCGTGATACAGATCGTCGTACACATGCAGCTGCGCCAGGCCGGACGGCACGTGCGCGGCAAAACGGCGCACCCCGTCCGGGTCGACCAGATGGTCGTCGCCGGCCGCCAGCAGCAGTGCCGGCACGCTCAGCCTGGCGGCGTTCGCCTGGCAATACGTGATTGAGCGCAGCATCGAGCGCATCAGGCGCGCGCTGATCTTGCCGTGCACCAGCGGATCGGCTGTGTACGCCGCCACCACCTTGGGATCGTGCGACAGCCAGCGCGGCGACAAGCCGTTCGGCACCGCCAGCGACGGCGCCAGCGCGTGCAGTACATCGAGCAGCAGCATTTGCGGGCGCGACAGGCGCAGCCCGAGAGCGGGCGAGGACAGGATCAGTCCGCGCAAGGGCGATACGGCGGACAAGGCGAAGCGCGCCGCGAACAGTCCGCCCATGCTGTGGCCGAATAAAAAGGGAGGCAGGCGATAGCGCGCGGCGAAATCGTCGATCACGATTTCGGCATCTTGCAGCAGCGGATCGCCGTTGATGACATCGCCCCGTTTTCCCTGCGAGCGGCCATGGCCGCGGTGGTCGTAGCAGCGCACCGACAGGCCGCAGTCGTTGAAGAACGATGCCAGGTGGCGATAGCGTCCGCCATGTTCGCCCAGGCCATGCATGATCACCACGCTGGCGCGCAGCGGCGCCGCCGGCAGCAGGTAATCGCTCACGAACAGCGTTGTGCCATCGGCAGCAAGGAGCTGGTGGCTGTGCTGCGCCACCAGCGCTGGCATTACACGCCCCAGACCACGTCGTGGCCGCCGGCCTTGGCTGCGCGCAGCATTTCCACCAGGGGATAGGCGCGCGTCGAAAAACTGACGACCTGGATTTCTTCGTGGTCGGTATCGTCGCCGGCTTCGTTGTGATGCGCATGGACATCGCGCTCGACATCTTCCGACACCGAATGCTGACGGCTCTCGTCGATTTCTTTTTCGAGAACCTGCAGGGCATGCGGTGCTTCCGCTGCCGTGATCACGCCCCGGTCGACATCTTTGTGGAGAAGGTCGAGGATGCGTTTTGCGTGTTCCTTGTACATCAAAACTTCTGATGCTGCTTTGGAGGTGAAGGTAATTAACATAGGAACTTTCTAATTATGCGTACGTAGCGAAACGATAACACGAACCGGCGCTGTCGGTCGTGCCGCCTTGCGTCGCGTGCGCCAGATCAAGCGGGTTTCTGGCGCAAAAAACGTGCTGTTGCCGCAAACGCAATGAGCAGCAACAGGTTCAGGCCAGCTCCGATCACGACCGCCGCCGTCCAGCCGGACCGGGTCAGGCCGAGCAGCAAGGTAAAGCTCAAGCCGGCCCAGCCGACGCCGGTCAGGAGCTCGAACACGGTCGATGCCAGGTTGCCCTTGCCGCGCGCCTTGAAGTCGCCGCGCAGCCCCGGCCGGGCGCACCATGCCACCACCAGCGCACTGTTGAGCGCGCACAGGGTGCAGCTCAGCAGCATGGCGGCGGCCGCCGCCGGCTGGCGCATTGCCAGCCAGCACAGCGGCAGCGCGGCCACCGCGATCGGCGGGATCACCACCGCGGCCAGCTTGGCGCGCCGGATGGTGCCCTGGCTGCAAGGCGCGGCGCGCAGCAGGTCCGGTGCATCTTCCGCCGAGATCACGATCCAGCCCAGCGAGGCGCTGAGCGTGCCGCACAAAAACGTCAGCGCCGCGGCCAGTGCCGGCAGCGATACGGCGCGGCCGAGCAGCAACGGTGCCAGCAAGGGCAGCATGTACATCAGTTGCAGGCCGACTTGCGCGATCAGTTGCGGGTCGCGCCAGATCAGGCGCCACTCCTTGACCATGATGGTGCGCGCCAGGCCGCGCCCGAAGCGAAAGCGCAGAGCGCCCGGTGGTGCCTTGGCCACGCGTGCCGCGCCAGCCGCCTGCTGCACGCCATCGACGAAAAAGCCGTGCGTCAGGCGCGCCGTCAGCCAGAACACGGCGCCGCCCATGGCGAGCATCAGCAGCGCCGGCAGCGGCATGCCCAGCGCGGCCTTGGCCGGCAGCCACGCGATGCTGTCCGCGCCCAGGGCGAACAGCGGCAGCAGGCGCTTGACGAAGCGCTGCAAGGCCGGCCCGAGCGGGCTGTTGAATGCCTGCGCCAGCAAAAACATGGCGGCGCCCGAGAGGGCGCCGAGCAGCTGCGCCGTCACGCGCGTGCGGCGCACGCCCAGCCAGCGCACCAGGGCCAGCGTGAGCAGCATCGAGAGCGAGGACGACACCAGCGCCATGCCCGCGATGGCCGGATAAATGCCCAGCCAGCGCCACTGCCCCAGCACCATCCCGGCATGCGCGAACGGCGTCAGGAAAAACAGGTACAGCCCGGCGCTGGTGGCCGCGATCGCCGCCAGGCGCACGGTAAACACGCTGCGCGACGGGATTGGCGACGATAGCAGCAGGTCCAGGTCGCGCCGCTCGAACAGCGCCGTCACGCTGGTGTTCAAGCCGGTCGACATCATCATCGTGAACACCCCGGCCATCACCGCGCTGACCGTCATCAGCAGCGTGAGCGGGGGCGTGCCGCTGGACAGGCGGGCATCCGTGAGCGCCATGAACGCGAAGCCGTGGATCAGCAGCGCAAGGATCACCCACACCGCAAGCGCCTTCCGGTTCACGCCCGTGCGCTGCGAATCCCGGCGCGCGCCCAGGATCTCGAACATGAACAGGCGCAGCTCATGGCGCAGCAGCCACAGGGCGCTGCCGGCGCGCGCCATCAGCCTTTTCCCGTCAGGTGCAGGAACACGTCTTCCAGCGTGCCGCCCTGGGCCTGGCCGCGCAGCTGGTCGAGCGTGCCCTCGGCGATCAGGCGCCCGTGCTGGATGATGCCGATGCGCTGCGCCAGCCGTTCCGCCACTTCGAGGATGTGGGTGGTGAGGATCACCGTGCCGCCGCCGTCCACGTGCGCCAGCAGCAAGTCCTTGACCTGGCGCGCGGCGGCCGCATCGAGCCCGGTGAGCGGCTCGTCGAGAATGAGCAGGCGCGGTTCGTGAATCAGGGCCCCGGCCAGCGCCAGTTTTTGCTTCATCCCGCGCGAAAAGCCGTCGGTCAGTTCATGCGCGTGCGGGGTCAGCTCGAGCCAGTCGAGCAGGCGCCGCGCGCGCGGCTCGGCTTCATCGGCTTCGATGCCCCACAGGCCGGCCACGAATTCCAGGTACTCGGTCGGCTTCAGTTTGGCGTACAGCAGCGGGTCGTCCGGCAGGTAAGCCATGGCGCGCTTGGCGCCGGCCGGGTCGCGCGCCAGGTCGACCCCGAGCACCTCGATGCGGCCGGCGTCGGGCCCCAGCAGCCCGGCCACCATGCGCAAGGTGGTGGTCTTGCCGGCCCCATTCGGCCCGAGCAGGGCATACAGTTCGCCGCGCCGCACCGTCAGGTCCAGATGGTCGACCGCCGGGCGGCCGAAATGCTTGACCAGGCCAGTGAGCCGCAGTGCGTCGCCGTGTTCGGTGTTCATGGTCGTGGATTCCCGGCTTGTGCGCGGTTGAGGAGGAAGAACACCAGCGCGCCGGCCTGCAGCAGCACGGCGATGGCGAGCGTGGCGCGGAAAGCGTCGGCAGCGTGCGCGCCGTGCGCCTTGAACAGGTCGACCGCCACCCCGAAACCCCACTGGGTGGCAAAGGCGCCGATGAACAGTTGCAGGTTGTAGGCCGAGTTGGCGCGCCCGGCCAGCGCGGCCGGAAAGGCCAGGGCCACGTGCGACTGCACCAGGGTGGTGACCGGCACGCTGGCGGCCAGCACCAGCCAGAGCAGCCAGGCCATCGGCGCGCTGGTGGCCAGCATGGCCGCCTGCGCCAGCACCATGCCGCCGATCCCGATGCCGATGATGCGGTGCGTGTTCCAGCCGCGCGCCACCAGGCGCGGCGCGGCCCAGCCGAGCGCCAGGTAGGACAGCAGCAGCACGAAATTGAATGCGAACAGGATCTGGCCGGTCTGCTGCGCGCTTTTTCCCAGCACCGTCGTCATCCACGGTCCGGCCCACAGGGTTTGCAGGGCGAAGAAAATGCCGTGATTAAGGAGGCCCGGCACGCCCATGCGCCAGAAATAGGAGCTGCCGAAAATGCGCCGGTAGCCGCCATCGGCCGCCAGCGCGCCGCCGCCCTTGGCCGCGCCGCCGTCGAACTGGCGTTCGACCGCGCGCAGGAAGAAAAAGATCGCCCCGGCGACGACCAGCAGCAGCGCCGCCACCACCCAGAAGATGCCGCGCCAGCCCAGCGCCGGCAGCGCCAGCGTGACCGGCACGGTGGCGCTGAGCGCGCCCGAGGTGCCGGCCACCAGCATCCAGCTGGCCAGCTGGCTCTGGCGTTCGAGCGGGAACCACTGGCGGTACGCCTTGAAGGCCGCCATCAGGCAGGCCGATACGCCGATGCCGATCAGGGCGCGTCCGATCCACAGGCCGGCCAGCGAACCGCTCGACGCAAACACGGCCGCGCCCAGGGCGGCGCACAGCAGCAGGCCAGCCTCGGTGCGGCGCGCGCCGTATTTGTCGAGCCACACGCCGAGCGGCAGCTGCATGGCGCCGAAGCTGACGAAATAGGCCGACGACAGCAGCCCCAGGTCGGCGTTCGACAACTGCATTTCCGCCACCAGGGCCGGCGCGATGACGGCGTTGACCGCCCGCAGCGCGTACGACAGCAGGTAGCCGAAGGCAAAGCACAGGAACACGCGCGCCGCGCGCGCACCGCTCAGGGGGGCTGTCACGCGCTTACTGCAGCTTGAACGAGGACATGAACATGTCGACCTGTTCCTGCGACATCTCCTTCGCCTTGCCCATCACGATGACCTGGTAAAAGCGTTTGTTGCGCGATTCGAAATGGCCCACCAGGCGCATCGGCACGCCTTTCTGCACGCCGCTCGCGTCGATGTCGATGGCGCTGGCGCGCGCCGTGGCGCTGCCGGCGGCGGCCGAGGACTTGCCGCTCTTTTCGCTCTTGATGGTGGCGCCGATATTGCGCACCAGGGCCGTCTTCATGGCCGCTACCGCCGCCTCGGCCTTGTCGGGATCGGGCGCTTCGCCGCTGCCGACGGCGAACATGGTGCCGTCGACCTGGGCCGCGGTCATGGTCATCTTGACTTTCATGCCGTCGAGGTCGACCTCGCGCGCGTGGGTGGCCGGTTTATCGGGGAACATCACGCGGAAGGGCGCGTCCGGGCTGCTGTAGTCGCGCCAGTTGAATTGGGGGCTGCACGCGGCCAGGGACAGGCCCGCGAGCAGGGAGATCAGAAGGGGTTTGAGGTGGGAGGTTCGCATCCCTGAATGTTATCAGGGATATGCCTCGCCCTGATCGCTACGGCGCCGCTGGGCTGGTGCGCAGCAGCGCATACATATTGTCGCTGAAGGGCGTGGTGTCGAGCGCGCTCATGCGCACCACATCGAGCCCGGCGCGCGCGGCGATCGCGCGCAAGGTCTTGGGCGTGAAGTAGTTCACGTGGTCGGGCCAGCGAAAGCCGCTCCAGCGCGGCCCGCGGATCATCCGGTTGTAGCAGGCGAAATTGGGCACCTTGACGATGATGGTGCCGTTCGCCTTGAGCCGCTTGCGGCAGTTTTCCAGCACGTCGAGCGGACTGGCTTCGTGTTCGAGGTAGGACGCCATGACGATGACGTCGAAATAGTCCTGGTCGAAGCGCAGCACGCCATCGGTGGCCGAGGCGTGCACGCAGCGTCCGCCGAGGGGACGCAGCTTGTCGTCCGACAGGGCCGACAGCGCGCGCGAAATTTCCACCCCGTGCGGCGCGACCCGCTTGCGCAGGGCTGGCGGCAGCGAGGTCATCAGCGTTTGCAGCAGTTCGCCCCAGCCGCAGCCGACGTCGAGCACATTGATGCGCGCCGACGGCGAGGCGGCGATCAACTGGTTCAGGATGCCCAGCACCTTGTTGCGCTTCAATACCTTGGCGCGGAAGCGCTTGAGCATGGTGCTGAAGGCGTAGCGGATCGGTTCGGCCTGCTTGCGGGCGGCCGATTCCTTGCTGAAGGTCACTTCGTAGGCGTAGGTTTCGCTCAGTTCTTCGTAGGCGGGCGGATTGGCCAGGAAGATGATGTCGGTTTCAGCGCATTGCTTGAGCAGCCAGGGTGCCGGCGCATAGGCCAGGTCGTGTTCGCGGCCTTGCACGGCCAGTAAAGGAGAAATCCGCAACGGTGTGGCTTGAACCAAGGTAGGTCCCCCGACAGGGTTTGCTGGCCGCCATCGGATTGCAAGGCGGGCATGCGGGTGGCGCCGGGTCGGCACCGATGCCCGATATGCATACTACCATCAGGAAATCTTCCGCGCGTGCAATTTTGCAAACAGGTTTTACAGAATGCCTTGCGGCCCTATTGAGCGGGTGCCCGGTCTGCGATCTCGACGATGAAGTGCGGGTCGAAATCCACGTTTTCGGTGCCGCCGGCGCGGGTTTTGTAGCCGCAGGGATTCGATACCACCCGGCACTTGCCCACCATGTAGTCGACCGGCTCGTGCATGTGGCCATGCACCCAGAGATCGGCCTGGCTGACCAGCTGGTCGAGGCGCGAGGCGTACGCGGCCGAAAAGCGCGACGCTTGGTAAGCCTCGGAGACCGAGCGCATCGATGGCGCCATATGGGTGACGACCACGGTGGGGCCGGCGAACGACTCGGCCAGCCGGGCGCGCAGCCAGGAGGTCTGGACCGCATGGAACTGGGCCGTGTCGGCGGCGCGCAGCTTGCGGTAGTTTTTCTGGGCCAGGCGGATGCGCTTGTAGTCGTTCATTACCGCTTCGGCTTCGCGCATGGCCGCCTGGCGGTCGTCGTCGCCGAACAGGCGGAAATCGGTCCACAGGGTCGCACCCAGGAAGCGCACATTGCCGATAATTTTTTCGTCGCACGAGAGGAAATGCACATTGCCGGCCGCGGCGCTGGCCTCGCGCAGCTCGCCCTGGACGCTGTCGAGATTGTGGCCGTAGCCTTCGTGGTTGCCGTGCACATACAGCACCGGCAAGCCGGCGAAGGTGCGCGCGGCCCAGGCGACCGCTTTGGCGCCGGTGTCGATGTCGCCCGCCAGGATGACGGCATCGGGACGGCTCAGGGCCGGATCGATGCGCGGCGCCTCGTCGCGCCAGAGTTCGTGATGCAGGTCGGAAAGTATAAGCAGGCGCATGGTGCGGCATCATCAAGGAAGGGGGAGAGTCATAGTAGTCTATCGGGCTTCGCAGCGGAACCCAAGCGCCGCCCGGCAGCACCAAACGCGCTGCCGGGCGCACGGCAGCGCGCCGCCGGCCCGATACGCGCCGCCGCATTTTTTCGCGTATTGATCGCCGCGAGGGGGCGCGGAATGGGCTTTTCGGTGCGCGCACCGATGATTCCGAATATCCCTGGCCAGCGCGCGCCGCGGTAAACATGGGCGGCGCGGGGCAATGCCGAAAGTGCTGCCGATAATATGCGGGAAACAGCCGCATTTTCAGGCAATGGAGCACACCGTATTTACTTTTGGTCTAATCCCCCTGAATGAAGGCTTCCTTAAAATAGCACAGGCGACCACAGCGGAGCTGCCGGGCGGCCGCAACGGAACAGGCTGGGAAAGCCGTAAATCATGACAAAATCGATCAACATCTATCTACGCCGCCTATTCTTCTGCAACTAGCTTATTTTTTCAGCTCATGTCGGATGGAAAATATAACATGGTTGAAGCATCAATTGTTGTTTTCTAGATATATGTACAAGATCAATAATTGACAGGAAACAGTGCGTGATGGTTATATGTGTGATCGATGATTTGGGCACTGCAAATCACGCTAACGCGCCCGAGACACGGTTGCAAAATATAATTAATCCATGGCCGTTTTGCATCACGAGAGCAAAACGCGTTCATATACTTACAAAATGAGGAGCTTGGCAATGATGGTGGAGACAAGAATGTCGCGGTCGATTCGTCTGATGTTTATTGGCGGTATCGCGCTGGGTATGCAGATGGCCAATGCGCAGACCGCAGGCGACAGCATTCAGAAAGTGGAAATCACCGGTTCGAGCATCAAGCGCGCCGAAGCGGAAACGATTTCGGTAGTCCAGACGCTCAGCCGCAAGGATATCGAGCAAACCGGTAAGACCTCGATTGCCGAAGTCGTGCGCAGCATTTCCGCCGACAACAACGGCAGTATCAGCGGTTCCTTCACCACCGGCTTCGCCGGCAGCGCATCGGGCGTGTCCCTGCGCGGCCTGAGCGTGAGCTCGACCCTGGTGCTGATCAACGGCCGCCGCACCGCGCCGTACGGCTTTGGCGATGATGGCCAGCGCAGCTTCGTCGACTTGAATTCGATCCCGCTCGACGCGGTCGATCGCATCGACATCCTGAAAGACGGCGCCTCGGCCATTTACGGCTCGGACGCGATTGCCGGCGTGGTCAACGTGATCCTGCGCCAGAACTACGTGGGTAAAACCATTTCCGCCAGCGCCGGCACCTCCGGCGAGCGCGACGGCAACGTCACCAGCATGTCGGGCGCGATCGGCTTTGGCGACCTGGACAAGGACAAGTTCAACGTCTTCGCCACCCTCGACGCGAAACAACAGAAAAAGATCGATCAAAACAGCCGCAAGGACTGGATCGGCCAGGCTGACGCCCGTCCATGGGGCGGCCGCGACCAGCGCGCCGGCCACATCACCGCGGGCAATGCCGGCGGCAGCAATTTCCTCGGCACCCTGCGCCCATTGAAGGCGGACGGCTCCGTTGGCGGTAACGTCGCCAGCAGGCCAGGCAGCTGCGATGCGATCAACCTCGATCCAAAAGCCGGCACGGCGGGCGACAACAGCCGCGGCGGTTGCATGTGGGATCCGATCGATTACGCCACCATCCAGCCAGAAACCAAGAACCTGAACCTGTTCATGCGCGGTACCCTGGCGCTCGGCGAAACCACCCGCGCCTACACCGAAGTGGGCGTGTTCAAGTCGGAAGCGAGCACCTACACTACGCCGTCGGGCCTGACCGGCGCCGGCTTCGACCTGGTCCATTCACGCGTCAACAACACCAATAGCGGACCGGACCAGCTGGTGATGCCGGCCAACCATCCGGACAATTTCCTCGGCGTGGCAGCACGCCCGCGCTGGGTCGACGCATCGCGTCCGCGCGCCTCCGACATCGAAACCACGGTCACCCGCGTGCTGGCCGGCGTCAAGGGCAACATCGCCGACTGGGATTACGACACCGGCGTGTTGTACGCGGAAAGCAAGACCGACAAAACGCAGAATGGCTACTACCGCACCAGCGCGATGCGCACGGCGCTCAACAATGGCACCTTCCGTATGGGCCAGGGCGCCATCAACTCGCCGGAAGTGCTGGCGCTGATCTCGCCGACCTTGTACACCAGCGGCGTGACGAAAAGCACCTCGCTCGACTTCAAGGCATCGCGCGAGCTGTTCGAGCTGCCGGGTGGCAAGATGGGCATCGCGGTCGGTGCAGAGTACCGCAAGGAAAAGACCGACAGCCAGGCAACGCCGTACACCGACGTCAACGATATCGCCGGCCTCGGCTATTCGGCATCGAAGGGTTCGCGCAATGTCGCCGCGCTGTACACCGAGCTGGCCGTGCCGGTGCTCAAATCGGTGGAACTGCAGTTCGCGCTGCGTACCGATGATTACTCCGATTATGGCCGTTCGACGACGCCAAAAGTCGGCTTCAAGTTCACCCCGATCTCGACCCTGGCATTCCGCGGTACCTATGCGGAAGGTTTCCGTGCACCGAGCGCGGCGGAAAACGGCGACAGCGCGGTGGCGGCCTTCACGACCGTCGCCAACGATCCGATCCGTTGCCCGGTCACCAAGTTGACGGCCGATTGCTCGACCCAATCGGTAGGCGCCATCACTGTCGGCAACAAGAACATCAAGCCGGAAGAATCGAAGAGCTACAGCCTGGGCATGGTGCTCGAACCGATCAAGAACGTGAATCTGTCGCTGGATCTGTGGCAAATCGTGCGTAACGGCGAAATCAACGGTGCCGATCCTGGGGCTGTCGTCGAGAACCCGGCCGGCTACCCGACTGCGCAAATCGTGCGCGGCGAAGCGACCACCAACTTCCCGAACCTGCCAGGCCAGATCCTGATGGTCACGGCGCCGTACCTGAACGCCGGCAAGACCAAAACCAACGGTGTTGATGTCGACCTGCGCGCCCGTTACAACATGGGCACCAGCGGCAAGCTGAGCTCGGGCGTGACGCTGACCTACATGAAAGAGTTCACCCGTACCAACGCCGACGGCACGGTACTGGAATTCGCCGGCACCCACGGCGACACCAACCTGTCCGGTAACGGCGGCACGCCGAAGACCAAGGTCCGCTTCACCATGGGTTGGGAAAATGGCCCGTTCCAGCTGACCGGCAACGTCAACTACGTCAGCAGCATCAGCAACACTAACCAGGTTGGCGGCGAGTGCCTGGATGTGGATGAAAACGACGTTGCGCTGCTGAACTGCCGCATTGCCTCGTTCACCACCATGGACACCTTCGGCAAATGGGCTGTTTCGAAGAACTTTGAGCTGACCGCATCGATCAGCAACCTGTTCAACAAAAAAGCACCGCTGGATGTGCAGACCTACGGCCGCATCAACTACAATCCGTCGCTGCACCAGACGGGCGCGGTTGGCCGTTACTTCACGCTGGCAGGACGCTACACGTTCTAATAGTTAGTTAGTTAGTTAGTTAGTCAGTCAGTCGTAGCGCAGCCGGACCGGCTGCCGTCCACCCTGCCGGGTGAGACGGCGGTTGCTCCGGCTTTTTTTCATTTCGTCAAACAGATTTCTAGGAGCGCTCGCATGGCTGCATGGCAGTTTGATCATGGCGCATGAACGCATCGCGTTTCCCATGCCGGCCTCGTGCGAGGTGGTGTTCGACGTCTTTCACTACCATCGCTGGCGTGCGCGCTGGGACAGCCTGGTGTCGCACACCGAGGTCGATGGCGGCGCGCCTTGCCCCAGTGTCGGCGCGGTCAGTGAAAATGTCGGCGGCGGCTTGCTGCGCGCGCTGTCGATGCGCACCGAGTTCGTCAGTTACCAGCGCCCGCGCCTGGCGGCGGCGCGCATGCTTGGCACGTCCTTCCCATTTTCCAGGTGGGCGGCCTCGATGAAACATGAGCCCGCTGTCGGCGGTGGCTCGGTCCTGGTCTACACCTACAATATCGAAGCCGGTCCGCGCGTGCTGCGCTGGCTGATCGAGCCGGTGGTGCAGCATGTCTTCCGGCGCCAGACCATCAAGCGCTTCGAGCGCATGCGCGCTTTCCTGTCCACCAACGCCGCCGAGGTGGAAGCGTGGCAGCGCGGCTATCACAGCACTGGCTCGACCGATTCACAGTGAGGGTGGCGGGTACGCGCGCGGCATGCCAACGGCGCGCCACGGCGCCCGCTCAGGGTTCGCGCAAGCCGCGCCGCAGCTGGATCGCTTCTGAAATGTGATCGGCAAGAATGACCGGCGCGTCGGCCAGGTCGGCAATGGTGCGCGCCACTTTCAGCACCCGGTGATACACGCGCGCCGACCAGTTCAAGTGCAGCATGGCCTTGCGCAGCAACAGTTCGCCGGATTGGTCCAGGCGGCAATGGCGCTCCACCTCGCCCGTGATCAGCGCCTGGTTCGGCTTGCCCTGGCGTGCCAGCTGGCGCTGGTGGGCCAGCGCCACGCGCGCCGCGATCACGCTGCTCGCTTCGCCATCGGCATCGGCCAGCAGGGTATCTGGCTGCAGCGCCGCCACTTCGATCTGGATATCGATGCGGTCGAGCAATGGTCCGGAAATCCGGCCCTGGTAGCGCAGCACCGCGTCGCTGGTGCAATCGCACTTGCCCGAGGGATGGCCGAGAAAGCCGCAGGGGCAAGGGTTCATCGCCGCGATGAGCTGGAAGCGCGCCGGAAAATCGGACTGGCGCGCCGCGCGCGAAATCGTCACCCGGCCCGACTCCATCGGCTGGCGCAGCACTTCCAATACACGCCGGTCGAATTCCGGCAGCTCGTCCAGAAACAGCACGCCGCAATGGGCGAGCGAAATTTCGCCCGGGCGCGGCACCGCGCCGCTGTCAATTCCATCAAAATATGCGACTCAAAGTCCTTGACTTCATAGGCAAGTGTCGTCAATATTACATCAAATAACGCGACCAAAAATACCATTAAACACGACTGGATATGGAAAAACACGAGATTACGCGACTGGATGCGCTGAGCCCGGCACGCTTGCTATCGACGAGCCGTCGATCGTTGACTGGCCGTGTCCGTGTCGAGTCTGGAAACGCCGTGGGGTTCGAGTCTTCCTTGGAGCGGGACTGGCTGATCTGTCTGGATTTTGACCCTAACGTTCAGCTGATTCTCGAGCAGCCTTTTTCGTTGACGTATGCAGTTGATGGGGGCGAGCGTCGATACACGCCCGACGTCCTTGCGCAATTTCGAGAGCAAAACGGGGTCGTGCCTGTGGTCGTGTATGAAGTGAAGCCGGTTGAAGTGCTGCGTCTGGAGTGGCAGAAATTTCAACGGCGGTTTCGTGAGGCCGTGCGCTTCTGTCGGGAGCGGGACTGGCGCTTCAAGATCGTGACTGAAAAGCACATTCGAACGCCGTACCTGCAAAACGCCAAGTTTCTGCGGAAATATCGCGGCAATCCGGTTCAGCAGATGTACAAGGATCAGCTGTCGTACAGTTTGAAGGGATTGGGTTCCACTACGCCTCAAGCACTCTTGGCACTTTCCTACCTGGAAGATGAAAAGAAGATGGCCGCCCTGACTGAGCTGTGGCGGATGGTCGCGACAGGCGAGATTTCAACGAGCCTGGACAAGCCGCTAACGATGCATTCCCCTATCTGGAAAAGCTCATGGGCGTGAACATCGTGCATAAAGCCTTTTTTGCGGCAGAGCCGGGCCAGGTGGTGACGTCGAGCGGTCGCCAGTACCGTATTACCCATCTCGTTTCGATCGACAGTGTATTCGCCACGGATCTTCTCACTGGGGACAGCGCACGCTTGCGAGTTGATACGCTGCAGCCAGTTCATCCGGATGAAGAGGCACCAAGTACCATACCGTCCGCAAAAGATATTGCTCAGTATAGCGACAAGGAATGGGCAGAGGCGCAAAGACGGTTCCAGGCGATCAAACCGCTTCTAGATAACCCCGTACGGTCCAGGACCGATGCTGAGATGATCGCCGCCCAACATGGAGTACATGCTGCAACTCTTTACAAGTGGCTAAAGACGTATCAGGAAGCTGGTCACGTATCGGCTCTTGTGCCAACAAAACGTGGCCGGCGCGTCGGGGTTAAGCTGCTAACTTCCGAACAGGAAAAGCTGATCGAGACTGTGATCGAAGACGAGTTTCTTACCAAGCAACGAAACAAGCCGCAACATATAGTCGAGGAAGTCGAGCGACGTGCTCGGCTCGCGAAAATTGCGGCACCGCACCCGAACACAGTGCGCAATCGTATCAAGGCGCTGTGCATTCGTGACACGCTGCGTCGTCGTGGGCACCGCGAAACGGCGCGCAACATGTACGAGCCCATCCTCGGGGAGTTCCCGGGGGCAGATTTTCCCCTTTCGGTGGTGCAGATCGATCACACCCCAGCAGACATTATCCTGGTCGACGAAGCACACCGGCGCCCGATCGGCCGCCCATGGCTGACCCTTGCTATCGACACCTGGAGCCGGATGGTGGTGGGACTCTACATCACGTTCGAAAAGCCGAGCTCGACATCTGTTGGCATGTGCGTTTCGAATGCGATCTGTTCAAAGCGGGAATACCTTGCTGGACTTGGCGTCAGTGGCGAGTGGCCGGTATGGGGAGTCATGAATACGATCCATGTGGACAATGCGAAAGAATTCCGGGGCGCTGTTCTAGAACGAGGATGCGAGGAATACGGCATTGATCTGCAATGGCGGCCAGTGCTGCGCCCGCATTACGGTGGACACATTGAACGACTCATGGGAACGATGGCCAACCAAATCCGAAAATGGCCTGGCGCTACGTTCTCGAATACCGCAGAACGAAAAGGATACAACTCTGAAGCCGAAGCTGCATTGACCCTTTCCGAGTTCGAACACCTCGTCGTCGACTTCATTGTGAACGTCTACCATCAACGCAAGCACAGCGAATTGGGTATGCCCCCGCGGCGGAAGTGGGAGCTGGGAATTCTTGGCGACGCAACTACGCCTGGTGTTGGCATTCCCCCAGTACCCGAAAATCCTGCCAGACTACAGCTCGACTTTATGCCGTTCTTCGAGCGCTCAGTTCAGCAGTATGGTATCCAGATCGACCTTATAAATTATTACGACAAGGTTCTGAACCCTTACATCAACACTACCGACCCGGACAACGATAAAAAGCGCCGCCAATTTCTCATTCGTCGCGATCCGCGCGACATTAGCAAGATCTATTTCTTTGATCCTCTCAGCAATGCCTATGTTCCGATCGCGTATCGTGATATCGGCCACCCGGCCATGAGCGCATGGGAATTAAAGGAGGTGCAGCGTGTGTTACGCGAGCAAGGGCAAAAAGATGTTGATGAGAACAGGATATTCGAAGCACTCGGTCGGATGAGGACCATCGTCGAGAACGCTCTGCATAAGACCAAGGCAGCTCGACGCCAAGCGACGCGCAACCCGACAAAAGTCAGGACGGCGGACAAGCCGGCTATGCCGGCGCCTGTGGAGAATGTCGGGCAGCCATCAATTGAAGAGGATTTGTTCGCGCTACCTGTTGTTCCCTTTGAAGACTTGGCGGTGTCCCGATGAGCGGCCGCGCGCATCTGGCACCTGAAATCGTGCCTATTCTTGAGCTGACAACTGATGAACGTATCGAGGCGTGCAATCTGGACCGATGGATCGGCTATACCCGCGCACAGCAGATTATGCAGCAGCTCGATCAGCTCTTGCTGTACCCGAGGACGCTTCGCATGCCAAACGTACTCATTGTGGGCCAAAGCGGAAATGGGAAGAGCTCGATTCTTGAGCGATTTTGCCATCGTCATCCAGTACAGGTAACGTCGACAGGAACACCCATTGCGCCTGTGCTGCATATATCGATGCCTGAAACCCCGGACGAAACGGAACTGTGGTCGCTGATCCTTTGGTCGTTGGGCATAAGTCATGGTGAGCGCGCGCCGGCGTCCATCAAAAAGCGGGAAGCAAAATCCGCGATGACATATGCGGGCATCCGTGTTTTGGCGATCGATGAATTCAACAACCTGACCTATGCTGGACGTCGCGCCGCCGATTTGCTCGCGCTCATCAAGGGCCTAAGCAACGATCTGAAAATTTCGATCGTCGCCGCTGGTACGCAGGCAGCGATCAACGCATTGAATTCCGAGCCCCAGATGAAGTCGCGCTTCGAACCTGCTGCCCTCGACAGATGGCGTCTGGATACTGACTACCTGCGTTTCCTCGCAAGCTATGAACGGTTTTTACCGTTGGCACAACCATCCAACCTGGCTTCCAGGGAGCTCGCTCCGGTCATCTACGGTATGGCCGGCGAAACCATCGGTGGAACAGTCAAGCTGCTAAAAGCCGCCGCAGTAAAAGCAATCCAACTCGGCCGCGAGCACATCGATACCGGTGTGCTCAAGAGTACAGACTTCGTGCGCAAAGATGGATGGGATGACGTGATGAGACGGATATGACTCTCCCATGCGCCTGCTCCCCGGACTAGTCGAGAACGAGCTATTGAGCTCGTATTTGGGACGCTGTGCTGCCATGCGCGGAACGAGCCTTTATCGATTTTCAAAAGCATGCTCTCCGGATTGGCCCGCTTGGTCTCGTGACCTCGACCGCGCGTGCGGCGATGTCGTACTGAACCAGATTGCTATTTGTACTGGCGTGTCAGCTGGCCGGCTTAGGGAAGCGACGTTAGAGGCGGTCGCTCGACCGTTGCAGTCGCGCTGTCGGACAGGCACGGGGGTGACGCCCTTCATCAACGCGATCGGCCTGCGCAGCTGTACTGCCAGGCGCCTATACGGTTTGCAGTTCTGCCCCGCCTGTCTGTCCGAAAGTCCCGTGTTTCTGCGCGATTGGAGAATGTCATTTGTCACGGTGTGCGAAAAACATAAAACGTCATTGCTGGACCGTTGCCCGCATTGCAGCAGTCCAGCCATCCCTGGGTGGCGGTCGAGCATCCTGGTACGCTGTTGGGCATGTGGCGCGTGGCTCAAGAACGCTCGTCCGGGCGGGCAAGCTGACCATATGGAGTTCATGTTGAGGGCACAAGGTTTGCTCTTGAAGGCAGTCCACGCTAATCCGGTTGAGTTCAGCAATTTGCACGTCGCAGGTACCGAATTCATCGAAGGGGCCGTCATTTTGCTGCGGGTGTTGAAAGGGCACATTCGTGGACCTATACAAGTGGAAGGGTGGGACGGAGCGCCGGCTCTGGGTCAACGTATCGAGATGCTTGGAGTTCGGGAACGCTTCACGTGGTTTTCCTTTCTCGGCTGGCTATTGGCTGACTGGCCTGACAATTTCGCAAAGGTAGCAAAGGAGGTATCGCTGACGCAGGTTCCATTTGAGTCTGGCACTCCCCTACCTCGCTGGCTTGATGTCTGCGTCCAAGCCCTTCCACCGCGACGACGGGCTCGCAAGTGCCGATGGACTTCTGCACTGGTCAATGAGGTTCGGCGTGTTGAACGTCTTGGCCGCGCGACGTACCGGTCTGATCGAGCGGAGGTGCTATTGAGCGCAGCAAGGAGTCGACGTGGGTCTTGACCCCAAATTCGGGCGCTTCTGCGACGAGTGTGGCGATATGTTCGCAAAAGCGCACAAGGTCCATTGTGGACGGGAATACTGCTCAACGTGCTATGCGCGTGTATTTAAGCCAGCGATTTGCATTACGTGTGGCTCCGGCGTGCGAGCTCACCGAAATGCCCAAACCTCAACGCGCTGTCGTAAATGCGAAGCATCCTCTCGCACTTGTGTCCGGTGCGACAAGGCGGTGCCCAGGGCAAGTCTGATTCTACCGAACGGACCCGTGTGCCCTTCATGTGCACCGTACTTTCGGGATAAACATAACTGTGCCCACTGCGGCCGCGAAAGTGCGCGCTTGTCCGCCATGCCGTCGATGGGAATCGAGGAAAAGATATGTGACTCATGCCGTAACAAGCACACGCACCGCACGTGCTCCGTCTGCGCGAAGTACCGTAAGGTCGTTGCGAAAGTGGACGGCAACCCCTTGTGCGTGCGGTGTGCAAGCGAGCAAAACGCTGTTCACGCCTGTCCTGCATGCGGGAGCGACGTGCCAGGATTGGGGGCGAGCCGTTGTCGCGCGTGCACCAACGAGAACGCTGTAAGTCTTGAAGTTGATTTATCCCAGCATGTCTTCGAACAGGAATGGACTAAACAGGCCTGGGCAGAATTTGGGAAATGGTTACACCGCAGATCTCCCGATCGGCCACGGCTGCTGGCTGTGCTTCGCTCCCATCAGCCGTTCTTTGAAAGGTTGGATGCCGAGTTCCATTCAAGCAGCAAGCTGCGCGAAGACGAGATCTTGCGGATATTGGGCTCGAAGATGCTGCGCAAGCATTTGTTGGGAATGCGTTTTCTCGAAGAGCACTTCGGTATCGTCATAACCGGGCAGACGCGGACAATTTCGGCAGATGGAGACCGAATAGCGGCCGCGCTGGCTCAGGGCCGCCATGAGCCTTGGTATGAACAGCTACTTTCGTACCATAAACATCTTGAACGGGCCAACCTCATTGCGCGCACGCGCAGGATGTATGTTTCTACTGCAGCCAACTTCCTGCGCCGCTCAGCGAACGATGGCCAGCAATGGCGCCCTGAAGAGCTTGGTCGCTTTCTTCAGTCGCACCGTGGAGCGCGCAACAATCTAGGACGATTTGTTAGCTATTGTAGGGAGCAACTGGGCTGGAATGTAGCGATGCCGACGGATAATGCGATCGAGGTTCTTGCTAGCCCTACACAGTCAGCTGAGCGGCTGGCTACGCTGCTTGCGAAAGTCGACGATATTGGCTTGGAAACGGCCGATACGGGGTTACTTATCGAGATCCTTTCGACGGCGCTTGGCTACTCGGAGCGTCGTCTTCTTAGACTAACAGCCCAGGATTTTTCGGCGCCAAGCAAAGGTGCGATGGTGCTGTCTGTTGGGAAAGAACGTATAGTACTTCCAGCTGGACTCATGCCGGTCGCAGCACGCCTGCGCGCAGTCCTGAAGTGAATGCCCGTTTACGGCCCGCCATGAGGAAAATTTCAAATTGGCCGGTCGGGTAAAGCCATTTCAACGAGCCTGCCAGGCATCAAGTAAGCCGGTTTTCGAAAAACGCTATAATTGACGGCATCGATATCGCTGTACGCTCTTCATTGTAGTCATGCCGGTAGGCCGCTACATGTATCCCATAATGTTTGAGCCGAGATGATAAGGTGGCCTTTAAGTTTCGTCCTTTGCGGTCGACGATTATCTCCAGGGCGTATTCGAGAATGTCATGATAGTCAGGCCCGAGGTTATATAGAACAGGCGAAGTGTAGCCGTCTGCAGGGTTCTTTCGCTCAATTTGTAGCCAATAATACTGTTGGCCTCGAAACCTGATTGCAAGGATCAACACGGTTCTGTACACAACACCTCGAACTGCTTTCTTGCCGGGATCGAGAACTTGCCAGCTCCTTCGTGGTCGAGCAATATTTTGTCGTACCTCTTCGTCGATAAGTGCCCAGGCTGGCCATCCATTTCGGTCGGTCTGTTGACCCCGATGGCGCGCGCGAACGGCTTCAAAGCCTTCGAAAAAGCCGTCCCTGGTGAGTTCCTCAAAAATGCCGACAAGGTGAGCGAAGTACACGTTCGGCGGGCTGGTGATGGTTTTGATTTCTCCTTTCGGCCGTGAAGCTTCCTCGTGCGTAAGCTCGCCTGTTGAAACTACGTCGCTATCGCTTTCTTCTTGTACAGGCTGCCGATCTTGATATTTTTTGCTCAAGGCCTTTGGCATGGTGATGCGCGGTGGCCGGACGTCCCACTGCCAAGTTTCACCTTTTATAACCGTAGCCCCAGAATTGACTTGGGCATCGACTGCCGATGTGATGACAGTCTCGTCGCTCTCGATTTTTGCTGTAGGACGTTTTACGTATGGCGGCGGCAGATCCGTATATTCCTGCTCGAATCCTTCGCCGTTGCGATTCGTTCGCCCAACAGCTATCAACGGATAGTGACTTGGAAAGTTCGAGCCGACGATTTGCGTGACGAGGAATTTGCGTATCTCGCACCGCTCGCCATCTTCGTCTTTGTACCAAGACACGCGAAGCGGGATACACCGCAGAGCCATTTTGAGTGGCTCCTTCATCGGCTTGAACGGGATTTTCGCGCTCGCATACCACTTCGCATCCGGTCTGTTGAGCCTCTTGCAAAACTAGCGGAACGGATGAAAATTGCTTGGCAGCGCAAGCGAAAAGGTGGGGGTGGGCGCCCATTTCTGGCATGATTTAGTTTCTAACGCTTAATCAAAACGCCCACACCATG
>NZ_WHJG01000059.1 GCF_011682175.1 Massilia frigida
TTAGAAATATTTCTAATCAGAGGTCAGACCCCGGTTCCGTTTACCGGCTCCGTTCGATTGTTCTATGCAAACAGGAAAAAATCTTGGCAATTGCGCCGGGTGCGCCGGGCAAAAACTTTCCTAACCGGGGTCAGACCTCCGAATCGAAACATTTTTGTTGCTAATCAGAGGTCAGACCCCGGTTGGGAAATAATTAATTGTTTGCTTATGTGCGGGAGCGAACTGATCAATTCTGAGCTCAACAGTAAGATGGCTTCACTACATCGCCAACCTGGCAATGAGCACTAAAGGAGCCTTACCATGAACAAAGATCAAGTCAACGGCAAACTGCAAGACATCGGCGGCAAAATTCAGGAAGAAGCTGGCAAACTGGTCGGTAGCACCGAACAGCAAGCCAAGGGCCTGGAAAACCAGCTCGAAGGCAAGACCCAGGAAAAAATCGGCGACCTCAAAGAAGCCATCAAGGATGCGACCAACTAATTGGTCCGCTCCATATGAAAACAGCCGCGTTGATCGCGGCTGTTTTTTATTGGACGATCGCTTTGCCGCTTACTTCGGCGCGTCGGCCAGGTTCTTCTTGAAGAACGCTTCGATGGTGCCGTACACGTGGCGCTGCCCCGGACGCGATGAGATCCCGTGCTTGGCGCCCGGGTAGGTCATCAGGTCGAAACGCACGTTGCGGTTGACCAGCCCATCGATCAGGCGCGTGCTGTTGGTGAACAGGACGTTATCGTCGGCCATGCCATGCACCAGCAGCAGCGGCGACTTGAGCCCGTCCAGGTGCGCGAACACGCCGCTGGTCTTGTATGCGTCCGCCTGTCCCTTCGGGGTGCCGCCCACATAACGCTCGGTGTAGTGGGTGTCGTACAGAGCCCAGTCGGTCACCGGTGCCACCGACACGCCCATCGCGATCTTGTCCGACGCCGCCGCCAGCAAACGCAGGGTCATGTAGCCGCCATAACTCCAGCCAAACACGCCGATCCGCTTGGCGTCCACGAAACTCTGCTTGCCCAGCCAGTCGATGCCGCTCAACTGGTCTTCGACTTCGTGCTTGCCCAGCCCATTGTAGATCGCGTCAGTGAAGGCGCGCTCGCGCCGGTACGAGCCGCGGTTATCGAGGCGGAACACCACGAAGCCCTGCTGCGCCATGTACTGGTCGAAGTAGTTGCCCCATTTGCGCGAGACGTGCTGCGCATGCGGCCCGCCGTAGGTCGACAGGTACACGGGATACTTTTTCGCGGCGCTGAAATCCGACGGCTTGATCATCGAGTAGTACAAGGTCTGGCCGTCGCTGGCCTTGATGCTGCCGTACTCGGTGGCCAGGTGGTCCGCCTTGTATTTGGCGTACGGGTGCTCCGCATTGAGCTCGTTCTTCTCTAACCAGCCGACCATCGCGCCATCCGGACGGCGGATCGAAATCTGCGGCGGGGTGGCCGGGTCCGAGAAGGTGTCGACGAAGACTTCGCCATTGCGCGAGAACGCCGCTTCGTGCCAGCCGTCGCCCTTGGTGATGCGCACCGGCTTGTCGGCGCCGCTGCCATCGAGCGCCAGCGCGTAGGTCTGCTTGTCGATCACGGCGTCGCGATTCGACGACACATACACGCGGCCGGCTTTTTCGTCGACCGCCAGCACGTTGTCGATGCCCCATTCGCCGCTCGACACCGGATGCAGCAGCTTGCCATCGAGGTCGTACAGGTACAGGTGATTGCGCCCGCTGCGCTCGGACGCCCACAGGAAGGCATTGCGCTTGGAGAGGAAGCGCAGGTCGTCATGGATGCTGACCCAGGTCTTGGAGGTTTCGGTGAGCAGGGTGCGCTGCGCCAGGGTGGCGGCATCGACCGAGATCAGGTCGAGGCGCTTCTGGTCGCGCGACTGCAGCTGGTACACCAGCTGCTTGCCGTTGGCGCTCCAGTCGGCACGCACCAGGTAAATGTCGCGGTTCTGGCCCAGCTCGACCTTGCGCTGCGCGCCGGTGACGGGCGAGACGATCATCAGGTCGACCAGCACGTTGGCGTCGCCCGCTGCCGGGTAGCGCTGTTCGACGACATCGGTGCGGTCTGCGAAAATCTCGAAGCGCCGCACCACCGGCACCGGCGACTCGTCGAAGCGCTTGTAGGCGATGGCCGAATCGTCGGGCGCCCAGTAGTAGCCGGTGCGCTGGCCCATTTCTTCCTGCGCCACGAATTCGGCTTCGCCGTTGAAGATGGTGCCCGCGCCGTCGGTGGTGAGCTGCTTTTCAAGGCCCGAGACCAGGTCGATCACATACAAATTCTGCTTGCGCACGAAGGAGACGTAACGGCCCTTGGGCGAAATCTTGGGATCGGCCACATTGCCCGTGGCGACCTTGCGCGCCCCCTGGGGCTTGGCCGCGTCGACCAGATACAGGTCGCCCGCGATCGGCACCAGCAGCTGCTTGCCATCCGGCGACCAGCTGTAATTGAGGATGCCGGTCAGGCTGGCGGTGCGCGCGCGCTCGCGCCTGGCCTGTTCTTCGGGTGACAGGCTCTCGTTGGGAACCAGCAGTTTGGAGTCGACCAGGCGCTTCGAGGTCTTGTCCTTCATGTTGAATTCCCAGAGATCGAGCTGGAACTGGTTGTCCTGGCGGCCGCGCAGGTAGGTGACGCGTTCGCCATCGGGCGATACGCGCAGGTTGCGCACGCCCGGCCCCGCCAGCGCCGGGTCGGCGTGGATGCGGTCCAGTGTCAGGCGTTCGGCGGATGCGGGAACGCTGGACAATGCGGCGAGAAAGCAGAGAAGAAATCGCATGGATGTCTCGGTGAGGTGGATGTGGAGAACTCAGGACGATACCAGAGTTCCGCACCCGTGGGCACCCCTCGCCAGCGACCCGCGTCAAGCCTGCGCGCGCGTGCGCGAGAGGTGGTGTAAAGACCAGGTGAGCAGCACCGCGGCCACGGTCAGGCCCAGTACCAGCCCGATCCAGAAGCCGGCGGCGGCCATCGGCAGCGCCGGCGACCAGGCGAACCACGACGGCGCCAGTCCCAGTACATACCCGACCGGCATGGCGAAGCCCCAGAATGCGAGCAGCTGGATCTGCATCGGCTGGCGCGTGACCTTGTAGCCGCGAATGGCGCTCGACGTGGCGACCTGGGTGGCGTCGGACAGCTGGAACAGCGCCGCGAACAGCAGCAGGTGGGCGCACAGTTCCTGCACCGCCGCATCGGATGTGTAGGCGCGCGCGATCTCCCAGCGGAACACGGCGATCAGCGCCGCCGAGATCAGCGCAAAGGCGAGCGACATCCCGACCCCGACCCAGGCCACGAAACGCGCGCGCACCGCGTCGCCTTCGCCCAGCGCATGGCCCACGCGGGTAATGAGGCCGATGCCGAAACTGAGCGGCACCATGAATACCAGCGACGAGAAATTAAGGGCGATCTGGCTGGCCGATACCTGCACCACGCCGAAGCGCGCGATCATCAGGCTGACCGCCCCGAACGCGCTCACTTCGGCCAGGTAGGTCACGCCGATCGGCAGGCCAAGACGCAGCATGGCGCCGATCTCCGGCCAGTTGGGCGATTCCCAGTGCGTGAACGGGTAGGTCTGGCGGTAGGCCGGGGCGATGCGGATCCAGGCCAGCATGGCGCCGAGCATGAGCCACATGCACACGCCGGTGGCGACCGCGCAGCCGACCCCACCCAGCTTGGGCATGCCCCAGTTCCCGAACACCAGCAGCCAGTTGACGAAGACGTTGAACAGCAGCCCGAGGACGGCGATCACCATCACGGGCTTGGTCTGGTTGATGCTGGTGGTGTAGCCGTACAGCGCGCGGTAGCAGGCAAAGGCCGGCATGCCGATGCTGATCGCATGCACGAACATGGCGGCGTTGGCGGCAACGTCGGGGGTGAGGCCGATATGGTCGAACACGAGGGTCGCCAGATTGGCCACCAGGCAGGCCACCAGGCCCACGCCCACGCCTTTCCAGAGCGACTGGCGCACCACGTGCGGAATGCGGCCGTACTGCGCGGCGCCGATGTCGTGCGCGACCACGGTGTTAATCGCCATCATGGTGCCCATCACGGTGACCAGGATGATCGACCAGACCGACGCGCCGAGCGAGACGGCGGCCAGTTCGCTGGCGCTGACGTGGCCCGTCATCGCCACGTCGGCCACGCCCATGCCGACGGTGGCCAGCTGCCCGACCAGCATGGGCCAGGACAGGCGCCACAGGGCGGCGATTTCGGTGCGGACGGGCGTATCGGACGGGGCGAGGATGGCGGACATGGTGGACACGTTAGGAGCAAACGTCGATTTTACCGGCTAATCGCGGGCAGGGTGGGAGGCGGCTTGGTCCGGGGCTGCGTAAAGACTTGTTACACATCTCACAGCTTGGGCACTGGCGCGGCGGGCGCGGGGCCGTCACAATCGGTCATCGCACATCAAGGACGGTTCCATGCTCAAATCCCGCTTCACACTCGCGCTGCTGCTCGGCGCCGCCATCTTTTCTCATGCCGCCGCCAGCGCCGGTGAGCTGACCCTGTTTTCGCGCGATGGTTTCGACGGCCGCGAGCTGACCGTGCGCACCACTACGCCCAACCTGGTCGAGAGCGGCTTCAATGATCGCGCGTCGAGCATGATTGTGCGCTCCGGGCGCTGGGAGGTGTGCGAGCACGTCGGCTTCGAAGGCCGCTGTGTCGTCTTCGAGCAGGGCGAGTATCCGACGCTGGAGCGCTTCAACGACACCATTTCGTCGGTGCGCGAGATCATGCCTGAGCGCCGTCATGGCGGCGGGCGCCATCATGGCGGGCCGCGCGGGATGATCGCGCTGTTCACCGGGCGTGGCCTGGAGGGCGACGCCCGGCGCCTGCGGCGCGATGCCGACGATTTCTCGGGGATCGATTTCAACGACAGCGCGCAGAGCGCCCAGGTGATGGAAGGCAGCTGGCAGTTGTGCAGCGACGCCGGCTACCGTGGCACTTGCCGCATTTTCGCACCGGGCCGTTACGAGGATCTGGGGCGCGGCTTGCGCGGCCGGGTTTCGTCGGCGCGCCTGGTCGATGCGGACGATGGCGGCGGGCAGCGCGAGGGCGACGTGGAACTGTTTTCCTCCAGCGGCTTTGGCGGCGAGCGCCTGGTGCTGCGCGACGACACGCGCGACCTGACCGAGTTCGGATTCAATGACCGCGCCGACGCGCTCATCGTGCATCAGGGCGAATGGGAGTTCTGCAAGCACGCCGATTTCGGCGGTCGCTGCGTGACCTTCGGCCCTGGCCGTTACGACCGTCTCGGACCGATGGGCAACCTGATTTCATCGGTGCGCCGGGTCCGTTAAGCGGGCGCTCAGCGCTGCCCGCCCGCGCGCGGCGGCAGGCTTTGAAGGTAAGCGTGCAGCGCGCGCATGTCGACCTCGTTCATCTCGCCCAGCGCTCCGAACGGCATCACCGGACTGATGGTGCTGCCGTCGGGCCGCCGTCCGCTGCGCAGCATCGTCATGAAGCTCTCTGGCGTGCGGTAGCGCGTCATGGCGCTGCCATGGCCCGGCGTCAGGTTGGCCGGCGCCGGCCAGGCCGACGGCGCGCCGGGAATGCGCCCGCCCGTCAGGTTTTCTCCGTGACAGCCGATGCAGCTGTGCGCGACGTAGGCGCCGTGCTCGATCGTGACGGCCGGCGCGGTTGCCGGCGCTGGCGGCGCGCTGTGGTCGATCGTTTCGGCGGCGTCGCGCACCGCGCCGAAGGCGTACATGACTTTCACCGCCACCGGCAGGCGCACCTGCGCCGCCTGTCCGGGCACGGGCGCGAGCTGGCGCACGTAGGCGATGATGGCGCCCACGTCGGCGTCGCTGAGCAGGCTGTAATCCTCGCTCGGCATGATCATCAGCGGCCTGCCATCGGGCTTGACGCCGTGGCGCAGGGTGCGCACCCAGTCGAGCGTGCGGTAGCGCGTGATGGCGCTGTTGGCGCCCGCCGTGATGTTGGGCGAGACGATCCGCATCGCGCCATCGTCAATGACGGCGGCGCCGCTGCCGTCGCGCCCGTGGCAGGTGGCGCAGCCGCGCGTGTTGAACAGGTAGCGGCCATGTGCGATGCTGGCCGCGTCCCCGGGCAGGGCCATGTCGGCCACCTCCACCGCGATCGTGCGCGCCATCTTGAGCTCGCCGAGCCAGGTGCCGGCGCACACCGTCGCGGCCCCCGCCAGGCCCAGCGCCAGCATGGCCAGGCCGATCCCTCTCACCCACCCGTTCATAGCGTTTCTCCTTCAAAAAATGTGGCTGGCAAGCGTGCGCTGCCTGCGCCGGGTGCGTTGTAGGATGATCAAAACCGATCCGGGAGCGCCGTTCGTGGAGTACAAGGACTATTACAAGACCCTCGGCGTCGACCAGGACGCTTCCGCGGACGCCATCAAAAAGGCGTACCGCAAGCAGGTGCGCAAATACCATCCCGACGTGAGCAAGGAACCGGACGCCGACCACCAGACCAAGGAAATGAACGAGGCGTACGGCGTGCTGGGCGATGCCGACAAGCGCGCCGCCTACGATGCGCTGGGCCGCACCCGGCGCGCGGGGCAGCAATTCCAGCCGCCACCCGACTGGGGCGCGGGCTTCGATGGCGGCGCGGCCGGTTCCAGCGATTTCTTTTCCGATCTGTTCGCGCATGTCGGCGGCCGCGCCCGCCCCGGCGGAGCAAGTTTCCAGATGCGCGGCGAGGATATCCACGCGGCCATCTCCATCGACCTGGCAGATGCGTATCACGGCTCCACCCGCGCCGTGACCTTGCGCGTGCCCGAGCACGATGCCCATGGCAGGGTGGTGACGCGCGAGCGCGCCGTCAACGTCAAGATTCCCAAGGGCGTGCTGCCCGGCCAGCAATTGCGCCTGGCGGGCCAGGGCCATCCGGGCAGTGGCGGTGCCGGTGCGGGCGACCTGTTCCTGGAAATCGGGTTCCATCCCGATGCGCGCTACCGGATCGAGGGGCGCGATGTGTATGCCAGCGTGCCGGTGGCCCCGTGGGAAGCGGCGCTGGGGGCCGGCATCGACGTGGCCACGCCGTCCGGACAGGTGGAAGTTTCCGTGCCGCCCAGCTCGCAAACGGGGCGCAAGCTGCGCCTCAGGGGGCGCGGCATTCCGGGCACGCCGGCGGGCGACCTGTATCTCGTTCTCGAGGTCGTCCTGCCGCCGGCAAATACCGACAAGGCTCGCGAGCTGTACCGCGCAATGGCACGCGACATGGCCTTCAATCCGCGTGCGCGGGCGGGAGGGTAGGGCATGGCCAATATCGATATCGTGGGCGTTCTGCTCGACGACGAGGCGCTCGACCTGCACGAGCTGGCGCGCGCCTGCGGCGTCGAGCCCGACTGGGTGGTGCGGCATGTGGGTGACGGTTTGCTGGGCGCCGACGAGATCATGGCGCTGGGCCTGGACGAAGATGCCCGCGCGCAGTGGCGTTTCCGCAGCGCCGACTTGCGGCGCGCGCGGCGGCTGGTGAGCCTGGAGCGCGATCTCGACGCCAACGAGGAAATCGCCGCGCTGGTGCTCGACCTGGCCGACGAGGTGAGCCGCCTGCGCACGCGCCTGCGGGTGCTCGGCGCGCAGTGAGTGCAGGGCGGCGCGCCTGCGGCATGCGGTGAACATCAGCCATCTCCTGGCGATTTGATGTAGTGACTATGCTACCGGCGGGCGCGATGCGTTTGATGCATCACAATCGTGCTGGGTTGGCGCTGCGCGTGTTTTTGTCGAGTCCGCTTGCGCGGCGGCGCAGGCGACGGGCGAGATCCTTGTTGGCATGGCTGGCGATCGATCCCGCATGGGCGAACCGGGGGCATCCTCGTATGCCCATGCGGTGACGAGGCAATACCGTGGCGCGCTGATTGTCAGGAATGGGTTGCGCCAGTTCGCTCGCGTGAACGCGAACGATCGCAACGGTGTGCGCCTGCTTGGTAAATTGCAGAAATGGAGAGGCGTTGCTCGTAGCGTGCTGACGTGGGCGCCGACGTGATACTGCAAGTCCATCCGGCAAATTTATGCCGACATGCACAAGGCGATGCGATCGGTCGGGCTCTGCTACGATGGCGTGTTCCGATCAACTGCGCCTCACGTATGAAAACTCTGATCGCCCTCTCAGGCAGCCTGCGCCGTGACTCGGCCAATACCGCGCTGCTGCGCGCGGCGGTCGCGCTGGCGCCGCCCGGTGCGCGCGTTGTGTTGTACGACGGCACGCACATGCTGCCGTTCTTCAATCCCGATATCGAGGCCGATCCGCCGCCAGCGGTGCACGAGCTGCGCGCCTTGCTGAGCGCGGCCGACGGCGTCATCGTGGCCAGCCCGGAGTACGCGCATGGCGTACCGGGCGCCTTCAAGAACATGCTGGACTGGCTTGTCGGCTGCGCCGAGTTGAGCAGCAAACCGGTTGCGCTGATCAATACCTCGGCGCGGGCGGTGCACGCCCAAGCGTCCCTGGCCGAGATCCTCACGACGATGGGGTGGCGTGTGATCGCCGCGGCGTCGCCCGTGATCGCGGTTGCCAACAGGGGATTCGATCAGGCGCACATTGCGGCCGACCCGGCGCTGGCCGGGGCGCTGCTGGGGGCCATCGGCGCGCTGGTGCAAGCCAGCGTGGAAGTCGGCCCTCCATGAGGACGGATTTTGCCTGTCCCCGATGTGGTTCATCCGCCCATGCGACGCCCAAGCTGTTGCTGATTGCAAAGCATGCGCCGGTGTATGGCGTCGACTTTGGCGAGGGAGGGCACTGGCCGTATCAATTGGCTAGCGATGAATGCCTGCCGCAGGCATTGAGAGAGCCGCCGCTCAGCCAGTTCGTCGATGGCTGCTATTGTTCCAGCTGCGGCATCGGCTTCGTTCCCGCCTCCCTGCTGGTCGGGGCCGCGCCGGAAAACAGTCCGCAGGGCGGGACGACTCCCCGGCATGCGGAAGGTCCGCATGCAGGCGACCAGGTGGGCTATCTCCGCAACCCCGGGGCACGGCCGGAATTTGGCACGCTTGCCGCTCACTTGTGGGGGGCGGATTCGGATATCGATTCCGATGGAAACAGCGCGTATCCCGGGGACGCCGGCTGGACCGAACTGACGCTGGTTCTGCGCGCGGCTCCCGAGCGGCAGCGCGTCGATGTGGACCCGGTATCGCACGACCCGCTGGTCCTGGCGATACGCTCTCCCGATGCCAGCCTAGCTACGCGGGCGCTTGCGTATTTGCAGGAACATGCCGGCGGTACCATCGAGCGCTGTTGGCCGCTCGAATAACAGCTTGAACAAGGACACCATGAATGCCATCACGACCTTCGTCGAATCGGTGCGCGCCTTTTGCCAATGGGCCGAAGGCGATTTGCTGCCGGGCGACGCCCAGATGAGCATCGCGCGCCGCCATCTCGCGCATTTGTATGCGCAGGCGCTCGATTTGCCGCAGCGCGAATGCGATTGGGGCGATGACGCGGCGGCCATATCGCACGAGGCGTGGAGCGCGATGTTCAAGCGCTTTGGCGCGCTCCCCGTCAATTACTATTCGGAGAGCGCCAATCCCCTCGATGTTCCCTGCGAGAAGACGATGCTCGGCGATCTTGCCGATGACCTGGCGGACATATGGCGCGACCTGAAGCGCGGCCTTCATCTGTTCGATGGTGGCGCTGCCGATGCTGCCGTGTTTCACTGGCGCGAACATTTCATCATCCATTGGGGCAGCCATGCGGCCAGCGCCCTGAATGTCTTGCAGTACTGGGAACAGCACCGCCCCCGCGACTACGCCGTCGCGGAGGGCGGTTTGCCGCCCGCAGCCATTGCCGGGTCCGACCCGCGCTGATCCCGGCACGCAGCAGGTTTATGGCGCGAGTTGCTTGAGGATAGCGTGGCCCGCTTTAATACGTGCCGGAATCGGATAGTTTGTGTTCGCCAGGATCACGACGCCGATTTTTTTCGCCGGCACGAAGGCCACATAGCTGCCGAATCCGCCCGTCGAACCAGTCTTGTTGAACAGGGTCTTGGCGGACGTTCCGGGCCCCGCAGTGATCCGCTTCGCTGCATTCGGCTCCATGATCATGGTGCTCGAATTGCCTGCCAGCAGGCGCTGCAAGGTGACCGGGTAGGGGTATTGCTCCCATCCGAGCCCTTGCATCATGGCGCCGACCTTGAAGTAGCCGACATGGGTGCCGTGCACCGCGCGCTGCATTGGCTCATCCAGGCGCTGCGGATCGATATTCGCCTGGACGAAGCGCAGCATGTCGGCGGCTGTTGACCGTACGCCATACGTTTCGGCGGCGAGTACGCCAGGGTTCATCCGGCGCGGTTTGTTGTCCTCGTCGTAGCCCCACGCATAATTGGCCATCGCGCTGTCGGGCACGCGCAGATAGCTGCTCTTCAGGCCGAGTTGCGGGAATAGCTGTTGTTCCATGGCGTCGGCAAAATCGCTCTTGAGCGCCAGTGCGGTGAGATGCCCGAACAGGCCGAGGCTGGGATTGGAATAGCGGCGTTGGGCGCCCGCCGTTGCTTGCGGTTTCCATTGGCGGAAATAGTCGCTCATCGTGGCGCCCGTCACCGCGTCGGGAAATTGCAGCGGCAGCCCGCTCCCGGTATAGGTGCCGAGATTGAGCACGCTCATCTTGTCGATCGGGCTGCCTTTCAGCTCCGGCATGTAGGTGCCGGGATGCGCGTCCAGCGACAGCTTGCCGAGCACCTGCGCATACGAGGCCAGGGTTGCGGTCAGCGTCTTGCTGATGGACCCGAGTTCGAACAGCGTGGCGTCGCCGACCGGGGTATTGTCCTTGACCGATGCGAGCCCGTAGTTGAACACATAGGGCTGGCCGTCGACCGTCACGGCCACTGCCATCCCGGGCACCTTGTATTCGGCCATGACCGGGCCGATGGCCTTGTCGACGATGGCGCGGATGCGCGCGTCGCTGTCGGCGGCGTGGCTGTTGACGGCGGCGAAACAGGATGCCACGAGGGCGATGGCAATGTGCTTGGTGAGCTTGGGCGAGAGGGTCGACACGATGTTCCTTTTCTGATGGATGGGATGCAAACGGGTACAGTGATCCACCCCCGCTCGTTTGCATGAACGGGGTTGCGTGGCATTCTTTTGTTACGGGTTTTTGTTGGGAGGTGGCGCGCTTACAGCGTGTCGAGCCGCGTTCGCAGCTCGCGCAGGAAGGCTTCCTTGACCCGGCCGCCGGCGAAGCCTTCTTGCCTGCGCTCCAGTGCCATGCGGGCAAATACGATCGTGCGCTGCCCCTTGCTGGCCCAGCCGACGTACCAGCCGTACTGGCGCTCCGGATCGTCGCGCCCATCGGGCAGCACGGGCGAGGCCGTGCCGGTTTTGCCGTGGATTTCCCAGCCGTTGTCCAGCGTCTCCGGCTGCATGATGCGCAATGTCATGTCATATGCCTTGGGTGCCAGCGGCAACTGGCGCTTGACCACCTTGCGCAGGAATGTCACCTGTTCGGCCGGCGATATTTTCAGCGATGAACTGACCCATGACAGGGCCAGGCCGTTATCCTTGCCCGGGTCGCCCGACAGGTCGCCGTTGCCGTAGCCGAAGCTTGTCACATACCCCTGGAAGCGCGCAGCGCCAAGCCGGGACGCGACTTGCTGGGTGAACCACAGCACCGAGTGCTTGAACCAGCTGGTCGGGTCGGTGGCCGTGCGCCAGGCCGGGTTCCAGTGGACGTAGCCCTTGCGAAATGGCATGGCAGGTGCGTGTTCGTCTTCCAGGATGCCGCTGTCGTAGCCCATCAGGCTGACGGCGATATTGAAGGTCGATGCCGGCGTGATGCGCTCGTCGCACTGGCCTTCGTGCACCAGGCGCTTGCCGCTGGCGGCATCGGCCAGTTCGGTGCAGCTGATGGCGTCCGTGGCAGCGCCGGGGATGACGGGGGTGGACGATGCCTGCGCTGCCGGCCCGGGCATTGGCGCGGCGGATTCGGCGCGCCATGCGAGTGTCGGCTGGAGCGCGAGGCTGCCCATCAGGACGCTTGCCAGGGCGGCCAGGGCGGCCAGGCGTGTCCAGCGCCGGTGCGGCATGGCGCCCGGTTCGCGGATCAGGGCAATCCTGCCGGCCAGGGTAGGCGCGCTGACGGCGCCGAAGGCGAGGGCGTTGCTCACCGGCGAACGCTGCAGTTTTAACTGCACCACCAGGGCCGCCGCGTACGCTTTGCGCTGGATGGCCGGACGGCCGTCGAGGACATCGCGGTCGCAGCCCAGTTCCAGCGCCCACGACAGGTTGGCGCGCAGCAGCCGCATGAAGGGGTTGAACCAGAGCAGGGTTTGCAGCAGGACACTGGCGCTGATCCAGTGCAAGTCATGGCGCCGCAGGTGGGTCAGTTCGTGTTCCACCATCATTTGCTGTTGGGTCGTCTCGAAGCGGCGCAGATGCGCGGGCAGCAGCAGGCGCGGCTTGAAGAGGCCGAACAGCATGGGCGAGATCGGTGCGTCGACTTCGATGACCTTCGGGTCCAGGGGCAGGGGGTGGATGAAGCCGTCGTGCCGCTGCGGGGCGCGCAGGCGGCCTCCGGCCGCGGCAAGGCTGTTCAAGATGCGCCGCGCTTGCAGCAGCCGGGCAATCGCGTAGCCAAGGCCGAGCAGGTAGCACAGCAGCCAGGCTTGCGCGCCAAGGCTTAGCCACGAACGCCCGGCGCTCTGCACGCCTGGAGCGCTCGATGCGCTGGCGCTGCTTGTCGCTGCGGGGGCGTGGTCCGCGATGGCGCGCTGCGCTTGCGTCGGGCTATCGATTTCGATGGGCGGTACCAGGCGCAGGCGCTCGCTGTGCGGCAGCAGGATTAGCAGGAAGGCCGCCACGATGGTGAGCTGGGCGAGCAGCCAGGCCGAGCGCTGCGAGGCGATGGCGGGCAGGGCGCGCCGGCACAGCGCCATCGCGGCCCATACGGCCAGTCCGGCGGCGATGCAGCCGCCGCTGGCCAGCAGGAAGCGGAACATCAGCAGATCGGTCGGATTCATTTGCTGCCACCATCGGGTTCCGGCCAGTCCTGCAGCAGTTGCTCCAGTTGCGCCAGTTCGGCATCGTCGACCAGCTTGCTGCCGGTGAACATATTGACCGGGAACGGGCTTGCCATTTCCATGACGCGGGTGCCGAAGTCGTGCGCAAAGCTCGCCAGGGTGCCGACTTTTTCAAGCGCGGCTTCGTACACTTGCACCCCGTGCAGGGTGGCCTGGCGCAGCGAGCCCTTGTCCAGCATGCGCTCCAGCGTCTTGCGTGTCGACGAGTATGACCAGCCAAGCTCGTCTTCGATCTGCTGGTGGATTTCGCGCGCGCTGAGCGGCTGTTGTCGCCACAGCGCCTTGAGGATGATGAGTTCGGATATCGAAGGAATTGCCATGGGATGGTCTCTGCGCGACGGGTGCCACCATTATGCGACAGGTGTCGCATCAGCGTCAAGAAGGGCTTTCGATGCATCGGACCCGGCGCACGGCCGGCCGTCAACGCTACCTGGGACGCATTTTGATGGGCTTTAATTTCAAGGAATGCAGTGCCAGCGTGAAGGCGCCGTTGTACTTTTCGTAGTAACGCGTGTGCGCCGACATGGTAAACAAGACGCCGATGCCATCTTTGACCGTTCCCGCGTAGCGGGTGTAGTAATTCTCGACCTCCGATCCGAGTTGCAGGCTGTCCACCCAGACCGTCCCGTTGATGACGACCTGGGTGGCCGGCTGCACGATTTTTCCGGTTTTCGGCGTGACGTTCAAATGCGCCGTATAGTTGAACAGCGTGTCTTGAGGACCGGCTTCCTTGGCTGCCATGATGATGATCGCCTCCTTTTGCGCCTGTCCTTTGTTGGCCCGGCACACAAACTCGGTGCCTTCCTGTTTGCATCGCCAGCCATCGTCCATGGTAAAGCTGAGGTAGGCGTTTTCGAATTTCTCGGCATGCGCCGCCGGCTGGAACAGCGCGGCGGCGCAGCCGATGAGAATGCGGGTCCAGTGCGTCATCATGTTGCCTCCTGGGTGGGTTAAGCCGGTGCGCCCGGTGGCCGCAGACCAGCCAGGCGCGGCCAGAGCGCCGCTTGCGCGCCATCGGTAATCGATGCGTAGTAATCCTGGTACAGCTCGACAGCGGGCAGGGCCAGGGCGCCACTGGCACGCAAGGCATCGCGCACCTGCGCCGTGAGCTCGTCGATGCGCTGGGCCGGCTCGGTTCCCACCTGCGAATTGACGATGACGAGTTTCGGCAGGCTGATCGCGTCAATGCGCGCGCGCAGCAATTCGACATGAAACGGACGAATCAGGCTCTTCTGGCTTAGTGCCAGCAGCACGAAAGGCTGGCCGTCGGGCGTACTCAACATGCTGAAGGGCATCGTGGATGGCATGGCGCGCGCGCCCATGTGCACCAGCATCTGCTGCGCCAGGTCGATCAGTTCGGCGGGATCGGCGCTGGCCAGGATGCGGGTCATCTTGCGCGATGCGGAAATTTCCTGTTGTAAGGCCAGAACGCGCGCCTCGATCCCTGCCTGGGTGCGGACCAGGTCGAGCAAGCTCGTTTCGGCGCTGCGCGCATGAGGCAGGTCATGTGCCAGCATCCAGGCGGGATCGTCCGCGGTCAGCCGCTGCCGCCAGCTCAGCTCGCGCACGAAGCTGTCGCTGACACGGTGGTCTTCCAGCTTGGCGGCCAGGGTGATGAGCTGCTCGCGCAGTGCCACGGCCGCCCCGGCCGGCATGCTGCGCGCCAGGTAGGGAAAGACACCGGCGAAGCGGGCATCGTTGGCGTAGGTCGCCTGCTCGTCGGCGCGCATGTCGAGGAAGCTGAAGTGGGTGAAGAAATCGCGGATGCGCTCGTGCCGGAAACGCACTTCCTGGGCCGTGACCTTACCCGCCGGATCGGTAAAGCTATGCAGTTGCGCCAGCTTGGCCGCCTGCAATTGAACCACTTCGGGTTTGAACGGCAACTCGCCCAAGTCTTCCCTGTCGTCGCGCCGCTGGGCCAGCAGGGCGCGCGAAAAGGCTTTCGTGCGAAACGGCGTGCCGTGGGCGGCAAGGTGGCGCTTGACGTGCTCGAACTGCTGGTTTTCCAGCGCCAGCAAGTCGGGAACTCCCCCCTCCGACAGCAGTATCGCGATCGATGTCAGGTCCATCGGGTTGACCAGGATTTCCTGGAAGGCCCGTTCTTCCTCGCTCGCTTGCAGCTGGCTCCAGGTGTCGTCGAGGAATGCGCCAGCGGCGCGCTCGAATGCGGCGCCGGTCAGGACGGCATCGGGCGCGAGGATGCTGGCCCTGCCCATCAGGAACTCGCGTACCTGCCCGTGGTCGAGGGCTTGCAGTTCAAAGGTTTCGATACCGGACAAGCCGCGCAAGGGGATCTGGCTGGTCACCAGGATGTTGCCATGCGGGTAGTTGGCGACGAAGGAAGTGATTTCCTCCTGGGTCGCCAGGTCGACTTCGTTGTAGCCATCGATGTAGACCGACAGCTTGCCCGCGTAGATCATAGCGTGCAGCAGGTTGGGGTCGTTGCCGATACCCTGCATGCGGCGCTTGATTTCCGCTTCCACCCCAGTGCGGCACTGGTCGGCGCGCAAGTAAGCCATCACGTCGTAGCTGCCGGCCGCGCGCCTGGCGAGCCAGAAGCGGAGAAAACTCGATTTGCCCAGGCCGGATTTGCCCTGCAACAGGACGCGCCCGCGATGCTTCGCCAGCGCGACCGTGATCGCTTGCGTCACCGCCGTCGTGCTGGCGGCTCCGATGCGGGCGGGCCGGTGCAGCACCTTGCTTTCCCCAAAGTAGGCCTGCGGCTCGGTGCCGTCGCCGCCGTTTACGTCGCGCAGCAATTCTGGCAGGAAGGGCGCAAACAGGCGGCGCCTCGCTTGCGGAACATACAGCAGGACCAGGTCGATGTAGCCGAAGCCGAGCACCTTGCGCACCACCGGGTTCCAGAATACGACCGCCTGCAAGGTGGGCGAATTGGGGTAGCCTGTCAGGAGAATGCACCATACGCCCAGATGCAGAAAAATCGCCGTCGGTATGCCGACCAGGGCGGCCATCCACATGCGCCCGCGGCGCAGGGCACGCAGTTCGGCAGCGTCGCCCGGATAAGCGTCTTGCAAGGCATGTTCCCACCACGCCAGCGTCGATTGCGTGCCCAAGCCATAGGGCAGGTTGCGGGCGGCGCCGATCACCATGCGCGCCACGTCGGCGCGCAGTGCCAGCGAGGCAGCCTGGAATTCGCCGCTTTCCCATAGCGATTGCAGGGCGGCGAGGGTGGCGGCCGGCGGGCTGTCGGGCAGGGCGCCAGGCTGGCGCACCAGGCGCGCCAGCGGCAGGCGCGGATCGAGCAACAGGCCGGCGCAGGCGCGCACGGCCTGGTATCCGGTTTCGGTCGGACCGGGCGCGAGCAGGGCCACGCCGGCCGCGCTGCCCAGCGGGCGCGCGGCACTCAGGCGCCAGCAGGACTCGGGCGCATTGCTCGACCATGTGGATTGCTCGACCTGCAACTGTGCATAGGCCGCACCGAAACGTGCCAGGCGCTGCAACACCAGCTTTGCCGTTTCGGACAGGTCCGGCCGGGTCAGTACCAGGCCCAGGTGCTCCATCGGGATCGGTTTGAGTTCGCCTGGCACCGTGGCGCGCTCGTAGGCCATTCCCAAAAGAACCAGCGCGGTCTTGGCAACGATGTCGTTGTGATCGGCAAGCGCGGCGTGAAACAGTTGCTGTTCCGCAACCAGGCGGCCGCTGGCGGCCAGTGCCAGCAGCGCCGCCGCGCGCACGGCGGGGTCGGCCGCGTCCGCTGCCAGCCCGGCGACCGTGCGCAGCACCGGCGGCGGCGCGCCCCCGGCTGCTTGTACGATACGCAAGAACGTTCGCTCGTCGAGCCCCGCTTGCCCGGGCTTGTTCCTGGTCCAGAATGCATCGCTGTCGATGATGTTTGGGCCGGGGCGTGCGCCGGCCAGCATCATGTCCCTGGCGCCGGCCCAATCGGCACCAAGCAGGCGCTGGTCCAGTGCGGGCGACAGCGCGGCCGCCAGTTGACCCGAGCCGGTGGACCACTCGGTCAGCTCGCCCAGGCCATGCCGGCGAATCAGCGCGGCCAGCGCCGGGGCGGGGTCGCCGTGTTTGCGTTCCGCCAGCAGGTAGGCATCGATCGCCGCCCCGTGGGCAGTGCGGCAATCGTGCTCGCGCACCACAATCGCGCTCCAGAAATCGGGCAAGCTGCCTGCGGACAGTTTGCTGCGCGCGGTCAGCAGCGCCAGTTGGTAGCCGATTGCCTCGCATCGGGCCGGCTTGTCGTTGAGTGCTTGGTACATATCGAGCGGGAAGGCGGCAAGCGTGGCGCGCGCCGCGTCGGACGCAAGACTGATCCAGCGTGCGGCGATGTCGGCCTGCATCGTGGTGCGGATGGCCTGGGCATCCTTTTCCTGATACAGCGCATTCAGGTAGGCCGGATCGGCGGCGCGCAGCAAGTCGTAGGCGCTGGTCCAGTCGTCGCCTGTGGTTTCTCCCCACAGTTGCGCGGCCAATTCGCGCGACAAGCCGGCGCGGGCGCGCGCGTCCAGCGTTTTCAGGCGCCGCAGGGCTGCGCGCTTCTGGGCAAGGTCGTTCGACAGCAGGGCCTTGCGAATCTGTTCCTGCTCCAGCGGCGCCCCCATCGCCAGCAAGGCCGTGCGCGCCAGGGTTTGCCGCTGGCGCGCCAGTGGCGAGTCGGCCTGGTCCGCCAGCCAGCGCTCGAACACGGGCCGCTGCGCTTGCAGCTGGTCGGGAAAATTGGCCAGCAGTCCAAACAGCTCATCCCGCGCCTGGCCTTCAAGCCGGTCGGTATCGAGCGCCTTGACGATGTGATCGACCGCCGCGCCTGGCAATCGGCGGAAATTGTTGGAAGCTGCAAGCGTCATGACGATGCGCTCGGTTTTGCCTGAGGCTAGTGCATTCTTCAGTTCTAGCAGGAAGGGTTCAGGCGCGTAATCCATCAGTTTGGCGATACCCATCGCCCGTCCATTCCGGATGCGGGATTTGAGATCGCTTGATGCCGCATCGATCGCCTTGGCCAGGCGGTCGGAATGCGCAAGCCGCGCAGCAATGGCGGCGTTCAGCTCGGGCGGGGCGTCCGCCAGCAGCTCCACGGCACCCACCGCCAGTGCCGGATCGGCAGGGCCGACCAGGGACATCCAGGCCTCGGCCAGCTTGTCGCTGTCGGTCTTGCTCAGTTGGGGAGCGAAGGGCGCGAGCGCGAGATCCTGCAGCCGTATGGATGTCAGCGGCGCTGTCCGTTTGCCGTCCGCCGCGCTCGCCGGCGGCAGCGCTGCGGCGAACAGCATCAGCGACGCCAGCGCGCTGGGGAACCGGATATGTTTCAATCAACCTCCTGGACGGACGGTATGCGGCGGGATAAAAAAGGATAGCGTAAATATATGCTCTGCTGATGATATGTTTTGGTAAGTTGATACGGCGCAAGGTAGTGTTGTGAAAAGATTCGATGGACTTGTGATTATGCAAATGCCGTGCTTGGGGGGAGTGTGCTTGCGATGGAGGGCCGGGATGGCGGCGGTGACAGGCGTTTGACTGTCGGTGCCGGCCCAGCGCGGGAGGTGCCGGGTGGCGACGCTCACGTGCGCAGGGATTGGCGAATAGTGGCGCGGATGGATGCCAGTGGCAAAGATGGGTTAGCGCAAGGTACTCGGTGTCACGCCAAACTCGCGTTTGATTAATTTACGCAAGGCTGTACTGTCCTGGTAACCGACCTGCGCCGCGACTGTGTCGATCGAGAGCGCCGTCGTTTCCAGCAAATGGGTCGCTTGTGACAAACGCCGCCCTTGAATGAATTTGATTGGCGATACGCCGGTCGCGGCTTTGATACGTCGCGCCAGCGTCTTGGGCGAGAGCGCCAGTTCGGACGACAGCGCAGTCACCGTCATCGGCTGCGCCAGATGCGCATCGATCCAGCGCTCCGCCGCAATCACCGTCTGGTCTTCATGCTCCAGATGGTCGCGCATCATGTAGCGCGCCTGCGAAGAGCGTTGATCGATCAGCAAATAGCGCGAACACAAATGCGCCACCGACTCCCCCGCCACGTCGGACACGATGGCCAGCATCAAGTCCAGCTGCGACAAGGCCGCGCCCGCAGTCAGGCACGGTCCATCGCGCACCAGGATGCGCGCTTCGTCGAGTATCACCGCGGGATAACGCGCGCGAAATGCCTGGGCGAGCCACCATGCCGTGGTCGCCTTGCGGCCGTTGAGCAAACCGGCTTGCGCCAGCAGAAACGCTGAACTGCATGAAGCCGCAATCTTAGCGGTGCCCGCTCCCGCCGCAGCCAGCCAGTGCATCGCCTGCATGGTGTCGCTGCGCGCAAAACAGGCGCTGAGCTCCTGATCCGAACGGTAACCAAGGCCTGGAACAATGATCCAGTCCGATACCTCCTGTTTGACGGTCTTGATCCTGAGGTCAGCTTTCAGCCGCAATCCGGCGCCGGTAGTCGTGTACGTTTTGGCGGCGATGGTCCTGACCTGCAATTGCGGCGCACCGCCGCGCGCCGCAAGAATGGCCTGAGCTGCATGCAAGGTATCGAGCGTAATCGACAAGCTGCTGTCAAACACGCCATCCAACACCAGAACTGTGATGATTTTCATTTGTCCATTTTGACATAAAAAATGTCAAATATCGGCCTTCACGGACGAGCTGCAAAGCGCCAGACTGGCGCTGCCTGCTTTGGAATGGAATCCCGACATGCAGCAATCGTGACGAACATTGCCTTGTCTGGCATTGCAGTGAGTAAGGAAGGGGCGACAGCGGAAGGTAATCAGGTCGACGTGCCAGATGCCAGCAGTGGCGGCTTGAAGCGTACTTGTGCCTTGCGCCAGGCAAGACAAGGAAACGCGTCAGACCAGGCTTGTATGAGTCTGCACCGCCTCTTCCGTCAATTGATGTTCACACCGGAAAAACCATGCTGATTCAACACCTGAAACTGTACCATTACCCGGCCAGCCGAAGCGCACGTACCAAATGGATGTTGCATGAGGTCGTTGGCGATGCCTTCGAAGTCGAGAACGTGGACCTGTACGCAGCCGTCCAGTATTCTGCCGAGTTCCTGCGCGTCAATCCCAACCATGCTGTGCCTGTACTTGAGATTACGTGGGACAACGGTACATTGCAGCGCATGCTCGAAAGCGCTGCCATGGTCGCTTTTCTTGCAGACGCATTCCCCGATGCCGGCTTGGCGCCTTCTCCCGATGCATCGCCGGAGCGAGCCGATTACTTGCATTTTCTTCACTTCGGATCAACCTGGATGGACATGATGCTGTGGCAAATTCGCGCCCACGAGCATGTCTTGCCGGAGGCGGAGCGGGACCCGCGAACGGTGGCGAGATACCGCAAGAAGTTCCGCGAGGAAATCGAACCCCAGCTTGCTGCGCGGCTGGAGCAGGCGCCGTTCGTCTGCGGGCAGACATTTACAGCAGCCGATTGCATCGTGGGACACGCTGTTTTCTGGGCGCGCGGTTATGGCTTGTGTCGCGGCGAGATCTTCCAGCGTTACCTGTCGCTCATCTCGCAGCGGCCGGCGTTTGGCGCTGCGTTCTCGGACGTGCGCGAGTTTGTGCTCGATGCCACCCAACAGCCTCTCTCGGCGCGCTTTACAGGATGACAGTCATCCGGCCTGCGTGCGAGACGGTATCATGGCTCGCCTGGAGGGTACGGTCCTTTTGAGTTTGAACGAGCATCCCGATATCCGGCGTATTTGTGCAGCTGTCGAGATGCACACGGAGCTAATTTCGTTTACGGTTGGCGGCGGGGCAAGGCTGTCGGTCGCAACGAGGTGATCATTTATAGCTGGGATAGAAGCCGTGTGTCAGCAGCGGTTGTAAACCGTGATCCAGTTGGCCTTTTCCAGTTACGCTACCGTCGGCAAAGGCCGAGACGCAGGCTTGCCCTGCGCCAACGACCGGGTCATCTCAATCCGGCCCTTGGCCTGGCGAACGCTATTCTCGGCCCAAGCGTTCGGGAGAATCTGCAAACCGTTTTGCGCCGGCCGCGAGATCGTCGAGCTGCTTGGAGGTAACGTAAAACGCGAGGTTCGCTGGCGCGGCCAAAGGGTCGTCGAAATACACATTATTCGGCGGATAAATCTCGTTGGCCAAGGCCTCGTGGATTCGATCCAAATGATCCTGCGCGAAGCGATCGATCTCGTCGTGGCTGACAATCGACGGCTGAGGCCTTCCGTGTGGCCCGGCGTCAAAATTGCGGAAAGGGGAGGGCGGGCGCATCCCAAGCCCTTTGCGCTTCAAGCAATGGTAGTGCATTACCCCCTGCCGCTGATATCGGCTGGCTGACTAGCGGCGACGGCGCCAGGCGGCTCCGCCCACAAGTGCCAGACCCGCCACCAGCATCGTCACGGACGCCGGCTCCGGCACTGGCGTGACGGTGAATGTGGTCAGGGCATGGGCCTTCACCAGCAGGAACGCGTTACCTGCTTGCGTTGTGTTCAGTTCCGCACGCAATGTGCCGCTCAAGTTGCCGTCACTGGTCTCGAGCGCGCTGAAGATAGGGATCGACGTTCCAAGCGGTTGCTGCGGGTAGAAGCCGCCGTCGAACCCGACCGAAGCCCATCCGGCGTTGCGCCCGCCCGCGTCAGCGGCGCTCAATACCGCGTCCGCCGTGAAGACCACCCGGGTTGCCGGCGTCACGTCGAAATAGAGCCTTTGCATTGCAAATCCCTGCATGAATTGATCCTGCAAAGGCGGATTGTTGAGTGACGCGGTGACGTGCCACTCGGTGGCGCCGACGGTGGCGGTGGAGTTTCCGAACGGCATGCTCAAGCTGGTCGCGCCAATGCTGTCCCGGCCGTCGTGCTCGACGCCGCCCGATTGCGTTTCGTAGTAGCTATGCGCTCCGTACTCAGGCGGGGACGTCAAGGTCAACGCCGGGGTGATGCCGTCGTTCAGGTCGAGGTCGATCAATTCATATTTGAAGCCACTCAGCGACGCCGACGCCGTTGCGGTGTCCGCTTGCGCGGTCCCGCTCGTTGCGCACGCGAGCAGGACGGCAGGTAGAAGCCTGGTAATACGAAACGCCATAATTCCTCCACAGGGATAGATCAAAGCGGCAATCTTAACATGCAGACATGAAAAAAATGCAATACGGGCGCCTCTTGACGGGCGCTCGTCGGGTTTCATCGGCGCAGGTGTCGGGCCGTCCGCACTCAAGCAACTTGCATGCGCGGTGAGCGGCAGGCCGAAGCCCGCCTCCGGCGGTCTTGCGCTCAGCCTCCGGCCAACGGCAGCACCACGTGAAACGTGGTGCCTTTGCCCACCATGCTGTCAAAGCCAATGCGCTCGGATGCGCTTCGACCAGCCGCTTGCAGATCGACAGCCCTAAGACCGCGCGTTATCGCACGCCGCCGGCTTCATAGCGTCGGGGGAACGACTGGAAACGTATCTGACGTGATCGAGGCGCATGCGCTGGCGCACGGCGCCGAGAAAGCTGTTCTGGGCGACGCTGGCTATCGAGGTGTGGCCAAGCGCCCCTCCCATGTCGGCTTAACCGGTAGTGCCCTGTTCAGCGAATACGCCGGCCCAGTAGCCTTTGCCTTCCTTCGCGTCCAGCTGCCATATCGGGGCTTCCTCAATAAACATATTGAGCCTGCCTGACAGTTTCTTGCTTTATGAACTCATGCCGAACCGTAGAGGCTGACTCGGCATATGAAATCAACGAAGCAATAGTCGCGGCAATTTGGCAGGCATCGGAAATCTCTGAGCTTGAAGTTCCTTGAAAATGCTTATTGGCCAAGATGAGTTGGGCCGTGCGCTCGACGTTCGAAACTATCGGTTCAGACAGCGGTTTGGCGTTTCTGAGCCGAGTACAGAGCTCGATATACTCCCCTGCAACTGGCGGACGGCGAACGTCCTAGATGCAAAAGTCAGCGACCGAGTTGATTTCTGTGACAGTGAACCGGCTCAGAAACGGCGACCAGATATCAACCCCAAATCCATGACATTATCCTGAAAGTTGAAAATGAAGACAGCGGCTCCACGATGAAGAAAAATGCAGCGGTCATGCCGGACGCGGGAACCGTATCGGCGATGGAAATGGCATGGATAGGGAAGATGGCGATGCGCCCGGGCATAGGCCTGTTTCGCGGCGAGGCCGGCGACAATCACCGGCACAAGCATTGGGCCCACCAGTTAAGCATTGGCATCGGCGCACCGGTGCAGCTGGCAGCGGACTGCGGCACGATGCAGGCCCATGCCCTGTTTATCCCCGCAAATACTGCGCACCAGCTCATGCCAGGCCATATGATGTCGCTGTACATAGACTCCACGACGGATGAGGCACGCGCCATCGTGTCGATGATGCCAGCATCGGACCGGATTATCGAAGCTCCGGCAGGACTGGCAGCGATCGTCTTGGCGTCGTTCGGGGACGACATGCCGCACGAGCGCAGCTTTGATACCTTGCGCGCACGCTTGCAGCTCGGTGCACTGCCGGCCCGCAATGCCAGGCTCGACGCGGTGCTGCAGATCCTGCATTCGTCCCTCGACCACGAGAACTCCCCAGACCGTGCCGCCATGGCTGCCGCCTTGGGCATGTCCGGCAGCCGGTTTTCGCACTGGTTCCGCGAAGCGACCGGCATGCCGGTGCGCAGCTACAAGAAGTGGTTGCGGCTGGTACGCGGGATCGAACAGGTGCTTGCGGGCGAGCGGCTGACGGATGCGGCGCATGGTGCGGGGTTCTCCGACCAGGCCCATTTCACGCGGACGTTCGTGGAGATGTTTGGCCTGAGCCCTTCAAGCGCATTGGCGCAGCTGGGCAAGATGCCACGGCACAGATAGCTCTTTCATTCAATTCCGGCGCAGAGAACTGCGGCAGCATGGATGCCTTGTTCACTGCCTGGAGTTCATCTTGAAACCTGTCATCAAATACATTGTGCGCTGGGGCGCCTATCCGATCATTTTTGGCGGCTGTGCCCTTGCCCTGCTTGCCGCGACGTCGAACCATCTTCCGTACTGGCCATTGGTTCCACTCATTTCCGGCTTGGGAATGGCGTGTGTCGCGCTGCTGGAGCACCTGCAGCCATATGAACCTGCCTGGTTGTCCGACCACGGTGACACGGGTGTCGATATCCTGCATGCCCTGGTCAGCCTGACGCTGATTTTCCTGACGGCAGAAAGCGCCAGTTTCCTTGTTCAATTCTTGCCGGTTGCCAGCCTTTGGCCGACCCGTTGGCCGACCTGGGCGCAGGTGCTGCTGGCCGGCGCGATCATCGATTTCGGCCTGTGGAGCATGCATCGGGCCAGCCACAGCAATGTAAGGCTATGGAAGCTGCACGCCATACACCACAGCGCCGAACGGTTGTACTGGCTCAATGGCGAGCGCAGGCATCCGCTCAGTGCCCTTGTGCTCGGTGCGCCAGGAATAACCGTCGCCGTTTTCGCGGGCGCGCCGCCCGAGATCATCGGATGCTGGCTGGCGATCGTTGCGGTGCATCTGGCGTTTCAGCATGCCAACGTGGACTACAGCGTCGGGATACTCAGGCAGGTATTGTGCGTGGCCGAAATTCATCGCTGGCACCATAAACGGGACTACGAAGATGCGCAGGTCAATTTCGGCGAATTCTGGCTGATCTGGGATCATCTGTTCGGGACGTTCCATCATGAGCGGCAGGGCGTGCGCGCAGGCGAGGTCGGACTGCGCGACGAGACAGCGCCGATGTCGTACTTAGGACAGCTGGCCTGGCCGTGGCGGACGTGACGGTTTGGCAGCAAAAGTTCAGGCTTGCCCGGCCACCATGTGGGCCGCGATCAAGTCGGCCAGCGCGGTGCCAACCGATTTGAATGCTTTCTGCTCCTTCCAGGCAGAAACGTGGTCGCACGCAGGTCGATGTCTGTCCAATACCACCAAATGTACCCTCATCCTGGCCGGATTGAGATGGACGCGTGATGGACAAGATGGATGATTGTCCCCAACGGAAGGTGGCTGTTCTAGAGGGGAGGCAGGTGTGAAAACGCCGTCACGTGGACGGCGTTGGATGATGCTGGATTTGAAACAAAAAATGCGGTGGTGGAGGCGGCGGGAATCGAACCCGCGACACTTCAAGCAGCTGTAGGGCTAGTGCTAGATGGGTGTCATATTACTGTCATTGTGACTAACCATCTTCTCCCTGGCACGTTGGGTGTATCATTGTCCTCTCGACCATGGATTTGCATATGAGAAACATCGCAGAGAACCCAATAATTATTGTCCTGCCAGTAGTGCTGACGAGGGATACCGTCCAGGGTTTAGTCATGCATCTTTTCCGTCAACTGAAGAGTCGCCCGGGCTGCGTCTGCTTGGACTTCATGCAGTTGAAGAAAATTCAGGTTGGTGGCGTCACAGTTCTGTGTAATTTGATATCGCTGTGTCGTCAAATGGGGATTCGCGTTGAACATAACGCTGCTGATTTCTGCGACGCGTTTGAATTTGTCAAAAGGTCTGGCCTCCTAGCCTTCAGCGAAGCTGGCCGACAGGCCCCTCCGACGTGCCCTCAGTTTTTGCCCATCAAGACGGTGCGCTACGAACGTAGTCATGCCTATGTTCACTTCGAGTTGGTTCCTTGGCTAGCGAGTAATCTTGGACTTGAGACGGGTGAGCTCGGAACGTTGAGAGTATGTTTTGAGGAAATTTTTAACAATATCAGGGATCACTCATCAATAGAGGTAGGCTGCAGTGCCGCGCACTACGATGAGAAAAGCGGTGACATCACCATATGCGTCGCGGATTTCGGGGTCGGGATACCTGGGCGCGTCAGGCTTCATCGGCCTGAGCTTACGACAGATCAAGCAGCAATCGCAATGGCTTGCGTTGAGGGGTTTACAACGCAAACGACTCCGAAGAACATGGGGGCAGGGCTTCATGTGCTGATACGCAACGTAGTCGAAAAAAACCGTGGGACAGTCGATATAATTTCGGGCCAGGGCGGGTACACTTGCTCTGCTGCAACAAAAAAAGGGTCGTCAAAACGTGTAGGTAGAAGCGCGCGCGCTACCTATCCGGGTACAATGATCAAAATCGTATTGCAAAAAAATAAATTTGTGCCGGATGATATTGATGAGGAGGATTTCACATGGGAATGATCAGAGTGCTTGACTTCGTCGACCGTTGCTACAACGGCGAGGACGGTCAAGTCATCCATGACATCATCGTGTCACGCTTACCAACTGAAGTGGAATTATTTGTATCCTTAGAGGGTGTCGATTCTGTACCGTCATCTTTTGTCAACGTAGCATTTATTAGTCTCCTTGACTTCTTAAGTTTCAATGAGATCAAGAGACGGCTTCGCTTCGTGAATACAAATTCTCAGATCAACGAGATGATCAAATCGCGCTTTGCGTTTGAGGCAAAGCGCCGCGCCGCGCACTAGGTTGCATGGGCAGCTAGGGTCTGATGTTCAATTAGAGAAACTTTGGATTGCTAGTGTTGCGCAATTTTTGGCGTTCCAAATACCGTTTCGGCGCGTGAGCCGGCAAGCTTATCGGCGTCCGGCATCCATTTTCCATACACACGCGCAATCATCGTCCAGTCGGCATGGCCCATCTGCCTTGCAACCCACATCGGATGTTCGCCGGCCGAAAGCATCATGCTGGCGTATGTGTGACGGGTTTGGTACGGGTAGCGATACCGCACGCCGCCTCTCTTCAACGCCCAGGTCCACAGGGTCTTCCGGATCGGCTGATCTCCCGCCCATCGCGCCATCGTCTGCGGGTTCTGAAACACCTCGTTGCCGGTAAGCCAAGTGTGTTGACGTTGTGCCTGCAGTGCTTCAAGCGCGCCGGCTAACAGCTTAACTTCCCGGTTGCCGGCATCGGTCTTCGTTCCCTCCGCTTCCTTGGACTGTTGTGTCATGGCGCGCGAGACGACTACAACGCCACGTACAAAGTCGATATCGTTCCATTCGAGTGCGACGAGCTCGGACGTGCGCATGCCAGTCCAAAAGGCGAACTGGATCAGGTTGCGTCCCTGGCCCGTGAGGTTCTGCAGTATCACAGCTTGTTCTTCCTTCGTGAATGGATCGATTGCATCTCGCTCTTTCGGCATCTCCTTCTTTGAATAACACCAGCCTGCAAAAGGATTGCTTTCGATCAGCTCGTCCTCGACTGCATCTTCCATTGCCTTGCGGAGAATGCTCTGAATATTGGCCAGCGTTTTGTTGCTCGCCCCGACGTCCTTCAGCTTCTCTTTGACGTCCTTCTTCCCGATTGCCGACACGGTCAACTTGCCGAACCACGGCACGAGCTGCCCGTCGACGATTTTGCGATACCCGTTATGCGTGCTGGACTTCAGGTGCGCCTTCTGGCCGGTCAGCCACTTCTCCAAGTAGACTTCGAGCAGTTGCACATCCCCCTTGTGCGTGGCGAACTTCAGCGCATTTGAGGAGTTGGGAAAGGTGAGGGAATAGTCAAAGCTGTTTGTCGCGATCGCATGCAAGATTGCGGCGCGATGGTTCTCCGCGCGCTTTAGATTAGCGGCTGTGGGCTTGAGCGCAATGCGCTCACGGCACCTGGTGCCTTTATACATGAAACTGATTTCGATGCTGCTTTCCGATGCAGCTTTAACACCCCGGCCGTCTCGACCCATTGTTCATACCCCGGTACATTTATTAAAATTCGGCCGTCAGGAGCCTTTAGCCAAACCTGATCCTGCGACCATATGCCATCCCTAATTTTGGTGCGAATCGCATCCTCTGTATATCCGGATTCTGCAGCAAATTTAGGAATGGTGAGATAGCGTAGCATTTTTGTTTCTTTACGTAGGACTGGTATTAATCGCGGGTTGTGGATTTAGATGCCTGCGCGCGGCTGGCATAAGTCATAGCGGCGTCAATTGCGGCGCGATCGTCAAGTCCGGCAATGAGGGCCGCTGCTAACGCAGCAGCACGCAAGTCAGCAACATCAGAGACCGCCCCTGTCAGTAGGGGTAAGGTCCAGTCGAGGCGCGCGGTATCTGTCGGAACAGGGTTTTTCGCAAGAGACTTGCGAGAATGATCCGGCTCTGCTGGTTGGCACGTGCAGCGCTTCCCGAAACAGAAGCCGCTGCCGCCACAATTCTCACATGGTTGCTTTTTCATGCTGTATCTCCCAAATGTGTTTGTAGGAAGCTGCCGAGCAGTTCGTGGAGACCATCGACGTATCCTTCGCCGCCGTGGTGCCAGCCCTGCGCGATCAATGCTTGAGCGAACGTCTCGGCGTCGTTTCGGTCGTAGCGAACGGGAGGATAGTTTGGGTCGCGTACCTGGTTGTTGCGTACATCAGTGATCAGTGCCCAAGGCCCATACTTCTGATCAATTTCCATGCCTCCCATAGGATTCGCCGTGTATCGCGTCAGCTTTTCAACATCGATAAAGGCGTACCGCGCGATCGCTGCTCGTAGCTCCTCGATGGTGCGCAGAGCGACGGGATAAGGATGTTCCGCAGGGTAGGCGATCGCAGCCCAAGGCATGTGTTCCGGCGCGCTTGAGGGCGCCGTGTCAGGGGCAGCTTCAGGCATCACCTTGCCGGCGTAATAGCTGGCGGTGATATTCCCCACCAGCCGCAGAACCTCGTTGCGGTATGCCCCCAAGCTTTGATAGCTAGCGGCGGTTGCATCGCTCACCACCATGTTGCGAAGGCGTCTGGTCGCGATAAGCATAGCGTCCGTGCGTCCCATTACACTATCTCCTCTGTTACGAGCGGTTCTGATACTTCGGCTGCCGGCGTGACTTCAATCTCAGCAGGCAGCGTGTCGTCGTGACTATCAATCGCTATTTCGGGCGACCTCGGGAATGGCCATGCTTCCACTGGCGCCATCACGGCAGTCTTGGCCTTGCCCTTGGTTGAGTTGATAGTCTTCACGACCTTCTGCGACTGTTCGTTGCGTTGACCGACAGGCACTGTCTCGGCGGCAGCGACGGCCGCTGCAGGCGTATGTTCGCCGTCTGTGCCAGCTATGATGAATCCGCCGGCGGCGTAGACAAATCCAGCCGATTTGGCTGCGCGTTCCAGGGCATCTATCAGGTCAAAGCGCGAAGCGTCGGCAATCACCGCTTTTGCCAGTTCATTGATTCGTTCTGGACTGATGCGAATGAACTTGACCAGGTCGTCGTACTGCATGCCGGACGTGACGATGGGCGATGGGTAAAGCTGCTCCCGAACGGTCGCCGGATCGATGCCTTCAATTCGCGCCATCCGACTTAGCGTTTCAAAACGATCGTCCGATTGGATTTGACCGTTGTCTAAGTCCCAGCTGTCCACCTGCAGACATTCTCCAAGAACCAGGTCGACCAGGATGAGCTGGACTTCCTGGAGCGAAGCATTGTCGATGTAAGCGCACACGTCATCATCGCTGTGATTGGCTTCGCCGTACACGTCGAGGATGTCGCTCGGTAAGGAGTAGTCATTGTTGTCGAGCAGAATCAATTTGACGAACTCGCGCAGGGAATCTAGCGAAAGACCGTTGGCTGCGCGATCGCGAAATCTTTTGTAGAGGGAAAGTCGAAAGGCGTTTTCTTCTTTCAAAAGCTTGAGTCGTGCCTCCTTCAGCTCCGTCTCGGCAATGTCCTTGGCGATCTGTGCTTCGGTCTTCGGCGCATTGACGATGAGGGACATGCGTTCAGAATGTTGTTCGACCGTTTCGCAAGCACCGACCTTCTCCAGCGCTTGTTGGATCGCTTGGCGATCATAGAAGGCGATTACGGTTCCGTCATCGTTCTTGAAATAATTCGCAACTGGCGGCAGAGTGCGCTCGTCAAGGAAGTCGATCACAGATCCGTTATTTTTTGTGCTCGGCGCATTGCGCTCGAACGACCAAATTGCCTGATCGCCTCTCACTAGTTCACTGTCGCGTTGCCAGGTGTTTTGGAGCGCTATTTTCCCCTCTGCGCCCTCTAGAACTGGAACTCCCTTTTTGTTTGCTGTCACGACGACTTTGGCAAAGTGTGCAGCTTTCTTCTCGCCAAAGCAGTCAGGATCAGTGCATACGTCTGCACTTTTTATGTCTGAAAAAACCTCAGGCTGATTGCCGGTCCGTTTCGGGCACTTGGTGCAGGCGCCGGCTGCGGCCAGGAGTTTTCCGTCACTTACTGGGAAAACGGCGGTGGTCAGGTCGAGCATGTAGCGACTTTGAATGTGCTCGACTGCCCTACGGTACGACAGGGGCTCTCCCGCTGGGTATGCGTTTTTAGGATTGATGACCTCGTCCAGGGCTTTTGCTTGGAGGGCGGGCACTGGTATGCGCGCAATCAGCAAAGCCGTTGATGCAGAAATTTTATTGTCGAGGAAAAGCTCGCGCACGTCGTTGGTGAGGGCGCAAAGCTTCAGGCGACCGTAGACGTAGGAGCGGCTCTTCTTGATCTCGTCGGCAACTTGGTCGGCGTTGTAGCCGAACTGGAGCATGAGTTGCTCGTACCCTATGGCTTCCTCAAGTGGATGCGGGTCTTCACGCTGCAAATTCTCCAAGATGCGGATCATTGCCGCTTCGCGGTCCGACATTTCACGAACCATCGCGGGTATGACCTCGATCCCCGCAATGATGGACGCGCGCCAACGGCGTTCGCCGGCAACGATTTCGTAGCGCTCAGGCGCGTCCGCGGTTGGCGCAACCGGACGGATCAGGATTGGCTGGGCCACGCCGATGCTCTTGATGCTATCGGCAAGTTCTTTAAGGGCTAACTGGTTGAAGCGCTTGCGGTTATCCGGTGATGGGCGAATCTCGTTTATTCGGTGGATGCCGAAAACTCCGTCATTTGCGGCGGTTGCGATCACTGCGGCTGGCTTTGTTGCGTTCTTTTTCATGATGATTCCAAGGTAGGAGAAGGCATTTCGTCACGCGCGGCTGGTAGTCACGGCGTGTTTGATGTGGGGAATGCCAGTTGGACGGACGTGCCTGCTGGCAGCGTGACGTCGACAAGCCAGGTGGTAGCTTTTCTGTTCAACTGTTGTTGCGGTCGACGTGGCTCGCTGACGTGATAGCCGCGTCGGCGCATCAGCGCAAAGACCATCAGCAGGTCGAGCTGGGCCCCGTCGGCCGAAACCAAATCAGGTGTGCAGACGTGTGCACGGCAAAAGTTTCGGAGAATTGCCGTGGCGTCTCTATTTCGGCAAGGTGTGAGCTGCATGGACATCACGAGCGCCTCGTACTGTTGCTTGCCTTGTTCGATACCTCATCAATCCTGACGGCAAGTGCGTGGTCAAACGCATCGAGAGCGCCGCTCAGCGCACCGATAAAGGTGAATGCTGTCAAGTAGGCATCCGGGCCGGCATGCGCGCTCGCGAGGGCGCGCTTGACGGCGCTTTCGATGGCGGCGGCGTAAATGGCGTTGGACATCTTAGGCCGCCTTAGGGACAACGGTGATGCTGTAGGGAACATCACCTTGAGTATCGGCGGCGTCCAAATATGCGGCGAAGCTTGTCATCGAAAGGGCGACGCATTGCGTGACTGCAAATATTGTTCTGATCGTAACTGTAAAGTTCATCATCATTGCTCCTTGTTGAGGTAGTGTTGATGATATTACTAAATGGTAATTTTTCTGTCAACACCAAATGGTAATATAATTCGCCACAGTTTCGCGGAGGCGAAAATAATCTTTACTTTGAGGTTCGCGGCGCGAGGTCTAGTTGGCTAAACGCGACGGTGTCCAATGTTCGGTTTCGCGGAGGCGAAAAAAAACCCCGCTATATGGCGGGGTTGCGTGCGGGGTAGGGACGGCGTTAAGGACGACGGTCTGCGACCGTGCTCAATATCTCTTTGTCCATCGCCTTGATTTCGGCCAGCTCGGCAAATAGGCGGGAAAATTGGTCGTTTACAGAGGCAGCCTGCAGCCTGGCGACAGCCTCCGCATTGATCGAGCGGCCATTGTATTTGGCGGCCTCCTCCAGCTCGTGATAGAGCGAGGTTGGTAACCGAAGCGTAGTTCGGGTGAGTGTTTCTGGTTGGGAGGCTTTGGTCATCGCACGATTTTTTCGTGCTTTTACAAGATTGTGTTGTTTTTGACGTCAAATATGACACCAAAATTTAACTAGGAAGTTTCTTCGCGGGTACGATAGTTGATCGCACTCCCTACAGTAGAGCCGCTGCTGTGGGAATTTGTGGTTATTTGTCCGCTGACCGCCATGTAAACGCTTATTTACTACGGGTATCAAATTAATTGCCGCAAGGATATGGTTTGCGTCGGACTTACATTAATGATTTAGGGAAATGAAGAACTTAGACAAAATTATCGAAGCCTACACTCGGATGGATGACCGTCGTCGCGACGAGGCCGTGGTGCGGATGACGCGGATCGCAGTCTCGCACCCGAGAGAAGCAAGCGAAGCGCCGCGTGGACGGCCAGTGTATTTAAGCCTTGTTGTGGATAACTCGGCTCTGATGAACCCGAGCATAGTCGAGCGCCGTGTTCATGATCTCAGACCGACCGTCGTCGTCTGCGGAAAAATATAAAGTAAGTAATCGGTAAGCGTCCGGGTTCATCCACTCCGGGCCG
>NZ_WHJG01000005.1 GCF_011682175.1 Massilia frigida
TCCCCTGTCAACGCTTCGCCCCACACCTCGCGGTGTGCAACGCATGACTCGGGGCCAGAGTAATTCGCCATTTCTTCTCCGTATTGGACTTTCACCAACTACTTCTTGCCAGCTTTGCTGGCGCACTGACTGTTCAGCTCGGCGCGCACGCGGCCCGGGTGGGGCGACAGCAGCACGATGCGGTTGCCCACCTCGTGAAGCGCACTTCTTCCCACAAGGTTTGCAATTGCTCCTGCATGCTGCGGCGCGTGAGCGCCTCGAGGGCGGCGAACGGCTCGTCCATGAGCAGGATGGCCGGCTGCATCGCCAGCGCCCGCGCAATCGCCACGCGCGCCTTCATCCCGCCCGACAAGGTATGCGGATAGGCGTCGGCGAACGGCGACAGGCCGACCTTGTTGATCCAGTGCAGGGCGCGCGCCCGTGCCTCGGCCCTGCTCACGCCGCCGGCCAGCAGCGGAAACATGACATTGCCCAGCACTGATTTCCACGGCGGCAACTGGTCGAATTCCTGGAACACCACGAAGCGGTCCGGCCCGGGGCGCAGGATCGGCTGGCCGTCCAGGGTCAGGCTGCCGGCGCGCGGCCTAATGAAGCCGGCGATCGCCTTGAGCAGGGTCGACTTGCCGCAGCCGGACGGCCCCAGCAGCACCAGGCGGTCGCCCCGGTGCACCTCGAAGCTCACTCTGGGCGGCGATGATCGCGGCGGCCGCGTCCGGATGCGGCAAGGCTTGCGTGAAGCGGTCGAGCTTTTTGAACTCGGCCGTGCCCCACTGCTTCGCCCGCCATCTGCAAAATCCGCGCCTGCACCGACACCGTGACCGCCGGCAATGCGATGCGGTCCTTCTCGCTGAGGTCGGCGATAGTCTTGACGTTCGGATTGGTACTGATCAGGTAATACGGGAAGTTGCCCAGCGACGCCAGGCCCTTCACGTTCTGCTTGCCGGCGGTGCGGTCCCAGACGGTGAGCAGGGGCCCGATGCCGGCGCTGGCGATGTCGATCGAGCCCGACAGCAGCGCATCGTTGATCGCGGCCCCGCCCGACAGCTTGACCCAGTCGACGTCGATCTCCACGCCCTGCTTGCGGCCATGCTTTTCGATCAGCTTCTGGTCCTGCGCCACGTTCAGCAGCAGGTACACGATGCCGAACTGCTCGCGATGCGGATGCGGCCTTCGGCCCGGGCCGGGTTCGATGCCAGTGCGGCGGCGCACGCGATGGCGAATGCGGCCTTGTTCAACAGCTTCATGGTGGTTTCCTATATCGGCGTGGGTCAGAACGGCGCATTGCCTTCGATGGTGGTGCGGTACAGCATGCGGCGCTGGTGGTCGGGGCAAGCGGCGGCCAGGTGCATGACCGAGCGGTTATCCCAGAACAGCATGTCGTGCGCCTGCCACTGGTGGCGGTAAATGAAGTCGTGCCGGGTGCTGTGGGCAAACAAATCATCCAGCAGGGCGCCGCTTTCGCTGTCGGGCAAGCCGGTTACGCGGGTGGTGAAGTGCTCGCTGACGAACAGGGCGCGGCGCCCGGTGTCCGGATGGGTGCGCACGATCGGATGCACGGCCGGCCGCACTTCATCGATCTGGGCGCGGGTCAGGTCGGGGCGCCACGGACTGCGCTTTTGCAGTTCGGCCTACTTGGCCAGGTAACTGTGTTCGGCGCTGCGTCCTTCGATGGCGCGCCGCAGGTAGCCGGGCAGCTTGTCCCAGGCCAGGTGCTGGTTGGCAAACAGGGTGTCGCCTCCATTGAGCGGCAACTCCTGCGCGTGCAGCATCGAGCCCAGGCTGGGCACGGCCTTGTACGACAGGTCCGAATGCCAGAAATGGCCGGCGTCGCCCAGGCCGAGCGGTGGCCGTTTTCCTTGATGTTGGAAATGATCAGCACTTCCGGCTGGGTGGGCAGCTGGAACTGGCGCAGCACATGGATTTGCAGCGGGCCGAAGCGGCGGCTGAAGGCCACCTGCTGGGCCGGCGTGATGTGCTGGCCGCGAAACACCAGCACATGGTGGTCGAGGTGGGCGCGGTGGATCAGGGCGAAGTCTTCCCGGCTCAGCGGGACGGACAGGTCGAGTCCGGTGATGGCCGCGCCCAGCGCAGCGTCGAACGGCTGCATGTCGAAACGGGTGTCGAGGACGGCGGCCATGGCGGTGAACGGGTGATGGTCGAGCACCCAGCTTATCGGCGCCCGTCTGGCGGAGCAACGAAGCATTTCAACTATGCTAATGCGGCTGGTGGCACGCTGCGATCAATATCGCCGAGCGATTGCTTTGTTCGGGATCAAGGCGGTCATCTGGCTTTCTGCACTTGGATAGATGGGCTGGCGTTCAATCGAATCGCAGTTTGCGGCGACGCTCCGCGCGCGATAACATGGTCTTGAGATGCACAATCAGGGAAGTCATCATGACCGCTTCAACGACGACCACAATACGCGTCCGTGTGGACCAAACGACCAAGGCGCAGGCGACCGAAACACTGGCGGCGATGGGCTTAACCCTTCCCGATGCGGTGCGCATGTTCCTGAACCATGTTATCGACGACAAGACGCTGCCGTTCAGTTCCAGGACACCTAACGCCGCCACGCTTGCGGCAATGGCCGAGGCCGAGGAGATTATCAAGAGCAGGCGCGCCCGCTTTGCCACCGCCGCCGAGCTCTTCGATGACCTTGAAAAAGCCAGCGGCAAATAGGCGGACGACACTGCCCCGGCAATCGGGCTACACGAAGCGCTTCCTTCAAGACTGGTCGGCGCTGCCTCATTCGGGCCGGTATGACATGACGCGGCTAAAACAAGCGATGATGCTTCTGATCGCAAACGATGGGCCGCTTCCAGCTCAATGGCATGATCATTCACTCAGCGGCAAGTGGGAACGCCACCGGGAATGTCATATTGGCGGCGACTTCCTGCTTGTGTATCTGCTCGACGACTCTGGGAAATGCCCATCATTGGTTTTTTCGCGTTGTGGAACGCACGCCGAAATCTTTGGCTAACTACAAATATACATCGGCATTGTTCCAGACATCGATACCAAATGAGCGAACGCGGCATAGGCGACGAATGTCACTATGCTAATGCGGCCTCTGAGCAGCATCCGGCTGAGCCCTCGCTTATAATGGCGGGGCCCCCTTAGCCCCGATTGACGACCCCATGCTCCCCATCCGCCCTGCGCAGGCGATCATCCGCGACCTCGGCCGTGCCGACTACGAGCCGGTGTTTGCCGCCATGCGTGCCTTTACCGACGCGCGCGACCCCGACACCACCGACGAACTGTGGATCGTCGAGCATCCGCCTGTGTTCACGCTGGGGCTGGGCGCCGACCGTGCCCACCTGCTGGCCGGCGCCGGCACGCCTGCCCATGGCGTGCCCGTGGTGCAGACCGACCGCGGCGGCGAAGTCACTTACCACGGCCCCGGCCAGGTGGTGATTTACCTGCTGATGGACTTGCGCCGCAACAAGCCGGGCGGCAAGTTGTACGCCCGACAATTCGTCGAAAAAATCGAGCAGGCGATCATCGATGTGCTGGGGGCGTATAATCTGGCTGGTGAGCGCATCGCCGGCGCGCCCGGCATTTATATCGCCGGCGGGCCGCGCAAAGGCGCCAAGATCGCCGCGCTCGGCCTCAAAGTGCGCGGCAATGGCTGCACCTACCATGGCGTGTCGCTCAATGTGGCGATGGACCTGGCGCCGTTTTCCTGGATCAACCCGTGCGGCTATGCGGGCCTGGAAACGGTGGACATGCGCAGCATGGGCGCCGAGGCCGCGCTGGCCGACGTGCAGCAAGCCCTGGCGCGCGAACTGGTGCGGCAGCTCGGATCGGGCGGCGCACCGCACAACGAATCGCATAACAACGCATCGAATAACACCACAGAGCCCCACGGGCAAGCAGCCAAATGACTTCTGATTCCGATACCAGCATCGCCCCAGTCTACAACGCCAGCGACAAGCAAAAAGGCGCCAGCAAGACCTCGCGCATTCCGATCAAGATCGTGCCGATCGGGCAAGTCGAGCGCCTGAAAAAGCCGGACTGGATCCGCGTCAAGGCCGCTTCGGCCTCGTCGCGCTTCTACGAGATCAAGGACATCCTGCGCGCCAACAACCTGGTGACCGTGTGCGAAGAAGCGAGCTGCCCGAACATCGGCGAATGCTTCGGCAAGGGCACGGCCACCTTCATGATCATGGGCGACAAGTGCACGCGCCGCTGCCCGTTCTGCGACGTCGGCCACGGCCGTCCCGACCCGCTCGACGTGAACGAGCCGCACAACCTGTCCAAGACCATCGCCGAATTGCGCCTCTCGTACGTGGTGATCACCTCGGTCGACCGCGACGACTTGCGCGACGGCGGCGCCGGCCACTTTGTCGACTGCATCAAGCAAACGCGCGCGCTGTCGCCGAAAACCCGCATCGAAGTGCTGGTGCCCGACTTCCGCGGCCGCCTGGCCAAGGCGCTCGCGATCTTCGCCGACGGCTTGCCGGACGTGATGAACCACAACCTCGAAACCGTGCCGCGCCTGTACAAGGAAGCCCGTCCTGGTTCCGACTACACGCACTCGCTGGAACTGCTGCGCGACTTCAAGGCGCTGTATCCGAACGCGGTCACCAAGTCCGGCATCATGGTCGGCCTGGGCGAAACCGACGAAGAAATCCTGCAAGTGATGCGCGACCTGCGTAGCCACAACGTCGACATGCTGACCATTGGCCAGTACCTGGCGCCGTCGGGCGATCACTTGCCGGTGCGCCGGTATGTGCACCCGGACGTGTTCAAGATGTTCGAGGAAGAAGCCTACAAGATGGGCTTCGTGCACGCGGCGGTTGGCGCGATGGTGCGCAGCTCGTATCATGCGGACGAGCAGGCCCATAACGCGGGTGTGGCTGTGAACGCCCAGTAGATAATGAGACTGACCAGCAGATAATGCGACAGTTCAGAAGTTATTGAGATAATTTGACGGTGGCGGACTGGCTTGGATCGGAAAAAACCGTTTGTAAGCAATAGCTTGCCTTCTGTCTCTGTATTTCCTCAGGACGGGAAATTTTGGCGAATAGATTGGTTTGGCGAGCTGGCCTTCCCGAACCGAGCTATTCGACGTACCCAGCCCTCACTGCTCATACACCTGTCGCGGATACTCGATCCCAATTTTACCGTCGATCCAACGATATTGCTTTCCCCCGACTCAACTGCACCTGCCCGATTCCAGCGCAAGGTTTGGGTTTCGGTTGGAACGTTGGCGGTGCTTCGCATCGGAGACATCTGGCGCGACGGGAAATTGGCGACAGCTCCCGAATATCAGCTCGAGCAATTTCCAGGTTTGCGAATCGACGACACGACAGTTCATCTGGTCAAGGCAGGCCTGAACTTGGACGATAAGGGCTTTCTTGTCCCGCTGTCCGAACATCCTTGGCATCTGCAGTGCACGCACTCGTATTGTATGATGGTCGAGCTGGATGGGGGCCGCCGCATTCTCATTCCCTGTATCGAACTGATCCGATTTTATTTTGGATCGTCAAGCAACCTAATCACCAAGCTGTTTCTGCCGCCGTTGCAACGCAAGTCTCTGTATGGTCACGAACGATTTGACAACGTAAGCCGGTGCCTTGTTCTTCATTTAGCCGAGAAAATCTCTGGTGCATCAGCCGCCGACATTGGACGTCTGCACCTGGATCCAATGGCATGGAGGGCTGCAGTGCATGTTGGCACGTCAGCCTTGAAGGCATCCCTCGCTAATCAGCATGTTTATCCGCAAGCGCTTTTTCCCTTTGAGGGCGACACCACGCTAATCGCGTCCGGAAAGTGGCTGAGTCTCGGCGGTCAGGCGAACGCGACATTTCTCGTTTACAGCCTACGCTCGTGCTCGCATCCATTTCCATTTCGTTCGTTGAGTTACAAGATTCATGGTGCTCAACCTGGCTCTCGTGCTCCGAACCAATCCAACGATCGCCAAGAGTCAACGGGACCTCAACGTCGTCCTGCTCCGGACTCGGCCGAGCAGTCTATCGTTGAGCAGGATGCGTCGAACCGTCTCGCGGCGAAAATTGGACCGGTTCGTCTTGAGCCTCGTTTTCCAGATTTAAAAAATAAGGCGGTTTGGAAGGCAAAGGCGCTAATAGATTCTGTACCTGATAGCGGTGCACTAGGGAGAGCTGGCGCGAGCGTCGACAGAGCATCCGTTGGCGAGCCAGGATCCGAGCAGCGAATCCGCCCTGTCGATCTCGCCGTGGTGTTGGGAAACTTAGACAAACGTCATCCGCCTGTTTTTTTGCGCGATGCCGTAGACGAACTCGAGAGGCTGAACGGCTTCGACATTGAATTGCTCACGAATAGCGACGAAGATGGCTGGACTCTGCCGATTACTGCGTTGTCGAATGATGACGGCGAAATCGACGCTCGGCTTTTCGTGGAAGAGGCGGATGGCATGCTTCGCCTCCGACGTGCTTCAGCATTTGCGGTGAAAAATAAACGAGAACATATCAGTATCGTAGTCATCGAGTCCTTGCCGAGCTATTTCAAGCTCTACACGACCAACGGGAAGCGCGCCGACGAAATTGACGTGACACTTCGATGCGCGGCTGGCGATTATGCATTTTCTCCCGCGTCAGACGGTTCAAGCATTTCTGAGCTAATTGCTTGGGTCTTCGACGCATCGGAGCACTAATTTTGCTGCCGAAGCTGCCAACACGATCCGTCCTCCCATGCAAGTTGCCGTTCTCAACTTCGTTCCTGATTGGAAACTAACTCGGTGATGTCTGGCATGCGCGCAGCTTTCCGAAAGTTGATCATGCACTTTCACTGGCGGGATCCAAGATTAGTGCGCCCCGTTTTTCGCGAGCCAACCTCCTATGTTGGGAAAATCGCCGCTATTTCCGATTAGGACGAGGAGGAAACTTGTCATCTCGCCATGAAGCCCCTCGAGGGATGTTCTTCCGGGTGCGTATGCCAAATTCAAACCGCTTGCCGGCCGCATGCCTCCACCCGGTGACAACCCCCACCGGTGACAACCCCACCGGTGACAACCCCACCGGTGACAACCCCACCGGTGACAACCCCACCGGTGACAACCCCACCGGTGACAACCCCACCGGTGACAACCCCCACCGGTGACAACCCCCACCGGTGACAACCCCACCGGTGACAACCCCACCGGTGACAACCCCCACCGGTGACAACCCCCACCGGTGACAACCCCACCGGTGACAACCTTCAGCGGTGGCAGGGCGATAATCTAGGGCCACCGATTATTTTCGACAGATGGGATGTGGTACCCTGTACGATATAGGAGCGTTGGACTATGCGCATTCATTTACCTAGTGGCCGAAAAATATGTCAATCCCTCTAAAAACATTAAGCAACGAACAATATCAGGCACTATTAGCTATCGAAGAGTCGCACTTTAGTGATTTGAAAAGTATCGATATCGGCCCTGGGAAACTTACCAATACGGTATCTGCATTTTGTAAAAATAGTGGTGGTGAAATATTTATCGGTATCGAAGAGTTGGAAGGAGAAACCGGTAAGGTTCGAGTGTGGGACGCGTTTGCGGACCAGGAGGCAGCGAACGCCCATTTACAAGTGATAGAACGATTGTATCCGATTGGAAACCATTATATTGCGGAGTTCTTAAAATGCAATGGCGCGCCTGGCGTAGTCCTGCATGTGACGGTTTTCAAAACCCAAGAAATAGTTTTTGCATCAAATGGAAAGGCCTATGTGCGTAGAGGTTCACAAAATCTTCCGGTTGATGCGGATGGTGCACTTGATCGCTTAAAATACGATAAAGGTATCAAGTCCTTCGAAGATGAGTTGACCAACGCTCAACTTGACGAGGTTGAGAATTCGTTGATAACACTTGAATTCATCACAACTGTTGTACCTTCGACTGATCCAGTTCATTGGTTGCAAAAACAACGAGTATTAATTGGAGACAGACTCTCTGTTGCAGGTGTATTACTCTACAGTGATCTCCCACAAGCAACTCTTCCTAAGAGATCTGCTATAAAAATTTTGCGATATCAAACGAAGAACGAAGGTGAACGTGATTTTCTAGCATTTGATCCTTTAACAATAGAGGGTCCTATCTATTCGCTCGTTTATGACGCGGTTGATCAGTGCAAGATGTTGATTGAAGAAATAAAGAAATTGGGTCCGAATGGATTGGAGAAAATCATTTACCCGGAAGAAGCTTTGCATGAGGTTCTTACAAATGCGGTACTACATCGAGATTACAGTATTGCTGCGGACGTTCAAGTAAGAATTTTTGATAATCGAATTGAAATTGAAAGCCCAGGTAGATTACCCGGCCACGTGACAGTTGAGTTAATCACAAAAACTCAGTTCGCGCGCAACCCAAAATTGGTTCGCTTAGTAAGTAAGTTTAAAAATCCTCCAAATAAGGATGTTGGTGAAGGATTAAGAACTACTTTCGAAGCCATGGATAAATTACGTTTGAAGAGGCCGCTAATAGAAGAAAGAGAAAATTCTGTCGTCGTCATACTTCGCCACGAAAGTCTCGGGTCCCCTGAGCAACTCGTTATGGAGTTCCTAAAAAGTAATGCCGAAATCTCTAACGCCACTGGTCGAGAGATAACAGGGATCAAGTCCGAAAATACGATGAAGGAAGTCTTTTATAGACTTCGTGACCGTGATCAATTGGAGCAAGTGCCAGGACGAAATGGCAACAAAGCTGCATGGCAGATTAAAAAGGTAATCTGAGACTGAAATCCTGATAAGTCAGCGCACCAGCGTGCAAAGTTCCTCGTTTCATTGGAGACGATCTCTCCAATTCTCGAATTTTGCAACGATTCGCCCATACCAATCTGGGCGTTCAGGAAAGTCCTTTGTCAGCACGCTATAGCGTACAGCTCGCCGCTGCCACGCAGCGCGGAGCCGCGGCTCCAAGTCAGCCATCAGCCAAGCCGTTAGCAAAAGCAAATGGTGCCGCTCTGCAACTGGCCGCATTTCGAAGGAAATATGACCTTGGGAAAGCGCGATATCCGGAACGCCGATTTGTCCTAGTACGAAGTTTCGCAGCCCAACATGTTTATAGCGGGCAGTCATTGTTCTGCATAGTTGGTGCAGTACGGCAAACCGATCTAGTGCCCACTCTCCCCCCGCATCACCGTCGATTCGATCACCGGCTGCCAACAGGAGGGCAAATGAGGATCCATCGTAGAAGATCGGCTCGGCTGCTGACGCAGTCCGCATGTCGAAATTGCATTGATGGCAGAACGACACTGGCGTGTTTTCCACTGGATCAAATCGATGGAAGTCTATCCGATGAGCAGCGACCGCTGCTGCACAATTTGGACAACGATCCAAGAGCATGGTCTTGTGGACACTACAGACAGTGAGTAGCGCGACGCGCCAGCGTTTCCTGAAGTACGGCGTTTCGTCGTCTGCCAAGCATCTCGGACAGAACTGGAGCCCAAATCCCAAGCGCTTTCGATGATACATCTGTAGCACCAGTATCCAGTGAAGTGGCCCTGCCGACCTAAATTTGCGATAGAGCACTCCTTCATAAGTGCGCAATGTTGTGTCAGCAGCGACCGAATAGGGGGTGCCGGTGCGAAGGCTCAGCTCATTCAATAACCACGGAGGTGCTATTCGATCAATGTCGCGATTCCATATTTGAAGTCGCTCGCCAAATATAGCATTGCAGAATGTCTGGACTTTTAAACCGTGCCCATGCGCCAGGCGGACGAGCCAACTCGAAAGTAACTCGTCAGGCAGTGGTTTGTAGCGGATTGGCCATAAGCGATCAGCGGCTAGTCTGGCACCCGCTACAGTCGTTTGTGTTGCTTTCGTTTTGACGGAGGTATCCATGGCAGAGCACCAATTTGCGCCACAGTGATACGCTCCGCCTTGCCGCGAATCGCATCAACCGCAAGTTCTTTCACCAAATCGCACATATCGCCGAGCGTGCCCTCGCTGCGCGTGTGTATCGCCAGCATTGTCGCTGGATCTTTTAGGTTCGACGGCGACCTTAGTGGCATGCGCAATTCGAGCGTCGCGAGCAGCGCTCCAAATTCGTTATTCGGCCTCCATAATGGAAGCTCTTCCGGCGTGAAGCGGCTGGACATCTGAGGATCCGTATTAAACGCATTGTAAGCATCCTCGATGCCGGCCGCGACTATACATACCATTGTTTCATTGCCCAGGCTCTTTAGCGCATTGCGAAATTCCTGCTGCCGATTCAGGCTGCCGGCGATAAGGTGGTGGATTTCATCGACGATCAGCATGCGCACGTCCATCTGCCGGAACAGGCGCTTTATTTGCGAGTACTTTTCCTGAACCGACGCTGTGGGTTTGTACGGCGTCATCAGCGCGTCCAGTATGCGCGTGTAGAAGTCAGAAATGTCCGGCTTCGGCGGCGACTCCACCATAACCACCGGACAAATTGTGACTTCGCCTGCAGGATCGAGGTCAGGAAGATGCTCGGACACAAAGCGTCGCAGAATTGATGTTTTCCCATTGAAGGAAGGCGCAACCAGAAGTAGGTTCGGCATGCGCGTGATGCGTGGATACGCCAAGAGCTCTTCCATGCGCCCGATGATGCGCTTGGCATCCTTGTACCCCAGCCAGGCGCCCTCGCGAATAGCGTAGATCCTCGCATCGTCTGACTTGTCTGCGAGGGCGCGCGCACGCTCGTTGAGGTGCGTGTATGCATTTTCAGCTGGCAAAGATTGATTACTCATCGTCTAGCGGCTCAATGGCATCAGGGTTATAGCCGCGCACAGCTGAGGGCATGGCCGATGGTATTGGGTTGGATACTTGCGGCAGGCTATCGACTTTGTCCTTGCGGGCTCGATCGTGCTCGACCCGCCGCTGTTGGGCTCGCCGTGCCGATTTTGTCTTCTCGGCGGCATCGGCTTCGAGCTCACGTTGTTCGTTGAGTAGCGCGAAGACGGCCTTCTCGTTCTCGTGTGGAATGCCCTTTTGGTCGGCACGCCGATGTGCCTCGCGTAGCTCCCATATGCTGACCGGCGGCAGGCTGACATCGCGATAGGGTATCGCGAAGTGGCGCTTGGCGATCTCGTCGAAAAAATACAGCTGACTGATATCGCGCGGATCCCGGTGGAACCGGAACTTGCGCCGGTGCCGCGAAAATTCCGGGTGGGGCGTGTTGATCCAAGGGCGCAGAACGTCATGATAGTAGTGCACGTCATCAATCAGAACGCCGTAGTTCTGAATCGTACGTTCGATGAACGGCATGAAATCGATGCGAAGTTTTTCTTCGTCAAGTCGTCGCGCCGGGAGCCCGCGTCCAGGCTTACCCTTGGTGCCGAGCAAACCATCGCGCCATTTTGTCAGTGGCGTGGTACCGATCCCCGCGTGAACTTTGCGGTGGTAGCGGGCGAAAAAAAGAACCAACCATTTTTCCAGTTCGCCGAATGTCATGCAGGCATTGCCCTCGGAATCGTAGGTGCCCTTCTCGTCCGGACCAGAGAATGTGGCGCCCTTGACGGCCTTTAGTCCCTCCGACACGGTGCCCATGAGCCGCTCGATGTGGGCGCCGTAACGCGGCTTCTTGACCGGGCGCAGATGAAGGTCGACGTCATATTCATTACATGCCACCTGAAGCATGTCTCCTCGAAACTCACGGGCGTTATCCATATGCAGGATGCCCATGACGCCCCAGCATGGCCAGTCCGTCGAGGTGACACCGAGCCGCGACATCCATTTTTCCTTAGGCATGATCGCGTGAGAGATGCACATGCCGGCCGACATGGCGGACGGCGCATCCAACGTGAGATACATGCCAAGGCAAACCCGACTGTTGACGTCAATCGCAAGTGTGATCCACGCCCGCCGAATTGACTTACGGTGCACGTCATCAACGATGATCACGGGGAGCAAAGTGTGATCGATTTGCACGAGGGCGAGGGGCCAGTCGGCGTCGCCGATAACGCCTTTTATGGGATCGTGTTGATCATGCGCGGCGGCTTCGCCTTTTCTGCTGGCGGTTCGCTCGCGGCCCTTAGATTTCTCGATGCGCGCCTTGATGGTGTTGTGCGCCGGTAGGCGCAGGTTCGCATTTGAGCACCGCCGTCTGATTTCTTCGACGGTGGCGGCGACCGACGTTTTCTGTTCGGTGTCGTGAAAATTTTCAAGGCATTCCACAATGATGGCGTCGACTTCCGGCGACAGCCTGGTGTTTCCTGCGCCGCCCCTGGCCCGATAGTTCGGCAATAGGGAGGACAACAGCTTGGCCTGCTTGAACGTTGCCACCCAGCGGTACAAGGTGGCGCGGCTGACGCCGGCTTCCACGGCGATCTTGTCGGCCAGCGCATTGGCCCACTGGCGCGCAGGCGTGTTCAGAAGTGGTTCGATGTGGCGCCGCCGTTCTTCAGCAACCTTCCAATCGTCTTGTGAAATTTCCCATAGCTCCAATTTGGCCGTCGGCGTCGTGGTGGTGGTGCCGATGACTTTCGGCGGTCCGATATCGCCCATTTTCATCAGTACCTTTTGGCCGGAACCGACCTCTTTGGCAAGGACCATGTTGACATCCGGTATGGCCACAACGATGTACTCTTGACCGTCGTTGGTGATGGTGGCGCCTTCTGTTATCCATAGCTGGGTCCGCTCTTTCTCGCTCATGACAACCCTTCCGGGAGATTGAGGATGACGCCGTCGCTAATCGCGCAGTCGAGATCGACGATCAGTCTTTTCGTCAGCACCATATTCCATACGACGGGCATCCAGTAGAGTTGGTCCTCGTCGGTGAGCGCTAGTTCCGCCAGCAGGCGCGGCAGCGATACAGTCCCATCGGTGGCGCGCGTCAATGCAATGATTCGGGCGCAATCATTTTCTGAAGGATTGATGTTGCGGTATTCCCTCAAAAATTTGATGTTTGCCAGGCGGGGAGTCCGAATCTCCTTCTCGGTCGTGATGCCGAAGTCCCAACCGCGCTCTAGTACGTACAGCGTAGCCGCTGCAAATTTCGGGGCATATTTTTCAGCGTATTTCTTCAGATCGTCCGAGTGCTTGACCTCGGTCAGGAGCGGAGGGCGCACGCAACCGGTGACGGGGTCGGGCCGAAAGCGCACCAAGAGGTCGGGCGTGTAGCCTTTTGCCACGCCTGGAAGGGGGATGTTAACCGGCTGCTCCTCGAATCCTTCGACCATATCGTCGAAGTCCATGAGTAGCATGTATTCCTTCTCCAAGAGAGACTCGAAGCCACCCATCTGTCCGTTTTTTCGGCTGGCGAACTTGCCGGTCACGCACAGGTGGTTTTTTGGTATTTTGCGCACTGGCATGAAAAGCGATTCCCAAAAATGAACTCAATCGATCCGATTAGTTTGGCATTCCCAACAATTCGGTTTGTCGGCCAAAGGCAGGTTGAAATTGATTCGTCTCGACGCGATATCCCATTGCCCGATACCCGCGTTGTCGTTTTTCCCACATGCGCGAAAGCTGCGGGTTGTCCAGCTCGACGTAGTCGTGGATTAGTATTTCCGTCTTGCTGGAGTGCTCCCGATGTAGACGACCCGCATATTGCTGCAACGTGCCTTCCCACGAAATCGGCAGCGTCAAAATTAAGGTGTCGAGTGGAGCATGATCGAAGCCCTCGCCGACCAGCTGCGCACTCGCCAGCAGGATGTGGGGTGCATCGTCCTGCAGATTGGCCAGGGCCTCAATGACCACTTGGCGCTCCTTCGTTTTCATCCGTCCATGCAGTAAGAAGCGTTGTTGGGGGATATCTTTCAAAAGCTCGTACAGGAGATCAAGATGCTCGGTGCGCTTGGTCAGCAACAGTACTTTGCGGCCGGCGTTCAGCGCCGTGGTCGCATCTGCGACGATACGGGCATTGCGACCGCTGTCTTCCGCCAGCAGCCGGATCACTTCTTGGATGCTCGCATGTGGCGGGATCGGCGGCGTCGGAAGGTGGCCAACATGAACGACCAGCTCTTTTGGTACATGGGTCGGACGCTTGGCTACATGTCGTATCGGCCCGCACTGCATGAAAATTATTGGGTGGTGACCGTTGCTACGAACCGGCGTGGCGCTCAGCCCCAATACATAGCGCGAATTGGCTTCATTGAGGACCGCTTCAAATGACTGCGCCGATAGGTGGTGTGCCTCGTCAATGATGATCTGACCGTACTGGCTAAGCAGCTCTGGCAAATCGTCGCGTCGTGCCAGACTTTGGATCACAGCGATATCGAGCATACCGGTCGGCTTCTTCTTGCCGGCACCGATCAAGCCGATCTTCTGTCCCTTCAATTCCAGAAAGCTTCCAAGTCGTTCCTGCCATTGACGCATCAATTCGGCTCGGTGCACCAGCACGAGGGTGCTGACCTTTCTGTGAGCGATAGCAGCAGCCGCCGTTACGGTCTTGCCGAACGCCGTCGGGGCAACCAACATACCGAAGTCATGCTTCATCATCGCGGCCAGCGCTTCCTGTTGATCCGGTCGTAGCTTGCCAGAAAACGGCGTATGCAAAGGTTGGCCCATCGAGCGGACGTCATCTAACCTCAACTCGATTTTGTTAACGGAAAGAAGTGATCTGACATCGCCCAGGCAACCTCGTGGCAAAGCCAAGTGCTTCTGGCGGTCTTCAGCTCGCCCAATGATCCGGGCGATATTCCACGTTGACATGCGCATCGCCTGCGCTTTGTAGAATTCCGGATTTTGGAATGCGGCCAACCTGATAAGACGGTTCATCAGTGATTGTGGCAGCCCTGCCTTTTCAATAAACAGCTGATTGCCGAGCGTCGCGCATACCGCTTTTGGCATCGTGTCCGAGAGCTTGACATCCGGCTTGGCGGCGCGCACCCACGGCGTATCCGCATGTTCGTCCGGCACGTCTGCATAGGCGATGTCGAGAGGATGCCGGTCGCCTACAAGCTTGGTAAGTGCCACCTCGATACGCGCTTGTGGCAGCGGCACGATGCTTTCTAGGAATACCCATTGGTCGGGTACGGGTTGCAGGTTCGAGTCGACGAAGACGCTTCGCCCAAGTTCACGAGGGTGTTTTTGTAGTGGCAACGCGATCAAATTGCCGAACCCGCCTTTTGGCATCGTGTCCTGGTTCGGAAATAGGCGATCGTAAGACGACAGCTTCAATTGCCTGGTTCGCGCACAAGTTGCACTAATCAAGGCGGTGCCGAGCCGGCGAGCGTCACGCGCCGGGGTCGGGTTCGAAAAGAACAGCCACAAGTGGGCGCCGTTACCAGAGCGCGAGATTTCTAGCGCAGCAGGCAGCTCGTTGAGTATGCATGTCTGCAAGACCGCCCGCGCGTCTTCGCGCCAATCGTCGTCGTCAAAATCGATGGCGAGAAAATGGCAGCGATCATCCACAAGTAGCGGATAGACGCCGGCAGTGATGTTACCCCTCAGGTGGCTCTCGATAACGTGGTCTGTTACGGGCACGTAAAGGCTATGGCTGCAATCGCTGCACTTGATTCTCGGCTTTTCGCAAACGCCTCTACGCCATTCGTTGGCGCAAACTGGCGAGTATCCGACCTTGCCGCTTTGCTGCCCTTCCCAACGTATAGGATAGACGTCGTCCCTGCCGTGAAAGAGTTTTCGGAAGAGTTTGACCTTTGCGCCTGGAGGCAAGGCGCCAGCCTTCGACGGTGGGACCGTGTATTGGGCCGCTTGCTCGGACGCCTGCTGTGGCAGAGCGATGCCATGCGTAGAGAGCAGCGCTTTCAGCACTAAATTCTCTGCACGTAATTGTAAAACTTCCGCTTCGATTTTTGACATACGGCATATGGTATGCGACCATGAAACTGAAAGTCCTTCCCCTTGAATGATGACAAGGGGATGAATACTTCAGCGCGAAATTGCTCGACGAGAATTGTCTCAATAACTTCTGATTCTTGTCTCACTAACTTCTGGTCAAATATACGGCAAAACGTGCTAACTGTCTCGTTATCTTCTAACTGTTCACAGTGGCGATCAGCGCGTAAGTTCGGCCAGTGCTGACCTTGGTGCTGCTTCCGGGAATGGACGGAAGCGGCGACCTGTTTGCCGGCTTCATTGCCGCGCTCGGGGACCAGCTTGAGGCCATCGTCATCTCCTATCCCCCCGCGCTTGCGCTCGGTTATGCCGGCCTGACCGAGCATGCGCGTGCGCAATTGCCGTTCGACCGCCCTTTTGTACTGATCGGCGAATCCTTCTCCGGCCCGGTCGCCATCGCGCTGGCAGCGTCGCGCCCGCCCGGATTGGTCGGGCTGGTGCTGTGCTGCACCTTTGCGCGCACTCCGCGCCCGCTCCTGGCACCGTTGCGACCCCTGGTCAGCGTGCTGCCCATGTCGTCTTCGCTGACTCCCCTGATCGCTCCCTTCCTGCTCGGCTTCGATGCGCCCCTGGCGTTGCGCCGGGCTTTGCGCCGCGCGCTCGACCAGGTGCCGCCAGCGCGCCTGCGCGGGCGTTTGCGGGAAGTGATGGCGGTCGATTACACGGCGCGCGCGCGCAGCATCGCGGTTCCCGTGCTGTATCTGCAAGCAACGCGTGACTGGATCGTTCCTGCCGCGGCCGCACGTCTGCTGGCGTCGCTGTGCCCGGACTGGCGTCTGGTAGCGCTGCGGGGGCCGCATCTGTTGCTGCAAAGCGTACCCGAGCAAGCGGCAACAACGATCAACTACTTTGTGGCCGCGCTGGTCACGGAAAGCACACAATGAAAGACCGGCATGGCAATGAGGTGGCGATTGGCGATATCGTGCGCGTCCTTGAAATCGACCAGGGACTGCTCGATATGCTTCCCCTCTGTGAGTTGCCGCATACGCTGGCGATGTTGAACAGCGAGTACCCCATCGAGGAATTCCCGGAGGACGACAAGGCGAGCGTCACCAACTGGTGGGAAGAGGGGCCGGGGGAATGGGCGTGCAGTGGACTGTACTTGCTTGCGCATGAATTTGAACTCGTGAAAAAAGCCGGCAGTGCCGGCTGATTTTCCAGAAGCGCTTCGTATTTTTGCAAACGCGGGCCCAGTGCGGCCCGCCCGCGCCTACCCTGTTCTCAGCGTACTTGCGTGTAATTGACCGGCACCCATTGGTACGATTTCCCTGCGCTGCGCACATGGCCGATGCCCGGGAATTGCAGGTGCGACGCGCCCACCAAAGCGCCGTCCTTGGCGGCGGCACTGAAGGTTTTCAGGCGCTGCGCCAGGGCGGCTTTCTCGTCCGAATCGAAGGCAATCGTCACTGACGGCTCGTCGAACTGCACCGCGCCCACGTGGATCAGGTCGCCGATCAGGACCAGCTTCTGGCCGCCGCTCTCGACCACATAGCTGGTGTGGCCGGCCGTGTGGCCGTAGGTGGAGCTCGATTTCACGCCCGCCACCAGTTGCGTATCGCCCTCGAACGGCTGGAAGCGCTTGGCATCGATGTAGGGCTTGAGCGAGGCGACCGCACCCTGGAAGAAACCCTTGGCATCGGCCGGCGCCTTGTCCATATTGGCCTGGCTCAGCCAGAAATCGGCATCACGCTTGTCGGCCCGCACCACGGCGTTCGCAAACGCCGCCGCGCCCTCTTTCGCGATGCCGCCCACGTGGTCGGGATGCAGGTGGGTGATGTAGATTTCATCGACCTGCTCCGGCTGGTAGCCCGAGGCTTTCAGGTTGGCCACCAGCTTGCCCAGGTTCGGACCGAACAGGCCGCCCGCGCCGCTGTCGATCAGCACCAGCTTGCCGCCGGTATTGATCAGGTACGCGTTGAACGAGGTTTCGACCGGGCTGGCCAGGAAGGATTTGGCCAGCGCCTTGTCGATCTTGCCCGGGGCGGTCTTGAGCAGTTTGTTGACCGGCAGCTCGGTGGTGCCGTCGGACAGCGCGGTCACTTCGAACTCGCCCAGCATCATGCGGAAGTAGCCCGGCGCCGATACCTTGGCCATCGGCGCGGCGGCGTGGACAGGGCTGGCGGCGAAGGCGGCAACGCCAAGGGCGGCCGCCAGGATCAGGGTACGCGGGGTGCGGAGAAATTGGGTCATGGCGTCTTTCGGAACAGGGTGATGGGAAAATGCTAAGCAGCAGTATGCAGCGTTGCGCAACGCGGAACAATATGGCAATGTGCAAACTATCTTTGCGTTGTACGCAATCCCAATGGAGCTATTCCCATGTTCGACGCCCTGCACTGTTTCCTGACCGTGGTCGACACCGGCAATCTGTCGCGTGCCGCCAAGATCTTGCAGGTAGCGGTCTCGTCGGTATCGCGCCGGATCGATTGGCTTGAAGCGGACGTCGGCGCCAGGCTGTTCGTGCGCAGTTCGCGCCTGGTGCTGCTGACCGATGCCGGCGAGCGCTTCCTGCCGCGCGCGCGCCACCTGGTGGCCGAGCTGGCCGAAGCCAAGGCGGCCGTCACCGCGGTCGATCCCGAGCCGCGCGGGGTGCTCACCGTCACCGCCCCGCGCGCCTTCGGACGGCGCCATATCGCCCCGGCCCTGGGCGAGTTCCTGCACCGTTATCCGCTGATGGAACTGGAACTGCAACTGAACGACGACGTGATCGACCTGTCGGCCCAGCGCGTCGATGTGGCGATCCGGCTCGGGCCCCTGCCCGACAGCGACCTGCTGGCGACATATCTGGCGCCGCGCCGGCGCATCGCCTGCGCCAGCCCCGCCTACCTGGCGCGGCACGGCACGCCGGCCACCCCGCTGGACTTGCTCGATCACAATTGCATGAACTACGTCAGCCGCAGCGCGCTGGCTTGCTGGTGGTGCTTCGATGGCGTCAACCGCGACAAACCCTTGCCGGTCAGCGGTTCCTTGCGCAGCGATGATGTCGACTTCATGCTGGACGCGGCCGTCGGCGGCGCCGGCGTCGCCCATCTGCCGAGCTGGCTGGCCAGCGAGGCGCTGGTCGCCGGGCAGCTGGTGCCGCTGTTCGGCCCGGCGAGCCAGGGCGAGGAAAGGGTCAGCGACGGTATCCACGCGGTGCGCTTGCCGGGGCGCTCGCACCCGGTCAAGGCGCAACTGTTCATCGCTTACCTGCGCGACCATGTGGGCACGCCACCGTACTGGGAACGGGCGCTGGCCGCGCACGAATACGCCGCTGCCTGAATGCGCAAACGCCTGCGAGCGCAGGCGTTTTTACGACGACTTACAGCGCTGTGACACGCCTACTTGGTGATGGCTGCACGGAATGCGTCGTCATCGAGCAGTTTGCCGACCAGGTCGCTGTACAGCAGTTCATACTCGCGCGTGGCCTGCGGGACTGCGGCGAGCAGGCTGGCCGCCAGCAGGTCGGCTTTGAGCGTGTTGCCCAGGTACTGGGCGAACGAGCCCCCTGGCGCCGACAGCACGCCGGCGCGGATGCTGTGGCTCTTGTCGAGGCCGGGGTCCTTGCCGGCGTCAAGCGTGAAGCTGCCGACGGCAACCTTGTCAAAATTGGCGTTGTACAGTTTGACGGTATTGCCCTTCGTCGCCGCTGGCACGGCCATGCTGAACTGTACGCAGCCGGTCAGGTGCACGGCCAGGGCGCAGGCGGCGGCGAGGGCGGTGAGGCGACAAATCGCGGTCATGAAACTTCCTTGGTGATGGGGTGGGCGCGGCGACGAGCGTGATCGTCGTCCGAGGTCCGAATGTCATATTATTTCAGAACAGAAACGATGACGCGAGGGCCATCGAGGCTTGTTAAAGGTGCAATTCGTTGGTTTCCTTGCGTTAGTATGTTTATCGATAGCTCATCGGCATGTCTGCATCGGCCGGTTTAACCCTTTTTTCAGCCCCCAACCGTTTCAATACCAAGCGCTCTTCCCCATTCCTGTTTGAAAGGCACACCATGCGTTACCCCGTCCTCGCCGCCCTCGCCTTGCTCAGCCCGGGCATGGCCCTTGCCAATGCGCCGGTCACGGCCGTCACCCTGTATCCCGGCGGCGCCACCGTGGTGCGCACCGCCCAGGTCGCCGCCGGCGCCACCGAGGTCGTCATCGATGGCCTGCCCGCCAGCTTCAACCTGGAAACCGTGCGCGTGCAGGCCGCTGCCGGCATCCGCGTGGTCGACGTGGTCTCGCGCGACGCGGCCGGCAGCGCAGCCGTCAACCCGGCCGAAGCTAAGCTGGCGGCCGATATCGAGCGCCTCAAGGACCAGAAGGCCATGCTCGACGCCGAGGCCAGGTCGGCCGCGATCGTCAAGGGCTACCTGGAGCGCTATAACGGCGGGGTCCCCGATGGCGGCAAGGCCCAGGGGCCGGACAATGGCAAGGCGCTGGCCGGCGTGATCGATACCCTGGGGCGCGGCGCCAGCGAGGCGCTGCTCAAGATCCAGAAGCTGGCCGTGCAGCAGCGCGAGCTGGACAAGAAAATCGCGGCCATGGAGAGCGACCTGGCCGGCCTCAATTCGGACGACAAGAATGTGCGCAGCATCGTGGTGCGCCTGTCCGCCGCCAAGGCCGGCGCCCTGACGGTCAGCTACCAGCGCGACAATGCCGGCTGGAAGCCGGGCTACCGCGCCAGCCTCGACTCGGCCGCGTCGCGGGTCGACCTGGAGCGGCTTGCCACGATTTCCCAAAGCACCGGGGAAGACTGGAGCAACGTCAAGCTGACCCTGTCGACCAGCCAGCCGCGCCTGTCGCCCACGGGGCGCGAACCGCAGCCGTGGCTGCTGGGCTACCATCCGCCGCAAGCGCCCGCGGGCATGATGGCCTACGCGCCGGCACCGGCGCCGGTGATGGCAATGGAAAGGACGCAAAAGGTGACGGTCACCGGCAGCTCCATCAAGCGCGACAACGAGGAGGTCAGCGAGATGCAGGGCGTGTTCGCCACCGAATTCGAGGTGCCGGGCCGGGTCAACCTGGCCGCCGACGGGCGCTCCACCTCGGTGGTGCTGTCGACCCTGGCGCTGCCGGTCACCCAGCACCTGCGCGTGACGCCGCGCCTTGAAAAATTCGCCATCGTCATGGCCGAAGCGGCTCGTCCGGAAGGCGTGTGGCCGGCCGGCACCATGCAACTGTTCCGCGATGGCGGCTACATCGGCGCCACCCGGTGGAGCCTGCAGGATGGCGAGCGCGCCCTGTTCTCGTTCGGGCGCGACGACCTGGTCAAGGTCACGCTCGATCCGGTCGCCGGCAAGACCGGCAGCAAGGGCATCTTTGGCGGGCGCGCCAGCAGCGTGCGCGCCGATGTGTTCACCCTGGTCAACCGCCACAAGACGCCGGTCGAGCTGATGGTGTTCGATTCCTCGCCCGTCAGCACGGCCGAGGAAGTCAAGGTCGAGGCGGTGTTCGATCCGAAACCGTTCACCGATACCTGGGAACAGCGGCGCGGTGTGGTCGCCTGGAAAAAGACCCTCGCGGCGGGCGCCACCGCCAAATTCCAGGTCGAGTACCGGATCGACTATCCGAAGGAAGGCTCGGTCAGCGGCTTGCGCTGAGCGCCGGCTGGTGCGCCGGATGCCAGCGGTAGTGCCCGGTGAGCGGCCAGGCGAACAGGCGGTCCTCGACCTGGGTGCCGTTGCCGATATTGTGGATCACCAGTGGCACACCGCCACCGCCGCGCTGGGCGGCGACGATGCCGATGTGCGGCAGGTTGCCCGGCAGCATCCAGGTCACGATATCGCCGGCCTGGTAGGCGGCGCCATCGCGCGAGGGCGTCATGGCCTTGCCGTGGCGCTTGAAATAGGTGGCCAGGTTGGGTACGCGGCGGTGGTCGATATTCGGATCGGGGCGCTTGAGCTGCCACAGGTGCGGATAGGCATCCCAGGCTTTCTTCATATCGTTGTGCACCAGTTCCTGCAAGTCCGCGCCGACCTTGCGGTAGGCGCGGATCACCACGTCGGTGCACACGCCACGCTCAAGCGGCACGTCGCCGCCGGGAAAGGCGATGCGCTCGTAGCGCGCGTCGTAGCGGGTCGTCACGCCGACCTGCGCGCGCGCCGCGTCCACCAGGCGCGCCGGGGTGGCGTTTTGCGCCGCTGCCGGCAGCGGCATGGCCATCAGCCCGGGCAGGCACATTAGTGTTAAAACAAGTTTTTTCAAGATCGGACCTCTGGTAACCGGGCAGGGAATAAAAACGTACAATCGTGCTTATTTCAATCACGAACGGAAACACCATGAGCACGCAGCAGCAGTTTACCCCTGAATCGATGAACAGTTTCGGCGCCGGCACGCTGCCCGGCTACATGGGCGTGGAAATCACCCGTGTCGGCGGCGGCGAAGTGGCGGCGCGCCTGGAGATCAAGCCGCACTTGCTCGCGCCCAACGGCTTCCTGCACGCCGGCACCGTCATCACCCTGGCCGACACGGCCGCCGGCTACGCCTGCGTGGCCAACTTGCCGGAAGGGGCGAACAGCTTCACCACCATCGAAATCAAGTCGAACCACCTGGGCACCGCGCGCGACGGGGCGATTGCCTGCGTGGCCAAGGCGGTCCACCTCGGCAAAACCACCCAGGTGTGGGATGTGGTGGTCACCAATGAAGCGAACGGCAAGACCATCGCCCTGTTCCGCTGCACCCAGATGATTTTGTATCCGAAATAAGGGTGGCCTGCCGGTACATGGTTGCTAACTGGAAGTATCAACTCTGATAGCGTCCATTTGACAATTTTCCGGAAAAGCGCATCATGGCCGGACGCTACGCCGTCTGTTCCGACCTGTCCCGGCGTTATTGTCCACAGCCGGAGAATGCCGGATGACCATCGACTTCGATCAGCTCATACTTGCCGAAGCCCCTGGAGGGGTGATCGTCACCACGCCGGGCCACACCGTGCTGCGCTGGACCAATGGCGCCGAACGTATCTTCGGCTATACCAGCGAGGAAGCCGTGGGGCGCGACCTGCGCGAGCTGATCGCGCTGCCGGGCAAGCGGGAGCTGGACCTGGAAGCGGCGCGCCAGCTGGAGCAGCACGGCGCCTTCGATTACGAAACGCTGCGCCGCCGCAAGGATGGCGCGCTGATTTACGTCGACTCGAACAATAAGGTGATTTACGACGAGCACGGCAAGATTGCCTACATCGTCTCCAGCAAGCGCGGCATGACGCAGTCGAAAGCCAAGCGCGACACGCTGCTGATCGAAGCGAAATTCCGCGACCTGCTCGAATCGACCCCGGACAGCATTATCATGGCCAACCCGACCGGCACCATCGTGCTGGCCAACGCCCAGGCCGAGCGCATGTTCGGCTATGAGCGCGGCGAACTGAACGGCAAGCTGATCGAAGTGCTGCTGCCGGCCCGCTTCCAGCACGGCCACGTGGCCCACCGCTCGCACTACTTCGAGCAGTCGCGCACGCGCACCATGGGCGCCGGGCTGGAGCTGTACGGGGTGCGCAAGGACGAGGTCGAGTTTCCGGTCGAAATCAGCCTGTCGCCGATCAGCACCGACGCCGGCGCCTTCGTCATCAGCGCGATCCGCAATGTGAGCGAGCGCAAGAAGGCCGAACAGAAATTCCGCGGCTTGCTCGAATCGGCGCCGGACGCCATCGTCATCGTCAACCGCGACGGCGAAATCGTGCTGGTCAATTCCCAGACCGAAAAGCTGTTCGGTTATCCGCGCAGCGAACTGCTCGGCAAGAAGGTCGAGATCCTGATCCCGCAGCGCTTTGCCGAACAGCATCCGCATTTCCGCACCAGCTTTTCGGCCGGCCCGCGCCCGCGTTCGATGGGTGCAGGACTCGAACTGTACGGCTTGCGCCGCGACGGTACCGAGTTTCCGGTCGAAATCAGCCTGTCGCCGCTGGAAACCGAAGACGGGGTCCTGGTCTCGTCGGCGATCCGCGACATCACCGACCGCAAGCGCATCGAGCGCGCCCTCAACGAAAAAAAGGTCGAGCTCGAACGTGCCAACCAGGCCAAGGACTTGTTCCTGACCAGCATGTCGCACGAACTGCGTACGCCGCTCAACGCCATTCTCGGCTTCACCCAGTTGCTGGCCAACGAGACGCTGCCCTCGACCGAACAGCAAAAGCGCAATTTCGTGCGCAACATCCTGACCGCCGGCCAGCACCTGCTGACCTTGATTAACGAAATCCTCGACCTGGCCAAGATCGAATCGGGCACCCTGAGCGTATCGCTGGAAGCGGTGGTCCTGGCCGACCTGCTCGACGAAGTGCAGGCCATGGTCGGCGACAGCGCCGCCCAGCGCGGCATCCGCATGGTGTTTCCCAAGCCGGAAGCGCTGGTGGTGGTAGCCGACCGCACGCGGCTCAAGCAGATCCTGCTGAACCTGCTGTCGAACGCGATCAAGTACAACCGCGAGGATGGCGTGGTGGTGATCAACGCCAACCCGGCCGGCGCGGCGCGGGTGCGCATTTCGGTGCAGGATACCGGCAAGGGCTTGCGTCAGGACCAGCTGGCCGCCCTGTTCCAGCCGTTCAACCGGCTCGGCCAGGAAGGGGGCAACGAAGAAGGCACCGGCATCGGGCTGGTGGTGACCAAGCGGCTGGTCGAACTGATGGGCGGTAGCATGGGCGTGTCGAGCACGACCGGCATCGGCAGCGTGTTCTGGATCGAGCTCGAGATAAGCGCCAACTCCCAGCTCAGCCAGGGCGCGGCGGCGGCCGCGCTGCGCCCGCCGCCGCCGGCGCCGTCAGGCAACGCGGCGCTGGCGACCTTGCTGTATGTGGAAGACAATCCCGCCAACCTCTTGCTGGTGGAAGAAATCGTCAGCTTCCGCCCCGACCTGACGCTCATTTCCGCGCCCAGCGCGGAGCTCGGCATTGCGCTGGCGCAGAGCTATCTGCCGCAAGTCATCCTGATGGACATCAACCTGCCCGGCATGGATGGGCACGAGGCGCAGCGCCAGCTGCGCGCCAACCCGCGCACCGCGCACATTCCCGTCATTGCGCTCAGTGCGAATGCGATGGAGCGCGACGTCAAGCGCAGCATCGCCGCCGGCTTTTTCGCCTATCTGACCAAGCCGATCGATCTCGATGCCTTCACCGCCGCGGTGGACCGGGCGCTGGCGCGTGGCCCCGGCTAAGGATGCGGTTTTGCGGCACACCGGTTGCGGCGGGCGCGATTGCTTGTCAGGTTCGATACTCTTTCAACCATGTCCGGAGAACGAATGAAAACGCTGACTGAGCTTGTTTGCATCGGCACGCTGGCGCTGGCCACCGGCTGCGCGCACGGCCCCGCCACCGAAGACAGCACTTACCAGGGGCTGGGCGGCCAGAGCGGGATCAGGAAGATCGTGGACACCCTCGTACCGATGATCACGGCCGATGCGCGCATCAAGGAATCGTTCAAGGATAGCGACCTGAAGAACCTGGCGATGCGGCTGCAAGAACAGTTCTGCGAACTGGCCGGCGGACCGTGCAAGTACAAGGGCAAGGACATGAAGGATATCCACGACGGCCTGAACATCACCAACGCCCAGTTCAACGCGCTGGCCGAGCACTTGCAGGCGGCCATGGACAAGCACGGCATCGCGCCGGCCGTGCAGAACAAGCTGGTGGCCCGGCTGGCGCCGATGCAGAAGGAAATCGTGACGAAGTAGGCCTGCGCTCGACCCCGCTGCGGGGACGAGCTTGCCGATGCAGTGGCGTGGCGCGCGCTTACAGCCTGACCCAGTTCCCCTTGTACACGATCGGCCCGGTCGGTCCGTTCGGGTCCGGCGAGCCGCCCTTCGGCTCCAGGGTCACCGCCAGCACCGCCACATCATCGCTGATCGCATTATCCGGCAAGGCAAACTTGCCCTTGTTGTCGGCCAATACCCCCAGCGAGCGCGGCTTGCCCGACTTCGGCACTGCCCACAGATGCAAGCTCTTGTCGGGGGCGACCTGGTCGCCGCCCACCACCCGCGCCTCGAGCGCGCGGTGCTTGCGGTCGGCGGTGAGCACCATGACGGTCAGTGCCTTGTCGTCGCTCAGCGTGGCCACGTAGCTAATCACCGGCGCATCGAGCGGACGGTTGGTCAGCACCAGCACCAGCAGCAAGGCCGCCATCGCGGTCGAGACCATGCCGAGGCTGCGCCAGAACGCCAGGTTGTCATTGAGCCAGAAGCGCCAGCCGGCGGCCGCGCCCGGCTTGAGGTTCAGGCGCCGTTCGATGCCGCTCCACACGCTTTTCGGCGGTGTCACGTCGCCGGCGAATTCGGCCATGGGCGCCAGGCGCTGTTGCCACTGCGCGGTGATGTTGCGCAGGTCGGCATCCTGGTGCAGCCAGCCCTCGAAACGGCGGCGCGCGCCGCCCTTGAGCGTGCCCAGCACGTATTCCGCCGCCAGTTTCTGGCGCAGGACCATGTTATGTCGGATATTCATGCTTGCTCCCGTTGCGCGAGGCAGGTGCGCAGTTTTTCGAGGCTGCGCCTGATCCAGGTTTTCACGGTTCCGACTGGTAGCTTCATCTGCTCGGCCACTTCGCTGTGCGACAGGTCGTGGAAATAGGCCAGCGCAAGCACCTGGCGATGCATCCCTTCCAGCGCGGACATGCACCACGCCAGCGCTTTCGCATCGCCACTCATTTGCAAGGCCTCGATCGGCGTCGCTTGCGGATCCTGTAGAGCATGCATGACTTCACTATCAAACTGTTCCGCATCGATTTCAAGCGCGGCGTCGCTGCGCCTGAGATGGTCGAACGCCTTGTTCCGGACAATGGTGGCCATCCAGGTCATCGGTGCTGCCAGATGGCTCTGGTAGTTGGCGGCATTGTTCCAGATCGCGACATAGCTCTCTTGTAACACCTCTTCGGCGAGCTCGCGCTTGTGCAATATACGCAGCGCGAAGCCAAACAGTTTCGGAGAAGTTGCATCGTAGAGAGAACGGAAGGCGCGGGCATCGCGCTTGCCGGCTGCCAGGAGCCAGATTCTCAGTTGCTGCGGGTCGAGCGGGTTGACGTCGGTGGACACAGCGCGCCTTGCAAGTGGGTTCGGGTGGCCGCGGCGTGGCGCGGAGGGCTTGGTGAGGTTATCGCGAAGGCCTATCGGAATACAACAAACTTATTTGCAAATGACCGCAAAATAGTTGAATCCAATCGGGCGCTGCTTGCGTACGCAGTATCGTGGAGACGGCTTACTTCGTTCAGCGTATTCAAGGAGAGCGTATGCACAGGGCGCGTTTGGGTGGGTTGTTCTTGGTGGCAAGTATGGCGGCGGGTGGGGCGCAGGGACAGGGCCGGCCCGATATGGGCAAGCTGAGCGCGACGGGCGGCGTCAGCCAGCTTGAAGGGGCGGGCGGCGGCGGCCTCTCCCCGTGGGCCCTGATCACTGGCTACGGCAGCCGCGACAGCTGGGGCGCGAACGCGCACTACAGCGGCGTGCGCACCCAGGATTACACGCTCGACACGGCCGGGATGGCCGTCGGGCTGGCCGACCGGGTCGAACTGTCGCTGGCGCGGCAGCACTTCAAGGGCAGCCTGGCGCCGCTCGACCGGCTCAGCATCAAGCAGGATATCCTGGGGGTGAAAGTGAAACTGGCGGGCGACGCCGTCTACGGGCAGGATGTGTTGCTGCCGCAAATCGCCGTCGGCGCGCTGTACAAGCGCAACAAGGGCGTGGGCGGGCTGGGGGCGCTGGGCGTAAGCAATGTGACGCAGCTGGGCGCGAAGGATGACAGCGGCACCGATGTGTACCTGGCCGCGAGCAAGGTGTTGCTGGCGCAGAGCCTGCTGCTCAACGCGACCGTGCGCGCCACCAAGGCTAATCAGATGGGCTTGCTGGGTTTTGGCGGCGACCAGGGCGATTCCTACAAGGCGATGCTGGAAGTGTCGGCCGCCTACATGGTGGACCGCCAGATGGTGGCCGGCGTGGAATACCGGCGCAAGCCGCACAACCTGGGGGTGGACAAGGAAAAGGCGTATTACGACGTGTTCGTGGCCTGGTTCCCGAGCAAGCATGTGTCGGTGACGGCGGCGTATGCGGTGCTGGGGGAGATTACGGTGTTCAATCCGAAGCGCCAGCGCGGCGCGTATTTGTCGGTGCAGACGGGGTTTTGAGGGTAACGCTACCTCAGGCAGTCGTCGAATCCGATGCCAATCAGGCTTTACCCGCAATCGTCTCTTGCAGCAGCTTGTGCAGCGCCGGGAAATCCGGTTCGCCCACATAGCGCTTGATGATCTTGCCTTCTTTATTGATGACAAAGGTGGTTGGCGTCAGCGTGACGTCGCCGAAGGCCTTGGCCAGATCGCCGCTGCTGTCGAGCGCCACCGTGAACGGCAGCTGGCGCGTCTCGGTGAAATTAAGCACGTAGTTGGGCGCGTCATACTTCATCGCCACGGCGATGAACTCCATGCCCTCGCCCTTGAACTTGTTGTAGGTGTCGACCATCTGCGGCATTTCCTTGACGCAGGTTGCGCACGAGGTAGCCCAGAAATTGACCATGAACACCTTGCCGCGCAAGCTTTGCGAGCTGATCTTTTGGCCCTTGATGTCGAGGAAGGTCACGTCCGGCGCCATGCCGCGCGTCAGCGCGACATAGCCGGCGGCGGCAATGGCCAGCACAGCCGCGCCGATAAGCGCCGGTTTGAGCCAGGAGGAACGGGACGGGGTCTGGGTGGACATGACTGTGGGTGCTGGAATAGTACGGAAAGTCATTATAGCCGCGCTGTCGAAACGCTGCCCGCAAGGCGGCCCGGGCGGTGCTCGGCGCCCCGGCTGGCACCCCGGCTGGGCGCCCCCGCCGAAGTACTTACAACTACAACTGGACCGACGTCGAACGTGGCGAAATCGCCTTGAGTTCGTCTTCGCTGATGTATTCCAGTACTTTGACCACTTTCTTCACGCCCGCCACGCCGCGCGCCACGTCGGCGCCGACCTGGCCTTCGCGCTGGGTCACGCGGCCCATCAGGAACACGGTAGTGTTCTCGGTGATGACCTTGAACGAAGTGGCCGAAATGGTTTTCATGTCCACCAGGCTAGCCTTGACCTTGGTGGTGATCAGCGCATCGTTCGAACGCGAGGTGTAGGTGGCGGGCGAACCGACTTCCAGTTCGTTAATCACCATCATCACGCCATCGACGCTGGCCACTTCGCGCTCGACCGCCGCCTTCATGGCCTCGTCGCGCACTTCGCCGGTCAGCAGCACCTTGCGGTTGAAGCTGTTGACATTGATGTGCACATCTTCGCCGGTGATTTTCGGCAAGCGCATTTCCGCCTTGAGCGAAATCGACTTGTCGTCGGCCTGGGCGCCGAGCGTGCGGCGGTCGGCCGTGGCCACGGCGCCGGCCACGGCGCCGCCCACGAACAGGCCGATGCAGCCTTGCAGGCTGCCGAGCAAGGCGACGCACACGGCCGCCTTGGCCAGCGGGCGCAGTATGCGCAGACTGGAATCATTCATTCACATCTCCTCCGAACAGGGCGACATCGATGCCGTCGCAAATACAGTGAATCGTCACCAGATGGACTTCCTGGATGCGCGCGGTGCGCGCGTGCGGTACGCAGATATGCACGTCGGCATCGGTGAGCATCTTGCCGAGCGCGCCGCCATCCTTGCCGGTCAGCGCCACGATGCGCATTTCGCGCTCCAGCGCCGCTTCGACCGCGGCGATCACGTTGGCCGAGTTGCCCGACGTGGAAATGGCCAGCAGCACGTCGCCGGCCTGGCCGAAGGCTTGCACCTGCTTCGAGAAAATCTCGCGGTAGCTGTAATCGTTGCCCACCGCCGTCATGATCGAGGTATCGGTGGTCAGCGCCAGCGCCGGCAGCGGAAAGCGCTCGCGCTCGAAGCGGCCCACCAGCTCGGCCGCGAAGTGCTGGCAGTCGGCAGCCGAACCGCCATTGCCGCAGGCAAGAATCTTGTTTCCATTCGACAAAGCGAAGAACATCAGTTCGATCGCCTGCGAGATAGGTTGGGCCAGGGCAGAAGCCGCCTGAATCTTGAGTTCGGCGCTTTCGTGGAAGTGGGCGAGGATGCGTTGAGTATTCATAGTGGGGGATTATAGTGCAGCGGCCGGAGAACCCGGCCAGGTACGATTAAAATTGCTTACAACTGGATGGCGTTGCGCAGCCAGTCCATCTGTTCGCCATCGATGGCCACCACGTCGAAGCGGCATGGCGGCAGCTGCGCAAAGCGCAGCAAATAGGTCTGGGCCGCGCGCACCATGCGGGCGACCTTGGCGGCGGTGATGCTGGCGGCCGCGCCGCCGTGGCTGGCGTTGGCGCGCTGGCGCACTTCGACGAACACCAGCGCCTCGCCGTCGCGCAGGATCAGGTCGATTTCGCCGCCCCGGCAACGGTAGTTCGCTTCCACCAGCCGCAAACCCTGGCGCTGAAGATACGCGAGTGCGCTCTGTTCCCACAGCTGGCCCTGGCGCTGCTTGCCGCTGAGCCGGGCCGGCCACATATCAGTTCACGCCGTCGGCCGGCTTGAAGCTGCCGCCCTGGTAGACCGCGGTCGGCTGGATCCGCTCGAAGCGCGCCGGACCGTTGCCGAAGCTGACCGACAGCCGTCCCGTCACCCCATCCATGCTGAACGACGCGCCCGGGCGCAGGGTGATTTCGCGCGCCACGCGGAAGGCATCGATGCCCAGCGCATACAGGCGGTCGAGGTCGAGCGTGCGGCGGCTGGCGTTCCAGCGCGGATACACCATCACGGCCGGATGGTCGGGCTGCACTTCCCACGGCAGGTCGAGCAGGCGCACGCCGTCCAGTTCGGCCAGCGCGGTGCCCGGCTCCGTGCCCGGATTGACCGACGAGGTGCCGTAGGCCGGCACGTTGCTGCCGAGCGAGGCGCGCACCTGGCGCAGCTGGTCGGCGTCGAGCGCGGTAAACAGCAGCGTCGGCAGGTCGGCATCGACCCGGCTTTTCAGCTGGGAAATGCCCGATTCGCTCAGATAGCCGTTCGAGGCCGCCAGTTCCACCGTCTGCGACTGGTTGCCCAGTTGCTTCCACTGGGCCGCGAAGGCGCTGGCGATGCGGCGCTGCCAGGCATTCGCGCCCGACACGACCAGGGCGCGCGCGCCCGGATGCTCGCTGGCGGCCCACTGCGCCACCTGGCGCGCCTCGTCTTCGATCGACAGGCCCATGACCAGCATATTATGCGGCAGGGCCGCGTGGGTGGCGCGACCTTCCGGATGATTCAGGGCGAGGGTCGGCTTGCTGACCGCCACGCCGGCGGCAGCGATCGCACTCACCGCCGAGCGCGCCAAAGGGCCGACCACGACATCGTTCTGCGCCAGCGCCTCGGTGTAGGCGGCCAGCACTTCCTGGGCGCTGTCGCCGGTTTCGATCAGGTTGACCACGAAACCGCTGCGGTCGCGTTCGTAGGCGGCCATGAAACCGGCGCGCAAGGCGCCCGCCGGCGGACCGAGCGCGTCGGAGCGGGTCGGCAGCAGCAGGCCGATGCGGGTGGCGGACTTGGGGTCGGGAGCGGCGGCGGCAGGCACGGCGGTAGGCACGGCGGTAGGCACGGCGGTAGGCAGGTCCGCCGCGCGCGGGTGGGCCGCCACAGCGCCGGGAGGCGCGTCGACCGGCATGGTCTCGACCTCGGCTTCCGGCACGACCGGCTCCTGGACCTCGGGCGCGCGCGGCTGCGCCGGTGCGACACTTGTGTTTGGCTCGATAGGCGCGCACAATCCCCCCGGCCTGTCGCAGGGCGTGCTGCAGGCACTCAGCATCGCGAGCGCACCAGCGGCGAACAAGCCCATCAGACTTTTAATCAGCATTACCACTCCCACATGACAGAATTCCAGACCAGTCCGATCGCCCAGCTTCCCGTCATTGGCGAGGCGGCGCATCAGTCCTATCCTACAGCAACCCTGTATATCGTGGCTACTCCCATCGGCAACGTCACCGACATCAGCGTGCGCGCTTTGCACGTGCTGTCGCTGGTCGACGCGGTCGCCTGCGAGGACACCCGCAACACCGGCAACCTGCTGACCCGCTTCGGCCTGTCGCGCCCGATGATCGCCGCGCACCAGCACAACGAACGCGAAGTGGCCGACAAGCTGATCGCGCGCTTGCAGGCCGGCGAGCGCATCGCGCTGGTGTCGGACGCCGGCACGCCGGGCGTGTCGGACCCGGGCGCGCGCATCGTCGACGCGGTGCGCAGCGCCGGCTTGCGCGTGGTACCGGTACCGGGCGCCTCGGCGGCGGTGACGGCGCTCTCGGCCAGCGGCCTGGTCAACGACCAGTTCTATTTTGTGGGTTTCTTGCCGGCCAAGGCCAAACAGCGCGAAACCGCCCTGCAAAAGCTGCTGACCGTGAGCGCGACCATGGTGTTCTACGAAGCGCCGCACCGCATCCTGGACTGCGTCGAAGCGTTGACCGGCGTATTCGAGCCGGCCCGCCAGGTGGTGTTCGCGCGCGAGCTGACCAAGCTGTTTGAAGAAATCCACCGTTGCCCCTTGTCGGAGGCGCTGGCCTGGGTCAAGGCCGACGCGCACCGCGAAAAGGGCGAGTACGTGGTGCTGCTCGAAGGCGCCCAAGCCGAGGGCGATGCGGAAGATGCCGAGGCCGAGCGCATTCTCAACATCTTGCTGGCCGAATGTTCGGTCAAGCAGGCCGCCAACCTGACGGCGCAAATTACCGGGCGCAAGAAGAATGCGCTGTACGACCGGGCGCTCGAAATCAAGGGCGGGTAAGACTGATCTGGATCAATCGCACTTTCGCGTCGCCGCCGTGGTCCAAGTGGAACGCGGGCTGCTTCGAGCCATCCGCCGTGCAAGTCGTATCGGGGGACTATGCCCGGCGGCTGGCGCGGGGCAGCGCGCGTGCCGGCCGCCGACCAGAGTGCGGCAAATAAAACAATTTTATAAATAGCTTGCTATTTGATAGTTCGCTACTTATACTTCTTCACATGGACGACAAACAAACACCGAATAACGACGTTCCCCAGCTCGATGGCCAGTTGTGCTTCTCGCTGTACTCCACTTCCCTGGCGATGAGCAAGCTGTACCGCAAGTTGCTGCGCAAGCTTGGGCTGACCTACTCGCAGTACCTGGTGTTGATGGTGCTGTGGGAACAGAACGGGTTGACGGTGTCGGAGATTGGCGAGCGCCTGTTCCTGGACTCGGCAACCCTGACTCCCCTGCTCAAGCGGATGGAACAGGCTGAACTGCTGACCCGCATCCGCGCCGCCAGCGATGAACGCCAGGTCATCATCTCGCTGACCGAAGCAGGCAGCCTTCTGCGGGAAGAAGCGAAGAAGTTTCCGTCGCAACTGTTGTGTGCCGTTGCTTGTGAGCTGGACCAGGTCGTCAGCATCAAGCAGCAGCTCGACGTACTGCGCAGTAATCTGAACAAGAACACCTAGCACCTGACAAGCCAGGGCGGACAGTCATCGCCTGCCCCGGTCGAATCAAAATATAGTGCGCTATATAATTGTGAACTAACTTTAATCTCTTAAAAGGAAACCACCATGAAAGCCATCCACACCATCGCCCTCGCCCTGTCGATCAGCGCCGCCGCAGCAGCAGCCCCGGCACTGGCCGCGCCCGCGTCGGTCGCCACCGTCAAGCCGACCGTCATCCTGGTGCACGGCGCCTTTGCCGACGCCGGCAGCTGGAACGGCGTGGCCGCCAAGCTGCGCGCCGATGGCTACAGCGTGATCGGCGCGGCCAACCCGCTGCGCAGCGTCAAGGGCGATGCCGCCGTGGTCTCAAGCATCGTCAAGAGCGTCAAGGGTCCGGTGGTGCTGGTCGGTCACTCCTACGGCGGCGCCGTGATCTCGACCGCCGCCAACGGCAACCCGAACGTGAAAAGCCTGGTCTATGTAGCGGCTTTCGCTCCGGACCAGGGTGAAACGGCACTCGAACTGTCCGGGCGCTTTCCTGGCGGGACCCTGGGCCAGGCGCTGGCCGAACCGGTCGCCATCGCCGGCGGCGGCAAGGACTTCTACATCCAGCAAGACAAGTTCCACCAGCAGTTCGCCGCCGATGTACCGAAAGCCGATGCCCAGCTGATGGCTATAGCCCAGCGTCCGATCGCCGAAGCCGCGCTGACCGAAGCGTCCGGCGCCCCGGCCTGGAAAAACCTGCCGTCGTACTTCATCTACGGCACCGGCGACAAGAACATCCCGGCCGCCGCCCTGGGCTTCATGGCGGAACGCGCCAAATCGCGCAAGACCGTTGAAATCAAGGGCGCCTCGCACGTCGTGATGACCTCGAACCCGGCTGCCGTCGCCCGCCTGATCGAAGACGCCGCACAAACCAAATAAGCCGATGCAATATATAGCAAACTACTTAATAGCCATCAACTAAAAGGAATGCCATGAAAGCCACCCTCGCCCTGACCCTGCTCGCCGCCTCGCTGTCGACCGCCCACGCGGCCAGCCTTCCCGGCGTCGAACACCACACCGCGCAATTTCTGAAAGCGATCGAAGGCGGCAAGCCGCTCAACCAGATGACGCCCGACGAGGCGCGCGCGGTGCTGGTCGGCGCGCAGGCGGGCAGCAAGGTGGCGCTGGCGCCGGCTGATGTGAGCCAAAAAACAGTCACTCTCGACGGCAAGCCGGTCCAGCTGACCATCGTGCGGCCGGCAGGGGCCAAGGGCAAGATCCCGGCCTTCATGTTCTTCCACGGCGGCGGCTGGGTGCTGGGCGACTATCCGACCCACGAGCGCCTGGTGCGCGACCTGGTGGCCGGCTCCGGCGCGGCGGCGGTGTTCGTCAACTACACGCCGTCGCCGGAAGTGGGTTACGGGGTGGCGGTCAAGCAAGCCTATGCGGCGACCCGCTGGGTGGCCGAGAATGGCGACGCGATCAATGTCGACGGCAAGCGCCTGGCGGTGGCCGGCAACAGCGTGGGCGGCAACATGGCGGCGGTGGTCAGCCTGATGGCCAAGGATCAGGGCGCACCCAAGCTGCGCGCCCAGGTGCTGATGTGGCCCGTTACCGACGCCAACTTCGATACGCCCTCGTACAAGCAGTTCGCCGACGGCCACTTTTTAACCCGCGACCTGATGGTCTGGTTCTGGGACCACTACACCAAAGACGCCAGCGCCCGCAAAGAGATCTACGCATCGCCCCTGCAAGCGAGCAGCGCGCAACTGCAAGGCCTGCCGCCGACGCTGATCCAGACCGCCGAATTCGACGTGCTGCGCGATGAAGGCGAAGCCTATGCCCGCAAGCTCGACGCGGCCGGGGTGGAGGTCAAGAGCGTGCGCTACAACGGCATGATCCACGACTTCGGACTGCTCAACGCACTGTCGACCTTGCCAAGTACCCGCAGCGCGCTCGACCAGGCGTCGCAGGAACTGAAGGTGCGTCTGAAATAAACAGTCAGGGCCGGGCCTGCGCCGTGCTGGCCCGCGCCTGCTGTCCCCGTAGGCCAGGTGTGACCCGAGCCGGCCTGCGGCGCGCTGGGCGCCGTGAGCGGCGGGACTGCAGGCCCTGCCGATCCCCTACCACTTGCAGCCACTATCCTTCTTGTCGAGCAGCAGAACCAGTGGCGCCAGCAATCCACCCGGAACCCCATCCTTGCAGTCGCGCCGCTTGGCCCCTGCGATCAGCCGCGCCGCCTTGGTTTCGGTCTCGTACGGCTTGGGCGGAATCTGCGCCACGGCCATCCCCGCGCGCGCCGGGTCCGGTTTGGTGGCGATCTCGCGCGCGAACTTGCGGGCTGCATCGGGATCGAAGCGCGGTGCCCCGGCCGGCGGCGCCACCGTGAACGCCTCAGGCGGGGCCGGCTCATTGGCCTTGTCGTCGGGTAGCGCGATCACATCAGGCGCAGTGGTCCGTGCCTTCGCCGGGCTGGCCTTGCGTACAGCTTGCTCTACGACGGCCGGTGCCGTCTTCGGCTTTCGTTGCTGTTTCGGCACAGGCAGATCGTCGGGTACGGGAAACGCCTGCGGCCTGGGTTCCGGCACAGGTTCAGGCGCGCGCAGTCTCACGACCAGTGCCTCAGGTGGCACATCGGCCTCGCTGCGCCAGGACGGCATCGCCCCCTGCCGATACGCGAACAGCAGTAGTCCATGCGCCATGATCGAAACGGCGATGCCGGCGCCGACCCGGAACAACACCCGGTCGTTGATGGTTGGACCGTGTGCAGGTGCGTAAAAATTCATCTATGTTGTAGAAAATCGCAAAAAACTCATCCTGTCCCTTGACCAAGTTCATTCCGGCCGTTATTATTCTGGTCCTCGGAGTGTGGCGCAGTCCGGTAGCGCACCTGGTTTGGGACCAGGGGGTCCAAGGTTCGAATCCTTGTACTCCGACCAGTATTTCTTATGCAGGCTGACGAAAAACACTTCGTCGGCCTGTCATATCTCCCTCTCGTAGTTCTGTCTCGCAGCATCATTCTCCTTCCCAGTAGTCGACCGATTGGCCAATGTGGCCTACTGTCCGTTGTGGCAAGGTGTTTGCACCGCCGCCTGCATCGAGCAGCAGTGTCGCATACTTCCCCGAATCGGGAAATTCCACCACTTCCGGCGACATGTTCGTGCTCAGCGCCAGATAGCGCAACTCCCCTTCCCCCGTATTGATGATTTGATGTGCCGTTTCCTGCCCGCCGACCGGACAGGCGACAACATCCCCCTGGCGCAGCGGAAAGCGCGAAGCGCCGATCCTGATCGTTCCACATCCTTGGACAACGATGAACACCTCTTCGTTCACCCGGTGGTTATGAAAAGGGAAGGCGCGCTTGCCCGGCGCCAGCACGGTCAGGTTGCAGCCCAGCGCGCGCATGCCGATCAGTTCGCCAATCATCGCCATGCGCGGCGCAAACCGTTCGGCGGCCGGGCCGGTGGGGGCGTACTGCGGCGGAAAGTCTTGCGGTACCAGCTGGTCGAGGTTGACGATGGGGTGCGTCATGGGCTTCTCCTTTGCTTAATTGATAAGCCATTATAGGAGTGCGCCACAGGAAGAAAAACAGCGGCAATCGTAATACACTGTCAAATTGAATTGACAATCGATGGCCTATTTATGCTGAACCTGAACCGGCTGCAGATGTTCGTCGCCATCGTCGAGACCGGCTCGTTCACGAAGGCTGCGGCCAGCCTGGACGTCACCAAGGCCATGCTGAGCTTCAACCTGAAGCAGCTTGAGGGCGAGCTCGGTGTGTCGCTGCTGACCCGCACCACGCGCCGCATCGCCCTCACCGACGCCGGCCAGCGCTTCTTCGACAGTTGCGTGCAGGTGCTGTCGCAGGCCGAGGCAGCGATCGACGCCGCCCGCAGCAGCCACGCGGCCCTCACGGGCAACTTGCGCGTGACCTCGACCGCCGAATACGGCGCGCACATGGTGGTGCCCGCGCTGGCCGCGTTCGCGCAGCGGCACGAGGGATTGAAAGTGGATTTTTCGGCCTCGCCCGGTCTGGCGGATCTGGTATCGGAGCGCTTCGACCTGGCCCTGCGCCTGGGCAGCCTGCGCGACTCGACGTACCGGGCGGCGCTGATGGAACGCTTCGCCAGCGTGCCCGTGGCCAGTGCCGCTTATCTCGCGCGCCACGCGGCGCCCGAGATGCCGCAGCAGTTGCAGGCGCTCGATGGCATCTTCCATGCGCGTTTTGAAGGGCCGTTAAGCTGGACGCACACGGCCAGCGGCGATATCGTCGCCACCACGCATCCACGCCAGCGCATCGTCACCGATAACGCCGCCGGCATGCGCAGCTTCGCGCTGGCCGGCGCCGGCGTGGCGATCCTGCCGGACTGGCTGGTGCGCGATGACGTCGCCGCGGGCCGTCTGCAGCGGCTACTGCCCGCGTATGCGCTGCCCGAGCAGGGCGTGTACGCGGTCTATCCGAACACGCGCCATCTGCCGGCCAAGGTGGGCATGTTTATCGCCTTCCTGCGCGACTTCATCGCCAATCAACACACCTGACGCATTACCCCGCGCGCTTGGCCGCCAGCGCATTGCCCGCACGGCTGGAACCCTTGCGCCCCAGGTGCTGCGAAATGAACTGCCCCGCATCGACCACCATATCGAGATCGATCCCGGTCTCGATGCCAAGGCCCTGCATCAGGTACAGCACATCCTCGGTCGCCACATTTCCCGTCGCGCCCATGGCATACGGGCAGCCACCCAGGCCCGAGACTGACGAATGAAAGATCGATACGCCCACTTCCAGGCTGGCGTAGATATTGGCCAGCGCCTGCCCGTACGTGTCGTGGAAATGGCCGGAGATCCGGTCCAGATGAAACTCCCGCGCCGCGCGCAGCATCACCGCCTGGGTCTTGCGCGCGGTCGAGACGCCGATGGTATCGGCAATGTCGATTTCGTCGCATCCCAGCTCGCGCATGCGGCCCACCACGTCGGCCACGGCATCGAGCGATACCTCGCCCTGGTACGGGCAGCCGAACGCGCAGCTGATGCTGCCGCGCAGGCGCAAGCCGTGATCCTTGGCCGCCTTGGCCACGCTCTCGAAGCGCGCGATCGATTCGGCGATCGAGCAGTTGATGTTCTTCTGCGAGAACGCTTCCGAGGCCGACCCGAAGATCACCACTTCATCGGCTTTGGCCGCCAGCGCGGCATCGAAGCCCTGCATATTCGGGGTGAGCGCCGAATACATGGCGCCGGCACGGCGCGTGATTCCGGCCATCACCTCGGTGCTGGTCGCCATCTGCGGCACCCACTTGGGCGACACGAACGACGCCGCCTCGATATTGGCGAAGCCGGCGCGCGAGAGGCGGTCGACCAGTTCGATCTTGACGGCGGCGCCGACTGACTCCTTCTCGTTTTGCAGGCCGTCGCGCGGCCCGACTTCAACGATCTTGACTTTCTGCGGCAGGGTGCTCATGTCGGTTCCTTGTTCGTGTAACAGTTAATAGCCGCGTGCGCGGTCGACCACGCCGGCCACCGGCTCGCCGCGTTCGAGCGCGCCGATCTTGCCGGCGATCTGCGCCACGCTCTCGCTGGGCAAGGTCATCGCCGACATATGCGGCGTGATGGTGATGCGCGGCTCGTCCCAGAATGGGTGGGGGCCGGGCAGTGGCTCGTTGCGGAACACGTCGAGCGTGGCGCCGGCGATGTGGCCGGCGCGGATCAGGGTCAGCAAATCCGGCTCGGCCACGTGCGCGCCGCGCGCCACGTTGACCACATACGCGCCTTCCGGCAGCTTGGACAGGTTGGCGCGCGCCAGCAGGTTGGTGGTGTCGGGCGTGAGCGGCAGCATGCACACCAGTACCCGCGTGCCGCGCAAGAATTCATCGAGTCCATCCTCGCCCGCAAAGCAGGTGACGCCATCGATCTCCTTCTGGCTGCGGCTCCAGCCGCGCAGCGGAAAACCGAAGTGCGCAAGGGCGTCGAGCACGCGCCGTCCAAGCATCCCCATGCCCATCACGCCGACCGTGAACTGCGCCTTGTCGAACTGCGGCAGCGGGTTCCAGACACCGCGCCGCGCCTGGCGTTCGTATTCGTCGAAGCGGCGGAAATAGCGCAGTACCGCGTGCGCCACGTATTCGGCCATCTGGATCGCCATGCCGGCGTCGCCAAGACGGATGATCGGCACCGGCGGCAGCGCATCGCCGAACTTGAGAATGGCGTCCACTCCGGCGCCGGTCACGAAGATCGCCTTGACCCCGTCCAGCTGCTTGAGCAGCCCGCCCGGGGGCGACCACATGACGGCGTAATCGCAAGGCGCGAAAGGAACGCCTTCCTGCCAGAGCACTACCTCGGCTTGCGGCAGCACGCTGGCAAAATCGCGGACCCACGGCCCGGTAACGCCATCGGCCCGATGTAGAAGAATGCGCATGCTTGTCTCCACTATGTTTTTCTGGTTTTTATGCAGCCTTGAATGCCAACAGCGGTGCGCCGTCGGCGACCTGGTCTCCCACCTGATACAGAATTTCCTCAACCAGCCCGTCGCCTGGCGCGCCGATGGTATGTTCCATCTTCATCGCTTCCATGATGACGAGCGGGTCGCCCTTCTTGACTTGCTGTCCTTTGGTGGCGAGTACCGCCACCACTTTGCCCGGCATCGGCGCGGTCAGGCGCCCGCCTGCGGCTTCGGCTTCGCCGGCGTGCGCCATCGGGTCGTTGTAGACCAGCACAAAGTGCCGTCCGCCCGTGAACACGTGGAAGGTGTCGCCGTCGCGCCGCACGGCGCCGTGGATCGAGGTGGCCCCAAGCTTGATCGACAGCTCGGCACCCGCTTGCGCGGTGACCGCCAGCTCGGCGTCGATGCCATTGACCGACAGATCCCATCCGTGCGGGCGGTAGGTCAGGCCGACCTTGTATGCCTTGCTTTCCTTCGCCGCCGAATACTCGTCGCTGAACGAGAGCTGGCGCTGGTAGGCGCTGTTCAGGCGCCAGCCGAGCGCATTGCCCCACGGGTCGGACCGATTGTGCGACTGGCCGCTTGACGCCTGCTTCTCGGCGCCGGTCAAAGCCACTGCTGCCAGCGCCAGTGCGCCGACGGGAGCCGCTTTGGGCGGCGGGAACAAGGTGTCGGCATTGCGCTCGATCAGGCCCGTGTCCAGGTCGGCGGTCGCGAACGCGGCGCCTTCGACCAGGCGCTTGAGGAACGCGATATTCGTGGCCAGGCCAACGATCTGGAACTCGGCCAGCGCCTGCGACATGCGCGCCAGCGCTTGCGTGCGGTCCGCACCCCAGACAATCAGCTTGGCGATCATCGGATCGTAATACGGCGAGATGGCATCGCCTTCGCGCACGCCCGAATCGATGCGCACCGCCGCCGGCGAACCGCCCGGCGTACCACCGAGCTCGAAGCTGACCGCACCCGGCGTATCCATATGGCGCAAGGTGCCGATCGACGGCAGGAAGCCTTTTTCAGGGTTCTCGGCATAGATGCGCGCCTCGATCGCGTGGCCGTGGATGCCCAGTTCGGCCTGCGTTTTCGGCAGCGGCTGGCCGTTGGCCACGCGCAGCTGCCATTCCACCAGGTCGGTCCCGGTGATCATTTCGGTGACCGGGTGCTCGACCTGCAGGCGTGTGTTCATCTCCATGAAGTAGAACGAACCATCCTGGTTGGCGATGAATTCGACCGTGCCCGCGCCCACGTAACCCACCGCGCGCGCGGCGGCCACGGCAGCCTCGCCCATGGCGGCGCGGCGTTCAGGCGACATGCCCGGTGCCGGCGCTTCTTCCAGCACCTTCTGGTGGCGCCGCTGCACCGAGCAATCGCGCTCGTGCAGGTAGACGCAATTGCCGAGGGTATCGGCGAACACCTGGATTTCGATATGGCGCGGACGCAGCAGGTATTTTTCGGCGAGGACCTTGTCGTCGCCGAAGGAGCTGATCGCCTCGCGCTTGCACGAGGCCAGCGCCGCCTTGAAGTCTTCCGATTTTTCGATCACACGCATGCCCTTGCCGCCACCGCCGGCACTGGCTTTCAACAGCACCGGATAGCCGATGCGGTCGCCCTGCTGCTGCAAAAAGTCCGGGTCCTGCTCGTCGCCGTGATAACCCGGCACCAGCGGCACGTTGGCCTTTTCCATCAACGACTTGGCAGCCGACTTGGAACCCATCGCACGCATGGCGGAAGCCGGCGGGCCAATGAACACCAGGCCCACTTCGGCGCAGGCATCGGCGAATTCCGCATTCTCGGACAAGAAGCCGTAGCCGGGGTGGATCGCCTCGGCACCGGTGGCCAGCGCCACGGCGATGATCTTGTCGCCGCACAGATAGCTTTCCTTGGCGGCGGCGGGGCCGATCAGCACAGCTTCATCGCATACCGCGACATGCTTGGCGTTCGCGTCCGCCTCGGAGTACACGGCGACAGTCCTGATGCCCATGCGGCGCGCGGTAGCGGCTACACGGCAAGCGATTTCGCCACGGTTGGCGATGAGGATTTTTGTGAACATGCGTGGGTCTCGATCGATGTTGTTCTAAAAGGTGGATCAGCCGCCGCAGCTGGCCTTGGGCGCCGATTCCAGGGTCGAAGCGCGCGTCACCAGGCCCAGTTTGGCCAGCAGCACGCGGTCGTCTTCGGCTTCCGGGTTATCGGTGGTGAGCAGCTTGTCGCCGTAGAAAATCGAATTGGCGCCGGCCAGGAAGCACATCGCCTGCACCGCTTCGCCCATCTGGCGGCGGCCCGCCGACAGGCGCACGCGCGCCTGCGGCATGGTGATGCGGGCCACGGCGATGGTGCGCACGAATTCGAACGGGTCGAGCGGGTCGATGCCGTGCAGCGGCGTGCCTTCGACCTGCACCAGGTGATTGACCGGCACCGATTCCGGATAGGGATTGAGGTTCGCCAGTTGCGCGATCAGGCCGGCGCGCTGCAGGCGCGATTCGCCCATGCCGACGATGCCGCCGCAGCAGACCTTCAGGCCGGCGCTGCGCACGCGGCCCAGGGTGTCCAGGCGGTCCTGGTATTCGCGGGTCGAGATCACATTGCTGTAGAACTCGGGCGCGGTATCGAGGTTGTGGTTGTAGTAGTCCAGGCCCGCTTGTTTCAGGCGGTCGGCCTGGCCTTCTTCGAGCATGCCGAGGGTAGCGCAGGTTTCCAGGCCCAGCGCCTTGACTTCGCGCACCATCTCTTCGACCTTTTCCATGTCGCGCTCTTTCGGGCTGCGCCAGGCGGCACCCATGCAAAAGCGCGTGGCGCCGTTGGCCTTGGCCTGGCGCGCGGCGTCGAGCACCGTCTCGATGCCGAGGATCTTCTTGGCTTCGACGCCGGTGTCGTAGCGCGCCGCCTGTGGGCAGTAGCTGCAGTCTTCCTCGCAGCCGCCGGTCTTGATCGACAACAGCGTGGCCAGTTCGACGTCGCCCGCCGGGAACTGCTTGCGGTGCACCGTCTGGGCCTGGAACATCAGGTCATTGAACGGCAGCTCGAACAGCGCCAGCACGTCCGCCAGAGGCCAGGTGGCCGCTTCCGGCAGGGTGATCGCGGCCGCAGGCGGGTGGAAAGAGACAGCTTGGGTTTGGGACATCGTGGTTCCTTCAGGTTCAGTCGCGCGCGGACGGCCAGCCAGGCAGCCCCGCGAGATCAATAAATTTGGCCGCTTCGGCAGCCGTCGGCGGATTTAGGTGCGGGATGCGCCCCAGCAGGCGCGCCGGGATGCGCTCGGCCAGCGCTTCGACATTCTCGTCGGCGAAGCGCATGTCCGGATCGATTTCGTTGACCACCCAGCCGGCCAGCACCAGGCCGCGCGCGATAATCGCTTCGGCCGTCAGCAGCGCATGGCTGATGCAGCCAAGACGCAGACCCACCACCAGGATCACCGGCAGGTTGAGTTGTTCGGCCAGCTGGGCGCTGTCGAAATGGTCCGAGAACGGCACCCGGAAACCGCCCACGCCCTCGACCACCACGGCATCCGAGGCGGCCGCGATTTCGGCATAGGCAGCAATGATCGGCACCGGTTCGATGGTCACGCCATCGAGCCGGGCGGCGATGTGCGGCGCGCAGGCTTCGTGCAGCATGTAGGGGGTGGTGATGTTGACCGGCAGGTGCACGCTGCTCTCGGCGACCAGCATGTCGGCGTCGTCGTTATGCAGTTCGCCGTCGCGCATGGTGGCGCCGGCGGCCACCGGCTTCATGCCGCAGGCGCGCACGCCGCCGGCCACCAGCGTGTGCAGGATCGCGGCCGAGACCAGCGTCTTGCCGATTTCGGTGTCGGTGCCGGTCACGAAACAGCAAAAGCGCAACGGCAGGCCTTCGGCCGCCAGCGACGGCTGCGGTTCGGCCACCAGCACCGGTTCGGCGTCCAGCGCCGGTTCGGTCACCACGGGTACGATGGGATCATTGAGACTCATCTCACGTCCTTTCCAGGTCGTTGAGCACAGCGGCGAGCTGCGCGACTTCTTCATGCGTGTGTGCGGCCGACAGGGTCACGCGCAGGCGGGCCGTCCCTTCGGGCACGGTCGGAGGCCGGATCGCCGGCACCCACAGGCCATGCCCGTGCAGGCCGGCGCCGATGCGCAGCACTTCTTCGTTGGTGCCGATGACGATCGCCTGGATCGCGGTGTTTGATGCCACGCGCTGCCAGCGTTTCAGGTCAATCTGTTCATCGAACGCCGCGATCAGCGACTGCAGGTGGGCGCGGCGCGAGGCGCCTTCGTCGCCGCCGATGATGTCGATGCTGGTCATCAGCGCATGCGCCAGCGCCGGCGGCGCCGCAGTGGTGTAGATGTAGGGCCGGCCGCGCTGGATCATCAGTTCGATCACGCTGGCGTGCGCCGCGACAAAAGCGCCGCCCACGCCGGCCGCCTTGCCCAGGGTGCCCATGTAGACAATATTCGGCGAGCGCAGATTGAAGTGTTCGAGTGCGCCGCGTCCGTGCGCGCCCAGCACGCCGAAGCCGTGGGCGTCGTCGATCACCAGCCACGCGTCATGCTCTTCGCACAGCGCCAGCAGCTCGGGCAGGGGGGCGATGTCGCCATCCATGCTGAAGACGCTGTCGGTGACCACCAGCTTGGCGGTGGCATTGCTGGCGGCCAGCAGGGCGCCCAGGGCCGCCAGGTCCGCGTGCGGATACACCTTGACGGCGGCGCGCGCCAGCCTGGCGCCGTCGATCAGCGAGGCGTGGTTGAGCGACTCGGAAAAAATCTGGGCGTCGCCATCGGCGCCGAGCGCGGTGAGGATCGCCAGGTTGGCCATGTAGCCGGTGCAAAAGCTCAGCGCGCGCGGCGATTCCAGGTGCGGTCCGACGAAGTCCGCCAGCCGCTCTTCGAGTAGCTGGTGCGCCACGCTGTGGCCCGATATCAGGTGCGAGGCGCCGCTGCCGGCGCCGTACAGGTCCGCGCCTTCGCGCAGCGCATCGACCACGCGCGGGTGCGCCGCCAGGCCAAGGTAATCGTTGCTGGCAAAGGCCAGCAGCGCGCGGCCGTTCACCATCAGGCGCGGCTTGCAGGGCGTGTCGACCACGCGCCGTTCGCGCGTCAGGCTTTGCTCGTCCAACTGGCGCAGTTGGCGCTCGATTGCATCAATCAGCTTCATCGGTCAGCTCGCGATCACGGTGTCGAACACGGCGCGGGTGCGCTCGGCCAGGCCGTCGCTTTCCTCGTCGGAGAGGATATATGGCGGCATCAGGTAAACGGTGCGGCCGATGGGGCGCAACAGCAGTTCGTTTTCCAGCGCGCTGGCAAAGAAGCGGCGCGAAAAGGTGGCGGCGCGCGCGGCGTCGGGTTCGACCGCATCGAAGGCCCAGATCATGCCGCGCTGGCGGAAATTGCGCACGCGTTCATGTTCGGCCAACGGCGCCAGGGCAGTCGTGAGCCGTGTGGCGCGTGCGCGGTTGCGGTTCAACACGTCGTCGTCCTTAAAGATCTGCAAGGTCGCCAGCGCCGCGCGGCAGGCCAGCGGATTGCCGGTGTACGAGTGCGAATGCAGGAAACCGCGCGTGACGTCGGCGCTGTAGAAGGCCTGGTAGACCTCGTCGCGCGTGAGCACGAGCGAGAGCGGCAGGTAGCCGCCGCTGATGCCCTTCGACAGGCACAGGAAGTCGGGCCAGATGGCGGCCTGCTCGCAGGCGAAAAAGGTGCCGGTGCGTCCGCAGCCGACCGCGATTTCGTCGAGGATCATGTGCACCTGGAAGCGGTCGCACAGTTCGCGCACCAGCGTCAGGTAGAGCGGGTCGTGCATCGCCATGCCGGTCGCGCACTGGACCAGCGGTTCGATGATGATGGCGGCGATGTGGCCGGCACGTTCCTCGAACAGCTTTTCCACGTCGGCGGCGGCGCGGCGCGCCACGTCCTGGGCGCTTTCGCCTTCTTGCGCATTGCGCGCGTCCGGGGAGGTCACCACGCGGGCTGCGCGCAGCAGCGGGCCGTAGGCATCCTTGAACAGGGCCACGTCGGTGACGGCCAGCGCACCGATGGTTTCGCCGTGGTAGCTGCCTTGCAGGCAGACGAATTCCTGTTTGTTGGCGAGGCCCGCGTTGCGCCACGCATGAAAACTCATTTTCAGCGCGATTTCCACCGCCGATGCCCCATCCGACGCGTAGAACGCGTGGCCGAGCACCTTGCCGGTCATCTCGGACAGCTGCTCCGACAGGCGCACCACCGGTTCGTGCGTGAAGCCGGCCAGCATGGCGTGCTCCAGCCGGTCCAGCTGGTCCTTCAGCGCCGCGTTGATGACCGGGTTGGCGTGGCCGAACAGGTTGACCCACCACGAACTGATGGCATCCAGATAGCGCTTGCCTTCATGGTCGTACAGCCACGCACCGCGCCCATGGCTGACCGGGATCAGGGGAACACTGTTTTCACCATGCGCATGGTGCTGCATCTGCGTGCACGGGTGCCACACGCTGCGCAGGCTGCGCGCTACCCAATCCTGGGGCATGTCCGCCATCACGTCACACCAGCCACGATGGCTTGCGTTTTTCGAGGAAGGACGCGACGCCTTCGCGGCCTTCATCCGATGCGCGTACCTTGGCGATGCGCTCGGCGGTGTCGACCACCATCGCCGCGTCGACCGCCTTGCCGGTGATCTCGCGCACCAGCACCTTGGCTTCGCGCACGGCGTTCGGGCTGCTGGTGACCAGTGCGTTGACGATCGCCGCCACATGCGCGTCGAGCGCGTCGGCCGGCACGATGTCGTGCACGAAGCCGATGCGGTGCGCTTCCTGGGCGCTGAATTTTTCGGCCGTGAGGAAGTAGCGGCGCGCCGCGTTTTCGCCCATGGCGCGGATCACGTACGGCGAAATGGTCGCCGGGATCAGGCCCAGCTTGACTTCGGACAGGCAGAAGCTGGCGCTGTTGACGGCTACCGCGATGTCGCAGGCGGCGACCAGGCCCATGCCGCCGGCGTAGCAGTCGCCCTGGATCTTGGCGACCACCGGTTTCGGGCACAGGTAGATCGCGCGCAGCATCTCGGCCAGCTTGGCGGCATCCTCGCTGTTTTCGGCGTGCGAGTAGCCGGCCATTTTCTTCATCCAGTTCAGGTCCGCGCCGGCGCAAAAGGCGGGGCCGTTCGCATCGAGCACGATGGCGCGGATGTCGTCGCCGCGTCCCAGTTCATCGAAGGCCAGCGACAGTTCGGCGATGGTGATTTCGTTGAACGCGTTGCGCACGTCCGGACGGTTCAGGGTGACGGTGGCGACGCGGTCGGCGATTGAAACGGCGAGTGTCTGATATTCCATGCTATTCCTTTACATGCGGAAGAGGCCGAACTTCGTGTCCGGAATCTCTGCGTTGAGGGCGGCCGACAGGCCCAGGCCGAGCACCATGCGGGTGTCGGCCGGATCGATCACGCCATCGTCCCACAGGCGCGCGGTGGCGTAGTAAGGGTGGCCCTGGTGTTCGTACTGTTCCTTGATCGGCTGCTTGAAGGCGGCTTCTTCGTCCGCCGACCACTGGCCGCCCTTGCCTTCGATGCCGTCGCGCTTGACCGTGGCCAGCACCGACGCGGCCTGGTCGCCGCCCATCACCGAGATGCGCGCGTTAGGCCACATCCACAGGAAGCGCGGCGAGAACGCACGGCCGCACATGCCGTAATTGCCGGCTCCGAAGCTGCCGCCGATGATGACCGTGAACTTCGGCACCGCCGCCGTGGCGACCGCCGTGACCATCTTGGCGCCGTTGCGGGCGATGCCTTCGTTTTCGTACTTGCGCCCGACCATGAAGCCGGTGATATTTTGCAGGAACACCAGCGGGATCTTGCGCTGGCAGCACAGTTCGATGAAGTGCGTGCCTTTCAAGGCCGACTCGGAAAACAAAATGCCGTTGTTGGCGATGATGCCGACCTTCACGCCGTAGATATGGGCGAAGCCGCAAATGAGCGTGGTGCCGTAGCGCGCCTTGAATTCGTCGAAGTCGCTGCCGTCGACGATGCGGGCGATCACTTCGCGCACATCGAAAGGCTTGCGCGTATCGACGGGAATGACGCCGTACAGTTCTTGCGGCGCGTATTTGGGTTCGACGGATTCGCGCAGCGCCATCTGGGCCGGTTTCACGCGGTTCAGGTTCGACACGATGGTGCGCGCCAGCGACAGGGCGTGCAGGTCGTTCTGGGCCAGGTGGTCGACCACGCCGGACAGGCGCGTGTGCACGTCGCCGCCGCCCAGGTCTTCGGCCGTGACCACTTCGCCGGTGGCCGCTTTCACCAGCGGCGGGCCGCCCAGGAAAATGGTGCCCTGTTCCTTGACGATGATCGATTCGTCGCTCATGGCCGGCACGTAGGCGCCGCCGGCGGTGCACGACCCCATGACGACGGCGATCTGCGGGATGCCCTTGGCCGACAGATTGGCCTGGTTGAAGAAGATGCGGCCGAAATGGTCGCGGTCGGGGAAGACGTCGTCCTGGTTCGGCAGGTTGGCGCCGCCCGAGTCGACCAGGTAGATGCAGGGCAGCTTGTTCTGGTCGGCGATTTCCTGCGCGCGCAAGTGCTTCTTGACCGTCATCGGGTAGTAGGTGCCGCCCTTGACGGTGGCATCGTTACAGACGATCACGCACTCCTGGCCGGACACGCGGCCGATGCCGGTGATGATGCCGGCGGCCGGTGCGGCGCCGTCGTACATGTCGTACGCGGCCAGCTGGGAAAATTCGAGGAAGGGCGTGCCGGGATCGAGCAGCATCTGCACGCGGTCGCGCGGCAGCAGCTTGCCGCGCGCGACGTGCTTGGCGCTGGCGGCCTCGCCACCGCCGGCGGCGGCCGCGGTGACCTTGGCGCGCAGGTCGTCGACGATGCGTTGCATGGCTGCGGCGTTGGCCTTGAAGTCCTCGCTGCGCGGATTGAGTTTGCTGTCGATATGGGGCATTGCGATCCTTTTTTAGTCCGGGAAACTGCCGTCCAGGTAGTACCAGCGCGCCACCCCGTCGTCGGTCTCGCGGACGAAACGGCTCACTTCGTGCAGGCGGTGCGCGCGCCCGCCAATCTTGTAGCGGGCGACGAATTCTACGGTATCGGCGTCCGGCGATTCTAGCAGGTTTGCTTGACGTTTACGTAAACGTAAAGCAGATTTAATCTCCAGTCCCAGCCAGCGGGTTTGTTCGTTTTCGCCGACGATCGTCCCGGCCGGGACCGTGCTCGGGTGCCAGGTGGCGCGCAGGTAGGCCTCGTTGCCCAGGGTGTAGGCGGTGTAGCGCGAGCGCATCAGGGTTTCGGCGCTGGGCGGCACCGCCTCGCCCGCGAGGAATGGGGCGCAGCAAGTGGCGAAGGTGGCGCCGCCGCAGGGGCAGGTGGAGGGAGAGGGCATGATTGTTTGCAAAAACGGAATCTTGCAATTATCCGCCATATTGCCGGCGACGATGTCACGTCCCGCACATTTGCGTGCGCTCAGACTGGGCTCATGCGGCGCTGTTAAGTTTGAAGGCTGTGATTGACATCTTGCGTTGACAGGCGACCCATGACCAATAACTATGCCAGGCCACTGCTGGACCATGAAAGCATCGAGGCGTTTTTAGGCGGTTGCCTTGATATCAGACACGAACTCACGCTGCACGGTGGCGGCACCCTCGATCTTCGCGCATTGTGCAAACGCGTTCGCGACGCGGAGAGCGCGGTGGAGGCGGCAATGGAAGCCCCGACAATGACGAGCCGGCGCAACCGCGTGCCGCAATAGCGCAGCAATATAGCGCGTGATGGCCTGCGCCGGCAGATAGTTCAAGAACTTATCCTTTGCGACAGGCTCGGTTCTGACGAGGATATTTGCCTTGGACATGGCGGCTCGAAACCATACGGACAAGAAGCGCTTGCCGGGGCATGTGCCTATCTTGTGGCCGGCTTGCCGGCGTCGGGCAAATCGACGCTGGTCAGCGCGATCTCGGATCGCTTGGGAGCGATGGTGCTCGACTCGGATTTTGCCAAGCGCAAGCTGCCTGAATTCGACCATGCGCTGGCTGGGGCTGCGTTGGTGCATGACGAGTCGAGACTGCTCATTTTTGGTAATGCGGTTTCAGGGAGCGCATCCCTGCTTGAATATTGTATGTCCAGAAAGCTGAACGTCGTCATTCCGCTCGTTGGTAATGAGGAGCATCGTTTGAAATTTGTGCGCAACTTGCTCATTGAAAACGGCTATCAGGTTCACTTGACGGCCATGTTGCTGGATCGGACCCAGGCAACACAGCGGGCGCTTGATCGATTCCTTCAAACAGGACGGTACATTTCGCTCGGCATGATCTTTGATCGATATGCGAACGATCCTGTTTTGAACTACCATAAAGCGTGGATGGACGCCGATACCGGCACAGATTCGCAGTGGGCCTCGTTAGGCGCACTGGCGGTGGCAACCCATCCGGCAGTCGTTCACAGCTATAGTTCGGATGCAAACCCGGCTGCACTATGGGGGCAAACACCATGAAAAAAACATCTCTTCGGAAAAATCGTTTTTCTGCTAAACCAACGCGATTGCCGGACAACTCACCCAAGAGCAAACCTGGCAGAAAACTGCAACGTTCTCGCGCCAGTGGCAGAAAAAACAGCGCGAGTTTAACGGATACGATGATGGACCGATGGGGTGACGCCGATATCGCTGAGCGCATTGCAGCCACGCTTGGCCGGCCAATCTCGCCGCAAGCCCAGGCTTTTTACGTTTACATCGACGCGGTGAAGGCTGGAAAAGCATCATGGGACGGGTTCATCAAACCAATCCTCAGCGACGCAGCCTAAGCCCGTAGCCCCAGCCCATCAAGGCTGATCGGCGGCGCGTCGCCCCGCATCACCTCCGCCAATATGCTGGCCGACCCGCACGCAAACGTAAACCCCAGCGGCCCGTGCCCCACGTTGAGCCACAGATTGCTCACCGGGGTCGCCCCGATGATGGGCGCGCTGCTGGGCGTGGCCGGGCGCAGGCCGGCCCACGCCGTCATCGTCTCGTAATCGGCCGCGCGCGGCATCACCGCGCGCGCCTGGCGCAGCAGCCCGGCGATCCGGCCCGCGTCGAGCGATGCATCCTCCCCCACCATGTCGACCATGGCCGCCACGCGCAACTGGTCGCCGATGCGCGCATACAGCACCTTGCGCTCGAAGTCGGTCACGCTGATCTGCGGCGGGCAGTCGCCCGGCCGCACAGGCGCGCTCAGGCTGTAGCCCTTGAGCGGATACAGCGGCAGGTAAATGCCCGCCGTGGCCGCCAGGGTGCGGCTGCGGATACCCGCCGCCAGCACGTAGTCGTCCGCCGCCAGCATGCCGGCGCTGGTGTCGAGCCACCTCACCTTGCCCTTCTCCAGCAGGAATCCGCGCGCCTCGCCGCGCACGATGCCGCGAAAACGCGGATGGGCGCGCAGGCGCTGCCCCAGTCCGGTACAAAACGCATGGCAGTCGGCCACCGCTTCGCCCCGGTTGAACACGCCACCGGCCAGCACGGATTGCGCCGCCGCCAGCGCCGCTTCGGCGGCCACGCAGCCGGCCGCCGACAGCACCTCGCTGCCCGCATCGGCGCGCGCCGCAGCCGCATCGAACGCCTTCCCTGAACGGTACACCACCAGCTTGCCCGCCTCGCGCCAGCCGAACTCATCTTTAGGAAGGATGCCGTCCAGCTGCCCCATCGCGCTGCGGCTCAGTTCGCCAAGCTGGAGCAGGCGCGCCGTGGTGCGGCGATGGATGCCGGCATCGCAGTGCGCCACGAAGCGCGCCAGCCAGCGCCACTGGCGGCGGTCGGCCTCGGGCCGGAAGCGCAGCGGCCCGTCTTTTTGCAACAGCCAGCGCAGCGCCTTGAGCGGCACCCCGGCATCGGCGAACGGCGCCACATAGCGGTAGCTGAGCTGGCCGCCATTGCGGAAACTGGCGCCGGCGCCCAGCGTATCCTCGCGTTCGAGCAAGGTCACGCCGAAGCCGGCCTCCAGCAGCCACCAGGCCGATGCCAGTCCCACCACCCCGCCGCCGATCACGATGACTTCCCGCATGCCGCTTCACCTCGCTCACTACGCCCATGGCAGCAGCTTACGCACAGCTCGCCGCGCCCGCCACTCAATCCCGCGCCGGGGCCCATAAGCGCTATTCATGGGTCTTGTCTATGCGCTAATATGTCTGGCGCCTTTGCCAGCATGGCATAAAATTTCCAGAATGGCGCGCGAGCCGGGCGGCCAATCAGGCTAGAATGCATGGCGAGCCGCTATCACGTGCCGGTATGCGCGCCGTGGATAATTTCATACCGGCGCCTGCTGACCGGCGGCGGCATGACAATTACACTGATGCGCACGCCAGCACGGCGGCAGCACAGGATGACCATGAGCGGAACCGTAATGAGCACTACCCACACCGATTTCAAGGTCGATTTGAACGACAATTCCCCGCTGTACATGCAAGTGGCGCGCAAACTGATCCAGGATGTGCGCGACGGGCGCTACCAGGTCGACCAGGCGCTGCCGTCCGAACGCTTGCTCTCCGAGCAGCTCGACGTCTCGCGCGTGACCGCGCGCAAGGCCATCGACCAGCTGGTCGAGCAGGGCCTGGTGGTGCGCCGCCGCGGCTCCGGCAACTACGTGGCGCCGCGCATCGAACAGCCCTTGTCCAACCTGTCGAGTTTTTCCGAGCAGTTGCAGCAGCGCGGCTACCGTCCCGGTTCGCAATGGCTCAGCCGCTCGGTGATCGCCGCCAGCGCCGACGAGCAGCTGAGCCTGGGGCTGTCGCCGAATGCCCGCGTGGCCCGCCTCGAACGCCTGCGCCTGGCCGACGATGTGGTCATGGCCTACGAGGTCAGCGTGATTCCGGCCAGCGTGCTGCCCCGCCCTGACGCGGTCGGCAACTCCCTGTACGAGCACCTGGCCACGACCGGCCACACTCCCGTGCGTGCACTGCAACATATTCGCGCCATGAATGCCGGCGCCGTCCTGGCCGGCCAGCTCGGCGTGCCGGAAGGCCAGGCGGTGCTGTACATCACGCGGGTCGGCTACCTGGAATCGGGCCAGGCGGTCGAGCTGACCCATTCGTATTGCCGCAGCGACCATTACGACTTCGTGGCGGAGATGCGGCGCGTCGCCTGATGCCGTCGCGTTCTTGTCCCTTTCATACTGAACGCCGCCCGTTTGGCATTCAGGCCATCCTCGGTTCCATGCCCATTTCACACCAACTTCTGCGTCGTGGCTCAACCAGGTCGAGGGCTGGTTTGCCACCTTGACCGAAAAGCAGATTCGGCGCGGAACGCATCGTTCCACACGTCAGGGGGCCTCGAAAAACCGTCGCGAGCGGTGCAAGTTTCGTCAGAGAAGCGCATCCGTACGAAGGTACGGTGAGCATCGCAGGGCGAAAATTGCGCCGCGCAGCAGGTTGTTCGAGGTCCCCCGCAGTTGAAGGATGCTATTCGCTCTTGCCTGGCACTGAATAACGCCGAACCCAAGCCCTTCGTCTGGACAAAATCGGCCGACTGATCCTCGCCAGCATAGAGCGATTTTGTCTGCGAATTTCTAACTCGCCACACTAGATTTTCTAAGGACATTACCTGTCATTTCATCAACGTTGCACGGTTAACGAGCATGCGTGCATTTTTGCTGCTAAAATATTAATGTGTATTTTTGATAATTGTTCAGCCCCTATGAAGAGCTATCGAAAGCCATCGAGTTTTGCTTAAAAAAAGATGCATAGACGCCGAGATTGGCCCAATTTTTTAGCAAAAACGGTGGCTTTTTACCTAGTTGTCATAGGGACTGAACAGTTACTATTTTTGTGCAAATAAAACACTAACGGTGCGACGACCATGAACATCATTGGCTGGATACGTGAAGGCGATAGCGCCGCCTGCGGCGGTAGCGTCAAGCTGGGCCACCCCACCTACATCAGCCACGGCAAGGCCCTCGCCCACCACGGCAGCCCGATGGCTTGCCCTTACAACTGCGTGGTGACGGCCGGTGAGCATCACTTCACCTTGCCGGACGGCTTGCCACAGGCTTTGCATGGTGACAAAACCAGCGGCGGCTGCCCGCTTGCGTCCACCCTCAATGGCATACACGGCATTGCCGATCCGTCGGGCGCGCCGCTCGTGACGGCTTACTTCCAGCCGGCTGCCGATGCGCTGGCGACGGGCGACGGCGCGCCCGAAGCCGTGGCCGACGCACCTTGGTTGCCCGGCCAGTACGACGACCGTTACGTACTGCTGGGTGTGAGCGATGGCAAGCCGCTGGCCCATGCCGCCTACGCCATCGAGCGCGACGACGGCAGCATCGAACACGGCACCACGGACGCCGGTGGACACACCCATCTGCTCAAGCAGACCCTGGAAGCTGAACACGTCCGTATCTATCTGGAAGACACGGTATGAGCGCCGTGCTCGACAAACAAGGCAAGCCCATGCGGCTGGTGGGGGCCACCAACACCACCCCGCTGGCCGATGCCAAGGCCAAAAAACTGCACGTGTGCGACCACGCCAACGATGTGGTGCCGATTGCCGCGTATATGATCACGGAAATGCAGCGCAATCCGTTCAGCGAAGAAGGCAAGAAAATGATGGCAGCGAACGCTTACGACATCGCCCAGGAAATGAAGGCCTGGAATGCCATGCCGTGGTACGCCAAGATCGGCGGTCCACCTGACTATGGCAGCATCAGCGCCGGCCAGAAACTGGCCGCCTACACCATCTGGGCCGAACGGGTGGGGCCAAACCGCCCGTGGGACCACAAGCCCATCTTAAGTGCGCGCCTGCGCAAGCAGAATATCTTCCGCGCCGGCTGGCAGCGCTATGGCAATGAAGACTATTTTTACGATATCTGGTCAAACATTCACTACGGCTACGTGGGCGCGGCCTGCGGCTTCAGCCCCGACGAACTGCTCGGTGGCGCCGGACTGGCCCAGGCCGGCAGCGACATCATGCGCGACGTGTCGTCCCTGCGCCGCCCGACCGTCCAGAACCATCCGGAAAACGGCGCCTGGGCCAATACCTTCGACGATATTCCCGACCATATTTCCATCAAGCTGGGGGTCACCCTGTACCAGCAGACCAAGCCGGCGGCGCTGACCGTGGCCGTGCTGCTCAAGGCCATCGCCGGGGTGCCAATGCCCTGGGGCAAAGGCATCAATGTCGCCAAGCGCGTGCATGAATGTCCGGCATGAAGAAGGCGTCGATGCGAGGCCAGCTGTTCGCTGGGGTTGGGGTGCTGGGCATGCTCGGGCTGGCGCTTGCCGTCTTTGCGCACAGCGCTCCCCTGGTGGTGTTGCACTACGCTGCAGGCGGCGGCGAGCCGGTGGGCTTTTTCTTTAATGAAGACAACGACATTACCAAGGACGTCATTCAGCCCGGCACAAGCCGGCAATTTCGCACCGCCCGTCGCCCTCACGCCGAGTATTTCATCAATGTGAGCCTGCCGCTGGCCAGCCGTGACGAAGTGGAGATCAAGCCGCCGTTCAGCCGCGTCGACGTCTACATCGGTGCCGATACCCGCATCAAAAGCACCGCCGTCAAGACCGATTTCCTGGCGCGCATTGGTGTCAATTAAATAATTTTGCATGTATGATAAGATTTGCGCCACTTTTGCACGTCTTTATCAAATGAAACGCGTCGTACCAGGTACTTGACAGGGAAAAATCGGATGAAAAAAGTGATCCAGTCGATCGAGGAGCTCATAGGCGCCAGTGCCCAGCACCGGCGCATCCTGCGCGTGTCATTTCCCCAGGATGATGGGATTGGCGCACTGTTGCTGGTCAACCAGCTCGACGCGGTCGAATCCATCTCGCGCGACTTTGAGTACCGGGTTGAACTGCTCTCGAACAGCGCAACGCTTGCCTTGAAGGATTTGCAGGGCAAGCTCATGACGGTCGAGCTGGTACGCGGCGATGGCTGCCTGCGCTATTTCAGTGGCTATGTGTTCAGCTTCCGCCTGGTCACCACCGATGGCGGTTTCGCCTTTTATGAGGCACTGCTGGGGCCGTGGGTAAAGTATCTCAGCCTGCGCAAGGACAACTACCTGTTCCACGGCAAATCGCTGCACGACCAGACCCATAGCATTTTCGACGATTACGCCACCCTGCCAGACTGGGATTGCCGCATCCATGGTGAAGATCCGCCGATGACCGATGCCTGCCAGTTCGACGAGACCGACCATAACTACCTGCACCGGCGCTGGGAAGCGGCCGGCTGGCACTACTGGTACGAACACAGCGCCAGTGGCCACCAGCTGGTGCTGTCGGACGATTCGCTCCAGGCCGATGCCATCGACGGCACTGGCCTGGTGCGCTTCCAGCGTCATGGCGGCGCCACCGAAGAAGACGGGATCGGCCAATGGTCGCCGCTGCGCAGCATCGCCCCGTCCAGCGTCGCCTTGTCCGGCTTTAATTTCAAGCATCCTGTGCCGCTCCAGGCCAGCATGCCCACCGTGAACCAGCAGGGCAACGTGCTGCATGTGGAGTCCTACGAATATACCGGGGCCTATGGGTTCAACGGCCGCCAGGAAGCCGATCGCATGGCGCAGTTGCGCATGGAAGAAGCGGAAGCCGATGCCAAGTACTTCGAAGGCAGCGGCAACAACCGCTACCTCCAGCCGGGCCGCTGGTTTTACCTGCGCGACCATTTCCAGGAAAGTGTCGCCGGCCACCTCGACAACCCCGGCAAGAATCAATTCCTGGTGCTCGAAGTGCGCCACACGGCGCGTAACAATTATTTGCAGAATACCCAGCCGGCTCAATACAGCAATACCATGCGCTGCATCCGCAGGCAGATACCGTGGCGTCCGGGGCGCGGCTTTAATAGTAACAACACGCAAATCCTGGCGCCCCAAACGGCGACCGTGGTAGGGCCGCACGGTCCGGACAGCATCCACACCGACCAGTACGGCCGCATCCGCGTCCAGTTCCACTGGGACCGCGAGGGTGCCAACGATGAGCGCAGCTCGGCCTGGCTGCGCGTGGCCAGTTCCTGGGCTGGCAGCGAACTGGGCGCTGCGGCCGTGCCACGCGTGGGCAGCGAAGTGATCGTGCAGTGGCTGGGCGGCTCGCCCGACCGCCCCATCGTCACCGGCAGCGTGTTTAACGAGCGCCATATGCCGCCATGGCAGCAGCCGACCCAGCACGCCCTCACCGGCCTGCGTAGCCGCGAGCTGGGGCCGCACACCGGCAATGCCGCAGGCGGGCGCAGCAACCACCTGATCCTGGATGACACCTACAACAAAATTCAGGCCCAGCTCAAGAGCGATCACCAGCACAGCCAGCTCTCGCTCGGCCACATTACCCGGATAGAAGACAATAGCGGGCGCAAGGATGAGCGCGGCGAAGGGTGGGAACTGGCCACCAACGCTTGGGGCGTGGCACGTGCCGGCATGGGCATGCTGCTCACCACCGAGCCGCGCAACAATGCCGCCGGCCACGCCAAGGACATGGGCGAGACGGTCGGCCGCCTGTCTGCCGCGCGCGAGCGCCACGAGCAATTGAGCGATCTGGCCCAGTTGCACCTGGCGCAGCGCGTCGATGTCGATCAGGGCGCCGCTGGCGCCGCCTTGAAGGCCCAGAACGACGGCATCTGCGGCGGCGGCCAGGCCCAGGGCGAACTGAGCGAGCCGCAACTCGTGCTCTCCAGCCCGGCCGGCATTGCCAGCAGTACCGCGCGCAGCACGCATATCCAGAGCGACCGCCACACCGTGCTCAATACGGGGGAGCATTTGTCGATCACGACTGGCAAGAGCCTGTTTGCCAGCCTGACCGACAAACTCAGCGTGTTCGTCTACAAGGCGGGCATGAAGCTGTTCGCCGCCAAGGGCAAGGTCGAAATCCAGGCCCAGAGCGACAACGTCGAAATCATTGCCGAGCAAGTGCTCAAGCTGATCAGCACCAAACAAAGCATCGAGATTGGCGCCAACCAGGAAATCCTGCTGCACGCCGGTGGCAGTTTCATCCGCATCAGCGCCAAGGGGATCGAGCATGGCACCGATGCCAAGTGGGAAGTGCATGCGGCCAGCCATGCCGCGACCGGCCCGCAGGGTCTGGACGCCTCGTTCGCGGCCATGCCGGCTGCCGAGCTCGGGCCGCACAGCCTGCGCTTTGCCTTCCCTGGTGCCGACGACGTGGTCAAGGCAATGGGCCTGGTCGGCAAGCCCTATCAAATCCTGGACAAGATGGGCAAAGCGCTCGCCGCCGGCATGCTGGCCGCCGATGGCCGCCTGCCGCGCTTCGAGTTTGCCGATAACGACCAGCTCATCCTGCATCTGGGTGACGATAGCTGGCGCAGCATCGAACTCGATCCGGGCGAACCCATGCCGGAGATCGACCGGATGGAGGATGAGTATTACCACGACGAAGATGAAGAGCGCGTCGCCGAGGATAGCGAAGACTTCGGCCCCTACGCGTCGCTGTTGACCGGGGTCGACGCGTCGTACCACCTGAACAGCAAGCTGCTTGGCAAGCTCATTACCAATCCCGAAGGCGAGGAATAAATCGTGATCAACAGCATTTTCAACACCCTGGTACTGGCCGGCTGCCTGGCCCTGGCCTCGCTTGATGGCGCCTGCGCGGCGCCCGCCGCCACGAGCGTCGGTTCGCAACAGCAAGGCATGCATCAGTGGAAGGCCCTTGACGGCAAACTCATTCTCATCAATGGCACCTACCAGGACACCACCTCCTACAAGCGCAGCCTGACGTTCTACTTTGAAAGCAAGGCCGGCGCCGAATGGCTGCACGTCCCCGTGCTCGACAGCCAGACCGAGCAAGCCTTGACATGGTTCAGCATTTCACAGGGCGAACAAACCGTGGCCGATGCGGCCGTGGTGGCGCGTGCCGATGGCGTCCAGCTGGTGATCGCGGAAACCCGGCCAGGCGCGCGTGCGCCGATCGCGGTGCGCTGGTACCAGCTGGCCGAGGCTGGCGACGACAATCCCGACGGCCCGGCCTACTCCTTCAAGAAGACGTCCGCCACGAGCTACCCGGCCACCGCCAAATTGACGGTCGAGCAAGTGCTGAAAAAAGAAGTTTCCTCCAAGTCGAAGAAATAGGAGGCGTCATGACCCGCGAATTCATCAGTGCCAAGTACGATGCCAGTATCCTGACCGTCGATTACGCCGGGGACGACGGCACGCACCTGCTGCGCACCGGCGGCACCATCGCATGGCGTTTCAACAATCCCGGCAATCTGCGCCCCGCCGGCACCAAGCTGATCATGGGCGCCATCGGCATTGGCAAAACCAAGAGCAATGGCAGCTTCCTCATTTTCAAGAGCTATGCCGAAGGTCGCCTGCAAAAACAGAAGCTGCTTCGCCGCAAATATAACCAGCGCACCATCTACACCATGCTGACCGGAATCCCCGACCCCCAGCACCCCGGCAAGATGATGATGGGCTACGCACCGGCTTCGGACAATAACGATCCGCTCGCCTACGCCAACGCCATCGGCAAGCATACCGGCCTGCCGATTACGACCAAGCTTGCCGACATTTCCGACGCCAAGCTGGAGGAAGTGCTCGACGCCATGGAAGCGAAAGAAGGTTTCCATGGCATGAAGCATACGCGCAAGGAAAAAGAAATCGGCACCACCTCGGTCACCGTCTCCGATGGCGCCAAGCCCAAGCCCGACGTACCGGTGCAAATCAAGATCGGCGACAAGACTTACGAGAAAAAGACCGACCAGCACGGCCAACTGCCCAAGATTGCCCACACCGAGCCGGGCAAGAAAGCCGAAATCCATTTTGCCGACGTGGCGGGCGAATGGAAGAAACAGTTTGAATTCGTCATGGATGGCGTGTCCAATGCCTACGTCCTGCTGCACGACCTGGTCAGTTACGAAGCCCCGACCGCGCCCAAGAAACCACCGGCGAGCGTGACCACGCCGGCGCGCAAGCCATTCAACCATCTGGTGGCGCGCAAGGAAACCCTGGCGATCCTGGCCGAGCGCTTCAAGACCAGCGTGGCCGCGCTCATGAAGGACAACAAGGCCATCAAAGACCCCAGCAAGATTTACGTCGGCCAGATCATCGGCATTTACGGGCCGCCATCGAGTACGCACCAGAGTGGCGCGGCCCGGCCGGCGCCCAAGGCGGCCGCCAGGCCGGCAGCGCAAGGCGGCAAAGCAGCCGCCCCGAGCGCACCGGCGGCGGGCGCGCCCCTCACGCGCAGCAAGGAAGGCAAGGGCGAACCGCTGGCCATCGTGCCAGTGGACCAGAAAGCGGCGCCCTGGATGGTGGTCGCCATCGAAGAAGCCAGGAAATGGGCTGGAAAAGAAGAAGACGTCATTACCAAGACCGGCAATTTCCACAAGCGGATGGGCATGGGCGGGGAGATGGTGCATACCCCTTGGTGCGCCGCGTTTGCCAATTACTGTCTCAAGACGGCCGGGGCGCCGTACGAAAAGAGTGCCTCGTCGCAGTTTCCTACAAGTTCCAAGAAGTTCAAGAAAATCGGCAAGCCGGTGTATGGTGCGATAATGGTCATGCGCAACTATGTCCGCAGCACGGGCAAGGCGCATGGCACCGGACACGTCACGTTCGTGTATGGCGTCACGAGCGATGGCAGAGTTGCCGGCCTGGGCGGCAATCAGGGCGATTGCCTGAAGGTGTCCAAATATCGGGTAACGGGCGTGTCGGGCAGTTTCAAGCTGAAAGGCGTGCAACTCGATCAGAAATTCCATGCTTTCTATATTCCCGTCACGTACGAAGAATATGCCAAAACACAAGGCGAACCGGAAACGGTGGATAGCGATGACGTCAACAAGAATTTCCTGCAGATTGCCGTGGTCAAAGACGGCGCCAACGAAAAAACGCAATGATGCTGACACTTAAACATACGATCTTGTTGCTCACGCTGGGATGCAGTGCTGCAGCCCAGGCCGGCTCGACCGATGGCTTGCACCTTGCCGCCATCGCGGGCAAGACGGCACTGCCCTACGCCGACTCGGTGAAGCAACTGTTGGCAGACAATGCGGCGCACATGATCAGCTGCGGCGACTATGCCTTGAGCCTGGCAAGCTTGAGCACCACGGATTTGCCGCGGCAATTGACCAGCGAACTGGCACTTGCCGCAGTCAGAGACAAAGCGAAACACAAGAAACTTGGCAAGATCCTGACCGGCTTTCGCAGCGAGACCCTCAAGCGTGGGTTCGATGCCGTGTTGACGTATGAAGTTCAGGGCACGCAACTGCGCCTGTACGGCATTTCCGGCGCGGATGATGTCAAGGTCGTGGTATCGAGCTTGCCGCTCAGCGATGCCTCGGATCAAAAGAAATTCAATTTCGCCGCCTGCAAGGCCTTGGCCAGCTTGCCTGTGCTGGCTGCGCCTTAAGCGCCGGTCCCGGCAGGCGATGCTCCCGGGGTCGAACTCACAAGCCCCAATTCTCTGCCCAAGAGTTCTGTTCTGCGCGAATAAGCTGGGCGCGCTGCCGTCGTGGGCCACATGTTCGCGGCCCGCATGCGATCAGTGGCCAGTGGCTAGTGTCCTGAGTTAAAAATTCATTGACTAATTTTCTACATGGACTATGTTGTATGCATTCAATGCGCAACATGGAGGCTGTTATGGGAGCAGGACGTCCTAAGGCGGAGTTGGTGTTGAAGGATACGGAACGCGATCAGTTGTCGGTTTGGGCCAGGCGCCGTAAGACGGCACAAGCACTGGCATTGCGTTCGCGGATCGTGCTGGCGTGTTCAAGTGGCGCTGAGAACAAGGCAGTCGCTGCAGAGTTAAAAGTGACGAAACAGACGGTGTGCAAGTGGCGCGGCCGGTTCTTGCAACTGCGGCTCGATGGTTTGCTTGATGCGCCGCGCCCTGGTGCGCCACGCACAATCGACGATGCGCGAGTGGATGCCGTGATCGCCAAGACGCTGGAAACGCAGCCGATGAACGCAAGCCATTGGAGCACCCGGACGATGGCGAAGGAGGCAAGGCTATCACAGACCGCAGTCAGCAGAATTTGGCGCGCTTTTGGTTTGCAACCGCACCGCCAGGAAACGTTCAAGCTCTCCACCGACCCCTTGTTTGTTGAAAAGACCCGCGACATTGTGGGGCTGTATATTGATCCGCCAGTCAAGGCCATGGTGCTGTGCGTTGACGAGGAAAGCCAGATTCAGGCACTCGACAGGACTCAGCCGATTCTTCCTTTGGCACCAGGAGTCGCCGAACGGCGTACCCACGATGACGAGCGGCATGGAACGACCACGCTTTTTGCTGCGCTTGAGATCGCTATCGGCAAGGTGATCGGCGAGTTACATGGTCGGCATCGCAGCAGCGAATTTTTAAAGTTCTTGCGTACTATCGAGGCGTCCGTCCCGACTGACCTGGACCTCCATCTCGTGATGGACAATGATGGCACGCATAAAACTCCTGCAATGCGGAGCTGGTTTGCTCGCCATCCCCGGTTCCATGTCCATTTCACACCAGCTTCAGCGTCGTGGCTCAAGCAGGCCGAGCGCTGGTTTGCCAGCTTGACCGAGAAGCAGATTCGGCGCGGAACGCATCGTTCCACACGTCAGTTGGAGGATGCTATTCGCTCTTACCTGGCACTGAATAACGCCGAACCCAAGCCCTTCGTCTGGACAAAACCGGCCGACGCGATCCTCGCCAGCATAGAGCGATTTTGTCTGCGAATTTCTAGCTCACCACACTAGCCGCATCGAAGTAGCGGAGCGGCCATGTTGAACACAGAAACCCCCGACCGGCAGCATGCGGACCTGGACCAGTACCCCACCGGCGAACTGGTCGATACCCTCATCGACGACCAGTTTCACGCCGTGCGCGCGGTGCGGGCCGCGTCAAGCCAGATCGCCGTCGCCGTCACAGCCGCCCTGCCGCGCATCGATGCCGGCGGGCGCCTCATGTATGTGGGTGCCGGCACCTCGGGGCGCCTGGGCGTGCTCGACAGCGTTGAACTGTATCCCACCTTTTCCTGGCCGCAGGAACGCGCGCTGGCGCTGCTGGCCGGCGGCATCGACGCCATGTTCGTCGCCGTCGAAGGCGCCGAGGATGACAGCGCCCAGGGCGCGGCCGACCTGCGCGCGCTCAACCCGGGGCGCGACGACGTGGTGCTGCTGCTGGCCGCCTCCGGCGCCACGCCCTATGTCATGGGCGCCCTGCGCGCCGCCGCCGCGGCCGGCGCCCTGACCATCGGCTTCGCCAACAACCCCGACGCGCCGGTGGTGCGCGAAGCGCAGATCGGCATCACCCTCGATACCGGCCCGGAAGTCATTTCCGGCAGCACCCGCCTGAAGGCCGGCACTTCCCAGAAAATCGCCCTGAACACCTTTTCGAGCGCCCTGATGGTGCGTTTACACAAGGTCTACGGCAACCTGATGGTAGACTTGAAGCCAACCAATGCCAAGCTGGTGCTGCGCGCGGTCCGCCTGACGATGTTTGCCACCGGCGCCGACGAGGCCGCCGCACGCGCGGTGCTGGAACAATGCGATTTCCATGTCAAGGTCGCCATCGTGGCCATGATCAAAAAAACCAGTATCGCCCAGGCCAGGGTCTTGCTTGACAGTGCGCGCGGCAGCGTGCGCCAGGCACTGGCCGCCTGACTGCCTTTCCGTGGCTTGCGCGGGCGGCAGCGGCGGCCGCCCGGCCTGCATGATCACGAAAGAATTATGCAAACTGCGCAACAGAAAAGTCCGTGGCTGTGGGTGCCCTCCCTGTATTTCGGTCAAGCCATTCCCTACGTGGTGGTGATGACCCTGTCGGTCCTGATGTACAAGGACCGCGGCGTGAGCAACGACGATATCGCCTTCTACACCAGCTGGCTGTACCTGCCCTGGGTCATCAAGCCGCTGTGGTCGCCCCTGGTCGACCTGGTGCGCACCAAGCGCTGGTGGATCGTCAACATGCAGCTGGCCATCGGCGCCGGGCTGGGCGCGGTCGGTTTCACCATGCATTTGCCGGGCTGGTTCCAGATCAGCCTGGGCGTGCTGTGGGTGATGGCCTTCTTTTCCGCCACCCACGACATCGCCGCCGACGGCTTTTATATGCTGGGCCTGAAGCAATACCAGCAAGCCGCCTTTGTCGGTGTGCGCAGTACCTTTTACCGGCTTGCCACGATTGCCGGCGGCGGTGCCATGGGCATGCTGGCCGGCCATCTGACCACCCGCAGCGGCGACGCCGTCTTTGCCTGGACGGTCGTGTTCTCCGTGCTGGCGGCGCTGTTCGTGGGCCTGTTCGCCTATCACAGCGTGGTGCTGGAGCGCCCGGCCGAGGACAAGACCGTGCTTGGGGGCGACAACAAGCTGGCCGAATTCTTTGCCACCTTTGCCTCATTTTTCGGCAAGCGCGACATTTGGCTGATCCTCGGCTTCATCCTGACCTTCCGCCTGGGCGAATCGCAATTGCTCAAGCTGGCGATTCCCTTCATGAAGGACCCGGTCATCAAGGGGGGCCTCGGCATGACGACCGCGCAGATCGGGCTGGGGTACAGCACCATCGGCATCGTCGCGCTGACCCTGGGGGGCCTGCTGGGCGGCTACCTGATTTCGCGCCTGGGCCTGAAGCGCTGCCTGTGGCTGATGGTGTTCGCGGTGCACCTTCCCGACGTCGTGTTCGTTTACCTGGCCACTGCCCTGCCGCAAAATTTCGTGCTGATCGCATCGAGCATCGCGCTGGAGCAATTTGGCTACGGTTTCGGTTTCACCGCCATGATGCTGTACATGATCATGGTCTCGGACGGCGAACACAAGACCGCCCATTACGCCATTTGCACCGGGCTGATGGCGTTCGGCATGATGGTGCCGGGTATGTTCAGCGGAAAAATCCAGGAAGTCCTGGGCTACCAGCATTTCTTCATCTACGTGTGCCTGATGACCATTCCCGCCTTCATCATGGCGGCGCTGGTGAAAATTGATCCGGAATTTGGCAAGCGGGTTGATAAATGATGGCGGATCAATGACGGCGCCAGCCCGCCTTGCCTCGCTGGACGCCTTCCGCGGCTTCACCATCGCGGCCATGACCTTGGTCAACAATCCGGGCGACTGGAGCCAGCTGTATTCCCAGCTGGCGCATGCCCACTGGCATGGCTGGACCTTCACCGACTGGATTTTCCCCTTCTTCCTGTTCATCGGCGGGGTCTCGATGGCGTTCTCGCTGGGGCGCCTGGCCGCCGCCGGGGCCGACAAGCCGACCCTGCTGCGCAAGTTGGCCGTGCGCGCGGGCATCATCTTCCTGATCGGCCTGGCGCTGAATCTGGTCCCCGGCTTCGACCTGTCCACCGTGCGCATTCCTGGCGTGCTGCAGCGCATCGCCATCTGCACCCTGCTGGCCGCCCCCATCGTGCTGTATTTCAGCTGGCGCCAGCAAGTGCTGTGGATCGCCGGCCTGCTGGCGTTCTACAGCGTGCTGATGCTGTGGGTACCGGTGCCCGGCATCGGCGCCGGCGTGCTCGAACCGGGCCAGGACGTCGGCGCGTATATCGACCGCCTGCTGCTGGACGGCCACCTGTGGCCGCAGTCCAAAACCTGGGACCCGGAAGGCTTGCTCTCAACCATCCCCGCCCTGTGCAGCCAACTGCTGGGCGTGCTGGCGGGGCGCTGGCTGCTCTCAAGCCACTCGCGCACGGAACAGACCGTCTGGATGCTGCTGGCCGGCCTGGCCCTGCTCTGGATCGGCGCCATGCTCGACGTCGTGCTCATGCCGATCAACAAGAGCCTGTGGACGCCGTCGTTCTGCCTGTTCATGACGGGCTGGGCGCTGATCGTGTTTTCCAGCTTTTACTGGCTGCTCGACGCCAATCCCCACCTCCCGCTGCGCAGCGCGGCGGCGCGCTGGAGCACGCCGCTGATTATTTATGGCATGAATGCGCTATTCATTTTCGCATTTTCCGGGCTGGTGTCTAAAATGCTGGGCTTGATCGAGGTCGGCGGTGTGTCGCTGGCGCAAGGGCTGTATGCACAGGTCTGCGCGCTAGGCGTGTCGCCTGTCAACAGCTCTTTGCTTTATGCTCTGCTGTTTAATGCGGCGATGTTCTTGCTTGCATGGTGGATGTGGCGCAAGAAATGGTTTGTAAAAGTTTAAATTGGGGAATGGTTTGCAGCCGAACAGGACAAGACGCGCATTCGCGCTAGCAGGGGTAGCCGGCGCCATGGCGCTGAGCGGGTTGATGACAGCGTGTACCACGGCCACGCCGGAGGCGGGGCCGGGCGGGGCCGTGGGCGTGGTGCCCAGCCCGGCCACTATCCAGGGCGGCAGCGAGACCGTGCCGCCGCTGGCGCCGCGCGAATTTCGCGCCGCGTGGGTCTCGACGGTGGCCAATATCGACTGGCCGTCGCGCGCCAATCTGTCGGCCGAGAAACAGCAGGCCGAGGCACTGGCTATCCTGGACCGCGCCAAGGCCATGAACCTGAACGCCATCGTGTTGCAGGTGCGGCCCAGCGCCGATGCCATCTATCCGTCCAAGCTGGAGCCGTGGACCGAGTACCTGAGCGGCACCCAGGGCCAGGCGCCGCAGCCGTGGTACGACCCGCTCAAGTTCTGGGTTACGCAAGCCCATGCGCGCGGGCTGGAGTTGCACGCCTGGTTCAATCCCTACCGCGCGCGCCACGCCACGGCCAAGTCGCCGCCCTCGCACGACCATATTTCCAAGGCCAATCCGGCGGCGGTGAAGAGTTACGGGCGCTTTTTGTGGATGGACCCGGGCGAAGAGTCGGCGTCCAAGCACACCCTGGACGTGATCCTCGACGTGGTGCGCCGCTACGACATCGACGGCGTGCACCTCGATGACTATTTCTATCCGTATCCGATCGAAGCGCCCGGCGCCAGCGGCGCGGAAACGGCCGCGCTCGACGGCGCCTACGTGCCCAAGGCCGAACTGGAGTTTCCCGACCAGCCGGCCTGGCAGCGCTACCTGCTCTCCGGCGGCAAGCTGGAGCGTGCAGACTGGCGCCGCCAGAACGTCAACAAGCTGATCGAAGCGATGTACGCCGGCATCCACCGCGAGAAAAGCTGGGTGCGTTTCGGCATCAGTCCCTTCGGCATCGGCCGTCCGGACCGGCGCCCGCGCGGCATTGTCGGCTTCAGCCAGTACGACAAGCTGTACGCCGACGCCGAACTGTGGCTCGCCAACGGCTGGCTCGACTATCTTTCGCCCCAGCTGTACTGGGCCATCGGCCAGGCCCCGCAAGCCTACGACGTGCTGCTCGACTACTGGGTCGGGCAAAACGGCAAGCGGCGCCATATCTGGCCCGGCTTGTTCACCAGCCGCATCGGGGCTGCCAGCAAGGGCTACCAGGCCAACGAAATCGTGCAGCAGATCGGCGTCACGCGCAGCCGTCCGGGCGCCGGCGGCCACGTGCATTTCAGCATGGTGGCGCTGATGGATAACCGCCAGGGCATCAGCGAGCAACTCAAGAGCGGCCACTACGTCGCGCCGGCGCTGGTGCCGGCCTCGCCGTGGCTGGGCGACGACGCGCCCGGCTTGCCGACGGTCAGCGCGCGGCGCGAGGGCAACGGCGTGGCGTTGAAACTGACGGCCGGCAAGTCCAACGCGCACTATGCGATCTGGTCGCGTCACGGCGGCGAATGGCGCTTTGCGGTCGTGCCCGCTTCGCGCGCCGACTGGACCGTGCTGGACGACGCCAGACTCGGCCCGGCCAGCGCCGTGTTCGTCAGCGCGGTCGACCGCCTGGGTAACGAGGGCGAGCGCCTGTCGGTCCTCAAGCCATGAGTGGCCTGGGCCTCGGCATCGATGCCGGCGGCACCCGCACGCGCTGGGCGCTGGCGGCGGCTGGCGGCGCCATCGTGGCCGAGGGCGAGGTGGACGGTTTGTCGGCCTTGCAGATGGGCAGCGTGGACGGCCGTGCCAGCGTGCAAGCCAGTTTTGCCGCGCTGGCGGCCACCGTGCTGGTCCATGGCCGTCCGCAGGCAGTGCGCGCCGGGCTGACCGGCTTCGGCGGTGATGGCGCGCAGTTGCAAGCGTGGCTGGCCGGACCGCTCGGTTTGCCGGATGAAAAGGTCGTGCTGTGCAGCGATATCGAGATTGCCTATCTCGCCAGTTTTGCGCCGGGCGAGGGTTACCTGGTGTATGCCGGCACCGGCTCGATCGGCGCCTGGATCGATGCCGATGGCGTGTTCCAGCGCGCGGGCGGCCGTGGCGTGATGCTCGACGACGGTGGCGGCGGTTTCTGGATCGCGCGCGAGGCGCTGCGCCACATCTGGCGCAATGAGGATGAAGAACCGGGCCGCTGGCGGGCGTCGCCCATGGCGCAGGCGGTGTTCGCGCAGATTGGCGGCGACGATTGGGCGCTGTCGCGCCAGTTCATCTATGGACAGGACCGCGGCGCGGTGGGCCGGCTGGCGCTGGCGGTGGCCGCCAGTGCGCAGGCCGATCCGGTGGCGGCCGCGATACTGGAGCAAGCGGGCCGCGAGCTGGCGCGCCTGGCGCTGGCCTTGACGGCGCGTTTCGGCGCGCGGCCAGTGGTGCTGGCGGGACGCGCCGCCGCGCTGCATCCCTTGATTGTGAACACAATGCGCGCCAGCTTGCCGGATACGATAAGCTTGACGCAGACGACGGCGCGCGCTCATCATGCAGCGGCGCGGATTGCTGCGACCACCGCCCCCGTCGTTTAAGGCCGTCGTTCCCGCCTGCGCGGGAGCGACGGTGATGTGAAACTTTTACCTTTCTATTCGCCGATGAAAACCCTGCTCGCCACGCTCCTGATCGCCCTGCTCACCGGCTGCGCCACCGGCCCCGCCATCGACCACACTTATTCCGCCAAAGGCCAGAGCAGCCGCGTCAAGTTCGTGATCCTGCACTACACGGCCATTAACCTGCCGCAATCGATCAAGGTCCTGACCCAGCAAACGGTGAGCAGCCACTACCTGCTGACCGACGAAACCAGCCCCATCGTCTACGGCCTGGTCGATGAAACGCGCCAGTCCAACCACGCCGGTGTATCGAACTGGAAAAACTACACCCTGCTCAATGGCAGCTCGATCGGCATCGAAATCGTCAACCCCGGCTTCACTGACACTCCCAGCGGCCGCATCTGGTATCCCTTCCCGCAAGCCCAGGTGGACCGCCTGATCGTGCTGCTGCAAGACATCGTCAAGCGCCACAATATCCCTCCGGAAAACATCCTCGGTCACAGCGACATCGCCCCCCAGCGCAAGCAGGACCCGGGTCCGATGTTCCCGTGGTTCCAGCTGGCCCAGCAAGGCCTGGCGGTCTGGCCCGACGCCGCCAAGGTGGCTGCCGCGCGCCCCGGGTACGACCTGCTGCTGCCCGACGTGCCCTGGTTCCAGGCGCGCCTGGCCACGGTCGGCTACGCGGTGCCGCAGACCGGCCTGCTCGACGAAGCGACCCGCAACGTCATCGGCGCCTTCCAGATGAAATACCGCCCGGCCACCATCGACGGCACGCCGGATGCCGAAACGGCGTCCCTGCTCGACGCGCTGACCGCGCCCGCCGCCAAGCCGGCGGCATAAGCGGACCAGACCATGCACCTGCGCCACATCGACGTGTTCCACGCCCTCATGCAGGCGGGGACGATCGGCGGGGCACCATCATGATCGAGGGCTTGCCGATCGAACAGCTGGGCCAGAGTGCCGACTTCCGGCACTTGTCGGATATTGCCGGGATTGCCGTCGACCTGCGCTATGCGGGCGTCGATAACTTCACCGGGCGCGACCTGTACTCGCCATTCGACTTCGCCTGGCTGCACCGCGACGCGGCGGCAGCGCTGGAGCAGGTCGTGGCCTGGCTGGCGCGCGAGCGGCCCGGCTGCACCGCGCTGGTCCTCGACGCGCTGCGCCCGCAGCGGGTGCAGGAAGCGCTGTGGGATGCGCTCGACGGCACCGGCCTGCGCATGTACCTGGCGCCGCCCGAGCGCGGTTCCATCCACTCCTTCGGCATGGCGCTCGACATCACGATTCTCAACGAACACGGGCGTGAACTCGACATGGGCACCGCCTTCGACGACATGAGCGAGCGCTCGCACCCGGCGCGCGAGGCCCTGCTGCTGGCGCGCGGCGAACTGACGCCGCTCCAGGTGGAAAACCGCCAACTGCTGCGCATGGCGATGGCGCAGGCCGGTTTTGTGGGCATTGCCAGCGAATGGTGGCATTTCGATTGCGGCGACCGCGACCGGGTGCGGCAAACCTTCCAGCGCGTGCTGTAAAGCGGCGCCAGCGCGTCGCAGCGCTGGCTGTTACCATAAAGCACTTTCAACATCCGGCGCACGCTGCCCCTGCCCATGAACATCAGCCTGGACGACCAGATCGGCGACGCCGAAGTCATTGCCCTGTACCGCGCCAACGCGTGGTCCTCCGCCGACAAACCCGCGCAGCTGATGGCGGCGCTGCGCAACTCGCACAGCCTGGTCACGGCGCGCGAGAATGGCGTGCTGGTCGGCATCGGCAATGCCATCTCGGACGGGCACCTGGTGGTCTACTACCCGCATTTCCTGGTCGACCCGGCGCACCAGCGCAAGGGTATCGGGCGCCAGATGATGCAGGCGCTGTGCGCGCGCTATGCCGGCTTTCACCAGCAGATGCTGACGGCCGACGGCGACGCCATCGCCTTCTACGAATCGCTGGGCTTCACCCGCGCCGGCCGCACCGCGCCGATGTGGATCTACGCCGGCAGCGAACACTGAAACAAGTGCTTCTCAGCGGATCGGCAATCAAGGCGGCGCACTGCGGACCGCTACTGGCCAGGGCGTCCCTCGTCAATCCAGGTTTGCGTTTCTTTCATGCCAAGCCGGTAACGCGCACAGTTAAAATCTGCCAGGATGTTCAGTTCCTTGGCTAGCAATTGCTGGAACCTTGCCGTGTCCTCGGCAGGCAATTCCAGGGAAGCTATTGCATCGGCCATTGATTGACGGCGTCGGACCACCGACCCGACCGCTTCGCTGAGTGCTTCGCGGTACTTGACGCGGAACGGGTCTGGTGAATCCAGGGATCCCGATACAGCCTTGTATTTGGCTTGGGAGCGTCGATAGGTCCAATCGAAGAGGTCTACCGCCATCGAGACATTGCACGCTTCGTAGACACCCATCATCGCCAGCGCATAATCGTCACGGTCAACATCGAGAAACGACAGTGGCGCCTGGTTGTACAGCATGAGTGGAATATTAGCGGCGACCCGGCTCACCCGCTTGTTGCCGTCTTCAAACGGCTGGAGATACGCCAGGTTTACCCAGAGGAAGAAAGCTGCCTCCAAAGGATTCTTGATGTGCTGTGCCTTGACGATAATGCGTTCGAACATCTCTTCCAACACCGCCGGGACTTGGTTCGGAATATAGGTACTGCCGCTGAGGTTGACTACCTTCGTGCGAATCGCGCCGAGTGACGCAACATCAACTAACAAGTCATGCATGAGTACGGCGTGCACATTGCGAAGCAGGCTGGTGTTGAGCCCTTGCATGGGAACAGCATCCACAATGAACTCAATGGCAGCTTTGTGATTGAGCAGCATGACAGCATCGCTGTCGGTAGCGGCAGCGCCGCTTTTGAAGAGCTCTGCCGTATCCAGAAGCGTGTAGCGATTGCCTTCGAGACGAGACGACGACCATGAAAGGTCGATGAGTAATTGCTCCAGCACTTTCCGAGCATAGGTGCCGGCGGGAAGTTGGCCTGGGAGATGACCGAGCGCAAGCAGTTCTTCTGCGAGTTCAGGCGGCAGCAAGAAAGTGCTGTTGGGCTTGTAGTCGTCAACGAATTCCCGACGATACGTGACGGGTGTACGCGCAGCCAAGGGCATTGTCAGTTGTTGCCGGAGCTGAAGGCTTTCCGCGCGCCAGCGGGGGCCAAGCTCGACTGGTTGTATTGTGGCAAGTAATGGTGTCGCCACCTGTTTAGGGGGAACAGCCGCGTTCGTTGTGAGCAGGCGATAGCGCGTAGCGCGGGCTTTGCCTGCGACCTCGACCTGCCCGCCAGATGCCAATTTGGACAACAGTCGCTTGACCGCATCCTTGCTTGATCCGGTGGCGTTAACCAATTGCGACGATGAGACGTACTCATCTCCAGCCTTGGCCATGTCAGTCAAGACTTGTAGGAGAACTGCGGTGGTAAGGCGGCCGTTATAGCGCATCGATTGGCTCGGTAGTGTGAACCGATTCTACCGACATTACGCTGATTCGGTAGTATCGGTGCAATTTTCCAGTATCGGTGCAGTTTTCTAAGTATTGGTGCGGTTTTGATCAGTATCGGTGCGATATTGGCCAGTATCGGTGTGATTCCAGATAATTCACTTGGGCTAATTAACGGTGCCGGATCGGGCCACCCAATCGACCAGCGCATCGAGCACGGCGCGGCCCTTGCCGTTGCCGATCAGCTCGCTGTTGATCATGCCTACCACCACGCATTGCTGCCCGTTCGCATCGCGCACGTAACCGGCCACCGCCACCACATTGCGCAAGGTGCCGGTTTTCAGGCGCGCGCGCTGGGCTGCCGGGCTGTCGGCCAGCCGCTTGCGCATGGTGCCATCGACCGCCGCGATCGGCAGGCTGCTGATGAATTCGGGCGACCAGTTGCTGCGCAGCCCCGCTTGCAGCACCCCACCCATCTGCACCGCACTGATGCGCTCGATGCGCGACAGACCCGAACCATTTTCCAGCACTAATCCCGTATCGTCGATGCCGCGCGCGCGCATCCAGTCGCGCACGGTGCGCTCGGCGCGCGCCACGGTGGTTTCGCCCGGCACCGTGGCCAGCGCGCGGCTGCCCACCACCGGATCGGCTTCCAGGCTGCCCAGGCTCAGGAACACGGTGCGCGCCAGGGTGTTGTCGGAGCTCTTGTTGTAGTCGCGCACGATGTCGGGCAGGGTGCGCGATACATGCTCGGCCAGCAGGCGCGTGGCTGGCGGGCTGGCCGCTTCGACGGTGTCGCCCGCCAGCACGCCGCCCAGGCCTTTCCAGGTGGCGCGGAACAGGCGGTCGAGGTAATCCTGCCGGTCGAGCAGGTTGACCCGGTAGGACTTGGCGCAATGCTTAGGAAAACTGCCCTTGAGCAGCACGGTGATCTTGCCGAGCCGGTCGCGCTGCACGTCCGCTTGCCTCCAGCCGTTGGCCCAGCTGCCGCAGTCGGCGTCGACCAGGGTCATGGCCGAGCTGATGGTCACGCCGTCGAGTGCCGGCCAGGCCACCGCCGCCACGCTGGCGCCCGTCGAGCGCAGGTCGAGTTCGAGCATGTTCTTGTTGACCATCAGCGCGTCGGGAATCACGTTGGTGTAGGCCTCGGGCGATTCGTCGAACTGCGGCGCGCCGATATCGGGCCGGGCCGGGTTGAACAGCTGGCGGTCCAGCACCAGGCGCCCGTCGATCTTGCGGATGCCCTGGTTGCGCAGTGCTTGCAGCATGCGTTCGAGCACCTCGCCGCTGAAATCGGTGTCGGCCCCGCCGCGCAGCACCAGGTCGCCGCGCAGCACGTCGCCGGCTACGCTGGCGCCGCTGCGCAGCTCGGTGCGTCCGCGAAACGCCGGCCCCAGCTGGTCGAGCGCGACCAGCGTGGTCACCAGTTTCATGGTCGAGGCGGGATTGAGCGGACGCTCGGCCAGGTGCGACAGTAGCGCCACGTCGCCGCGCAGCACCAGCGCGCTCATCGCATCTTCGGGAATGTTGGCATCAAACAGCAACTGGCTGACCGGCGCCGGCAACTGGGCGCTGGCGGCTTGGCTAAAAGCCAGCAGGACGGCAAGGGCGAGTGGACGCAGCATGGCAATTCCCATGATCAACCGAAGAACAGGTAAGCGACAAAGATGGCCGAGACGATGCCGGCCAAGTCGGCGATCAAGCCGGCCGAAATCGCATAGCGCGTCTTGCGGATGCCCACCGAGCCGAAGTACAGCGCCACGATGTAGAAGGTGGTGTCGGCCGAGCCCTGGAAGATGCAGGCCAGGCGCCCGACGAAGGAATCGACGCCGTAGGTGGTCATGGCATCGATCATCATCGCCTTCGATCCGCTGCCGGAAAGCGGCTTCATCAGCGCGGTCGGCAGCGCCGGGGTGAATTCGGTGCGCATGCCGAGGTTGATGAACACCCATTCCAGCCCGCGCACCACAAAGCCGAGCACGCCCGAATTGCGGATCACGCTGATTGCCACCAGCATTCCCACCAGATAGGGAATGATGGTCAGCGAGGTCTGGATGCCGCCCTTGGCGCCTTCGATGAAGGCTTCGTACACATTGACCTGCTTGCGCATGGCGCCGAGGATGAAGATGATGATGATCGAGAACAGGATCAGGTTGCTCGACACGCGCGATACCAGTTCGATTTCCGGCTTGCTGAGGTAGTTGGTGAAAAAGAAGACCAGCGAACAGATGGCGGCCGTCATCCCGCCCAGCCAGCCGAGCACGACGCGGTTGAGCAGGTTGATGCGCTGCTTGATCGACACCACGATGATGCCGGTCAGCGTCGCCACGTAGGTGGCGATCATGCAGGGAATGAAGATGTCGGACGGGTCCTTGGCGCCCAGGATGGCGCGCTGGGCCATGATGGCCAGCGGAATGAGCGTCAGTCCGGAGGTGTGCAGTACCAGGAACATGATCTGGGCGTTGCTGGCCGTGTCCTTGTCGGGATTAAGCGTCTGCAAGCTTTCCATGGCCTTCAAGCCGAACGGGGTGGCGGCGTTGTCGAGCCCGAGCAGGTTGGCGGAAAAATTCATCACCATGTGGCCGGTGGCCGGGTGGTCTTTCGGCACGTCGGGAAAGATGCGCGAGAAAAAGGGCGAGATCACCTTGGCCAGCCAGCCGATGGCGCCGGCTTTTTCGCCGATGTTCATGATGCCGAGCCACAAGGTCATCACGCCGGCCAGCGGCAGGGCAATATCCATCACGCCCATCTTGGCCGACTCGAAGGTGCCGTCGACGATCTTCTTGAAAATCTCGGTGTCGCCCAGGAAAATCCACTGCGCCAGCGCCGCCAGGAAGCCGACCAGGAAAAAGCCGGACCAGATGTAATTTAATGCCATATCGTATTCGTTTCGCGTTGATGGGCGGATGTTGCAGCGAGAGTATAGGCGCAGGTTACCCCGAATTAAGGAAACCATGCAGCCCGACGATGTAAAAAGCCGGCAGGCATCACTGTGGCCTATCATACCCACCGGACCACGAGGACTTGCCATGACGATTCGCCGCCTTCTTGCCGCCAGCGCGGCCGCCCTGCTGCTCGCCGCCCCCGCATGGGCGAGCGAGAAAGTCCTGCACACCTTGCTGACCACCAGCGAAACCGGGCTCGACCCGGCGGTGGCGTCCGATATCGCCACCCTGAGCCTGCTGGAAAACCTGTTCGACCCGCTGCTGCGCTACGATTACGACGCCCGTCCGGTGGCCCTGCGCGCCAACGCGGCTGCCGCGCTACCGGAGGTGAGCGCCGATGGCCTGGTGTACACCTTCCGCCTGCGCCCCGGCATGCTGTTCAGCACCGATGCGGCCTTTCGCGGCGCGCGGCGCGAGGTGACGGCGGCCGACTATGTTTACAGCCTCAAGCGCCTGTACGATCCGGCCCTCAAGTCGCCCTGGCTGTTCCTGTTCGACGGCAAGCTCAAGGGCGATGGCGCGTTCAAGGGCCATTTCAGCCAGGCCACCGATATCGCCGGCCTGCAAGCGCCCGATCGCCACACCCTGCGCATCACCCTGGCCGCGCCGGACAAGAATTTCCTGTTTTACCTGGCGACGCCGGCCACGGGCGCGGTGGCGCGCGAGGTGATCGAGGCCTATCCGGGCCAGGCTGGCAACCATCCGGTCGGCAGTGGCCCGTTCCGCCTGGGCGAGTGGAAGCGCAGCGACAAGATCGTGCTGCTGGCCAACCACGACTGGGGCATCACCCGGCAAGGCCGGCGCCTGCCGCTGCTGGACCGGGTCGAGGCGCGCATCGCCGAGGAATTCCAGGGCCGCATGCTGGGTTTCCTGGGCGGCGAGGTCGATTACCTGGAACAGGTGCCGGAATCGCTGACCGACATGGTGATCCGCAACGGCCAGCTCAAACCCGAACTGGCGGCGCGCGGCATCGCGCTGAACCGCTTCCCGGTGCTCCAGACTTATTATATGTGGATGAACATGGAAGACGCGCTGCTGGGCGGCTACGGCAAGGACAAGGTGGCCCTGCGCCGGGCAATTGCGCTCAGTTACGACAGCGCGGAAGATATCGGCCTGCTCAAGAAAGGCTTCGCCCTGCGCGCCGAATCGCCGCTGCCGCCGAACGTGCTCGGCTACGACCCTGCCTACCGCAGCCCGGTACCGTACAACAAGGCGCTGGCGCAGGCGCTGCTGGAGCGCTTCGGCTACCGCCAGCGCGACCCGGACGGGTTCCGGCGTGGTCCGGACGGCAAGCCGCTGACCCTGGCCATGCACAGCGAGGCGACCGTCGGCGGGCGCCTGCGCGACGAGCTGTGGCGCAAGAACCTGAACGCCATCGGCTTGCGCGTGGTATTTCGGACCGACAAGAAGACCGAAATCATCAAGGCTTCGCGCCTGGGCAAGGTGCAAATGTTCGAGAGCAACTGGATCGCCGATTTTCCGGACGGCGACAATTTTTACCAATTGCTGTACGGGGCCAACCGTGGCCGCGCCAACTATGCACGCTTCAACTTGCCGGCCTACAACGAGCGCTACGAACAGGCGCGCCAGCTGGGCGACTCGCCGGCGCGCCAGAAACTGTATGGCGAAATGAACCAGTTGATCCACGCTTACAATCCGTGGGTGCCGCTGACCCATCCGCTGTCGGCTGACCTGCAGCATCCGTGGCTAAAAAACTACAAGCGCCATCCTGTCGAATTCACTACATGGCGCTACCTCGATATCGATCCGGAACAGCGCGAGCGCGCCAGTAAAATGGCACGTTGATGCATGGTGAATATTGCACTGGCCGCAAGCATGCCTTGAAGTTATAGTTGCCTTAGGAAATTTCATTAGCCGGCCTGCGTGCGTTCGATGGATGACGTCGTGCCAAGAAAAACCAAGGAGAAACCGTGGAGTTAAGCAAGCTGGCGCAACTGGTTGCCCTGATGTGCATGGCCGGCCCGGCCCTGGCGCAGGTGGCCGAGCCGCCGATGGCGCGCGTCGAAATCACCGGCAGCAGCATCAAGCGCATCGCCAGGGAAGGTGCGCTCCCGGTCGACGTGATTTCGCGCAAGCAGATCGAAGCCCAGGGCATCGTCAACGCCGAGCAACTGATCGCCACCCTGAACATCAACGGCAACGGTTCCGACAATCTTGCCAGCAACGCCGACGTCACCTCCGGCTCGCAGCGCGGCAACAATGGCGCGTCTTCGGCCAATCTGCGCGGCCAGGGCGCCGACAGCACCCTGGTGCTGCTCAACGGGCGGCGCGTGGCCACCCATGGCATGAAAGGCTCGGCGGTCGACCTCAATTCGATTCCCTTCGCGGCGGTCGAGCGGGTTGAAGTGCTGAAAGATGGCGCCTCGGCCATCTATGGCACCGATGCCATCGGCGGCGTGATCAACTTTATCCTCAAGAAAAACTACAAGGGCCTGGAAGCGCAAGCGTTTACCGACGTCACCGAAGCGGGCGGCGGCAACATCGCCCGTTACCAGGTCACGGGCGGCTTCGGCGACTTGCAGGAACAGGGTTTCAACGTGCTGTTCGCCCTCTCCACGGGCGAAAACAAGGCCCTGCGCGGCGACCAGCGCGATTTCGTCAACACCTTCCAGCCCGAGCGTGGCGTGGCGGTCGATACGCGCGGCGCGCCGTTCGCCAACGTCTTTGCAACCAGCCTGGGCAACACCATCTTCAGCCGCTCCAGCAACACCGGACCGGTGCGGCGCGGCACCACGCAAGCCTATTCCGGCGTCAGCCTGCTGGACTTGCCGGGCGGCGCAGGCTGCAATTCGGTCGATGGCATGGGCGCCTACGACGAGAAGCTGTGGGATACGCCATCGGGCGGCCTCGGCTGCGCCTGGGATACCGGACGCGCGGCCGTGCTCCAGCAGCCTGTGAAGAACAGCAACTTCGTCACGCGCGCCACCATGCGCCGTGGCGGGCACGAATTCTTTGCCGAGCTGGTCGGCGCCAAGACCGAGGTCGCCAAGCGCTTCTCGCCCAACCAGGTCTCGCCGGGCGCGGCCACCTTTCCGGCCAGCTCCTTCTATCCGAGCACGGGTGCGGCCTACAACGAGGTGTTCAATGCGCTGGTGGCCGAATTTCCATCGATCGAGGCCAACCGTGGCTTGCCGATCGCCTACCGCTGGCGCTGCATGGATTGCGGCGACCGCGAAATCGCCACCGAAAGCAAAGCCGGCCGCCTGCAACTGGGCGCGGACGGCCAGATCGGCAAAGTCGACTACAAGGTCGGCCTGGCGCGCGCCACCAGCGAATCGGAATCGACGCTGGGCAATGGTTACAGCTACACGGCCCCGCTGGCGGCTGCACTCGGTAGTGGCTTGATCAATCCCTTCCTGAAAGCGGGCGAGACGCAGTCCCAGCAGGCGCTCGACCTGATCCGCAGCACGTCCGCCGCCGGTGTCGTGCTGTACGGCGGCAAGACCACCCTGACGGCCTTCGATGCCTCGCTCTCTGGCGAGCTCTACACGCTGGCGGCCGGCCCCATCATGGCCGCGCTGGGCACCGATATCCGCAAGGAAGAATACAAATTCAATGGCGACCTGCGCAACCTCTCCGAGCGGCGCGCCATCCTCAACGCGCCTTTCGACGACGTCAATGTCCTGCCGCAAGTGAGCCGCGACATCCGCGCCATCTACGCCGAAGTGCTGGTGCCGCTGGCCAAGCAGCTGGACGTAACGGTGGCGGTGCGCCAGGATCATTATTCGGGCTTCGGCAACACGCTCAACCCCAAGGTCTCGTTCCGTTACCAGCCGGCCACGCAATTGCTGTTCCGCGGATCGTACAACGAAGGTTTCCGCGCGCCCGCGTTCAACCAGTTGTTCAACGGGATCACCGAATCGACGTACGCCGGCAAGGACCTGGCCGATCCGGGCAAGTGCGCCAGCGGCAAGGTCGACACCACCAAGCCCGGCTGCGAATCGATCACGCCGATCGTCTTTACCGGCGGCAAGCCCAACCTGGGACCGGAAACGTCGAAACAGGGCACGCTCGGGATGGTGTTCGAGCCATCCCCGCATTTCTCGGCAAATATGGATATCTGGGAAGTGCGGCGCTTCGAGACCATCAAGGAAGTCGATCTGCCGGTGATGCTGGCCAACTACGATCTATTCAAGGAGCAATTCCGGCGCGATGGCGACGGCAACCTGGCCGTGATCGACCGGCGCTGGCTCAACACGGGCGCGGCGATTACGCGCGGCATCGAAATCGGCGCCCGCACCAATGGCAAGCTGTGGGCCGGCAACTGGGCGGCCGGCATCGATGGGTCCTATGTGCTCAAGAAAAAGAGCAAGCCCCTGGAAAACGCGCCGTATAGCAAGGATGAAGTCGGCGTATTCAGCTTCACCGGCGACCTGGGCCTGAAGTGGAAGCACACCGCCTACGTCACCTTCGCCAAAGGCGACTGGAGCGCCATGTTCCAGAACGTGTATCGCAGCGGCTATACCGACCAGGTGCTGCCGGGCGTGGCCAGCGGGCGCATCGTGCCGTCCAACTACAACGCCAAGGTCGACGCGTATTCCATCTTTCATGCCAGCCTGAGCTACACTGGCGTGAAAAACCTGAGCTTCACGGCCGGGATCAAGAACCTGTTCGACAAGGACCCGCCATTTGCGATCACCTACGACGGCAACACCGGGGCCGGCAGTTCATGGGAACCGCGGGTGGCCGATCCGCGCGGGCGTTCGCTGACCCTGATGGCCAATTACAAGTTCCTTTGATTCACCAGGCGGGCGGCCCGGCACGGGGCCGTCTTCTCGAAAGCAGCCATGTCCCGTAGCGACAAGATCAGCCGGCGGGCCTTTGCCACGCTGGCGGCGGCCGTCATGCTGCCAGCCGGAGCCCACCATGCGCCACGCCCCATGCCGCGAAGCCTGATCAAACCACCGCGCCTGCGCGCCGGCGACGTCATCGGCCTGGTTGCGCCGGGCGGACGCATCAACGACGAGGGCATTGCCTACGCCGTGGCCCGGATCGAAGCGCTGGGCTTCCGGGTGCGGCTGGGGGCCAACCTGCGCGCCGTGCACGGTGGCTACGCCGGCGCGGTACAGCAGCGCGTCAACGACTTGCACAGCATGTTTGCCGACCCCGAGGTCAGGGCGATCTGGTGCATCCGCGGCGGCTCGGGCTGCATTTCGCTGCTGGCACACCTCGATTACGCGCTGATCCGCGCCAATCCCACCATCCTGCTGGGCTACTCCGACATCAGCGCGCTACAGCTGGCCATCTTGAAGCAGGCGCGGCTGGTGACTTTCCACGGGCCGGTGGCCTCGTCGGGCGTGTCGGATTATTCCACCGAGCACATGCTGGCGGTCCTGATGCACCCGCAGGAAAGCTACACCATCCCGATGGCGCTGGAAAACAGCCGGCGCGCGCTGCTGGAACCGCATTTCGCCCTGCGCACGGTGACCAGCGGGCAAGCCACCGGCCCGCTCATCGGCGGCAACCTGAGCCTGGTCAGCGCGCTGGCGGGCACGCCCTACGCGGCGGACTTCCGCAAAGCAATTCTGTTCCTGGAAGAGGTGAATGAAGCGCCCTACCGGATCGACCGCTGGCTGACCCAGCTCGACCTGGCTGTTGGGCTGGGCAATGCGGCGGCGGTGATGATCGGCATCTGCGACCATTGCGTGCCGGAAGATGAAGAACCGTCGCTCACGCTCGACGAAACGCTGGAGCTGCACTTGAAACCCTTGGTGGTGCCGGCGGTGAGCGGCTATTCGTTCGGCCACATCCGCCACCAGTTCACCCTGCCGCTGGGCGTGATGGCCCGGCTCGATACGGCGCGCCAGACGCTGACCCTGCTGGAAAGCGCGGTTTCCTGAGCGGGCTCAGTGCGAGACGATCTGCGACAGCACCGAAAACGCCGGCCCGGTCTGCGGCTGCTCCAGCAGCACGGTCAGCTCGGAAAAGGTGCACATCATGGTGACCACGTTGATCTTGTTCCACGCGAGTTTTTTCAGCACGCCATGATAAATGCCGGGGGTTTTCAGGGAGTCGGGATTGAGGCGCAGGGTCAGCGCGGTCAGATTTTCCACCCGAGCAATATGGCGCTCGCTGGCAAAGGCGGATTCCACCATGTGGATCAGGGGCCGGCTGCATACCACCAGCATTTCATGCACCCCGCGCGTGACGGAGACGAAACTGCCCGGATGGCGCTCGGCCAGGTGCAGCAGTTCGCGCTGGCATTCATTGCTGTGGTCCGACAGCCGGTACGTCACCAGGGTCAGATCGGTGCGCGTGGTCAGCTCGCTGGTGCGCGGCGAAAGCACGATCGGCGGCGAGGGCGCCGCCTGCGGCAAGCGCTCTGACAAGCGGCGCAGCGCCATCACCACCGCCGCCTGCCCCACCGGCTTCCACAGGTCCGATTCGAGCTGGGGCCGCAACTGGCGCGCCAGTTCCGACAGATTGATCAGTCCGAGCGATATCCCTTCCGTCAGGAACGCCGATTCCGACACTATTTGCTCTACTTTGGTCGCGATCGAAAGCATCTCTCTCCGGTCCTCACATGGGTAGCCGCCGCCCATCCAGCCGCGCGACGTACTCGGGACCAGGCCCTGTCTGCGGTGCATGTTTGTCGCTTTGTTACCGTGAATGGGTTCTCTTGGACTTTCCTACTGGGCACTACTGCCTGACTGCTATTTCCTGCTGCATGTGCGCCATCGGTAAATTGTTCAGGTCGACTGAGGTCCCTGGGGATCGGGCTTGGGCAACAGCACCGGGGGAGGAGACAAACATGCCCATGCGAAGGTGAAGTGTGACGTCATGATTTTCCCGTTAACTGATTGCGCTTTATCCGGAGTGTGCCCCGTGCGCTTTAATCCATGTCACCTGAGAGTTTTTCCCGGCAACTGAGAACGAGTGTAGACCGCATCCTCGTTAAAACGCAATCGAATTGAGCTTGTTAACAGTGCGAATTGTTACATTTCTGCACGTCTTAGAGTACGCCTTCTAATTCACTTCTATGTAGGAAAAATGCCTCACATTGATATGCGTCAACAAAACATTCTTTAGGCAATTGCACAGAGTACCGTTCAGTTTCTGGAAAAGAATGTCTAAAACTGAACATTTGGTGTGCATACGACCAAATCACCCATTTTTTTGACTTGGCTTAAGAAACAGGAATAGTGTGGATTCTCTCGCGTTCACCGGACCAACTTATCGGCGCGCTCGGGTGGCCGCCACAGCACACGTGGCCAGCAGTTATCTCATTCACTCACTGAACTACCAATGGAGAAATAATGAACTTTCGTAAAACATTGCTCGCTGCGTCGATTGCTGCACTTCCTTTGATGATGGTTGGTCAGGCGCTCGCCAGCGCACCGATCATGGCCGGGCCGACCGCCCTGCAGTCCCCGCAACAAAGCCAGGCCCTGGTCGCCAAGCTGGCTGCCACCCGCGCCGCCCACGGCCTCGATGCCGACCACGGCTTCTCCATTACCGTGCAGCACCCAGGCGTGATCGGCACCCGCATCAGCCGCGCCGCCCATACCTATAAAGGCGTGCGTGTGTTCCAGTCGGAATCGGTGGTGGTGACCAACGATGCCGGCGAGATCGTCAGCGAGTCGGTCTCCGACCGCCGTTCGGGCCTGGGCCAGGGTAGCGGCCATGCCGCCCTGCGCGCGCGCACCGCCAATTTCATCGTGGTGCCGCAGATCCAGAACGCCGCCGCGATCGACCTGGTGGTCAAGAAAGTGTCGCCCAACGGCGTGCACCAGACCCCGCCAAGCGCCGAACTGATCATCTACCCGATCGTCACCACCAAGCGCGCGCCGGGCGCCCTGAACAAATCCGAAGCCCAGCTCAACGCCACCGACCTGGTCGATGAAGTGACGGACTACGCGCTGGCCTACCTGGTCAAGACGCGCATGCTGGAAGGCACCAAGCCAGTGTTCTATGACACCGTCATCAGCGCCGCCGACGGCAGCGTGATCAAGCAATGGCGCGCGCTGCAAACCGTGGCCGGCACCGGCAAGAGCCAGTACAACGGCACCGTTCCCCTGAACACCAGCCTGTCGGGCACCACCTATTCGCTCAAGGATCCGTCGCGCGGCACCGGCGGCACCTACGGCATGATGGCGATCACCAATGCCAACCACAGCACCAGCGCCGGCTTGGTCTACACCAACACCACCAACGACTGGGGCGATGGCCTGCAGTACAACGGCGGCAGCACCACCAATGCCAACGGCCAGACCGCGGCCGTGAACGCCATGTGGGGCTTGATGAACACCTACGACACGCTCAAGAACGTGCTCGGCTGGCAATCCCTGGACGGCAACAACACCGCGACCTACATCGCCGCCCACGTCAACACCAACTATGACAACGCTTACTACAGCGATGGTTGCAAGTGCATGTTCATCGGCGACGGCGGCAGCGGCTTCTACAGCCTGGGCGCGATCGACGTGATCGGCCACGAAATGGGCCACGGCGTGACCAACGCCACCTCCGACCTGACCTATAGCGGCGAATCGGGCGGCCTGAACGAGTCGAACTCGGACATCACCGGTGAAATGGTGGAAGCCTATGCCCGCGCGGGCGGCACCGGCACCGTCATCCCCAACTCCGGCAACGACTGGGCGACCGGCAAGGAAATCGCCAAATCGGGCAACCCGCTGCGCTATCTGTACAAGCCTAGCCTGGACGGTTCCAGCCCGAACGCCTGGAGCAGCTCGATCGGTAACATCGACGTCCACTACAGCAGCGGCCCGAACAACCGCATGTTCTACTTCCTGTCGCAAGGCTCGAACGCCAGCTCCTCGTCCAACTACTACAGCCAGTACCTGGTCAAGAGCCCGGCCGCGATGACCGGGATCGGTAGCGACAAGGCCTTCCGCATCTGGTTCAAGGCCAACACCACCAAGTTCACCGCCTCGACCAACTACGCCGATGCGCGCAGCAAGGTGATCGCCTCGGCCGCGGAACTGTATGGCGCGAACAGCAAGGAAGTCATTGCCGTGACCCGTGCCTACGCCGCGATCAACGTCGGCGCCGACATCGATGAAACGACGATCCCGGGCGGCGGCGTCACGATCAGCTCGCAGCCCTCGAACGTCACCGTCACCGCTGGCTCGACCGCGACCTTCTCGGTCACCGCCACCGGCGGCACCGCGCCGTACAAATACCAGTGGCTGCGTAACGGCAACGCGATTGCCGGCGCCACCTCGGCCACCTACAGCCTGACCGCGCAAACCGCCGACAGCGGCGCCGTGTTCAGCGTCAAGGTGACCGATTCGGCCACCAGCCCCACCACCGCCACCAGCTCCAACGCCACCCTGACGGTGGGCGGCGGCGGCGGCGGCACCACCGAGCGCATCGTCAACGGCGGCTTCGAGTCGGGCACCAACGGCTGGGCCGGCACCACCGGCGCCATCGGTTCCTTCAGCGGCCAGTCCGCCTATGAAGGCACACGCTTCGCATGGCTGGGCGGCAATGGCGTGACCCGCACCGAAACGATCACCCAGTCGGTCGCGATTCCAGCCGCCGCCACCTCGGCCTCGCTGAGCTTCGCGCTGCATATCGATACCGCGGAAACCGAAAACGTGGCCTACGACAAGCTGGTTGTCACGGTCAAGAATTCGGGCGGCACCGTGCTCGGCACCCTGGCAAGCTACACCAACCTGAACAAGGCTGCCGGTTACCAGGTCCGTACCTTCAACCTGCTGCCGTACAAAGGCCAGACCGTGACCCTGTCCTTCGCCATGCGTGAAGACTCGTCGCTGCAAACCTCCTTTGTCGTCGACAAGGTGAGCCTGCTTACCCAATAAACCGGGTGACCCCACAAGAGGATGGCTGGCTGTCCGTCCTCTTTTTTCAGCTCCGGCTTCGGCCGGGGCTATTTTTCTTTTAAGGAGGCCCTGATGTCACCTGGATAACCAGGCCGAATGCGAAGCAAGGAGTCAATCAGTACAAAGGGTCAACCATGCAGTTTCAACTCCAGGTCCAGGCCGCTGCCGCCGCAGGCAGCCGCCAGCATATCGCCATCGATGCCCCCAGCGAAGCCGATGCCATCCGCATCGCCGCGCGCAAGGGGTGGCGCGTCCTCGCGATCGAGCGCCCGCAGGCGCCGGCCGAGCCGCGCCGCAAGCACGCTTTTCCCCTGATGCAGTTCAGCCAGGAACTGCTGGCCCTGCTGGAAGCGGGGCTCAACCTCACCGAAGCCATCGCCACCTTGCACAACAAGGAAACCCAGCCCGGCACGCGCGCCACCATTGGCGCCATCTTGCAAACCCTACAACAGGGCAAGAGCTTGTCGGATACCTTGAACGACTTTCCCGCCATCTTCCCCGAAATCTACGTCGCCACCGTCCACGCGGCCGAGCGCTCCGGCAACCTGCCCGAAGCCCTCGGCCGTTTTGTCGCCTACCAGCTGCAATTCGAGGCGATCCGCAAGAAGCTGGTCTCGGCCGCCATCTATCCGGTGATGCTGCTGGTGGTCGGCAGCCTGGTCACCCTGTTCCTGCTCGGCTACGTGGTGCCCAAGTTCAGCGTGGTGTACGAAACCTCGGGGCGCGACATTCCCTGGGCCTCGAAAATGATGCTCGGCTTCGGCCAGCTCATGTCGGCCCATCCCTTCCTGTTTCTCGGCGCGCTGGGGGCGCTGGTGGGCGCACTGGTGTTCGCCGTCAGCAACGCCGCCATCCGCCAGCGCCTGATTCTCGCGCTGCTGCGCCTGCCGGTACTGTCTTCGCGCGCGGCCGAATTCCGGCTGGCGCGCTTTTACCGTGCGCTGAGCCTGCTGCTGCATGCCGGCATTCCGCTGTCCAAAGGGCTGGCGATGGTCTCGGCCATGCTGCTCCCCGGCCAGCAGCAGCAGCTCGACGCGGCGCGCCGCGCGGTGCAGGAAGGCTTGCCGTTTTCCAGTGCGCTGGAACAGAACCAGCTGGCCACGCCGGTCGCGCAATCTTTGCTAAAGGTGGGCGAAAACACCGGCCGCCTGGGCGACATGCTGGAGCGCTCGGCCCGTTTTCACGACGAAGAATTCGCGCGCTGGGTGGACTGGGCTTCGCGCCTGCTCGAACCCTTGCTGATGACCTTCATCGGCGTGGTCATCGGCGGCGTGGTGGTGCTGATGTATATGCCCATCTTTGAACTTGCCGGGAGCCTGTCATGAACGCCCCTGATTTCCCCCACAAGCCGGCGCTGGGCGCGCCGCTCACGGCCGCGCTGGTGCAGCAGGCGCGCCTGGCCGCGCTGGCCCAGGGCCGTCCGATGCTCGCCGTGCTCGAAGAGATGACCGGCGCCGAGCCGGAAGTGTTTGTCGCTCAGTTGGCCGCGCTGTTTTCCTATCCGCTGTGGACCATCGTCGCGCTGCAAGCCGGCACCCCGGCCTTTGGCCTGATGCCCTACACCGACTGCGCCCAGCGCGAATGCGTGCTGATGGAAGGCCCTGCCGGGGTTCCCGTGCTGGTGCTGGGCGACCCCTTCGCCGACGACACCCTGCAGTGGGCCGACGCTGCCCTGCACGGCGGCTTTTCCGTGGCGCTGACCCACCCGGACGAACTGAGCGCCTACCTTGCGCAGCAGGAGAACGTGCAGCAAGCCATGGCCGGCATGGCCGGCGACGCCGACCAGGTCGAGAGCCTGGACCAGAGCATCGAAGATATCTCGCTGGTGCGCATCAGCGAAGACAGCAGCCCGGTGGTCAAGCTGGTCAACTCCACCATCTACGATGCGCTCAAGTTCCAGGCCAGCGACATCCACCTCGAATGCGACGGCGACAAGCTGATTATCAAATACCGGGTCGACGGGGTGCTGGTGCAGGCCGGCCAGGTGCAGGGCTTGCAGATGGCCGAGCAGATCATCTCGCGCATCAAGGTCATGGCCGACCTGGACATCGCCGAACGCCGTATTCCGCAGGATGGCCGCTTCAAGGTGCGCGTCAAGGGCGCCGAGATCGACTTCCGCGTCTCGATCATGCCGAATATCTTCGGCGAAGATGCGGTGCTGCGCCTGCTGGACCGGCGCGCGCTGACCGAGGCGGCCCAGTCGCTGCGCCTGGAAAGCCTGGGCCTGAACGCCGACGCGATTGTGCTGATCCGGCGCCTGGCCGCCAAGCCGCACGGCATGCTGCTGGTGACCGGCCCGACCGGCTCGGGCAAGACCACCACCCTGTACGCCGCCATCACCGAGATCAACACGGGGCGCGACAAGATCGTCACCATCGAAGACCCGGTCGAATACCGCCTGCCGCGCGTGCTGCAAATTCCCGTCAACGAAAAGAAGGGATTGACCTTCGCGCGCGGCCTGCGCTCGATTTTGCGGCACGACCCGGACAAGATCATGATCGGCGAAATCCGCGACGACGAGACCGCGCAGATCGCGGTGCAGGCCGCGCTCACCGGCCACCTAGTGTTTACCACCCTGCACGCGAATAACGTGTTCGACGTGGTCGGGCGCTTTTTGCACATGGGCGTGGACGCCTACAGCTTCGCCGCCGCCCTGAACGGCATCGTGGCGCAGCGCCTGCTGCGCCTCAATTGCGAACACTGCGCGGTGGAAGTGCCGCCCGACCCGGACCAACTGCGCGACAGCGGGTTGACGTCCGCCCAGGTGGCGGGCTGGCGCTTCAAGGCTGGTGCCGGCTGCGGCCATTGCCGCGGCACCGGCTACAAGGGCCGCAAGGCGGTGGCCGAAGTACTGATGCTCAACGACGCCATGCGCGAAATGATCACCACGCGTGCCCCGGTCAGCCGCATGAAGGAAGAAGCCGCGCGCGCCGGCATTCGCCTGGTGCGCGAAGCGGCGCTGGACCTGGTGCGCCAGGGAGAAACCACATTGATGGAGCTTAACCGTGTCACTTACTGAACTCTTCTCCAGCCGCACCGTGTGCGTGTCCCTGGCGCCCGACCTGCTCACCGCCGTGGTCCGCAGCGGCAAGCGCATCGTCGCCCACAGCGAAGTACGGATTCCCCTCGACCACAGCGACGGCAAATGGGATGGCGCGCTGGCGGCCTTCGGCGCCTACCTGCGCACCGCCGGCGTGACCTTGAAAGGCGTGCCGGTCTCGGTGGCGCTGACCACGCGCTGGTGCCAGCTGGCCATGATCCCCTGGAGCGACGCGCTGCTGCACCAGGGTTCCGCCGAGCGCTTCCAGCAAGCCCAGTTCGTCGGCATCTATGGCGACGCCGCGCGCACCTGGTCGATCGTGTGCGACGACGCGCCCTACGGCCAGCCGCGCCTGGCCTGCGCCATCGAGCGCGACTTCCTGCAAGGACTGCAGGACGTGGCGCGCGAATGCGGCCATCCGTGCATGGCGATCGAATCGGTGCTGTCGATCACCTGGCGCGCCATCGCCTCCGGCCACCCGCAGGCGTTCGCGCTGGTCGAACCGGGCCGCCTGGTGCTGGCCGCTGCCGCCAATGGCCGCATCCACGCGGTGCAGGCGCAAGCCCTGCGTGGCCCGTGGGAAAGCGAACTGCCGCAAGCCTGGCAGCGCTGGACCCTGCGCGCGCCCGAGCTGGGCGAAATCGCCCAGGTGGCGCTGGTCAGCCTCGACGAACGGCCGGCGGCCCACGCCTTGCCCGACCACTTCGACATGGTCAAGCTGCCGCCCGCGCCAGCGCCCGGCTACGCCGCCGTGGCGATGATGAGGTGCTGAGATGGCGCTGACCCAACTCAATTTCGTCCGGGGCGCGCAAGCGCCCAGGGGCTGGCGCCTGGCCTTGCTGGCCGGCGGCCTGCTGGCGCTGGGCGCCGCCGGCGTCGACTGGGTGGTGCAGGCGCGCCACGCCGGCGCGCTCGAAGCGCAGCTGGCGCTGGTGCAGCCGCGCGAAGCGCCGCGCGCGCGCCTGTCGGAAGCCGACCAGCGCGCCCAGGACCGCCAGCTGGCTATCATCGGCGACGCCGTGCGCCAGCTTAATTTGCCGGTCACGCGCCTGGTGAAGACCGTGCAGGCCCCGGCCGACATCCACGTCGCGCTGCTCGGCATGGACCTCAACAGCAAGCCGGAAGCCGGTGCGCAAGGCAGCAACGCCGCCGGCGGCCTGAAAATCGCGGCCGAAGCCGAAACCGCGGGCGACATGATGAATTACGTCGCCTACCTCAACGAGCAGGCCCTGTTCACCTCCGTGTACCTGGTCAAGCATGAATTGAACGGCGCGGCGCCCAACCGGCCCTACCGTTTTCAACTGGAGGCGCAATGGCAGGATTAAAAATCGCCAGCACCGGACAGCAGGCGGGCGCACCGTCGCAGCTGGCCGCGCGTATCAGCTGGGATGCGCGGCGCCACGGCGCACGCCTGGGCTGGGGCGCGCTGGCCGGCGCCTGCGCGCTGGCGCTGGCCGCCCTGTGCGCATGGCAGTCGCAGCGCCTGCAGGCGCGCCGGCACGACCTGGCTCAGCAAATCACCGCCGCGCGCAGCGCCAAACCGGCGCAGCAGCGGGTGGCGCTGCCGGACGGCGCGCGCCGCGTGGCGGCCTTCTACGCCTACCTGCCGGCGCACGACACGATTCCCGACCTGCTCAAGCAACTGGTCGACGTGGCCGCCAAGAACGGCGTGGTGCTGGCCAAGGCCGACTACAAGGCGCAGGCCGAGGATGGCGCCGCCTTCATGCGCTACCAGATCACGCTGCCGATCAAGGCCGACTACGCCAAGGTGCAGGCGTTCATCGTCGGCGCCCTGCACGCCATGCCGGCCCTGACGCTCGATTCCGTGACATTCAAGCGCGAGCAGATCGACACCGGCGAAGTCGAGGCGCGCGTGCATTTCAACCTGCTGGTCAGGACGGCAGTGGCAAAAGGAGGACGCCGATGAAAAAGATGACGATGGCGGTGGCGCTGGGCGCGACCCTGCTGGCCTGTTATTTCGCGCCCGATGACGATACCGACATGATCGCGCCGGCCCAGGCCCGTACCATCGTGCCGGCGCCGGCCGTGGTGGTGCAGGCGCCGGTAGCCGAGCCGGAGGCGCCGCTGCTGGAAATCCGTCCGCGCGCGCAGGACGAGGAACTGGGCAACGCGTTTGCGCGCCAGAGCTGGCAGGCGCAGGTGGCCGACGCGGTTCCGCTCAAGCCGGCCGAGAGCACCGTCACCAAGCCGGTGCAGGCAAGCGCGCCGGGCAATGCGGGCGGCGCGCCGCAACTGCCGATCCGCCTGCTCGGACGCTTTCTCGACGATGGCAGGCAGGCTTACTTCCTGCAGGTCGAGGAGCGCAACGTGGTGGCCTATGTGGGCGACAAGATCGACGACAGCTACACCTTCGACAGCGCCGGCGACGACACGCTGACGTTCACGTATCTGCCGCTCCGGAAGCAACAAACACTCGCAGTAGGGGAGATGAATTGAATCACACACTGACGAAGAAACTGGCGGGAACGCCCTTGCGCATGCTCGCACTGGCGGTGGCGCTGAGCGCCTGCGCCGGCCCGCAGACCTTCAAGGAAGGCAAGGCCCTGCTCGAACAGGGACAGATCGAACAGGGCCTGGCCAAGCTGGAACAAGCCGTGCGCCAGGAACCCGGCAACGCCGAATACCGGATTGGCCTGTTAAGCCGCAAGGCCAGCATCATCAATGCCTTCAACACGCGCGCCGAACGGCTGCGCCAGCAGGGCAATGTCGCCGAGGCCGAAAAACTGTCGGCCCAGGTGTTGGCGATCGACCCCGCCAATGTGGTCGCGCAGCAGGGCATGCAGGCCATCGCGCTGGAGCAGCGCCACAAGGAGCTGGTGGCTGGCGCCGAGGCGTCATGGCGGCGCGCCGGCGAGGCCGACCTGGCGCAGGCGCTCGACACGCTGCGCGTGGTGCTGCAGGAGCGTCCCAACCAGCGCGACGCGCTGGCGCTGAAAAGCCGCATCGCCGACGAACAGGCCAAAAAGGGCGCGGGCGGCAAGCTGGCCGCCGCCTACCGCAAACCGGTGACGCTGGAATTTCGCGACGCGCCGGTGCGCTCGGTGTTCGACTTCCTGGGCAAGGTCTCGGGCCTGAACTTCGTGTTCGACCGCGATGTCGATCCGGCCTTGCGCACCACCATCTCGGTGCGCAATACCAGCCTGGAAGAAGCGATCCGCATGCTGCTGTCGGCCAACCAGCTCGAACAAACCGTAACCGGCGAGCGCGCCATCACGATCTATCCGAACACCGCGCAAAAGGTGAAGGATTACCAGCAGCTGGTGGTGCGCAGTTTTTACCTGGCCAATGCCGACGCCAAGACCGTCTCGTTCTCGATCAAGACCCTGCTCAAGGCCAAGGACATCGTCACCGACGACCGCCTCGGCATCATCATGATGCGCGACACGCCCGACATGATCCGGATGGCCGAACGCATCATCGCCATGCAGGACATGGCCGACCCGGAAGTGATGCTCGAAGTCGAGGTGCTGGAAGTGAAACGCACGCGCCTGATGGAGCTGGGCATCCGCTGGCCCGACAAGGCGACCCTGAGCCTGGCCGGCGGGGGCGAATCCCTGTCGCCGCTGACCGTCGCCAGCCTTGGCGGCATCAATCGTGGGAGCATCAACGTCGCCATCGGCAGCGCCACCATCAACGCCAACCAGGTCGACACCGACGGCAATATCCTGGCCAATCCGCGCATTCGCGTGCGCAACAAGGAAAAGGCCAAGATCCACATTGGCGACCGCGTGCCGGTGATCACCGTCACCACCAACAATGGCGTCAGTTCGGAGAGCGTGAACTATCTCGACGTGGGCCTGAAGCTCGACGTCGAGCCGAACGTGAACCTGGACGATGAAGTGGCGATCAAGATCAACCTGGAGGTGAGCACCGTGGTCAAGGAGATCATCAGCAAATTGGGCACGCAGGCTTACCAGATCGGCGCGCGCACGGCGGGCACGGTGCTGCGCCTGAAGGATGGCGAGACCCAGGTGCTGGCGGGGCTGATCAGCGACGAGGACCGGCGCAGCGCCGACAAGCTGCCCGGGTTTGGCGACCTGCCGGTGCTCAAGCGCCTGTTCGGCAGCCAGAAGGACGATACCTCGCGCAGCGAGATCGTGTTGTCGATCACGCCGCGGATCTTGCGCAGCCTGCGCCGGCCCGACCTGACGACCGCGCAGTTCGACTCGGGTACCGAATCGAATGTGGGCGGGCGCGGGCCGGGGCCGGGCGGCGGATCGCCCGCCGCCGGCCCCCAGCCGGGAGTCCAGGCTCCCGAGGCGCCCCCGCCAGTGCAGGCGCCGACGCAGCCGCCAGCGGCGCCTTCGCCCATGACCGGCAGCGATGAACCGGCACCGCAAGCGCCCGCCGGCGACAGCCCGGCCGGCACCGGCAAGCCGCCGGGCGCCGATGCGCCGCGCAAGGTGATCCAGTGAAGGCGCGTGGCTTCACCTTCATCGAGCTGATGATCACGCTGGCGATCATGGGGACCTTGGCGGTGGTGGCGGTGCCGATGGCGCAGGTGGCGGTGCAGCGCGAAAAGGAGCGCAGCCTGCGCAGCGCGCTGATCGAAATCCGCGAGGGGCTCGAAGCGTACAAGAAGGCGGCCGACCTTGGCCGCATCAAGATCGCGGTGGGCGACTCGGGCTATCCGAAAAAGCTGGAGGAGCTGGTCGAGGGCGTGCCAGACCAGCTCAGTCCCGCCAAGAAGAACATCTATTTTCTGCGGCGCCTGCCGCGCGATCCGTTCGCGCCCCAGGACGAGGGACGCGCCGCCGATACCTGGGCCAAGCGCTCGTATGCGTCGCCGCCGGATAATCCGAGCGAGGGCGGGGACGTGTTCGACGTCAGCTCGCGTTCGGCGGGAGTGGGATTGAACGGCGTACCGCACAAGCAGTGGTGAGGGGGATGAACATGAAAAGAAAACACGCGGGATTTACCCTGGTCGAACTGCTGGTGGTGATGGCCATTATCGCGACCTTGCTGACGATTGCCGTGCCGCGCTATTTCGGTTCGGTCGACAAGTCGAAGGAAGTCGCGCTCAAGGAAAACCTGCATGTGCTGCGTCTGGGGATCGACAAATTTTACGGCGACAAGGGCGTGTATCCGGCTTCGCTGAGCGACCTGGTGACGCACAAGTATTTTCGTTCGGTGCCGGTCGACCCGATCACCGAATCGAGCGTGACGTGGCAGCCGGTGGCGTCGCTCGATCCGGACAAGCCGGGCGTGGCCGACATTCGCAGCGGCGCGCGTGGCAAGACGCGCGAGGGTGTGCCGTATGAGCAGCTGTAAGCGCGCGTATCCGGGCGGGTTCGCGTACATCTGGACCCTGCTGCTGGTGGCCTTCATGGGGATCGGCAGCAGCATCGCCAGCGAGCTGTATTCGACCTCGGTGCGGCGCGACAAGGAGCGCGAGCTGCTGTTCATCGGCCACGAATTTCGCGCTGCGATTGCGCGCTATCACGACAGCGCGGCGGCCGGGCCGCAGATGTATCCCTTGACCCTGCAGGATTTGATCAAGGACCCGCGCTTCCCGAACGCCAAACGCCACCTGCGGCGCCTGTACGCCGACCCGCTCACCGGCAAGGCCGAATGGGGCCTGATCAGGGTCGAGGGCCGCATCGTGGGCGTGCATTCGCTGTCGCAGCGTGCGCCCATGAAGGTCGACAATTTCGACGAACACGACAGCGGCTTTCGCAACAAGGGCCGCTATGCGGACTGGGTGTTCGTGTACCCGCACGATATGTTCATCGCGCCGCAGGAGGGCGAAAACGGCAAGAACGGCGGCCCGCTGCGGATCGGTGTCTTGCCCAAGCCGGGCACGCCGCGCTGAATGCCTAGCGGCGGATCGCGCGAAAGGTCAGGCTGATGCGTTCGCCGGCGTGCGGGTCTTTGGGAATCGCGTGCATCCACTCCTGCTGCACATGCTCCGACATGTACAGCAGCGAGCCGTTCGGCAGCGGATAGTCGACCCGCAGCGCCGCATCAAGCTTGTTGCGGTAGGCCATCGCGCGCACACTGCCGAGCGAAATGATGGCCACGCCGGTGCCGTCGGCGAGGCCATCGGTTTCGTCGGAATGGAAACCCATCGACGACCTGCCGTCGGGGTAGTAGTTCAGCAGGCAATTGTTGGGACGGAAGCCGAGTTCGCCCTCAAGACGCGCGCAGAGGATGTCGAGCAGCGGCGGCATGGGCGACTCCGCGTAAACGATCTGCGAGTAGTTGTAGCTGGCGCCGAAACTGGCTGTCTTGCGCGCCTTCATGCGCTCGTCCCAGGTGACGGTGCTCATCAACTCGGCGAAGAGCACATCGGGATCGGCGATGAAAGCGGGGCTGAGGCGAATCGGGGGCGTCTGCACGGGAGCGTATCGTCTACCGCAGGTGGGTAAACTCCATCAGGTAAGGAAATGCCATGGTACACGGCTTGCCTGAGCAGCGTGCCGGTTTGTATTTTTCTTTCATCGCGACGAGCGTCGCCAGTGCCGACAGTTCGGGGGTGGGCGACGCGAATGTCTTGACCGATTGCGCGTTGCCTTCGCTGTCGACGATGACGATCATGCTGAGCAAGCCTGGGACCGCCTCGCCTTGCGCATTCGTCACGGCGTGAATCGAACGCAGCACACTGCCGATGCCGCCGAGCGGATAAGGCGGCTCATCGCTCTCGTCGAGCAGGGCATAGCGGCTGCGGAAAGCACGGCGCTGTTCCTCGGTCAACTGCTCCCAGGATGCGCCGTAGGGTTGCCGACCGCCCGCGACGATGCGGTGCAGGATATGCGAGCCGGTCCTGGGTTCGTCGGCCTTCAGCTGCGGTGCCCCGAACTGCCCGAACTGCCCGGACGGCATGGGCGAAGGCAGGCTGGGTGTTGCGCGCGGGATGGCATCGCCCTCCGCGCGCCGCCCGCTCGACAGCACCGCCACGCCCTGACCGGTGATCTGATCGTTCTTCCATTCTCCATCGTAGCGGCCGCCCAGCGAATAGACGATCGATCCCTTGCCCTCGCGCTTGCCCGCTTTCCATTCGCCCTGGTAACGGTCGCCCAGCAGGTTGACCGACACGCCCTGCCCTTCCTGCAAGCCGTCACGAAACTCGCCGCTGTATTCGTTACCGGGATAGCTTGCGAGGTAGCCTTTGCCATGCGGCCGGCCTTGCTCCACCATGCCCGCATAGCGCCACGGCCTGCGCTCGTCACCATGCTTTTCGATGATGCCTTCGCCATGCGCCAACCCCTCTTTGCAGGGACCGCGCCAGCGCAGGTCGGCGCCTGTTTCGATGCCGCGCAAGGCAAGTGCGCACGCTTCCCTGGCTTGCGGCGCCGGCGAAAGCAGCAACGCGAGCGTGAGCAAGGGCAAGGGGAGAAACGGGTTCAAGCGGGGCAGCGAGGGCATGTCAGGCTCCTTCATCGACGAATACCTATTCGATTGATGTACTGACGAATGGTTCCGCACAGCGCCGATCTGGCCCGGCTGGGGTGCCGCGTTCCTGAGCGCGAGTGTGTTACTGTCGGCGAGTCACCTGACAAGCAATTGTGCTCGCTCGCTGTCAACCGGAACCTGCGTGCCTTTGCAGGACGATGCATCGCGGGCCAAAAATCGACTGGAGGGGAATCGTCACCGGGTGACACCGACCATGCCAGGTCGGAGCAAGTGCCTCAACCCGAGCGTTTCCAGTCCCATGAATGCACCAGAACGAGAAAAACGCATCCGGCCGCGTTCTTTTTTCTCGTCATCGCCATCAGCGCGCCGATGTGGATACTCGGCAGCTTTCTGGATGAGAGTCCGCTGCCGGATAACATTCCCTTGACCGATATAGGCGCGACGCTGAGCCCTGCTATTGCCGCGTGCATATTGATTTACGTTGAGAACGGCAGGCGGCGCTTGCTGGCATTCGTTCGGCGCCTGTTGGACTACCGCCGCATTAAAAAAAAGGGGGGCGCTGCTTCTGAGTCTGCTCCTCATGCCGACTCTTTATGTCATCACCTATGCAGCGCTGCGCATCGCCGGCGTTCCGGTGTCGACGCATCTCGCGCTGTCAGCTTCCCTGCTGATCGCGTTTGTCATGTTTTCGACAGGTGCGGCAATGGCGGAAATTGCTTACTCGGCCTACGCCACGGATGCATTGCAAAAGCGCTTTTCGCCCCTTGCTACGGCACTGCTGATTGGTGTGCCATGGGCGCTATGGCATCTGCCGTCCATGATGAAGATGGGTCAATCGCCGCAACTTATCGTCTGGGGACTGCTGGGAACGATTGCATTCCGGGTGATCACTGTGTGGCTCTACAATCATGCCGGTTGTTCCTTGTTCGCGGTGATACTCGCGCACGCGGTCGGCACCACGGCGCGTTCCGCCTTTCCTGGTGGGCGTCATGGCTATGAAGTGGCGGACGGTTCGATCAGTTACGCGGTCATTATTATTGCGGCCCTGTGCGTGGCGTTTTTTTCGAGAAGTGCACGCCACGTCAGGCCTGCTTCCATTTCCCGGTGACGGTGCTTTATCGGGGAATGGTATGGGCTCGTGACGTACTGTCGCGGGAATTACGGCGTAATCGCCACCTTCAGGACGCCATCGTGCTGATGCATGAACAGGTCGTAGGCGAGCTCGATCTGGTCGAGCTTGAAGCGGTGCGTGACCATCGGCTGCAAATCCACCCGGCCTGAAGCGACCACGTTCATTAAGCGGCGCATCCGTTCCTTGCCACCCGGGCATAGGGTGGTGATGATCCTGTGGTCGCCCACTCCAGCCGCAAAGGCATCGAGCGGCAAGCTCGGCTTTCCGGAGTAGACACCGAGGCTGGAGAGCGTGCCGCCCGGCTTGAGCGCACGCAGGCAACTTTCGAACGTTTGCTGCGTGCCGAGCGCTTCAATGGCCACATCCACGCCGCGTCCCCCGGTCAGGCGCATGATCTCGGTCAGCGGATCGGTTTTGGTGTAATCGATGGCGACATCGGCGCCGAGTTTTCTGGCCGTCTCAAGCCGCGCCGCCACCCCATCGACCGCGATGATCAGGCTGGCGCCCCGGAGCTTCGCACCGGCTGTCGCACACAGGCCGATAGGGCCCTGGGCAAAAACCACCACGGTGTCGCCGATCTTGATGTCGCCGCTCTCGGCGCCGCCGAAACCGGTACTCATGATGTCAGGGCACATCAGTACTTGCTCATCCGTCAGCCCATCCGGAATGGGTTCCAGATTGGACATCACATGGGGTACCAGCAGATACTCGGCCTGGCAACCATCGATCGTGTTGCCGAATCGCCATCCGCCGGCAGCCTTGCCGCCGCACTGGGCCTGGTGGCCATCGAGACAAGGGTGGCATTGCCCACACGGCGTGATCGCGCCCACAACGACGCGTTGACCCAGCGCGTATCCGGTTACCCCGGCACCAAATTCGGCAATCACGCCGACCGGCTCGTGGCCGATGGTGCGTCCGGCTTCCACCGGAAACTCCCCCTTCAGGAAGTGGACATCGGTGCCGCAAATCGTGGTGGTGGTGGTGATCCTGATCACCGCTTCGCCCGGTCCCGCAGTCGGAATCGGCTTGTCTTCAAGCGCTATCTGACCGGGGCGGATAAAAACTGCTGCTTTCATGGTGCGCACAGGTGGCCCTTCAAGCAATTGTTACTTGGATGGTGTCGTCCCGGGAATGGAACGAGACATCAAACCGCAGCGCGGGAGAATAAGCGCTGGGAAGACTATAAAGGTGTGGTTCGAGTGCGTCGGTACCCAGCATCCGTGGCAGCTTGCCTGTACCGGTAGTTCAGCAGGCCCGGGATCGGTCACAGTAAGGTGCTCGTGAACTTGATAGCATAAGGGAATGGCATGGCACAGGGCTTGCCCGAGCAGCGCGCGGCTTGATACTTTTCCTTCATGGCGACATAGGCCGCCAGTTTCGTCATATACGGGTTAGGCGACAGATACACATCCACCGATTGGGCATTGCCTTCGCTGTCCACCATGACCACCATGGTCAGCACGCCTTCAGCCGGATCCCTGGCGTTGAGTTCCTGGATGGTGCGAAAGATGCCCCCGGTGCCGCGCAAGGGGTACGGCGGCTCGTCGCTATCGTCGAGCATGCGGTACCAGCTCCGCACCAGGCGCCGCTGTTGCTCGCTCAACTGCGCATACGAGGCGTTGAATGGGACCACGGAACCCTCGACCATCCTGCGCGGGATATTGGTGCCGATATGAGGGACTTCTTCTTTGAGGCTGTGTTTTCGGGGTGATTCGAGCGACGCTGGCGGCGCGGGCGAGCCGGCTGGGCGGCCGTCGATAAATTCGCCCTCGACACGGCGCCCGCTCGCATACAGCGCCACCCCGTGGCCGTGAAAATCGTCATCCTTCCATTCGCCGTCATAGCGGCCGCCCAGGGTATAGACCATCGATCCATTGCCGTCGCGCTTGAAGTGCTTCCATTCACCGTTGTAGCGGGCGCCAAACTGGTCGACTGACACGCCCTTGCCGTGCGCCAGGCCATTGCGAAACTCGCCGCTGTATTCCGTGCCTGATGAAAGGGTGATGTAGCCTCTGCCATTGGGCATGCCCCGCTCCACCATGCCCTCGTACAGCATGCTCACCTCGCCATCCTTGCGTGCCTCGACGATGCCCTTGCCGTGTGCATAGCCGTCCTTGCAGGGACCCTGCCACCGGATCTTGATGTTGTCGACTGGTGGGTAGCCGAGCTTGCATGTTTCGGCCCCGCCGGCAACCACGGGAAGTACCAGGGCGAGCATCAGGATGTGGCGGAGCAGCGAGGGCATGTCGGGCTCTTTCATCAGATCGAGGGGAGCAGCTACCCCGGATGATGAGTTTGAGCGATTTACCGACAAATGGTTCCGCACAGTGCCAACGAGATTGTCCGGCTGGCGCCGGCATCAATCCGTCGTTACCAGCTGCGGCTAAAGACCATGGTGTACGGGAATGCCATCGCGCAGGGTTTGCCCGAGCAGCGTGCCGGTTTGTATTTCTCTTTCATGGCGACAAAGCCAGCCATTTCCGACAGTTTGGCGTCCGGCGTCACGTACACATTGACCGATTGGGCCTTGCCCTCGCTGTCGACCATGACCACCATGCTCAACAGGCCGAAGGCGGGGTCGCGCGCATTGATCTTCTGGATCGCGCCAAGCACGTTGCCGTTGCCGAGCAGCGGGTACGGCGGTTCGTCCGCCGGATCGAGCAAGGGATACCAGCCGCGCACGATGGCCCGTTCCTGCTCGCTCAGCTGTTCGTACGAGGCCTTGAACGGCACCTTGCCTCCTGTGACCACCTTGTGCGGAATGTGCGTGCCCAGGCGCGGCCCTTCCGACTTGAGATCGTGTTCCCTGGACGGCTCGGGCGGCGCCTTGGCCGCTGCGCTCACCTTGCCCGATTCGTCGTCGACCGGCTGGCTGGCCACCACCGCGCCGACCCGGCGCCCGCTCGAGTACAGCGCCACGCCATTGCCGTTCGGCCGGTCGTTCTTCCATTCGCCGTCATAGCTTCCGTCCAGGGTGTACACGATCGCGCCCTTGCCTTCGCGCTTGCCGGCTTTCCATTCGGCATGTGGCGCTTTCATGGCAAGCAGTGGGTGTGAACCACCAAGCGTATCAGAGCGCGTGCATCTTGCGTGACATAAAAGTGTAGGCCAGCGCCTCGCCGTCGATGCGGAACATGTCGGCGATTTCGCCGGTCTGCACGAAACCGCAGCGCGCGTACAGCTGGCGCGCCGGCACGTTCACCGACAACACTTCCAGGTCGATCCAGTCGAGTCCCGCCTCGGCGCCGGCCCAGGTGGCCGCCACGTCGATCAGACGGGCCCCCAGGCCCTGTTTGCGGGCGTCGCGGTGCACGCCCATGCCGAGCAGCGCGCGGTGCGTGGAGGCGCCTTCAGGCCGCGCACGCAGGTCGATGTGGCCGGCGATGCCGCCCTGCGCATCGAGCGCCAGCCACAGGCGCCGCCAGCCGGGCTGCCCGAGGGCGGTCGTGGTGGCGTTGCGAAAGGCACTTTCGCGCTCGGGTCCGAAGCGCGAGGCGGCGCGCGCCATCGGCATGAACAGCGCCGTGGCGCCGCTGCCGTTGTCACGCAGGTGATCGTTCAGGTAGGCGAAGAAGGCGTCCAGGTCCTCGCTGGCCGCCACCCGGATGATCGTATCGCCCACCATGCCTTACAGCGCCCGCGCGATCAGGATTTTCTGGATGTCGCTGGTGCCTTCGTAGATCTGGCACACGCGCACGTCGCGGTAGATTCGTTCGACCGGGAAGTCGCTCACGTAGCCGTAGCCACCGTGCACCTGGATCGCATCCGAGCAAACCCGTTCCGCCATTTCGGAGGCGAACAGCTTGGCCATCGCGGCTTCCTTCAGGCACGGCAGGCCGGCATCCTTCATCGATGCGGCGTGGCGGATCAGCTGGCGCGCGGCCTCGATCTGGGTGGCCATCTCGGACAGCTTGAACTGCACCGACTGGTGCTCGAAAATCGGTTTGCCGAAGCTTTCGCGCTCGCGCGCATACACCAGCGCCGCCTCGAACGCGGCGCGCGCCATGCCGACCGCCTGCGACGCGATGCCGATGCGCCCGCCCTCAAGGCCCGACAGGGCGATCTTGTAGCCCTGGCCTTCTTCGCCAATCAGGTTGGCGGCCGGGATGCGGCAGTTCTCGAACAGGATCTGCGCGGTGTCCGACGAGTGCTGGCCCATCTTCTGTTCCAGGCCGGCCACGATGTAGCCCGGCGTCGCCGTCGGCACCCAGAACGCGCTGATGCCTTTCTTGCCGGCCGCCTTGTCGGTGACCGCCATGACGATCGCCACGTCGGCGTATTTGCCGCTGGTGATGAACTGCTTGGTGCCGTTCAAAACGTAGTCGTCGCCGTCGCGCGTGGCGGTGGTGCGCAGCGCCGAGGCGTCGCTGCCGGTATGCGGCTCGGTCAGCGCGAACGCGCCCAGCATCTTGCCTTGCGCGAGGGGGCGCAGCCACTGCACTTTTTGGGCGTCGTTCGCATACATCATGGCGATGCTGCACACCGGGCAGTTGTTGACCGAAATGATAGTCGAGGTGCCGCCGTCGCCGGCCGCGATTTCTTCCAGCACCAGCGCCAGCGAGACATAATCGAGGCCGGCGCCGCCCAGTTCTTCGGGCACCGCCACGCCGAAGGCGCCCAGTGCGGCCAGTTCCTTCAGTTCGTCCTTGGGAAAGTAGTGCTCCTTGTCCCAGCGCGCGGCGTTGGGCGCAAGGCGCTCCTGCGAAAAGGTGCGCAGGGCGTCGCGGATCATCTGGTGTTCTTCGGTCAGTATCATAGGTTTCGCTAAGTTGGGCTTACCAGGAAATTGGCGTGCCGTCGTAATTGAGGAAGGCGCCGTTGGCGGCCGCGCTCAGGCTGGCCAGGGTGGCGCGCAGGCCGGCCGCGCTTTGTTCGACCGTGATGTCGGCGCTGGCGCCGCCCATCTCGGTCTGGACCCAGCCGGGGTGAAACGCCACGCAGGTCGCGCCCTTGGGGCCGAAGCGGATGCTGGTGTCGACCAGCACCGAGTTCAGGGCCGCTTTGCTGGCGCGGTACAGGGTGCCGGACGCGCTGCTGCGCGCGTCCATCGATGCCATGCGCGAGGAGATCACGGCCAGCTTGCCGCGTGCCTCGGCCACCATCGGCGCGATCACGGGCAGCAGGCGCAGCGCCGCCAGCACGTTAGTGTGCATGACCGCGTCGAAGTCGGCCTGGGTGGGAAAACCATCGTGGCGCGGACCGTACACGCCGGCGTTGAGGAACGCGGCGTCGAGCAGTTCGCCGTCCAGGTTCCAGCCCAAGGCGGCGATGGAGTCGGCGCTGGTGACGTCGAGCTGGTACGGATGTACGCCCATGGCGCCAAGGGCCGTGCAATCTTCGCTTTTGCGGGCGGTGGCGATCACGCGCCAGCCGTCGGCCAGGTACTGGCGCACCAGTTCGCGGCCGATGCCGCGCGAGGCGCCGATGATGAGTGCTGTTGGCATTGAGTTTCTTGGTTGGGATTCGGGTAAACGCAAGCTTGCCGTTAATCTCCTATCCGTCGTTCCTGCGCAGGCGGGAACGACGGAGCTAATGACTACATCATCTCGAACGCCATCGCGGTCGCTTCGCCGCCGCCGATGCACAGCGAGGCCACGCCGCGCTTGCCGCCGGTTTTCTTCAGGGCGCCCAGCAGGGTGACGATGATGCGCGCGCCGGATGCGCCGATCGGGTGGCCCAGCGCACAGGCGCCGCCGTGGATGTTAACCTTGTCGTGCGGGATGTCGAGTTCGTGCATTGCCGCCATCGGCACCGCTGCGAAGGCTTCGTTGATCTCGTACAGGTCCACTTCCGATGGCTTCCAGCCGGTCTTGGCGAACAGCTTTTGCAGCGCGCCGATGGGGGCCGTGGTGAACAGGTTCGGTTCCTGCGCAAACGTGGAATGGCCGACGATGCGGGCGATCGGGGTCAGGCCCAGTTCACGCGCTTTCGATTCGCGCATCAGCACCAGTGCGGCGGCGCCGTCGTTGATCGACGACGACGAGGCGGCGGTAATCGTGCCATCCTTTTTGAAGGCGGGCTTCAATGCCGGGATTTTATCCAGCTTGGCCTTGGCCGGGCCTTCATCCTTGTCGATCACGGAATCGCCGGCGCGGGTGGTGACGGTGACGGGCGCGATTTCCCACTTGAAGTAGCCTTCGTTGTTGGCTTCCTGCGCGCGCTTGACCGAGGCGATCGCAAACGCATCCTGCGCTTCGCGGGTGAACGCATACTTGGCCACGCATTCTTCGGCAAAGGTGCCCATGGAACGGCCTTCGCCGGTCTTCTCGTTGCGCGAGTAGGCGTCTTCCAGGCCGTCGTACATCATGTGGTCGAGCATCTGTCCGTGGCCGATACGGTAGCCGCCGCGCGCTTTCGGAATCAGGTAAGGCGCGTTGGTCATCGATTCCATGCCGCCGGCGACGACGATGTCGGCGCTGCCCGCGAGCAGGGAGTCATGCGCGAAAATGGCCGCCTGCATGGCCGAGCCGCACATCTTGGACAGGGTCACCGCGCCGGCGGACAGCGGCAAGCCGCCCTTGATGGCCGCCTGGCGCGCCGGAGCCTGGCCCTGGCCTGCCATCAGGCAGTTGCCGAAGTAGACGTGTTCGACCAGCTTGGCATCGACGCCGGAACGCTCGACCGCCGCGGCGATTGCCACGGCGCCCAGGTCGCTGGCGGACTTGGAAGAAAAATCGCCCTGGAACGCGCCCATGGGTGTGCGGGCGGCGCCGACGATAACGACTGGATCATTCATTGTGTAAGTTCTCCAAATAAGATGGGGTATAAACCGCCGGGTTATCGGCGGACGACTGGTTGCAGAACCGGATCTGCTGCGGATACGGGAACACGTCTTCGATGTGGCCGTCCATGATGCGCTGCTTGCGCGACTGCCAGAAATCCCTGGTCAGCAAATCGGCGTGGTGCTTCATGAAATACAGGCGAATTTTCGCGTTGCCCAGCAAAAATGCGCCGAACTGCTCGGGGAAAACGTCGTGCTTGCCGATCGAATACCACGGCTCGGCCGACATTTCATCTTCTTCATTGCGCGGTTCCGGGATATTGCGGAAATTGCAGTCGGTGATGTATTCGATTTCGTCGTAATCGTAGAACACGACGCGGCCGTGGCGGGTGACGCCGAAGTTTTTGTACAGCATGTCGCCGGGGAAGATATTCGCCGCCACCAGTTCCTTGATGGCATTGCCGTATTCGAGCACGCCGTGTTCGATCAACTCATCGTTGCCGGCCACTTCCGCCTTGTTCAGGAAAATGTTGAGCGGCACCATGCGCCGTTCGATGTACAGGTGGCGGATGATGATGCGGTCGCCTTCGTACTCGACCAGCGACGGTGCGTGATGCATCAGTTCGGCGATCAGTTCTTCCGAGAAGCGTTCCAGCGGGAACGCCACGTTCGAATATTCCAGGGTATCGGCCATGCGGCCCACGCGGTCGTGGTTCTTGACCAGCAGGTATTTTTCCTTGATCTGGGCGCGCGTGGTTTCCTTGGGCGCCGGGAAGAAATCCTTGATGACCTTGAATACGTAGGGGAACGAGGGCAGCGCGAACACCAGCATCACCAGACCCTTGATGCCGGGTGCGATTTCGAAGCGGTCGGCGGTGTGTTTCAGGTGTTGCAGGTAGTCGCGGTAGAACAGTGTCTTGCCCTGCTTTTGCAGGCCGAGGATGGTGTAGATCTCGCTTCTCGGTTTGCGCGGGAGCAGGCTGCGCAGGAACTGCACGTAGGCCGACGGCACTTCCATGTCCACCAGGAAGTAGGCGCGCGTGAACGAAAACAGGATGGTGATCTGTTCGTGGTCGAACAGCACCGTGTCGAGGATCAATTCGCCATGGCGGTTGTGCAGGATCGGCACGATGAACGGGTATTCGCGATTGCCGTTGATGCCCTTGCCGACGATGTAGGCGCCCTTGTTGCGGAAAAACAGGCTCGACAGCACCTGGATCTGGTGGTTCGGTTCCAGCGCTTCGCTGCCGAAGATCTGCTTGAGGCGGCCTTCGACCAGTGCGATGTCGCGGTCGAGGTTGGCGAACTTGCAGTTGAGCTGGAAATTGGTGACGATGCGCTTGAGTGCAAAGCGCAAGCCATCCTTGGCCGGGTAGTACACGCGGTAGGTCGGCAGCAGCTCGTCGGTTTCGATGTATTCGGTGGACACCACCGGGCGCACGAAGATGAAATCGTTGTGGAAATAGGTGCGGTGCAGAATGTTGCAGCAGACCGAGTTGAAAAAGGTTTCCGCCAGCTCGGGCTGCTTGTGGCCGGACAGCATGCCGATGTAGTGCAGCTTGAGTTCGCGCCAGACTTCGTCGGTCAGTTCGCCGTTGTCGTATTCATCTTCGAGTGCTTGCACGCATTCCTGCACGCGCTGGTCGTAGAAACCGATGCGCTCGCGCGCCGCCTGCTGGGCCACGGCCCAGGAACCGGTTTCGAAATGGCGCTTGGCGACCTGGCTGGTCTGGCGGAACAGGCGGTAGTGCTTGTCGAAACCGTCGAGGATGGTGCGGGCGATGTCGAAAGCAATCTGCGAAGACAGCAGCTTGGGGAACGCAACTTGTGTCATCTGGCTTCTCGATCAGTCTTTTGTGGGAAGACTATTCTATATGGTCGCGTCGTTATAGCTGTGCCCGTACCATTACCCGTCGTTCCTGCCATTGGCAGAAACGACTTCCCGGCCTAGGCGGCCGCCTTGGCGGGAACCCAAGTCTCTTTGCTTAGCCATCGCCTACGGAACAAACTTGGGTTCCCGCCTGCGCGGGAACGACGGTAGGCTTACTTCGTCTCGGCAAACAACTCCCGCCCGATCAGCATGCGGCGGATTTCGCTGGTGCCTGCGCCGATTTCGTAGAGCTTCGCATCGCGCCACAGACGTCCGACCGGATACTCGTTGATATAACCATTCCCGCCCAGGGTCTGGATCGCTTCGCCCGCCATCCAGGTGGCTTTCTCGGCGCTGTACAGGATCGTGCCGGCGGCATCCTTGCGCAGGTTGCGGATCGCTTCCGGCGTCTTGGCGCGGTCGCATGCCTGGCCCACGGCGTACACATACGCCTTGCACGCCATCATGGTCGAGTACATATCGGCCAGTTTGCCCTGCATGAGCTGGAATTCGCCGATCGGCTGGCCGAACTGCTTGCGGTCGTGCACATACGGCACCACCGCATCCATGCAGGCCGCCATGATGCCCAGCGGTCCGCCCGAGAGCACGGTGCGCTCGAAATCGAGGCCCGACATCAGTACATTGACGCCCTTGCCCAGGCCGCCCAGCACGTTTTCGGCCGGCACTTCGCAATCCTGGAACACCAGTTCGCCCGTGTGCGAGCCGCGCATGCCCAGCTTGTCGAGCTTTTGCGCGATCGAGAAACCCTTGTAGCCTTTTTCGATGATGAAGGCCGTCATGCCGCGCGGGCCGGCTTCCAGGTCGTTCTTGGCGTACACCACCAGCACGTCGGCGTCGGGGCCATTGGTGATCCACATCTTGGTGCCGTTGAGCACCCAGCGGTCGCCCTTGAAGTCGGCGCGCAGTTTCATGCTGACCACATCCGATCCTGCATTCGGCTCCGACATGGCCAGGGCGCCAATGTACTCGCCGGAAATGAGCTTGGGCAGGTACTTCATCTTCTGTTCTTCGGTGCCGTTGCGCTTGATCTGGTTGACGCACAGATTCGAGTGGGCGCCGTACGACAGGCCGACCGAGGCCGACGCGCGCGAGATTTCTTCCATCGCCACGATGTGGGCCAGGTAGCCCATCTGGGCGCCGCCGTACTGCTCGTCGACAGTGATGCCGAGCACGCCCAGGTCGCCCATCTTGCGCCACAAGTCCATCGGGAACTGGTCGCTGCGGTCGATTTCCGCCGCGCGGGGAGCGATCTCTACCGTGGCGAATTGTTGAACTGCTTCGCGCAGCGCGGCGATGTCTTCGCCATGGTCAAAGGTCAAGCCTGGAAGATGCAGCATGGTGTCGTCCTCGCGGGGTCGGAATGGGAAGACTTCATCATACGCATGTTTGACGTTAACGTAAACGTCAAGCAGTGCCGCTTTTTTGCGGCCTCAGGCGTTGGCGGTGGTTTCGGCCAGCATGCGGCGGCACTCTTCTTCATGGGCGGCAATTTCGGCCAGGGCCATGTCGATATCCTCGCGCTGGCGCTCCAGCGTTTCGCGCTGGTGGGCCAGCACGCCGAGGAAGCGGTTCATCTGGGCCGCGGTATCCTTGGGCGACTCGTACATGTCGACGATGCTCTTGATTTCCGACAGCGTCAGGCCGAGGCGCTTGCCGCGCAGGGTCAGCTTGAGATGGGTGCGGTCGCGCGCCGTGTAGACCCGGTTGCGTCCGCCCACGCCTTCGCGGCTGGGGCGCAGCAAGCCCTGGTCTTCGTAGAAGCGGATGGCGCGCGCGGTAATGTCGAATTCGCGCGCCAGTTCGGCGATGGTATAGGTACGTAGGGACATCAATGGCTCATCAACTAATAAGAAGCGGCGGTGGGAGGAGACGGCGCGGAAATCGCCTGCGGTAACTTCCGTTTACGTCAACGTCAACCTATTGTAGCGTGCCTGCCGCCATCCTGACCGCGAAAAATACCGTCCCCGCCTTGCCAGCGGTAGCCCTGCCGATGGTCCGTAGCCGCGTTTTGCGCCGGATTGCTATACCGGGCTCATGGGCATGCGTCTGATCCAGCACAAACCGCGTCATCGTGCGCGGGGGAGGCTGCGCAGGCGCGATCTACACTGGTTTTCTCGACCAGGTGACTGTTCCCGCCGACCGGAAGGCGAAAATCATTGTTCATGAATCAATGTTTCCCCACGCCCGCCGACGCATCCCGGACCCATGCAATGCCTGCCTAATTGTTACATCCGGAAGGCAACTTGTCACAATTGGTCTCAACCGTGAAGAGACTGACTTTCATGCCGTTGCGTGAAATAGTGCCACCCATGAATTCATCCAACGAACGGGAAAGCTTTAGTGAACGCCTGCAGCAGGCACTAAAGAACGCCCATTACTCACCCGACAGTCCCACACGCTTGGCGCGGGAATTTAACATTCGCTTCGATGGACGGCCGATTACGGTCCACGCTGCCCGCAAATGGCTGGTGGGAGAGGCGATTCCCACGCAAGAGAAGCTGCGCATGATCGCGCAATGGCTGGGCGTGCCGGCGGAATGGTTGCGCTTTGGCGGCGACGAAAGTGCAGCCGCCAACGGCGACGGCGCGGCCGGTTTATCGCGTTTTGAATCGGCCGACGTGAAATTAATCGCCGATTTACAGCGCCTGGACGAGCATCATCGACAAATTGCGCGCGAATTCATTCGCATGCTGGTACGCATTAATTACCAAAAGTAGCTATTTAGCGCCTATATCGGCAATTCTAGCGTTGATATATATCTATTTCCTGTCATGCCGAAACGCCCGCTTTCGGGCGGATGGCGGACCACGGGCGCCTTGCGCGCCGCGTTGCCCCTCCACCTCACCCCTGGCCTCTACAAACTCGACGGATCTTTATGATTTGTCATGATAGCGCCATAAAATCCATGCACAATGGTCAGAGCACGGGTAAAGTTTCCTGGTGGAATGCATATATATTGTGCCGCACAAAACCGGAATAGTGGCTCATAATCGCAGCAGCACTTGCAGTCTTGTCATCCCGTTATGTACCAAGCCGAGGATTCAGCCGCCTTATGAAAAGTAACTACAGCAACACCGCGCAACTCAAGGACCTGATGACCGTTCCCCCGATGACTGCGGCGCAGCATGCGGAAGTGATGCGCAAGCGCATCCAGCATCGCCGCATGGTCGAGGAAGCCAAGGAATTGAAAAAGGCCGACAGCTGGCAGTTCGACAAGCGCTGAGCACTTCCCGCGCCAGGCAGCGCCGGCGCCAGGCTGGCGTGGCTGCCTGCACGCCTCAGGTGTCCGCTTGCGCGTCCGAAGCGGCTTTCATGCCCGCCCAGCGCGGCGCCAGCGTGTGCACCACGCCGAACAGGTCCATGACCCGTCCCACCGTATGATCGACCATGGCGTCGATGCTGTCCGGCTTGTGATAAAAGCTCGGCAGCGGTGGAAAGATCACTCCCCCCATTTCCGTTACCGCCGTCATATTGCGCAGGTGCGCCAGGTTGAACGGGGTTTCGCGCACCATCAGCACCAGCCGGCGGCGCTCCTTGAGCACCACATCGGCGGCGCGCGCGATCAGGTTGTCGGACAGGCCCAGGGCCACGGCGGCCAGGGTTTTCATCGAGCAGGGGGCGATCACCATGCCGTCGGACTGGAACGAGCCGCTGGCGATCGAGGCGCCCACATCGCGGTTCTTGTGCACCACATGGGCCAGCGCCTCGACCTCGCGGCGCTGCATGCCCAATTCCTGGTGCAGGGTCAGGACGGCGGCGTCGGAGACGATCAGGTGGGTTTCGATGCCTTGTGCGGCAGCCAGTTGCTGGAGCAGGCGCACGCCGTACACGGCGCCGGTGGCGCCGGTGATGGCGACAACCAGGCGCCGCGCAGGAGCATCAGGCATCGAGCAGGGCTTTGAGTTCGCCGGACTCGAACATTTCATTCATGATATCGGAACCGCCGATGAATTCGCCCTTGACATAGAGCTGGGGAATGGTCGGCCAGTTCGAGAAGTCCTTGATGCCCTGGCGCACTTCCGGATCTTCCAGCACGTTGACGGTGGCGATGTTCTCGACGCCGCAGGCTTTCAGGATCTGGATGGCACGGCCGGAAAAGCCGCATTGCGGGAACTGCGCGGTTCCCTTCATGAACAGCACCACGGGGGTGGCGGTTACGGTTTCTTTGATCCAGGTTTTTACGTCGCTCATGGCTTGCCTCGGTGGGAAATAGGTTAGATACCGCCATTTTATAAGAAAACGGCGGGGGGCGGACGTTTGGGGACCGGCGGCGTTCGATGTAGGTGGCGGCTAGTTACTTTGGCGTAGGAAGTGAAAAAGAAGGCGGCTAGTCCGCTTTCAGCAATTTGCCCAGGCAAACCGCATCATCGCGCCCCACGTATTTACCGTAATTGGGAATCGTGGCGTAACCGTGTTTTTCATAGAAACCCAGCGCGCGCGTATTGACCTTGCGCGTTTCCAGCCACAGCTGGCGGTAGCCGAACCCCTGCGCCGCCTGCTCCAGGTGCGCCAGCAAGGCCGCGCCAACACCGCTGGCACCGGGGCGCGCGAACATGCGCTTGACCTCGCCCACGTCGCCATCGAGCGGGCGCAGTGCCGCGCAGCCGAGCAGCTGTCCGGCCGCGCCGCGCGCCACCACGAACAGCGAGCGCGCCACCCGGGCATCGTCGGCCGAGAACGAGGCCTTGCCGCTGTCGCCCGTGATGGCCGCCAGCGCCGCCGACAGTTCCTCGACCAGGATGCGGGCATCAAGGCTGTCCGGATCGCAGGCGGCGATGGCGATCATGGATGGCTTACCCGCGCAGCTTGGCGAAGGCCGCCGCCATGCTGCCGCCGGCCGGCGCCGGCGCGCGGTCCTGCTTCTGCTGGTGCTGCGCCAGGCGCTTGCCGTCGGTGCGGTCGCCGCGCTGCTCGGGTTTGGAGCCGGCTTGCGGCGCGCTGTCGGTCAGGCGCATGGTCAGCGCGATGCGCTTGCGCTTCTCGTCCACTTCCATCACCTTCACGCGCACCACCTGGCCAGCCTTGACCACCGTGTGCGGGTCCTTCACGAAGGTGTTCGACAGCGCCGAGATATGCACCAGTCCATCCTGGTGCACGCCGATGTCGACAAACGCGCCAAAGGCGGCCACGTTGGTCACCACGCCCTCCAAAATCATGTCCGGGCGCAGGTCGCGGATCTCTTCCACGCCTTCCTTGAAGGTGGCGGTGGTGAACTCGGGGCGCGGGTCGCGGCCCGGCTTTTCCAGCTCCTTGAGGATGTCGGTAATGGTCGGCACGCCGAATTTTTCATCCGCGTACTTGGCCGGGTTGAGCGTCTTGAGGAGCGAGGCGTCGCCGATGACGGCCTTCATCTCCTTCTTGATATCGGCCAGGATTTTTTCCACCAGCGGATACGATTCCGGGTGCACCGCCGAGGCGTCGAGCGGATTGGCGCCGCCCATCACGCGCAGGAAGCCGGCCGCCTGCTCGAAGGTCTTGTCGCCCAGGCGCGGCACCGCTTTCAGGTCCGCGCGCGAGGTGAAGGCGCCTTTCAGGTCGCGGTAGGTCACGATGGCCTGCGCCACGCTGGAGGACAGGCCGGATACGCGCGCCAGCAGCGGCGCCGAGGCGGTGTTGACGTCCACTCCGACCGCGTTCACGCAATCTTCGACAACGGCGTCGAGCGAGCGCGCCAACTGGGTCTGGCTGACGTCGTGCTGGTACTGGCCCACGCCGATCGACTTGGGATCGATCTTCACCAGTTCGGCCAGCGGGTCTTGCAGGCGGCGTGCGATCGACACCGCGCCGCGCAGCGACACGTCCATGTCGGGCAGTTCGCGCGAGGCGAATTCGGATGCCGAGTAGACCGAGGCGCCGGCTTCCGAGACGACGATCTTGGTCAGCTTGAGTTCCGCGCGCTGCTTGATCAGGTCTTGCGCCAGCTTGTCGGTTTCACGCGAGGCGGTGCCGTTGCCGATCGAGATCAGCGACACATTGTGTTTCGCGGCCAGCGCGCCGAGCACGTGCAGCGAGCCGTCCCAGTCGTTGCGCGGCTGGTGCGGATAGATGACGGCGGTGTCGACCACCTTGCCGGTGGGGTCGACCACGGCTACCTTGACGCCGGTGCGCAGCCCAGGGTCCAGGCCCATGGTGGCGCGCGGGCCGGCCGGTGCGGCCAGCAGCAGCGCTTTCAGGTTCAGTGCGAAGACGTTGATGGCATCGAGTTCGGCGCGTTCGCGCAGGGCGCCCATCAGCTCCGTTTCGAGGTGCATGAAGCTCTTCACGCGCCAGGTCCAGCGGGCCGTGTCGGCCAGCCATTTGTCGGCCGGGCGGCCCAGGTTCTTGATGCCGAAGCGCGCGGCGATGCGGCCTTCGCACGGGTTGTGCGGCGCGTCCCATTTCGGCTTTTCGGCTTCGGTGTCGAGGCGCAGGATCACGTCCAGCATGCCTTCGCGGCGCCCGCGCAAGAGGGCCAGCGCACGGTGCGAGGGTACGGTGGAAATGGTTTCGGAGTAGTCGAAGTAATCGGCGAATTTTTCGCCTTCATCCTGCTTGCCCTCGACGACTTTCGATTCGACGATGCCGTGTTCGCGCACGTATTCGCGCAGCGATTGCAGCAAGGTCGCGTCTTCGGCGAAGCGCTCCATCAGGATCTGGCGCGCGCCGTCCAGCGCGGCCTTGGTGTCCACTACGCCGGGGTTGTTGCCGTCGTCGCTGGTGAAGGCCTCGCGCAGGTAGTTGGCGGCTTCTTCTTCCGGCGCGATGCTCGGGTCGCCCAGCAGCTTGTCGGCCAGGGGCGCCAGGCCCGCTTCGATCGCGATCTGCGCCTTGGTGCGGCGCTTTTGCTTGTAGGGCAGGTAAAGGTCTTCCAGCCGGGTCTTGTCTTCGGCGTGGGTGACGGCGTCGAGCAGGGCCGGCGTCATCTTGTTCTGTTCGGTGATCGACGAGATGATCGCGGCGCGCCGGTCTTCCAGCTCGCGCAGGTAGCGCAGGCGTTCTTCCAGCAGGCGCAACTGGATATCGTCCAGCCCGCCGGTCGCTTCCTTGCGGTAGCGCGCGATGAAGGGAACGGTGGCACCCTCATCCAGCAGGGCAATGGCGGCGGCAACCTGGACAGGTTTGGCGGCAAGTTCTATGGCGAGGCGTTGTTCGATAGTTGGGAGCATGGGTGAACATCCTGGTGAGTCAAGCACGGAATGATACGCAATCGCGGCGAATGCGCCAGTCTTGACAGTGCTCGAACGGTGTGCAGGGCGGCCGCTGGTTTGGCCGGTTGATACTGCGCAGTGTACATTGCCTCTCTCGTCATGTTTGTCAGCTTAAATAACGATGGAAAAATTGCGTCAGTATTTTCTTGAACTTCAATCGACATTACCGGCCGATGGGCCGGGTTTCAGTGCCCTTGTGCTGCAGGAAAATGCGGTGGTATGCGAGCTGCATCACGGGTTGGCTTCCTTGGAACTGGCGGTGCCGCTGTCGGGAAAGTCGGCCTATTATCTGGCGTCGGAATCGAAGCAGTTTACGGCGGCCTGCGTGCTGGCGCTGGTGCGCGCCGGGCGGATCGGGCTCGATGACGATGTGTGCCTGCATCTGCCGGAACTGGCGCGGATGGAACAGGCGTTTCCTTTACGCTCGCTGCTCAATCACACCAGCGGCATTCCCGATTATTTTCAGTTTTTGGAGTGCCAGTTGGGCCGGAACGAGGCCGATTATTTTAACAATGCGCTGATCCTGAAACTGATTGCCTGTGTCGATACGGTCGTTTTTCCCACCGGGACGGCGTACGGTTACAGCAACAGCAATTACATCCTGCTTGCGACCTTGATTGAACGCTTGAGTGGCTTGTCCACGGCGCGTTTTGCGCGGGAGACCTTATTCGAGCCATTGGGTATCGAGCGCATGGGTTTTGATGATGACCGCAGCAATGTGATTGCGCATCGCGTGTTCAGTTACGAGGCGGATGCGGCGCGGCCGCGCGGTTTCAAGCAGCATCTCGGCAATGCGAACACGGTGGGCGACGGCGGCGTGTATGCCAGCACCGATGAACTGGTGCTGTGGGAGCGCGAATGGCATCGCCAGTGGGCTGATCGCGGGAGTATTTTGCATGCGATGCTGCAGCCATCGCCGATGGCGGATGGAACGGTGCTGCCGTATCGTTTCGGGCTGGAGCTCATCGAGCGCAACGGCACCGATGTGGTTTTTCACAGCGGCGGCTTGTGGGGTTTCGATACGCTGCTGATGCGGGTGCCGGCGCTGCGGTTGTCAGTGATTTGTCTGGCCAACTGCGACAGCGCGGAACCGGACATGGAGCGCATGCTGGCGGCGCTGGCGTGAGGTTCCGAACTTGCCGACGGATCGTTTTTTTCGACGCGCGATGTGCGGCCGGTGACGGAGAGAATGCCGGGTTGTCCGGAACCGGCTAAACCGTGGATCAGCCAGTCCGGGATGGAATGCAAGCGAACGATGTCAAACGTCGGCATCGTCTGCGCTATTCCGGCTGGCCCTATACGCTATTGGCTCCCTCGCCGGACTCGCTGGTATCGCGGCGCCTGGCCTCCCACCATGCAGGCAGTTGTGGATTCAGATATTTCCATCCTGCTCCGTGGTAGGACGGCTGCCTCATATGAATACCAACAAGTACGACTGCGCAAATGATCGATAGCGCCGATGCAGGATACCAACCTGGCGACTGCCAGACAATGGTCGTACCTGCCACAATCAAGAAAAATGCGGCCCAGATCAGCTCAAGCTTGCGAGGGAGACGAAACACATTGCAAAAAGCGAAAAAATGCCCAACGACGAGCGCGATTGGCAAACCTAGTCCAGTGTCAATTCGCATACCCACAACCGAACCACAGATGCCAAGGATAATGACGATGACATCCGTGAATGAAATTCGGAAACCCGGCTTAAATAGATGGTTTTTCATTTTTTAGCATAGGGATGCGAGTCTCCGACCGCAAACGCCAGCGCAGCCCAATCGCGGATTTTCTGTCCACCCGCTGTCAACGTATTGGCACTAGGTGCAAGTCAAATCAATGACGAGAAAGTACCGTGAAATCGAAGCTTCGGAATAAAATTTCTACCCACATATCCCTGTCAAATTCAATGAAATGGCGGAAAATTCCGGCTTCGAGCATGCAGAATTCATGAACAAGCAGGTCCGCGGGCTGAAGGGGCCATTGGCTGGGCTGTAAAGACGAGTTCATGCCCAGCACATCGGTGTACACCAGATTGATGACTGATTCATGGGATGAGTGCAGCAGCTTTAGTTTGACCGTCGATGGCCCTTGCTCAGTGCCCACGTACTCTTTTTCCACGTTCAGCGACTCCAGCCACGAATCGTGGAGGGTAACATCAGAGTTGAGCGCATAGCGGTCCGGATCCATGGAAAACGAGGCAAGCGCGGGCGGCATGTCCTGCTGGATGGTGCCCAGATAGGCGAAATATCTATCGAAGCATGTCGCGCCGTCGTGGCGTTGATAAATATATTTGAACTGGTTCATAGGTGTCACCCTTTGCAAAAATCGGGATGGGGCTCAAGGCCAAATGCTGTTGAAGCACTCGTCTCTATGGATCGGAACTGCCGCCATTCGGCGCTGCCTGACCAGTCGTCGCCATGTCCGAGCGGTCGACTCTGAATTGCGTTTCATCTTTCAACATGAAAACCGTGATGTCCAAGGCTTTGCCGTTGCGGTCTTGTACGCTATACCGGTAAGTGAAAAATTGGTGGAAGCTGCTCTTGTAGTGGGCTTCTGGAGCGGATGCGTCGACGATGGCGCGAAGCTCTTGCTTCAACTCGGGTTTCAAATACCAGATATGTTCTTTATCAGGATTTTTTAACATGGCATTGACCGCGTTCAGGGCATCACGGTGGCCTTTGGCCACCCGTTGTCGTCTGTCTTCGTCACAATAAGCAAGGAGCGCCGCGACGCAAATGACGAAGATGCACAGGGAGCCGAACTTGCGTTGATAGCACAGAGCAATTGCACGGATGAGAAGGGTGATCGCGCTTCCCGCAGCCAGCAGCACCCCGATCTGGGGCACTGGAATAATCCCTAACACTGCGGAATAGCCGCCAGACCACGCGACGTTCATGTCGATGATGAGGAAGCCGGCGATGAACACAGCCGGACTCATCGCCCCCGGCTGTTTCATTTGACGTATGAATAGATCAACTATTCTCACCGGTCAAACCTGCCGGGTGGAGCAGAAGGGCATTCCGATTGCGCTGAGCAGCAAGAATTCAGATCAGCATTCAAAACCGTGCTGCTCGCGGTACTGCTTGACCACATTCGCAGGCATGGTGTTGAACATGGCGCAGACGGTAAAGCTGCCTTTTTGCTTGCCGTTCTGGACGTAGCCCCAATCCGAAATGTCGGCGCGCTTGAAGGTGATTTCTTCGCCGTTTTCGACGCTTTCCACGATTTCCGGATCATTGGCGATGGTGCCGCTGAAGCCGCTTGAGGTCTGCTTGAACGGCATGACCCACATATGCTCGCTGCCATTTTCGTCGGTAATTTTCACCTTGAGGCGGAACATATCCGCGCCTGCGGGCGGCTTGGCATGCGTGGCGAGGAAGGTGTCGAGCGAAGCATGCGCCTTGGTGATGGCAGCGGCCATCACTGGACTTTCGTTTTTGATCATCACCACACGATCGCCGATCTGGGCATTGGCAGTGGCGGCAAGCAGCAAAAAAGCGAGAGCGGCGGTCAGTTTCATGATTTTCCAGGGGAAGGGGAAGAGTGATCGCAACGGGATAATTATCCGTTGCCCGAGGCGGTTATTCTATGTAGATAATGAATAAATAGCAATATAGTTGCCGAAAAACCTCTTCCGCTTCGCACGGCAACGCTCGCCCCATTCCTTGTTTTGAATCCGCCGACGGCACTACTTTTTGAGACTCTCCCTGGTTCTTGATTCGTGATGCATCAGAAAATACCCATACCTCGACGAAGCGACGGCGACTTCCCGCTCTCTCGCCAGCGCCTACCCTCGTAGCATGAACACCATACCCTTACCCTCGACGCGTACAAACAAGCTCGCCTGCGTGCGAAAGAGAACAGAACACAAGCGTCTTTATGTCGGATAATATCGGGTGTTATCGTCTTCGATATTGCCCCTACAGAACACATGCACACGATGGATTTAACGCGCGACGAACCCCGCGAAGGACGCCCTGCCACCGCTACGCCGCACGCCAATGCGTCGGCCTTGCCGGCGCCAATCGCCAGCTGGCTGCAACGGGTCGAGGCTGCCGCCCACCCGCAGCCCAAGCTCGACCTGGAGGTCAAGGATCCCAAAGTCGCCCAATACAAGTTCGTTTATGTCCTGGCCCCCACCAGCGGTGGCCGCCACGTCGCCCTGTGCCTGTGCAAGGCCCGCCTGCGCCCGAACGGGGAAGTGGCGGCCGCCAGCCCGGTCAGCGAAGTGTTTTCCCTGCTCTCGGCCCCGCCCGCCTACCTCGAAGGCGACGATGAAGACCTGGTGCGCTTCTTCATCGCCATGCGCAGCGGCGCCGCGTCGCAGGGTGGCAGCGCGACCGAGCCGAAAGGCAAGGTCGGCGCCATCCTCCTGCAAATGTTGCTGGAACAAGACAAACTGCTGTGGGCCAATTCCTGGGCCGACATGGCCAATGGCCTGATCTATCCGCTCCAGGCCGGCCCCGTGCGCGAGGCCAACCTGGTCTGGCGCGAGGAAGGCCGTACCGCGCGCCTCGGCTGGCAAGTCCAGCCCGCCAGCGGCGCGACCCACACCGCCGCCGACCAGATCGATTACATGCTGCCGACCGATCCGCCGTGGTATATCGACAACTTGTCCTGCGGCGCGCTTGCGCTCAACCGCGGCGGCGTCGATATTTCCCTGGTCGACTTGCAGGCGCTGGTGGCGCAAGCCCCTGCGCTCAGCGGCAACGATAAAAAACGCGTGTCGCAACTGTTGCTGGCCCATGGCCTGCAACAACTGATGCCCCTGCCGCAGCCGCTGATCCAGCGCCTGCGCGACGACGTCAAGCCGCGTCCGCACTTGCTGCTCGACAGCGTGCCCCTGGCCGACGGCCCGCACCAGCGCTGGCACGATTACGCCGTGCTGTCCTTCGATTACGACGGCGAGCGCGTCGCCTTCGACCCGGCCCAGCGCGTGGTGCGCCAGGTGGGCGACGTGACCGAAGTCATCGCCCGCGATATCCAGGCCGAGGCCGCCTCGCTGGACGAACTGACCGCCCTGGGTTTCCGCAAACCGGGCACGCCGCCGCTCAACGCCCTGGCCGGCGCCCAGCAGCTGGAAAGCCAGGCGCACTGGTTGCGCTTTGCCGAAGGCGACCTGGCCGGCCTGATCGAAGCCGGCTGGCATGTGCAGAAATCCAGCAAATACCGCTACGACGTGGTCGCGGTCGAAGACTGGTATGCCGAGATCGACGAGCCGGCCGAAGCGGGCAACGCCTGGTTCGAGCTGGAGCTGGGCATCGTGGTCAACCAGAAACGCGTAGCGCTGCTGCCGGTGCTGGTACAGCTGATCCGCAGCGCCCCGAGCGACTTCGATCCCGAGGTCCTGGCCGCCCACGGCGATAGCGACCAGATGCTGGCCACCCTGCCCGACGGCCTGCGCGTGGCGCTGCCCTGGGGCCGTCTCAAGCCGATTCTCAACACGCTGGGTGAACTTTATTTCAGCGACAAGATCAAAAACAAGGTCAGGCTCTCGACCCTGGATGCGGGCCGGCTCGAAGAACTGGCACGCGGAACCGCTTTGCGCTGGTTCGGCGGCGAGCAGTTGCGCGAAACCGGCCGTAAGCTGAGCTTGTTCGGTTCCGTACAAAAAGTGGCGCCCCCGGTGGGGCTGCAGGCGACCCTGCGCGACTACCAGGCAGATGGCTTGGCCTGGATGCAATTCCTGCGCGAGTACGACTTGGCCGGCATCCTGGCCGATGACATGGGCTTGGGCAAGACGGTGCAAACCCTGGCCCACATCCTGATCGAGAAGGAAGCCGGCCGCCTGACCCATCCGGCCCTGGTCATCGCGCCCACCAGCCTGATGACCAACTGGCAGGACGAAGCGGCCCGCTTCGCGCCCGACCTGCGCGTGCTGCTGCTGCAAGGCAAGGAGCGCCTGGAACAGTTCGACAAGATCGAGGAAGTCGATCTGGTCTTGACCACGTACGCCCTGTTACCGCGCGATGAAGAAAAACTGCGCGAGCATGAGTTCCACCTGGTCATCCTCGACGAATCGCATTACATCAAGAACACGCGCTCCAAGGCGGCCCAGAGCGCCGGCTTGCTCAAATCGCGCCACCGCCTGTGCCTGACTGGCACGCCTCTGGAAAACCACTTGGGCGAGCTGTGGTCGCAATTCCATTTCCTGCTGCCGGGCTTGCTGGGCGATGAAAAAACCTTCAACAGCCAGTTCCGCCACCCGATCGAGCGCCAGGACGACCCACTGCGGCGCGCGCTGCTGAACCGCCGCATCCGTCCCTTCCTGCTGCGCCGGACCAAGGACAATGTCGCCAAGGAATTGCCGCCGAAGACGGAAATGGTGCGCAAGGTCGAGTTGTCGGGCGCCCAGCGCGACCTGTACGAAACCGTGCGCCTGGCGATGGACAAGAAAGTGCGCGACGAGATCGACAAAAAAGGCGTGGCGCGCAGCCAGATCGTCATTCTCGAAGCCTTGCTCAAGCTGCGCCAGGTCTGCTGCGATCCGCGCCTGGTGAAAGCCCTGCCTGCCAAGAAGAAAGACAGCGGTTCCGCCAAGCTGATCGACCTGATGCAGATGGTCGACGATTTGCTCGAAGAAGGCCGCAAGATCCTGGTGTTCTCGCAATTTACCAGCATGCTGGCGCTGATCGAGGAAGAGCTCAACGCGCGCCGCATTCCGTACGCCTTGCTCACCGGCGACACCAAGGACCGCGCGGCCCAGGTCGCCGCCTTCCAGCAGGGTGCGGTGCCGATTTTCCTGATCAGCCTGAAAGCGGGCGGTGTCGGCCTGAACCTGACCGCGGCCGATACCGTCATCCATTACGATCCATGGTGGAACCCGGCTGCCGAAAATCAGGCCACCGACCGTGCCTGGCGCATCGGACAGGACAAGCCCGTATTTGTGTACAAGCTGATCGCCAAGGGGACCCTGGAAGAAAAGATCCAGTTGCTGCAGCAAAAGAAATCCGACTTGGCCCAGTCCATCCTGGCCGAGGGCGAGTCGCAAAAAATGAGCCTGACGCAGGAAGATCTGCAAGCCATTTTCGCGCCGCTGGAGGAGTAGCGGCCTCTGGTGTGCGTTCATATACTTTCCTGCAACGTTGGCGATATACTAGCGGAGTGTGACTGTTGAACAGGTAAGGAAAGCGTTCCATGCATATCGGTGTCAGTGAGGCAAGCAAGGCAATCATGCCGACCGGCGACACTGTGCTCATGGAACAGTTTCGTGCCATCGCCGAGTTGCGTGGCGACGTCGCCTGGATCGTCGATTGTGCATCGGGGGCGCTGTCGTACATCAGCCCGTCCGTCCGTGACATGCTGGGATATGCGCCCAGAGATTTCATTAGGCAACTTTCCAGCCACGACGCGGCGTCGCCGCTGGCTACCTTGTGCGCGGGATTGCCGGAGCGCCTGGCGCGTTTTGCGGCAGGCGACCAAAGCCGGCGCGCGCTGGTGCGCCACTTCGACCAGCTGCGTGCGGATGGCAGCACGGTCCCGCTCGACGTGCGTTCCACTTTGTTGACGGATTCCAACGGCAAACCCAGCGTCCTGGTCGGCGTGATGATCGATACCAGCGCCGAACGTGAGCGTGCCGAGCGACAACGCCGTTTCGCGAGTATGCTGAATCATGAATTTCGTACGCCCTTGTCGACCATCGACGGCGCCATCCAGCGCCTCGAAGCGACCGGGGCCAAGGCCGACGAGCCGACCCGGCTGCGCTACCGCAAGATCCAGGCAGCCGTGGACCGCCTGACCGGCATGCTTGACGAGTACCTGTCGCCCGACCGCATGGACGAAATCGGAGGTACGCGCCCGCCGGACAGTGTCGCGCCTGAGCTGCTGTTGCAGGAAGCGGCCGCCCGGATTGGCGCGGTGGGCGGCACTGCGCTGGTCGAGTGCAGCGGCTTGCCGCCCTTGATCCGGGCCCAGCCGACCGGCCTGCGCCTGGCGTTGAACGTGCTTGTGGATAACGCATTGCAATACGCGCCGCCCGGCCAGCCGGTCATCCTGGCCGGTCACGCGACGGCGGACGGCATCGAACTGTCCGTGCGCGATCACGGCGAGGGCGTGCCCGACGCGGAAACCGGCGCGATTTTCGGCAAGGGGTATCGGGGAAGTAATGCCGTGGGCCAGGGTTCCGGTTTGGGCCTGTACATGGCGCGTTCGGTGATCGAGGTACATGGGGGAAGCATCGGTGTTCAAAATGTGGCACCATCAGGCGCCTTGTTCAAAATCTGGCTCCCGGCGCAACGCGCCGCAGGGAAAAGAGTTGCGCCAGAAGAGTGCAGCAGTGATAATTCCGCTAATCAACACACAAGGGAAGGCGCCGCGCGCAAGTAAGGAATCGATGCACGGGGTAATGAAATGAAGAAAATGGCCAACCCATGACGCAGATATTGATTGTTGAGGACAACGGCGACTATGCCGGCGATATGGCGGAGTTTCTGACGGAACTCAACCATGAAGTGATGGTTGCGACCACCGCCGCCGACATGTGGGCCGCGCTGACCAAGACCCCGACCGCCGTGGTCGTGCTCGATCTCGGCTTGCCGGATGAAGATGGTTTCAATGTCATTCCGCGCATGCGCCAGCTGTATCCGGAAATCGGCCTGCTGGTGCTGACCGGGCGCGTCGCCTTCGACAACCGCATTCTCGGCCTGCGCCTGGGCGCCGACCATTACCTGACCAAGCCGATCAAGTTTCCGGAACTGGCCGCCCATATCGAGGCACTGGACCGGCGCGTGCGTCCGCCCGAGCCGGCGGCCCAGCTGCCGAGCAAGTGGACCTTGCGCGTCAGCGCGCGCCAGCTCGAACTGATGGGGGCGGTGGTCGACCTGACCGAGAAGGAATGCAATTTCCTGCACCTGCTCACGCTCAACACCCGTCCTGTGCCACGCCAGGTGATCGTGGCCGGCATGGGCGGCGACGATCCCGACGCCAGCCGCCGGGTCGACATGCTGGTCTACCGCCTGCGCAAGAAAGCCCGTTCGGGCCTGGGCCAGGATTTGCCTCTGCGCAGCGCCTACGGCGAAGGCTACAGCCTCTCGGCCGGTTTCACCCTGGCGTAAGGAATTGCACCGCGGGGTGAGGATCGTCCTCCCTGGCATCATCAGGAAACAGGCGATCCCTGGATGCTGGCAATGAAACTCTCTTCTGATTATTTTTCCGCATGTTTGTTGGGCCTGGCCAGTGGCGACGCCTTGGGCGCTCCGTACGAGGGCGGCTTTCTGGAACAGGCACTTTGGCGCGCAATCGGCCGCACGCGTGCTGGTGAGCGGCGCTGGACTGACGATACCCGGATGTCGCTCGATCTTGCTGAATCTTTGCTGGCGCGGGGAGAACTGGATCTTGCCGACCTTGCCTCCCGGTTTGCGAAAGGCTATGCCTGGAGCAGGGGCTATGGCCAGGGTACCGCCAAGATATTGAAACGGATTAAACGCGGGCAAGACTGGCAGCTCGCGTCAAGATCGGTTTTTTCCCAGGGATCGTATGGGAACGGCGCCGCAATGCGTGCTCCCGTCATCGCCCTCTTTTATGCGCGCGACTTCAGCGCCATGCTGCACGCCACCAGCGAAAGCGCACGCATTACGCACTCGCACCCCCTCGGGATCGAAGGCGCGGTGCTGGTTGCGCTCGCATGCTATGCGCTCTTGCACCAGCTAAGCACGGCCGACGCGCTGACGCTGTTAACCAGCCACTGTGCCGATCCACGACTGGCAGGCAAGCTGGATTTCCTCCAATGCTTCTCCAATAGCGGCAAGCTTGCCGATACGCCCCGCTTCATCGTTGGCAAACTGGGTAATGGAATGACAGCCGAGACGTCCTGTCTCACGGCAATCTATATCGCTTTGCGGTTTCGTCACTCACCCTTTGAGGAAATGATGGCCTTCGCGATTGACTGTGGCGGCGACGTCGACACGATCGCGGCGATGGCAGGGGCAATGTGGGGAGCCGCGAATGGCGAAAAACGGCTTCCCCCATTTTTGCTGGAAAAAAGAAGCTACATCCGACATATTGGCCAACTGCTGTTTGACATAAACGAGCCTGCCTGAATAGACAGGTGCCTGCCGCGTCGAGACGAGCGGGACTTAGGCCAAGGCAGGGTGTCCAGCCGCCGCATCTCATAATTAGGGACATAGCCGCCTCGCGCAAGCATGAGCCTGTTTTTAATGAGGGACAGAGTCATGCCATGTCCAGTAAAATGGTAGGGTCCTCTCCTTTTTCATACCGCCATGGCCCGTCTTCCCCGTCTCGTCCTCCCCCACCAGCCGCACCACATCATCCAGCACGGCAACGACCGCCAGCTGATCTTCCGCGAAAGCGAGGATTACCAGCGCTTCCTCGGCTGGCTGAAAGAAAGCGCCAAGGAATTCAAAGTCGCCATCCACGCCTACGTGCTGATGCCTAACCACCTGCACCTGCTCGCCTCCCCATCGACGGTGGAAGGCCTGGCGCAAACCATGCAGCGGGTCGGCCGCTACTACGTTCCCTGGTTCAACGCCAAGTACGGCCGCAGCGGCAGCCTGTTCCAGGGCCGTTTCAAAACCTCGCTGATCGACGCCGCCGCCTACTTCCTGCTGTGCAGCCGCTATATAGAACACAACCCGGTGCGCAACGAGCTCGTGTCCGATCCCGTGAATTACCCCTGGTCGAGCTACGCCCACCATGCCGGCGCCCAGCCCGACAGCCTGATCACCGACCACGCGCTCTACTGGGCGCTGGGTAACACCCCCTTCCAGCGCGAAGCGGCTTACATCGAGCTGAGCCGGCCAACCCTGACGCGCGAGCAGCTCGACCAGATCAATGCCGCCGTGCTCAAGGGCTGGCCGCTCGGTTCCGATGCCTTCAAGACAGAATTGCAACACCGCGCCAAGCGCCAGGTATTGCCCGCCAAGCGGGGGCGACCGTTCAAAATCAAGGCTCCCGCCCCCTGAAAACGCCCGGTGGGCGTTTTTTTTGGCCTGCCGAAAACGTCAAAACCCCTTGTTGCACCTAAGCTCAACGCATAAAACCCGTCAATCGCTCGACTATGTCCCTATTTAATTTACGAAGCGACGCGGTGGCGATTAATTCGACTCCGACCCTAATTAATCCTATTGCTGATTCTGCTGCATTGCACTAATCTTGGTCTTCGACTTTCAAAAGCTGTGGAGAATGCGCATGATTGCCCAAGGTTTGTACGATCCGTCCAATGAACACGATGCCTGCGGCGTCGGTTTCATCGCCCACATCAAGGGCAACAAGAGCCATTCCATCATCGAGCAGGGCCTCTTGATCCTGAAAAACCTCGATCACCGGGGTGCCGTCGGTGCAGACAAGCTGATGGGCGATGGCGCCGGCATCCTGATCCAGCTCCCGGACCAGTATTTCCGCGACGAGATGGCGAAACAGGGCGTGGAACTGCCTCCGCCGGGCGAATACGGCGTCGGCATGGTGTTCCTGCCGAAAGAAAACGCATCGCGCATCGCTTGTGAGCAAGAAATTGAACGCGCCGTGCGCATCGAAGGCCAGGTCGTGCTCGGCTGGCGCAATGTGCCGCTCGACGACACCATGCCGATGTCGCCTACCTTGCGCGGCAAGGAACCGGTGATCCGCCAGATCTTCATCGGCCGCGGCCCGGACATCATGGTCACCGACGCGCTCGAACGTAAGCTGTACGTGATCCGCAAATCGTCCGGCCACGCGATCCAGGCGCTCAAGCTCTTGCACGGCAAGGAATTCTTCGTGCCATCGATGTCGGCCCGCACCATCGTCTATAAAGGCTTGCTGCTGGCCGACCAGGTCGGTGTCTATTACAAGGACTTGCAAGATCCGCGCTGCATTTCGGCGCTGGCGCTGGTGCACCAGCGTTTCTCGACCAACACCTTCCCGGAATGGCCGCTGGCCCACCCCTACCGCCTGATCGCCCACAATGGCGAAATCAACACCGTCAAAGGCAACTTCAACTGGATGCGCGCGCGCGAAGGCGTGATGAAGTCGGCCGTGCTGGGCGACGACCTGCAAAAGCTGTTCCCGCTGATCTATGAAGGCCAGTCCGACACCGCCTGCTTCGACAACGCCCTCGAACTGCTGATCATGGCCGGCTACCCGATCGCCCAGGCCATGATGATGATGATCCCGGAAGCCTGGGAAAATCACACCATGATGGACGACAACCGCCGCGCCTTCTACGAATACCACGCCGCGATGATGGAACCGTGGGACGGCCCGGCCGCCATGGCCTTCACCGACGGCCGCCACATCGGCGGCACCCTGGACCGCAACGGCTTGCGTCCGGCGCGCTACATCGTCACCGACGACGACCTGGTCGTGATGGCGTCCGAATCGGGCGTGCTGCCGATTCCGGAATCGAAAATCATCCAGAAGTGGCGCCTGCAACCGGGCAAGATGTTCCTGATCGACCTGGAAGCGGGCCGCATCATCGACGACAAGGAATTGAAAGATACCTACGCCAACGCCAAGCCCTACAAGGCATGGATCAATTCGGTGCGCATCAAGCTCAACGAAATCAAGCTCAAGGAAAGCCAGCTCGGCCACAACCGCGCCAAGGATGGCGCCCAGCCTGGCGTACCTGCCCAGGGCGAAAAAGCCCCGGCGTCCGTGCTCGACCGCCAGCAAGCTTTCGGCTACACCCAGGAAGACCTGAAATTCCTGATGGCGCCGATGGCCGTGCTCGGCGAAGAAGCCACCGGTTCGATGGGCAACGATTCGCCGCTGGCGGTCATGTCCAACAAGCTCAAGCCGCTGTACAACTATTTCAAGCAACTGTTCGCGCAAGTCACCAACCCGCCGATCGATCCGATCCGCGAAGCCATGGTCATGTCGCTGGTGTCGTTTATCGGCCCCAAGCCGAACTTGCTTGATACCAACAACGTCAACCCGCCGATGCGCCTCGAAGTGTCGCAGCCGGTGCTCGGTTTCGACGACATGGCGCGCCTGCGCAACATCAGCGCCCACACCGGCGGCAAGTTCAAGTCGTATGAGCTGAACATTTGCTACCCGGTCGCCTGGGGCAAGGAAGGCATCGAAGCCTCGCTCGCCTCGCTGTGCGCCGAAGCGGTGGATGCGGTCAAGTCCGGCCACAACATCCTGATCGTGTCCGACCGCGCCGTCTCGGCCGAACAGGTGGCCATTCCGGCCCTGCTGGCCACCTCCACCGTGCACCAGCACCTGGTCGGGCGCGGCTTGCGCGCCTCCACCGGCCTGGTCGTGGAAACCGGCTCGGCCCGCGAAACCCACCACTTCGCCCTGCTGGCCGGCTACGGCGCCGAAGCCGTCCACCCTTACCTGGCGATGGAAACCCTGGTCGAACTGGCGCAGGGCATGAGCGGCGACCTGTCCGGCGACACCGCCATCTATAACTACACCAAGGCCGTCGGCAAGGGCTTGATGAAGGTGATGTCCAAGATGGGCATCTCGACCTACATGTCGTACTGCGGCGCGCAAATCTTCGAAGTCATCGGCCTGAATAAATCGCTGGTCGACAAATACTTCAAGGGCACCTCGTCCAACGTCGAAGGCATCGGCGTGTTCGAAGTGGCCGAGGAAGCGCTGCGCCTGCACACCCTGGCCTTCGGCAACGATCCCCTGTTGCTCGACGCCTTGGACGCCGGCGGCGAATACGCCTTCCGCGTGCGCGGCGAAGAACACATGTGGACGCCTGACGCGATCGCCAAGCTGCAACACTCCACCCGTAGCAACAATTTTTCGAGCTACAAGGAATACGCGCAAATCATCAATGACCAGAGCCGTCGTCATTTGACACTGCGCGGCCTGTTCGAGTTCAAACTCGATCCGACCAAAGCCATTCCGCTCGATGAAGTCGAACCGGCCAAGGAAATCGTCAAGCGCTTCGCCACCGGTGCCATGTCGATGGGTTCGATCAGCACCGAAGCCCACGCCACCCTGGCCATCGCCCTGAACCGTATCGGCGGCAAGTCGAACACGGGCGAAGGCGGTGAAGATCCGTTCCGCTACACCAAGGAATTGAAAGGCATCAAGATCAAGCAGGGCGAAACGATGGCCTCCGTCATCGGCGAGCAAAACGTGGTGGTCGACATTCCTTTGCAGGAAGGCGATTCCCTGCGTTCGCGTATCAAGCAGGTCGCCTCGGGCCGCTTCGGCGTCACCGCCGAGTACCTGAACTCGGCTGACCAGATCCAGATCAAGATGGCGCAGGGTGCCAAACCTGGCGAAGGCGGCCAGCTGCCGGGCCACAAAGTGACCGAATACATCGCCAGCCTGCGCTTCTCGGTGCCGGGCGTGGGCCTGATTTCCCCGCCGCCGCACCACGATATTTATTCGATCGAAGATCTGGCGCAACTGATTCACGACCTCAAGAACGCCAATCCGCGCGCCTCGATCTCGGTCAAGCTGGTCTCGGAAGTGGGTATCGGCACGGTTGCCGCCGGTGTCACCAAGGCCAAGGCCGACCACGTTGTCGTTGCCGGCCATGACGGCGGCACGGGCGCCTCGCCATTGTCGTCGGTCAAGCACGCCGGCACGCCGTGGGAGTTGGGTCTCGCAGAGACGCAACAAACATTGGTGTTGAATGGCTTGCGCAGCCGTATCCGCGTGCAGGCCGATGGCCAGATGAAAACCGGACGCGACGTCGTCATCGCCGCCATGCTGGGCGCCGACGAGATCGGTTTCGCCACGGCACCGCTGGTGGTTGAAGGTTGCATCATGATGCGCAAATGCCACCTGAACACCTGCCCGGTCGGCGTTGCCACGCAAGATCCTGTCCTGCGCGCCAAGTTTTCGGGCAAGCCTGAATACGTGGTCAACTATTTCTTCTTCGTCGCCGAAGAAGCGCGCCAGTTGATGGCCCAGCTCGGCATCCGCAGCTACGATGAATTGATCGGCCGGGTCGACCTGCTCGACAAATCGAAAGCCATCAGCCACTGGAAAGCGCGTGGCCTGGACTTCAGCAACATTTTCTACCAACCAGTGGTGCCGGTGGGCGGCGCGGTGCGCCAGGTGGAAGAGCAAGACCATGGCCTGGAAAAAGCCCTGGACCACAAGCTCATCGCACAAGCCAAGGCCGCCCTGGAAAAAGGCGAGCGCGTCTCCTTTATCTCGCCGGTGCGCAACGTCAACCGCACCGTCGGCACCATGCTGTCGGGCGAAGTGGCCAAGCGCTACGGGCACGCCGGTTTGCCGGACGACACCATCCACATCCAGCTGCAAGGCACGGCCGGCCAGTCCGCCGCCGCCTTCCTGGCGGCTGGCATCACCCTCGACCTGGTGGGCGAAGGCAACGATTACGTCGGCAAGGGCTTGTCGGGCGGGCGCATCATCGTGCGGCCGAATACCGAGTTCCGCGGCTGGGCGGTTGACAACATCATCGTCGGCAACACGGTGCTGTACGGCGCGATTGCCGGCGAAGCCTTCTTTAATGGCGTAGCGGGCGAACGCTTTGCCGTGCGCAACTCCGGCGCCACCGCGATTGTCGAAGGCTGCGGCGACCACGGCTGCGAATACATGACTGGCGGCACGGTCGTGGTGCTGGGTGCGACGGGCCGCAACTTTGCGGCGGGCATGTCGGGCGGAGTGGCCTATGTCTACGATCCGCTGGGCGACTTCGAGAAGAAATGCAACACCGCCATGGTCAACCTGGAACGCGTGCTCAGCACCAAGGAGCAGGGCGACCGCGCCGGCTGGCACAGCCAGAGCCGCGCCAGCGACCCGGAATCGGACGAAGCCATCCTCAAGCGCCTGATCGAACGCCACTTCAAGCACACGGGCTCGACCCGCGCGCGCAACCTGCTGGACGACTGGGCGACAGCACGCGCCAAGTTCGTCAAAGTGTTCCCGACCGAATACAAACGGGCGCTGGAAGAATTGCACAACAGCAGCATGGAAGAAGCGAACGACAAGATCGACGCCGTCGCCAAGATCGCTGCCTAAGACAGCCCCGGCGGGCACATGAGGCCCGCCGCATAGAACACAAGGAAAAACATCGTGGGTAAAATTACCGGCTTCATGGAATTCAAGCGTCAGGACGAGGGCTATCTCGAGCCTGCGGCGCGCGTCAAGAACTACAAGGAATTCGTGCTGCACCTGAGCGATCCGCAAGCCAAGGTGCAGGCGGCGCGCTGCATGGATTGCGGCATCCCTTTCTGCAATAGCGGCTGTCCTGTCAATAACATCATCCCGGACTGGAATGATCTCGTTTTTCACGGCAACTACCGCGCCGCGCTGGAAAACCTGCACTCGACCAATAACTTCCCCGAGTTCACCGGCCGCGTCTGTCCCGCGCCGTGCGAGTCGGCCTGTACCCTGGGCATCATCAACGATCCGGTCGGCATCAAGTCGATCGAGCACAAGATCATCGATACCGGCTGGGAGCACGGCTGGGTCGTTCCGCAGCCGCCGGAAAAGCTGACTGGCAAGAAAGTGGCCATCATCGGTTCCGGTCCGGCCGGCCTGGCGGCGGCGCAGCAACTGGCGCGCGTCGGCCACGCCGTCACCGTGTTCGAGAAGAGCGACCGCATCGGCGGCCTGCTGCGCTACGGCATCCCCGACTTCAAGATGGAAAAGACCCACATCGACCTGCGCGTGAAGCAGATGGAAGCCGAAGGCGTGACTTTCCGCACCAGCGTGCTGGTCGGCAAGGATTTCCCGGCCACTGTTAACAACTGGGCCAAGGAAACGATTTTCCCGGAAGACCTGGAAAAGGATTTCGACGCCATCATCATGGCTGGCGGCGCCGAGCAGCCGCGCGACTTGCCGGTCCCGGGGCGCGAGCTCAAGGGCGTGCACTTCGCGATGGACTTCCTGCCGCTGCAAAACAAGGTCAACGCCGGCGACAAGCTCAAGGACCAGATCAAGGCCAGCGGCAAGAACGTGGTCGTGATTGGCGGCGGCGACACCGGGTCCGACTGTGTCGGCACCTCGAACCGCCACGGCGCGCTGTCGGTGGCGCAGTTTGAACTGATGCCGCAGCCTCCGGAGCAGGAAAACAAGCCGCTGGTCTGGCCGTACTGGCCGACCAAGCTGCGCACCTCGTCCTCGCACGAAGAAGGGTGCGAGCGCGACTGGGCGGTGGCCACCAAGCGTTTTGAAGGCAAGGGCGGCAAGGTCGACAAGCTGATCGCCTGCCGCGTCGAGTGGAAAGACGGCAAGATGATCGAAGTGCCGAATTCCGAATTCGAGATGAAAGCCGACCTGGTGCTGCTGGCCATGGGCTTTGTCTCGCCGGTGCAACAGGTGCTGGACGCCTTCGGCGTGGAAAAAGATGCCCGTGGCAATGCCAAGGCGACGACCGACGGCGATGGCTGCTATGCGACATCGGTGCCGAAAGTGTTCGTGGCCGGCGACATGCGGCGCGGCCAGTCGCTGGTGGTGTGGGCGATCCGCGAAGGCCGCCAGTGCGCGCGCGCCGTCGACGAGTTTTTGATGGGCGAATCGGTCCTGCCGCGCTAAATATCATTCGCATCGAGAGCACCGTCGTCCCTGCCACTGGCAGAAACGACTCCCCGCGCCAAGTGCCGCCTTGGCGCGGGGACGACGTGAAAAAGTGTCTCTTTTTACGCCTGTTTTACCGCCCTTATATGCATGAAGTAATGTAAAGTTACATAAACGCATTGTTGAGAGGCGGAAATAAATCCACCACCACACCAATCCCCTCGCCATTCCTATCCCAACAAAATCAAGCACTTACGCGCTGAAATATCTGACCCGCCGTTCAGTAGTGTTGTATTCTCACCTCGCGTAGCCATTGTCGATCGGGGGGGCGCCAGCAGAGATTGCCCTTTCTGCACTACAATACGGCATTCCCAAATATGAACAGCGCCGTGTCTAATCTTGTCGAAATCCGCGATCTACATTTTTCTTACGGTGACCGTTCGATCTTGTCGAACCTCCGGATGGACTTCCCACGCGGAAAGGTGGTCGCCGTCATGGGCGGCTCCGGCTGCGGCAAGACCACGGTGCTGCGCCTGATCGGCGGCCAGATCCGCCCGCAAAAAGGCACGGTCACTGTCGCCGGCGAAACCGTCCACCAACTCGATACCGACGGCCTGTACCGCCTGCGCCGCAAGATGGGCATGCTGTTCCAGTTCGGCGCGCTGTTCACCGACCTGACCGTGTTCGAAAACGTCGCCTTCCCGCTGCGCGAGCACACCGACCTGCCCGAGGAACTGATCCGCGACCTGGTGCTCATGAAGCTCAACGCGGTCGGCCTGCGCAATGCCGCCAAACTCAAGCCGGCCGAGATTTCCGGCGGCATGGCGCGCCGCGTGGCCGTTGCCCGCGCCGTCGCGCTCGACCCGGAATTGATCATGTACGACGAACCCTTCGCCGGCCTCGACCCGATCTCGATGGGCGTCACCGCCAACCTGATCCGCCGGCTCAACGATGCCCTCGGCTCCACCTCGATCCTGGTGTCGCACGATGTGCACGAATGCTTTGCGATCGCCGATTATGTCTACTTTATGTCCACAGGGAAGATTGTCGCCCAGGGGACGCCGGCCGACATGCGCATCTCCGAAGACCCTTATGTCAAGCAATTCGTCAACGCCGCCCCCGATGGCCCGGTGCCCTTCCATTACCCGGGCAAGTCGCTGGCCGAGGACCTCGGTCTGGGAGAGCGCGCATGATCGCTAATATGCTCGCGTCGGTCGGCCGTTCCGTGCGCGAAAACATCGCCAGCGTCGGTTTCGCGACGCGCTCCTTCTTCACCCTGCTCGGCGTGACCCCTGGCGCACTGCGCCGTCCCGGCCTGATTTCCGAACAGATTCATTTCATCGGCAACTATTCGCTGGTGATCATCATCGTCTCCGGCTTGTTCGTGGGCATGGTGCTCGGCTTGCAGGGTTACATCACCCTCACCCCTTACGGGGCCGAACAGAAGCTCGGCCAGGTGGTCGCGCTGGCGCTGGTGCGCGAACTGGGGCCGGTCGTCACCGCCCTGCTGTTCGCCGGCCGCGCCGGTACCTCGCTGACCGCGCAAATCGGCTTGATGAAAGCCGGGGAGCAATTGTCTGCCATGGAAATGATGGCGATTAACCCGGTGCAGCGCGTGCTGGCGCCGCGTTTCTGGGCCGGCGTCATTGCGATGCCGATCCTCGGCACCATCTTCAGCGCCGTCGGCGTGGTCGGCGGCTATCTGGTCGGGGTCCAGCTGATCGGCGTCGATGAAGGCGCCTTCTGGTCGCAGATGCAAGCGAACGTGGATGTGCAGCACGATGTCGTCAACGGCATCATCAAGAGCTTCGTGTTCGGCATCGCCGTCACCTTTACCGCGTTGTTCCAGGGCTACCAAGCCCAGCCGACGCCGGAAGATGTGTCGCGCGCCACCACCCGTACCGTCGTGATCGCGTCGCTGACCGTCTGGGGTCTGGACTTCGTGATGACCGCGATGATGTTTAACTAAATAGATGAATCTGGCGCAACGCAGCCGCATAACAAGAGTTAGGAAATCACATGCAACGTAAATCCATCGACGTCTGGGTCGGCCTGTTTGTTCTGCTGGGTCTGGCAGCGCTGCTGTTCCTGGCCCTCAAGGCCGGTAATATGAGCACCTTGTCGTTCGGCAAGACCTACCTGGTGACGGGCAAGTTCGACAATATCGGCGGCCTCAAGCCGCAGGCGCCGGTGAAAAGCGCCGGCGTGGTGGTGGGGCGCGTGGGCGATATCAAGTTTGATGACAAAACCTATCAGGCGCTGGTAATCTTGGAGCTTGAGACGGGCTACAACTTTCCAAAAGATAGCTCTTTGAAAATCCTGACGGCCGGCCTGCTCGGTGAACAATACATCGGTATTCAAGCAGGTAGCGACGATGCCAACAAGCTGGTCAATGGTGACCGGATTAACAGTACCCAATCTGCCACCGTGCTGGAAGACCTGATTAATCAGTTCATCTACAGCAAGGCGGCCGACGGAAAGGAATAGAGCAATGACTTTACCGAAGCCGAACCGCGCCCTGAACTGGCGCGTCAGCGCTGCCGCCCTGGTGGCCATTGCCACCCTGAGCGGTTGCGCCACCAATCACCCGCGCGACCCGCTCGAACCGTTCAATCGCACGGTGTTCAAGTTTAACGACGCGATCGACCAGGCCGCGCTGAAACCGGTCGCCTCCGCCTACAAGAAGGTCATGCCATCGTTCGTGCAGACCGGCGTGAACAATTTCTTCGGCAACTTGTCCGATGTCTGGACTGGCGCTAATAACTTGATGCAAGGCAAGGGCGAGCAAGGCATGTCCGACTGGACCCGCGTTGCCCTCAACTCAACCTTCGGCATCGGCGGCCTGTTCGACATCGCTTCCGAAGCGGGCTTGAAAAAGCACAATGAAGATTTCGGCCAGACCCTCGGCTACTGGGGCGTGCCAAGCGGCCCGTACCTGATGCTGCCGCTGCTGGGACCGTCCACGGTGCGCGACACCAGCGGCTTGCCGGTGGATATGGCCGCCAACGGCTGGTCCTACGTCGATCCGACCTCGACCCGCACCATCGGCACCGCCTTGCGCGTGATCGATGGCCGCGCCAGCATCCTGGACGCCTCGAACCTGATGGAAGAAGCCGCACTCGACCGTTACGAATTCATCCGTGACGGTTTCCTGCAGCGCCGCCAGGGCCAGGTATTCGATGGCGAAAGCTCGCGCAAGGCCCTGAAAGAGGCCAATGCCGAGCCTAGCGCGAAGAGCATCAGCGCCGCCTACGCCGACGACGCGTCGGATACCGCGTCGCCTAGCGCGCCGGCTGCCGACGCCCCTGCCGCACCGGCTGTGTCATCCGAAACGCCCTCGAAGTAGTTAACCGCTAAACTGGACCGTCATCGCACGGTCCAGCCGGTCTGAACACAACCTTATCGAAAAGAGCTTATGAAACTGATTAAACAACTGATCGCCCTCGCAACCGTGGCCATCGCCACCACCGCTACCGCTGCCGCCCAGTCTGAAGCGCCGGACGTGCTCGTCAAACGCATCAGCGCCGACGTGATCGACACCGCCAAGGCCGACAAGGATATCCAGGCCGGCAACCAGAAAAAGGTCATGGACCTGGTCGAAAGCAAGATCTTGCCGCACGTCGACTTCCAGCGCATGACCCAGCTGGCCGCCGGCCGTGCCTGGCGCGATGCCACCCCGGAACAGCAAAAGCAGCTCTCGAACGAGTTCCGCACCCTGCTGATCTTCACGTACTCGGGCGCGCTGTCGCAGATCAAGAATGAAACCGTCGAGTTCAAGCCGCTGCGCGCAGCGCCGGAAGACAAGGAAGTCGAAGTGCGTTCGCAAGTAAACGTCGCGCGCGGCGAGCCAGTCACCCTGAACTACCGCCTGGCCCAGAGCCCGACCGGCTGGAAAATTTTCGACATCAACGTGCTCGGCGCGTGGCTGGTGGAAACCTACAAAGGTACCTTCGCATCGGAAATCAACAAGTCCGGCATCGATGGCCTGATCAAGACCCTGGCCGAGCGTAACAAGAAGCTGGCAAGCAAGCCGCTGGCCAAGCCAATCAAATAAGATGGTTCAAACCAACAAGCTCGAGAACATCGATACCCTGACCGTGCACAACGCCAAGGCGGCACTGGTCCAGGGTTTCGATGCGATCAAGGCAGGCCAGACCGTGTTCGATTTCGGCTCCGTCAAGGTCGCCGATTCGTCCGCGGTCGCGGTCCTGCTCGCCTGGCAGCGCGCCGCGCGCACTGCCGGCGTGGTGCTGTCCTATGTCAATCTTCCGGACAGCTTGAAAAGCCTGGCCGCGCTGTACGGCGTCGATGCCTTCCTGGTGGACACTCCCGCCAAGCTGCACCACCATTGATCTTGCCTTCGGGGAGACGGATCCGCCTCCCCACTCCCCCTGCCTGTAACTCCGGGCAACTCTGTTTCCTCCGATTTCCCCTATAATTGACGGCTCACCCCGCAATGTCCGTGCATGCTGTATAGACATTTGCTCACTCAGAAAAGACGCATGACAGCGATTCAGATTACCAACGTCGAGAAAAGCTACAAGGCCCTCAAAGCCTTGGGTGGCGTCTCCCTGACGATTGAAGAAGGCGAGTTCTTCGGCCTGCTCGGCCCGAACGGTGCCGGCAAGACCACCCTGATCTCCACCATCGCCGGCCTGATCCGCCCCGATGCGGGCACGGTCGCCATCCACGGCCACGATGTCATCACCGATTTCCGTGAAGCGCGCAAGAAGCTTGGCGTGGTGCCGCAGGAACTGGTGTTCGATCCCTTCTTCACGGTGCGCGAAACCTTGCGCCTGCAATCGGGCTACTTCGGCCTGAAAAACAACGACAAGTGGATCGATGAGGTCATGGGCAACCTGGACCTGACCAACAAGGCCGATGTGAACATGCGCGCGCTGTCGGGCGGCATGAAGCGGCGCGTGCTGGTGGCCCAGGCCCTGGTCCACAAGCCGCCCGTGATCGTGCTCGACGAGCCGACCGCCGGCGTCGACGTCGAACTGCGCCAGACGCTCTGGAAGTTCATCTCGCGTTTGAACAAGGAAGGCCACACGGTGGTCCTGACCACCCACTACCTGGAAGAAGCGCAAGCCATGTGCCAGCGCGTGGCCATGCTCAAGGGCGGCAAGGTGGTCGCGCTCGACACCATGTCGGCCCTGATCCGCCGCATCTCCGGTTCGCAGCTGATCGTGCACCTGGCCAGCGGGAGTCTGCCGGACGACCTGCGCCACCTGGTGTCGCACGACGAGCATGACAATGGTAATGGCAATGGCGGCGGCATGAAGTACAGCCTGCGCGTGAACGAATACGGCGAAGTCGAACAGATCTTGGCGCGCCTGCGCGAATCCGGCGCCGTCATCGACGAAATGCAGCTGCAGCAGGCCGACCTGGAAGACATCTTCCTGCAGATTATGGACAAGGGCGCACTATGAACATGTTCTCGGTGGGCTTCCAGACCCTGCTCTACAAGGAAATGCTGCGCTTCTGGAAGGTCGCCACGCAAACCGTGGCGGCGCCGGTCCTGACGGCCATGCTGTACCTGCTGATCTTCGGCCACGTGCTCGAAGGGCACGTCAACGTGCGCGGCGTGAACTACACCGCCTTCCTGATTCCCGGCCTGGTGATGATGAGCGTGTTGCAGAATTCCTTCGCCAACTCCTCGTCCTCGCTGATCCAGTCCAAGATCACCGGCAACCTGGTGTTCATTTTGCTGCCGCCGCTGTCGCACTGGGAGATTTTGTCGGCCTACGTGCTGGCCTCCGTGGTGCGCGGCCTGACCGTCGGCGCGGGCGTGTTCATCGCCACCGTGTGGTTCGCCAAGCTGTCGTTCGCGGCGCCCCTGTGGATTCTCGCATTCGCCTTGCTGGGCGCAGCCATTCTCGGCACCATGGGCGTCATTGCCGGCATCTGGGCCGAAAAATTCGACCAGCTGGCCGCCTTCCAGAACTTCCTGATCATGCCCGCCACCTTCTTGAGCGGCGTGTTCTACTCGATTCACTCGCTGCCGCCATTCTGGCTCACCGTGTCGCACTTCAATCCGTTTTTCTACATGATCGACGGCTTCCGTCACGGCTTCTTCGGCCAGTCCGACGTGTCGCCGTGGACCAGTCTTGCGATCGTGTCGGCCTTTTTCGCGGTACTCGCGGGTATCGCCATCAACCTGCTCAAGCGCGGCTACAACCTGCGCCATTAATGCGTCATTCTTCAGAGGAATCATCGTGGCTACCACACCAGAACTCATCCACGGCTACATCAGCGCCGGTCTCGAATGCACCCACCTTGAAGTGGAGGGCGACGGCCAGCACTTCACCGCCGTCATCGTTTCGCCGGCGTTTGCCGGCAAGCGCCCGATCCAGCGCCACCAGATTGTCTACGCTGTGCTGGGCGAGCGCATGCGCGAAGAAATCCACGCGCTGTCGATGAAAACGCTCACCCCTGAAGAATACCAAGGATAAAAGGATACATAAGCATGGACAAGCTCCAAGTGGTCGGAGGCAAGCGCCTCGAAGGGGAAATCGTCATTTCGGGCGCCAAGAACGCGGCCCTGCCGATCCTGTGCGCCGGTTTGCTCACCTCGGGCGACCTTGAACTGTCGAACGTGCCGCGCCTGCACGACGTCAAGACCATCCTCAAGCTGCTGGCCCAGACCGGCCTGGCGGTGTCGCAGGACGACGAAAAGGTTACCCTCAACGGCAGCGCCATCACCACGCTGGAAGCGCCCTATGAGCTGGTCAAGACCATGCGCGCCTCGATCCTGGTCCTGGGCCCCCTGCTGGCGCGCTTTGGCGAAGCCAAGGTCTCGCTGCCGGGCGGCTGCGCCATCGGTTCGCGTCCGGTCGACCAGCACATCAAGGGCTTGCAGGCGCTCGGCGCCGAGATCACCATCGAAGGCGGCTACATCTACGCCAAGTGCAAGAAGCTCAAGGGCGCGCGCATCCGCACCGACATGATCACCGTCACCGGCACCGAGAACCTGCTGATGGCGGCGACCCTGGCCGACGGCGAAACGATCCTGGAAAACGCCGCGCGCGAGCCGGAAGTGACCGATCTGGCCAACCTGCTGGTCGCCATGGGCGCGAAGATCGAGGGCATCGGCACCGACCGCCTGGTGATCCAGGGCGTGGCCGAACTGCACGGCGCCAAACACGCGGTGATCTCCGACCGCATCGAAGCGGCCACCTTCCTGTGCGCCGTTGCGGCCACCGGCGGCGACATCCTGCTCAAGAACACCCGCACCGACTACTTCGACGTGGCGCTCGACAAGCTGCGCGAGATTGGCCTGGTGATGACCATGGGTCCCGCTTCGATCCGCGCGCAGATGGGCGGCCGTCCCAAGCCGGTCTCGTTCCGCACCACCGAATATCCGGGCTTCCCGACCGACATGCAGGCCCAGTTCATGGCCGTCGATACGATCGCCTCGGGCAGCAGCCGCATCACCGAGACGATTTTCGAAAACCGCTTCATGCACGTGCAGGAGATGAACCGCCTGGGCGCCTCGATCCAGACCGAGGGCAACACCGCCCACGTCAAGGGTGTGGACCGGCTGGTGGGCGCGCCCGTGATGGCGACCGACCTGCGTGCCTCGGCCTCGCTGGTGATCGCCGCCATGGCCGCGCAAGGCACCACCATCATCGACCGTATCTATCACCTCGACCGCGGCTACGACCGCATGGAAGTGAAGCTGTCGGCGGTGGGCGCCGATATCGTCCGCATCAAATAAAGAATACATCGATGAGTACATTCAGTAATCCGGCCAACTCCCTGATTTTGGCGCTGTCGAAAGGCCGCATCTTCGACGACACCATGCCGCTCCTGGCGGCGGCCGGCATCACCGTCACCGAAAATCCGGAGACCTCGCGCAAGCTGATTTTGGCGACCAACGATCCGCACGTGCGCGTCATCATCGTGCGCGCGTCCGACGTGCCGACCTACGTGCAGTACGGCGCCGCCGATTTCGGCGTGGCCGGCAAGGACGTCCTGCTGGAGCACGGCGGCGAAGGCCTGTACCAGCCGATCGACCTGAATATCGCCAAATGCCGCATGTCGGTCGCCGTCAACGCCGGCTTCGACTACGACAAGGCGGTGCGCCAGGGCGCGCGCCTGCGCGTGGCCACCAAGTTCGTCCAGACCGCGCGCGAGCACTTCGCCGCCAAGGGTGTGCACGTCGACCTGATCAAGCTGTATGGCTCGATGGAGCTGGCGCCCCTGGTCGGCCTGTCGGACGCGATTGTCGACGTGGTTTCCACCGGCAGCACGCTGCGCGCCAATAACCTGGTCGAAGTCGAAGAGATCATGGACATCTCCTCGCGCCTGGTGGTGAACCAGGCCGCGCTCAAGCTCAAGCGCGCGCGTTTGCAACCGATCCTCGAGGCCTTTGAACGCGCCTCGAAACTCAATAACTAAGCCAAGTCACCATGACCATCCAGATCCGCCACCTCGATTCGGCCCAGCCGGACTTCAAACAACGCCTCGATACCCTGCTGGCCTTCGAAGCGTCCACCGATGAAGCGATTGAAAAATCGGTGGCGGCGATCCTGCATGACGTCAAACATCGTGGCGACGCCGCCGTCCTCGAATACACCAACAAGTTCGACCGCATTCCCGGCGGCGCCGCCAGCATGGCCGCCTTCGACGTGCCGCAAGCCGAACTGCAGGCCGCCTTGGATTCGCTCCCGGCAGCCCAGCGCGCGGCGCTGGAAACGGCGGCCGAACGGATTCGCGTGTTCCACGAGCGGCAAAAAGAAGAACTGCGCGGCTTCACCTACACCGAGCCGAATGGCACGGTGCTGGGCCAGAAAATCACCGCGCTCGACCGGGTCGGCATCTACGTCCCGGGCGGCAAGGCCGCGTATCCCTCGTCGGTGCTGATGAACGCGGTGCCGGCCAAGGTGGCTGGCGTGCTTGAAATCATCATGGTGGTGCCGACGCCGGACGGCGTGAAGAACCAGATGGTGCTGGCCGCCGCCGCGATTGCGGGCGTGACGCGCGTGATCACCATCGGCGGCGCCCAGGCAGTCGGCGCGCTGGCCTACGGCACCGCCAGCATCGCCCCGGTCGACAAGATCGTCGGTCCGGGCAACGCCTACGTGGCCGCGGCCAAGCGGCGCGTGTTCGGCACCGTCGGCATCGACATGATCGCCGGCCCGTCCGAAATCCTGGTGCTGTGCGACGGCAGCACCGACCCGGACTGGGTCGCGATGGACCTGTTTTCGCAAGCCGAGCACGACGAACTGGCGCAGGCGATCATGCTGTGCCCTGATGCGGACTACATCGCACGCGTCGAAGCGAGCATCCACAAGCTGCTGCCGACCATGCCGCGCGCGGACACCATCCGCACCTCGATGACCGACCGTGGCGCGCTGGTCAAGGTGCGCGACATGCAGGAAGCGTGCGACATCGCCAACGCCATCGCCGCCGAGCACCTGGAAATTTCGGCCGAGGACCCGCAGCAGTGGGCCGACCGCATCCGCCACGCCGGCGCCATGTTCCTCGGGCGTTTTTCGTCCGAGTCGCTGGGCGACTACTGCTGCGGTCCGAACCACGTGCTGCCGACCTCGCGCACCGCGCGTTTTTCGTCGCCGCTGGGCGTGTACGACTTCCAGAAGCGTTCCTCCGTCATTTTCGTGAGCGAAGCGGGCGCGCAAACGCTGGGCAAGGTCGCGGCCGAACTGGCGTATGGCGAAGGCTTGCAGGCGCACGCCCGCAGCGCCGAACTCAGATTGCGACCGGCGGCATGAGCGACTGGCTCAATCAGGTATTTTGCGAGGATGCGCTGGCCGGACTGGCGCGCATCCCGGACGGTTCCATCGACCTGATTCTGACCGACCCGCCATATAACCTCGGCAAGGACTACGGCAACGACTCCGACCAGCAAAGCGTGGCCGATTACCTGGCGTGGACCGAGCAATGGATTTCGAAGGCGCTGCCCAAGCTCAAACCCAACGGCAGCCTGTACATCTTTTTGACGTGGCGCTTTTCGCCCGAGATTTTCGTCATGCTCAAGCAGCGCATGACGATGATGAACGAGATTATCTGGGACCGCCGGGTGCCGTCGATGGGCGGCAGCGTGCGCAGTTTCAGTTCGGTGCACGACACGATCGGGTTCTTCGTCAACCGCAAGGATTACTACTTCGACCTGGACGCGGTGCGCATCCCGTATGACGCGGTCACCAAGAAGGCCCGCTCGCGCTCGATTTTCGTCGGCGCCAAGTGGCTCGAAGTGGGCTACAACCCCAAGGATTTGTGGAGCGTGTCGCGCCTGCACCGCGAACACCCGGAGCGCGCCGACCACCCCACACAGAAGCCGCTCGAGATCATCGAGCGCATGGTCAAGGCATCGTGCCCGCCGGATGGCGTGGTGATGGATTTGTTCATGGGCAGCGGCACCACCGCCATGGCGGCCAAGCGCTGCGGGCGCAATTTTGTCGGCTTCGAGCTCAATGCCGCGTACTGCGAGATTATCGCAGCGCGACTGGCGTCGCCGCCGGAGCAGGAAATGGTCAAGAAGCGCAAGCCGGCCAAGAAGACTGTGCAGGCTGAAAATGCATAGCGTCGTTGCCACCACCGCCACCGCCAGCGCCGTCGTTCCAGCCTCTACCTCCGTGGTTCCCGCGCCGAGTGCCGCCTTGGCGCGGGAACGACGGAGCTAAGAACGACGGGCAATTTGCAGCAACCTATCAACCAAGGAGCAAAGCAGCATGAGTTTCATCGACACGCTGATCGCCAACACGATCCGTCCCGAGATCCAGGCCGACCAGGCCTACGTCGTCCCCGACGCCGATGGCTACATCAAACTGGACGCGATGGAGAATCCTTACTCGCTGCCTGCCCACCTGCGCGAAGAACTGGGCCATCGCCTGGCCGCCGCGGTCCTGAACCGCTACCCGCTGCCCAGCAACGCCACGCTCAAGCACAAGATCTGCGCCCGCCTGGGCATCCCCGATGGCTACGACGTCATCCTCGGCAACGGCTCCGATGAACTGATCTCGATCATGGCCACCGCTGTTTCCGGCGGCGCGCGCCGTCCCGTGATCCTGGCGCCCACGCCCGGCTTCGTGATGTTTTCGCGCTCCGCCATGCTGGCCGGTGCCGAATTCGTCGGCGTGCCGCTGCGCGCCGACATGATACTCGACAAGGCCAGCATGCTCGCCAACATCGCCGAGCACAAGCCGGCCCTGGTATTCCTGGCCTATCCGAACAACCCGACCGGCACCCTGTTCGACCCGGCCGAGATGGTCGAGATCATCCAGGCCGTGGGTGACACCGGTGTGGTCGTCGTCGACGAAGCCTACGGCCCGTTCGCGCGCACCTCCTTCATGGAGCGCCTGCCCGAGTTCGAGAACATGGTTGTCATGCGCACCGTCTCGAAACTGGGCCTGGCCGGCATCCGCCTGGGCTACATGAGCGCCGCGCCCAAGCTGCTGGCGCAGTTCGAGAAAGTGCGCCCGCCCTACAACATCAATGTGCTCACCCAGATCGCCGCCGAATTCGCGCTCGATCACCTGGAGGTGCTGAACGACCAGGCGACCTTGCTCATCGCCGCGCGCGAACAGCTGGCGGCCGACCTGGCCGCGCTGCCCGGCGTGACCGTTTTTCCGTCGGCCGCCAACTTCCTGCTGGTGCGCCTGCCCGATGTCGACGCCTCCTGCGCACGGCTCGACGCCGACAAGGTGATGGTTAAAAATGTGAGTAAAATATGCGGATTGGGCGGATGCATCCGCGTGACCGTGAGCACACCTGAAGAAAATGCTGTTTTCCTGGATGCCATCAAGGCATCGCTGACTTCGCACTAACCGAGCCTCCCATGACCCGCACCGCAGACATAACGCGCAACACCAACGAGACGCAAATCCGCGTCGCGATCAACCTCGATGGCACCGGCCAGCAAAAGCTCAACACGGGCGTGCCTTTCCTCGACCACATGCTCGACCAGATCGCGCGCCACGGCCTGATCGACCTCGATATCGAATGCGTGGGCGACCTGCATATCGATGCCCACCACACGGTGGAAGACACCGGCATCACGCTCGGCATGGCGGTGGCCAAGGCGATCGGCGACAAGAAGGGCATCCGCCGTTACGGCCACGCCTACGTGCCGCTGGACGAAGCGCTGTCGCGCGTGGTGATCGATTTTTCCGGCCGTCCGGGCCTGGAAATGCACGTGCCGTGGAAGCGCTCGATGATCGGCAGTTTCGACGTCGACCTGGCGCATGAATTTTTCCAGGGTTTCGTGAACCACGCGCTGGTGTCGCTGCATATCGATAACCTGCGCGGCGAGAACGCCCACCACCAGTGCGAAACCGTGTTCAAGGCCTTCGGCCGCGCACTGCGCATGGCTGCGGAACTCGATGCGCGTTCGGCTGGGACGATTCCTTCGACCAAGGGTAGTCTGTAACGTCGTCCGATACGTATGCGGCCCCCTCTATCCTGTCATTCCCGCGCAGGCGGGAATGACAGCAAAACTGAATTGCTATGAATAAAATTGTTGTGGTCGATTACGGCATGGGCAATCTGCGCTCGGTGGCGCAAGCCCTGCGCGCCGTCGCTCCCGAAGCTGAAGTGCTTATTTCCGGCGACGTCGCCGCCATCGATTCGGCCGACCGGATCGTCCTGCCCGGCCAGGGCGCCATGCGCGACTGCATGGCCAGCCTGCGCCAGTCCGGCGTCGAGCAAGCCCTGCTGCGCGCCGCCAAGACCCGTCCCGTGATGGGCGTGTGCGTGGGCGAGCAGATGCTGTTCGACTCAAGCGAGGAAGCCGACACCCCCGGCCTGGGCCTGTTGCCCGGCAAAGTGGTGCGCTTCCAGCTCGATGGCCGCCTGCAGCCGGACGGCTCGCGCTTCAAGGTGCCGCAGATGGGTTGGAACCGCGTGAAACAAGTGCGCCAGCATCCGCTGTGGCAGGGTATCCTCGACGATAGCTACTTCTATTTCGTGCACAGTTACTATGTCCAGCCCGACGACGCCAGCCTCACCGCCGGCGAAACCGATTACGGCGCGCCTTTCTGTTGCGCCGTCGCCCGCGATAATATTTTCGCGACCCAGTTCCACCCGGAGAAAAGCGCCGGCGCGGGGCTGCAGCTGTACAAGAACTTCGTTCACTGGAATCCTTGATTCACCACCCACCCAACCAAGCGATAAGCGATAACCGATCATGCTGCTCATTCCTGCCATCGACCTGAAAGACGGTCACTGCGTTCGCCTCAAACAGGGCGATATGGAACTTGCCACCGTCTTCTCCGAAGACCCCGCCGAAATGGCGCTGCACTGGCTCAAGCAGGGCGCGCGCCGCCTGCACCTGGTGGACTTGAACGGCGCCTTCGCCGGCAAGCCGAAAAACGAAGCCGCCGTCAAATCCATCCTGCAGGTGGTGCAGGAATTCGCCGTCGATAACGATATCGACGAAATCCCCGTCCAGCTGGGCGGCGGCATCCGCGACCTGGACACCATCGAGCGCTATCTCGACGACGGCATCACCTACATCATCGTCGGCACCGCCGCCGTGAAAAATCCCGGCTTCCTGCACGATGCCTGCGGCGCCTTCCCGGGCCACATCATCGTCGGCCTGGACGCCAAGGATGGCAAGGTCGCCACCGATGGCTGGAGCAAGATGTCCGGCCACGAAGTGATCGACCTGGCTACCAAGTTCGAAGCCTACGGCGTCGAATCGATCATCTACACCGACATCGGCCGCGACGGCATGATGGGCGGTATCAACATCGAAGCGACCGTCAAGCTGGCCCAGGCCGTGCGCATTCCCATCATCGCTTCCGGCGGCCTGCACAACCTGGGCGACGTCGAAGCCCTGTGCGCGGTGCAGGAAGAAGGCATCGAGGGCGTGATCTGCGGCCGTTCGATCTACGAGGGCACGATCAACCTGGCCGAAGCCCAGATGCGCGCCGACGAACTCACCGAAGGCGACCTGGCGTAAGCCGGAAGAACACACCATGCTCGCAAAACGCATCATTCCCTGCCTCGACGTGACCGATGGCCGCGTCGTCAAGGGCGTCAATTTCACCGAGCTGCGCGACGCCGGCGACCCGGTCGAAATCGCGCGCCGCTACGATGGGCAGGGCGCCGACGAAATCACCTTCCTCGACATCACGGCGTCCTCCGACGACCGCGACCTGATCCTGCACATCATCGAAGCGGTGGCTTCCACCGTGTTCATCCCGCTCACCGTCGGTGGCGGCGTGCGCAAGGTCGACGACGTGCGGCGCCTGCTCAACGCCGGGGCCGACAAGGTCAGCATGAACACCTCGGCCGTGACCAATCCCGAGCTGGTGTTCGAGGCCTCGCAAAAGCATGGCTCGCAGTGCATCGTGGTGGCCATCGACGCCAAGCAGACCGCGCCCGGCAAGTGGGAAGTGTTCACCCACGGCGGCCGCCGCGCCACCGGTCTCGATGCGGTCGCGTGGGCGATGAACATGGAGCGCCTGGGCGCCGGCGAAATTCTCCTCACCAGCATGGACCGCGACGGCACCAAGGTCGGTTTCGACCTGGGATTGACGGCCGCCGTGTCGAACGCGATCGGCATTCCCGTGATCGCCTCCGGCGGCGTGGGCGGTTTGCAGGACCTGGCCGACGGCATCAAGATCGGCAAGGCCGATGCGGTCCTGGCAGCCAGTATTTTTCACTATGGGCAGCACACGGTCGGTGAAGCCAAGCGCTTCATGGCCGCGCAGGGCATTCCCATGCGTTTGGAGTAGACCGACATGATCATGCCTGCCGTAACAAGTAGTGCGGCCAATTTCAGCTGGCTGAAAAAGGTCAAGTGGGACGAAAACGGCCTGGTGCCGGTAATCGCCCAGGAAGTCGGCTCGAACGATGTGCTGATGTTCGCCTGGATGAACCGCGACGCGCTGGCGCGCACGGTGGAACTGGGCGAGGCGGTGTACTGGAGCCGTTCGCGCAAGAAGCTGTGGCACAAGGGCGACGAGTCGGGCCACATCCAGAAGGTGCGCGAAATCCGCCTCGACTGCGACGAAGACGTGATCCTGCTGAAAATCGAGCAGGCCGGTTCGATCGCCTGCCATACGGGGCGCCATTCCTGCTTCTTCCAGAAGTTCGACGGCGACGCCAAAAGCGGTGACTGGCAGGTCGCCGATCCGGTGTTGCAGGATCCGGAAACGATCTACACCAATCCCAAGAAGAACACACCATGAGCCAGACCCTCGCCCGCGTGGCGCAAACGATCGAATCGCGCAAGCTGGAAAACGGCGGCGATCCGGCCACTTCCTATGTCTCGCGCCTGTTTTCCAAGGGCGACGATGCGATCCTCAAGAAAATCGGCGAAGAAGCCACCGAGCTGGTGATGGCCGCGAAAGATGCGCGTGTCGATGGCGACGCGTCCAAGGTGCTGTACGAATGCGCCGATCTGTGGTTCCATTCGCTGGTGCTGCTGGCCCAGTTCGATCTGGCCCCGCAGCAGGTGCTCGATGAACTGGCGCGCCGCGAAGGCTTGTCCGGCCTCGCCGAAAAAGCCGCCCGCCCCAGCTGAAACGCGGCCAGCGCCCACCCCCAACGCCCACGGAAACCCGCCATGACCGACTGCCTTTTTTGCAAAATCGCCACCAAGCAAATTCCTTCCAGCATAGTCTACGAAGATGAAGAGTTGCTGGCATTCAAGGATATCCACCCGGCCGCGCCGGTGCACCTGCTGGTCATTCCCAAGCTGCACGTCGCGACCTTGTCCGAATGCAACGAAACCCATGTCGCGCTGCTCGGCAAGATGCTGGCGCTGGCGCCCAGGCTGGCCAAAGAGCATGGCTGTGAAGTGAGCTATGACGCCGACGGCAAGCCGGGCGGCGGCTACAAGACCCTCATCAATAGCGGTCCGGACGGCGGCCAGGAGGTCTATCACCTGCACCTGCATATGTACGGCGGTCCGCGCCCGTGGCCCGGCCAGCGCTGACAATCAGGCAGGAACCCCCGGCATCGCGTAGAATACCGGCGTAAGCTTTCACGAATTCGGGCGCGCGCGCCTCGCGAGGAGAAAATGATGGGTGGACTGAGTGTTTGGCATTGGCTGATCGTGTTGCTTGTCGTTGTGCTGGTGTTCGGCACCAAGAAACTCGGCAATATGGGTGGTGATATTGGCAAGGCCGTCAAGGGCTTCAAGGATGGCGTGCGTGGCGAGGACGACAAGCCGTCCGCGCCGGGCCAGGTCGTGGACAAGACCACCATCGACGCCGAAGCGAAAGAGAAAACGAAGTTCTGATAAGCGTGCGTGCCCGCGCACGCCCGCTGACAGACACTTCCAGACGCCATGATCGATCTTGGATTATCTAAACTCGCCATCATTGGCGTGGTTGCACTTGTTGTCATCGGCCCTGAAAAGCTGCCCAAAGTGGCACGCATGGCGGGGACCCTGTATGGCCGTGCCCAGCGCTACCTGCACGACGTCAAGTCCGAGGTGAGCCGCGAGATCGAGCTCGACGAACTGCGCAACCTGCAAAAGGAAGTGCAGGAAACGGCCCAGTCGATCAAGGATAGCGTCGAAAACACCATCGCCCAGAACATCGACGATGTCGATGCCGCCTGGCGCGACCTGCCCTCGTCGACGGCGCCGAGCGCGACCATGAGCGACCTGGAACGCAAGGCGCGCGATTTCCGCCGCAAGAAGCTGGTGCGCAACTCGGCCGTGCCGGGCTGGTACAAGCAGCGTCACGGCGGCAAGGCCCACATCATGTCGGGTGCCGCGCGCGTGAAAAAATTCCGCCCGCGTTCCTCCAACACCTCTTCGTTCTTTTAAATGACAGACAAAGCTGCGGGCGAAGAGACCTTTATCTCTCATCTGGTCGAATTGCGCGACCGCCTGGTCAAGGCCACCATCGGGGTTGCCATCGTCTGCGTCGCGCTGATGATCTGGCCCGGCCCCGCCCATATCTACGACATCATCGCCGAGCCGATGATCGCCTCGCTGCCGGTCGGCTCGAAGATGATCGCCACCGGCGTCATTTCACCCTTCCTGGTGCCGATGAAGGTGACCCTGGTGCTGTCGCTGATCCTGGCGCTGCCGTGGGTGTTCTACCAGGTCTGGGCTTTCGTCGCCCCCGGCCTGTACCAGCACGAAAAACGCCTGGTGCTGCCGCTGGTGGTGTCGTCCTCGTTCCTGTTCATGGGCGGGGTGGCGTTCTGCTACTTCTTCGTGTTCGGGCGCGTATTCAAGTTCATTTCCGACTTTTCCCCCACCTCGATCGCGGTCACGCCCGATATCGAGAACTATCTCGATTTCGTCATGTCCATGTGCCTGGCCTTCGGCGCGACCTTCGAGGTGCCGGTGGTGGTGGTGATTTTGGTGCGCATGGGGATCGTCAGCGTTGCCAAGCTCAAGGAAATCCGCCCGTACGCCATCGTCGGCGCCTTCGTGATCGCGGCCATCGTCACGCCGCCGGACGTGGTCAGCCAGCTGGCCCTGGCCATACCGATGTGGCTGCTGTTCGAGCTGGGCCTGCTGGTGGCGCCGGCCTTCGTGCGCGCCACCCAGGCACCGCAAGAGCCGGTGTAACAGTCACCGGCCGCCAAGGCGGCGCGCCAAGGCGGGGCTAGCGCGTCAGGTACAGCACCGTCGCCTCGCTGCCGTCATCGCTGCCCACCTGGGTCGCCGTCATATTCGGTATCGCCGTCCCCACATTGGCCAGCACGGCCGCCATCGAACTTTCCAGCAGATCGGCACTCGTCGGATTGATTTCGATGCGGCAGGTCTTGCTGCGGCATTCGAGCCGCCGCACCTGAGATTCGAGCCCGGCATTGGCGCGCGCCAGCGCCGCGCGCACGGCCGAGGTCGCATACATGCTCCACGCCGGATCGACCTGCTCGGCACGGAACATGGTTTCGGACGGCGCCACCGCCGGCGTCTCGGGCGCTTGCGGCGCCGCCAACGCAGGGGGCGCGCTGGCGCCGGGTGCGCGCGTGAGCATCATGCGCAGCTCGGCCACTTCGCGCCGCAGGCCGGCCACTTCCTGGCGCAGCTGGCTGAGATCGTTCGGCGGCGGCGTGCTCGGCGGCGCCGGCGGCGGGCGCACCAGCGCTGGCGCTGGCGCCGGCAGCGGCCGCGCCGCTTCGGGCGCCGGTGCGGCGGCGGCAACCGGCAGTGCCTGCGGCGGCTTGGGCGGCGGCTGATCGTCGCCGCCGCAAGCGCCCAGCGCGGCCAGCGCTGCCAGCAGCATCGTTTCGGAAATGAGTCGCTTCATTGGTCTTCCTCTGGACAGTGTGGAGCCGGCATGGCCGCGCATCCGCGATGGCGTTACTGGCAGCGCAGCAAGCGCAGTTGGCCCAGCACCGGCAAGCCGGGAATGGCCCCCGCCGGCGCGGCGGTGCGCACCAGGTCGACCTCGATGAAGTAGCTGTTGGCGTTGAAGTTGAGCGCGACGCAGTTGGTCAGGTAGCGCGTTTGCGGGGTCGCCGCCGGCGCGTAGCTGTTGCTCGACAAGGTCGCCAGCGTGGTCAGCACGCCGGTGGCGGTGTTGTGCGCGCGCAGGCGCGTGCGCACCTCGGAATAGATGCCGTTGTCGGTGAAGCGCGCGCCCGAATACACGCCCAGGATGCCGTTGCCGTCCCAGGTATCGTGCACCTGGTAGCGGATGGTGCAGCTGAGGGCGGTGGCGCCGCTGACCAGGCCGGCGTCATTGTTGTTGAACGATACGCGGCCGGTGCACAGTTCGTCCGGCGTGCCGGTCGATCCCACGGACGACCAGTTGCTGCTGGCCAGCGCCAGGCCGGGCAGGGCCAGTGCAATCAGGGCGAGTGCCGCGCCCAGCCGCGTGCGGGGAAGTGGAAGACGAGTAGACATGATGGCTCCTTGGCATGAAGTCGGAGGCGGGCCGCCGCCGCAACGACGACGGCCGCGCCGACACTTCCAGCCTAGGAGCCGCAGCCGGCGCGCCCGTGAGATGCATCAATCGTCACCGGCCTGAATCGGCCATCGGCGCGGCCTGCGCCAAACAAGCTGCGGGCAAGGCCGCATTGATGCACGCGGGTATCGCTTGCCGCCGTAATGGTTTGAAACAGCTTGGCAAGCGGTAAGGTAAGATGGCTTGTTTACTGTTTCGTTTGCGATCCGATGCGTCCAGCCGCGCTGTTTCTGAGTATCCTTTTTCCCGTCCTTTTGGCTGCCTGCGGCGAGCGCAAGGCTGCCTTGCCGGCCGCCGCCGCGCCGGCGCTGGCGGGCAAGGAGGAGGGCGGCACTGTCACGGCCGTGCCCGCGCCACTCCCGCCCACGCCGGAGCAACTGGAAGCCCGGGCCGCCGCCCTGCGCGAGCGGGCCGTGCTGATGCATGCCATCTTTGGCGAGAACTTCAATCCGGCCGCCAACGAGGCGCCGATGGAACTGGGCGAGCCCGACGAGCCGGGCGTGCGCATGTACACCATCGAACCGGTGGCCCATGCCTTCCTGCCCAACGGCGACGCCGCGCTGGTAGCCAACGCGCTGGTGGTGCGGGCCGAGCGCGATGGCATCCGCGTGCATACCGACGGCGGGCTGCTCAATGTCTTCATCCTGCGCAAGGCCGATGGCCGCTGGACCTTGCTCAGGCACCACGCCAACATCGCGCGCCTGGGTAGCTGGGAGCGCATCGGCACGGCGAAATTCATGCGGCTCGCGCCCGGTAAAACGGGACTGGCCATGTTGTACGGCGGCGCCTTCCAAGGCTATGTCGACCGCTACCTGTCCCTGTACGACCTGGGCGCGCAGACCATGCACGACCTCACCGGCGCCGGCATCGCCGTATCGGCGAGCGCGCTGGCCTGCCAACCGGCCGACACCGAAACCTGCTACGACGTCACCTCGGGCTGGCGCTTCGCCCTGTCCGCCAGCGGCGCGGCGTACAACGATCTCGTGTTCCAGTTCCGGGGCCAGGAAGATAGCAAGAAAGACGTGCGCCGGAAGGGCGGGGAAGGCCCGCGGCTGGCGTCGGACATCACCCGCCTGGACGGCTGCGCCCGCTATGCCTACGATGGCAAGACTTACGTCCTGGTCGAAGGCAAGAACCTGGCCAAGAACCATTGACGCCGGCGGCCCTCAGGGACAGTTGCCCATCACATAATGCGCGGCCGAGGTTTGCGCCAGCGTCCGGGTGTAGAACAGATTATTGAGTCCCATGCTCTGGTTCGAGCCATTCGCCAGTGCCATGCCGCCGCTGTCATGCGCGCGGCCTTCCTGCACGTGGGCATAGTTGCTGGCCGTGACAGTGCTGCAGCTAAAGCCGCTGCTGGTGCTGGCGCTCACGCTGGCCGACAACTCGCTTTCCACCCCGTTCGCCACCGACGACGCCCGGTACGTGTAGGCGGTGGACGCCGCCAGTCCGGTATCGGTATGGCTGGTGCCGCTCACCGGCGTGGGCGTGACCTTGCTGCCGTTGCGGTACAGGTTGTAGCCGCCCGCGCCAGTGGCCGCGCTCCACGACAGCGCGATGCTGCTGGCGCTGGCGTGCCCGGCCTTCAGGCCGGCCGGCGGCTGCAGCGCCGGCGCCGGTCCCACCAGGAATTGCGGCAGAGTGCAGGGCGCCGATGTTTGCCCGGTGCCGGCGTCGGTGGCCGTGACGGTTCCGCTGTAATAGCCGTTGGCCAGCGCATAGCCGATGCTGAAACTGGCGCCGCTGCCGGCCGCCGCATCGTTGACGGCGGTGCTTCCGTTAAGCACCACGCGGTAGCTGCTGATGGTGCCGGCGGCATCCACGGCGGCGCCGCTGACGGTGACAGCGTTGCCGGCCACGCTCGCCTTGCAGGCCGTCATCACGGGCGCGGCGATGCGGCTTGCGCGCAGATTGTTCTTGAACCAGAAATCCATCACAAAGGCCGGGTAATCGACCTTGGTGGCATCCACGAAATGGTTGTTCTGCCCGCCCGGCCCGGCCGGCCAGGCGTGGCCCATGCCGGTCACCGCCATCTCGGAGGTGCGCAGCTTGCCGTTGCTGTCGGTGTAGGGCGTATTGCTGCCGCCGCCCGCCACGGTCGCGGTCGCGCCGCGCGCAAAGCTGCCGCCGTATGCCATGCGCATGGCCGCCGCGTCGAGCGGGCCGTAGGCCGGGGCCACGGTGTAATCGCTGCTGCCCCACACCACGCTGGCGAGCTGGGTGGCGAACTTGCCTTGCTGGGCGCCGGCCATGGCCGTGCACTTGTTGGCCGCCGTGCTGGCGTTGAAGCCCGATGGCACGCTGCCGATCTGCATGATGGTGGTCCCGGGCGGCGGCCCCGCGTTGATGCCGATGCCCGCAAACACGTCCGGCGCCAGGCAGCCCAGCACCATGGTCTGGCCGCCGCCCGAGGACAGGCCGGTCACGTACACCTGGTTCGGGTCGATCGCATAGCGCGCATCGCCCAGGAAGCGGCTTACCAGGTTCAGCAGCACGCCATCGTGGCCGCTGGCGCGGTTGTGGTTGGTGAGGCTGTAATCCCAGCAATGGCTGCCGGACACATTGCCGGTCGCATTCGGCGCCAGGATCACGGCGCCGTACTGGTCGGCCACGCCTTTCCAGTTGAAGCCCTTGTCGGACCCGGAATCGATGACGTCGCCGGAAGCGGTTTGCTGGCAGCCGTGCAGCACCAGCACCAGGGCGCGCTTGCCGCCCAGCACAGGCTGGCTTGCCGGCCAGTAGAAATAGCCGCCCAGGTTGCCGCCGTTGACGCTGTCCGCGCCCCAGGTCTGGTTGCCGCTCCAGGTGCCGGGACCGGCTTGCACCTGGGCCAGCGCGGCCGCCGGCAGGCACAGCATGAAAGTAGCCGCGCAGCGGCCGAACGAGGTGGTGATTGCCATGATGTCTCCATTTTTCTATCTTGAAAATACGGGAAGGCTGCGGGTGCTTGCAGGGAAGAGCTCGGGTGTAGGCGTGGAGGGGGTGCCGCGCGGGGCGGCCAGCCATCGGGACGGTTCACGGGAAGTAACAGCCGGAAATAATTCTACCGTAGCGGCATCAGGCACATGCCCGGCGCGTCCGCGCGTTCCGGCACGATGCCTGTGCGTAATTGCACAGGGGCTACAGCAAGCGTGCGCGATGTGAGGCACAATGACAAGCCGCGCGGCCCTCCGGCCGCGCCCCTTGAGGAGAGCGCGTGTCGGTCCTTGCCGCAGGTATTTTCGCTGCCCTTGCCGCCTGGTTCGCCGTGCGCTGGATTGCCGCGCGCCTGCGCACCGGCGCCGGCGACGGCAGCCTGGAGTTCGCGCCTTTCGTGGAGCGGCTCGGCATCCTGCAATTGCTGGGCGTGGCCGTGCTGGCCTGGGTAGCGCTGTCGCGCGAGCACGACAGTTATACCGCCCTGATCGCGCTGGCGGTGGCGCTGGCCATCGGCGGCGTGTACTGCCTGTGCGAAGGGATCGTCACGCGCGGCAAGGTTGACGATGCCGGCATCCTGTTCATCACGCCGTGGGGCGGCAAGCGCCACGAGCTGTGGCGCGACCTGCGCAGCGTGCACTACCGCGCCTGGTGCGCCATGTACGTGCTCACATTTCGCAGCGGCAGCGTGATCCGCCTGTCGGTGCTGCTCAGTGGCCACGGCGCCGTTCTCCACCACTTGCGCACGCGAGGCTACCATGTCTGAACTGTCCCACCTGCGGCTGATGGCCGCCTACAACACCTGGATGAACCAGAAACTGTACGACGCCGCCGCCACCCTTCCGGCCCACGAACTGGCGGCTAACCGTGGCGCCTTCTTCGGCTCGCTGCTCGGCACGCTGAACCACCTGGTGGCGGCCGACACCATCTGGCTGCGGCGCTTCGCAAGCCATCCGGCGCGCTCCGGCGCGCTCGAGGCGGCGCAGGCGCTGGCGCCCCCCAGCGCGCTGAACGCCATCTACAGCGACGACCTGGCCGTGCTGGCAGAGCACCGGCGCATGCTCGACGGCTTGATCGGCAGCTTGACCGCCCAGCTGGCCGACGCCGACCTGGAGCATGTGCTGCACTACGCCAGCACCAAGGGCATTGCGTCGCAGAAGCGTTTCGGCGACCTGTTGCTGCATCTTTTCAATCACCAGACCCATCATCGCGGACAGGCCAGCACCTTGCTCTCGCAGGCTGGCGCCGACCTGGGCGTGACCGACCTGCTGATGCTTATTGAGAACGTCGGGGATCCGGCCGCGCCGGCCGCGCCGGCCTGAACCCGCCGGCGTCGGCCAGCCGCCCGGCCGCGGCGCGCGCGGCGTGGCGCCTGAGCGAGCGCACCACCTGGTTGTACGAATCCATCAGGGCCGCCATCAGCAGCTTGCCCTGGGGCGTCCTGGTGTAGCCGTCCGCCTGGGCGAAGCCGCCGTTGAAAAAGCCGCCCGCCGCGCCGAAGCGCCAGTGGCTGGCGCTGCCCTGGGCCGCCGCCAGCTCGGCACCCGAGCGGTTGTCGGTCAATGTCAGCAGGGTCGATGGCTGCGGCGCGCCATCGTGCAGCGAACCGATGCGCGCGGCCGGGGCCTCGTCGCCGAAGCTGAGCGAGGGCGTGGCCGTGTAATCGGCGCTGGTCAGTGGGCGCTCACTGGGCGTGGAAGCCTGGTCCGCCAGGGTGAAGCAGTTCGATGCCCGTACCATCAGGCGCAGCAGCGGCAGGGGAGCGGGCAGGTCGGCGTCCCTGCCGAGCCGGTTCAGCCACGGCCGACGCTCCTGCTCGACCAGGGTCAGGGTGCCCAGCGAGCGCTGGCAATGCTCCAGCTGGCTGTTGGGCGGTTTGATGGGGGCGGGCGTGTCGGCGCCAGGCGGCGGCTTGCTGGCGCAGCCGGCCAGGGCCATGGCAGTGAGGGCGATGAGCACGGCGGGGTTGGGGCCTGGCGTCATGGCAGTGTCCTTTGCGTGAAGTTAAACAGAAACTTCACACATTGTAACGATGCATATAGGCAAGTAACTTGCCTATAGTCAACTTCATCCCAACACGCGCCAAATACCACAGCCGCTTCCCGCAGCGTCTAGTTGACCTTCATGGCGGGCTGCGGCGCCGCTTCGCCGGCCAGGCTGGGGTTATACAGCGGGCTGTCCGCAATGGTGTTGTGGCCGGTCTGCGGCACATTGATATAGTGCGCCACGCCCGGCTTGAAGCGCGTCAGCAGCAGTTGCGAACTGGCGCGCGGGATGATCTCGTCGTTGTCGGCCGCGACGATGGTGGTCGGCGCGCTCACGCTGGCGGCGTACACGCCCGAGTCGAATCTGTCTTTCAGGATCTGCGTCACGGGAAACCACGGAAACTGCAGCGCGGCGATGCCGGCGATGCTGTCGTAGGGCGTGACCAGCACCAGCCGCGCGACCGGCCGCAGACTGGCCAGATGCACCGCCACGCCGCTGCCCAGGCTGCGCCCGATCACGGTCACCTGCGGATGGCTGGCCTGGACCATGTCGAATAGCGCCAGCGCATCGGCGAACAGCGCCGCCTCGGTGGGCTTGCCGGTACTGCCGCCGTAAGCGCGGTAATGCAGCAGGTACAGCGCCTGTCCGGGAAAGGTGTCCGACAGCTGCGGCAGGCTGGCCGAGACATCCTCGGCATTGCCGCCCAGGTAAATCAGCGCGCGCGGGCCGCTGTCGGGCCGCACCGTCACGTCGAGCGTGGCGCCGGGCACCGGCAGCTGGATCAGCGAACCGGGCGCCCCAAACCGGCGCGGCTGGGGAAAATAAATCAGCGAGCGCTGCGCGAAGTACAGGCCGACGCAAGCGACGAGGTACAACGCAAGCGCCGCAAGAATCGAACCAAACACATAACGCATCGCGCTCTCCTTATTGCATCAGCTCTTTGATCATCTTCACCGGCGCGCTGCCGTAGCCGAGGAACTGTTCGTGGAACTGCTTGAGGTCGAACCTGGCGCCGAGCGCCTGCTTGCGCTGCTCGCGCAGGTCCATGATGTCGCTGTAGCCGCTGAAGTAGCTGGTCAGCTGTACCGAACTGACCTGGGCGCGGTGCCACTTCTCGCCCGCCTCGCTGCGCGTCTGGAAGGCCTGGCGCGTCAGCATGTCCATCGCCTCGGCTTCGTTCATGCCCAGCACGTGCACGCTGTAGTCGAGGATCGTGTTGGTGACCACGCGCAGGTTCCACTTCGAGTACATCAGCCACATTTCCGGCGTGTTCTCGCCATAGCCCGATTCGAGCATCATGCGCTCGCCGTACACCGCCCAGCCTTCGATCATGGCGCCGTTACCGAACAGCGATTTGACCAGGGAGGGCGACTTGTTGGCGTACACCAGCTGCGCGTAATGGCCCGGAATGGCTTCGTGGATGTTCAGGATCTGCAAAATCCAGTGGTTGTATTCGCGCAGGGTGCTCTCGGCCTGTTCGGGCGTGAGGCCGTCGAGCGGAGTGACGTTGTAGAAGGTGCGGTCCTGCGGGCGATACGGGCCGGGCGCATCGATGCTGGCGCCGGCCACGCCGCGCTGGTACAGCGGCGTTTCGCGTACCACCAGCGGCTTTTTCGGATCGAGCGTGAGCAGCTTGTTCTTGACCACCCAGTCTTGCAGCAGCGGGATCTGGCGCCGGATCTCGGGGAAGAACTCTTCGCGCGAGACGTGCCTGGCCGACAGCGTGTCGATCACCATGCCGATTTTCTTGATGCGGTCGGCCGGCCTGGCGGCGCCGCCCATGGTCTTGGTCCACAGATCATCCGACAGCACGTCCATGCGCGCCAGCAGCTGCTCGCGCGCGGCCAGCGCTTTCTGGTACATCTGTTCGGCGCTCACGCCGGCCTGGATATCGTGGCCGAACTTCTGTTCATACAGCGCCTTGCCGATCCGGAACGAGCGCGCCGTGTTGCTGGCCTGCTGGGTTTGATCGAGCTCGGTGAGGAAGTCGACATAGCCGATCAGGGCGTCGCCGGCGGCCGCGATGCGGCGCGCGAACAAGTCTTTTTCGGCCTGGTTCAGGATCGATTCCTGGGCCGCCTTGCCCAGGTCCGCCAGCACCGTCATGGTGCCCGGCGCCTGCTGCAATGCCAGCTGCGTGTGTTCGTGGGTCGGGTTGACGATGCTCGCCTGCGCCGCCTGGTAATAGGCCGGCACATTGGCCAGGCGCTTGAGCAGGGTGCGCAGGCGCTGCGGCTTGGCCGCGTATTCGGAACCGAGAATCAGGTCGATCGGGCCGGCGATGTTGTACAGCGCCGGATTCCACTCGAATTCGCGCAGGGTGGTCAGGTAGAAGCGGTCGGCATTGAGCTTGTTGACCAGCAGGACATGGTCGGTGCGCTGCCGGACCGACAGTTGGCGCACATCGATCTTGGCCAGCTTTTGCAGCCACTCGTCGGCAAACGCCAGTTGCGCGGCGCGCGTGGCCGCGCTTGGAATGGTCAGGTTGGCGGCACCATCGTATTTGCCGGAATAGATCGCGCTTTCCGGATCGATGCGCCACAGCGCGCCGAGAAATTGCATGCTGACGGTATTGAAGCGGCGGTCCTGCGAGCGTTCGGTGCCGGCGGCCGGCGCGCTGACAGCGGCGGCGACCGGGGCGGCGATGGCGGCGGCCTTGGCCGCGGCTTTGGATGGCTTGGCCGGTTTGACGGATGTGGACGATTTGGCGGCTTTTACCGGCTTGGTGGCGTGGGCCCTGGACTGTTTTTTCGGCTTGGCAGCGCCTGCGGGCGCCAGCGCGAAGCAGGTCAAGAAAACAGCCAGTGCAATTTTGGTTTTGATCATTGTGATTGGCCTTGTAGTTACAGAAGCGGGGGCAGCCGCAGGCATGCGGCGGGCGTCAGATTAGCATCAAACGCCCCGCCGGGGCGCCTTTGTCACAAATGGAAACGGCTGCGACTCAGCTTGCGCGGCCGGAGCGCAGCATCTCCTGGTGCAGTCCGTTGATCCGGCCCGCGACCTCCTGACCGTTGGCGATGTTGGTCTCGTTAATTTCGCTGACCTTGGTGAAGCGGTGCCCTACGCGCACCGAGTAGGAGCGTGTGCTCCAGCTCCAGAAGCTCTGGATGTAGGTGGCGCTGTCCACGTCGCGCCACAGGACGCCGTGGCGGCCCTTCTTCCATGGCAGTACGCCCGAATACACCCAGACACCGGTATCGTCGTAGTACACCTGCACGCTACGCAGCAGCAGGATACGGTAGCCGACAAACAGCGCCGAGCCAATGAACACCACGAGGGCGGAGATGGTGCCGATCTGGAATGCCGTCGGCAGCGCCACGCCGAACAGCACGAGGGCCAGCAGGCCAACGCGGGCGTAGGCAAACCAGGACTTGACACCGAGGAGGTTTGCACCTGACGCGGCATTGGATTCGATTTCTTCTTCCATGGCTTCAATTCAATATTGGTTAATAGAAACGCATGATGTCATGGAATTGCTCCAGACGCTACTCCAAGCTTGTCTAGCCTCAGCGCAGCCCCTCCTGCAGCATGCGCAGCATGTCTCCCGGCGCCATGCGCGCCGACCCGTCGCTGCCTTCGAGCAGGCTGTCGGCCAGGTCGCGCTTGTGCTTGTGCAGCTCGACGATGCCTTCCTCGATGGTGTGGCGCGCCACCAGCCGGTAAATGGTCACCGGGCGCTGCTGGCCCATGCGGTGCGCGCGGTCCGAGGCCTGGTCTTCCACCGCCGGGTTCCACCACGGGTCCATGTGGATCACATAATCGGCCGCCGTCAGGTTGATGCCGACCCCGCCCGCCTTGAGGCTGATCAGGAACACATCGCCGACACCGGCCTGGAACGCATCGACCCGCTTTTTACGCTCCTGCATCGGGGTCGAGCCATCGAGGTACTGGTATTTGATCCCGCGCTCGTCGAGATGCTTGCGGATCAGGGTCAGGTGGTCGACGAACTGGCTGAACACCAGCACCTTGTGGCGGTTGTCGAGCAGCTCGCCCAACAGGCGCGCGAACACGGTCAGTTTGCTGCTTTGCAGGCCCAGTTCGGGCGCCACCAGCGCCGGATTGCAGCAGGCGCGGCGCAGCTTCATCATCTCGGCCAGGATCTGGATCGACTTCTGGCTCTCGGGGGCCTCGAGCGCGGCCAGCTTGGCGATGGCGTCGCGCCGCAGCGATTCGTACAGCGCCGTTTCTTCCTCGGTCAGGTCGACCGGCAGCACGATCTCGGTACGCGGCGGCAGTTCCGACAAGACCTGCGCCTTGGTGCGGCGCAGGATGAACGGCTGGATCAAACGCCGCAGGCGCAGGCGCGCCCCGGCTTCGGCGCGCTTGTCCTGGGCCCGTTCGATCGGCCCGGCAAAGCGCAGGTTGAACTGGTCGCTGGTGCCGAGCAAGCCCGGATTGATGAAGCGGAACAGGTTCCACAATTCGCCCAGGTGGTTTTCCAGCGGCGTGCCGGTGGCCACCATGCGGAACTCGCCCTGCAGCGCCATCACGGCCTGCGAGCGCTTGGTCGCGGTATTCTTGATCGCCTGCGCTTCATCGAGCACGATGCTGTTCCAGCGCACCTTGGCGAACGCCGGCGCTTCCAGCTGCAGCAGGCCGTAGCTGGCGATTACCAGGTCGAACGGCCCGGCCTCGGCCAGCATGGCGGCACGGTCGCCGCTGCCGAACAGCTTGACGTTGAGGGTTGGCGCGAAGCGCGCCGCCTCGCTGATCCAGTTCATGCACACCGAGGTCGGCGCGATCACCAGCGCCGGGCCTTGCGGCGCGCGCGAGAGCAGCAGCGCCAGCGCCTGCAGCGTTTTCCCGAGGCCCATGTCGTCGGCCAGGCAGGCGCCCACGCCCCAGTGGGCCAGGCGCGCCAGCCACTCGTAGCCCTCGACCTGGTAGTCGCGCAGCTCGGCTTGCAGGGTGCTCGGCATCTGCGGCACGAAGGCGGCATTGCGCTCCATGTGCGCCAGATGGTCGCGCCAACCCTGGTCGGTATCGACGCTGCCGGCATCCTGCGCCAGGTCTTCCAGCGCGAAGCTGGCCAGCGCATGCACCTTGACCCCGTCCGCGCTCGGCGTGCCGAAGGCCGACAGCTCCATCAGGCGCCGGTGCAGTTCGGACGTCAAGGCCATGAACTGGTTGTCGCCCAGCGCCACGAAGCGGCTGCCATTCTCCCTGAGCATATCGAGCAGGGTGCGCAAGTCCATGATGCGGTTTTCGTCGACCTGCACCTCGCCGCTGGCGGCGAACCAGTCCTTGTCGCGCTTGATGGACAGGCGCACCGACTTGGAGTCGGCTTTTTTCGCCAGGCGAAACGGCTCGCCCTCGGGCCAGGCCAGCCGCACCTTGGCCGGGTCCAGTTCCTGCAGTTCGGCCAGCAGCTCCAGGCATTCGATGGGGTTGGCCAGCAGCCATTCGCCATGGTCCGATTCGGATTGTTCCAGCACGTGCAGGGCGCCGACCAGCTGGCGTTCGGCCTCGCGCTCGGCGTCCAGGTTGCGGCGCGCTTCCACGCGCGCGCCATTCACGTCGGCGATCACGCTGTCGGCGCCCGAGCCGGGCGGGTAGTAGGCGCCGGCGTCGGGCAGGGGGCGCACCAGCACCTGCATCTTCAAGCCATGCTGGTAAGGCAGCAGGTGCACGTGCAGGCGGCTGTCGGCGTCGACCCGGGCGATGTCGGCGGCGCTGCCGCCGATGTCCGACTGCACCGTGACGATCGACGAAATCGCGCCGATCGCCTTGAGCACCTGCTTTTCCGCGTGCAGCGGCACCACCAGCCCATTGCCGACAATGGCACCGATGCGGCGGTGTTCGTCGCTGATGCGCACCACGCGCAGGCGGGTTGGCGTTTCGCGCGTGACGCACACGTCGTCGGTGTTGTCCAGAATCGGCGGTTGCAGGGTGATGGTCACATTGCCGGCGCGCGCCTTGATCATCAGTTCCGGTTCGCCCGGCAGCAGTTCCACGCGCGTGCCGGGCGCGTCGATCCAGAACAGCAGCGGATGGCCGATCAGTGCGGCCACCGCCTTGTCCATGTCGAATTCGTAGCGCACCCCGCCGCCGCTGTAGTATTTATAGGCGTTCAAGGTCGCCACCACGTGCAGGTCTTGCGAGGTGAGGAAATCGAAACTGGCCGCATCGTCCGACAGGCGTTTCAGGCCCATGGCGCGGCCGCGGCTCCAGCCGCCCTGGGCGTCGCGCTTCTGTTCGCGCGGTTCGATATCCTGCACCCCGTATAGCGGATCGAAGCGCAAGCCCCATACCAGGCGCGCTTCCTTGACCACTTCCACGTTCACCGCTGGTTGCAGGTTGATCAGCGCATTGAGCTGGCGCTCCCACGGCTCCTCGCGCTCGAACCAGCCGCTCATGTCGGCAAAGCGCAGGCGCTGGCGCAGGGCGATCGCTTCCTGCTCGCGCGAGACGGCGCCGATGCGCCCCAGCAGGGCGCCCAGCTGCGCCGCCACCAGGCCGAAGCCGGCCTCGGTCGCCTGCGTCATCATCTGTTCGAGCTGGGCGCGCTTGCCGTCCAGCTGCGGCAACGCCAGCCAGTAATGCAGCAGCGCGCGGAACATGAACGGCTGCAGCGCGCTTTCCCAGCTGCGCGTGGGCAGCACTTGCGCGTCGACCGTGCCGCCGCGGATCTGGCGCAGCATGTTCAGTTGCTGGTAGACCGCCGTGTCGTGGCTTTGCACGGTGCGTGTGACGATGTCGAGATACGCCTCGGCCGCCTTGTGGTGTTTCGGATCGGGACTGCGCAGCAGCGCCAGCACGTACAGGTGGCCGCCGATGCCGGGAAAGGTCATCTTGCGCTTGCCGGTTTCGCGCCGCAGCGCCTTGAGCGCCTGCTCGAAGCCGGCCAGCGCCTCGGCGTGGTGCTCGCGCAGCATCAGGATCACGCTGCGGTAGAACAGCGCCATCGAATCGTCCATGTCGTGCAGCAGGTGCGAGGCGTCGTCCAGGCGGCCGCACAGGATCAGGTGTTCGGCCATGACGGTACGCAGCGCCATCGACGACGCGCCCTGCGCCAGGTGGCGTTCGGCGAACACGCGCAACTGCGGCGCGCTGGCCGGTTCGCGCTGGGCATTCTCCATCAGCACCCGCAGCACCTCGTCGCGCAGCTGCGGGTGGATGCGCGCGAACAGCTCCGGCTCGAACGGGCGCGCGCAGATGTCGACCAGCGGGTGCAGGTAGCCCGCTTCGTGGCAGTTCATGCAGGCCGCCAGCAGCGGCGCCACCAGCGCCGGACCCTGGCCGCTGGCCAGCGCGATGCGCAGCAGCGCCACGCCCTGGCGGTAGCTGCGCAGGATGGCGAAGCCTTCCCAGTTGCGGCGCAGCGGGGTCAGGTTGTCGTAGGCGGTGGCCAGCGGGCCGAAGGTGCCGGCGTTGAGTGCGGCGCTCAGCGCCATCCAGCTCACTTCCGGCGTGACGATCCAGCCGCGGTGCTGCAACTCGCCCGCCACGCCGAGCGCGCGCAGGGTTTCCATCGCGTCGACCATGCGCTCGTTGGCGACGGGGATGCCGGCGCTGGCGAGGTGCTCCTGGAGGCGGATGCGGCCCATCGGTTCGCCCGCCATGGCCAGCATGGCGGCGATATGTTGCTCGACCATGTCCAGCCGGCCGAACTGGTCCCGCGTTATCGCCATGTCTTGCCCGCTCATGCAGCTCCGGGCAGATTGTCGATCGCCACCACGGCCGCCTGGCCGGGTGCGGTCAAGCCGAAGATGCGCAGGTAAAAATACAGCTCCGCTTCCAGCGTGCGCACGATGCTGTCGGCCTTGCGGAAGCCATGCCCTTCGCCCTCCAGCGTCATGTAGGCCACCGGCACGCCGGCCGCGCGCAGGGCGCTCACCATCACTTCCGACTGCTGCGGCGGCACGACCTTATCGTCCAGGCCCTGGAAGAAGATCATCGGACGGGTCAGCTTGTCGGTATGGTTGATCGGTGAACGCAGCAGGTACAGCGTTTCCGATTCCGGCTTTGGGGCGATCAGGTATTCGTTGTAGTGCGACTCGAACTTGTGCGAATCGTCGTCCAGGCCTTTCAGGTCCGATACGCCGTAGTAGCTGGCGCCGGCCTTGAACACATCGTGGAAGGTGAGGGCGCACAGGGTGGTGAGGCCACCGGCGCTGCCGCCGCGGATCACCAGGCGTTGCGGGTCGACCAGGCCGCGCGTGGCCAGGTAGCGCGCGCCGGCCACGCAATCGTCGACGTCGACCACGCCCCACTGGCCCTTGAGCGCATCGCGGTAGGCGCGTCCGAAGCCGCTGCTGCCGCCGTAGTTCACGTCCAGCACCGCGAACCCGCGGCTGGTCCAGTACTGCGTGGCCAGCTTGAGGGTACTGGCGGCCATGCCGGTCGGGCCGCCGTGGCTGATCACCATCAGCGGCGGTTTGGCCGCCGGATCGGGCGTGACGTCGGCGTTGCAGGGCGGGTAATAGAAGGCGTGCGCGGTGCGCTGGGCGTTGCCGCCGCTGGCGTAGCTGATGCTCTCCGGGACCGACAGGTAGCCGGCGGCCGGCAGCTCGCTGATCGAGTGCGCCAGCACGTCGGTGCTGGCACTGGCCAGGTCGATGCGCGCCAGTTCCAGGGCGATGGTGGGCGAGCCGCCCAGGATCAGCGCCGCGCCGCCGCCCACGCGCAGCTCGCGGATTTCTTCGTACTGGTTGATGATCGGGGTCAGCTTGCCGCTGTCGGGGGTGAGCTGGGCCAGCCGGCTCACGCCGTTTTCAATATAGGTGCAGACGATGTCGCCGTTGCCGAGAAAGCCGTACATCGATACCGCGAAGCTCCAGTGCGGCGTGCCGAATTCGGCGGCGCGCTCGCACAGCGGCTGGACTGCCCCTTCGGCCAGGCGGTACAGGTTCCACCATCCGCTGCGGTCCGACACGAAATGGAGCACGCCGGCCGGCGACCATTCGGGCTGGCAGAGCGCTTCCTCGGGGCCGCCCGCGACCAGCGTGGCCGAGGCCAGCGAGCCGTCCGGGTTGACCTGCGCCAGCCACAGTTCGGTGCCCTGCCACGGCATGCGCGGATGGTCCCAGCTGAGCCAGGCCAGCGAGCGGCCGTCCGGCGACAGGCGCGGGGCCGCGTAAAAATCGCTGCCACGGGCCAGGATGGTTTCGCTGCCGTCGGCGCCGACCGCGCACAGGGTATTGACCGGCTGCGCGCCCGCTTGCGCATGGTCCTCGCGCACCACGATCAGGCGCTCGCGTGGCGCGTCGCGCGCAAAGTCGGCGTAGCGCGCGCTGCCCGGGCGGGTCAGCGCCTGCGGCGCCTGGCCGGGGCGGATCGCGTAAATACAGTTATCGGCAAAGTGAGAAAAGTACACCGTGCCGGCCGCCACCAGGTAGGCCCCGCCGCCGTATTCGTGCACGCGGCTGCGCACATTGAACGGGGCCGGGGTCAGCTCGACCAGTTCGGCGCCGCGCTGGCGCAGCAGGGTGGTGCGCCCGCCTTCGCTGGCGCGTCCGGCCAGCCAGTAAGCGTCGAGGCCATCGGCCTGCGGCTGCGCCAGCGGGGTGGCGCCGGCGGCCACGGTGGCGGCGCTGATAGGGGAAGGCCAGAGGCCGAAAGGGGCGCTCTGTGGGCTGGTCGAAGCTGTCATGGGGATTCACTGGGTTGGCGGTGGTATGGCATGATAGATAATACCCCGACCCCATGCAAATGGCGGTGCGCGGCGTGCGGCGCGGGAATGCGATAATAGCGCCTTTCTCCAAGCTTTCGACGGTCTCCCATGCCCCAATTCGCCCCGCTCCAGAACGACACATTCCTGCGCGCGCTGCTGCGCCAACCGACTGATTACACCCCTGTGTGGCTGATGCGTCAGGCGGGGCGCTACCTGCCGGAATACCGCGCCACGCGCGAGCGGGCCGGCTCCTTCCTGGGCCTGGCCAAGAACCCCGATTACGCCACTGAAGTGACCCTGCAGCCGATCGACCGCTATCGGCTGGATGCCTCGATCCTGTTCTCGGACATCCTCACCGTGCCCGACGCGATGGGCCTGGGCCTGTACTTCGTCGATGGCGAAGGCCCCAAGTTCGAGCGTCCGCTGCGCACCGAAGCCGATGTCATGGCCCTGCGTGCGCCCGACCTGGACTCGCTCGACTACGTATTCAAGGCGGTCACCCAGATCCGTGGCGCCCTCAATGGCCGCGTGCCGCTGATCGGCTTTTCCGGCAGCCCATGGACCCTGGCCTGCTACATGGTTGAAGGCGGCGGTTCCAAGGAATTCCACACCATCAAAAAGATGCTGTACAACCGCCCCGACCTGATGCACCACATCCTGGCCACCAATTCCAGCGCGGTGGCGGCCTACCTGAACGCCCAGATCGATGCCGGCGCCCAGGCCGTGATGATCTTCGACTCCTGGGGCGGCGCGCTGGCCGACGGCGCCTACCAGACCTTCTCGCTGCACTACATGCAGCAAGTGATGAGCCAGCTCAAGCGCGAGAAAGACGGCGTGCGCATCCCGGCGGTGGTCTTCACCAAGGGCGGCGGCCTGTGGCTGGACCAGATCGCCGACATCGGCGCCGACGCGGTCGGGCTGGACTGGACCGTCAACCTGGGCCGCGCGCGCGCGCTGGTCGGCCACAAGGTGGCGCTGCAGGGCAACCTCGACCCGGCGATCCTGTTTGCCAGCCCGGAACAGATCCGCGCCGAAGTCGAGCGTACCCTGACCAGCTACGGCAAGCCGTCCGACGGCTCAGGTCACGTGTTCAACCTGGGTCATGGCATCTCGCAATTCACCCCGCCCGAGTCGGTCAGCGCCATGGTCGAGGCCGTCCACAGCTTCAGCCGCCAGCAACGCGCCGGCCTGTAGTCTGGCTACAGCGATGCCACCCTGGCAAGGTGGTTTCGCTACCCCGCAGAACCTGTTTTCTAAACGACAATATCCCACTTATTCACAATTTTCCAAAACACCCCTGATTAAAAAACAGGCGCTGCGGAAAAGTTTCTGATGCTTGCAAGTGATTGATTTTTAAGGAATTATAAAATTCGCCTGTCGAGCCGCAGAGCGCGAATGTGGACAAGATACAGAGGGAAAACGCGGTTTTTCCAGCATTGTCCACAAAGTTATCAACAGGCAGTGTGGATAAAAAGGAAAAGTCCCGCGTTTACCGCGACTTAGCGGAAATGTGAAGGTTTTACATGAAGTGTGTGCCGCACGGCGGAATGGCGCGGCACTGTGTCGGTAGGGCAAAATTGTAGTTTCCGGGAGGCAGTCCGGAGGCCCGCGCGAGCCGACGGCGGGCTGTGCTTATACACAGCGCCAGGCTGGCGAGACGACTACATTTTGCCCCGTCGCCGACTTACTTATGCACAGAACGCCGGTAAAACCCGGTTTTCCCCGTCTCCCAAGGCGGATTTTCCAAGTGATTGATTTAAAAGGATTAAATTTCTTTGATTTTCAGTTCTTAGGCTCATCTATTGTGCAAGCACAAAGCTTTTGGCCTCGCACAAATTGTTTGTCCACAAAGTTGTCCACAAGCTGAAGCTGCTTGAAACGATGTCCTGGACATCCCTGACGATCCTCTTTTTGACACCCGCCGACCCCGACCGACACCGACCCTGATGGCGTACTGCATTCTCAACATCGCGCTCGACACGCCGCTCACCAGCTGCTTCGATTACCGCTGGCCGTGCGCCGCCGGCGAGGAGCCGCTGGTGGGCCAGCTGGCGCTGGTCAGCTTTGGCCGCCGCGAGGTAGTCGGGCTCATCGTCGCGGTCAAACACCACACCGAGGTCCCGGCCGACAAGCTCAAAGATGCATTGGCCGTGCGCAGCCAGCTTTCTCCCCTGGCGCCGCAATGGATCGCGCTGGCGGCGTTCGCCGCCGACTACTATCAGCGTCCGCTTGGCGAAGTGGCCTTGCCCGGGCTGCCCAAGAACCTGCGCGTGCTCACCACCGTGGCGCTGGAGCGCGCCCTGAAAAAGCTGGCCAAGAGCGCGCCGGCGCACGACCACACCCCGCTCGACATGCCGCTGCTGAACGGCGCGCAGCAGGAAGCGGCCGACGCCATCGGCGGCGCGCAGGGCTTCACCCCGATCCTGCTGTACGGCGTGACCGGCAGCGGCAAGACCGAAGTCTATCTGCAGGCCTGCGCCGAGGTACTGGCGCGCGAAGAGGGTGGCCAGATCCTGATCCTGGTCCCCGAGATCAACCTCACGCCTCAGCTGGAAGGCAATATCCGCGCGCGCTTTCCCGGCGTGATGCTGGCCACCTTGCACAGCAGCCTGTCCGAGGGCGAGCGCATGCTGCACTGGCTGGCCGCGCACCAGGGGCAGGCCCGCATCATCCTCGGCACGCGCCTGGCGATCCTGGCATCGCTGCCGCAGCTGAAGCTGATCGTCATCGACGAAGAGCACGACCCCTCGTACAAACAGCAGGAAGGGCTGCGCTATTCGGCGCGCGACCTGGCGGTGTGGCGCGCGCGCCAGCTGGGCATTCCGATCGTGCTCGGATCGGCCACGCCCTCGCTGGAGAGCTGGCATCATGCTGGCTCCGGGCGCTATCGCAAGCTCGAACTGCGCGAGCGCGCCGTCAAGGATGCGGTGCTGCCGCGCGTGAAGTTGCTCGACATGGAGCGCGACAAACCGGTCGACGGCATCACCTCCCATCTCATGGCGGCGCTGCGCCAGCGCCTGGAGCGCGGCGAACAATCGCTGCTGTTCCTGAACCGGCGTGGGTACGCGCCCGTGATCTGTTGCGAATCGTGCGGCTGGATCAGCAACTGCACCCGCTGCACCTCCTTCATGGTGCTGCACAAGCCCGAGCACCGGCTGCGTTGCCACCACTGCAGCCTGGAGCTGCGCATTCCGCGCCACTGCCTGACCTGCGGCAACGTCGACCTGCAACCGCTCGGGCGCGGCACCCAGCGGGTCGAAGAAGGCTTGCAGCAGGTTTTTCCGCAGGCGCGCATTTTGCGCATCGACGCCGACTCCACGCGCCTCAAGGGCAGTGCGCAGGCCGCGTTCGACACGGTGCACCGGGGCGAAGTCGATATTTTGATCGGCACCCAGATGGTCGCCAAGGGGCACGACTTCAAGAAACTGACCTTGGTGGGGATTCTCAATCCCGACACGGCGTTGTTTTCGCAGGATTACCGGGCCAGCGAGCGCCTGTTCGCGCAGCTGATGCAAGTGGCCGGGCGCGCGGGCAGGGCGGCGCGCACGGAGGGCGGCAGCGTGAGCGAAGTGCTGATCCAGACACGTTACGCCAGCCATCCGCTGTATTCGGCGGTGGTGAACCACGACTACGACCGTTTCGCCACTGATTTGCTGGCGGAGCGGCGCCAGGCTGCGCTGCCGCCGTATCTGTACCAGGCCCTGTTGCGGGCCGAGGCGCCCGAGCTGGAAACGGCGATTGGTTTTTTAGAGAGTGCGCGCGACGCGCTGGTATTTGACGGCATTACGCTGAACGACCCGATCCCGATGACGATGACGCGCGTGCACAACGTCGACCGTGCGCAGCTGCTGGTCGAAAGTCCCTCGCGGCCGGCGCTGCAAGCCTTCCTCAAAGAATGGCTGGCCCTGTTGCGCGCCATGAAAAGCCGCGTCAAATGGTCGCTCGAAGTCGACCCCCTCGATATCTGAAGCAACTTCCCCCCAACCGGGGTCTGACCTCTGATTAGCAATTCCACACCGGGGTCAGAGCTCTGACTAGCAACAAAAATGTTGGTGGTTGCAAAGGTGATGGTTTTTCACGACGGTTTCGACGACTCTGAAGTCTGTAGGCTAGCTTTGCGCAGGAGCCGGCTGGTTTATCCGTCGATTTGTTTCACACAGAAACTAATTGCTAGTCAGAACTCTGACCCCGGTTATGCAAGTTCCCACACCGGGGTCAGAGCTCTGACTAGCAACAAAAATGTTGGTGGTTGCAAATTTGATGGTCTTTCACGACGGTTTCGATGACTTTGAAGTCTGTAGGGCAGCTTTGGCTCAGGAGCCGTCTGGTTTACCCGGCGATTTGTTCTACCGCGAAACTAATTGCTAGTCAGAGCTCTGACCCCGGTTAAGCGTTTGGGGCTGCTGAGCAATAAATTGCTAATCAGAGGTCAGACCCCGGTGTGGGCTGGGGCAGGTAGCGGCGGGCGCTGGTGACGATGTGCTCGGTCAGGGCGTGCGTGAAGGGGGTGTCGATGTTCCAGGCGTGCCACGAGAGCGCCGTGCTCCAGGTCCGCCCCGGCGCCAGATCAATCAGTTGGCCCGAGGCAATCCGGCTCAGCGCGCTCAGCTCGGGCATCAGGCCGTACGCCACGCCGTGCAGGATGCAGTTTTCCAGCGCCGGCGAGACCGGCATGGTGTGGTGCGGGAACACCACCTCGCCCTCGAATTCCTGCGCCAGGAAGCGCGCCAGTTGCTTGCGCTCGCTGACCACCGCCGGCGCCAGCGCCACCGCCTCGGCAATGAAGCCGTCGCCGAACCAGTGCCCCGCAAACGCGGGCGTGGCAACGCAGGTGTAGCGCAGCAGCCCCAGCGGCGTGGACGTGGTGCCGGCCGCGTCGCCGCCGACCTCGTCGGTCTCGGCCACGCAGGCGAACACGGCGCCTTCGCGCACCAGCCGCAGCGCGCGCTCGCCGTCGGCCAGCTGGATATCGAACTGGCAGCGCGGCGGCGCCAGTAGCGGCGGCAGCGCATGCGCGAACCAGGTCGCAAGGCTGTCGGCGTCCAGCGCCAGGGCCAGCGCCGGCAGGCTGGTGTCGCGCCCGAGGTCGATGTCGAGCGCCGCTTCCATCAGTTTGACGTGGCGGAAATGCACCACCAGCCGCTGCCCCAGCCCGGTCGGCACCGAGGGCGTGCCGCGCACCACCAGCAGGCGCCCGCACGCGTCTTCCAGCGCCTTGATGCGCTGCGATACCGCCGACTGGCTCATTCCCAGCAGCAGCGCTGCCTTGTCGAAACTGCCGCTCGCCGCCACCGCGTCGAGCACGGCCAGGCCGCGATAGTCGAGATTACTCATCAGTAGCGCTGTTCCATGGTGATTTGATGAGCAATACTAATACGCTTAGGCCAGTGCTGCCAACGCGCAACAGCGATGCGCCACGGTAAAGTGAAAATTGGCGTATCGTTGACGCCTGAAAACGGCACCCGCCCGCATCCCATGTTGTACCTCAAGTTGAAGAAGAGTCCGCCATGAACAAGTTACACGTCGATGTCGCCGTCATCGGTACCGGTACCGCGGGTCTTTCCGCCTACCGCGCCGCGCGCGCCCAGGGGAAAACCGCGGTCCTCATCGAAAGCGGCCCCTACGGCACGACCTGCGCCCGCGTCGGCTGCATGCCCAGCAAGCTGCTGATCGCCGCCAGCGAGGCGGCCCACATGCTGGCGCTGGCGCCCCGGTTCGGCGTGCATCCGGGCCCCGTCCGCATCGATGGCAAGGCCGTGATGGCGCGCGTGCGCAGCGAACGCGACCGCTTCGTCGGCTTCGTGCTCGAGAGCGTCGATAGCATCCCCGACCACGACAAGCTGCGCGGCCACGCCCGCTTCACCGGACCGCAATCGCTGCAGGTGGACCAGCACACCAGCATCGAGGCCGCGCGCGTGGTCATCGCCAGCGGTTCCACCCCGGTCATGCTGCCTCAGCTCAAGGATGTGGGCGAGCGCGTCATCGTCAGCGACGATGTGTTCGACTGGACCGACCTGCCCGCCTCCGTGGCGGTGATCGGTACCGGCGTGATCGGCCTCGAACTGGGCCAGGCCCTGCATCGCTTGGGCGTGCGCGTGAGCGTATTCGCGCGCGGCGGCAGCGTGGCGCAGCTGAGCGACCCGGAAGTGCTGCACGTGGCCGCCAAGGCCCTGGCGCGCGAGCTCGACCTGCGCTTCCAGCAGCGCATCGTCAGCGCCGAACAGCAGGGCGAGGAAGTGGTGCTGGTCACGCGCGACGCCGCCGGCGCCGAGCATACCGACCGCTTCGCGTATGTGCTGGTGGCGGCCGGGCGCACGCCCAACGTCGACCAGATCGGCATCGAAACCACCGGCCTGGAACTGGATGAGCGCGGCATTCCCCTGTTCGACGCCACCACCATGCAGTGCGGCACCAGCCACATTTTCATCGCCGGCGACGCCAACAACGAGCGCCCGGTGTTGCCGGAAGCGGCCGACCACGGCAAGATCGCGGGCGACAATGCCGGCCGCTATCCCGACGTGCGTCCCGGCCTGCGCCGCACGCCGCTGACGATTGCCTTCACCGAGCCGCAGATCGCCACCCTGGGCGCGAGTTACCAGGAACTGTGCGCCGAAGGCAAGCCCAAGTTCGCAATCGGCAAGGTATCGTTCGAGAACCAGGGCCGCAGCCGGGTGATGCTGCAAAACCACGGCATGCTGCGGGTGTACGGCGAGTACGGCACCTGCCGTTTCCTGGGCGCCGAGATGATCGGGCCGCGCGCCGAGAACCTGGGCCACCTGCTGGCCTGGGCCTGCCAGGCGCGCCTGACGGTGGCGCAGATGCTGGACATGCCGTTCTACCATCCGGTGATCGAAGAAGGCGTGCGCACCGCCCTGCGCGACCTGGCGGCGGAGCTGGAAAAAGGCGCCCCGAAAGCGAGCAGCGCGCCGGACAACACCCCCGGCGTGTAAGCGCGAAGGCGGGTGTTTCCTGGCCGGCGGCCGAGGGGTCAGACCCCGGTTTTTCAGTGAGGGGTCTGACCCCGGTGTTGCCCGGTATCGCCCGGTGTTGCCAGTGAGGGGTCTGACCCCGGTGAAGACATGTTTCGGTGGCGCCGGCCTGGCTTAGTTCAGGTAACTGGCGTCGAGCCGCCCCGCGCCCGCCATCTCGCGCACGATGCGGATCGTGTCGATATCGGCTTCCTGGTAGGCCGACTTCTTGTATTCGTCGTACATGGCATTGGCCTTGTCGGTCTCGGCATCGTGCCCGTCGTCGTACTTGAAGCGCACGAACATGGTGTGCTCGGCCGGCGTCTCAATCGTCACGGTCAGGCTCGACGCGGCAATCTCGCCCTGCTCGGGCACCTCGTAGCGTACCTCTTGCAGCGGCGTGAGCAGCACGCGGTCGATCACCACCAGTTCGCCGAAGCGCCGGCTGCGGCGGAAGCTGCCGCTGTCGCGCTCGTCGATCGTGCACTCGTCCAAATGCGGCACGAACAGCATGGGCATTTCCGCGCACAGCACCAGCCCGCGCCACAGCTGCTCGCGCGTGAGGGTGTCGATCAGCGGATTCAGGGGATCGTTAATTTCAATCAGATGTTCAAATTTCATGGTGCTTTAACTCGTCGGTGAAGGGCATTGCAGCCCGGATACCGGGATGGTAACGCAAGCGATCTGTGCGCGCTGGAAAGTGACTTGCGGATACACTGCTTATCGAGCAGACAATCCGTCCGCACCACCAGTGAAGAACACAGCATGAGGACCACCCGCAAGGACTATCTGGCGCACATCGAAGCGCTGCAAAAACGCAGCGACGATACCGTGGCCAAGCACATCGCCGAACGGCGCGCACTGACCCCCAGCCAACCCGATCCGGAGGACGACGCCACCTTCGGCCAGCGCGCGGCCGACGCCGTGGCGCGCTTCGGTGGTTCCTGGACCTTCATCATGCTGTTCGCGCTGGTGCTGGTGTCCTGGGTGGTGCTCAATTCCTTCCTGCTCACGCGCGGCGGCGCCAAGCCGTTCGACCCTTTCCCCTACATCCTGCTGAACCTGTTCCTGTCGATGCTGGCCTCGATCCAGGCGCCGGTGATCCTGATGTCGCAGAACCGCCAGGGCGAAATCGACCGCCTGAACGCCCAGAACGATTACGAGATCAACCTCAAGGCCGAGCTGGAAATCATCGCCCTGCACGAAAAAATGGATGCCTTCAAGCTGCAGCTGGTCGAGATGCAGCATGAACAGCTGCGCCTGCTCAACGCCCTGTGCCAGGACAACAAGGTCACCACTTAATTGCCTATCCCCGGCAAGCCCTCGTCCCAGTACGGGGCGGGGCCGAAGCGTGCGGCGAAATAATCGATGAAGGCTTGCGTCTTGGGCGGCAGGAAATTGCGGTTCAGGTACTGGGCCGACACCACCGAATTCAAGGCCATCGGATACGCCGCCAGCAGCGGTACCAGCGCGCCACTCTTGAGCTGCTGGTACACCGCCCAGGTCGATTGCAGCGCGATCCCCAGCCCGGCCAGGGCAGCGTCGCGCATCGCTTCGCCGTTATCGCTGCGCATCCTTCCTCCCACCCGCACGCTGATCAGGCTACCGTCGGCATCCCTGAAATTCCATGGATTGACCCCTTCCAGCACCAGGCACTGGTGATCGGCCAGTTCCTGCGGGCGCTGCGGCGTGCCGTGCCGCGCCAGGTAGGCGGGCGAGGCCACCAGCAGCAGGCGGCTGGGCGCCAGCACGCGCGCGATCAGGGCCGAATCGTGCAGCGGTCCGTTGCGGATGGTGACGTCGATGCCGTTGGCGGCCAGGTCGATCACCCGGTCCGACAGGCGCAGGTCGAGCTGCAGGCCGGGATAGCGTTCCATGAAGGCGGGCAGCCACGGCATCAGGTGCAGGCGTCCGAACGAGACCGAGGCCGCCACCCGCAATAAACCCTGCGGCTCGCGCCCGGCCCCGACCGAGGCGCGCGCCTGCTCGGCGGCGTCGAGCAGGGCCACGGCGCGTTCGAGGAAGGTTTCGCCATCCTGGGTCAGGGCGATCTGGCGCGTGGTGCGGTGCAGCAGGCGCGCGCCGAGCTGGCGTTCCAGCTGGGCCATGCGTGCGCTGGAGGCCGCTGGCGACAGGCTGAACTCGCGCCCCGCAGCGGACAGGTTGCGGGTGGCGCAGACCCGCACGAATAGCGCCACATCGGTCAGGTCGAGGTTCATTGTTCTGTTTTGGTGAAGAGATATTCAATCATTATGCCAATTATCAATCGAATCGGCACGGTCTACACTGGCTCATCTGTCAACCAAACAAGGAAACAACATGAAAGCCATTGCCGTCATTAACGGAAACCTGCACGACGTCGAATTGCCTGTGCCACAGCCGCAAGGGCGCGACCTGGTGGTGAAAGTGGAGGCAATTTCGGTCAATCCGGTCGACTTCAAGCAACGCAAGGCGGCCGCTCACGATGGCGAACCGCGCCTGGTCGGCTGGGACGTGGCCGGTACCGTCAGCGCCGTCGGCCCGCAGGCGACCCTGTTCAAGGTGGGCGATGCGGTGTATTACGCCGGCAGCGTGGTGCGTCCGGGCGCCAACAGCGAGTTTCATGCGGTCGACGAGCGCATCGTGGGGCGCAAGCCGGCCAGCCTGAGTGTGGAGCACGCCGCCGCGCTGCCGCTGACCAGCATCACCGCGTGGGAAGCGCTGTTCGAGCGCCTGGGCGTGTCGCGCAGCGGGGCGGACGAGGGCAAGTCGGTGCTGATCATCGGCGGCGCGGGCGGGGTGGGGTCGATCGCGATCCAGCTGGCCAAGAAACTGGCCAAGCTGAACGTGATTGCAACGGCCTCGCGCCGGGCGTCGGAACAGTGGTGCAGGGCGCTCGGGGCCGACCATGTGATCGATCACCTGGGCGACATGCCGGCCCAGCTGGCCGCGCTGGGGCTGGCGGAAGTGGATTACATCTTGTGCCTGAACGATATCGACGCGCACTTTGCGGCGATGGCGGCGGCGATCGCGCCGCAGGGCAAGATCTGCGCAATCGTGCGCAATGAGCGGCCACTGCCGATGGACCTGGTGTTCGCCAAGAGCGTGACGGTGGTGTTCGAGATGATGTTCACCCGTTCGATGTTCGGCACGGCCGACATGATCGAGCAGCACAAGCTGCTCAATGAAGTGGCGGCGCTGGTCGACGCGGGCGTGCTGACCACCACGGTGGGGGAAAACGGCGGCAGGATCGACCCGGCCAACCTGACACGCGCCCACGCGGCGCTGGAGGCGGGCAGGACGATCGGGAAGATTGTGTTGTCGGGGTTTTAAGCCGTAGCGTCCCCCCGTCGTTCCCGCCTGCGCGGGAACGACAGATGAGGCGTACGTTACAATGGCCGGTCGTCCCCCACCAGATTGCCCCGCCCGATGTCCTCCACCCCCAATTTCGGCCTGAACGTTCCCCAGAGCGAAGCGGTCATGTATCTTGACGGCCCTTGCCTGGTGCTGGCCGGTGCCGGCTCGGGCAAGACGCGCGTGATCACCCAGAAAATCGCGCACCTGATCGAAGACCGCGGCTACGATCCGCGCACCATCGCGGCCCTGACCTTCACCAACAAGGCGGCGCTGGAAATGCAGGAGCGCATCGCCAAGCTGCTCAAGCAGCCGCGCCAGGCCAAGCAGCTCACCGTCTCCACCTTCCACTCGCTCGGCGTGAAAATCCTGCGCCAGGAAGCGGCCGGCGTGGGTCTGAAAGACCGTTTTTCCATCATGGACAGCGACGATTGCTTCGGCCTGGTCCAGGATTTGGCCATCACCACCGACAAGCAACTGATCCGCAGCATCCAGAATTCCATCTCCCTGTGGAAAAACGCCCTGATCGATCCCGAAGACGCGGTCAAGCACGCCAAGGATGAAGACGAAGCCCAGGCCGCGCGCGTGTTCCGCAGCTACGTGGCCACGCTCGCGGCCTACCAGGCGGTCGATTTCGATGACCTGATCCGCCTGCCGGTGGAACTGTTCCGCAACAACGATCCGATCCGCGACAAGTGGCAGCGCCGCCTGCGCTATCTGCTCATGGACGAGTATCAGGATACCAACACCTGCCAGTACGAACTGGTCAAGCTGCTGGTCACGGGCATCGGCAAGAAACCCATGTTCACCGCCGTCGGCGACGACGACCAGGCCATCTACGCCTGGCGCGGCGCCTCGGTGGAAAACCTGAAAACCCTGGGCGACGATTTTCCCGACTTGCGCGTCATCAAGCTGGAACAGAATTACCGCTCCACCACCCGCATCTTGCAGGCGGCCAACGCGGTCATCTCGAACAATCCCAAGCTGTTCGAAAAAGCCCTGTGGTCCGAACACGGCCTGGGCGAGCCGATCACGGTGCTCGGCATGCAGACCGACGACCAGGAAGCCGAGCAGGTGGCGATCATGATTTCGTCCGACCGCTTCCAGCGCAAGAACAAGTGGTCCGATTACGCCATCCTGTACCGCGGCAACCACCAGGCGCGCGTGATCGAGCAATGCCTGCGCAAGGAACGCATTCCGTACACGATTTCCGGCGGCCAGAGTTTTTTCGACAAGGCCGAAATCAAGGACATCATCAGTTACCTGCGCCTGATCGCCAACGAGGGCGACGATCCCGCCTTCATCCGCGCCGTCACCACGCCCAAGCGCGGGGTCGGCATGGCCACCCTGGAAGTGCTGGGCGCGTTTTCCAAGCAGTGGAATTGCTCGCTGTTCGAGGCCACCTTCAAGGGCGGCATCGAAGCCAAGCTGCCGGACCGCCAGCTGTTGCCGCTGCGCGCATTTTGCAACTTCATCAACCAGCTCGAAGCGCGCGCCAGCCGCCCCGGCCCGTCCGGCAGCGGCGAGAACGCGGCCGCCGTGCTGGACGACATGATGAAGGAAATCGCTTACGAGAGTTATCTGTACGACACCTTTGACGACCGCGCCGCGCAAAGCAAGTGGCTCAATGTGCTCGAATTTACCAACTGGCTCAAGGAACGCGGCTGCGGCGGCAAGGATAAATCCGGCGAGGAAAAAAACCTGCTGGAACTGACCCAGATGGTGGCCTTGATGTCCATGTTGGAAGGCAAGGACGAGGAGCCGGACGCGGTGCGCATGTCGACCCTGCACGCCTCCAAGGGATTGGAGTTTCCGCACGTCTTCCTGGTCGGCGTGGAAGAGGGCATCTTGCCGCACAAGGGCGACCCGGACGCGTCGGTGGAAACCATCGGCGCGCGCATCCAGGAAGAACGGCGCCTGATGTACGTGGGCATCACGCGCGCCCAGCGCACCTTGTATATCACTTGGTGCAAGAAACGCAAGCGTGCCGGCGAGCAAGTTCATTGCGATGTGTCGCGCTTCATCAAGGAGATGGCGCTCGACGTCGGCACCGCCGCACCGACCGAGGCGGAAACGGTCTCTCCCAAGGATCGCCTGGCCAGCCTGAAAGCCTTGCTTGCAACACCGAAAACATAGCGCGTAGTGTCATGCTCGGCAACGCTGAACATGCGCGCTAGCATGTTTCGACGCGGCGCCGTGGCGCACTTTGCCGAGGGGGAATTTCATGTCGACATTCACTACCGCACCGCGCAGCGCCACCGTCGCCGCCATGCTGGCCTGGACCATGGCCGCGCCCGCCATCGCCGACGAGTTTGCCACCAGGCCGGAAGCCGAAGCCATGGTCAAGAAGACCATTGCGTACATGAAGGCCAACGGCAAGGACAAGACCTACACCGAGATCAACCGCAAGGATGGGCCCTTCACCAGCCGCGACCTGTACATGGTGGCCTACGGCTTCGATGGCGTGGTGCTCGCGCACGGCGCCAATCAAAAAATGCTGGGCAAGAATTTGATGGAGTTGAAGGATATCGACGGCAAGGCGTTCGTGCGCGAACGGGTCGAGATGGCGAAAAAGAATCCTTCTTTTTGGCAAGAATATAAGTTCACCAATCCGCCCAGCGGGAAGATTGAACCGAAGGCAATGTATTGCCAGCCAAGCGACGATGTGATCGTCTGCGGTGGTGTTTATTTGCGATAAATTGTGCGCACGATTCAGATTTTGTTTGACGGCAACTTCCGACTTTGAAATACTGAATTCACGGCCGGGCACAAGCGCGGCCACCTTCCAAATCCGCCTGCCCGCCAGCCTGGCCTGCTTGCGCGTCGTTTGGATTCCCTTCACTTCCAATGACGAGCACACAGCATGGCGACCGTATCCGACATCACCGTAACCCCCACCTCCGGCCTGACCCACATCGATGCCCTGCTCGATACGGGGCCTGACTGGAATTACCTGACGCCCGCCGGCAACACCATCCTGTACACCTTCTCTGTCGCGTCCGGCAATGAAGCAAGCCAGGGCGGCCAGACTGCCTTTTCCGCTTCCCAGCAAGCCAACGCGCGCACCGCGTTCGCGGCCCTGGCGGCGCTGACCGGCATCACCTTCACCGAAACGGCCAACGGCACGGCGGCCGATGTGCACCTGGCGGCGGTGAATATCAGCGGCAATAATGTGAGCGGCCTGTGCAGCTGGAATTCGAGCTACGGCTACTCCGGCAGCACCTTGACCAGCTACGATGCGCAAGCCTATGTCTATCTCGACAACGTCGAGTTCTCCGCCGAGAATGCCAACCTGACGCCCGGCGGTGGCGGTTACCAGACCCTGCTGCATGAACTGGGCCACATGCTGGGCCTGAAGCATCCTTTCGAGGGCAGCGCCACCTTGCCCACCGGCGACGACAACACCAGCAATACGCTGATGTCGTACACCGGCCAGGGCGGCCCGTATTCCAACTTCAGCCCGTACGACGTCGCGGCCCTGAACTGGCTGTACGGCGGCGACGGCTTGGGCGGCGCGCTCGGCATCAATTCGACCGGCGGCGGCCGCTATCTCACCGGCACCAGTTTCGCCGACACCATGACCGGCGCCAGTGGCAACGACCGCTTCGAAGGCGTTGGCGGCGACGATGTGCTCAACGGCGGCAACGGCACCGATACCGCCGTGTTCCGCGGCAATTACGCGTCCTACACCGTCACCGACCTGGGCGGCGGCAGCGTGCGCGTCATCGGCGCCGACGGCAGCGATACCCTGACCTCGGTCGAAGTGCTGAAATTCGACGACCAGAGCGTGCAGGCGTTCACCCCGCCGCCGGCCGACACCACCGCGCCGGCCGCGCCGACGGTGAGCCTGGTCAAGAATGCGAATGGGTATGTGGCCGGCGACAAGCCGCTGGTCAGCGGCAGCGCCGAAGCCAATGCCACGGTCAAGGTGTACAGCGGCGCCACCCTGGTCGCCACCACCACCGCCAGCGCCAACGGCACGTATTCGGTCGCCACCTCGGCCCTGGCCGACGCCGTCAACCTGTCCCTGACGGCGCGTGCCACCGATGCCGCCAACAATGTCTCGGCCCCGAGCGCCGCGCTGCTGTTCAGCGTCGACACGCATGCGCCGGTGGCGCCGACCGCCGGCGTGGTGGTCGGCGCCAGCGGCTCGGCCCTGTTCAGCGGCACCGGCGAAGCCGGCAGCACGATCCGCCTGACCAATGCCAGCGCCATCATCGCCCAGGCCACGGTCGCATCGGACGGCCACTGGAGCGTGGCTTCCGCCGTGCTGGGCAGCGGCAGCTACGACGTGAGCGTGAGTTCGCTCGACAAGGCCGACAACAACACCACCGCCACCAGCCACCTGCTGTTTTCGGTCGGGGTGGCGGGCGCGCTCAGCGGCACTTCCGGCAACGATGTGCTGCTGCCGACGGCCGGCAACAACGTCATCGATGGCGGCGCCGGCACCGACACGGTCAACTACGGCGGCGTGCGCGGCAACTACGACGTGGTGCGCGACAACAGCGGTTTCGTGGTCACCGCCCACAGCGGCACCGACGGCACGGACTTGCTGCGCAATGTCGAGTCGATCAAGTTCAGCGACACCACCCTCAAGCTGGAATACGACGACGTGGTGCAGGCGCTGTACGTGGCCTATTTCGGGCGCGCGGCCGATTCGGGCGGCCTGTCGGCCTTCCAGAGCCAGCTGGGCGGCCTGCATGCACCGCTGACGTTCTCGGCCGTCACCGCCGCGTATGCCACCGATAGCGGGCTGCACAGCCTGATCGACAGCTTCGGTTCCAGCCCGGAATCGGCCGCCTTGTACCCGGGCGCCACCAGCGCCTTCGTCACGGCCGTATTCCAGAACATCTTCGGACGCGCCCCGGCCGCCAACGGCCTGTCGTTCTGGACCAATGCGATCGACAATGCCGGCTTGTCGCGCGCCAATGCCTCGCTCTCGATCATGGCCGGCGCGCTGGAAAACACCAGTACCCAGGGCGTGCTCGACGCCAAGCTGGTCAACAACAAGATCACCATCGCGTCGGATTTCACCCTGGCCATCGACAATCCCGCCGAACTGAACGGCTATGTCGGCATCAATGCCGCCGCCACCGTGCGCAGCATGCTCGCCAGCGTCACGGCGAACACCGATATCGCGGCCTTCCAGGCCACCATCGCCAGCACCCTGGCGACCCTGACCGGCATCGGCGGGCAGACCGGGAGCGGGATGATGCAGCACGACAGCGTGGACAGCGGCGCCGGCCCGGCCGACACCCTGGTCGCCCTGGTTGGCGTGCAGCATGGCGGCCTGATCGACGCGGTACTGTAAAGCACGGCCGCTTCGCGGCTGCGTCACCACGGGCGCCTTACCCCTTGCCGGGTAAGGCGCCCGTTTTTTTGTGCTTGCCCGGGAAATAGGGAAACTGACATGCCAAATTTGAAATATATTTGACGTCAATACCCAAGTTTGGAATACTGCGGCGCTTGTCGAGCAAAACGCGGCAACATTCCAGCGCTGTCTGCCAGTTGCATTACATTGATCATCGGGCATCGTTTGGAAACATTTCTAATTCCAAACATGAGCATACCCGCATGGCAATCATCTCCGATCTCGACACCCCCCTCTCCGGCCTGAACCACATTGACTCCCTGCTCAGTAGTGGACCCGCCTGGAACTTTGTGACGCCCGCCGCCAACACCATCTTCTACACGTTTTCGATTGCTTCACACAACGAGCGCGGCAACGACGCGGCGCTAGGACTGACGGCATTCAGCGCAGGCCAGCAAGCCGGCACGCGGGCGGCGATGGCGACGCTGAGCGCGATCACCGGGATCGTGTTCGCCGAAACGGCCAATGGCGCCGCTGCCAACGTCCATCTGTGCTCGAAGGACATGGGCGGGAACACGGCGGGCCTGTGCAGCTGGAAGTCCGGTTATTCCAACTCGGGCGAGACGCTGCTCAGCTTCTACGCGGGGGCGTATGTGTATCTGGACGATAGCGCCGCTGCCGACCCCGGGAACGCCACCCTGGCGCCCGGCTCGGGCGGCCTGGAGATCCTGCTGCACGAACTGGGCCATATGCTGGGCTTGAAGCACCCGTTCGATGGCGGCATCAGGCTGCCGGGCGGCGACGACAACACCAGCAATACGCTGATGTCGTACACCGGCAAGGGCGGTCCGTATGCCAACTTCAGCCAGTACGATATCGCGGCCCTGAACTGGCTGTATGGCGGCGACGGCCTGCGCGGCGCGCTCGGCATCAACTCGACCGGGGGCGGGCGCTTCATCACCGGCACCAATCGCGCCGACAGCCTGACCGGCAGCGCCGCCGCCGACCGCCTCGAAGGCGATGGCGGCGACGATGTGCTCAACGGCGGCGCCGGTACCGATACCGCCGTGTTTCGCGGCAAGTACGCGGCCTACACGGTCACCGACCTGGGCGGTGGCAAGGTGCGCGTCAGCGGCGCCGACGGCACCGATACCCTGAGCTCTGTCGAAGTGCTCAAGTTCGACGACCGTAGCGTGCAGGCAAGCCAGGTGGTGGCCCCGCCGGTGGTGACGCCGCCGGTGGTGACCCCGCCCGTGGTGACCCCGCCGGTGGTCGCGCCGCCGGTGGTGGCTCCGCCCGTCGTCACCCCGCCGGTGGCCGACACCGGCGCGCCGGCCGCGCCCACGCTCACCGTCAGCAAGAACCCGAACGGCTACGTGGCCGGCGACAAGCCGCTGGTCAGCGGCAGCGCCGAAGCCAACGCCACGGTCAAGGTGTACAGCGGCGCCACCCTGGTCGCCAGCACCACCGCCGGCGCCAATGGCGCCTGGTCGGTCGCCACCTCGGCCCTGGCCGACGGCGTCAACCTGTCCCTGACCGCGCGCGCCACCGATGCGGCCAACAATGTCTCGGCCCCGAGCGCCGCGCTGGTGTTCAGCGTCGACACGCATGCACCGGTGGCGCCGACCGCCGGCGTGGTGGTCCCGGCCAGCCGCGCCGTCATGTTCAGCGGCACCGGCGAAGCGGGCAGCACGATCCGCCTGAGCAATGCCGGCGAGCTCATCGGCGAAGGCACGGTCGCTGCCGACGGCAAGTGGAGCCTGGGCGGCAGCGTCCTGGCCAACGGCAACTACGACGTGACCGTGAGCTCGGTCGACAAGGCCGGCAACACCAGCATCGCCCCCAAGCACTTGCAGTTTGCGCTCGGCACGGTGGCGGCGATCGCGGTCACCGGCACCGCGGGCGACGATTCGCTGTTGTCCACGCCGGGCAACAATGTCATCGATGGCGGCAGCGGCACCGACACGGCCAGCTACCCTGGCCTGCGCGGCAACTATGAGGTGGTGCGCGACAGCAGCGGTTTCGTAGTCACCGGCAAGAGCGGCGCCGACGGCATGGACTTGCTGCGCAATATAGAGTCGATCAAGTTCGGCGACACCACCCTCCAGCTCGAATACGACGACGTGGTGCAGGCGCTGTACCTGGCCTATTTCGGGCGCGCGGCCGATGCCGGCGGCCTGGCAGCCTTCCAGAGCCAGCTGGGCGGCCTGCACGCGCCGCTGACGTTTTCGGCCGTCACCGCCGCCTACGCCACGGATGCCGGACTGCACAGCCTGATCGACAGCTTCGGCGCCAGCGCCGAATCGGCCGCCCTGTACCCGGGCGCCACCAGCGCCTTCGTCAAGGCCGTGTTCCAGAACGTGCTGGGGCGCGCCCCGGCCGCCGCCGGCCTGTCGTTCTGGACCAATGCGATCGACCACGATGGCTTGTCGCGCGCCAATGCCTCGCTCTCGATCATGGCCGGGGCGCTGGAAAACACCAGCACCCAGGGTTTGCTCGACGCCAAATTGGTGAACAACAAGATCACCATCGCCTCGGACTTCACCCTGGCCATCGACCAGCCCGTCGAAATGACGTCTTACGCCGGCGCGAATGCCGCCGCCACCGTGCGCGCCATGCTGGCCAGCGTCACGGCCAGCACCGATATCGCGGCCTTCCAGGCCACCATCGCCAGCACGCTCGCATCGCTGGCCAACGCCGCCCAGACCGGATCGGCGAAGATGGAACTCGATAGCGCGCCGGCCGAGGCCGGGCTGCCCGAGGTCGCGCTGGCCCTGGTCGGCGTGCAGCATGGCGGCCTGATCGACGCGCTACTGTAACGCGCGCCATTTCCCGGCACCGCCACCACGGGTGCCTTACCCCTTGCCGGGTAAGGCGCCCGTTTTTTGTGGTTTATTGGCAAACTATCCTGCCTGATTTGTAACTGCGTTTGACGTAAATACTTGCCTTTGAGATACTTGCGGTAATTGCCGGTAAGATTATCGGCCTGCTTCCCGCCAGAGCGCCCTGCGCTCGCCGCACGCAATCCGGCCAATTCACCCCCTTTCCTGAGTATCCGCATGACCATCGTTACCGATATCGAAATCGTCCGCCAATCCGGCTTCAACAACATCGACGCCCTGCTCAGCTCGGGGCCAGGCTGGAACTTTCTGGGCACCGGCACGCGCTCGCTGAGCTACACCTTTTCCGTGAGCAGCGGCAATGAAGCGTCGCGCGGCGGGCAGGCCGCGTTTTCAATGGCCCAGCAAATGGCGACGCGCACGGCGCTGTCGTATATCACCGCGCTGACCGGGATCGGGTTTACCGAAACGACCGACGGCAGCCGCGCCCAGATCCACATGGCCGCGATCGATATCGCCGACACCGATACCACCGGCCTGTGCAGCTGGATGACGAGCTACACCCCGCCCAGCTTCGGCACCACGGTGCGCGATTTCACCGCCAAGGCCTATGTCTACCTCGACAATGTGGAATTCCGCGCCGAAAACGCCGACCTGCGCCCGGGCGGCGCCGGCTACGAAACCCTGCTGCACGAACTGGGCCACATGCTGGGCCTGAAGCATCCCTTCGACGGCGACAAGAAGCTGCCCTATGACGATGACCACACCGCCAACACCCTGATGTCCTACGATCCGGTGGGCGGCCCCTACCAGACCTACAGCCCCTACGATATCGCCGCGCTCAACTGGCTGTACGGGCGCGACGGCCTGGGCGGAACCTATGGCGTGGGCGCCAGCACGCCTTACTACACCGGGCGCGACATCGCCGAGCGCCTCACCGGCACGTATATCGGTGAAGTGATCGAAGGGGCGGGCGGCGACGACGACATCGATGGCGGCGCCGGCATCGACATGGCGTACTACGTCGGCCCGCGCGCCAATTACGACGTGACCCGCATCGCGGCCGGCTATGTGGTGTCCGACCACGCCGGCGACGAAGGCTATGACCTGCTGACCAATATCGAAACCTTGCACTTCTCTAACGGCACCGTGTCGCTCGACTACGAGGCGGTCGTGCAAGCCCTGTACGTGGGTTATTTCGGGCGCGCCGCCGACTACAACGGCATGCAGAGCTTCCAGAGCCAGCTGGCCGCCCTGGGCGCGCCGCGCGACATGAGTGCGCTGGCGGCGGCCTACACCAAGGATGCCGGCCTGCATGCGCTGATCGACAGTTTCGCCGGCAGCGCCGAATCGGCCGCCCTGTATCCGGGCGATACCGCCGCGTTTGTGAAAGGCATCTTCCAGAACGTGTTCGGACGCGCCCCGGCCGCCGCCGGCCTCGGCTTCTGGACCGATGCGATCGACCACCAGGGCTTGTCCAAGGCGAATGCCTCGCTGTCGATCATGTCCGGCGCGCTCGCCAACAAGACCAGCCAGGGCTTGCTCGACGCTAAGCTGATCAACAACAAGCTGGCCGTGGCCTCGGGTTTCACCCTGTCCATCGATACCGCGGCCGAGGTCTCCGGTTACGGCACCAAGGCGGCGGCCGCCTCGGTGCGCGCGATGCTCGACGCGGTCACCGCCAGCACCGACCTGAGCGCCTACCAGAGCACCATCAAGGCCACCCTGGGCGCCATGAGCGGCGCGCCGCGTACCACCGGCGACCTGCCCGACGCCCTGCATGACGACCTGCCGCTCACCCACGCCGACCTGGTTGGCGTCGGTTTCCAGAACTGGGAGCCGACGCTGGTATAGTTAACCCGGGCGTCAAGATGGCGCGTGAACAGCGAAGGAATGGATCATGCTGGTTGATATCAACGGCGGCAGCGGCGTCGACACGGTCGGTTTTGCCGGCTTGCGGGCCGATTACAACATCACCACCGGCGCCGGCGGCTACGCCGTGCTGCCCAAGAGCGGCGCCATCGGCGGCTTGCAGCTGCTGTCCAATGTCGAGCGCTTCAAGTTCAGCGACAGCACCGTCAACGTCGAATACGACGCGGTCGTGCAAGCCCTGTACGTGGCCTATTTCGGGCGCGCCGCCGACTATGCCGGCATGCAGAGCTTCCAGGACCAGCTGGCCAAACTGGGCGCGCCGCACGATATCGCCGGCATCAGCGCCGCCTACGCCACCAATCCCGGCTTGCACAAGCTGATCGACAGTTTCAGCGCCAGCCCCGAATCGGATACGCTGTATCCGGACGGCACCGCCGAGTTTGTGAGCGCCGTGTTCAAGAACGTGCTCGGCCGCAGCCCGGCCGAGGCCGGCCTGGCGTTCTGGAGCGAGGCCATCGACAGTGGCGCGCTCTCGCGCGCGAATGCCGCCATGTCGATCATGTCCGGCGCGCTCGGCAACCTCACGCCGCAGGGCTTGCTCGACGCCCAGCGCATCGGCAATACGCTGGCGGTGGCGTCCGACTTCACCCTGGCGATCGACCGCCCGTCCGAAATCGCCGGCTACGGCACTTCCCTGGCCGCCTCGATGGTGCGCACCATGCTGGCCACGGTGACCGCCGCCAGCGATGTCGAGGCGTTTCACGCGGTGATCAAGACCATGCTGGCGGTGATGTCGGGCGAATTGCACAGCACGCTGGACGGGCCCGCATCGCCCGACGCGCCGCCGCCGCTGGCGCTGGTGGGGGTACCGCCGGCCTGGGAGCACGGACTGGCATAATGGCGGCTTTGCCCCCAAGGACGCCGCCGTGAGCCAGGAAGACCGTTTTGTCGATATCGAGATCAAGCTCGCGCACCAGGAAGACCTGGTCGAATCCCTGAACCAGATGGTGTACCAGCAGGGCCGCCGCATCGACCAGCTCGACGCGATGGTGGCCAAGCTGGCTGAACACATCCGCAACAATGCCCAGTCGGGGCCGAATCCGGTCAACGACCGTCCGCCGCACTACTAGGCTTGGCGCGTCCATACCTGTGCCCATACCGGCATATGCATACATCTTCACGGATGACAGGCGTGTGAGCATGCTGCTATGATCGTGCGCTCATGCGCTGCCGGCTATCCGTCGGCAGCTTCCATTAGCGCTCGTGAAAGATGCCATGACCCGTCCCCACATGCTTATCGTCGCCGCCAGCCTGGCGCTGGCCACCACCGCCTTTGCCGCCCCAGCCGCTCCCGCTGGCGCACTGGCCGCATCGAATCCGTTTGCCGAGCCCAGCACCTTGCCGTTCCAGTACCCGGCTTTCGACAAGATCAAGGATAATCATTTCCGCCCTGCCTACGAGGCCGGCATGCGCGCGCAGTTGCGCGAGATCGATGCCATCGCCAACCATGCCGAGGCAGCGAGCTTCGAGAACACCGTGGTGGCGATGGAGCGTTCGGGCCAGTTGCTGACGCGCGTGGCCACCGTCTTCGCCGCCCTGCAGGGCGCCAACACCAATCCGACGCTGGACGCCATCGACAGCGCCATGTCGCCGAAAATGGCCGCGCATAACGACGCGATCTTCCTCAACGCCAAGCTGTACCAGCGCGTCAAGGCGCTGTACGACAAGCGCGCCGAGCTGGGCCTCGATGCGGAATCGGCCTACCTGCTGGAGCGCTATCACAAGGATTTCGTGCGCGCCGGCGCCCAGTTGTCGACGGCCGACAAGAACAAGCTGAAAAAATTCAACGGCGAAATCGCCAGCCTGCAGACCAAATTCACCCAGAACCTGCTGGGGGAAATCAACGCCTCGGCGCTGGTGGTCGATACCCGTGAGGAACTGGCCGGCATGAGCGATGCGCAAATCAGCGCGGCCGCCGATGCGGCCACGAAGCGCAAGCTGAAAGGCAAGTTCCTGGTCGCGCTGGTCAACACCAGCGGCCAGCCGCCGCTGGCGGTGCTGACCAACCGCGCGGTGCGCGAGCGCCTGATGGCCGCGTCGCTGGCGCGTGGCAGCCATGGCGGCAAATTCGACAACCGCCAGGTGGTGGTCAAGCTGGCCCGGCTGCGCGCCGAACGCGCCGCCCTGCTCGGCTACCCGACCTACGCCGACTATTCGCTGGAAGACCAGACCGCCAAGACGACCGGCGTGGTCAACACCTTGCTGGCCGAACTGGCCAAGCCTGCCGTGAACAATGCGCGCAAGGAAGCGGACGATATCCAGAAAGTCATCGATGCGGAAAAAGGCGGTGTCAAGGTCGGCGCAGCCGACTGGGCCATGTACAGCGACAAGGTGCGGGCCCAGCGCTTCAATTTCGACGAGAAACAGCTCAAGCCGTATTTCGAGCTCGACAACGTGCTGGTCAACGGCGTGTTCTTCGCCGCCGGCAAGCTGTACGGCCTGACCTTCAAGGAACGCAAGGACTTGCCGGTGTATAACCCGGACGTGCGCGTGTTCGACGTGTTCGATGCCGACGGCAAGCAGCTGGCCATCTTCCTGGCCGATATGTACGCGCGCAGCAACAAGCAGGGTGGCGCATGGATGAATGCCTATGTGCCGCAGTCGGGCCTGTTGGGCACGCATCCGGTGATTGCCAACCACCTCAATATTCCCAAGCCGCCAGCCGGCGAGCCGACCTTGCTGACGGTCGATGAAGTCAAGACCGCCTTCCACGAATTCGGCCACGCGCTGCACGGCATGTTCTCGAACGTGAAATATCCGCGTTTCTCCGGTACCAACGTGCCGAGCGACTTCGTCGAGTACCCTTCGCAAGTGAACGAGATGTGGATGATCGACCCGGAAGTGCTGGCCAACTACGCCAAGCACTACAAGACCGGCGAAGCGATGCCCAAGGAATTGCTGGGCAAGTTCATCGAAGCGAAGAAATTCAACCAGGGTTTCCTGACCACCGAATACCTGGCGGCCTCGCTGGTGGACCAGCGCTGGCATCAGTTGAGCGCGGCGCAGGTTCCGACCGACGTGCTCGGCTTTGAAGCGGCCGCGCTGAAAGACGCCGGTGTCGATTTCGGGCCGGTGCCGCCGCGCTACCGCACCACCTACTTCTCGCATAGTTTCTCGGGCGGTTACTCGGCCGGCTACTACTCCTACCTGTGGAGCGAAAAGCTGGATGCCGACACGGTTGAATGGTTCAAGGAAAATGGCGGCTTGCTGCGCAAGAATGGCGACCATTTCCGCAACACCTTGCTCTCGCGCGGCGGCACGGTCGACGCACTCGACCTGTTCCGTCATTTCCGCGGCCGCGATCCGAAGATCGAGCCCTTGCTGAACCGCCGCGGCCTGACCGTCAACTAAGACCAGGCCGCGCTGGCCAAGCCAGTGCCATCACCGTCACACCGTCGTTCCGCGCCGCCCTGGCGCCGGAACGACGGCGCCGCACCATCCGTTCCCCTCCTCGATTTGCACAACACCATGAACCGTCCCCAACTGATGATCATCGCGGCCAGCCTGGCCGTGTCCAGCTCCGCCTTCACCGCGCCGGCCAGCGCCGCGCTGGCTGCGTCCAACCCGTTCGCCAAAGCCAGCAGCTTGCCCTTCAACTATCCGGTCTTCGACAAGATCCGGATCGAGCATTTCGTCCCGGCCTTTGCCGAAGGCATGCGCCGCGAGGCCGCCGAGGTCAATGCCATCGCCAATAACCGCAAGCCGGCCACGTTCGAGAACACCATCGTGGCGATGGAGCGTTCCGGCACGCTGCTCGACCGCGTCAGCGGGGCCTTCTCCATTTTAGGGGCCGGCAACAGCAACGACGCGATCAAGGCCCTTGAGCTCACCCTGGCGCCGAAGGCGGCGGCGCACCGCGACGCCATCAGCCTGAACCAGAAACTGTTCGAGCGCATCGAAACGCTGTACGCCAAGCGCGACAAGCTCGGGCTCGACGCCGAAGCGGCGTTCCTGCTGGAGCGCTATCACAAGGATTTCATCCGTGCCGGCGCCAGGCTGAACGCGGCCGACAAGCGCAAGCTCAAGGCCTACAACGCCGAACTGGCGACCTTGCAAGCCACCTTCAGCCAGAACGTGCAGGGCGAGGCCAAGGCTGCCGCGCTGGTGGTCGACAGCCGCGCGGAACTCGATGGCATGCCGGAAGCGGCCATCGATGCGGCGGCCGCGAATGCCAGCCAGAACGGCCTGGAAGGCAAGTTCATGCTCGCGGTGACCAACACCACGGGCCAGGCCGCCATGGCGGTGCTGACCAACCGCGCCGTGCGCCAGCGCCTGCAGGAAGCGTCCATGGGGCGCGGCAGCCACGGCGGCAAGTTCGATAATACCGGCGTGGTGCTGCGCCTGGCCACACTGCGCGCCGAGCGCGCCGCCCTGCTCGGCTATCCGAACCATGCCGCCTACGTGCTGGACGACCAGACCGCGAAAGATACCGGCAGCGTCAACAAGCTGCTGGCCGAGCTGGTCAAGCCGGCGGTGGCCAATGCGCGCAAGGAAGCGGCCGACATCCAGGCCATGATCGACGCCGGCAAGGGCGGCTTCCAGCTGGCCGCCCACGACTGGGCCTTCTACAGCGACAAGGTACGCGCGCAGCGCTTCAATTTCGACCAGAGCCAGCTGCGTCCGTATTTTGAACTGAACAATGTGCTCACCAACGGCGTGTTCTATGCCGCCGGCCAGCTGTATGGCCTCACCTTCAAGGAGCGCAAGGACTTGCCGGTGTACGACCCCGACATGCGTGTGTTCGACGTGATCGATGCCGATGGCAAGCCGCTGGCGATCTTCGTGGCCGATCTGTACGCGCGTGCGAACAAGCGCGGCGGCGCCTGGGCCAATGCCTACGTGCCGCAGTCGCACCTGATGGGCACGCGCCCGGTCATCGGCAACCACCTGAACATCCCCAAACCGGCCGCGGGCGAACCGACCCTGCTGACTTACGACGAACTGCGCACCCTGTTCCACGAATTCGGCCACGCGCTGCACAGCATGTTTTCGGACGTGAGCTATCCGCGCTTTGCCGGCACCGCCGTGCCGCGCGACTACGTTGAATTCCCGTCGCAGGTCAACGAAATGTGGTCGCTCTGGCCCGAAGTGCTCGGCAACTACGCCAAGCACTACAAGACCGGCGAGCCGATGCCCAAGGAATTGCTCGACAAGGTGATCGGGTCGAAGCAGTTCAACGAAGGCTACCGCACCACCGAGAACCTGGCCTCGTCCATTCTCGACCAGCGCTGGCACCAGCTGGACGCGGCCCACATCCCGACCGACGTGCTGGCCTTTGAAGCGGCCGCGATGAAGGACGCCGGCGTCGACTTCGCGCCGGTGCCCCCACGCTACCGCTCCACCTACTTCTCGCACGTGTTCTCGGGCGGTTATTCGGCCGGGTATTACGGTTACCTGTGGAGTGAAAAGCTGGACGCCGATACCGTCGAATGGTTCAAGGAAAACGGCGGCTTGTCGCGCAAGAATGGCGATCACTTCCGCAAGACGCTGCTGTCGAAAGGCGGCACGCTCGATGCCATGCAGATGTACCGCAACTTCCGCGGCCGCGATGCGACCATCGAACCGCTGCTGGAACGGCGCGGACTGAACGCCAGGTAAGCCTGGCTGGACTTCTCTAGAATGCCGTTCGCCCAGGACGGCATTTTTTTCATCCCCGGCACTTTGGCGGCCGCATGCGGCGATGCGCGATAATGGTGGCACCGATTTCCTCCAAGGAGCCAGATTGACCGATATCGCGGTATTGTCAAAACACCTGCAACAGCGCCTGCAAGCGGCCTTGACACCGGACGAGCGCCTGGTCTGGGTCGGCCAGCCGATTGCCCAGCACTATATGAAGCGGGAGGCATACCAGGTCCGTGTGGTGTTTGCAGCGATGGTGGTCTGCGGGCTGCTGTGGATTGTCGGCGGCCTCGCCCGTACGCTCATCTTGTACGGCCTCGACTTCGATTTCCTGCCGCTGATCGGCGTGCCGTTCCTGCTGATTGGCGTGCGTGGATTGCGCTCGCCCTCCGATCTCAAGGAACAGGCGCGCTTCGTGGTGTACGCCATCACCAGCGAGCGCGTCATCCTGTTGGGCGGCGACGATCCCGAAAAGATCAGGTTGTATCGCCCCGCGCAGCTGCAGCAAATCGAACGCACCGAGCATGCCGGCGGCTGGGGCGACCTGATACTGGAAACCGAACACGAATACGACGGTGACAGCTATACGACGAACCGCTACGGCATGCTCGGCATTGCCGGGGTGCGGCGCGTGCATGGACTCATCGCGGCGCTGGCGAAGACGCTGCCGCTCGCGCCCAACACGCCGCATGCCAGCTTCCAGCAGTGCCTCATCACGCCGGACATCGGGCCCTTGCCGGACAAGCTGCGCCAGGCGCTGCGCGCGGAAATGGCGCCGGACGAACGGCTGGTCTGGGCCGCGCAGCCCATCCCTAACAGTTATCTGAAAAGAGGTCTGGCGGAGCAATCCTTTTTTATCGTGTGGACGCTCTTTAGCCTGGTTCTCACCGGGTTTCTGGCCCCGGCAATGTGGGCAAGCAATCGGCCGGGAGACATCGCCCCATTGATGATGCTGTGCGTGCCGTTGATGTTTCTATCGATTGGTATTTACCACCTGTATCAGCCGTTCAAGATGCGCAAGGCTGCGCTCAGCGTGGTGCATGCCATTACCACCGGACGGGCCCTGACGATCGACGCCAGCGGTCCGCTCGTCACGCGTACCTACGCACCGGCCGGCCTGGTGCATGCCGACTGCATCGGCGGGCGCGACGACAGCGGCGACCTCCTGTTGGAAGCCGCATCGGAGGTGATGTCCAGGAGCGGGAACACTTTGCAGCGTTATGGTTTTTTGGGCATCGACGAGGTGCGCCATGTCGAGCGCCTCATCGGCCACCTGAAGCAAGCGCCGGTACGCCCCAGCTTCCTTGATAAAAATTGGTATAGCGACCATGCTCTATAATCAGGCACGTCCCTCTTTCCGAACGTTGCCTCTATGCTCACACCTCGCTTTCTCCCGCTCGCGTCCGTCCTGCTGTGCGCCCTTGGCTTGGCGGCCTGTACCACCACACCGGTGCGCCCACCCGACGTACAACTGACCGAAGAGCCGGGCGAGGGCGGCCCGCGCTGTAGCGGCGCCGATTGCTGTAGCGATGCCGACGCGCTCGAATTCGGGCCGCAGCGCCTGTATTGCAATGCGCTGGCGCTGGATAACGAAGGCAAGGCCCCCGCCTCGACGGCGGCCCTGCAGCAAGCCATCGCCGGTGCCCGCGCCGAGAAAACCCGCACGCACGATGCTTCCGCAGTGCTGTGCCACGCGTACGGGCTCGACGCCCAGCGCGCCAGCGACAGCGGCGACCCGGTGGCTGGCCGCACCGGCTATGCCGCCGCCGTGCAAGCCTGCCGGGCCGGGTACGGCAAGGAATCGAACCAGGCCGCCCAGGCCATGCTCGACAGCGCCGAGCAGCGCATGCAGATGAAGGAATTCGGCAGCGTCCAGGCCGAGATGGCCGAGGTGCAGGCGCAGGCACGCAAGAACGCCAACCCCCAGCTCGAAGCCGATGCGGCCGACGCGCTCGGACGCATGCTGGGCCTGAGGGGCGACGTGGCCGGCGAGCGCCGCCTGTTGACCGAAGCGCTGGCGTTGCGCCGCAAGGTCCATGGCGAGGACAGCTACCAGGTCGGCATGAGTTACGTAAACCTTGGCGGCAGCTATATGCGCGAGAACGACAACCGGACCGGGCGCGAATGGTACGAGCGCGCCATCGCGGTGTACGGCGCCACGCTCGGCATGGCCGACCCGGTGACGCTGGAAGTGCGCGCCGCGCACGCGATGAGCTACAGCGCGGAGCGCGGCCACAAGCGCGCCCAGGAACTGTTCGAGGCAATGCTGCCGCAGGCCGTGCAAACCTTCGGTGCGCAATCCGAGGAAACGGTCGCCGTCATCAACGATATCGGCAGCATGCACGAGCATCAGGACCAGAACCCGGCGGCCTTGCTGCGCTACGAGGAAATCCTGGCGATCCGGCGCGTCACCATGCCCAATTCGGTCAAGCACGGGCGCTCGGCCATGCTGGCCGCCACCATCAAGCGCCGGGTTGCCGGGTGCGGCGGCGCCAGCGCGCTGGATGCGGAAGTGAGGGCCATCGCCGCGCACTTGCGCACGTCCATGCCCAAGGATGCGGATGCGCGCGATTTCGTGGTCGAGGCCTCGGTCTTCGACGACAAGTGCGCGCGTCCGGCGCCGCGCGCTGCGCGCAAGAAGAGGTAAACCGAGCCCCATGCAGGTCGTCACCCATGCGCCGGCGGTGTGGTCCATCGATGGTTTTCTCGATGTGCGCGAGTGCGGCGAGCTGATCGCGCTGGCCGAGGCGCGCGGTTTCGCGGCGGCCGCGGTCCGCACGGCGCAAGGCGCCAGGCCGATGCCGACGATCCGCAACAACGAGCGCGCCCAGTTCGACGCGCCCGACTGGATCGCCCTGCTGTGGCAGCGCCTGGCGGCGGCCGGCCTGCCCGGACTCGACGGCCAGGCGGCGCTCGGGCTGCCGCGCGAGCTGCGCTTCTACAAGTATGCGGCGGGCCAGCGCTTCAAGATGCACAAGGATGGCCCGTGGAGCGAAGATGGACTGAGCAGCAAGCTGACCTTCCTCGTGTACCTGAACCAGGGCTACGAGGGCGGCGACACGGTCTTCAAGGAGTTTCGCGTCACGCCGAGGACCGGGTCGGCCCTGCTGTTCGTGCACGACACCTGGCACGAGGGCGCCGCGCTGGCCGGCGGCGTCAAGTATGTGCTGCGCTCGGACGTCATGTACCGCCCGGCCAACCCGCCACAGGATAAGGAACATGCTGGAAACACCTGAATTTGCAGAACAATACACGCGCGCCGAGCGGCTGCGCCTCGCGCTGATCATCCTGCCCCCGGCGCTCGCGCTGCTGCTGGCGGCCCAGTTGTGGTTTTATCCCTGGCTGGCGGCGTTCTCCGCGACGGCCAGGTGCCGCGACATCGGCGGCGTCAATGGCATCGTGGTGCTGAACTACGGCCTCTTCGTGGGCTTGCCGCTGCTGTTTGCGGTGCTGGCGGGCCTGGTGTTGGGCGTGCCCGGTTACCGTAGCCTGCGCAGCGGACAGTTTCCCGCCCCCGGCATCAAGGTGTTTTCGCCCAGGCGCATCGTGCGTGGCTGGCGCGCCACCCTGTACGGCGCGGCGCACCTGCTGCCGGCGGGGTGCTTGCTGGGCGTGATGATATGGGGCTGTTTTGCAGCGGGCGAGATGGTGGCCAAGGCGCAGGCCAGCCCCGTCGAGTGCGCTGTCCGCCTTCCTGAAACACCTCACCTGGAAGCACCATGAAAAAACCGATCGCGCACGCCGCGTGCTTGCTGGCCATGTCCGCAAGCGCGTTCGCCTGCGGCCGCGACGGCAGCACCCCGGTGCCGCTTGCGCAGCTGGCGGTGCAGAAGGCGACGTTCAGCTTGTCCGAGGATGGGCGTACCGCCACCACGCTCGGTACGCTGAAGAATGCGTCCGCCGACCGGGTCAGGGAAGTGATGTTCGAGGTGAAATACTTCGACGCCAAGCATGCGCTGGTCGATACCTTCACGCGCTGTGTCGACAACGTGATTGCGCCAGCAGCCGGCGAGGTGGCGTTCCGCATGCGCGAGCGGCTTTCCCAGCCGGCGGCGTCGTACGTGTCGCAGGAAGTGCGCGTGGTCTCCGCCGAGGCGATCAGTCCGCCTCCGGAAAAATCCGCGCTCAGCCCATTCATGCGGGAATTCCTGCTTGTCTGGCTACCCTTGCTGGCATTGCTGGGCTTCTTGATCTATTTCATGAAACGCCTGATCGGCAAGCAGTCGGCCACCACCACCGCCCTGGCGCTGATGCAAACGCAGACGGCCCACCTCGGCACGCATGCGCGCATGCTTGAGCGGCTGGCGCTGGTCGCCGAAGCGCGGGTACGCGGCGCTGCGCAGCCGGCTGACGACTGAGCCATTCTGAAGCCTGGGAGCAATGCGGCACGGTTCATCCGCTGCTGGCGGCGTTTCCGGGTAGCGTAAGATGCGCCTGTTTTACAACGAGCGCGATGGTGGCCAGGGCGCAGGCCAGAACCGTCAACTGCGCCGCTCGTCCCCTTGATACACTTCACCTGAAAGTACCATGAAAATATTTATCGCACGGTTGGCCTGCATATTGGCCTTCCCGGCGTCGGCGTTTGCTTGCGGCTACGACGACGCTTCCCCGGCCGTGGTCAACAAGCTGGCGGTCAGCAATACCTCGTTCGAGGTGTCGGATGGACCGCGCATGGTCACGTCCCTGGCAACGCTGAAGAATGGGTCGGCCGACGGCGTCCGGGACATCATGCTGGAAGTGAAATACTTTGACGCCAACCACGTCCTCGTCGATACCGTGACCCAGTCTGTCGATGAGCTTGTCGTGCCAGCGTCCGGGGAGGTCGCGTTCCGCATCCGCGATCTTGCTGCGCGCGAGAAAGAGGCATATGCATCGCAGGAAATTCGCATCATCTCGGCCGAGGCGATCAAGCCGCACCGCAAGCAGTCGCCATCGGTGACGTCCCAAATTCTTGATTTTCTGTACAGCTGGGGGCCGATGCTGCTGTTAATTGGCGTGTACATTTACTTTATCAAGCGCGCGAACGGCAAAAATTCGCCGCAGAACAGAATGATGGTGCTGCTGGAGTCGCAGAGCGCCCACCTCAACGCACAGTTGCGTTTGCTTGAACGGCTGGCCGTTGCCGCCGAAGCGCAAGCAAGCCGCTCCGGCCCGCGCCCGGTTGAGCCATCCTGACGAGTAAACATCATGCAACCGCGTACTGTGCTGTTCGTCGGCTTGGCGGGCGTCCATGCAACGATCGCCTGGATCTGGGCCGGTACCAGCACCTTGGGGCCGGCCATCGCCGCCACCATCTACGGCCCCTTGTTCGTGCTCGATGCGCTCAGGCTGCCGGTGTTCGGTAACGGCGCATCCGGCGGCTGGGCCGCGCCATCCGTGCCGGGATGGGTCTGCGTGGTGCTGTTCTGGGCCGCCGTCTGGTGGGGTGTGGCAGCTTTGCTGGCGCGCCTGTGTCGTCGCTGATCGCTGCGCATCCATGGTTGACCCAGCCATTCTCTCGATTTGATTAATGTTAAGATAATGCAATCCAAACATCATTGCGACAAAGGTATCATGCGCCGCCATACCAACATGCTCCTTCTTCCCCTGCTGCTGTGCGCAGCCGCGACGTCGCAGGCAAAAGGACCGCAGCTGGCGTCGATCACCGATGCCCAAGCGGCCAAGATCGATGCGGAACTGCAAGTAAAAACCACCAACAAGGCGCTGCAGCAGGCCGTCGCGGAAGCGGCACCGACCATTGCACCGTTCCTGAAGGCGAATTCCTGCCTCGGTGGTTACGACGCCAGCGCGCTCAACGTGTACGCGGCGCCGGGCAAGACCTATCCGAACAACAATTACATCGGTGGCCCGCTGCCAACCATGCGCCGCCACACCAAGGGCGAATGCGCCACGGTGGTGCGCATCCATGGCTGGGACATGCCGGCCAAGAACGCCCTGCGCTTTGAAGTGGTGTACGTTTCCGACAGCAGCGGCGAGTCGGGCAAGTCGCGTCACGAAGTGCAGCGCCAGGCCGGCGGCGAATGGTTGTTCAGTAAATAAGAGTGCCTTGCGAGGAAACACGATGGCCCATGTGCGCGCGTCGCTCAAGCGAAAACTGAGCCGTATCCACAAGCGCGAGGAACGCGTCTCCATGGAGAAATGGGAGCGCCATACCTCGCGCTACTTCCGATATGACGCGGCGCTGCGCATCTTTGGGGCGGGCAAGTTGCATGACGAGATCAATGCGGTCACCGGCCTTGTGCCGACAATGCTGCGTCTGGCTGGCCAGCCGCGCTATCCTCGTTCAGAGCGCCTTAACAAGCACGATCTGTGGTTGCTCTCCTCGCCCCTGGATAGGAGCCTGCCGCTCGACGACCATGTCGACTGGCTGCTGGAAACCCTGACTCCCCACGCCGATTTCCTGCGCGGGGTGATCGCACAAGCCGACTCGGCCGATTTGTGCCTGGGATGCCTTTCGGAAGTACCATACCCGATGATTGCCACCGGGAAGTCGACAACCGAGCTGATCAAGCGCTTCGATTTGAAGCTCATGTTTAACTTTACCTGTGTCTGAGCGGCCCGTCCTGCGCGTGCTGGTCACGGGTTCGACCACCTGGGACAACCCCGACACGATACGGCGCGCATTGTCGCCACTGCCGCCGCACAGCGTGATCGTCACCGGCGACACCCCGGGCGCCGATGCCTGCGCGATGGCTGTCGCCACCGGGCTGGGCCTGACCGTGCAGCGTATGCAAAAGAACCGCGCCGACCAGCGCGCCTTTCCCGGCGAAGCCTGGCGTGGCCTGAACCAACGCATGCTCGACACCGGCATCGACCTGGTGCTGGCTTTCCACGCGGATTACGGCAAGCCTGGCTGCGCGCGCGGCACCGTCCACATGGTGGAGCTCGCGCAGCGGCGCTCTGCCGAGGTGCGCATTTTCCGCGAGTAATGCGCACGCGCCACGGTCCGCAAGACGCTCAAGCTGGCCGCGCTGCGCGATGGATTACGCCGCCATTTGGGTGTATAAGGACGGTATGGCCTTTCCCCCCCCACCCCCATAGGATCAAGCGCAGCAATGAGTGTTCACGACTTACACGGTATTACCTTAGAATCACTGTTGACCCGGCTGGTCGCGCATTACGGCTGGGATGAGCTTGGCAAGCGGATCGACATCAATTGTTTCATCAGCGATCCGAGCATCAAGTCAAGCCTGAAATTCCTGCGCAAGACGCCATGGGCGCGGACCAGGGTGGAAGAACTGTATCTGGCGACCACTTTTGACAACTAACGAGGATGACATGTTGAACGACGACACAGCGAACCTGAAGTCGCACCTGAAAACCCTGCATGCCAGCCTGGCGCAGACGGATCAGGTCGATGAAGAACTGCAAGGCTTGCTGATGCAGCTCGACGGCGACATCCAGGCCCTGCTGGACAAGCGTGCTTCCGCTGCCCTGGCCGCCATCAGCGAGGATGCGCTTGCCGAGCAAGCCGAAGCGTCCGCTACGGCGCACGACCCGGCGGCTTACCTGCCAGCCGAACCGGCCGACACCACCACCTACGGGCTGGCCGAGCGCACCCAGGAAATCACTGCCAAATTCGCTGCCGAACACCCGCGCCTGGAGCCCGCCCTGCGCGAGCTGGGCCGGATGCTGTCAAACATGGGTATCTAAGTAGCCAGGCCCCGCTGCTTGCGGGCCTTGCTCCAGCCCCGGCAGCTGCCTGTAAATGTGGCACAAACGTCACAAGTTGTTGAAACATAAGACGTTTTTTCGTTGCAATCGCCCTCGAAAAAGGGCGGAGGCAAGTTGCTCCGGAAGGTTTTCCGGTACAATACCGCCCAATGAACTCCCCAACAAACCTGTTTGCGACCGTCCCGAAACGGTCTAGCCGCGCACCCGCCGCGCCTTTCCTTCCCATGTCCCGCGCCGAAATGGACGCCCTGGGCTGGGATTCGTGCGACGTCATCCTCGTCACGGGCGACGCCTACATCGACCATCCGAGCTTCGGCATGGCCCTGGTCGGCCGCCTGCTCGAAGCGCAAGGCTTCCGGGTCGGCATCATCGCCCAGCCGGACTGGCTCTCGGCCGAAGCTTTCCGCGTGCTCGGTAAACCCAATCTGTATTTCGGCGTCACCGCCGGCAATATGGATTCGATGGTCAACCGCTACACGGCCGACCGCAAGATCCGCTCCGACGACGCCTACACGCCCGATGGCGAGCCGAACAAGCGCCCGGACCGCACCGTCACCGTGTACGCCCAGCGCGCGCGCGAAGCCTTCCCCGATGTGCCGGTCATCATCGGCTCGATCGAAGCGTCGCTGCGCCGCATCGCCCACTACGATTACTGGTCCGACAAGGTGCGGCGCTCGGTGCTGCCCGATTCCAAGGCCGACATGCTGCTGTTCGGTAACGCCGAACGCGCCCTGGTCGACCTGACCCACCGCCTGGCGGCCGGCGAAAACATCAAGGATATCCGCAACCTGCGCGGCACCGCCTTCATGGTGCCCTCCGGCTGGCTGCCCGGCGACGACTGGGGCGTGCACAATTCGACCCGGGTCGACGTGCCCGGCAAGGTCGACGCCCACCACGATCCTTACGCGATGGCCCAGGAAGACAAGTCCGCCTGCGCCACCGACAATGCCCAGCCCAAGGAAGTGGTCAAGCCGATCCGCATCATGTCGCGCGAAGAACGCCTGGCCATGGCCAAGGAAAAGCACGACAAGACCGTGGTGCGCCTGCCATCCTACGACGTGGTCAAGGAAGACCCGGTGATGTACGCGCACACCTCGCGCGTGTTCCATCTCGAATCGAACCCCGGCAATGCGCGCGCGATGGTGCAGGCGCACGGCGAACGCGACGTCTGGCTCAACCCGCCGCCGCTGCCGCTGGCCATGGACGAGATGGATGGCGTGTACGACATGAACTACGCGCGCGCCCCGCACCCGAGCTACGGCAAGGCCAAGATTCCGGCCTGGGACATGATCCGCTTCTCGGTCAACATCATGCGCGGCTGCTTCGGCGGCTGCACCTTCTGCTCGATTACCGAGCACGAGGGGCGCATCATCCAGAGCCGCTCCGAGCCGTCCATCCTGCGCGAAATCGAGCATATCCGCGACAAGACCAAGGGTTTCACCGGCACCATTTCCGACATGGGCGGCCCGACCGCCAATATGTACCGGCTGGCCTGCAAGGACAAGGAAATCGAAGTGTCGTGCCGCCGCCTGTCGTGCGTCTACCCGACCATCTGCGTCAACCTCGGTACCGACCACAGCAAGCTGATTTCCCTGTACCGCAAGGCGCGCGCCATTCCTGGCATCAAGAAAGTGCTGATCAGCTCGGGCCTGCGCTACGACCTGGCCGTGCGTTCGCCGGAATACGTCAAGGAACTGGTGACCCACCACGTGGGCGGCTTGCTCAAGATTGCACCTGAGCACACCGAAGAAGGTACTTTGTCGAAAATGATGAAGCCCGGCATCGGCGCTTACGACGAATTCAAGGAAATGTTCGACCGTTTCTCGCTGGAAGCTGGCAAGAAGCAGTATCTGATTCCTTATTTCATCGCGGCTCACCCGGGCACGACGGACGAAGACATGCTCAACCTGGCGCTGTGGCTGAAGAAAAACAACTTCAAGCTCGACCAGGTGCAGACCTTCATGCCGACCCCGATGGCGATGGCCACGACCATGTACCACTCGCGCAAGAATCCGCTGAAAAAGGTGACGGCCGATTCCGAGATCGTGGAAACGGCCAAGAGCGGCAAGGTGCGCCGTTCGCACAAGGCCTTCCTGCGCTACCAGGACCCGGCCAACTGGCCGATCCTGCGCGAAACGCTGGTCAAGATGGGCCGTGGCGATTTGATCGGCAATGGCGACCGCCACCTGGTGCCGAGCTGGCAGGCGTCGGAAGACGGCGGCCTGGCGGCGGGCGAGCGCAAGCGGCAGACCTCGGGCGCCGGCACGCTCGACAAGTTTGCGGCCGCGCCCAAGCGCAAGACCGAGCGCGCGCTGGCGCCGACGCCCTTCATCGCCCCGGAATCGAAGGTGCGTCCATCGATCCTGGCGACGATCAAGACCAAGCCGAAGGCCGCGCCTGTGGCCAAGGCCGGGGCGCGCCGCAAATAACCCCCGCCGGCACCGGCAATTAACCCCCGTCGCCCCCCTGGCGCGGGGGGCGACGGCTCTTAAGTCAAGAGCATTCGGCTTACGCAGGCCGTCGCGTTTGCAACACGGATTGTTGTGCCACGCACACAGTGCGCATTTTCCGCTGCCGCGACCGGGAAGGTCAGTACAATCGTATTCATACGTTGCTTTAGTGCACACCTAGCGGTGTGACCGACTGATGATCCGACTCCCCCTGGCCCGCCGCGCGTCGACGGCTTTCGCGTCCGCGCCGAAAGCCGTTGCGTTTGCCGTGGCGCTCGCCATGTGCATCAGCCTGCCCGCGCGGGCACTCGACAAAATCACGCTCCAGCTCAAACACACCCATCAGTTCCAATTCGCCGGCTATTACGCCGCCCTCGAAAAAGGCTATTACCGCGACGCCGGCCTCGACGTGCACATCGCCGAAGGCAGCGATGGCAACGAGCCGGAGCGCAGTGTCAGCGCCGGCAAGGCCGAATTCGGGGTCGGCAACAGCAGCCTGCTGCTGGCGCGCCTGGCCGGCAAGCCCCTGGTGGTGCTGGGGGTGATCTTCCAGCATTCGCCCTACGTCCTGCTGGTAGGCAAGCGCAGCGGCACGCCCGATGTGCGCGATCTCAAGGGCAAGCGCGTGATGATCGGCTCGCTCATCGACGAACTCACCCAGGCCGACGAACTGATCGCTTACCTGAACAAGGAAGGCGTCCCCGTCAGCAGCCTGGTGCGCGTCGACCACAGTTTCAATCCGGACGACCTGGCCAAGGGCAAGGTCGAGGCTTACTCGGCCTACCTGACCAATGAACCCGATTACCTGGACCGCATCGGCTTTGCCTACGACGTGCACAGCCCGCGCGCGGCCGGCATCGATTTTTACGGCGACAACCTGTTCACCAACGAGCGCCAGATCGCCGCCCACCCCGGGCGCGTGCGCGCCTTCCGCGCCGCCAGCATGAAGGGCTGGGCCTATGCCATGGCCAACCAGGAAGAGATCGCGGACCTGATCCTGTCGAAGTATACGCGCCGCCACGACCGCCAGCACCTGCTGTTCGAGGCGCGCCAGATGGAACCGCTGGTGCAGCCGGTGCTGGTTGAAATCGGCTACATGAATCCGGACCGCTGGCGCCACATCGCCGATATCTACGCCGACCTGGGCATGCTGCCGCGCGGCGCCTCCTTCGACGGCTTCATGTACAGCACCGACCCCGCCGCCAGCTACCTGACCTGGCTGTACCGCGCGCTGCTGGCGGCCGGCCTGCTGCTGGTCGGCGGCGCCGCCGTGCACGTGTCGCTGCTGGCGCGCGAACGGCGCCGCGCCGCGGAAAGCATCCGCCAGGGCGAACTGCGCTTTCGTACCATGTTCGAGGAAGCGCCGATGGGCATCGCCCTGATCGATTCGGCCAGCGGCCAGTTCAAGGACATCAACCCGCGCTTCGCCGAGATCACCGGGCGCTCCTCGGAAGACCTCAAGCGCGGCCGCTGCGACGACATCACCCATCCCGACGACGTGGCCGCCGAAGCGGCGCGCATGGTGCAGCTGGGCGCCGGCAGCATCGCCGGCTTCAAGAGCGCGCGCCGCCTGCTGCGCCCCGACGGCAGCGTGGTCTGGGTCGACATGTCGATCGCCGCCATCGACCCCAATGCCAGCGCCAGCGCCAGCGCGCACCACCTGTGCATGATCGAGGACGTGACCGAGAAGAAGACCTCGGAAGCGCTGATCTGGCAGCAGGCCAATTTCGATCCGCTCACGCGCCTGCCCAACCGGCGCATGTTCCACGACCGCCTCGAACACGACATCCTGCGCTGCCGGCGCGAGGGCACCCGCATCGCGATCCTGTTCATCGACCTCGATCAGTTCAAGGAAGTCAACGACACGCTCGGCCACCAGCAGGGCGACGTGCTGCTGGTCGACGCCGCGCGCCGCATCAGCGGCTGCGTGCGCGAGTCGGACACGGTGGCGCGCCTGGGCGGCGACGAATTTACCGTGATCTTGCCGCAGCTGGGCGAAACCGGCAGCGTGGGCGTGATCGCGCAAAAGATCCTCGACGTGCTGCAGGCGCCGTTCACGCTCGGCCAGGAGCAGGCGTATATCTCGGCCAGCGTCGGCATCACCCTGTATCCGGACGACGCGCGCGATATCGACGACCTGCTCAAGCACGCCGACCAGGCCATGTATGCGGCCAAGAACGCGGGCCGCAACCGCTTCAGCTACTTCACCCCGGCCCTGCAGGTGGCGGCCATCAACCGCATGCGCATGACCAACGACTTGCGCAGTGCCCTCAAGGGCGGACAGTTCCGCGTGTACTTCCAGCCCATCGTGCACCTGCGCACTGGCAAGATCCACAAGGCCGAGGCCCTGATCCGCTGGGAGCATCCGCAGCGCGGGCTGGTGAGCCCCCTGGAGTTCATTCCGCTGGCCGAGTCGAGCGGCCTGATTATCGAGATCGGCGAGTGGGTGTTCATGGAGTCGGCGCGCTGGGCCAGCCGCTGGCGGCGCGATCACCATCCCGAGTTCCAGGTCAGCGTGAACCAGTCGCCGCTCGAATTCCAGCGCGAAGGCAAGGGTTACGAAGGCTGGCTGGCGCACCTGCGCGAACTGGGCCTGTCCGGCCAGGCGGTGGTGGTCGAGATCACCGAAGGCTTGCTGCTCGACGCCAGCAGCGGCGTGACCGACAAGCTGCTGCAACTGCGCGACGCCGGCATCCAGGTGGCGCTGGACGATTTCGGCACCGGCTATTCCTCGCTGTCGTACCTGAAAAAATTCGACATCGACTATCTTAAAATCGACCGCTCCTTCACCCGCAACCTGGCGCCCGAGTCGAGCGACATGGCGCTGTCGGAAGCGATCATCGTCATGGCCCACAAGCTCGGCCTGCGGGTGATCGCCGAAGGCGTCGAGACCCACGAGCAGCGCGACCTGCTGCTGGCGGCCGGTTGCGACTACGGCCAGGGCTACCTGTTCGCGCGCCCGGTCCCGGCCGCGCAATTCGACGCCATGCTCATGGCGCAAACGCGCGCCCTGGCCGCCGGCGCGGATCTTACTTCGACAGCCCCACGCTGGCCTGCCTGACGCGCAGCGCCATGGCGTTGCGGTGGCGCGCGCGCCGGCGCGCATTGGTCACCAGGCAGCCCAGCGTTTCACCGACCACCATCACCACGCCGAGCAGCGGCAGCACCAGCATCAGCCCGGCCACCCCGGCCAGCGAGCCGCCCACGAAGATCATCAGCACCGTCATCAGCGGATGGATTTGCAGGCTGCGGCCCAGGGTGAGCGGCATGAAGATGAAGTCGTCCAGCAGGCGCACCGCCACGAACACGCCGATCGCGCCGTAGCCGATCACCGCATTCGAGGGCGCGTCGGTGGCGGCCACCACCACCACCATGATGCAGCCGGCCACCGAGCCGACAAAGGGCACCCAGGCCAGCACCGCCGAAATGAGCGCCAGCGCCAGCGGCGAGGACACCCCGATCATCCACAGCCCGAGCGCCAGCATGATGGTGTCGATCACGGTCAGCTTGATCAGGCCCTGGAAGTAGCGGCGCGCGGTCTGGTCGACTTCGTGCAGCAGGAACAGGGTCTTCTCGAAAAACGCATTCGGCACCGCGCGCGCCAGGAAGCGCTTGAAGCTGGCGCCGTCGCGCAGGAAGAAAAAGGTCAGGAAGGGCGCCAGCAGCAGCGACGGCAGCCAGCCGGCGATCACCACCAGCAGCCCGGCCAGGTGCTGCTGGGCGAAATTGTCGGTGAAGGACTTGAAGCGCCGGTTCACCAGGCGCGTCAGGTGCATCTGTTCGAACACCGGAAATTTTTTCTCGAGCAGCTGCATGGTGTTGCGGACAAACGTCACGCCGCCTTCGAGGTAGTGCCCGAGCAGCGCCTGCCACGATTCCTCCGGCACCGCCACGTACGAGAACACCAGCACCAGCACCAGCGAGAGCACCGCCACGAAGCCGCCGCCCACGGTCAGCGCGGCCAGGTCCTGGCCGACGCCGGCGCGGATCAGGCGCTGCATGGGCGCGAGCAGGATGTAGTACAGGACCGTGCCGAAGATGAAGGGAATGGCCAGCCACAGCGTGTGTTCGAGCAGGATCAGGAGCAGGCAGGTGACCGCGATGATCCCGCACCAGACCACGGGCCCGGCGCGATCGCGCGAGTTCATAAGGCTTCCACCTGCGGGCTGCCGCCCATCCAGTCGCGCAGGCGCTGGCCGACCAGGCGCGCCAGGGTCAGCGAAATCTTGTAGCCGATCACGGCGTCGGTTTCCATCAAGCCCAGGAAATCGGCGCGGAAGAAGACCGCCAGCTCGCAGTTTTCCATGGCGCGCGCCTGCGCCGTGCGCGGCGAATCGTCCAGCAGCGCCATGTCGCCGAACACGCTGCCCGGCCCGAGTTCGGACACCACCATGAAGGCGCTGCCCTTGGCGCGGCTGATCGCCACCTTGCCCGACGTGACCAGGTACAGGGCCTGGCCTTCCTCGCCCTGGTCGAACACGATTTCGTCGGTCAGGTAGCGCCGCTCATGCATCAGGCCATCGACGATCTTCAGTTCGAGCGGGGTCAGGGAATTGAACAGGACCGAACTCTTGAGGCGGTGCAGGCGGGGCGACAGCGGCGGCGATTTCAGAAAACCAAAGATCAAATTAACTCCAGAGGGGGATAACACGCACGAGCTCGATTATGCGCCATGCAACTGGCGTGTGCAGCAGATTTGCCGCCGGGACTGCTGTCGTCCGTGTTTACCATAATTTTGCCACAGCAAGAACCGCAGCGATAACTAGTGTAATATGATGCCTTGCAGTAATACAACTTAACATTTCAATACGTACTCTCTGTCGTGCGGGCCTGCTGATGCGTCGCCTGCGGCGGCGGCCGTGTTTTATCCACGAGGAAAAGCGCTGTGATCGATATCAAAACCTTCACGTTGGTCATGGCCGTGGGCAATATTGCCTTCGCCATGCTGATGGCAGGTTACGCGCGTTCCGGTACAGTCCATCCGGCCATGCGCAAGTGGAAGTGGGCCAAGCTGGTGCAGGGTGCGGCCAACCTGCTGGCCTACTTGCAGACCGACGGTGCGCCGCTGTGGATGGGCATGGGCGTGTCCACGGTGCTGATGCTGGGCATAGCGGTCGAAGCGGCCGCCTATTGCGATTTCCTGGGCTACCAGCGCTGGCGGCGCCTGCTGTATCCGTTCACGGCCATGGCGCTGCTGCTGTACCATCTGGCGCCGCTGGGCGGCGCCGGCGCGCGCGAGCTGGGCGTGATGCTGTCGCTGATGATCGCCCTGTTCAGCGGGGCGATGGCGGCCGCGCTGCTGCGTCCGGGCCGCGCGGCCTCGGACCTGCAGCGCATCATCGGCGCCAACAACCTGGTGTTCTCGGTGGCGATGGCGCTGCGCGCCTGCTGCAGTTCCGCCGGCATGGTGCTCGGCGGCGGTACGCCGGGCGTGCTGCAGAGTGTCGCGTACATCGCCGGCTACCTCCTGATGATCGTGAACGGCTTCGGCTTTCTGCTGCTGTGCAAGGAGAAGGACGACCGCGCGATGGCGCTGCTGGCCACCATCGACAGCCTCACGGGGCTGGTCAACCGGCGCGCGTTTTTCGAGCGGACCGCGAGTGCGCGCCTGCTCGCCGCGCGCCTTCGCAGCCCGGTCGCGCTGATGATGCTCGACCTGGATCACTTCAAGTGCCTGAACGACCGCTTCGGGCATGCCGCCGGCGACGATGCGCTGTGCGTGTTCAGCGCCACCGCGCAGTCCACCTTGCGCGAGCATGACATCATGGGCCGGCTCGGTGGCGAGGAGTTTGCGCTGGTGATGCCGGGAACCTGCCTGACGGGCGCGTTGCAGGCGGCCGAACGGCTGCGCCTCGCGGTGCTCGCGGCGCGCTTGCCATCCCTGGAAGACGCGTATGCGATGACGGTCAGTATCGGGGTGGTATCGATCGAACAGGGCGAGCATATCAACGCGGCGCTGGCGCGCGCCGATCATGCGCTGTACGTGGCCAAGAGCGCGGGACGCAACCGGGTCGAGGTGGGGCAGCCGGTGCGGCCGATACAGCAGTGCGCCTGACCCGCTGTCGGTTCTGGCAATGCCAGGAACGACGGGGCTAGCGATCCAGATCCAGCATCCGCTTCACCTCCACCAGCGGCTCCAGGTGACTGGTCAGCAGCACGCACGCATCCTGCCGTGCCCCGCGTTCGCCCAGCTGCCCGCGCAAGTACTCCACGGCCGCCGCATCGAGTCCGTTGAACGGCTCGTCGAGCAGCAGCAAGCGCACCGGCAAGGCCAGCGCCAGCGACAGCTGCACCTTCTTGTGCTGCCCCAGGGACAAGGTCGACAGCGCCTGTTCCAGCGTGCCCGTGACCCCGAACGCGTCCAGCTGGCGCTCGACCTGGCGCGCTTCGGCATCCGGATACAGCGCCAGATGCAGGTCGAGGAATTCCTGCACGGTCAGCCACGGCAAGTCCGGCAAGTCGCCGCCGCAGTAAAACGTCGCCAGCCGGTAGGCCAGCGGCTGCGCCGCGCAATCGATGCCGCCCAGCCCGATGCTGCCGCGGTTGGGCGTGAGCGTGCCGGCCACCAGCTTGAGCAAGGTGGTCTTGCCCATGCCGTTGGCGCCGCGCAGCCAGGTGATGCCCGGCTCGATCGCCGCCGAAAAATCGCTGAACACCGGGCGCGTATCGAAATGAAAATGCAGCCCCTCGATGCGCAGCACCGGCTGCTGTTCTACTCCCATAATTCGCTCCCTACCGCAGTCAATACCAGAATCTGAACCGCCACCAGGCCGACCCGCCCGCGCGCTGTAAAACGCGGGATCGCCACCAGCAGCAGCTGGGCCACGCAGCCGAGGATCAGGTAGGCGCGGCCGGCCGGCCGTCCCCACAGGCCATGCGGCGCGCCGCCGGCGAACACGAGCGCCAGCACCAGCAGTGCGGGCAGCAGCGCAAACGCGCGCGCCGCCAGCGCCAGCGAACGCTCTTGCAGCGGCCAGGCCGCCATGAGCGGGCGCAGCGCGGCGAGCTGCTCGCGCACGGCCTTGTCGCCACGGTCGGTGAGCAGCACCATCAGCGCGCTGGTGGCCAGCGCCAGCAGCGCGCGCACGATGCCGGGCGGCGCCTGCATCCACGGCAGCGCCGCGCCCACGGCCGCTGCCAGCAACAGGGTTTGCTGGCGCCCGACCATGTTCTCGTTGCGCCAGAAGGGCAGCCAGAACAAGCGATGCCACAGCATGAGCACGCGCGCACGCCAGTGGCGCGCCTGGTAGCGCACCGGCGGCGCTGCCAGGCGGCGCTGCCAGCGCGCGCTCGATGGGGCACGGCGCGCGCGCAGCGACAGCACCGCCACCGCGCAGGCATAGGTCAGCATCAGCGAGAACAGGGTACCGAGCACGCCGCGCACCGGCAGCAGCCAGTCGGGCCGCTGCCACAGCCAGACCGTCGCCGACACCGCGTACAGCAGCGCCAGCGGCCCGACCATCATGCCGGCCACCAGCGCGTCCGCCGCCAGTTGCGTGGCCGGCGGCACCGGCAGGCGGCGCACCCAGTACACCACGTCGAGCGGCAGCACGCGCTTGCGCAGCAGGACCGCCGGCAGGGCCATCGCCAGGCCGTGCGCAACGAGCAGGCCAAGCGCTTGCAGGGCGCTCTGGGAGGCGGCATACATGGGGGGCAGGGCGACCAGTGCGAACAGGCCGATGAGAACCTGGGCGAACACCAGCAGCATGATCTCGGCCGAGCTTTTCAGGCTGGCGGCAAAACGCTGGAACGCGTGGATGGCGAGGCGACGGCGAAACGTGACGTAGGCGTGGGCCAAGGCGGTTCCGAAGGTGAACAAGAAAAGAGAAAAGAAAAAGGGCCCGACGAATCGGGCCCTTCTTTGATGCTGGCGGAGCGGACGGGACTCGAACCCGCGACCCCCGACGTGACAGGCCGGTATTCTAACCAACTGAACTACCACTCCGTGTTACTCTGATCGGTACTGCTGATCATGATGCACCGTCTCTGATGGTGGTGGGTGCTGAGAGGCTCGAACTCCCGACCCGCGCCTTGTAAGGGCGCTGCTCTACCAACTGAGCTAAGCACCCAAATTCGCTTACCTCAGAGACTGCATCCGACGTTTGTCACCACGTCTGAAGAGGCACGAATCATAGCTAGAGTTCGGAAAGTGCGCAAGGGGTTTTGTGAAAAAAGTAAAAAATCCAGCAAGATCGCCAGCGCCTCGTACCCCGGGTTACGGGCCGATTACTCCTTGATGCCCCACTGCGACAGCATCCACGCCATGTTGAAGGCACCTTCCTTGACCGCGTTGTAACGCCCGGACGCGCCACCGTGGCCGGCGCCCATGTTCGTCTTGAGCAGCAGCGCATTGGTGTCGGTCTTGTAGGCGCGCAGCTTGGCGACGTACTTGGCCGGCTCCCAGTACATCACCTGGCTGTCGTTCAGGCCCGTGGTCACCAGCATGGCCGGATAGGCCTTGCGCTCGATGTTATCGTACGGCGAATAGCTGCGCATGTAGTCGTAGGCGGCTTTCTCGGTCGGGTTGCCCCATTCGAGGTACTCGCCGGTGGTCAGGGGCAGGGTGGCGTCCATCATGGTGTTCATCACGTCGACGAACGGCACGGCCGCGTGCACGCCGTGGAACAGCTCCGGGCGCATGTTGACCACGGCGCCCATCAGCAGGCCGCCGGCGCTGCCGCCCTGGATGATCAGGCGGTTCGGACTGGTCCATTTTTCCTTGACCAGGTAATCGGCGGCGTCGATGAAGTCGTAGAAGGTGTTCTTCTTTTTCATCAGCATGCCGTCGTCGTGCCAGGTTTCGCCCATGTCGGTGCCGCCGCGGATGTGCGCCTGCACGTAGATCACGCCGCGATCGAGCAGGCTGAGACGGTTGATCGAAAAATTCGCATCCGTCGGAATGCCGTACGAACCGTAGGACCCCAGCAGCAGCGGTGCGCTGCCGTCGAACTTGACGCCCTTCTTGTAGACGGCCGACAGCGGCACCTTGACGCCGTCGCGCGCGGTCACCCACAGGCGTTTGCTTTCATAGAGGGTCGGATCGTAGCCGCCCACCACCTCGACGCGTTTGAGGACGGTGCGCGCGCCGCTGGCCATGTCCACATCGAGCACGGTCGGCGGCGTCACCGGCGACTGGTACGCCATGCGGTAGCTGGTAGCGTCCCAGGCAGCGGTACGCGTGCGCGCGGCCATGTAGACCGGATCGTCGAACTGCACCGTCTTCCACGATTTGGTCTTGAAGCTGTAGATGCGCGCGCGGTTGAGCGCATTCGATTTTTCCATCACCACCAGGAAGTCGCGGAAAGCGTCGACTTCGCGCACCATGACCGCCTGGTCGTGCTTGACCAGCTCTTTCCAGAACTTGGGGCCAGGCGTGGCCAATGGCGCGCGCACCACGCGGAAGTTTTTCGCATCCTTGTTGGTCGAGATGAACAATTCGCCGTTGCGGTGTTCGACACCGTAACGGTGGCCTTTTTCGCGACCCAGCACCGAGCGTAATTCGCCTTTTGGCTGGCCGGCCGGCAGCAGGCGCACCTCGCTGGTATCGGTCGCGCCGATATCGAGCACGATGAACTTGCGGTCGCGCGAGGCTTCCACCTGCATGCTGAATTGCTCGACCGGCTCGTGGTACACCTCGACCGGCTGGCTGCCGAGCGTCATGCGGAACAGGCGGTCGGAGCGCTTGGTGGTGGCGTCTTCCTGGGTGAAAAAAATGGTCTTGTTGTCAAGCGCCCACGCGACCGAGGTCACGCGCGGCACGCTGTCGGCCAGCAGCTTGCCGGTCTTGAGGTCCTTGACGTGCAGCTCGAACTGGCGGTAGCCGGTGGTGTCGGTGGTGTACACCAGCAGCGAAGCGTCCGGGCTGACAAAGCTGCCGGCAACGGCGAAGAACTTCTGGCCTTCGGCCATCTCGTTCTGGTTGAGCAGGATTTCTTCGGGCGCTTTGTCGTCGTAGGCCAGGTTGGCGCCGGCCAGGCGGCGGCAGTTGACCGGATACTGCTTGCCCGCTTCGAAGCGGTTGTAATAGTAGTATTTGCCGACGCGCGCAGGGACCGACAGGTCCACTTCCTGCATGCGGCCCTTGATCTCGGCGAACAGCTTGTCCGACAGCGGGGCGATATCGGCCGCCATCGCTTCGGTGTAGGCATTTTCGGCGTTCAGGTGGGCGATGACCTTCGGGTCTTCCTTCTTTTGCAGCCAGCGGTAGTCGTCGGTGACGACCTCGCCGTGGCGCGTTTCCTGCCACGCGGCGGTGGCTGCCACGGGGGGCGCCGGGCTGTCGGCGGCGAAGGCCGGGAGAGTACTGGTCAGGGCGATCATCAGTGCGGTGAGGATGGCGGGGATTTTTTGGGAAGGCACGAACACTCCTGAAAGATACTTTTGTGTCAATATCATAGGCCGGCGACCGCAAAAAACATAGCGATTTCGATGCGGTGTTATGACCGGCCCACCGAGGACCTTCATGAACGATATCAACGCCCAGCGTGGCTTGCTCCTGCACCTGTTTCATAGCGCACTGGCGGCGGTCGATCCGCTTGCCGTGCTGGCACCCCACCTGCCGCCCGCGCCCAAGGGACGCACCATCGTCATCGGCGCCGGCAAGGCTGCCGCGCGCATGGCGCAGGCGGTCGAGCAGCACTGGCAGGGCGAGATCGCCGGCCTGGTCGTCACGCGCTACGGCCACGGGGCGCCGACCAGGCATATCGAGGTGATCGAAGCGGGCCATCCGGTGCCCGACGAGGCCAGCACCACGGCCGCGCAGCGCATGCTGGCCCTGGTGCGCGGCCTGGGCCAGGACGACCTGGTGCTGTGCCTCATGTCCGGCGGCGGCTCGGCGCTGCTGTCGCTGCCGGCGCCCGGCATCACGCTCGACGACAAGCGCGAACTGACGCGCCGTTTGCTGGCCAGCGGCGCGCCGATCGGCGAGATCAATTGCGTGCGGCGCCACCTGTCCGCGATCAAGGGAGGACGCCTGGCGCTGGCCTGCCATCCGGCGCGCGTGGTGACGCTGGTGGTGTCCGACGTGCCGGGCGACGATCCGGCGGTGGTGGCGTCCGGGCCCACCATCCCCGATGGCAGCCGCGCCGCCGATGCGCTGGCGGTGCTGGGTAAATACGGCATCGCCATCCCGCCCGCGGTGCGCGCGGTGCTGGACGATGGTGCGCTGGCCGCGCCGGCGATCGACGATGCGCGCCTGCACGGCAACCGGGCGGTCGTCATCGCCGGCGCCCAGCATGCGCTCGACGCGGCGGCCAGCGCGGCGCGTGCGGCCGGCTACACGCCGCTGATCCTGAGCGGGTGCATGGAGGGCGAGGCGCGCGACGTGGCCATCGTCCACGCCGGCATTGCGCGCCAGGTGGCCGCGTATGGGCAGCCGCTGCCCGCGCCGTGCGTGATCCTGTCGGGTGGCGAGACCACGGTCACGCTGCGCGGCGGCGGGCGGGGAGGGCGCAATGCGGAGTTTTTGCTGGCGCTCGCAATCGCGCTCAAAGGCATGGCGGGCGTGCATGCGATTGCGTGCGATACCGATGGCATCGACGGCACCGAAGACAACGCCGGGGCGCTGCTCGATCCGCAGTCACTGGCCCGCGCCGCGCTGGCCGGGGTGGATGCGAACGCGCGGCTGATTGACAACGATGGCTACGGCTTTTTTGCGGCGCTGGGCGACCTGGTGGTGACCGGGCCGACGCGCACCAACGTCAACGACTTCCGCGCGATTCTGGTCGGGGCGCCGGCGGATTGATTACCTGGGAGGTAATCGCCACGCCGGCGCGGGCAGCCCACAATGGTTTCAACGTATCCCGCTGCCCAACCAAGGAGACCCGCCATGACCCATTCCACCGCCCCCGGCTTTATCCGCACCACCGATGCCGTCGACTTGTTTTACCGCGACTGGGGCGTTGGCGCGCCGGTGCTGTTCGTGGGCGGCTGGTCGCTGCCGTCCGATGCATGGAACTACCAGATGATGGCGTTGTCACGGCAAGGACTGCGCTGCATTGCGTTCGACCGGCGCGGACATGGCCGTTCCAGCGATCCGGGCAAGGGCTACGACTTCGATACCCTGGCCGGCGACCTGGCCGCCGTGATCGACACGCTCGACCTGCGCGGCGTGACGCTGGTCGCGCATTCAATGGGCTGCAATGAGGTGGTGCGCTATCTGAGCCGGTTTGGCAGCGCAAGGGTGGCGCGGATTGTGTTGATGGGACCCATGACGCCGATGATCATGCGCGCTGACGATAATCCCGGGGGCCTCGATGGGGCGCTGTTCGAGGGTTTTCGCGAGCAGCAGCTGAACCGCGATTTCCCGCGCTGGATCGACGAGAACGCGGTGCCGTTCCTGACGCCGGATGCCTCGCAGGGAATGATCGGATGGCTGCGCCAGATGGCGCTGGCATGCTCGCACAAGGCGCTGCACGATTGCCACGTGGCGGTTCAGCATGCGGACATGCGCGCGGAGCTGGCGCGGGTGGAGGTACCGGCCTTGATTATCGCGGGGGCGCTCGATGTCAGTGCGCCGCTGGCGCTGACCGCGCAGCCCACTGCGGCCTTGATAAATGGGGCGCGCCTGGCGGTGTACGATGACGCGGCGCACGGGATGTTCGTGACGCATGCGGAGCGGGTGAATGCGGATTTGATGGGGTTTATCGGTGCTGCGGGGCGCTGATTTGCTGTCCCGTAGTTCCCGCCCCCGCGCCCGCCCCCGTCGTCTCTGGCATTGCCAGAACCGACGGGGGCGGGAGGCGGGAACGACGGAGCGGGGGGAGCGACGGCTTTTAGCGAGATATTTCAATGCGGCTGAACAGGAAAACGCCATGACAACACCTAGCCAATCGACCCCCTCGCGCGATCAGTACTTCGGTGATTTTTCAGCGGCGCTGCGCTACTGGCGCGGCAAGCGTGGCTACAGCCAGCTGCATCTGTCCACCGTCAGCGAGGTCTCGCAGCGCCACATCAGCTTCCTCGAAAGCGGGCGCGCGCATCCCAGCAAGGAACTGATCCTCAAGCTCGGCGTCGCGCTCGACGTGCCGCTCAGGCAGCGCAACATCATGCTGCTGGCCGCCGGCTTCGCTCCCGCCTATCAGGAACGTACGCTGTCCGACCCCGAACTGGCTCCGGTGCGGCAAGCGCTCGACTTCATGCTGGCGCAGCAGGCGCCGTATCCGGCGCTGGTGGTCGACCGCCTGTGGCATCTCCAGCTCCACAACGAACCCGCCGCCTCGCTCTTCGGCTGGCTGCTCGGCCTGCCCGCCGGCCAGGCCATTCCCGGCAACGGCGCCGTCAACGTGCTCAAGCTGATGCTCGACCCGGCCGGCCTGCGCCAGTATCTGGTCAACTGGGAAGCCGTGTGCGCCGACGCGCTGCACTGGATCCAGCGCGAAGCCATGGGCGACGGCCCCGGCAGCGAAGCGGCCGCCCTGCTGGCCGAACTGGCCGCCTTGCCCGGTATCGATACCATCGGCACGGCCGCCCACGCGCCCAACCTCGACCGGCGCGCGCTGCCCTTCCTGCCGCTGACGATCCGCAAGGATGAGGTGCAACTGAACCTGTTTACCACCATCACCACCATGGGCACGCCGCACGATGTCACGGTGCATGAATTGCGGATCGAATCGTTCTTTCCCGCCGATGAAGCCAGCAAAGCGTGGTTTGTTGCAAAAAATGTTGCGTTAAGGTCACTCAGGACTTGAACTTCCTTGCCATTCACAGCGGTGATGACAGAAAATACCGGCTTCAGACATACCAGGTCGGCAACCTATAGACATCGACAAGATGCAGTGCCGACGGCGTCCATCGCCGCGCGCGTTTGCTGCATGCGAGAACGTCCAGAAAAAGAGTAGAGCAGGAGACAAGAATACCTTCGTCGTACGCTTCATCAACTTTTTCCAGGGAACTCGAATGATCAAGATGTCCAAGATGCACAAGCGCGTTATCGGCGCACACGGCGCCGTGCTGGCCCTGACCGCACTGCTGCCGATCGCGTCGGCCATGGCCCAGGCCCAGGCGGCTCCGGAACTGCAAACCGTCACCGTGACCGCCCAGCGCCGTACCGAGAATATCAAGGAAGTGCCGGTCTCCGTCAGCCTGCTCAAGGACGAGAAGCTCGACGTGATCGTTTCCGGCGGCCAGGATATTCGCGTGCTGGCCGGCAAAGTGCCGAGCCTGAACGTGGAATCGTCGAACGGCCGCACCTTCCCGCGCTTTTACATCCGCGGTTACGGCAATACCGACTTCAACACCTTCGCATCGCAGCCGGTGTCGCTGATCTACGACGATGTCGTGCAAGAGAATCCGATCCTGAAAGGCTTCCCGATTTTCGACCTGGCCGGCGTGGAAGTGCTGCGTGGCCCGCAGGGCACCCTGTTCGGCCGCAACACCCCGGCTGGCGTGGTCAAGTTTGAATCCGAAAAGCCGAAGCTCGATAAATTCGGCGGCTACTACAACGCGTCCGTCGCGACCCACAACACGGTCAACCTCGACGGCGCCGTGAACGTTCCGCTGAGCAAAGAATGGGCAGCGCGCTTCTCGACCCTGCGCCAGCACCGCGACGATTTCGTCGACAACACCTTCACCGGCCAGGACAAGGCGCTCGAAGGCTACAACGAGCACGCCGAACGCCTGCAAGTGCTGTACAACCCGGGCGCCGGCTTCAATGCCCTGTTCAATGTGCACCAGCGCTCGACCACGGGCAGCTCGCGCTTGTTCCGCGCCAATATCATCAAAAAAGGCACGAACCAGCTGGTTGACGGCTTCGACGCCGACCAGATCGCCAACAACGGCCTGAACTTCCAGGCCCTGCGCACCAACGGCGCCAATGTGCGCCTGTCGTGGGACCTGGGCGCGCTCAAGCTGTACTCGATCACGGGCTACGAAGGCGTGGACCACTACCTGAGCCGTGGCGACATCGATGGCGGCGTACCGGCCGGCCCGGGCATGATCCCGTTCCAGGTTGAAACCGCCGGCGGCATCGCCGATGTCAAGCAATACAGCCAGGAATTCCGGGTCGAGTCCAAGAACAGCGGTCCGATCAACTGGCAGGCTGGCGTGTACTACTACAACGAAGACGCCAACGGTTTCAGCAACAACTACAACAGCACGACCGGCGCGCAAACTTCGCACCTGGCCAGCCACCAGAAGAATACCGCCTGGGCGGCCTTCGGTTCGGTCAACTACGCCATCAGCGATGCCTTCACGGTACGCGGCGGCTTGCGCTACACCAACGACAAGAAAGATTTCAATACCGTGTCGGCGATCAATGTGGCGCAGATCGGACCGGCTGCGGTCGGCGAGAGCAGCAACAAGGCCAACTGGGACTTGAGCGGCACCTACAAGCTGAACAAGGATGTCAATGTGTACGCCCGCATGGCCACCGGTTTCCGCGCGCCGAGTATCGCAACGGCCTCGGCATCGGTGCCGATCACCGTGGCCGCCGCCGAGACCATCACCTCGGTGGAAGCGGGCGTGAAAGCCGACTTGCTGAACCGGCGCGCGCGCGTGGCCTTCAGCCTGTACGACTACCGGGTCAAGAACCAGCAGCTCACTGTGGTTGGCGGCAACTCCAACGTCAACCGCCTGATCAACGCGGCCAAGACCAACGGCCGTGGCGCCGAGCTCGATTTTGAGGGCTTTGTCACCAGTAACTTCAAGGTATCGGCCGGCGGCAGCTATAACTTCACTGAAATCCGCGACGGCAGCTTGTCGGTCAACAAGTGCGCGCAGTGCACGATCACCAATCCGGTCAATGCGGCCGGGCGTGTCGTCATCGACGGCAATCCATTGCCGCAGGCACCGAAGTGGATCGTGAACGGCACCGCGCGCTACTCGATGGAAGTGGGCGAAGGCCAACTGTTCGTGTTCACCGACTGGGCGTACCGCAGCAAGATCAATTTCTTCCTGTACGAAGCGAAGGAATTCACCGGCAAGCCGCTGGTCGAAGGCGGCCTGCGCGTGGGCTATACCTGGGATGGCGGCAAGTATGAAGTGGCCGCGTATGGCCGCAATATCACCGGTACCGAGCGCATTGTCGGCGGCATCGACTTCAACAACCTGACCGGCTTTACCAACGAGCCGCGCCTGTGGGGCGTGCAGTTCAAGGGCAACTTCTAAAAGCTGCCTGGCAGTAAAAAAGCCGCGAGCGATCGCGGCTTTTTTTCGCCCGCGGCTCCCATCATGATGAGCTCGTGGGCCAGACATATGACCGCCACCTCAGACAATACTTACCTTAGATAGGATGATTTCTTGCCCAGCTGTCAGCTCGAAGGTTGAGCTGAAGTAGGCCGGTGGCAGGTCAGCATGTCGGACATGACGCCGACATGCAGGATGAGCTTGTGCGTGAACGTCCCCGTTTTTCATGCCAAGGGCTTGCCGCACGAGGGAATACAAAGTGAAAAAAACTTTGCCACGCATGCTCGTGGCTTTTTTTCGCCTGCGTAGCGGCGTTCTGATCGCGGCAAAAAAACCGCATCCTGTATAGGCATCCAGCCGAACTTTCAGACGATTCCGACTGTCTACAGCATATTCACGGTAGCACAGGAAATTGTTCTGAATCTACATCCGATCTCGTCCTTTTTCCGAGAATGACAACGTTCATTGCTTGTCAAAAACTGTTCATTTTTAGACAATTTACAGTCGAATGTTCAGAAATAAACAAATATGAACAAACTTGCATTTGGAAAATGACCAACATTGCCAAATTAACTTTGCCGCGGGAAAAATTTTTGGCTTTTTGTGTTGCGAAACAGCCGAATCCTGTTGGAAATTTCCAAAATTGGTCATGAATCGAAGTAATGTACAACGCTCGCTAACAAAGGCGGGGCTGCGTTGCAGAACAACGTGGAGACAATGGGAAGGCGACGGCTAATCGCTGCCACTTATCCCTTTATAAAATGTTCATCGGAAAACTTAAGGAACGACAATGAAGCATTCGCAATCGAAGTACCCATCCTTTTTGAAATTTTGCGTCGCCGCCGTGATCACGGCCGGCCCGGTCTTCGCGCACGCCAGCGTGGGTGATGTGGACATGACTGCCAAGGCCCAGCCTGCAGCCACGAGCACCGACCGCATGATCGTCAAGTACAAGGAAACCGGCCCTGTCGTGCCGGGCGCCGCCCTCATGGCAGGTCCGAGCCAGGCCCGTCTGGCAATCGTCCAGCGTTCCGGCCAGCAGTTCGGCCTGACCATGAAGGCGCTGCACACCACCGCCAACGGCGCCCAGATTCTCAAGCTCGACAAGAAAATGGATGTGAAGGATGTGGCCGCCATCGCCAAGGACTTGATGGAGCGCGATGCCAGCATCGAATACGCTGAGCCGGACCGCATCATGCACCCCATGTTCACCCCGAACGATCCGCGTTACTCGGAGCAGTGGCACTACGGTGACAGCACCGGCGGCCTGCGCCTGCCGGCAGCCTGGGATCTCGCCACCGGCACCGGCATCGTCGTCGCCGTCATCGATACCGGCTTCCGTCCGCACGCCGACCTGGCCGGCCAGTTCGTGCAAGGCTACGACTTCATTACCGACACCGCCATCTCGAACGACGGTAACGGCCGCGACAGCGATGCCAGCGATCCGGGCGACGCCGTCGCCGCGGGCGCGTGCGGCAACGGCGAGCCGCTGCGGGCACAGACCTCGAGCTGGCACGGCACCCACGTGGCCGGCACCATCGCCGCCAAGACCAACAATGGCCTCGGCGTCGCCGGTGTCGCCTACAACGCCAAGGTACTGCCACTGCGCGTACTGGGCAAATGCGGCGGCTACACCTCCGACATCGCCGATGCGATCACCTGGGCCTCGGGCGGTACCGTCTCCGGCGTGCCGGCCAATGCCAACAAGGCGCGCGTGATCAATATGTCGCTCGGCGGCGGTGGCGCTTGCGACACCACGACCCAGAACGCCATCAACGGCGCCCGTGCGCGCGGCACCGTGGTGATCGTCGCAGCGGGTAACGACAACATGAACGTGAGTAACGCGAGCCCGGCGAACTGCTCGGGTGTGGTAGCGATTGCCGCCACCACCAAGGCGGGCGGACGTGCTTCGTACTCGAACTACGGCAACCTGATCGACGTGGCGGCCCCTGGTGGCGACACCGGCGCCCTGATCCTGTCGACCCTGAACGCCGGCAGCGGCGCGCCAGGCGCAGACAGCTATGCCGGCTACGCCGGTACCTCGATGGCGACCCCGCACGTGGCAGGTGTTGCCGCGCTGATGCTGTCGAAAAATGCGGCCCTGACCCCGGATGACATCGAAAGCAAGCTGAAGTCGACCGCACGCGCCTTCCCGGGCACCTGCAATAGCTGCGGCACGGGTATCGTCGATGCGCTGGCGGCCGTGAAGTCGGCTGGCGGCACCACGCCACCGGCAGGCACGACCATCAACGAAACCGAATCCAACAACGCGTATGGTTCGGCCAATGCGGTGACGGTCAGCGGCACTGTGGTCAAGGGCAACATGGGTTCGAGCACCGACTCTGACTACTTCGCTGTTCAACTGCCAGCCGGAAAAACGCTGTCGGCAACGATGACCATCGGCAGCAGCAGCGCCGACTACGATCTGTATGCCTACAACAGCACGGGCACGACGCAGGTGGCAATGAGCGAAAACGGCGCCGGCGTGGCCGACAGCCTGACCACCACCAACACCGGTACCACCACGCTCACCCGTTATGTGCGCGTGAAGTACTACAGCGGCGGCACGGGTGCCACCAGCGGCGCCTACACGCTGAAACTGTCGTGGTAATGTAACTGCATGCAGCGGCCTGGCCGCTGCATGAAAAAGGGGACGACTGGCTTGCCATTCGTCCCCTTTTTACATCGGTCGTCCAAGTCCTGCGCCTGAGGCTTCCCGCTTACTCGTACGCGCCAAGCCGGCGCTGCTCATCGGCCGAAAAATGCTGGTCGCGCACCTTTTGCAGCATCGCTTCCGGCACCGCGCCCAGCGTGGCCCGCTGCGCCAGGTAGGCCTTGATGCGTCCCTTCCATGCGCCTTCCTCCCGATCGAGCTCGGCCAGCCGGCCGGCCGCCTCCGGCGAAAACGCCGCCGCCCGCAGCCGGTACACCTCGTCGTCGCCGCCACCCTGCTCGCGCAGCTTCTGCACCGACGCTTCGGTCCGGATCACCTTGGTCGGCGCTTCGCGGTCTTCACGCAGCGCGGCCGGCATGCGCTGGTCGAGCGCCGCCAGCTGCAGCGCGCGCTGCTCTGGCGTGAGCGCCCCGTTCTGGTCGAGGTCCAGGCGCGCCAGCGCATCGGCATCGTAGGTGTCGCCGGCGCCGAACAGGCCGGCCGCCTCGCTGGCGCTGAAAAACTGCGGGCGCAGGCGCTGCTTGAGTTCCAGCCGCGCGCGCGCCGCCTTGGCCAGGTCGGCCACGGGCGCGAGCGACTTTTCCGCATCGGCCAGCGCGCGCTTGTAATCGAGATAGCTGGCCAGCAAGCGCTTGGCCTGGGCCGCCGGGCCGGGCGCCAGGCGCCGGTCCAGCTCGCGCTCGATCTCGGCGCGGATGGCCTGCAAATCCTTTTCGCCCAGGCCGGCCAGATAGTAGTCGAACAGATGCCCCAGTTCGGCATCGACCACCAGCTGGCCTTCGGCGCTCTGGCGCACCGCGCCGTCCGGCCTGGTGCCTTCCATCGAGCGCACGAACGCGAACGGGTCGGCGTGCGGCACCGTTGCCGCCACGGCGGCCACCTCCGGCTTCGGATAGGCGTAGTACAGCGCGCCGGCCACCAGGGCGCCGGCGCCCAACCTTTTCCATTGCGTGCGTGCGCTCATGGCAGGCTCCTTACAGGCCGAGTGCCTGCAGGCGGTTCGCTTGCTGGCGGAACACGGTCACCGGGCTGGTTTCGAACAGGTTGACGATGCCGATGAACTGGTTCACTTCATCGAGGTGGTTCATGGCGTAGTCGTCGCGGATCACGCGTCCGAGGCGGCTCGAGCAGCTGCTGACCAGGCCATCGTTCTTGCCGCCGAAAGCCAGTCCGGTGAGCGCCATGAACGGGTCGATCGCGTCGAACATATTGGTGTAGGGCTTGGCGCCGCTCCACGAAAAGTAATACACGCCGTTGACATGGTTGGCGCCTTCGCCGCACGCGGTGGTCGGCACGCCCTGCGGGTGGCGCGTGTTAAAGGCGAGCGAGCCGGCCGTGGTGAGCGATTTGAGCGCGGCTTCGCCATCCTGCGGCAAGCCCGAGCGGCCGGACAGGAAGTCCATCACCGCGGCCACCGCGTTGGCCAGCGCATTGCCCACGTTGGGGGCGTTGCCGGTCAGGATGTCGGCGATCGCCGAGCCCTTGTTCACGCCAGCCACCGAGCTGACCGAGGCGACCAGGTTGGGCGCCACCGAGGCGACGTAGCGCACGGTCGGACCGCCATGGCTATGGCCGATCAAATTGACCTTGGCGGCGCCGGTGGCGGCCATGATCTGCTTTACTTGCGAGAGTAATTGTTCGCCGCGTACTTCGGTGCTGTTGGCGCCCGAGACGGTGACGGTATAGACCTTGGCCCCGCCGCTGCGCAGCGCCGACGGGATGCCGTAGAAATATTCGATCGGCCCCAGCTTTTCAAAGCCGAACAGGCCGTGCACGAGCACGATGGGGTACTTGGTTTGCGTGTAACCCGCAGCCAGGGCCTGGGTGGGAACGACGAGGATGGCGATGAGAAAAACGGACAGGCACTTCCAAAAGCGATTCTTCATATTGTGTCTCCATAATGGTTTTTGATTGAAGTCGACTACTGGAACAGGAGTTGCACAGTGCGAGCTGGGCATTCCTCCGGCTACCGGGCACACGCTCTTGCTGCGGCTGTTGCAAGAGAAAAATACGAATTAGAGCGAGCGCTCGGTTTTTTTAATGTAGCACCGGCCTTTGGATAAAGCATCGCGCAGTGCAGCATCTGGAGGGCTTGTTTTGCGCTTTGAATTGATGTGTGGTTTTAACGAGCTATAATCATTCCCGAAACCAACTCTAGCGGTAGATGCACATATGGGAACGCTGGTGTCCACCCGCTTTGACTTTGCCCAGTTTGAAAAGATGACGCCGCTCAACGGCGACACCATCTGGGCCTACATTATCGACCGCCATGCCGAGCGAATCGGCGTCAAGCGCCGCAAGCCGGCGCTGGAAAACATGGAAAAAATCTTTGCCGCAACGTTCCGCCTCGCCAACGAGGTCGGCTTTCGTGCGATGAGCTTGCGCGACCTGTGCCGCGAGACGGGCTTGTCGATGGGCGGGCTGTACGGCTACATCGAGAGCAAGGATCAACTGGCGGAAATGATCGAGGATGTGGTGCGCCATGCTAGCCAGGAATTGCCGCGCATGTTCCAGCATGTGCAGGCGCCCTTGGAACGGCTCGAATCGCTGGTGCGGGCGACGATTTACCTGTCCGAGATCTTGCAGCCGTGGTTTTACTTCGTGTACATGGATTCGCGCGTGCTCAGTTTCGAGCAGCGCGGCATGGCGAAAAATTCCGAGCTGTCGATCCAGGCCGAGATTGCCGACATGATCGGCCAGCTCACGCCGGTGCCGGCCGGGCGGCCGGATTTGCTGGCGGCGCATATCGTGGCCATGTTCCAGGACTGGTATATCAAGCGCTGGAAGTACCGGGCGGCCAAGGTGCATGTGGATGATTTTGCCGATAGCACGCTGGCGATGATCCGCAGCCACCTGAGTTAGGCTCCCCCGTCGTTTCCGGGATTGCCAGAAACGACTTCCCGGGCCAAGGGTGCAGTCGGCGGGAACACAAATGTAGCCCCCGTCGTTCCCGCCAATGGCAGGAACGACGAGCTAGGGGGAGCGACGAGCTAGCGCAAACGCCGAGCTGGCGCGCCTGCGCATCCTTCCAACTTGCAACAAATCCCATTTCAGTGAATACTGTATGCAATTACAGTAGTTGCCCTCAACGGGCACACCAGCCCGCGTGAACGCCCCAGCCCGAAAAATCATCCATTGCGACTGCGACTGCTTCTACGCAGCCGTCGAAATGCGCGACAATCCCGCCCTGCGCGAGGTGCCGCTGGCCGTTGGCGGCCAGCCGGGCCAGCGCGGCGTGGTGGCGACCTGCAACTACGAAGCGCGGCGCTATGGCATCCACTCGGCCATGGCCACCGCCCAGGCCCTCAAGCTGTGCCCGGAGCTGGTGGTGATTCCGCCGGCCATGGAAAAATACCGTATCGCCTCGCGCCAGATCCTGGCCATCTACGGCGACTACACCGACCTGGTCGAGCCGCTCTCGCTCGACGAAGCCTACCTCGACGTCTCCGACTCGCCCCACTGCAAGGGCAGCGCCACCCTGATCGCGCAGGAAATCCGCAAGCGTATTTTCGAGACCGTCGGCATCACCGCCTCGGCCGGCGTGGCGCCCAACAAGTTCGTGGCCAAGATCGCCAGCGACTGGAACAAGCCCGACGGCCTGTGGCTGGTGCGCCCGGACGAGGTGGACGCCTTCGTCGCCGCCTTGCCGGTCAAAAAACTGCACGGCGTCGGCAAGGTCACCACCGCCAAACTCAACAAGCTGGGCGTGCAAACCTGCGCCGACCTGCGCAGCTGGACCCTGCTCGAACTGCAACACCATTTCGGCAGCTTCGGTACCCGGCTGCACGACTTGTGCCGCGGCATCGACAACCGCGCCGTCTGCAACGAGCGCGAACGCAAGTCGGTCAGCGTCGAGGAAACCTACACGCCGGACTTGCCGGACCTGACGGCCTGCATCGGCCTGCTGCCGGAACTGTTCGACAACCTGAACGCGCGCATTGCCCGTGCCGGGGCCCAGAAAAGCGTGCAAAAGCTGTTCGTTAAACTCAAATTCGCCGATTTTCACCAGACCACCGTGGAATGTGTTGGCACCGCGCCACACATGGGCCAATACGCCAGACTGATGGAAACCGGCTATGCGCGCGGCAAGCAGCCTGTGCGCTTGCTGGGCGTCGGCGTGCGCCTGGGCGAGGCCGAAAACCTCGAACAGTTAAGCCTGTTCGCCGATGCGGACGTGTAAAATGTCGTTCCCTTCGCACAGATGATTTGTCGCGGACGACGCAAGTCCTGCCCCCGGGGCAGGCCGTTACGCAGGAGGTGAAAGCGGCTCGCCGCGCCTTCCTGCTTCATCCCGCTGTAAATATTGACTCAAACAAGGTAAAGCACAATGTGGTTCAAGAATCTTCAGATTTACCGCCTTCCCGCACCGTGGGCATTCACTCCTGAGCAACTCGAAGCGGCGCTGGCGCCCATGAGTTTTGTTCCGGCCACCAGCAACGAATTGCTGCGCCAGGGCTGGGATTCGCCGCGCAACAACGGCATGCTGGTTCACACCGTCAACAAGCAGATGCTGATTTTGCTGGGCACCGAAAAGAAGCTGCTGCCATCGTCGGTGATCAACCAGGTGGCCAAGGCCAAGGCGGCCGAGCTGGAAGAAGCCCAGGGCTTCGCTCCGGGCAAGAAAGCCATGAAGGAACTCAAGGAACGCGTGGCCGATGAACTGTTGCCGCGCGCTTTCAGCATCCGCAGCAATACCTTCACCTGGATCGACCCGGTCAACGGCTGGCTGGTGGTCGATGCCGCCAGTCCGGCCAAGGCCGACGAAGTCATCAAGCTGCTGCTCAAGGCGGTCGACCGCATGCCGCTGGAAAGCCTGCGCGTGCAGCGCTCGCCCGTGGCCGTGATGACCGCCTGGCTGGAATCCGACGAAGCGCCGGTCGGCTTCACGATCGACCAGGATACCGAACTGCGCGCCACCGGCGAGAGCAAGGCCGCCGTGCGTTATGTGAAGCATGCCCTGGAAGTGGACGATATCCGCCGTCACATCGCGGCCGGCAAGCAGTGCACGCGCCTGGCGATGACGTGGGACGACAAGATTTCCTTCGTGCTGACCGAATCGCTGGCGATCAAGGGCATCAAGCCGCTGGACGTCATCAAGGAAAGCGACACGAGCACGCGTAACGATGAAGAGCGCTTCGACAACGACATGATGCTGATGACCGGTGAACTGGCCAAGCTGATGAGCGAAGTGGTGGAAGCGCTGGGCGGCGAAGCGAAGGCGTAAGGCGCTGCTGGCGGGCCGCCCCGGCGGCCCATCCATCGGGACCGGCTACAGCGGCTGGAACACCCCGGCCGCGCGATTCTTGGTCACGTTATCCCAGGTGAAAATTTGCCCGTTCATCGCCACGTACACCCCCGGCGGCAAGATTTGCGCGGCGGCACTGGCGCAGCCGAGGTTGAACAGCGCATCCGAATTCGCTATCTCGTACGGAATCATTGCGCCCGTCAAGACAATGCTCTTGCCGAGCGCGGCGGCGCCCAGCACGGCCGCCGTTTCCGGCATCGTATCGGTGCCGTGCACGATCACAATCGCCTTTTCCGGCGCCGCCTGGCAACTGGCCAGTACGCGCGCGCGGTCGGCATCCTGCATGTCGAGCGAGTCGAGCAGGGGAAGCTGCTCCAGTTCAACCGGTACCGTCATGCGCGTGCGCGCCAGGACTGCGGGCAGATGGCTTTCCGCAAAGCCGAGCTTACCGGTCAGTTCATCATAATGTTTATCGAAGGTGCCGCCGGTGGCGATGATGCGCAAGCTCATAATGATCTGGGATTCGTAAGAAGAAGGTGCCGTATGATAACGTGTAGTGTCGGCGATGTCGAAGCGCGCAAAGCGGGCGGCGCCACTTGCCGCTGCGTTAGCAGCGTTGTCTGTGCATGAGACCATTCATTTTTTTGTCCACCAAGAAGCCATGAAAGCCCTTGCTCCAGGAACTGTTATTTTCCATCGCCATCGTGGCTATGGCGTCATCACGCACGTCAACCTGCTCACCGGCTGGATCTCCGCGCGTTTCGGCAGCGAAGCACGCACGCTCGACCTGAACCTGTCCACCGACGATGTGCAGCACGCCGATGGCGAAGCGATCCTGTTCCGCCGCGCTCCGCCCGACCGCATGCCGCACGCGCGCCTGATGGCCATGGTGCGCGCCCTGCACCAGGCCGGCTACGAAAAACTGTATCTCTATTCCTGGCCCAAGCCATCGGGCCTGCACTGGCGCTGGCATTTGTTCACCGGCCAGCGCGACTGGATGCAACGCCCCTGGCGCGAAGGCTGGTACGGCTCCGGCGCCGACTACAACGTCAACCCGGTGATGGGCTGGGGCGATTTGCCCGGCGCCAGCACCGACGAACTGGTCACCGCGCTGGCGCGCTTCGACCCGCATGGACTGGCGCAGGCGCTCGGACGCGACGAAGACCACAGCGCATGGTTCGAGGGCGCGTGCAAACTCTTGCTGCCAGGCTATATGTACAGCCTGAACATGGAGCGCCCCGGCGCCGGCGGCCTGCAAGATGCCCCGCCCGTGCCGGTGGTAGCCGTGCGCGCCAGCCTGCCGGCCTACGAAGGCCCGGCACTGGGCTGGCCGCCCGGCTGGGCCGGCCTGTGGACGCGCGCGCATGTCATGCCAGCGCCGCCGATCGACATCACCGGCGAGCGCAAGCTGCGCGAACCGTCGTAACACGGCAGGGCCGACGCAGTATGTATTGAATTTGCCCCGTCGTTCCTGGCATTGCCAGAAACGACTTCCCGCGCCAAGGCGGGACTCGGCGGGAACGGCGGCGGCATCACAATTTCCGCAACGCTTCCGGGTTCAAAATATTAGACGGCGCGCCGTTCGCGAAGTTCAGCACATTCTCGAACGCGGTGCGGAAATACAGCTCGTAGCTATCCTTTTCCACGTAGCCGATGTGCGGCGTGGCCAGCACGGTCGGAATGCGCAGCAGCGGCGCATCCGGTGCCAGCGGCTCGCTGGTGAACACGTCGATGGCCGCGTTGCCCGGCCGTCCCAGGCGCAGCGCCGCTTCCAGCGCGTCCGTTGCGACCAGCTCGGCGCGGCTGGTATTGACGAACAGCGCGTCCGGCTTCATGCGCGCAAGGTCCTCGGCGGTGACGATGCCGCGGGTCGCGTCGGCCAGCCGCAAATGCAGGCTGAGCACGTCGGCGCGCTCGAACAAGGCTTCGCGCGTTGGCGCCGCCTCGACACCGTCGGCCACCGCCGCCGCGCGGCTGGCCTCGCCGCCCCAGACCAGCACCTGCATCCCGAAGGCCTTGCCGTAGCCGGCGATCATGCGGCCGATCTTGCCGTAGCTCCAGATCGCCAGGGTGCGGCCCTTGAGCGTGCGGCCCACGCCATTGAGCACGGGGTTGACCGAGGCGGTTTGCCACAGCCCGTCCTTGAGGTTGCTCGCGTAAGGCACGATCTTGCGGCTGGCCGCCATGATCAGGGCCCAGGTCAGTTCGGCCGGGGCCACCGGCGAGCCGATCCCTTCCGCGATGGCAACGCCGCCCGCCGTGGCGGCCGCCACATCGACGTGGCCGGCCAGCTTGCCGGTCTGCGAAATGAGCTTGAGATTGGGCAGTTTTTCCAGCAATGCCGCCGGAAACACGGTGCGTTCGCGGATCAGCACCAGCGCGTCGAAAGGGGCCAGGCGGATGGCCAGCTGGCCTGTACCACGGGCCGAACTGTTAAAAATTTTGACATCGTGACCGTCGAGAAGTTTGAAACAGTCGAGCTGGCGGACGGCGTCCTGATAGTCGTCAAGAATAGCTATTTTCATGGGAGATGGCAGAAGTTAAATAAATCTTCGTAGGTAAATAACACAATACAGAATATTCGGAATAGCCTACTACTTTACTCAACTATTATTCCTACATTTTTGAGCCTGGAGCATTTAAAACAGGTAATAGCAGGTGTACAATCGCCCCCTAAATTCGGGATTTGCCCCCTCCCCGGACCGTGTTTTGACCAGTCCCGGAGCGTCTCAAGTCCCCGCACTACCGTTCCACCAACCTTGCTGTCATCGAGGTTGTCGACATGACCGCCGTATCGCCGAACCTTTCTTAGGGAATGGATTCTTGAGCGCAAGCTGAAACGCTGACGACGATCCTGCCGTGCCGGGACAAGAAAGAATTCTTATTGGCATTGGAGGTACTATGAATCAGCCCCTTATGGGTGGCGTTGCAACACTGAACGTCCCAGCTTACATCAAACATCAAAAGCTCATCAACTGGGTCAGCGAAATTGCTGCCCTGACGAAGCCGGCCCGCATCTATTGGTGCGATGGCTCGCAAGATGAGTACGACCGCCTGTGCGCCGAGATGGTGGCCGCCGGCACGATGAAAAAGCTGAACCCTGAAAAGCGCCCGAATTCCTATCTGGCCTGTTCCGATCCGTCGGACGTGGCACGCGTGGAAGACCGCACTTACATCTGCTCGGAAACCAAAGAGCAGGCCGGCCCGACCAACAACTGGATGGCCCCTGCGGAAATGCGCACCACCCTGAACGGCCTGTTCGATGGCTGCATGGCCGGGCGCACCCTGTACGTGGTGCCGTTCTCGATGGGTCCGCTCGGTTCGCCGATCGCCCACATCGGCGTCGAGCTGTCCGATTCGCCTTACGTGGCGGTCAACATGCGCATCATGACGCGCATGGGCAAGGCTGTGTACGACGTGCTGGGCACCAGCGGCGACTTCGTGCCGTGCGTGCATACCGTCGGCGCACCGCTGGCGGCTGGCCAGAAAGACGTTGCATGGCCGTGCAATCCGACCAAGTACATCGTGCACTACCCTGAAACCCGCGAAATCTGGTCCTACGGTTCCGGCTACGGCGGCAACGCGCTGCTGGGCAAGAAGTGCTTCGCGCTGCGTATCGCCTCGAACATGGGCCACCAGGAAGCCCAGGCCGGCGGCACCGGCTGGCTGGCCGAACACATGCTGATCCTCGGCGTCGAGTCGCCCGAAGGCAAGAAGCACTACGTCGCGGCAGCCTTCCCATCGGCTTGCGGCAAGACCAACTTCGCCATGCTGATTCCACCGGCAAGCTTCGGCGGCTGGAAAGTGACCACCATCGGCGACGATATCGCCTGGATCAAGCCGGGCGCCGATGGCCGCCTGTACGCAATCAATCCGGAAGCCGGCTACTTCGGCGTGGCGCCGGGCACCAACACCCGCACCAACTCGAACTGCATGGCCTCGATGAACGAGAACACCATCTTCACCAACGTCGCGCTGACCGACGATGGCGACGTCTGGTGGGAAGGCCTGACCAAGGAAGCGCCGTCGCACCTGATCGACTGGCAGGGCAAGGACTGGACCCCGGCGTCCGGCGCCAAGGCCGCGCATCCGAACGCGCGCTTCACGGTGGCCGCGACCCAGAACCCGGTGATCGATGCGGCCTGGGACGACCCTGCGGGCGTGCCGATTTCGGCCTTCATCTTCGGTGGCCGCCGTTCGACCACGGTGCCGCTGGTGACCGAAGCGCGCAACTGGGTGGAAGGCGTGTACATGGCCGCGACCATGGGTTCCGAAACCACCGCCGCCGCCGCCGGCCAGATGGGCATCGTGCGCCGCGATCCGTTCGCGATGCTGCCCTTCATCGGCTACAACATGAGCGACTACTTCCAGCACTGGCTCAACATGGGCAAGAAGATCGAAGCCATGAACCCGGCCGCGCTGCCGAAGATCTACTGCGTGAACTGGTTCCGTACCGATGCCGACGGCAAGTTCGTCTGGCCTGGCTTCGGCGACAATATGCGCGTGCTGAAGTGGATGCTGGAACGCATCGAAGGCAAGGCGGGCGGCACCGAGAACGTGTTCGGCACCACCCCGAACTTCGGTGACCTGAACTGGGACGGCATCGACTTCACGCAAGCGCAGTTCGATACCATCACCTCGATCGACAAGGACGCCTTCAACGAAGAGCTCAAGCTGCACGATGAGCTGTTCGAGAAGCTGGCCTATCACCTGCCGCAAGAACTGGTAGCGACCAAGGCCGAGCTGGAAAAACGCCTGTCCGCCTGAGCGCGGCCGCGTAGTCCCAAGGCGGAGGTGGCGCGCGCGTGAATCACGCGGGCGGCACCTCCGCTTTTTTTCGTCCATCGATCCGCTGCGTCGCGGCGAGGTGTTGTCGTGCGGCCTCGCGGGCCGACAAATAGGCGAAAACCGACCCGATCGGGAGTACACTTATTTGCCGATGGGATTTTATATTTTCTTCATAGAAATACTGTCAATGCGGCACGTTTTTTCTGCCGGGACACATCATGCGATGGTTATGGAGCAGCCTGCTAGCACTGGGCTTGATCTGGACAGTACCCCGGGCCGTGGCCGGCGAGATGCCGCTGCGCCGCTTTCAATACCAAAGCTGGAGCACCGAGGCCGGCCTGCCGCAGGTCTCGGTGTACGACGTCGCGCATGACGCCGACGGTTATCTCTGGGTCGCCACCGAAAACGGCCTGGCGCGCTTCGATGGCACCCGCTTCGACAATTTCAACCGCGAAAACACCCCGGCCATGGCGAGCCGTTGGGTTAGCAAGCTCTACCGTGGGAAATCACAGCGCCTGTGGATTGCCACCCGCCGCAATCTGCTGCGCTGGGAAGCCGGGCAGTTCACCGAACAAGCCATGACCGGCGCCGCGCCGGGCCGGGTGCGCGATCTGGTGGAAGACGCCGACGGCCATTTGTGGCTGGCCGGCGACGTCTTGCTGCACGAGCGGGGCAAGGCCATGCTGCCGGTGCCCGGGTGGGCGGGCGCCGCCACCGCCCTGGCCGCGGAGGGGGACGCGCTCTGGATCGCCGGCGCCCATGGCGTGCTGGCGCGCCACAGTGGCGGCCACTTGCAGCACTTTCATTTTGCCCAGCTGGACGAGGCTGTCGTGGGCGCCATGGTCTGGGCGCGCGGTGCGCTGTGGCTGGCCAGCAGCAAGGGATTATTCCGCCTGCGCGACGGCGTGCTGGAGGCGCAGCCGCTGCAGTCCGATCCGCTGCCGCCGAACCTGACCAGCATGGCCGTCGACGCCGCCGGCGCGCTGCTGCTCGGCAGCGACAAGGCGCTGTTCAGGGTGCGCGACGGGGCGCCGGCCGAGCGCCTCGATGCCGGCACGGCCGGCGGTTTTGCGGCGATCATCAGCGTGCGCACCGGTGCCGACGGCAGCCTGTGGCTGGGCAGCCAGCAGCAGGGCTTGCGCCATATGTGGCCGGACCGGGTCGATCGCCTGTCGACCGAGGAGGGCTTGCGCGATGCGCGCGTATGGAGCCTGGCGGCCCAGGCCGATGGCGTGCTGGTCGGGCACAACGGCGGCTTCGACCACCTCGCCGGCGAACGTTTCACCCCCGTCGCCGACGCTGCCGCCTTGCCCGATCCCAAGGGCTATGCCGGCTTTATCGACGCGCGCCAGCGCCGCTGGCTGGGCACTTTTCGCGGCCTGGTGCGGATCGACGCCGACGGCGGCGGCCGGGTGGAGTTTGCCGCCCTGGCCGGCTTGCAGGTGAACGGGATCGAGGAAAGCCCCGACGGCGTGGTGTGGGTCGCCAGTTCCGGCGGCCTGTTCCGGATCGAGGACGACCAGGCGGTCGCCGTGGGCGCGCAGTCGGGCCTGGATGAACAGATGGTGCGCTTCGTGCTGGCCGATTGGGACGCGCGCCTGTGGGTGGGCACTGAACACGGTTTGTTCCGGCAGGATGGCGCCCGCTTCGCGCGCGTGCGCGACAGCGGCCTGGGCACCACCTTCATCACGTCCATCGCCCAGTTATCCGACGGTACGATGGCGGTCGGCAGCCTGGACCAGGGCATGTTCTTTCGCGTCGGCGGCATCTGGCGTCATATCGAGCGGCGCCCGGGATTGCCGGTCGATAGCGCCTCGATCCTGGTGCAACACAGGGATTCGCTGCTGGTGGTCCACGCCGACGGCGTGTATCGCTTTCCGCTGCGAGAACTGGCCAGCGCGACGCTGGCGGGAGGCCAGCTGCGCCATATCGAAATCCTGTTGCAGGACCATGGCGACCGGCTCGGGTCCTCCAGGGTGCGCTGCTGTAATTATGGCGGCAATGGCAAGGCCCTGGTCCTCGGCGACACCCTGCTGCTGGCGACGCTCAACGGCGTGGCCCGCATCGACCTGCGCGAACGCCCGCAGCGCGTACCGCGGGTGGCGATCCGGGCCATCCGCCTGGCCCGTGCCGGCAGCGCCAGCGCCGGCATGGCCTTGCCCATGGGCGTGCGCGATCTCGACATCGATTTCGGCACGATCGATTTCCGCCAGGCCAGGCTGCTGCGCTACCGGTATCGCGTCTGCGGACCCGATGCCGACTGGATCGATGCCGGCCAGCGCGCCGCGGCGATCTATACCAATCTGCCGCCCGGAACGTGTCGCTTTGAAGTGCAGGCGCGCTACCTGTCCCAGGAGTGGGGGCCGGGCGCCAGGCTGGAACTGACCGTGCCGCCTTACTTCAGCGAGACCTGGCTATTCAAGATCATGCTGTTCGGCGCCGCCGGCATGCTCATCGCGGCATGGGTAAAGCGGCGCGAGCGGCGCCTGATGCGGCAAAAGGCGGCACTGAGGGCGGAAGTGGCCAAGCGCACGGCCCAACTGGCCGAGGCGAACCAGGATCTGGCGAAGAATATCCAGATCCTGGCCGCGGCCAGCGTGACCGATGCGCTGACCGGACTGCATAACCGCCGTTTCATGCAGGAGCACGTGCTGCACCTGTTTGCGGAACTGATACGCGCGCGCACGGACGGCTCGGCCGACGCCATCCTCGGCTTCATCCTGGTCGACATCGATTTTTTCAAGGCCGTCAACGACCGCTTCGGCCACGCCGTCGGCGACGACGTGCTGTGCGCGGTGGGCCGGGCCTTGCGCGAGGCGGCGCGCGATTCCGATTATGTGCTACGCTGGGGCGGCGAGGAATTCCTGCTGGTCGTGACCAACAGCTCGCGCGCAGAACTGGTCAACATCGCCGAAAGGCTGCGCCTGAACGTGGCCAGGGTAACGACTGGCGGGGCCGAGCCGCAGCCGGTGACGGTCTCGCTCGGCTACGTCGCCTACCCGCTCGACGGCATCGCTCTCGAACGGCATGAATGGAGCACCGCACTGGCGGTGGCCGACAAGGCCCTGTACGGCGCCAAGGAGTCCGGCCGCAATTGTGCCGCCACGATCGTCTTCGATGGCGCCGAGCGTGCAAGCTGGGGCGACGATGAGATCCGCGCCGCGCTGGAGGCCAGCCCGATGGCCGGCGCGACGCTGGTGGTGGCGCCGCGCAGCCTCGTCTGAAGTGCTCGGCTGCGCCCAGCGGCGCACGCTTGATGGGCCGGCGCGCTACGGCGGCCGGCTATTTCTTTTATAATTTTCCCATTATCAATCCCGGAGCCGAGGCGCCCGACATCGCCGGCCCGTCGCCCGGAGTCCGCCCGCATGGCAGCACCGCCCCAGTACCTGAAACCGACTCCCGCCTGGGAAGAACACGAAAAACCCAGCATGCCGGGTTCGGCGTCGATGCCCTGGCATCCGCCCCACATCCGCTTTGCCTACGCCTGCGTGGCGCTGCTGGTCGGCATTACCGGCGGCCTGGGCAACGCGCTGGTCTCGGCCAACCTGCCGGCCATCCAGGGCACCCTGGGCCTCACGCCCGCCGAAGCGGCCTGGCTGCCGGCCGCCTACATCATGGTCAACGTCACCTCGAACCTGATGGTGTTCAAGTTCCGCCAGCAGTTCGGCCTGCGCCTGTTCGCCGAGATCGGCCTGTCGCTGTACGCCTTCGTCACCTTGCTGCACCTGCTGGTGGGCGGCTTCGAGATGGCGATCCTGGTACGCGCCGTCAGCGGCCTGGCCGGCGCCACCACCAGCACCCTGGCCATGCTCTACATGCTGCAGGCCGCGCCCAAGAAATACACCGGCAAGATGCTGGTGCTCGGGGTCGGCATCGCGCAGATCGCCACGCCGCTGGCCTGGCTGATGTCGCCGGCCTTGCTCGACATGGGCCAGTGGCACAATCTGTACCTGTTCGAGGCCGGCCTGGCGCTCTGTTCGCTGGCCGCCGTGGTGGTGCTCAAGCTGCCGCCCGGGATCCACATCAAGGTGATCGAGCCGCTCGATTTCGTCACCTTCGCGTTAATCGCTCCGGCGGTGGCGATGATCGTCGCCGTGCTGGCGCAGGGTTTCACGCGCTGGTGGTTCGACACGCCCTGGCTGGCGTACCTCCTGATCGCCGCCGTGCTGCTGATGACGATCGCGCTGTTCATCGAGCACCACCGCGCCAATCCGCTGATCCAGACGCGCTGGCTGATGATGGGGCCCACCATCCGCTTCATGATCGGCGCCTTTTTGATCCGCTTCCTGACTTCCGAGCAGACCTATGGCGCGGTCGGCCTGCTGCGCACCCTCGGCATGGGACCGGACCAGATGCAGCCGCTGTTCGCCGTCATTCTGGCCGGGACCATCTGCGGCATGGTCGCCAGTTCCGTCACCTTCAGCCCGAAGACCGTGATCCCGCAAATCCTGTTCTCGATTTTGCTGTTCGGCGTGGCCGCCTGGCTCGATTACGGCCGCACCAGCCTTGACCGCCCGCACGACTTTTTCGTCAGCCAGTTCCTGGTGGCGCTGGGCGCGGGCATGTTCATGGGGCCGATGATCATGATCGGCATCATGCAGGCGCTCAAATTCGGCGCCGACCACGTGGTCACCTTCGTCGTCATGCTGGCCATGACGCAAAGCCTGGGCGGCTTTACCGGCGCCGCCGCGCTCAGTACTTACCAGCTGCACCGCGAGCATGTGCACTCGACCCAGGTCAATGCCCAGCTCAATCCCGCCGACCCGGTCGTCGCCCAGCGCCTGCGCCTGCAGCAGCAGATCTACCAGGGAGTGAACACCGACCCGGCCCTGCGCGCCGCCCAGGGCGTGGCGCAACTGGCCCTGATCAGCCGGCGCGAAGCGAATGTCCTCGCGTTCAACGATGTCTTCGCCCTGAGCGGCGTGATCGCCATCCTGTTCCTCGGCTGGTCGCTGTTCATCTCCGTGCGCCTCGCGCGCCGGCAGAAACGCGAAGCCGCAGCCTTACTCAACCAGGCGCCCGCGGGCGCCCCCGCCAGATAAACCATGACCAATCCACTTCCTCCTGCGCGCAGCGAACCCACCGCCGACGAGGCCAACCCGCCGCTGCCGGGCGACTCCAGCAACAGCACCGCTGCCATCCCTCCGGCCGCGGTGCCGGTGGCGCCGGTAGTTACCGAAGCGCCTCCTCCCAAGTACATCAAGCCCAAGCTGTGGACCGTGGTGCTGATGGCCGTCGTCGCCCTGGCCGGCATCGTGCTGATCATGTGGGCGTGGCGCCTTGGGCCTTTTAACAGCACCCTGGTCCAGACCGACAACAGCTACGTGCGCGGCCAGATCACGGTGCTCGCGCCGCAGGTCAATGGCTATGTGGCCAACGTGCTGGTCAAGGACTTCCAGTTCGTCAAAGCCGGCCAGCCGCTGCTGCGCATCGACGACCGCATCTACAAGGCGCGCGTGGAACAGGCCGAGGCCCAGCGCGACGGCGCCATCGCCGCGCTGGAGAACTTCACGCAGACCCAGGCCCAGAACCGCGCCCGTGGCGGTGCCGCGCGTGCCACGCTGGTGGCGGTGCGGGCTGAGCGCAATCGGGCCGCGGCCGAACTGGGACGGGTCGAGGAACTGGCAGCCAAGGGATCGGTGTCGCTCAATGAGCGCGACCGGGTGCGCATGACGACCCAGCTGGCCGGTGCCAATGTCCTCAAGGCCAAGGCCGATATCGCCATCGCCGAAGAAACTGTCAAGGCCACCACGGTCTCGCGCGGCGGCCTGGAGGCGCAGGTCAAGACGGCCGAAGCGCAGCTGGCGCTGGCGCAAATCGACTTGTCCAATACCGTCGTCAAGGCCCCGCGCGACGGCCAGGTGAGCGAAGCGTCGGTACGTTTGGGCCAGTACGTCACGGCCGGCTCGCAACTGCTGTTTTTGGTCCCCGACACCATGTGGATCGTGGCGAATTTCAAGGAAAACCAGACCTGGAAAATGCGCATCGGCCAGCGCGCCACGTTCACGGTGGATGCGTTCAATGGCGCCGCCTTGAGCGGCCATGTCGAACAGATCGCGCCGGCCACCGGCTCGGAATTTTCCGTGCTGCGCGCCGATAACGCCAGCGGCAATTTCACCAAGGTGGTCCAGCGCCTGCCGGTGCGCATCGCCATCGATCCCAGGCAGGAGCTGGCACGGCGCCTGCGGCCCGGCATGTCGGTGATCGTCAAGGTTGACACGGTCGGCGCGGCGGAGCAGCAGCCGTGAGGCGCCGTTTGTTCCTGGTTGCGGGAGCCGCCTGCGGCCTGAGTGCCTGCATGCCAGCCTTGCGTCCCGCGCCGCCGCTGTCGACAGTGACGGTACCCGATGCCTGGCGCGATAGCCCGGCCGGGCAGGCCACCGTGGATGCGCAATGGTGGCGCGCTTTCGGCGACCCGACCCTGACCAAGCTGGTGGAAGCGGCCCTCGCGCACAACACCAATGTGCTGGCCGCCGTGGCCCGGGTCGACCAGGCGCGCGCGCTCGTAACCGTGGCCGAGTCGGCGTCCCTGCCGGCCGTGAACGCCGTGCTGGGCGGCGCTTCCGCGCGCGCTCCGGCCGGCGCCGCCATGGTCCATTCGCGCTCGCTGCAGCCGGAATTGCAGGCCAGCTGGGAGCTCGATCTGTTCGGCCGCCTGCGCGACCAGTCGCGCGCGGCCTCGCTGCAGTACCAGGCCAGCCAGGCCGAACGCGATGGCGTGGCACTGTCGGTGGTCGCCAGCACGGCGCAGGCCTACGTGGGTTTGCTGGCGCTGGACGCCCAACTGCAAATCACCAGGGCGACTGCCGCCTCGCGCGCGCAAGCGCTGCGCCTCGCGTCGGACCAGGCGCGCGTGGGCTACACCTCGCAGCTGCAACTGACGCAGGCGCAGGCCGAAAATGAAACGGTGCTGCAAGCCATTCCCGAACTGGAGCTGGCCGTGCGCCGCCAGGAAAACAGCTTGCGCGTGCTGACGGGCGAGCTGCCGGGCGCGGTGCTGCGCGAACGCCGCTTCCAGGACTTGCCGGTGCTGCCGGCGCCGGCCTCGATTCCATCGGACCTGCTGGCGCGCCGGCCCGACGTGGCGCAGGGCCAGTTGCTGCTGGCGGCGAGCGACGCCAACTTGTCGGTGCGGCGCGCCGATTTTTTGCCGCACGTGACCATCAGCGCCAAATTCGGCAGCCTGCTCACCAACGGGCGCGATTACGATCCGGTCACCTTGTGGAGTTTGGGCGGCAGCGTGCTGGCGCCCGTGTTCTCCGCCGGGCGCTTGAACGCGCAGGTGGGCGCGGCAACGGCGCAGCGCGACCAGGCGGCGTTTGCCTACCGCGCCGTGGTCCTGACAGCGTTCAGTGAAGTGGAAAATGCCCTCGCTGGCGTCGTGCGCCTGCAAACGCAGATGGCGCATGCGCAAAAGCGCCGCGACATCCTCGCGCGCACCCTGGATTTTGCGAAAGACCGCTACCAGGCCGGTTATGCATCGTATCTGGAGGTGCTCGACGCGCAGCGCAATCTGTACCAGACCGAGCTCAACGCGGTGACCCTGCGCCAGAACCAGGTGAACAATATGGTGGCCTTGTACCGCGCACTGGGCGGCGGCTGGAGCGCCGCCGCGCAGTAACCGGCTAGCTCAGCCTGTACGGCAAGTCCGGCGCGCTTCGGCGACCTGCCGCAGACGGCAACGCAATGCATCGGCCAAGCCACGCAGGCGGAACTGGAACAGTGGTGCCAACGCAGCCTGGACGCGCCCAGCCTGGCGGCGGTGTTCGGCGTCGAGCCGGCGCCCGCTTAGGCTTGCGGCCCGGCGTGAACGGCCGGTGTCCTGAGCGGACCCGGCAGCGCTACAGCGGCTTGCGCCTTGTCAGGAGGCGTCGTCCGATGACGGCGCATCTTCGCGCTTGGCGCCCTGGAAGCCGTCGTACACGCGGCGGTGAAAAGCATACGAGCAGTTGTCGTCGCGCGCATCGTACTTGCCCACCCACTCCATCAGGAAGGGCAGCATGTTGTCCTGTTCTTCTTTTGACGCATACTTGTGCGGCTCCCACGGCCGCTGCGCGTTGTTGGCCATGCAGGCATCCTTGCCCGGATTGATGAACACCAGCTGGGTGCAGAACGGCAGCGCCGCCTCGATCAAGTCGCCGTAGCAGCCTTCCACCACCCAGTCGGCATGGCCGCGCACGAAGGCGTACAGGTCGGCCAGCACTTCATAGGCCGGCCGCGCCACCGCCACCGCTCCCGGCACCCAGTAGATGGTGTCGAGATCGAGGTGGCGCAGCTGGTGCAGCCCGGCCAGCTGGCGCGCGCGCCACGACTTGCCGGACCCTGAATTGCCCATGATGAGAACGCGCATCGCGGTTCCTTACGCCAGCAGCGGCACCAGGTATTTGCCGGTGACGCTCTCCGGATTGGCCGCCACGTCTTCCGGCGTGCCGCTGGCGACGATCCTGCCGCCGCCCGCGCCGCCTTCCGGACCCAGGTCGACGATCCAGTCGGCGGTCTTGACCACATCGAGATTGTGTTCGATGATGACCAGCGTGTTGCCCTGGTCGCGCAGGCGGTGGATCACCTTGAGCAGCAGGTCGATATCGTGGAAGTGCAGGCCGGTGGTCGGCTCGTCCAGGATGTAGAGCGTGCGCCCGGTGTCGCGCTTGGACAGTTCAAGCGACAGTTTGACGCGCTGCGCTTCACCGCCGGACAGGGTGGTTGCGCTCTGGCCGAGGCGGATATAGCCCAGGCCCACGTCGAGCAGGGTTTGCAGCTTGCGTGCGATCAGCGGCACCGGCTTGAAGAATTCGTGCGCCTCTTCCACCGTCATGCCCAGCACTTCGGTGATGTTCTTGCCCTTGTACTGCACTTCCAGCGTTTCGCGGTTATAGCGCTTGCCGTGGCAGACGTCGCACGGCACGTACACGTCCGGCAGGAAGTGCATCTCGACCTTGATCACGCCATCGCCCTGGCACGCTTCGCAGCGCCCGCCCTTGACGTTGAACGAGAAGCGCCCGGCGCTGTAGCCGCGCTCCTTGGCCGCCGGCACGCCCGAGAACAGGTCGCGGATCGGCGTGAACAAGCCGGTGTAGGTGGCCGGGTTCGAGCGCGGCGTGCGCCCGATCGGCGCCTGGTCGACCGAGATGACCTTGTCGAAGTGTTCCAGGCCGCTGATGGAGTCGTGCGGTGCCGGTTCGGTTTGCGAGCCATACAGGTGGCGCGACAGGGCCGGGTACAGCGTGTCGTTCACCAGCGACGATTTGCCGGAACCGGAAACGCCCGTCACGCAGGTCATCAGGCCGACCGGCAGCTTGAGGGTGACCTTTTTCAGGTTGTTGCCGGTGGCGCCGGTGATCACCACTTGCTTGTTGGCGTCGGCCACGTGGCGCTTCTTGGGCACCGCGATTTTCAGCGAGCCATTCAGGTAGCGCGCGGTCAGCGATTTTTTGTTCTTGAGGATGTCCTTGAGCGTGCCTTCGGCGATGATCTCGCCGCCATGCACGCCGGCGCCCGGACCCATGTCGACGATGTAGTCGGCGGTGCGGATCGCGTCTTCATCATGCTCGACCACCAGCACGCTGTTGCCGATGTCGCGCAGGTGCTTGAGGGTTTCGATCAGGCGGTCGTTGTCGCGCTGGTGCAGGCCGATCGACGGTTCATCGAGCACGTACATCACGCCGGTCAGGCCCGAACCGATCTGCGAGGCCAGGCGGATGCGCTGCGCCTCGCCGCCCGAGAGCGTATCGGCGCTGCGGTCGAGCGACAGGTAGTCCAGTCCCACATTATTGAGGAACTTCAGGCGCGAGACGATTTCCTTGACCACGCGGTCGGCGATCTCTTTCTTGGCGCCCTTGAGGGTCAGCTTCTCGAAGAACTCCAGGCATTCGCGCAGCGGTTTGCGCGCGACCTCGTAGATGGCGCGCTGCTGCTTGCCGGTGCCGACCTTGACGAAGCGCGCTTCCACGCGCAGGCGCGCGCCTTCGCACGACGGGCACTGCTTCTCGTTGATGAACTTCGCCAGCTCCTCCTTGACAGCCATCGAATCGGTTTCGCGGTAGCGCCGCTGCAGGTTGGTGACCACGCCTTCGAAGGTATGCTCGCGAATCACGGTGCGACCGCGCTCGTTCACATAGGTGAACGGGATCGAGGTCTTGCCGGAGCCGTACAACACGGCCTGCTGCGAGGCCAGGTCGAGCTGCTCGAACGGCATGTCGATATCGAACTCGTAGTGCGCCGCCAGGTTCGACAGCATCTGGAAGTAGAACTGGTTGCGCCGGTCCCAGCCCTTCACCGCGCCCGAGGCGAGCGACAGGTTGGGGAAGGCCACGATGCGGCGCGGGTCGAAAAATTCGATGTGGCCCAAGCCATCGCATTCAGGGCAGGCGCCCATCGGATTATTGAACGAGAACAGGCGCGGTTCGAGTTCCTGCAGCGAGTAGCCGCAGGTGTTGCAGGCGAACTTGTTGGAGTAGACGTGTTCCGCCCCGCCGCCTTCCGCGGCCCGATCCATCTCGAGCACCACGGCGCGCCCGTCGGCCAGGCGCAGCGCGGTCTCGAAGCTTTCGGCCACGCGCTGCTTGATCTCCGCATTGACCTTGACCCGGTCGATGACCACGTCGATGCTGTGCTTTTCGGTTTTCTTCAGCTTGGGCAGATCGTCGATCTCGTAGATCTTGGCGTCGTGGGTGCCGCTCTGGATGCGAAAGCGCACGAAGCCCTGCGCCTGCATCGACGCGAACAGGTCGCCGTGTTCGCCCTTGCGGTTGGCGACAACGGGCGCCAGGATCATCAGCTTGGTATCTTCCGGCATGGCCAGCACCGCGTCGACCATCTGCGACACCGTCTGCGCGGCCAGCGCGTGGTCCGGGTGGTTGATGCAGTAGGGCGTGCCGACGCGCGCGTACAGGAGGCGCAGGTAATCGTGGATCTCGGTGACCGTGCCGACCGTGGAACGCGGATTGTGCGAGGTGGCCTTCTGTTCGATCGAGATGGCCGGGGACAGGCCTTCGATCAGATCGACATCGGGCTTTTCCATCAACTGCAGGAACTGGCGCGCGTAGGCCGACAGCGATTCGACATAGCGGCGCTGCCCTTCGGCATACAAGGTGTCGAACGCCAGCGACGATTTGCCGGAGCCGGACAGGCCGGTGATCACGATCAGCTTGTTGCGTGGCAGGTCGAGATTGATGTTCTTCAGGTTGTGCGTACGTGCGCCGCGAATGCGGATCTGTTCCATGTGTTGTGTGCCTTAAACGGGTCAGCTCATACTATAGCCGTGTTTCAGAAGCGACGTCTGCGGGGGACGATTGCCGCGTCCGCAGTTGCGCGAAAAGCGTATTGACGTTGCTCAGGGTTTTTGCTTATTTTCACTGTATATAATACCAGTATTTTTGTGTGTGCATGCGTATGATGGGCGCATAATATAGGGCACCATGGATGCGGACAGGACGCAGTAGGGAAGCATGAAGGACGCACTTTGGATGCGGTGGAGATGCCCGCCGGAGTATAATCCTCGTCTAGAAAAATCATCGGGTTGCGGGACGCCGCAGCAGTTCAACAGGAGTAATACATGGCATCAGTCAATAAAGTCATCATCGTCGGCAACTTGGGGCGCGATCCGGAAATCCGCTACATGCCCAGCGGTGACGCTATCGCCAACATTGCCGTCGCGACCTCGTACAAGTCGAAGGACCGCAACACCGGTGAGCAAAAAGAGCTGACCGAATGGCACCGCATCTCGTTTTTCGGCCGCCTCGCTGAAATCGTCGGCCAGTACCTGAAAAAGGGTTCCTCGGTCTACGTTGAAGGCCGTCTGCAGACCCGTAAATACACCGACAAGGATGGCGTCGAGAAGTACGCGACCGAAATCGTCGCCGAACAGATGCAGATGCTGGGCGGACGCCAGGGCATGGGCGGCGACGCCGGCGGCGGCATGGATGATGGCGGCGGATACGATTCGCAGCCGCAGCAGAGCCGTCCGGCGCCACAGCGCCAGGCGCCACCTGCGCCTGCGGCACGTCCGGCCCCGAAGCCGGCCCCGAACTTCTCTGACATGGATGACGATATTCCGTTCTGACGCCTAGTCTGCTGATACTGTAAACAAAGCCCTGTAAGTCACTGACTTACAGGGCTTTTTCTTTTACCAGCACTATATTTTGTGGCGCCAAGCCGATCCCATGCCGTCCGCCCAAGATCTGCGCGGGGCAAATGCGAAGCAATTCAGTGCTCGGATTGCAGTGCAAGCAATTCGGCTCGCAACTGCTTCATTGCCGGGGTCTCACGTCGGGCGGCAGGGATCTGGTCGATGGACGCCAACCCCACTTGCACCGCCTCTTGCGCCGTAGATTGGCGCTCGGCAGCGAGCAGTATTTTTGCCTTGCGAAGGTACAGCTCAGGTAGACCTTGGCCTTGCATGATCATGGCATCCAGGCGTTTCAGGGCGTCGTCCCATGCTTTTGATTCGATGTCCAGGCTAATGGACTTGTTTTGCAGCACGTTCAACCTCCCGAGTTTTTGCATGCCTTCATCCAGACTAGCGTGCGCTTCCGCAGTGGCGCCGGCTTTGCTCTGCGCATCGGCAAGGTGCAGGTAATGCTCAGGCGAGGGTTCGGCTGCCTGGTCCACTGCGATGCGGAACGACGCCCCGGCGCCACGATACTGTCCCTGCGCGAGCAGAATCTGTCCGTATAGACTTTGGCCTCGCACGATTGCGCCTGGCTCACCTTTCAACATCGCCAGAAATTTTTCCGCGTACCGCCGTGCCTCGGTAAATCTTTTCTGATTGAAGGCCTGCTCGGCCAAGTAATAGTAGGCGGATCGCTCCTCAGGATTGAGCTTCAGGGCAGACGAGAAATCCTCGGTTGCGGACTTGTTATTCCCGTGTTCCATGTGAAGCCGTCCACGTTTGACAAGCAAGGGTGCACTTTTTCCTTCCCGCCGCATCGTCGCACTGAGATCTTGTATCTGGCTGTGCAAGGAGCCATGGGCCAGCGCCTGCCCGGTGAAAAAAAGCAGAGCGAATAACACCCGATTGAGCTGCATGATGGGATCCTCAACAAATAAAATGGGCGGGAGACCTTTCTCCCGCCACATTCGAGCGAATCGTTACCGATTAGTTCTGATACGTAATGCTTAAAGTCGGGCGCTGGGAGACAGTGCCATATTCGCTGGCGCGGAAGTCGACGCCGTCGCTGCTTGGGGAGCGGACGGTCAGGCCGTTATTGGCGACCGTACCGTTCAACCAGCCCTGCACCACGCTGATGCCGGCCGAATTGAGGGTGATGGTTTGAAGTCCATTGACACTTGGTACAAAGTTGCCGATCTCGGTACCCTGACTGCCGGCGACATTGGCGTTGGCCCAGGTGGCCGTGCTTTCGGTCCAGGCACTAGTTCGAGCGTAGAGCCGGTATGTGCCAGCGCTCGGGTTGAAGGTTTGTAGCTTCACACGAACCGACTTGACAGTGGCGGTGCTCGGGATGCCGGTCACGCTCCACTTGAGCAGGGAGACCAGTTCGCCATTGGTGCTGTCCGACCCATCAGCGCGCACGGCGGCAGAGGTGCCGAAGCTGGAGCCGGTCGCACCACTGGCGACATAGGTATCCTGGGTGCCGGTGTAACCGTTCAATCCGTCGCGCAGATCGAGCGTCACCGTCGTGCTGCCGGCAGCGAGCGTCGTCGCGTTGGCCACATTCGAATAGGCCGAGTTGCCGGCACTGTTTTTGGCGCGTACCCGGTAAGAGTAGCTTGTGCTGGCGGCCAGCCCGGTGTTGCCGTACGACTGGATGTTGCTGCCGACCGGGGCCAGCGCTGCCCAGTTGACATTGTCGGTGGAACGCTCGATATCAAAGCCGGTTTCGTTATTGGCATTGTCGGTCCAGGTCACGTTAATGGCGGACGATGAAGCGGCCGTTGCCGTCAAGCCGCCAGGCGCTGCCGGAATGGCTGGCGGCGTGGTGCTTTTGCTGATGGTGAAATAATCACGCATGGTGCCGTTGTTGTTGAGATACTTGATGTCCAGGGTTTGGCTGGAAACATCAATGACCATCGAGCCCAATTCGTTAAGCGATAAAAACATGGCGGGATGATTCAACAGGCCGCCACTGACCTGGCCGGATGCGCCGACCACGGAATAGACTGCGCCGGAATGCGGCAGGCTGGCGGTTTTTGTATAGGCGCCCGTAGCATCGACGCGGCCGCTGCCGCCGTTGATTTCAAACGAGCTGTTGTAGCTGCTCGAGAGGCCGTAGTGGCCGTCGATGAATTTCGAGCGTTCATACGAATGGCTGTGTCCCGCAAGAACAAGGTCGACGCCATAGTTTTCCAGGATAGGCAGGAAATTCTGGCGCATCTCGATCATGTTGGTCTCGGTATCCGAATTGTGCGAACCCTTGGTGTAGGGCGGATGGTGCCAGATGGCGATCAACCAGGTCGCGGTGACATTCGCCAGATCGGCTTTCAGCCAGTTCATCATCGCGCCTGTGGTGGAGCGGCTGGTCTCGTTCGAGTCGAGCACGATGACGTGGATGTTGCCATAGTTGAACGAGTAATAGGCCTCGGTACCCGAAGCGACACCGCCGGCCTCGGCGTTTTTCGGAAAGGTGTGGATGTCATAGTAGGGCCCGCTCTGCGTCGCGGAATCGGCGCTGACGCCGTCGTGGTTGCCGATCGTGGCCCACAGCGGCGACTGGCGCATCATCTCCGGGTACACGTTGAACATCTTGGTTTGATATTCGGCATCGGTACCGCTGTTGTAGGCGTTATCGCCGAGCATCATCCAGAAGTCCGTGTACCTGCTTCCGGTGTAATTGCGGTAGGCGTTGTAGACGGCTGCCTGGCCGGCTGAACCTGTGCCTGCATCGCCGATCACCCAGATACGGGTGGGCACCGCGGTGCCGGCCGTCGGCGAGGTTTTGAAAAAATACGTGGAGTCGCCTGCCTGCACGGCGCTGCTGGAGCCGACGTTGTAGAAATATGTCGTGTTCGGGTCGAGGCCGGTCAATTTGACGACGTGTTCAGTGGTGGATGCGGCGTTGGATGCGGGAGACGTCAGGCTGCCGGAACTGGTGCCATAGTGGACACGGCTATCGGTAGCGGTATCGGTACGCCAGCGCACAGTGATGCTATCGCTGCTTGCGCTTTGAAGGTAAGGCCCGCGTACGACGGTGGCTGCGAATGCAAGCGATGACGAAAACAGAACGAGGAGCGCGACGCAGGACTTCAACACACCATGCTTTCTATTATGTAGCATTTATTTTCTCCATATCCCAGGTTGGTGGAACAGCGTTGGTCATGCCCGGACGACGACTCCGTTCCTGCGCACGACAAAGTGCCGGGCAGGTGATCGTTTCATTGGTGGCGCAGCGGCGGTCGTCATGTCGACCAATTCGGCTCACTTGCGCTCTTCGGAATGGGATCTGAGCAGCGCCAGCGACTTCAGGCGCTCACTGGAAGACCCCGGTAGTGTTTGCATCAATTCCTCATCAGGAAGCGTGGCAGCTGCCTTCAGCCACAGATCCGCAGCCGTCCGGTCAAGCTTGGCTGCGGCGGGTAATTCCATGCGTGGTCTGAGCGAAAGTACATAAAACGACACGGCCCACAATTCGTCCTCTGCCAGGGAAGAAAAGCTTGGCATTGCGGTGTTTTGAACTCCCAATTTGGCGGAGGTAAAGACGGACAACGGCGACATGGACGCCATGCGTGCCGAATCGAGAAAATTCATTGGCGTCGAAGCCAGTGCCTGCGCTGCGACGCCTCGCCCATTGCCCATTGCGCCGTGACAGGAGGCGCAGTGCGCCGTGAATAGTTGTTTTCCATGGGTCAGGCTGGGCCAATTGCCGGGTGCTGTCGCCGTTCCGGCTGCTACGTAGATGGCATCACGCGCTTTCAATGCCTGCTTCTTGATGGCATCGGGCTGCGCTTTTTCCTTGATCAGCTCGATGAGCCTGGCAATATCCCTGCGAATGGCAGGCTGTGAGCTGATCGCTTTTACCTGCTCACTGACTTCCAGCGCGGAACCGCTGACGACGAGTTGTTCGACGTATTCATCTTCGTCGATAATTTTTCCGTTCAATACGGCGAGCGCATAGTCGCGGGAGACATAATCGAGCATCTGCGCCACAAAATCGGCCGTGTATGCGGGCCGGATGCTTTCCTGTGCCGATGTGTTTGCCACCACGCCGAGATAGAGCAGCAATGCCGAGATCGCCATGGATGCGAGTGCGGAAGATGCCATGCCTTGCAGCGGAGATTTTCTACTGGCGGCAGCCAAATCTTTATCGATCATTGGAGTATGCGGAAAGAATACGGGAAACCACTGACAGTACCGATACAGAATGACCTCTCGATGACAACGCGAGCACGAGTGCGATGCGCGACATGGGGAGGCGTCTACATCGGCCGCACCGTCAGGTACGGGGTGACCCCATGGTATACGGACTCGAGGGCAGCGGCCAGTCCTTTGCGCACCCCGTCAACGTGGTCGAGTTGCGGATCCGATTGTTAGTCTCACTCATGCGCTGCTTTGTACCAACACTTTTTAGTTGGGCATAACCGTTCTAAGCCGAGCGCTTTGCACTGGCGTTCGGGGCCTCTGCATCTGGCGCGGTCAGGCTGCATTTCGCGCCAGTATGCGGTGATTCGTCGCATATGTTCCTTCCGTAGGCGTGTCGCGGGCAAAGTGGCATCAACTTAACGACCTTGCGGAGCCTGCCATGCTGATTCAGATCCTGACCCACACCCCTTTCTACGTGTGGGCCATCCTCGCCTTGCTGGTGTATCGCGGCGTCGTCGCGATGCGCGACCGCGAGATGGCGGTCGGGAAGCTGTTCATCATCCCCGTCATCATGCTGGCCCTTTCCTTGCAGGACATCGTGGCAAAGTTCGGTACCGCCTTCCTTCCGCTGTCCGCCTGGGCCAGCGGCGCGGCGATGATGCTGCTGCTGGTGTGGAAGTTCAGCAGCGCAGGTGTGAGCGCTGGCGCCGCGCCCGGCAGCGTGCGCGTCCACGGCAGCTGGGTGCCGCTGGCGATGATGCTCGCGATTTTCTGCACCAAGTACGCCACGGCCGTGACGCTCGTTGTCCAGCCGCAGGCCAGCCACCATGCGCTGTTTTCGACGGTGGTGTGCTTCATGTTCGGCGTCTTCAACGGCTACTTCTTGGGAGGCCTTGCACGCAAGCTGACGTCCTGGAAGGGATCGCTGGCACCAGCCCGTGCAAGCAGCTACCCGACGACCGCGGCATGACTGCTCCAGGCGATGCCTCGCCATTGCTGACCCCAACAGCGGATTTTTGACTCGGCGCGGCATCAGGCACATACTTTCCACTTTTGGAAAGCACAGGCAAACGCATGAATATGCTCACGCTTCACTATCATCCTCTGTCGTCCTGCTGCCACAAGGTATTGATCGCGATTGATATGCTCGGTATCGAGGTGGACAAGCGACTGCTCAACCTGGGCGACCCCGAGGAGCGGGCCGCGCACCTGGCGCTTTGGCCTACAGGCAAGATGCCACTCTTGATGGACGGGCCGCGTCCGGTGCCCGAAACGAGCATCATCATCGAGTATCTCCAGCGTCACCATGCCAGTCCGGGCCGTACGCTCATCCCGGATGCGCCGGACGCCGCGCTCGACGTGCGTTTGTGGGACCGCCTGTTCGACCTGTATGTGATGACGCCGATGCAGGCACTGACAGCCGACCTGCTGCGGCCAGAAGGCGAGCGCGACGCACCCGCTGTGGCCAAGGCGCGGGAAAGCCTGTCGTCGGCCTACGCCTTTATCGGCCGCCACCTCGAAGGGCGGACCTGGGTCGCCGGTGATGCATTCAGCATGGCCGACTGCGCCGCGGCGCCAGCCTTGTTCTATGCCATGGCTTACGTGCCGCTGCCGCCCCAGCATGGCCACCTGGCGGCCTATGTCGAGCGCTTGATGAGTCACCCATCGGTAGCGCTTACCATCGACCAGGCACGGCCCTACTTCAAGTTCTTTCCTGGCCGCAGCGGCTTGTCTCGCCGCTACTTCGACCCGGCCACGGCCTGAGGTGCATGCCGGGCGCGGGTGTTCCGCCCTGGCCTCCGGGCTGGAACACCACTACGCCTGAGCCAGCCACGCCAGCGGAAACTCGACGATCGTGTGCGGCCCGATGGCGACCAGGGTTGCGCGCGCCGCATCATGGAAACGCGGGGTAAAACCAGGCAGGCCGCTGATCTGCGCGCGCGTCGCCAGGTCCCAGACGCTCGTCCCTGTGTCGGCAGCGACGTACAGGCGCTTGCCGTCACTGAACAGGTCGAGAACGCCGATCGTTGCGTCGATGGCCATGGGCCAGCGCGCCTCGGGAGGCGGCGCTGCCTGCACCGTCGCATCCAGGATGCGCACGCCCGGCCCTTTACCCGATTCCTCGCATTCCTCCTCGTCCCAGTCGGCCGTGCCCCACAGCGCGACCTGGCGTTCGCTGACCCAGCAGGCAGGCGTATTCCAGTCGTCACGCATGGCCACACGCACGACCGAGGCGCCGTCTTCGCTTTCCCACGGATTCGAAGCTAGCCAGTCGGTGACGGACCAGGCCAGCGGGATCGAGACCGGCTGCCAGACCCAGCCATCATCGAACAGGCGGCTGCCGTCCGGGCTGGGCCGGACCTGTCCGTGGAAGTAGTCGTGGTAATGCTCCGGGCAATCCTTGCCCGGCTCATACGCTGCGATGTGGCGCTCGGTAAGCGACTTGCCGGTCGCCGCATCGGCAGCGTCGAGGCGGTTCCAGGCGCTGCGGTGGACGAGAACATTGCGCCCTTCATGACGGACAAAACACGCGCTGAAGGGCACTTGTTCGGCGTGATAGTCGCCGCCGTCCAGGCGCATGGTGATGGCGCCGGACTGCGTCTCCACCACCACGCCATGCTGGCCCCGGTCGACCACGATCGCGGCATGGACGCCGTCGGACGACGCGTGCAGCCGCAGGCTGGGCGCCAGGCGGTCAGCGTCCTGCGGCGGCGCGGGAAGTTCCACCCGGCACAGTTCGACACTGGCTCCGCTATCGAGATCGACCCCGTGCAGAGCGCCGTCGGTGGTCAGGACCAGCACGTGGCCGTACGCTCCCTGGACCGGACAGGCATCCACGATGGGAGAGCCGGACCATGCGAGGGTGCGCAGCGGATGCGCATGGCCATTTGTCGCCTGCAACAGGCTTTCATTGATCGTGATCATCGTAAATTCGTGGTTTGCGGGACAGGTAAAATGGGCTCGCCTCCGGCAGGGGACGGCACACGCATGTGGCGGAAGGATGATTGGCTGCCTCATCAAACGAGACAGACAGGGGCAGCAAAATATGTTGCAATAATGTAACAAAAATCCCGATGGTGCAATGTTTTAGAAGCATATTTACATTGGGCATGGGATACTTGTTGCGTTTTTAACTACATACTATCCGTGAGTCATCATGAAGAAGCCTTTTATCACTTTTCTGCTTGTGTTTGCGATCGCGTTCGGCGCCGTAGCATGGTTTAACATTGAAAAAATCAATACCAACGCTGCCATCGCCAAATCGCCTGTCTACGTCCTGGCGACGCCGGAAGGCATTACCAAGAAAACCAAGAAGGGCAAAGTCACCTATCAGGTGAACTTCAGTTATTCAGACGCTGGAGCTACCTATAAAAAGGACTCGCACTGGTTCGACACGGTCGAGCAAGCCGAGGCACTGGCCAGCTCGCCTGTTCAAATCGCTTTTGCCACGAACAAGCCAGCCGACGCTGTCTTCAAGACTGAATTCGATCAGCGCGATCCCGGCGAAGGCATGGGCAGCGCGCTGACCACCGCCGGCATGATTGGTTTTTTTCTTGCGCTCCTCGGCACGGCGGTCTTGCTGTACCGCGTTCCCTCGCTGCGTCGCTAGTCATCGCTTGCCAGGCGGCCTGATCAGGCGAATCGGTCAGGTCTACGCCCCCACGGGAATCAAAGCCAGCCTCGCCAGGCTGGCTTTTTCGCGTCTGCCGATGCCCCTTGGGCGGGCGCAGCGTCAGGCCGCTGCGCGCACAGGCCGCAATGCCGCCATGATTTCGCCCGCCAGGCACTCCACCGCCGGCGAACTGCTGTTGCGTCCTCTGATCAGCACGACGTCGAGCGGCTCGACCGGCGGCAAGCCCTCCGCTTCGCCCAGCCGCACCAGGTGCGGCGGGATGCTGCATTCGGCCAGGGCCGCCACCGCCAGTCCCGCATCGACCATCGCCACGATGCCCAGCAGGCTCGGGCTGCTGTAGGTCGCGCCGTACGGCCTGCCGCACTTGTCCAGCGCGGCCAGGGTGTGCGCGCGCGCCACGCAGCCCTTGTCGAACAGCGCCACCGGCAGCGGCGTTTTTTTCCACACCGCGTGCCGCTGCGAGCCGACCCAGACCATCGCTTCACGCCGGATCAGGCTGCCTTCCAGGCCGTCGTCGCGGGTCACGAACGCCAGGTCGATCTGCCCCTTTTGCAGCAGGGGCTTGAGCAGCGTGCTTTGCAGGCAGACCAGCTCGATCTCGACATTGGCGAACAGCTTGGTGAAGCGCTCCAGCACCGGCGGCAGCAGGGATGCCACGTAGTCGTCGGGCGCGCCGAGCACCACGCGCCCGACCACCTCCTGCGTGCGCAGCGCGGCCAGCGCCTGTGCCTCGAGCGCGAGCATCTGGCGCGCATACGGCAGCAGCCGTTCGCCCGCCGCCGTCAATTCGATGCGGCGCGTGTGGCGCGCGAACAGCGCCTGCCCGACCGTCTCTTCGAGCTTCATGATTTGCATGCTCACCGCCGCCTGCGAACGGTGCACCGCATCGGCTGCGCCGACAAAGCTCATGTGGTCGGCCGCCGCGACAAAGGTGCGCAGCTGGTTCAGGTTCAGGTCTGGTGTCATGGTTTCGATTATCGAATGAATTTCATCAAATAAATCAGCTTGTTTGATGTGTGGCGCTACCCGATGATAGCCCGAAACCACTCACCGGAGCAGATCATGTCCAATCCCGCCCTATCGTTCGCCGCCGCCATGCTCATGCTTGGCACGCTCGGTATCTTCTTCCACGAAGCCGCGCTGGCGCCCGTGATGACCGTGTTTTTCCGCTGCGCTTTCGGCGCCGCCATCTTGCTGGCGTACTGCGCGTACAAAGCCATGCTCAAGCGCAGCAATGTCTCGTTCAACAACCTGATGCTGGCGCTCGGCAGCGGCATCCTGATGTGCGTAAACTGGGTGATGTTCTTTGAAGCGATCGCCCGCGTCGGCATTTCCGTGACCACCATCGTGTACCACGTGCAACCGTTCCTGGTCCTGATCTTCGGTTCGCTCCTGCTCAAGGAACGCGTCAGCGCCAACAATATCGGCTGGGTCGCGCTGGGCTTCGCCGGCCTCGTGCTGGCATGCGGATTGCGTACCGGCATGGCGCTCAGTGCCAGCTATCTGATCGGCATCGCCTGCACGCTCGGCGCGGCCGTTGCCTACGCCGGCGTCACCCTGAGCACGCGCGCCATGCGCGGCATGCCACCTCATCTGACGGCATTGACCCACTGCCTTACCGGTACCGTGCTCACGGCCGGGTTCTTCAGCATGCCCGCCAGCGGCATCGATGCGGCGCAGTGGGGCTGGCTGGCCGGCCTCGGATTGATTCCCACCGCGCTTGCCTACGTGATGGTGTACGGCGCCACGCCACGCATGAACACGGCCGTCATCGCCGTGCTCACCTTTCTCTATCCGGCGGCGGCGGTGGTGGTCGACTTCCTCGTCTACGGCCATGCGATCGGCGCGCTGCAGCTGGCCGGCTTTGCGCTCATCGCCAGCGCCACGCTCGGGGTCAACCTGCAATGGCGCTTTTTCCCTTCCCTGAAAGGCGCATGATGCATCCCTATCACACCCGGCGCGCGCGCCTGATCGCGCACATGCAGAAACACGGCGGCGGTGTCGCCATCATTCCCACGGCGCCCGAAGTCATGCGCAACAACGATGTCGAGTATCCGTTCCGGCACGACAGCTATGTTCATTACCTGTCCGGCGTGACCGAGCCGGACGCCGTGCTCGTGCTGGTGGCCGGGGTGCAATCGCGCAGCATCCTCTTTTGCCGCGACAAGGATGCCGCACATGAAATCTGGCACGGATTCCGGCATGGCCCGGACGGCGCCTGCGCGCATTTCGGTGTCGACCAGGCGTTTTCCATCGCGGCGCTCGACCAGCACCTGCCCGGCCTGCTGGCCGACGCGCCAGCCCTGTACGCCGGCATGGGCCGCAACGCAGCCTTCGACGAGCGCCTCAACGGATCGCTGCGCGCCGTACGCGGCGCTGGGCGCTCCGGCATGCGGGCGCCGGCGCTCATCCACGACGTCCACATGCTGATCGATGAAATGCGGCTGTTCAAGGATGGCGGGGAGCTCGACCTCATGCGGCGCTCCGCCGCCGTGGCGGCCGACGCCCATCTGCGGGCCATGCGCGCAGCGCGTGCCGGGCTTGCCGAATACCAGGTCGAGGCCGAGCTGCTGTATGAATTCCACCGCCAGGGCGCGGCCGCGCCGGCGTATCCATCCATCGTGGCGGCGGGCGCGAATGCCTGCATCCTGCACCACAACCCCGGCCGCACCCGACTGCGCGATGGCGAGCTGCTGCTGATCGATGCCGGCTGCGAGCTCGACAGTTACGCGTCGGACATCACGCGCACCTTTCCCGTCAATGGCCGTTTTTCGCCCGCGCAAAGGCGGATCTACGAGATCGTGCTCGACGCCCAGCTGGCCGCGCTCGCCGCGGTGAAGCCCGGAGCGAGCGTCCTGGCGCCGCACGAGGCTGCGGTGCGCATCCTGTCCCAGGGCATGCTCGACACGGGCTTGCTCGATGCCGACCGCGTCGGCTCGCTCGACGACGTTATCGGCAGCGGCGCCTGGCGCCAGTTCTTCATGTGCAAAACCAGCCACTGGCTCGGCATGGACGTGCATGACGTCGGCAGCTACCGTGAACCGGGCGGCGATGCCTGGCGCATCCTGCAACCGGGCATGACGCTCACCGTCGAACCGGGCCTGTACATCCGGCCGGCGCCGGGCGTGCCGGAGCAGTTCTGGCATATCGGCATCCGGATCGAGGATGACGTGGCGGTGACGCCATCGGGGCGGGACGTGTTCAGTGCCGGCGTGCCCAAGGCGATCGGCGACATCGAAGCGCTGATGCGTTGACAACGACACGCCGATGACGCACGCTGAGGGCGACAGAACCTATCAGGAGCGCAGCGTGAATCTTTCCCCGGCCATTCCCATCCTGCGCATTTTTTCGGAGCAAAAAGCCAGCGAGTTTTATCTGGATTTCCTCGGCTTCGCTTGCCAGTGGGAACACCGCTTCGAGGAGGGCATGCCCTTGTACATGGAGGTCAAGCGTGGCGACCTGGTCATCCACCTGAGCGAACACCATGGCGATGCCACGCCTGGCTCGACCATCTTTGTCCATCTCGATGACATCGACGCGCTGCATCAGGAACTGACCGCGAAAAACTATGCCTATGCGTGTCCGGGCGTCGACGACCTGGCGTGGGGCCGGGTGATGCAAGTGGCCGATCCTTTCGGCAACCGCATCCGGTTCTGCCAGCCGGCCTGACCGTTGCTGGTACGACAGCTACATCTGCCGAAAATGATGCAGGTAACTCCGGCTGACCGGCAGCACCTCCGCGCGATCGCGCAGGTGCAGGTCGGCCGTCTCGTTTATCCCGCGCACCACTTCGCTCACATAATGCAGATTGACGATTACCGAGCGGTGAATCTGCACGAAGCGCTCCGGATCGAGTTCATCGCCCAGTTCGCGGATGCTCTTGCGAATCAGCGCCTCGCCATCGTCCCACACCACCGAGGTGTACTTGCCCTCCGCGCGCATGAAGGCTACCTGCTCCACCGGAATCAGGCGCACCCGGCTGCCGACCGACGCCTTGATCCACTGCAACCAGTTGCGCGTCGCGCTGCGCTGGCGCAGTTCGCTGGCCATGCGTTCGAGCACCGCGTCGAAGGCCGCACCGGCATCCGGCGCGCGCCCAAGCCGTTCCTGCAAACGTTGCACCGTGTCGGCCAGGCGTGCCGCGTCGACCGGCTTGACCAGGTAATCGATGGCGCCCTGCTCGAACGCCTGCACCGCATACTGCTCGTAGGCGGTGATGAACACGATCTGCGCCCGCCGCGCCAGCGCCCGTGCCGCCTCGATGCCGTTCAGGCCCGGCATGTGCACGTCCAAAAACACGATCGCCGGCTGATGCTCGTCGAACAGTTCGACCGCCTCGCTGCCGTTGCGCGCCTCGGCCACGATCTCCAGCTCCGGCCACAGGCGCGCCAGTTGCGCGCGCAAGTGCTCGCGCAGCAGCGGTTCGTCGTCGGCGATCAGGGCGGTCGGGTGCTTCATGCGGCGCTCCGTGGGAGAAAGGTCAGTTCGACGTGCAAGCCGTGCGGCGCCTGTTCGTGTAAATCCAGCTTCGCGCCAGTGCCGTAAAACGCTTGCAGGCGCGTGCGCACATTGGTCAGTCCGGTGCCCGGCTGGCTGAGCTCCGACATGCCCATGCCGGTGTCGCTGACCCACAGGCTGACGCGGCCGCTGGCTGCATCGAGCTTGCCGCCGACCTCGATGCAGCCGCCGTCGAGGCTCGGATCGATGCCATGCCGCACTGCGTTTTCCACCAGCGTCAGCAAGGCCATCGCCGGGAATGGCAAGCCGTTCAGCGCCGGCGCCGTCTCGACTTTGAATTGCAGGCGGTCGGGCATGCGCATATGCATCAGTTCCAGATAGGCGCGCACCAGTTGCAGTTCGGTGTCGAGGGTGGCATCGGCATCGTTCAGGCGCGGCATGGCCGCCTTCAGGTAGGCGATCAGATGGCGCAGCACCGGCCCCGCATTGTCGGACTTGGCCTCGACCAGCGCCGCGATATTGGCCAGCGTATTGAACAGGAAATGCGGCTCGATCTGGGCTTGCAGCAGGCGCAAGCGGGTGTCGAGCAGCTCGCGCTCCAGCGTATGGTGCTCGCGTTCGGCCTGCAGGCGCGCGGCACGCTCGCGCGCCTTGCGTTCCAGGCGCAGCGCCACCAGCGTCACCAGCATCCCGACCACCAGCGCGACCACGGCCAGCATGATGTAGCCATACACCAGCTCGCGCTTGGCGGGCCTGTGTTCCGTCAGCCGGAAAATGGCCAGCGTGGCCAGCGGCGCCATCAGCGCCACCGCCAGCAGCCGCGCCAGGGCCGATGGCAGCTGGCGCTGGCGCAGCGCGCCGGTCGCCGTGTAGGTGAACAGCAGGGCGATGGCGATGAAACCGATGCGCAGCAGCACCGACAAAAACGGTCCCGACGACAGCGTGGCCAGCACCCACGTCAGCTGCAGCGTGACCAGCGTCACCACCAGCGACTGGCGCACGGTCGGCAGCGCCGGATGGCGCGAGGGCAGGGAAGGTGGCGGCGCGTTCATCATCCCGCCACAATAACCGTTCGCCGACCGTCGTTCAAGCCCGGAAAACCGCCGCCGGTCGCGCCGATCGGCGCGCGCCCTCGCCAGGCGGCCCGCTTCCTTCTACTGTGGACACAGGCGATATCACACGAAAGGAAGTCACATGAACTTGCAAACTGCTGGGGGCAGGCCGCGCGCGGCACCAGGAAGCACGGCGGGCCCGGCCGCGTGGCACGGCAGGGTCGATGCCGCGCTGGCGTGGTCGGCGCGCTTGTGGTTCGGCGTGGCCGTGCTGGGACAACTGTTGTTCGCCTGGTATGTGGCGGTGTTCTACGGCGGTGCGCTGGCGCACGGCGACCTGGCGCAGTGGAACAAGGTCATGCCACGCGGGTATGTGGCCGGCGACACGGCCGGCAATGCCGCCATCGGCCTGCACGTGCTGGCGGCGGTCGTCATTACTATCGGCGGCGCGCTCCAGCTATTGACGCCGCTGCGCCGCCTGGCGCCCACGTTTCATCGCTGGAACGGGCGCGTGTATGTGCTGCTGGCGCTGGCGTCCAGCGTCGTCGGCCTGTACATTGTCTGGTGGCGCGGCGCGGTGGGCGGCCTGGTGCAGCACGTGGGCATCAGCGGCAACGCCGTGCTGATCGTGCTGTGCGCGGCCCTGGCCGTGCACCATGCGCGCGCCGGCCGCGTCGCCCTGCACCGGCGCTGGGCGCTGCGCCTGTTCCTGGCGGTCAGCGGCGTGTGGTTTTTCCGGATCGGCCTGATGGCCTGGATCGTCGCCAACCACGGGCCGGCCGGATTCGATCCTGTGACCTTCCAGGGGCCGTTCCTGAGCTTCCTGTCGTTTGCCCAGTACCTGCTGCCGCTCGCAGTGCTGGAGCTGTATGCGCGCGCACAGGCGAGCGGGCACGTGGCGGCGCGCGGCGCGATGGCCGTCGCCATGCTGGGGCTGAGCGCGGCCACGGCCGCCGGGGTGGCCGCGGCGGCGATGATCCTGTGGCTGCCGCACCTGTGACGTGGCGGTCAGGCGGGGAAAGCCTGGGCCGTGGTGCACACGGTCAGCGCGGCGTCGGCGGGCACCGGCAACCCTGACCACACCCAGTTATGGTGCGCGATGATGGCCGGCGCGGCGAGGTGCGGACGGTCGGCGGTGGTGTGCGCATCCGACAAGGCCACCACGCGCAATCCGCGCGAGGCCGCCGCGCGCACGGCGGTGTCGACGCAAAATTCCGTGGCGAAACCGCAGACGTACACGGTGGAGGTGGCGCTGGCCGCCAGCTGCGCCGCCAGGTCGGTCGCGGCGAAGGAGTCGCCGGCCAGCTTGTCCACCGTGCCGTCGGTGGCCTCCTTTTCCAGCGCCGCGATCACTTGCCAGGGCGCCGAGCCGATGCGGGCGTGCGCATCCGCATGCTGCACGAAGATCACCTTGCCGCCCTGCGCCCGGATGTGACGGGCGGCGTGATTGATGCGTCCGACCACGCCGGCGGTGTCGAAACACGGTTGGGCGGGATTGTCCAGCCATGCGTTCTGCATGTCGATGATCAGGAGTGTGTTCATGGGTTCGGCGCGTAGTGAATGAAGAAGCGCCCAGTGTTATCGAAAACGACACCCTGATCAATCCGCATCCGGTTCGGAGATTGGTAACCAGCGATTGCGAATCCGGACGACCGGCATTCCTACAACCGGGGTCTGACCTCTGATTAGAAACAAAGGTCTGATGAGAAACAAAAAGACGCGGCATTAGCGGCCTGACGGGCATGTCGCGCTTGTGGGAATAAAAATGTGTTACATCGGAGGTCAGGCTAAGGCTCGGAAAGACACAATGATGCTAGTCAGAGGTCAGACCCCGGTTGGGGGAGCAGGGGCACGGCGTCGGCCAGTTGGCGGCCGAACAGCGTACGCGACCATTGCTGGCGGTTGCCGATCACGTACAGCCGCCGCTTGGCCCTGGTCGCGGCGACGTTGATGATGTTGGGCCGGCCGGCGGCCCAGTTGCGCGCGCCGTCGGTCTTTCCACCCAGGACGAACACCACCGTTTCGCACTCTTTGCCCTGGAAGGTATGCACCGTGCCCACGTGCCCGTGCAGCCACTTGGCGATGGCTTCGTCGTCGGCGTCGCCCGCCCATTCGCCGGCGCGTGCCCGCAGCAGGCCGGTCAGCTCCTGTGCCACCGATTTGAATGGCGAGATCAGGAACAGGTCCGGCAAGCCATGCGCCTTGCCGACCCAGCCATTGCTGGCGTAGCGCACCACGATGTCGGCCGCCAGCGCGCCTTCGCGTGCGTTGTAGTGCTCCTCGAACTCGCCCACGGCGATGTCGTGCCAGCGCGAGGGACCGAGCAGCGGCCGCAGCACGCTCGCCTGTTCTTCCTCGGCACGCGCCGGGCCGTAGACCATCTTGGCGTTGTAGGCAATCTGGTTCGACAGCGAAAACATCGGATCGGCGCAGCGCCGGTGCACCCGCAGCGGTGCGCCGACCCACAGGTCGCTGCCGTCGTACTGCACCACATTCGCGCCGAAGCGGTTGCCGCGGTCGGCCAGGTGCTGGGCCGAGTAGGCGGTCAGCTGGTGCTCGGCCGGCGCCTGGTGGTAGCTCAGGATGCCGTAGTCGAGCTTCTTGTCCATCGTGATCACCGGCTCGACCTGCAGCGGGTCGCCCACGATCAGGGCGCGCTTCGAGCGCCAGATGGCGCCCAGCGCGTGCGAGGGCACCGCCTGGCCAGCTTCGTCCACCAGCAGCAGTCCGATGTCTCCTTCGCCCAGGTCGGCGAAGCAGCGCGATACCGATGCGAATGTGCTCGACACCACCGGCACGGCGAGGAAAAAGGTGGCCCACAAGTGGCGCGCCATGGCCGGCAAGTGCGGCTGGATGTAGCCTTCCTGCGCCAGCATGGCCAGCGCCAGGCGGAAGTTGGTTTCGAATGGCTTGCCGGCATGCTTGAGGAAAGCCTTGTGCAGTTGCATGGCGGCGACGAACACGGTGGCGCGCGCCGCGTGATACCTGGCGTTGCTGCGCGGCAGAGACTTCTGCTGCTGCTCGACCGGGAGCGCGGCAAACGCGGCCGGGTCGAAGGCGGCCTCGCCCAGCGTGGCGTCGAGCGCGTCGAGACGCTGGCGCACGCCGCGCAGCGCGGCGGCGCGCGTGGCGGCATCGGCCTGTGCCGCCTGCCAGTTTCCGGTGCAGGTGCCGGCCCTGGTTTGCGCTTCCAGGCGCGCCACTGTCAGGCGCGCGCGCTCGCCGCGCAGGCTGTCGTACTCGTCCGACAATGCTTGCTGGCGCGCCTGGCATGCGGCGAATGCCGCCTTGCGGAAAAAGCGTGCCAGTAACTGGCGCCAGGCGGGCCATTCGGTAGCGTGCAGTTCGCGTTCGCGCAGATTGGTGGCGATGGCCGACGCATTGCCGACGCCGCCTGCATCGAGCGCGGCCAGTGCCGCCTTGGCCTCCTCGTTGTGCCGGCGCGCCGCTGCTGCGGCGGCGTCGGCAGCCGCACACAGCTCGCGCGCCGCCTTCCATTGCGGCAGCGTGCCGTCGTAGTCCAGGATCGCAGCCTGGATCGCTTCCACCTCGGCCACGGCCGCGTTGAAGCGGGTGCGCGCCGCTTCCCAGTTGAGCGAGGCGCCGGCGCCGGCAAGCTGTTTCGCCAGGCCAGAGTCCTTGAAGGCGCCAAGGCGGTTGGCCACCAGGCTGCGGTTCGCCTTTTTGCCGAGCGGGACCGAAATCAAGCCCCAGCAGCGGATCTTGCCATGCTCGTCGCCGGCATCGTCCCCGGGCGCATTGGCCTCGCCTTCTTCCCCCTCGCCCGGCGCTTTTTTCTTTTCTTCATTGAGGATCGCTTCGGCGCTGGCGGCGAAATAGTCGAATGGCTGGCCGTCCACCAGCAGCGCTTGCGGCGCCACTTTCTTGATGCTGGGCAGGTCGAGCGTGATGTTCTCGACCGCCTTGTTGTTCTCGCTGGCGACCACGATGCCGGTGTCGAGCAGGCGTTCATCGAGGTGGAAGCAGGCGCCCTTGTAGGCGACACCGCTGCTGTTGGCCGGATACTCGACCTGGTGCGGCGCGCGCGCGAACGCGGTTTCGGGATTGGCGAATTGCACCAGGATCCTGGCGCGCTCGACCACGCGGGCGGCGATGATGTCCATCAGCAGGGTGGTCTTGCCGGTGCCGGGCGGGCCGTTGACCGAGAAGATGCCGCCGTCGGCCAAGGTTTCCAGGCCGATGTTGACGGCCACCTGCTGCATCAGGAACAGCGGGAACTCGGTCGGCCAGCGTCCCACCGGGAAACGGCGCGGATCGAGTGCGGCCTTGACCGCGCCGGGACGGGTGATGTCGCGTCGGGCGTCGCTACGTCGGGCGCCGTCGCGTTGGGTATCGCCACGTTCGTGACCGTCGAGGTAAGCCTGGATCTGGGCCGAGCCGGGGCCGTGTTCGGCGTCCTGCAACATGCGCTCGAGGTCGTCGAGGTAGAAGGAGTTGACCGGGTCCAGCTCCGGCTCGCGCGGAAACTTCTTGCCGCGGCGGTCGACCAGCGCCACCTCGTGCGCGCACAGTTGGGCGCGCGCGAGCAGGGTGCGCGGTTTCCAGTCCAGCTCGCTAATGAGGAAGTCGGTGACCTGGTCGAACCAGTCGGCGTCGGCAATGCCGTGGTTGCCCATGGCCAGTTCGTGCAGCTTGTTCTTCAGGCCGAACAGGGTCGCGCCATAGCCGATCCGGGTCCGGTTTTTCTTTTCCGCGAAGGCAACGGCGAACGCGGCCAGTTGCAGCGTGTCGACGCTGGGCCGGCCATCCGAGGCAATTTCGATGGCGCACAGGAAGGTGTTGCCCCTGGCCGGATGGAGGTGGTTGCCGCTGAATTTTTCTTCGGCCGCGTCGAGCGGGAACATCTCCACCAGTTCGGCCTCCAGCACGCCTTTCTCGACCAGGCCGAACCAGACGAAATACTTGTGCTGGCCATGCGGCGCGTCGTCCGCCAGCGTGCCCCGGGGCGCGGGCAGCCACGGTAACTTCTCGTCGTAGCGCCTGAAGAAGGCGGGCCGCTTGCCCGGTTTGGGAATATCCGGATACATGAGCGCTTCGACATCGAACCAGTATCGAAGCGTGTTGACATACTGTGCAGGCATAGGATTCTTCCGGGAATATGGCTACCCGGGGTGAGCGCGCGGGGAAGCCAGCTTGCATGACCGTGCGGGCGATCATTTGACAAGGCGGAATTGTAACTTCACCGACGCAAAAACATGGGCCGATTTCACATTGGCGCACGCTGCCGGCGGAGGAAGTATCCTGGCCCGGCGGCGCCGCGCCGCGCCGCGCATCTGCGGAGGATGCGCAGCGCTGTGCGGCGCAGCGCTCTCCGGCGGGGCGCTCTCCGGCGCAGCACTCTCCGGCGCGGTGCTGTCCGGCGCGGCGCTGTCCGGCGGGGCGCTGTCCTACCCGGCGTAGTTGACCGGGTTGCCGGCCAGCGGCGCGTGCGCGTCGCCCGGGGCCGGGCTGGCGCTGGCCTGGTCGACCATGTGCGCGTAACCGCTGAAGTCGGCTACCTCGAAGCCGAACGGCAGGCGCGTGGCGGCCTTGTCGTAATTGGCGTGCGGACGCACCGCCTGGCACAGGTCGTCGCGGTTCCAGCCGGTGGCGATCGCGTGGGCGATCAGGCGGCCCTGCTTCTTGGCGATCGGGGCCGGGCTGCCCCACAGCGCCGGCGCGCCGGTGAACCACAGGCCGGGGTAGCGCGTATGCAGCACGTTGCCGACCAGCTGCTGCGGCACTTCGCTGCCTTCGGCCAGGATAGCCTGGCTCTGGTAGCCGGTGCAGCAGACGATGATGTCGGCCTCGCAACTGCTGCCATCGACGAAATGGACATTGCGCTCGGTTACCTGCGCCAGCGCCGGGCGCAGCGGGACCATGCCGCTGCGTACCGGACCGAGCATGGCGTCGCTGACGGTGATGCGCTGGCGCCCCACATCGATTTCGTGGCTGGACGGGTCGACCGCATGGCCGACCGCCCCGTGCGAGCGGCAAGCTTCCCACAGCCTGGCCTGGTAGCTGTGGCGGTACGCATCCTTGAGCGCGCGCGTGGCCACATCGATCGGGTTGCCGTGAATCATGCGCGGCACCAGCCAGGTCGGACTGCGGCCCGACAGCACCAGTTGCTGCGCCACCGGAAACAGCCTGGCCGCGCACTCCATGGCGGTATTGCCCAAACCGACGATCAGTACGCGCTGGCCGGCGAAGCGGCTGATGTCGCGCACGTCGGACGAGTGGATGATGCGGCCCGCAAAGTCGGCCGCCCCGGCGATCTCGGGCAATTGCGGCGTGTGATACAGCCCGCCCGCGTACACCACTTGCTCGAAGTGGCGCAGCAGGGGCGCGGCGGCCTGGTCGGCGCTGGCGATCAACAGGTCGGCCCCGCCCGCATAGAGCGATGGCGTCACGCACAGCACCTTGGTCGAGGTGAAGATGCGCGAGGCCAGGCCCTGGCGCTTGACCGTGTCGAGGCATTGTTCGGTGTAGGCGGCCCAGCTGCCCGTCTCGGGGCGCGACAGCGGCAGTTGCGCGGCCGCGTTCTGGACCAGGTCCGGGTAAATCGCCGACAGCGGGTCCTTGCCCCACAGTCCGCCCGGCTGCGAGCGCGCCTCGAACAAAACCGGGTCCAGGCCGCGCTGCAGCATCTCGGCGGCGCAGGCCAGGCCACTGCTGCCGGCGCCGATGATGGCGATGCGCGGCCGGTTCAGCGCGCCGCCGGCGACACGCGCGGCCAGGTCGGCGAAGGTCGGCAGGGCGGCGCTCACCGGCACAGCTCCGCGCGCCCGGCGCTGCCCGATGCCGTGCAAGGGACCGGTAACGCCAATTGCCAGGATCGGGACACCACATCAACAAATCGAATTAGGGACATCGTCTTCACCACTCGCAGGACGGATAAATGAAACGGCAGGCTTTTGTGCGCCTGCCGGGAACGCGTAGTTAATGCCGGATGGGCACTTCTGCGAAATATTGTTATTTCGTCGGGGCGATTAAAAACGATTTGGCATCGGAGTGTCAATCAATATTGAGCAGGCATTACTAATAGCAATGTACGGCGCATAAGAAAATGTCTTAAGTGATTGAATTTAAACGGGTTTGGTTTTTTCTTCTATTTCTGGGGTGTTGTTGTTGCACCAATTGAGATGTTGAAAATTCGATCACTATTTACGCGCGCACCGGGGCCGCCGCGCCGGCGTCGTTGCATTGACGAGAAAACCCCCTGATGATTAATTGAACATTAATTGTTATGGCAAAAAGACCATATTTGTCATGGCATCGTCATAATCATGTGCCTGTTTATTAAGCTGAGTGCGCCTGAATATGCGGCATGGGAATGGCGGCCGGGGGCGCGCTATGCCAAATGGCAAGGCAAAAGGTTGTATTTACGCATATTCGACGACTTATTGATTTGGATCAGATCGCAGATAGAAAAATGCCAGTCCGCCTCCCGCTGCCGGAGCACATCGGCTGGAAATGGCCATTTGGAAACTAGTTAATCAATTGCAGGCTATGATTGACATCCGGTACACATAATTTGAGGAGTCATTGAATGGTTGAGGCAATCCGCGTTCCCGAGATAGTTCCGCTAGAACACATCCTGCCGGACGAACCCTTGTTGATGATGGGCGCGGGCCCGGTGCCGATTCCGCCCGCCGTGGCGGCCGCCAATTCGATCGTCATCAACCACCTCGGCGATACCATGAACCAGGTGATCGCGCAGGTGAAGGAGATGGGGCGCTACGTGTTCCAGACCAGTTCCTCGCACGTGATGGGGGTCGGCGGGCCTGGTTCGGCGGCGATGGAAATGGCGATCGCCAACCTGGTCCATCCGGGCGACCGGGTTTTATGCATCTGCAACGGCTATTTCAGCAAGCGCATGGCCGAGATGGTCAGCCGCGTGCGCGGCGAGCCGACCCTGCTGCACATCGACAACAATGAAAGCGCGAGCGTCGAGCTGGTGCAGCGCGAACTAGCCAAGGGCAACTATGCCGCCATTACCCTGGTGCAGGGCGAAACCTCGAACACGGTGTGCAACCACAGCCTGGCCGGCATCGCCCGCATGGCGCACGCGCACGGCTGCCTGGTGATCGTCGACGCCGTCTGCACCCTGAGCACGATGGCGCTCGACATGGATGCCTGGCAGGTCGACGCGGTGATCACGGGCGGGCAGAAAGGCTTGTCCTCGATTCCGGGCGTGTCGCTGCTGGCATTCTCGGAACATGCCTGGGCCAGGAAGATTGCCACGCGCAGCCACCAGCCCTATCACTGGTGCCTGGATGCCCAGCTGGCCGACCAGTTCTGGAACCAGAAGTCGTATCACTACACGGCGCCGGTATCGGGCATTTTGGCCCTGCACGAAGCGCTGCGCCTGGTCTGCGCCGAAACCCTGCCGCGCCGCTTCGCGCGCCACCAGCAATGCTCGGAAGCGCTGCAGGCCGGCATCGAAGCGCTGGGGCTGGAATTGCTGGTGCCCAAGCAGCACCGGCTCAATTCGGTGATCGGCATCGTCACGCCCGATCATGTTTCGTCCGACGTGGTGCGGGCGCACATGTCGCGCGTGCACAAGGTGGAAATTTCGGGCGCGTTCGGCCTGAACATCCTGCGCATCGGCCAGATGGGCGAGCAGAGCCGCGCGCACAACCTGTTCCGCACGCTGCACGCCTTCGGTTCCAGCATGCAGGCCGGCGGCGCCAGCCTCGACCTGCCGGCCGGCATGGCCGAACTGGAACGCTCGCTGTCGCGCCATGCGATCGCGCAGGCGGCCGGCTGATACCGCGATCCGGCGTGAACCTGCGCCGCGCCATGCTGTCCAACCCTGATTGACACAGGAGACGAGCATGGCGCATGCAAACCCGATCCAGATTCAAACATTCCTCAAGGGCGTGGACTATCCGGCCAACAAGGCCGCCCTGATCGCCAACGCCAAAAAGCCCGGTGCCGACGAGAAGGTGTGCGCCTCGCTCGACGCGCTGCCCGACGCGGAGTTCCAGACCCCGGCCGAGCTCAGCCAGGCATTCAAGGGACCCGACGACGATTGAACGGCCACGGGAACTTCGCGCCCGCTTTCGCGCTCCAAGCTGTACCCGGTTGCGCTGGCATCCGGATGTACCCCCGAGGAGAGTGGCCATGCTCAAGGAGTTCAATGCCGTATCGTTGTTGCGGTGGCACGACGCGCAGCTGGACGATGCCCGCTTGCCGGCCCCGGCCGACCACGTGGTCTGGCGCTGGGTCGAGGCCAATCACCGTCACAACCGCCTGCTGTGGGATGAAGAAGACCGCGCCCGCCGCACCGATGCCGGCAGCGCCGCCATTGCCGCCAGCAAGCGCCTGATCGACCGCCACAACCAGTTGCGCAACGATGCCGTCGAAGCGCTCGACGAAGCCCTGCTCGCGCAGCTGGCCGGCGCGCCGCCCCGGCCCGGCGCGCGCCTGAGCAGCGAGACGGCGGGCGCCATGGTCGACCGCCTGTCCATCCTCGCGCTCAAGGTGTTCCACATGCGCGTGCAGGCCGGGCGCACCGAGGCCGGCGCGGAGCACGTGAACACCTGCCTGGCCAGGCTGCAGCGCCTGGTGCAGCAGCGGCACGACCTGGCCTGCTGCCTCGACCGCCTGCTGGCCGAAGTCGCCAGCGGGCAAGCCTACTTCAAGGTCTACCGCCAGTTCAAGATGTACAACGACCCCGCGCTCAATCCCTGGCTGTACGGGGCAGCGCCGGGCCGCGACTGCGGCGGGGCCGCGCCATGAGCGACGAGCGCATCGATGTGCTGATACCGACCTGCAATCGGGCGGCGGCGCTGGCCGTGACGCTGACGGCGCTGGCATCGCAAACGGCGCGCAATCTGCGCATCGTGGTGTCCGACCAGTCCGATGGCGATGGCGCCGCCGCCAGCGCCGAGGTGCGCGCCGTGCTGCGCTACCTGGCCGCACGCGGTCTGCCGGTGGACCTGCGGCGCCATCTGCCAAGGCGCGGCATGGCCGAACAGCGCGCCTTTTTGCTGGCGCAGGCCGCGGCGCCGTGGTGCCTGTTTCTCGACGATGACGTCATCATCGAAAGCGACCTGATCGAGCGCCTGGCGCACACCCTGCGCCAGCAGCGCTGCGGCTTTGTCGGCAGCGCCCTGCACGGCCTCAGTCACCGGCATGACTGCCGGCCGCACCAGCAAGCCATCGAGTTCTGGGATGGGCAGGTCGAACCGGAACTGGTCGCGCCCGGCAGCCGCGCCTGGGAAAGGCACCACTTGCACAGCGCGGCCAATCTGTTCCACGTGCAGGCGCAACTGGGCATCGGGCGCGAGGCAACGCGGCCGTACCGGGTTGCCTGGATCGGCGGCTGCGTGCTGTTCGATACGGCCAAACTGCGCGCCGCCGGCGGCTTCGATTTCTGGACCGAGCTGCCGCCGGAGCATTGCGGCGAGGATGTGCTGGCACAATTGCGCGTGATGGCACGCTCGGGCGGCTGCGGCATCGTGCCGTCCGGCGCCTACCATATGGAATTGCCGACCACCGTGCTCTCGCGCCGGGTCGATGCGCCCAGGGTGTTGCTGTGAAGGGCGGGCAGCACGCGCGGCTGGCCCGGGTGCGCAACATCGTCGTGCTGCGTCCGAACGCGCTGGGCGATTTTCTGTTCTGCCTGCCGGCCTTGCACGCGCTCAGGCACAGTTATCCGGACGCGCAGTTGTTGTACATCGGCCTGGCGTGGCATGCGGCGTTTCTGCAAGGGCGGCCGGGGCCGGTCGATGCCGTCGCGATCATGCCGCCGTATCCCGGCATGGGCGTGGGCGGGCCGGACGATGCCGATCCGTTCGCTGTCGAAGCGTTTGTGGAAAACCTGCGCCTGAGCGGGATCGATCTTGCCATCCAGCTGTTTGGCGGCGGACGCCACGCCAACCCGTTCATCCGGCGCCTCGGTGCGCGCCTGGCGGTGGGCATGTGCGCCAGCGACGCCGAGCCGCTCGACCGCAATGTGCGCCATGAAGGCTTGGTCAACCGGCGCCTGCAATTGCTGGAAGTGGCGGCGCTGGCCGGTGCGGCGGCGTGGCCGATGCGGCGCGAGCTCGATGTCACCGGGGACGACCTGGCCCAGGCGGCGCGCCTGCTGCCGCCCGCGCGCGACCGCCCGCTGGTGTTGCTGCAACCGGGGGCGAGCGATGCGCGCCGGCGCTGGCCGGCCCGGCGTTTCGCGGCGCTGGCCGATGTGCTGGTGCGGGCAGGAGCGCGGGTGGCGGTCAACGGGACGGCGGAGGAAGCGCCGCTGGTGAGGGAGCTTATCGGGGCGATGCGCCACCCGGCGATCGATCTGAGTGGCAAGGCATCGCTGGGAGCCCTGTGCGGGATTCTGGCGGGCAGCGCGCTGGTGGTATCGAACGATACCGGCCCGCTGCACCTAGCGCTGGCGATCGGCACGCCTGCCGTGGGGATTTACTGGCTGACCAACCTGATCGAATCCGGGCCGCTGCGGCAGCATGGCCATCGCGCGGCGGTATCGCTGCGCGTGCACTGTCCGGTTTGCGGCGAGGAAAACATCCGGACGCGCTGCGCGCATGATGCGAGTTTTGTCGATGACGTAAGGCAGGATGAAGTCAATGCGTTGGCGCTGGGGCTGCTGCGAGAGGGATGCGGCGCGGGTGCGCGTGGCGTGGACTCAAGCAGCGTTGGCCGCCGGATTCAAGATTCGCATATCCGCAACTAACGCCGCTGTTCGCTACCTCCGCCTTCACCCCACCCCTCCCCCCCCCCGTCGTTCCTGCCACTGGCAGAAACGACTTCCCGCGCAGGGCTAGGCGCCCCCACGGCAACCCAAGTTTGTCGAGCCGCCAGTTACGGTACGAAATTGGGGGGAACGCATGCGTTCCCGCCTGCGCGGGAACGACGAGCTAGCGAACGGCGAGCCAGCAGGAGCTACGAGGCAGGGGCTGCCCGACGAGGCAGGGGGAACGACGAGGCAGGGGGAACGACGAGGCAGGGGGAACGACGAGGCAGGGGGAACGAGGAGGCAGGGGGAACGAGGAAGTAGTGGGAACGAGGAAGTAGTGGGAACGAGCAGGCAGGGGCGGTACAAGCGGCGTAGCCGCAATGACGTCGATAGTGTCCGGAACGATGCTCACCGCCGCATCGCCAATGCCCTTGCCTGATCAAGCACGGTCTTCGCCTGCTCCCCGAAGGGGTCCCACAGACAGCGATGCAACTGCTGGTCGAGCGGCGCCCAGCGCCGGATATCCGCCTTGCTGAAAATAACCACGCTGCGCAGCCTGAGCCCGGCCGCGATGTGCGACACGCCCGTATCGTTGCAGATCAGCAGGCGCGCGCGGCTCATCAGCGCCGCCATCGCGCCGATCGACAAGGGCCCGGCCGCATCGACCGGTGCACGCCGCATCAGGCGCGCCACGGTGGCCGTCAGCGGCACCTCGGCGGGCGAGCCGGTTAGTACCGTTTTCAGCCTCGGCCGGATCGCCAGCTGGTCCGCCACTGCCGCAAACTGCGCCGCCGGCCAGCACTTGTCGGCGCAGCGCGCGCCCGGATGAATGCACACATAGCTGCCCGGCGCCAGTCCGCGCGCCACGCCGCTCGCTTCCAGCTCGTGCTCGTCCGCAGCGGTGATGGGAAACTCCAGCTGGGGACCACGCGCCGGCGCGCCAAGGCCCGTCGCCAGTTCCAGCAGCCGCAGCGGTTCCGCCCCGGTGTCGGGAAACGGAATCAGGCATTCATCGCCGCCGCCCGGCGCGGCTCCGAACCCGCCCAGCGCGCGCGCGCCGAATGCCCGCACCACCGCATTGCTGTACTGGCCGTTGCCGTGCATTTGCAGCGCCAGGTCGAAGCGGCGCGCGCGCATGCCGGCATAGAAGTCATGCAGCTGGTCGAGCCTGGCGGCCTGTTCGGGAAACGCATGGTGGCCGGGGAAGGGAATGAACTCGTCGATATAGGCGCTGAAGCGGCGGGCGAACTGGTCCGCCCAGGGCAGGCCGACCAGGCTGATGCGCGAGCCCGGCATGGCCGCGCGCAAGGCGCGCAGGGCCGGCACCGCGCACAGCATGTCCCCGAGCTGAAGCGCGCGGAAAATGACCACCTTGGCCTTGTCGTGCCGGGCTAACCAGGAGGATGTCGTCATGGGATCATGTCATTGAGGTGAGCGTCGTTGCCGCCGCCTGCGCAGTCCGGCCATGCCCGCGCGGGCACTGTGGGTATGACCGGGCGGCGTCGCCTGCGTTCGATGCGGTTCGCGCCAGTTTGATCCAGATCGCATCGGGTGCCGCTTGCAGCGTCCTGGCCGGGCAATCCATGCTTGAAAAATGCGGTATGCTGCCTGCAGTCCACAACACAAAAGGCTGGCCGCATGCTTCAGATGCCCTCAACGTTTACGCCGCTGATCACGGCGCAATCCCACTCCGATCCGGTGACGTTTGTCTTCCACGGCGGCCGCCTGCTGCTGCGCGAAGCCGACCTGGGCATGCCCTCCGCGGACGAGCTTGCCCGCCTGGATATCGCGGGCACGCCGCATCCGGTCGGCATCCTGGGCGGGCGCTATTGCCAGACCCTGTGGCACGCCAGCGAGGAGCTGGCCCTGCCCGGTTACACCTGGCGCAGCCTGCGTTCCCTGTTTGGCGGTTTCGACGAGGACTTGCTCAGCGTGGCCGGGCGCGCCAGCCAGATTGCCGAGTGGGCACGCACGCACCGCTTCTGCGGCGCCTGCGCCCAGCCGATGCAGCTGAAAGCGGGCGAGCGCTGCTATGTGTGCAGCGCCTGCGGCATGATGGCGTATCCGCGCATTTCGCCGGCGATGATGGTGTTGATCCGCAAGGGCGACCATGTCTTGCTGGCGCTGCACGCCGCCTCGCCCAGCAAGCGCTTCACGCCGCTGGCGGGCTTCCTGGAAGCGGGCGAATCGGTGGAAGAAGCGGTGCACCGCGAAGTGTTCGAGGAAGTCGGCTTGCGGGTCCACAACCTGCAATATTTTTCCAGCCAGTCGTGGCCGTTTCCTCACTCCCTGATGATTGCCTTCACCGCCGATTATCTCGATGGCGAGATCCGGGTGGACCCGAGCGAAATCGTCGAAGCGCGCTGGTTCGGGCCGAACGACGTATGGCCCGAACGCATTCCGCATGTTTCCATCTCGACCGTCCTGGTCGAAGCCCACCGTCCCGACCGCGCTCGCTGACGGCGGGCGCAGGCCTCAGGGCTTGGGGCCCGTGCCGCGCACCTGGACCGTGCGCTTCATCAGGTCGAACCAGAACGGGGCGCCGAACAGCGCGGTGGAGGCGGTCAACACCCAGCCCGCGACACTGAGCGCGAACGCGCTGTTCCAGGCCGGAGGAAACTGTTCCCAGCCAACCGGCAAGGTCCACAGCATCTGCATCACTTGCGGGTTCAGGGTGGCCGGCGCCGCGCCGATGTGGGCCGCCAGCGAGGGGTGCTCCCACAGGGTCCGGAACAGGTGGATGCTGTCGATGTTGAACAGCGCCGCCAGCAGCAGCGACAGCAGCACGCTGACCACCATCGAGCGCCGCTTGTAGAGGCCGGACACCCTGTCCATCGCACTGTCGAACCAGCCTTCCACCGCTGCCTGGAAGCGCGCCATGTCGCCCCCGGCGCGCTGGTAAATGCCTTGCAGCGCACGCTTGATCTGCGGATCGGTCAGGGCGTCGATGTCGCGCCCGAGCTGGTCGTAGTCGCCCGGAATCGACTGGATGGCATCGATCAGGGCGATCGCGAAATGCTCGGGCTTGATGTACGAGGGCTTGGTCCCGATGTCCTCCTGCCCGGGAAGCGCCGGGTTGCCGTGCGGATTGACCAGCGCATGGGCGTACAGGGTGCGCGCCAGGGCGGTGAAATCCGGATCGTTGAGCATGCTCTTGATGCCTTCGAGCAGCCCGCGTGCGCGCAGTTTCAGCGCCGACGCCAGTGCTTCCTGTACTGTGCTGACAATCAATGCTACCGTCGCGTAGCAAAAAGTCAGGCCAACCGCCACTTCAAGGACTGTGCTGTTGAACATAGATCCTCCCGATGAGTATGCCAGGGCTTGCTATGTTTGACGCTAGCCCAAAGCCCAGCCCCATGGTGCCGGTTTGCTCAACAAAATGCGGCACTGTCGTGCGCTTGCCACGAATAGCCTGTTAGCGCGGAAACAGTCCACCGAGCACGTCCTTGACGCGGTCTTTCAGTTTTTCCTTGCCGCCAGCCGGCAAGGTAGCGCGCATCTTTTGCGCCGCTTCGGTGCCCAGTGCCGCCACGTCGACTTGCCAGGTCATTTGCGCCAGCGGGCCGCCCAGCGCCACCGGTATCGTCAGCCCGTTCAAGGTGCCGACAGCGGGGCCATCCTGGCCGGCGAGGCTTGGCACCACGGTGCAACGCAAGCGGTAGTCGATGGTCTCGTGCGCGAGGTCGACCTGGCCTTCGCCGCCGATGCGCAACAGCGGCGTGCTTGCCGACAAATCCTTATTGTGGGCAAGGCCGCCATCGATGCGGAAGGTCGCGTTCAGTTCGCTGAAACCGGTCGAGTCGGCGCCGCTGCCCACGCCCGCGGCGGCCTTTGCTTCGCGCACCAGCCGGCCCAGGTCGATGCCACCGATGACGCCGTCGCGCAGCCGCAGCGCCGCCGTGCCGCCCAGTGCCTCGCGCAGGGTCATGCTGCTGGCGCCGCGCGTTGCCAGGTCGAGCTGGACGTCGCCGCGTCCGGTGAGCGGCGTCTTGCCGGTGGCGTCAAACAGCAGGGGGCCGAGCGAGATGCCGCGCAGGTCTTGCACCAGCGTCATGCGCGGATTGCTGGCGTCGCCCGTGAAATCGAGGCTCAGCGCGCCGTTGCCGTTGCCGCCGTATAGCGTGGCGGAGAGCGGCTTGATGCTGGTCTTGCCGGCATCGGCCAGCAGCACCGCGTGCACATTTGCGGCGCGCAGGCCGCCCGCCGTCAGTTCGCCCACCTGCAAGGTGCCGCTGGCGCGCAGCCGGGCCAGGGCCGACAGGTCGATGGGCTGGTCCGGCGCCGGGCCGGCGTCCACCGGTGCGGCGGGCACGGCGGGCAGCGCGCGCGGAAGATAGCGCGCCACGTCGAGGCGGTCGATATCGATGTCGAGTTGCAGCATGCCGTCGCGCAATGCACCCTTGCCGCTGACCGCGCTGTCGTCGATCTTGCCTTTGAGCGCGGCTTCGATCATTTCCTTGCCGAAGTCGATCTGTATGCTGCCTTTCAATTTTGCGCGCGAATCGATGCCGGCCCGGCTCGACAGGTCGAGATTGGCGTCGAGTTCCGTCATCGCCACCCGGCGCGCGTCGCGGTCGAGCGAAAAGCCGCTCTCGAAAATCAGCACGGTGTTGAGCGCGGGCTTGTCGACGCCGATATTGGCCGACAGCGCGACCCGGCTCGGCACGCCGTGCGCGATCGGACCGGAATCGATGTTCAGGCGGGCAATGTCGAAGACGCGGCCGGCCTTGCGGTCGTCGAAGCGCAGATGGGCGTTGTCGACGCGAATGCTGTCGACCGCGAAGCGGATGCGGGCCGGTCCGGCGCCGGCGTTCCCGGCCGCGCCGGCACGCTCGTCGGCGCCGGTCTTGACGCGCGCGGCGGTCAGGTCGTCGATGTTCATGCTGCCGTCGGCCTGGCGCACCAGGGTGGCGCGCATGCCGCGCAGTTCGATGCGGTCGATCACCACTTCCTGGCGCAGCAGCAGCGGCACCAGCGCGAACGACAGGCGCACGCTGTCGAGCGCGGCGAATTCGCCCTTGCCGCCCAGTTCCGACAAGCTGGCCTTGCCAAGATGCACGCCGAGGCGCGGATACACGGCCAGCCGGATGTCGCCGCCGATGGCCAGGGTGCGGTGCGTTTTCTCGCGTACCCGCTCGACGATGGCGCTCTTGTAGGCGTTCGGGTCGAAGCGCGCCGCCAGGATGCCCACGGCGCTGCCCAGCGCCAGCACGGTGGCGCCCAGCGCGATGACGGCGATCCTGATGCGTGCTTGCATGGCGAAACTCGGAGGCGGGAAAGGCGTCGAGTGTAGCACCGGGCAGGCCCGCCGGCATGCCCCTGTTTTGGATATACTTTGGCCACTTTCAACATTCTCGGGACAGGAATATGGCCAACGATGCCAACGCGCAGACAACCACCGGCATCGGCTGGCATCATGATCCGGACGCCGCGTTTGCCCAGGCCCGCACCGCCGGCCAGCCGCTGTTCCTGTACTGGGGCGCCGTGTGGTGTCCGCCCTGCAACCGGCTCAAGGCGGCAGTGCTGTCGCAGCCCGGCTTTGCCGCGCTGGCGCCCGCGTTCGTGGTGCTGCACATCGATGGCGACGCCGCCGGCGCCCAGCGTGCCGCCGAGCGCCTGCACCTGCGCAGCTATCCGACCCTGGTGCTGTACCGCCCGGATGGCGCCGAGATCACGCGCCTGCCGTGCGAACTGGCGGGGCCGCGCTTTCTTCAACTGTTGCAGCTGGCGCTGACGGCGCCGTTCACGGCGGCGCAAGCGCTGCGTGATGCCTTGTCGGGCCAGCGCGCCCTGTCCGCCGACGAATGGCAGCTGCTCGCTTTCTATTCCTGGGATACCGATGAAGGCCAGCTGCTGGCCGGGCGCGACCCGGCCGCCACGCTGGCCGCCTTGTGCGATGCCTGCGACGAACCCGAAGCGGCATTGCGCCTGGCCTGGCACGCGCTGCATGCCGGCGCGTCGCCGGTGCCGCAAGATGGGCTGGACATGCTGCTGCGCACGCTGGCCGACCCGCGTGCGGTGCTGGCGCAGCCCGATCTGGTGACGAACTACGCGGTCGACTTGGTGCGCGCACTGACGGCGCCGCAGTCGGAACAGCGCATGGTCTTGAGCACGGCATGGTCCGATGCGCTGCGGCGGCTGGAGTCGTCCGACGCGCTGGACCCGGCCGACCAGTTGGCGGCCCTGCGCGTGCGGGTGCGCATGGCGCGCCTCGGCAGCCCTGTTGCCGGCCTGGACGCACTACTGCGCGAACGGGTTGCCAGTGCGCTGGCGGCCGCGCAAGAACCGGCGCTGCGCCACCATGTGATCAATAGCGCGGCCGGCGCGTTCTCCGACGCCGGCCTGCTTGACGACGCCGACGCGGTCCTGCGCGCCGCGCTGCCCGGCTCGCACGCACCGTTTTACTTCATGCATAACCTGGCCGCCATCGCCAAACAACGTGGCGACCTGCCCGCCATGCTCGACTGGTACCAGCAAGCCTGGGAACAGGCCGCCGGCCCCGCCACGCGCCTGCAATGGGGCGCCACCTTCCTGCTGGCGCTGGTCGATGCCACGCCGGATGACGCGCAGCGCATCGGCCGACTCGCCAGCGCGCTGCGGTCCCTGGTGGACGGCATGGCCGACGCCCATTGCCGCCGCAACGGCACCCAGCTCGCGCGCATGCTGGGCAAGCTGGCCTCCGTGAATGGTTCCAACGAGCAAGTCGAAAAGCTTAAGCGGGGCTTACTGATCGAAGTCAAGGAATAAATTTAGGGAACCTGTTCCAGATCAGACCCTCAAACAAGATTTGAGGTTAACGACGATGGCACGACCCGAGTTCGCAAGCGACGTTTCGCGCGAGGAGTTTGAGGCGGTGCGCGGCATGCTGGAAGCCGCGCGCCGCAGGACACGTCCGCGCAAGCACGATCTGTACGATGTGTTTTGCGCGGTGTTATATTTTCTGGAAAGTGGCAGCGCCTGGCGCGGCGTGCCGCAGGGGTTTCCGCCCTGGCGCACGGTGCACGAATATTTCACGCAGTGGACGGCGCTGCGGCCGGGCGAACCCATGCTGCTGGAAGCGGCCCTGGAGCGCGTCGGCCGGCCCGCCACCATTGCCACCCTGCACAAGGTGCTGGGCCGGCACTGAGGGCGCCCGGTCGGGCGTCAGCGCCTCATGCGCCACCGCCGGCACCTGCGGTGCCTGGCGCTGGCGCGTGCGGGGCCGCAGCCTTTTCAAACGTCATGTTTTTTTCATCGAGGAAAAAGGTGCCGACCGGCTGTCCCAATGCCTTGGGGGCCGGTTCGGCCAGCAAGGCGCAGCTGAGCGTGTCGACCTGCATCACTTCCGTGCCGGAGCGCAGCGTGTACACATCGTCGCCGTTCGAGAACAGCTCGACCGACACGTCGTGGAGCGGCACGCTGGACATGGGAAACACACGTTGGCATTCCGGCATGTGCGCGGCGACCAGGGTCAGGGTGATTTCTTTTTTCCAGAAGTACTCCTGCTCCGCGCGCACGCTAATGACGTGGTCGTTGCTGCCGTCATCGATGTAGTAGCTGGCCGAGCTCTTGATGCAGCCGGCCAGGAGCAGCGGCGTCAGTAAAATCCAGAACCTGCGCATGATCGCTTTCCTGTGGAGTAATGCCAGCAAGTATAGATCAGAACTCGGTGCCGATGGTCAGGGAGACGCCCCCGCGCCGCGGCCTGGGCAGCGAGCTTTTGAACGCGGACGAGCGGCGCGTGGCCCGCAGTTGCAGGAACCAGGGTCCGTGTTCGGCCGTGCGCGTGTAGGGGAAGTCGAAGCGCAGGCCGGCGCTGAGCGCATGGACGAAGGTGCGCCGGCCCTCCATGGCGTCGTCGCTGGCGCGCCCGCCGTTCAGGAAGGCGTTTTGCGCCCGTATGCGCGTTTCCAGGCTGCCGAAGGCGGCGCACTGCAGCCAGGGCACCATGCAGCTCGAGGTGGCCGCCGGCGTGGCGGCCAGTGCGCGCTGCGCCAGCAGGCGCGCGATCTCCACCGGCGCGGCGGGCGGCGCATCCTGCCCGAACATGAGCACGATGCCGCCCACCGAGTAATTGGTGGTGTTGCTGTTAGCCATGCCCCACCAGGCGCTGGTGCTCAGGCCCATGGCGCTGGCGAAGCCGGGAGCGGGGATGCGCGTGGCCGCGCCCGCGTAGTAGCGCGGCGGTTCCGACAGCCAGCTGCTGTCGGCCACGCCGAAGCGTGCCAGGTCGTCCGCCGGCAAGCGCGGCTGCGCCAGCGCGGCGCCGCAGGAAAGGGTCAGCGCGGCTGTCAGCGCCGCGCGCGATGCACTGGAAAAGGTAGCCATGGCCGTCACCGCCTCGTGGAAAAACACTGGGGAGGAGATCGATTCTAGGCCTGGCCCGCAGGCCCGGTTTGGCTTGGCTCATGCGCTCCGCAGCGCGGCTGTTTATGTCTGTTTTCTGCGCCAGAAGCGTTCGAGCAGGGGCTTGACGCTGGTGCCGTGCACCACGATGGAGAGCATGATGACCACCACCGTAATCTGGATCAGCTGGTGCGACAGCGAGACCGGCAAGCCGTGGTTGAGGGCGTACATCAGGTAGTACAGCGAGCCGATGCCGCGCACCCCGAACCAGGCGGTGATGCCGCGGATGCGCATCGAACTGTCCGAGCCGAGCAGGCCGATCATCACGCTCAGCGGCCTTGCCACCACGAACAGGAACAGGGCTGTGCCGACGCTGCGCCAGTTCCAGTCATGCATCGACACCATGCCGCCGAGCAGCAAGACCAGGGTCAGTTCCGACAGCCTTTCCAGATGCTCCTTGAACACCAGCGATTCGGCGCTGACGGTGAGCGGCATATCGGCTGGCGGTGCGGTGGCGCCCGCCTCGTCCTTGCTGTGCTCGGGCACCAGCAAGCCCTGGCGGTCCTTGTGGGCGCCGGACAACACCAGTTCGGTCTGGCGCAGGGCCACGCCGGCGAAAAACACGGCCAGGAAGCCCCAGGCCACGAATATCACGCTCAAGCCGTAGACGACCGCGATCAAGCCCAGGCCGACGAGGTCGTCGAGCACCTCGTGCTTGGGATCTTTGCCGCGAAGCATCCACCCGAGCCGGCCCAGCGCCGCGCCGCCCAGGGTGCCGATGGCGATCGCGGCCAAGGTGGCCCAGAGCACGTCGACCAGCACCCAGCGCCAGCCCAGGTCGCCCAGTTCGTGGGCGCCGAGCAAGCCGAGGCCCAGCATCACGAAGGGAAAGGCCGAGCCATCGTTCATGCCCGCTTCGCAGGTGAGGGTGAAGCGCAGCTGGTCGCGGTCGTCGGGATGGCGCACCTGGACGTCGGTGGCCAGCACCGGGTCGGTGGGGGCGAGGATGGCGCCGAGCAGCACGCCCGCGCCCAGCGGCAAGCCCAGCGCGAAGTAGCAGAAGGCGGCGATCAAGCCCACGCTCAGGCTCATCGAGACCCAGGCCAGGCGGATGGCCGGCATCCAGCGCTGGCGCGAGATCGGCACCGGCATCTTCACGCCGGCCGAAAACAGGGACACGAGCACGGCGATTTCGGTGAGGGTTTCGAGCAGGTGCGATTGCTCGACCGGACTGAAGGAAAAGATGCCCAGCACCATGGGGCCAAGGCCGAGGCCGACGCCCAGGTAGACGATGGCCGAGGTGAACGGCAAGCGCGAAATACTGGTCGCCATCAGGCCCCGTGCCAGCATCAGGCAGCCGATCAGGATAAACCAGTGGGTAGTCGTCATGGAGCGCATCGGCGGGTAGGGGAGTGAGGCGATTCTACAGAAGACAACTGTTTCCCTACGCGCTGTTGCCGTACGGATTGATGCTCTGTCCCTATCGTCGCCCCCGCGCCAAGGCGGCACTCGGCGGGGGCGACGAGGTGTTCGCCTTCCACCCATTTCGCCAGCAATTAAAACGCGAAATTGCCCGCATCGAGCACCAGTGCCGCCGCCCCGCACGCCGGACTGGTGGCCTGGCGATTGCCGCTGGCGCTCGCCTGGTTGCGTTCCCACACATCCGCCACCGCGCCGTGCTTGAGGAACTTGTACTCGATCGCGCTCGATGGCGGTAACTGCACCGTGCGCGACCACGCCGCGTTGGCCCCGCTGCCCTCGATCGCCAGCTGGTTGCCATTGGTCGCGCTCCAGTTGCCGAGCTCGTTGCGGTTGCCCGTCACATGCACGTTCTGTCCCGGCACCGTATTCGCATTGGCCACGCGGAAGGTCACCGCCACGGTAGCGCAGGCTGGCGGCGTGCTCCCGCCACCGCCGCCGCTGACTTTCTGATTCACGTGCAAGGCCAGCGCCGGCACGCTGGCGCCGCCATTGCCCGGAATGTTCACGCTGACCATGCCATTGCTGCCCACCGTCGCGCTGTCGCCACTGCACCCTGTTTGTGCGGCATTGAGCTTGCCCGTCACCACATTGCAGTAGGTCCCGGCCGGCAGCAGCGTTTGCAGGGATGCATTCCACGCCGCCCCGTCATTGTTGATGGCGACAAAGCCCTTGCTGCCGCGCGCAAATGCAATCTGGTTCGGCGTGCCGTTGACGAAGTGATCGATACCCTGGCCGGCCGTGGCTGCGCGGAAGGCCACCATATTCGCAATGTCCGCCCAGCGGTGGATGAAATCCCAGGCTTGATTGATCAGCGGATTGCCATTCGCATCGAAGGGGCTGGCCGCCGGCGGACCCTGGTCGTAGCTGTTGAAGCGAAAGCCGGAATGCACTTGCGCGTGTCCGTACGGCCACGCCAGCATGAAGATATTGGCCAGGTCGTAGCGCTTGCTGCCCTGGGTATCGTTGACCTGCCCCGCCACGTAGTTGCTGGCCACCAGCGAAGTGCCGTTGCGTTCGGTGTCCCAGTTGTTGACGAACACGGTCGCCTTGTCGCCCGGCACGAAGCCCCAGGTCCCGCCCCAGTTGCCGGGCGTGCCCATGATGCTGCGGATTTGCGCCAGATTGGCGCCGTTTTCATTGCGGAACACGGCTTTGAGCGCGTACGCGTACTGGAATTCGTTCAGGGTGCCATTGCCGAAGTAGCCCGAACGCACCACGTTGCTGTCCGGGATCACCTCCTGGGTGAGCCACAGCGCTTCGCCCGAGGTGGTGCTGCGGTTGGTGCCCGCCAGAATCGCGCCGATGTCGCCCGGCGCCATGTGCTTGGCCGCGTCGATGCGCAAGCCGTCCACGCCCATCGCCACCAGCTTGTTGAAGAAGGTGCGCACCTGGCCCTGCACGTAGCTGCTCTCGGACTTGAGGTCGGGCAGGCCGCTCAGGCGGCAGTTGGTCACGCTGTTGCGGTTGCCCGGCGAGCCGTAGTCGCCGCCCTGGATGTCGCAGGCGGGATGAAAATCCTGGCCGCTGAAGTTGGGGTAGCTGAGCGTGGCCGAGTTCCAGGCCGAACCATTGGTGGCGCTGCCGGCGCCGGCCGCCATGTGGTTGACCACCACATCCGCGTACACCCGCACTTTGGCGGCGTGGCAAGTGTTGATCATCGACTGGAATTCGGCTTCGCTCCCCATGTTGCTGCCCAGCGAAGTGAGGTTGACCGGCTGGTAGATGTCCCACCAGGTGCCCAGGCTGGCCGATGCCTGCGGCGGCGATACCTGGACCGCGCCGTAGCCCTGCGGGCCGAGCCAGTTGGTGCATTCCCGGGCGATGTCGTTCCATTTCCAGCGGAACATCTGGACCGAGGTATCCGGGGCATTGAAGCCGGCCGCGCCAGCCTGGCCGGCAGCGGCGCCGCACAGGATGCCGGCGGCGATCAGCGAGCGCAGTAGGGGCGATTTGCGAAGTGATGTCATGTTGCTTCCTTATGGTTTTTGCTAGTGGAATGCACAACAGGGTGGGCAGAAGCACGCTGGTCCCATCTGTCTCCATGCATGGGGTGCGGCCGGTTGAAACGAGGACGGTGGTGCGGCGCCAGGTGGGCGCCGGACGGAGGCGGCGGGCTGGGCCCTTATGTGTCTCCGGAGTGGAAATGTAGCACAACTACATAAAATGTAAACTGAGACATGGCGAATGTATCAATTTTGCTTAGCAGCGTGCGATCTTCCTCGTCGCGGTACCAGTCGATGTAGTATCTCTACATCGCCATTGCTGCCCCAGAAAACAAAAAAGCCGGAGGAATCATCCTCCGGCCCATCCCCAAGCCCCACGCTCGTTTGCTGCGGGATGTCTAACGCTGGTAAGCCCCGATATCGATGCCGCTGGCCGTGGCGCGCGCCTTGCCGGCGATGTCGTCCGGCGCCGAGGATGCGGCGCTGCCCTTGCCGATCCCGGGCGAACTGGGGCGCAGGCGGAAATCGGGCAGGCCGCCCTTGCCGTAGCGCAGGAACTGAGGCGCTTGCGCCACCGTGCCGCTATGCAGCAAGCCATTGTTCAATTGCCAGTCGGCGACAGCATTCAGGTACACCAGGTTGTTGCGATAGCTGTTGTGCAGGCCGGTCGCTCCCTGTTCCGAAATGCCGTATTTGTTGTCGTAGACGATGTTGTTATGCACGTTGGTGAAATCGTTCGGCCCCTTGATGTAGTAGGGGTCGCCGCCGCCGACCAGGATCCCCGTCATCGAGCGGGCGATCGTGTTGTGGCTCACCACCACATTGGTGGCGTCGTGCCACATCTGGATCGCCGCGCCGCCGATGGCAAACAGCACATTGTTGGTGACGCTGCCGCTGGTGCTCATGTTGATGCCCTGGACGAAGCGGCAATCGGTCGGGCCGATGTCGTGCACGGTATTGCCGCTCACCGTGCCGAGCCGGCCCTTGTAGTAGCTGTCGATGCTGATGCCGGCCGCGCTGGCGCTGGTGCACGGCACGTCCTGGCCCACGTGGTGCACGTGGTTGTGGCGGATCAGCGCGCCAGAGCCGGCGTTGTAGATGCCGTAGGTCCAGCGCACGCCGCCATGGCCGTTGCGCCCGTCCACCTGGAAGCCGACGATATCGACGAAGTCGCCACGGTTTTCCCACGCCATCTTGGTGGTCGAGCCGCGCGGCGGCACCAGGCGCGCGCCGCCGCGCACGGTCGAGACGTAGGCAATGCGGCGCTCGGGCGTGCCGCTCATCATGGTGCGAAAGCCGCCCGCGTAGGTGCCCGGCGCCACGTGCACGATGGTGCCGGGCAGGGCCACCCGCGAGGCGCGCTGGATGGTTTCGAAGGGCTCGGTGGCGGTGCCCGGATTGGCATCCGAACCGTTGCTCGCAACGTAGTAGTGGTAGGTGGCGGGCGCCGGGGCGGCGTGCGCCGGGACGGAGAGCCCAAGGCCGGCAAGCAATGCCGCCAGCGGGAGGGGATGGTGGGGCCTGGATGGGTTCATCAACAGTTTCCTTTTCGCCGGATCGTGCTGGAAATCATGAGGCGGATGCCGGAATCGAACCGGCTTACCCAGCGTTGCAGGCTGGTGCATTGCCATTTTGCTACTCCGCCATGGGAGTAGTGTCCACCCGCGCCGCGCCATCCCATGCCGACTGGATCAAATAAACTGTTTGCGCGCCGCCCAAAGAAAAGCGGCCCGCGCGGGGCCGCCCGTACTGCCTGGGAACGCGCTGCTACGGGTGGACGGACTTGAGGTCGGCACCGGTCGCGCCACCTTCGGCACGGCTGTAATTGTTGATGATATAGCGGCTGGCCAGGCTGGCCACGTGGGTCAGCATCAGGTTATCGTGCACGCCTAGGGTAAAGCCGGCCGACATGGCGTTGGCGCGCTGGAAGAACTCGGGATTGGCCACCCTGCGGCCCTTGCCGTCGGTGATTTTCAGGCGCAGCAGCACGCCGGAACTGCCGGCCAGTGGCCCCAGCAGCACGCGCGTGGCGCCGCGCTTGAAGTTCATCTGCTCGATGACGGGCTGGATGACCAGGCTGCGGCCATTGGCCGGGCGCGTGTTCCATTCCAGCAGCGATGCCGACAAATCCTTCTGGAGGTTCGCTTCGATCTTGTCCAGGCCATCGCGATCGACCTTGACGTCGGACCCGAACACCACCGGCCGCACCTCGATCCGGCCAAAGGCCGAAAACGCTTCGGACGGCGGCGGATTGCTGGTCGCCGACGCCTTGATCCTGGTGCCGCCGCAGCCTTGCAGCAATACCGCACCAAACAGGCACGAAGCAAGAAGCAATGCTTTGGAGGTGATGTTCATGGGTCGTTCCTTGGTTAGTCGTTTTTGAATCGCCCGGCGGGGGCAAGCAATGCCGATATTATAGTAAATCCATCAGTATTCCCTTATAAATAACTTCCTGAAGGAAACACAACAGGGCGGGTGGCGGGGCTCGCCCGGCAGCGTTCAAGCGACACCACGGACGGGGAGAATCGGGTATATTTGATCATTACCGATAGCTATTTGCGCGGAGTGCAACGATAGCGGCGGGACCGCGCCAGATGTGAAATGAACGGCTATGGCTTGATTGGCCGGCGGCCGGCGCCAAACCTGGAAAGCCATTACCGTGCTTGAAGCCCCAGTACCCGCCGACGAAAGCGCGCGCATGGCCGCACTATGCGGCCTGAATATCCTCGATACCCTGCCCGAAGAGCGCTTCGACCGTATCACGCGCACCGCCCAGCGCCTGTTCGGCTGTCCGATCGCGCTGGTGACCCTGGTCGACAGCGAACGCCAGTGGTTCAAATCGCGCCTGGGCCTGGACGCGCCTGAAACGCCGCGCAATATCTCCTTTTGCGGGCACGCGATCCTGCGCAATTTCCCGTTCGTCATTCCCGATGCGGCGGCCGACCCGCGCTTTGCCGATAATCCGCTGGTGCTGGGGCCTCCGCATATCCGCTTTTATGCCGGCATTCCCCTGCGCGCCGATAACGGCGCCCTGATCGCCACCCTGTGCCTGATCGACCGCGTGCCGCGCAGCTTTTCCGACGACGAGATTGGCGCCTTGTGCGACCTGGCGCAATGGGCCGAACTCGAACTGAATGTGTACACGATCAAGCAGGCTACCCGGGTCAGCCGCGACAAGGAAGCGCGCCTGCGGGCGATTGTCGAACACGCGGGCGACGCCATCATCACCATCGACGATGACGGCCTGGTCGAAACCTTCAATCCCGAGGCGCAGCGCCTGTTCGCTTACCAGCCGGACCAGATCATCGGCGCGCCCTTCAGCGTTCTGGTGGCACGCCATTACCGCGCCAGCGTCACCGCGTATATGGAGGAGCTGGTGCGCGACGGCATCGGCGATGGGGTGCGCCTCAACCGCCAGCTGATCGGGCAGCGCGGCGACGGCACCCGTTTTCCGGCCAACCTGGTGGTGAGCGAAATGCACATCAACGGGCGCCGCGCCTTTACCGGCCTGGTACGCGATATTTCGGCGCGGCGCCGCAATGCCGATGAAATGAAACGCCTGAACCGGCGTCTGGCGGAAACGCTCAGCCTCCAGCATGCGATTTTGAACAGCAATAACTACGCCATCATTTACGTCAATGTGCACGGCCAGGTGATCATGTTCAACGATGGCGCCCAGCGCATGCTCGGGTATTCGGAAGCCGAAATGCGCACCCAGTCCGCGCTGCTGGTGCTGCATGATCCGGTGGAGCTGGAAGCGCGGGTGCGCGCGCTCAGCGCCGAACTGGGGCGCCCGATCCGGCCCGGCGCCGACCTGTTCATCGCCAAGGCGCGCGAGCGTCTGCCCGACGAATCCGAATGGACCTATATCCGCAAGGATGGCAGCCGGCTGCCGGTGCTGCTGTCGATTTCCGCCATCTGGGATGATGAAAACGCGCTGGCGGGCTTTGTCGGCATCGCGCAGGATATCAGCGAACGCAAGAAAATGGAGAGCATGAAGAATGACTTCATTTCCACGGTCTCGCATGAACTGAGAACCCCGATGACGTCCATCAAAGGCTCGCTCGGGCTGCTGGCGGGCGGTGCGGCCGGCGAGATTCCCCTGCGCGCCAAGGTGCTGCTCGATATCGCCAGCAAGAATTGCGACCGCCTGGTGCGCCTGATTAACGATATTCTCGATGTCGAAAAAATCGAGTCCGGCAATATGCGGTTCGAGCCTGTGGTCCAGCCCTTGCTGCCGCTGGTGGAACAGGCCATCGCCGCCACCCACGCGTTTGCCTCGCCGTACAAGGTCAGCTTCGACCTGCGCTCCGACAATGGCGACCTGATGGTGGCCGCCGATTCCGACCGGCTGATCCAGGTGATCGTCAACCTGCTCTCGAATGCGGCCAAATTCGCGCCGCCCGGCGGCGTGGTCGACGTGCGCCTGCTGCGCCAGCCGGGATATGCGCGGCTGTCGGTGACCGATCACGGCGCCGGCATTCCCGAGCAGTTCCGCGACCGCATCTTCCAGAAATTCGCCCAGGCCGATGCCTCGGACAGCCGCCCGAAAGGCGGCACCGGCCTTGGCCTGAATATCTCGAAAGCGATCATTGAAAGGCACCGCGGCCGCATCGATTTTCTCAGCGAATGCGGCGTGCGCACCGAATTCTTCTTTGAACTGCCGCTCGCGGCCTAACCGTGTTTTTTCAGGACGTCCTAATTTATGACTGCACTTTCCCTGATCCTGTACGTGGAAGACGATCCCGATATCCAGACGGTCGCGCAGATGGCGCTCGACATGGTCGGCGGACTCACTTTGCGCACCTGCGGTTCGGGCCGCGAAGCGCTGCTGGCAGCGGCCGAATGCAAGCCGGACCTGCTCCTGCTTGACGTCATGATGCCCGGCATGGATGGCCCGATGACGCTGTCCGAATTGCGCAAGCTGCCCAATACCGCCAGCACGCCGGTCATTTTCATGACGGCCAAGGTGCAGGCCAGCGAAGTGGCGTATTACCGCTCGCTCGGCGCGCTGGGCGTGATCGCCAAACCCTTCGATCCGATGCAGTTGGCGCTGCAGGTGCGCCAGTTGTGGGACGAGGCCATGGCATGAACATGCCCACCGATCTGCAAGCCAGGGTGGCACTGCTGGCACAGGGATTTCGTACGCGCCTGCCGGCCCGTTTCGAGCAAATCAATGCGGCGTATGCGCTGTGCCGAAGCGATATGGCCGACCGTGCGCACGGGCAGGAACTGTACCGGCTATTGCATTCGCTGGGCGGCGCGGCCGGCACGTTCGGAGCGGCCGAACTGGGGCTGGCGGCGCGCCGCATCGAAGAAAAAATCAAAACGCAGCTTGCCGAAAACGACTGGACAATCGAGAATCTGGATGACATCGGAGCCGACGTGGCCGCCCTGCGGCACATGGCGTTGCCGGTGCCTGCACCGTAAAGACACAGCCCTTCAGGCAGGAACAGGAAATCATGAATACATCGACGATCTACAGCAAAACTTCAAAGGGCATGGCGGAGCTGAAAAACGGGTGCAGGAATCTGGCCCGCGATCCGGCCCGCGTGTTATCGATGATTAACGGGCGCTCCAGCGTGCGCGATTATCTCGCGCTGGGCGGCATGTCGATCGATAAGCTCGTCAATGAACTCGACGCGCTGACCAAACTGGGTCTGGTGCGCGTATTTGGCGGCGCGCAGCAAAGCCTGCCGGTAGCGCAGCGGCAGGTCGCGGTGCACGATGACGGAATCGAGTTTTCGGAATCCCTGCCGACCCTCGAAGTGACCGAGCTGACCCCGCAAGAAAGCGTGGAAGCCTGGGCCCATGCCCGGCGCGGTGCGACCGAACTGAAAAGCATGGGCTTTTATTCTTACGGGAACAAGGCGCAGTTGGGTGAGAGCAAACATGCCCTGACAGCCCTGGTGGTCGAAGACGACGAGGAACTGTCGGAATTGCTGGTGGTGCTGTTGAGCGAAAAGGGTTTTACCGTGCACGCGACCGGCGACATGAACGATGCGCTGGCGGTGGTGCAGACATCCATGGCGCCCGACCTGGTGCTGCTCGACATCGTCCTGCCCGGCCTGCCCGGCAAGGATGGCTTCGATCTGCTGGCCGCCATCCGCCGCAACGCAGGCTGGTCCAAGGCGCCGGTCGTGATGGTGACCTCGGAAGTGTCCGACGACCAGGTGATGAAAGGCTTAAAGTGTGGCGCCGACGCCTACATCTTCAAACCCTTCAAATGGGAAACGCTGTATTCCTGCATTCAGAGCGTGGTTGGGATCTGACGCCATCGCCTGGGGCGGCGGCGTACCGGGGCCGGTACGCCCGCGCCGGTATGCCCGCGCCGGTATGCCCGCGCTGGTATGCGCCCGCCGGTAGCCCGCGCCGGCACCTTCCTTGCATTCCCGTTGTCGATCTCTCGCCTCGTTGAGCCGCCTTGGTAGCGTCGCGTATATCGCCCTCGCTGCGATTCCTCGCCAGCCAGAAAATAAGCTTGCGTAAAGGCTACAGGGCGCTCGGAAAATGCCTACGCAGCTAGACTGGCTCCACAGTGCTATTGGTTTAATGGCATTATTTCAAACACGAGGAGATCCACATGCTGAAATCGACTTTGATCAAATGTGTACTGGGGGCCGCTGTTGCCACCGCTTTCGCCATGCCGGTCAGCAGCTACGCCCAGGCGGGCGCGGCGACCATGAACACGCCCGCGGCGAGTGCCCTGAGCAAGGGCGACCAGAAAATCGTGGCCGACATGGCACGCGCGAACATGGCTGAAATCGAGGCCGGCAAGCTGGCGCTGGCCAACAGCCAGAACGCGGAAGTCAAAACGTTCGCGCAGCGAATGATCGACGACCACACCAAGGCGCTGGGCGACGTGACGCAACTGGCCCAGACCAAGGGTGTAACGCTTCCGACCGAGGTCGACAGCAAACACAAGGCGCTGGCCGCCAAGCTGGGCAAGCTCAACGGCGATGCCTTCGACAAGGCGTACATGGCGCAGGCAGGCGTGGGCGACCACAAGGCGGTGCACGCGGCCCTGAAAAAATTCGAAGCCAAGGCCAAGGACCCAGACGTCAAAGCCCTGGCCGCCAAGATGCTGCCGACGGTCGAACAGCACCTGCATTCGGCCGCCGGCATGGCCACTGCCAAGGGCGGCGCCAAAGGCAGCAGCCCCCGGTAACGGGCGAAGCGAACGATCACAGCTCGCAAGGCAGCGCCACGCACGGCGCTGCCCGCACCACCGCGATGGCAGGCGCCAAAACACCGGCCCGGCCGCAGGTGTCAAGCCGCCCGTCGTAGCCGATGCGAACGGGCAGAACGCCGGCAAACACTAAGGGCATCGACCGCACCGGCGCAGCGCGCGCTGGTGCGGGATGGCGAGGCTGAGCACATCAGCCTCGCCATGACCCGCACGCTTCCAATTTCTGCACGCGTCCCATCCTCTGTCGTATTTATCTGACGAATCTCTCCTCTTTGACGATTGCCCGAACGTACGGCCGCCGTCATCCATATTCCTCCCGAAAATGTTGCGCACCGTCATCTGAGCGATCAGAGGCGACGCTTAAAGTCAGACATCCGCTTTCGCCAATCGTTCAATTTTCCGGGACCGATATGCCAGCCGTCTTTCTTGTGACCTGCCGCAGCCTGTTCCGTGATCGACTCCCTGGGAGGATGCCGGTATGAGCGAAGCGCCGCACAGCTTGCGCGACCTGATCAGCGATCGCCAGCACGACCGCCTCCTGCGGCTGTCGTTTCCCAACGACGATAGTCCGGCCGCACAGTTGCTGGTCAATTCGCTCGACGCATCCGAAGCGCTGTCCCGGCCGTTTGAATACATCGTCGAGCTGCTGTCGGACGAGCCGAATATCCCGCTCAAAAGCTTGCAGGGAAAGATGCTGTGCGTGCAGCTGGTGCGCAAGGATGGCAGCATGCGCTACTTCACCGGCCGGGTTTTCGGCTTCAGCCTCAAGACGGTCGACGGTGGCGTGTCGTATTACGAGGCGCGGCTGGGGCCCTGGTACAACTATCTGGACCTGCGCAAGGATAACTACCTGTTTCACAACACCACGCTTTACCAGCAGACCGCCAGCATTTTCAGCGATTACAGCAACGTGGCCGACTGGGACTGGCAAGTGAGCGGCGCGGATACGGTCATGACCGACGCCTGCCAGTTCGGCGAAAGCGACAGCAATTACCTGGAGCGGCGCTGGGCATCGGCGGGCATCCTTTACTGGTTCGAGCATACGGAACATGGCCACAAACTGGTGCTCTCGGATGATTCGACCGGCGCCCCGGCGATCGATGGCGATCCCGAGGTGGCATTTCAGCGGCATGGCGGCTCGGCCGAGGAAGATGGCATCGGCGAATGGTCGCCGGGCCGTCAGATCACGCAGGGAACCGTGGCGCTGGCGTCCTATGATTTCAAGACCGGCCGTCCGGCGACGACATCGCTGCCAACGGTGCAGCAGCAGGGGGAGGTGCTCGATATCGAGTCCTATGAATATGCGGGCGCTTACGGCTTCAAGGACAGCGGCAATGCGCGCGAGGTGGCGCAGCGCCAGATCGAAGCCCTTGAAGCGGGTGGAAAGCAGTTCGACGGCAGCGGCAATAACCGCCACGCCATGCCCGGCCGCTGGTTCCGGCTATCCGGACACTTTGATGCCACGGCATCCGGCGACGATGCGCAGGCGCGCGAATTCCTGATCACCGAAGTGCGTCACAGCGCGAGCAATAACTACCATCGCCAGGCCGCCACGCCGTCGCATTACGACAACCGGCTCAAGGCGATCCGCAAGATCATTCCCTGGCGGCCGCCGCGCGGGCATAACAGCACCGATACCCGGATTCACGGTATCCAGACCGCCACGGTGGTCGGTCCCGCCGGTGAGGAAATTCACACCGACGAATATGGGCGGGTACGCGTGCAATTCCATTGGGACCGCGCCGGAATCAACGATGAGAACAGCTCGACATGGCTGCGCGTTGCAACGCCTTGGGCCGGCGCCAATTTCGGCATGTCCACCATTCCCCGTGTCGGAACCGAAGTGCTGGTGCAGTTCATGGATGGCAATCCGGATCGGCCGATCATCACCGGCATGGTTCCGAACGTGAATACCATGCCGCCCTGGACACTGCCCGATAACAAAACCCAGTCCGGCATCCTGACGCGTTCCACGCCGGGTGGGAGGTATGACAATGCGAATGCGCTGCGTTTCGAGGACAAGAAAGGCGCGGAGCAGCTCTGGCTGCACGCCGAAAAGGACCAGCTGACGGAAGTCGAGCACGATGAAGATAAATGGGTCGGCCATGACCCGCGCAAGACCATCGATCGCGACGAGACCAGTCATATCGGGCGCGACCGCACCGAGACTGTCGACCGCGATGAGACCATCATGGTCCATCACGACCGTAGCGAAACGGTTGACCATGACGAAACGATCACCGTGCATAACAACCGCAGCGAGCGGGTCGACCATAACGAAACGATCAGCATCGGCGACCATCGCGACGAGGACGTGGGCAAGAATGAAACGATCCACATTGGCCAGAACCGCACCGAGACGGTCGGGCAGAACGAGCGCATCACGATCGGGAAGAACCGCGACAAGGAAGTGCTCAATAACCGGTCCGACAAGATCGGCAAGAACTGGTCGATCAAGGTGGCGCGCCTGAAGAAGGAACATATCGGCATGGCCAATCTGGAGAATATCGGCCTGGCGCGCATGACCAATATCGGCATTGCATCCTCGCTGATCGTGGGGATGGTGCGCAGTACCGCTGTGGGCGTGGCCGACCTGCTGACGGTGGGCAAATCGCGCAAGGTGACGGTGGGCGACACGCAGGAGGTCAGCATCGGCAAAACGGAAACCAGGACCATCGGCCAGAGTCACATTACCTCGGTCGGCGAGCATCTGGAACTGGCGTGCGGAGCGGCCAAGATCGTCTTGCGCAGCGATGGCAGCATTTTTTTGCAAGGCACCCAGATTCATTTGCAGGGCAGCGCGCAGATCAATGCCGATGGCGGCCTGGTGCAGCTCAATTGCGGCGCCGCCAAAGCGCCGCCAGCTGCGCCGGAGGCAAAGAAGGACGCGCTTCCTGACGCGGCGGCGGCGACGGGATCCTCGCTGGTCGATTGCGGTGGCCCTGGCATGGCCGGCATCGACACCGGTCTGGAAAAATTGATGAACGGGGAAATGAGCCCGCTGGCCGTATTCAAGGAACTCAAGAATCTCGCCCAGACAGCGAAAGCGGTCAAGAACGGCGACCTTGGCGCCATCGTGGGCGTGGTGGGATCGGTGGCCAGCGGCGCGGCGGCTGTGATCAATGGCAGCGGCAAGGGTAGCGGCGGTAGTTAATCGTTTTCGATTCAAGGAGGCGTCAGCAATGGGAAAACCATCGGCCAGGCAAACGGATGATGTCGCGCATCCGCGCGGAAGCGGCGCAATTCTGGAGGGCAGCGCCAATGTCATTGTGGGGAATCTGCCTGCGGCGCGCATTGGCGACAAGGTCCAGCACAACGGCGCGAGGGATACGATTGTCGAGGGCGAGAAAACGGTCCTTATTAACGGCAAGCCGGCGGCGTGCATGAGCGGCAGGGTCAGTTGCCATGGCATCGTCACCGGCGGCTGCATGACGGTGTTGTTCGGGAAGGATAAGGATGAGACCTGCCTGATCGACGCCGCCAGAGCGGGCGCGATGACAGTCCAACCCGGGAACTGATGATGAACGACGCGACCCGTCAGGCGCTTGGCCGGCTGCTCAGCGAGCACAGTGGCACGCTGTATGCCTTGTACGACGCGGCGGCGGACAACAGCCTGCTGGGCGATTTGCAGAGGGACGGCGTGACGCATGAATGCCTGTACAGCGGCACCAAGGCAATCACGCTGCGCAATGTGGCGCCTTATCTGATCCCCTGCGCGCAGTTCCAGCACGATGTGCCGGGTTTTATCGACCGGGTATGGCAGCGCGGCGTGACGATGCTCGTCGAGTCCGGGGCAGGGTGCGAGGCTCTCAAGGTCATCTCGTTATACACAACTCAGGCGCCTTCCTCCCGTAGTGCCTGCAATGTTTGAGCTGCGGTCATTACTTGGTCCAATCCTCGCCAGATGGTCTTGACGCCGGGCTCGCCATCGCTTTTGCGGGCAAGGAAGCCACCAATCTGGGCAATCAGGCGGACGACCTCGTTCAAGCGCGGTGATTGCGTCGGCTTTG
>NZ_WHJG01000060.1 GCF_011682175.1 Massilia frigida
CATGGTGTGGGCGTTTTGATTAAGCGTTAGAAACTAAATCATGCCAGAAATGGGCGCCCACCCCCACCTTTTCGCTTGCGCTGCCAAGCAATTTTCATCCGTTCCGCTAGTTTTGCAAGAGGCTCAAGAGGCAACCAAGTTTTACAAAAGATGCGCGGAGAGCTGCTATTCCGGTGATTGGAAGTGGGTTGACGGATACGGAAAAGATAAGTGGTTGAAAAATCACTCCTACGAAACTTACGATCATTAGTGCGGTCTAAATCGCTTTTGCGATACGGAGTTGCGTTATGGATCAACATTTGCAGATGGAAAAGTTAAGAGACACTTTTATGAGTGCATGCGACCTAATCGGGGAGGGCAATTATGAGGCGGCGTTGGAAGCACTAGTTTGGATTCATGACAATCCGATTCCAGATCTTCTGCCATCTGAGATGTTTAGGCGCATCTACGGTTTTCAAACGTGGGGGATTTTAGCTTCACGATACCCGGCAGCAAAGCAGAAAATGGAAGAGCTTCTGGCAAGAAAGATCGAGGCTGCTGAAAAGGGGGGGGCAAGCACATCAATTAGAGCCGATATTGGCAGAATGCGAGAAATTCTTGCATCGTACCTCTTTACTTCGCCCGAATAATATCCGCTTGCACCACCCCAAGGGCGGCAGATAAATTCCATCCATCCTCTGCCGCCTGGATCATCTTGGTCCTGTCCTCCGGCTTCGTGTACATGAGCGTGGCGCCGTGCGCACCGCAGGTGCATTCCAACTTGACGATCTGGACCGCGTCGGCGAAGCGCTCGGTCAGCGTCGGCGTGGCGTCGCATCGGCGGGCGCGGAGGCTCATGCTGCAGCCAGCATTTCCGGCGTCACAGTGTTGCGCGCCACTATTGCCCGCAACCACATGGATGATGCCAGGTCGTGATTACCCTCCGCCATCAGTACGATCACCAGCTCATGCCCAGCCAGCGCGAAACTGCTTGGCGTTCCAGACCTGGGCCAAGGCATTCTCGTAGCGCTTGCCGTTCGCCACTGCGAGATGCTGGGCTTGGGCGCCGCGCGTCGGCTGCGGCCTGGGTCGCTGCCAGTGCATTGACGGCGCGGTTCTGCTCACGGATCGCTGTTCAAACCAGGTCTGTTTACGCGGTAAGCCCTTGCAAGGACACACCGTTTCTCAGGCACGGAGCGGCGCTCCCTGAGCCCCCCTGCTTCACCAGGCGATGAGCAGCGACTAAACCTAGCTGTACGCACAGGTAGCGCCAAAGACCGTTGTAAAATCTCTGTTGCCTGTTGAGAATCATGCATAGTGCCTAAGCAAAGCCCACCCGCTTGGGGTATCATCGGGCCTATGCGCATTGTACTCATTACAGGTATTTCCGGATCGGGCAAATCGGTCGCCCTCAACGTGCTTGAAGATGCAGGCTACTACTGCGTCGACAACCTTCCGCCAGCCTTGTTACCGAGCCTGATCGACGCGCTGATCGCGGACGGCACTGCCTGCGCCGCCGTCGCGGTCGATGCGCGCAGCGCCCAGTCGCTGGTCGAACTGCCCACCAACATCCGTTTGCTGAAAGACCAGGGCCACGACATCAAGGTCATGTTCCTGACCTCGAACACGCACTCGCTGGTCGCGCGCTTTTCCGAAACGCGGCGCAGCCATCCGCTGTCGCACCAGCTGCGTCCCGATGAAAATCCCGCTTCGCGCCGCACCCTGATCGAGTGCATTCTCGAAGAGCGCGAGCGCCTGTCCGCCATCGAACAGCTGGGCCATGTGATCGACACGTCCGACCTGTCAGCCAACAAGCTGCGCGCGTGGATCAAGGAACTAGTCGAGATCGAACGCGCGCCGCTCACGCTCTTTTTCGAGTCGTTCGCGTTCAAACTGGGCGTACCGCTCGACGCCGACTTCGTATTCGACGTGCGCGCCTTGCCCAATCCCTACTACGACCTGACGCTGCGCCCCCTCACCGGCATGGATGCGCCGGTGATCGCCTTCCTCGACGCCCAGCCCAGCGCGGCCGAACTGCTGGAAGACATCCGCGCCTTCGTCGAGAAGTGGCTGCCGTCGTTCAAGACCGACAACCGCAGCTACCTGACCGTGGCGCTGGGCTGCACCGGCGGGCAGCATCGCTCCGTGTACATGGCCGAGCGCCTCGCCGCTTACTTCAGCCCGACCGAACGGGTCGTGCTCAGGCACCGCGAACAGTCCTGATCCGCCGGCTCATTTGGGCCGTTCAACATCATGCTCGAACGTGATGCGCAACGCCGCGCCGGGCGTCAGCTCGCGCCTGGTGGAGCGCATGACGCCGTCGCCGCCATGGTCCGACTGCGAAACGTTTGAACGCCGCAGCACATTGGTCAGTCCGACCCGCAGGCGCGTCTGCTTGCCCGCTCCCCACAAAACATACGTATCCAGCAAGCGCGTGCCGCCATTCCATTCGCGCCATACGGGCGAGTAGCGCGTCACCGCACCGCGTGCATACGTGAAGCTCGCTCCCACCGTCAGCGCGGCGCGCACATCGATGCCCAGGCTGGCCGTGAGCGGCGCCTGCTCCGCCAGCCGGTTGTCCGGCCCCTGTACCTTGTCGATGCGCGACCAGTTGCGCGCCACGTTGCCGTTCAACGCCGCGCGCGCAACACCGGGCAGCGGCAGCTTCGCTTCCAGCGCGATGCCGCGCGCGCTCGCCCTGCCCTGGTTGGCCGGCGTCGATACCCAATCCGCACCATCCTGGAACAGCCGCGTGACCGTCACGTCGTCGATGCGGCGCACGTAGGCGCTTGCCGCCAGCAAGCCATCCTTGCCGATTTGGCGGTCGTAGCCGGCATCGAGGCCCCAGGCTTTTTCGGGCCGCAGCGCCGGGTTGCCCTCGCTGTGCGGATTGGTGGCGCTGTTGTTGTTGTCGACCGTGTAGCGGCGCGGGATCAAGCTGCCCATCGCGGGCGCCTTGTAGGTGCGGGCCAGTCCCGCGCGCAGCTGGTGGCCGGCGGCCGGTTTGTACAGCGCTTGCAGCACCGGCGCGGGGATCACGCTGCGCTGGCGCACCGCCGCCACGCCGGCTTCGGCGACCGAGGTACGCAGCGTTTCCCAGCGCAGGCCGGCCGAGAGCGACCACGCGGGGCTGATCTCCCAGCCATCCTGCGCGAACACGCCAAGCCGGTCGATGATGCCGTGATAGCGGTTGTCGGTCAGGAGCGGCGCCTCGTCGAAGGTATCGCGTTCGCTGGCAACGCGGGTCTGGCTGCGCGTCGTGTGCGCGCCATCCCAGCCGGCCGTGAGCGTGTGACCGCCCCCCACAGGCCGCGTCCAGCTGGCGCCCGCGTGATAGCCGCCTTCGCGCAACTCGGACGTGACCAGGTTGAGCGCGGGCGCGCGCCGGCCATTGATCACATCGCCGAACTCGAAGTCGGACTCGCGCCAGCTGCGGTGGATGCCGCCCCTCGCTTCGATGCGCGCGCCCTCGCCCAGGCTGCGCGTCCATTCCAGATCGGCGCGCAGCCATGTCGCCGGCATGCTGAACACTGCGGCGCGCTGCGGATGCAGGGTCGGCGCCCCTTCCTGCGTGGTCTCGCTGGCCCATGCATCGGTTGCGCGCCGGCTGATGCTAAGGAAGGCCTGCAAGCCGAGCGTGTCGCCGTTGGCCAGCTTCCAGTTTGCCCGCGGCGACAGGCTCGCAAGGCGCGTGATGTTGTCTTCGTTCAGGCGCGTGCTGCGGCGCAGGCCGGGCCCCGTCTCTTCCTCGTGCGACGGCGCGGGCAAGGGCGAATACGACAGGCTCACCGGAACCGAATACGAAAACGCATCGTCCTTGCCGCTGAATTCTCCGCCCAGGCTGGGCGAGCGCCGGCCGTGCTGCGTGTCCACCCCTGCCTTGACGGTGGCGCGCAGGCGCGTGGCCGACTTGCGCAGCACGATGTTGACGCTGCCGGCGATAGCCTGCATGCTCGTCGCCGCCGAGGCGCCGCGCGCAATCTCGACCCGTTCGATCAATTCCGGCGCCAGCGATTCGAGCGAAAAGCCGGCCGGCGCGGCCACGCCGTTGAGCAGCACCTGCGTGTAGCCTTTACCCAGGCCGCGCAGACGGATATCGCTGGCGCGCCCGCCGCCGTCGCCGATGGTGATGCCGGGCACGCGCTTGAGGGCGTCGCCGAGCGAGCGGTCGCCGTGGCGCATCAGCTCTTCGCGGCCGACCACCAGGCTGGCGGCGGTTTCTTCGCTGCGCTGGTCGTAACGGGCGCCCGCGATCTCGATTTTGGGAAGCACGTCGGCGGCCAGCGCAGGCGAGGATAAAGCCAGCGCGCAGGCGCAGGCATACGGACGGATCTGCATGGGTTTCCTTCGATGGTGTTCAGGGACGAGCGCAGCCCTGCGGCGCTGCTGCGCCGCAGGGGAAACCGCGCCTGACCGGGGAGTTGGTTAAAGTTTGGCGGGACGCTTGCGCAGCGCCTGCGAAGTGGCATAGGCGTCGAGGGACGTCAGCATCCGCTGCGGATCGATGCGCTCGCCGTTACGGAAGGCTTCCAGATGCAAGTGGGGACCGGTGACCTTGCCGGTGCCGCCGGCCAGGCCGATCATCTCGCCGGCGCGCACCACCTGGCCCGGCTGCGCCGAACGCACGCTCAGGTGAGCGTACAGCGAGCGCACGCCGTTGGCATGTTCGATCACGATCACATCGCCGTATTGCGGCCCGCCTTCGTACTGCGCGGTCGATGCGAGTACGGTGCCGCTGGCAGCCGCCAGCACGGGCGTACCGGTGCTGGCGGCGAAGTCGATGCCGTGATGGCCGTCTTCCAGGTTCTTGCGCGCGGCGCCGTAAAAGCTGGTGACGCGCACGCGGTCGACCGGCATCCGCCACTGCTGCGGCGCGCTGGCGGCGGGTGGCGCTGCTGGCGCGGCGGATTCCGGAGCGCGCCAGGCAAACGCCGGCTGCAGGAACAGGCTCGCGCCCAGCACCGATACCAGCGCGGCGGCCACCGCGGCCTTGCCCGGCAAGCCGGCGGCGCGCAATCCCTGCTCGCGGATCAGGCCCACCCTGGCGCGCAGCGATGCGGCGTTGCCATGGCCAAAGGCGATGCTGGCTGTCGGCACGCAGAAGCTGTCCTGCTGCACCTTGAGCTGGGCCACCAGGGCGGCCGCATACTGCTTGCGCTGCTGCGCAGGGCGGCCGGCCAGCACGGCGCGGTCGCATCCCAGCTCCTGCGCCCAGTTCAGGCGCCGGGTCAGCACCGCCAGCAGGGGATTGAACCAGAACAGGGTTTGCAGCAGCATGCCCGCGTGCAGCCACAAGGGATCGCGGCGCTGCCAGTGGGTCAGTTCGTGGGCGACGATCAGGCGCTGCTGCTCGTCGCTGAAGCTGCGCAGATGGCGCGGCAGCAGCAAGTGTGGCCGCGCGAGGCCGGTCAGCATGGGCGAGATGGCGGCGTCGGTTTCGGATACGCGCAGGCCGCGCCGCAGCAGCGCAGCCACCGGCTCGGCGCCAAAGCCCGCATGCTGCGCCAGTGCCGGGGCGTCGAGCGGGCGCGCGCTGGCCAGCAAGGCGCGCAGGCCGCGCTGTGCATGCATCCAGCGCGCACCGGCGGCCAGCAGGCCGGCCGCATACAGCGCCAGCCAGGCTTGCGCGAGCAGCTCGATGACATCGAGGTCGTCGTCGGCGCCATCCACGTCATCCGCCCCAACGTGCTGCGGCGGCTTCGCGGCGACCACCGCCGAACGTTCGATCTCGATAGCCGGCAGCACGCTGTAACTGGCGCTGTGCGGCAGCAGCGCGAGCACGAAGGCGCAAGCGATGGCCGCCTGCGACCAGAGCCACACCGAGCGGTGCCCGGCCAGCACCGGCCACGCGCGCGTCGCGAGCGAGAGCAGCGCCAGGATGACGGCGGCCGCAATGCCGCAGGTAATGCTCGCTTTAAGGAAGGGAAAGGCGATCGCGTTCAGCATGCTCAGTCCTTCGCGTCGGGCCAGTCTTGCAGCATCTGTTCGAGTTCCGCGAGTTCCTGCTGGTCGACCAGTTTACTGCCGGTGAACATATTGACGGGCAGCGGCGCGTCGATCTCCATCACGCGGCGTCCGAAGTCGCGCGCAAAGGCGGCCAGGGTCGTCACCTTGTCGAGCTGGGCGCGGTAGACCTGCACGCCGTGCTGCGCATGCTGCGACACCATCTGCTTGTCGAGCATGCGTTCGAGCGTCTTGCGGGTCGAGGAAAACGACCAGTCCAGTTCCGCGACGGCACGCTCGTGCAGTTCGCGCGCGCTCAGAGGCTGGTCCTTCCAGAGGACTTTGAGCAGGCTGAGTTCTGAAACCGAAGGAATGACCGACATGACGATGCTCCACTTTGTGACTGATAGGGCAAGTATGCGACATTTGTCACATAAGGTCAAGCGCCACTGGATTCAGTCGGATATGCAGAACAGCCCCTGCTGCCTGCGGCTGGCAAAGGACAGCACGGCGATCAGCTTGTGCAGCAAGGTGCGTTCATCCGCTTGCAGGCTGGCGTGCAGCAGCGGCAGCATCGCATCGAGAGCCCGTTCAATGTCGCCCAGATCGAAGGCCTGGTCGTCGAACAGCTTGGACATCCGTTCGATGAAATCATAATCGCCGCGTTTGACAAGGCGCGAGAAGGCAGGCAGCTCGCTGAAATCGACGCTACCGACGTGATCGCGCGGGCCATCGCGCCAGTTGCCGGGGCCGACGTAAAGATCATATGCCACGCCGCGCCCCGGGCATCACGTCAATCCAGATGGCGCAGCGGATGCGCGGCCGCCGGCCACACCGGCGCAAAAAAGCGCTCGACCATCGGCGCGTCGACCTGATCGAGGCTGGCCGGATTCCACTTGGGCGCGTTGTCCTTGTCGATGACGAGCGCGCGCACGCCTTCGAGCACTTCGCCGTGTTCGAAATTGTGGCGCACCACGGTGCGTTCCATGCGCAGGCAATCGGCGACATCGAGCGCGGCACCGCGCAGCAGCAGTTCGCGCGTCACGCACATCATCAGCGGGGAACGCTGGCGCATGGCGGCCAGCGCCTTTTGCGCGAACTCGCCGTCGTCGCCTTCGAGCGAGGCCATGATGGCGGCGACCGAAGCGGCGCCGAAGTGGCGGTCGATGCCATCGCGCTGCGCGGCCAGGATCGATGCGCCCGCATCAGCGGAAAACGGCGCCGCGAACGCGCCGATGGCCGCGCGCAGCTGCGCGCCCGGGGTGGCCTCGATCAGTTCCTTGAGCGCGCCCATCTGCGCCTGCGGCACGAACAGGTCGGCCAGCCCGACATACAGGGCGTCGGCCGCGCCGATGGTCAGGCCGGTCAGGCCCAGGTACTGCCCCAGCTGCCCCGGCGCGCGCGACAGGAAATAGCTGCCGCCCACGTCGGGAAACAGGCCGATATTCACCTCGGGCATGGCCATCTTGGTTTTTTCGGTGACGATGCGGATGCGGCAGTCAGGTCCGCCCTGCGCAATGCCCATGCCGCCGCCCATCACCACGCCATCCATCAGCGCGATATACGGCTTCGGGTAAAAATGAATCAGGTGATTGAGCGCGTATTCTTCGGTGAAAAAATCTTCCAGCAGCGCGCTGCCGCCCATCGGCGTGGCATGGCCGCAATCGTGGAAAAAGCGGATGTCGCCGCCGGCGCACAGCGCTTTTTCGCTGCTGCTGCCAATGACCACGGCATCGATGGCGGGATCAATACGCCATGCGCTCAACACCTCGGCCAGGTCGCGCACCATCGCCAGCGACAGCGAATTGAGGGCCTTGGGACGGTCGAGGGTAATCATGCCGGTACGGTTGGCAACGCGGGTGTGGACGAATTCGCTCATGGCTGGCTGATGGAAGAGGAAAAGAGCGCTATTTTATCGCGCGCGGATGCAAAAAGGGCGCCACGCGGGCGCCCTTTGGCGAAAGAGACGGGGCCTGCTTATGCGGCCGACGGCGACTCTTCTTCAGGCATCTCTTCAGGCAGGTGCTTGATGGCCTGGTGATTGTGGTCCTGGATCTTGTTTTTGTACTTCATGACCTGACGATCCAGTTTGTCGATCAGGGTATCGATGGCGGCGTAGAGATCGTGCGACAGGCTTTCCACATACACGGTTTTGCCCGACAGGCGCAGGTTGATCTCGGCCTTTTGACGTTTTTCTTTTTCCGTCAGATTGTCGACGGTGAGGATGACTGCAATATCGATCACTTGATCGAAATGGCGCCTTACGCGCTCAAGCTTGCTTTGTACGTATTCACGGATGGCTGGCGTTACTTCAAGATGATGTCCACTGATTGTGAGATTCATACACACACTCCTAATGATAATGGCACTTCTTGTTACTATCGGTTCGTACGCATGGCAGCGCAGAGGAACAGCGTTATTACTGCACGGACGAGCTGGTCATGCTGGTCCGAAAAATTGCCAATCGATTAATGGGTTTAATGGTATTCAACTCCTTCATTTTTGTACCCGAGCAACTTTCCCTCGTGTAGAACCAAGTGTATCAGTTATTCGGCATAGCACAAGGTAAGCACAAAGACGGCAGGAATCAAGGGGAAATAGGCGATATATTCGCTGCGGTATATCCTCGCGATACCGGCGGGATCGGAAAGTAGCAGGTATATAGACCAATATAGTTAAGACAACGGTCTTCCCCTACAATCGCTTCCCCCGCCAATTTCCCGATGCCGACATGTTCAAACGATCCGCCTTCATCTCCCTGCCGCGCCTACTCCTGGCCGGCGCCCTGTGCGCCAGTGCCCCGGCCTTTGCCGCCCTCAGTTTCGACCTGAGCGTCGCCACCAAATACGCGGTCGCCACGCACGGCAACAACCCGCCGCCGGACGAGGTCAAGCAGTACAAGGTGGTACTGGGCGAACGCTATCTGTCGGTGAGCAGCACGGGCGAATCGACGATCTACGACCTGGCGACCCGGCGCCGCTACCAGATCGACCTGGCCACTCGCCGCTATGTCGATTACTCGCTGTTCGACGAAGCCGGCTTTCGCGTACAGGAGCTGAAGAACCGCTCGGTGATGAACCAGGCACTGAGCGTGGCCAAGGTCGACCTGCCGGCCTTCGACCCGGTCTTCGATGAACATAATCTGTCGGTCGCGTCGGCGCCGCGCAAGCTGTCCGAATCGAACGAGGCCGGCGCCACCGTGCTGGCGGTCGACGGCAATCCGCTGGCGCGCATCCCGGCCGGCGGCACCAGCATCGGCGCCGGCGACGCGGCCCAATTCGAGCGCATGATGCGCTACCGTTTCGGCGGCCATCCGCTGGTGCTGGCGCGCCTGGCCAGCGAAAAGCGCGTGCCGGCCGGCTTCGTGATGCACCACAAGCAGGTCGGCCACAGCCAGACGCGCACCTATACGGTCAGCGCGCTCAGGCAAAGCGCCCCGGCCAGCTACGACCTCAAGCCGTACAAGCCGCGCGCGGCGCAGGATAACGATCTCGATCAGCTGCTCGACAAGGCGCAGGCGAATGCCGCGCCGCCGACGGCGGCAACCAGGCAAGCGTTCGAAACCGGGATCGCACAAGCGTTCGCCGACAAGCGCGCCTTCGACGCCATGCTCGGCATGTCCGAATTGGCGTTCGTCAGCGGTGACCCGATGAAAACGCCGACCCCGGAGCAGAAGGTGCTGCTCAACGCCGACCCGCAAGTGCGCGCGTTCGCGGCGGCGATGCGCCCCAAGGGGAAGGCAGAGATGGAGGCGGCGCTCGCCACGCTGCAGGAACTGCGCAAGCTCACCACGCACAAGCAGCACATGCTGGCGTTGTTTGAAGCAAATTGGCGCGCCAAGCTGGGCGACGTACGCGGCGCGCTACCGCTGTACGCCAGCGTATTGCGCGCCAATCCGGCGCTGGCCGGAGCCTACAAGGATATGGGCGATGCGCTGTTCAAAAGCTATGACATAGCGCGCGCCTGGCGCAGCTGGGACGCGGGCCGGCGCATGGCGCCGGGGCTGGAACAGTTCAAGGCGGTCAACCAGTACGAACAGCTGCTGCTGCGCGAGCACCCGGAGTTTTTCTAGGCGCCGCGCAACCCTGAACACCCTACAGGCACTTGCGCAGGGCGACCGGCGGAATCTTGAGCGCTTCGCGGTACTTGGCGACCGTGCGGCGCGCGATCACCATGCCCTGCTCGCCTAGCATGTCGGCGATCTTGCTGTCCGACAGAGGGCTTTTGGGATCCTCCGCGCTGGTCAGCTGCACGATCAGCGCGCGAATCGCCGTCGACGACGCTTCGCCACCCGCTTCGGTGGCCACGTGGCTGCCGAAAAAATACTTCAGCTCGAACATGCCGTGCGGCGTCATCATGTACTTTTGCGTGGTCACGCGCGAGATCGTACTTTCGTGCAGGCCGAGCGTGTCGGCGATTTCGCGCAGCACCAGCGGACGCATCGCCACCGCGCCGTGCGAGAAGAAATTGCGCTGGCGTTCGACGATCGCTTCGGCCACCCGCAAGATGGTATCGAAGCGCTGGCGCATGTTCTTGATCAGCCACTTGGCTTCCTGCAGCTGCGCGCCCATCTGCCCTTCGCCCTTGCCCTGCTTGAGCAGCGCGGCGTACATGCTGTTCACGCGCAGGCGCGGCATGACGTCGTTATTGAGCATCACCGACCAGCCGTTTTTCGCTTTGCGCACGATCACGTCCGGCACCACGTAGTCCGACACATCGGACGCGAACTCCGCGCCCGGATGCGGATTGCACTGGCGGATCACGGTCTGCGCCTCGCGCAAGTCCTCGTCGTCGCAGTCGAGCGCTTTTTTCAGCTTGTTGAATTCGCGCTGGGCGAACCAGGTCAGATGGTTCTCGACGATGGTCAGCGCCATGCGCCGCGTCACCAGCGCCACGCCCGGCATGCGCCGGATCTGCAACGCCAGGCATTCGGACGCATTGCGCGCGCCCACGCCGATCGGGTCGAAACTTTGCAGCAGCGCCAGCGCGGTGCGCAATTCCTCGATTTCGATTTCCAGCTCGGGCGGCATGCGCTCGTGGATCTCTTCCAGCGTTTCGGTCAGGTAGCCATTGTCGTCGACGGCGTCGACGATCAGTTCGACCAGCGCGCGGTCGCGCGGCTCCAGCACGGTCACGCGCATCTGCTCCATCAGGTGCTCGCGCAAGGTGGTGGCGGACGCTTCGAGCTGCGGGCGCGAATCCTCGTCGTCGGACGTCTTGGCGCGACCGAGGTCGCCCCATTCGCCATCGTTGTCGCTGCTGCTGGCCGGGCTATCCGCCTCGCCGCCCTCGAAGCCTTCGCCTTCGGCCGGCGCCGGCGCATCCTGCGCCCCCGGCTCGGGCGCCGCTTCGGTCGGCGTCGAGGTACTGCTGATGGCGCCATCGCCGAGCAGGCGCACCGAATGATCGAGCGGATCGTCGAGCCGTTCGAGCAGCGGATTGTCGCTTAACAGCTGTTCCAGTTCCTGGTGCAGTTCCAGGGTCGACAACTGCAGCAGCCGGATCGACTGCTGCAGCTGCGGCGTGAGGGCGAGGTGCTGGGAGGTGCGTAGTTGAAGGGACTGTTTCATGCCTACATCCGGAAGTGTTCGCCCAGGTAGACCCGGCGCACGGATTCATCGGCGATGATGTCGTCGGGTCGGCCGGAAGCGAGCACCGCACCCTGGTTGATGATGTAGGCGCGGTCGCAGATGCCCAGCGTTTCGCGTACGTTATGGTCGGTGATCAGAACGCCGATGCCGCGCTGCTTGAGGAAGCGCACGATGCGCTGGATCTCGATGACGGCGATCGGATCGACCCCGGCGAACGGTTCGTCGAGCAGCACGAAGCGCGGGTTGGTCGCCAGTGCGCGCGCGATCTCGACCCGGCGCCGCTCGCCGCCCGACAGCGTCATGGCCTGGTTTTCGCGCAGTTTTTCAATTTGCAGGTCGGCCAGCAGGGTGTCGAGGCGCTCGTTGATCTGCGCCTTGGTCAGCGCCTTGCAGTCCACCTTTTGCAGTTCCAGCACGGCGCGGATGTTTTCTTCGACCGTCAACTTGCGGAACACCGACGCTTCCTGCGGCAGGTACGACAGGCCGAGCGTGGCGCGGCGGTGGATCGGCAGGCTCGAAATATCGACCCCGCTGATGTCGATGGTGCCCGCATCCGACGGCACCAGGCCGACGATCATGTAGAACGAGGTGGTCTTGCCGGCGCCATTGGGGCCGAGCAGTCCGACCACTTCGCCGCAGTCGACCTGCAGCGAGACGTCGCGTACGACCAGGCGCTTGCCGTAGCTTTTCTGCAGGCCGCGCACGATCAGCGTGCTGCCGCAATTCTTCGTTTCGATCATGGGTTTCCCGCCGCTGGCGTGGTGGCCGGTGCTGGCGCCGGTGCGGGAGCGCCCGGCGGCGTGGCCGGTGCCGCGCGCGGCTTGCGCGGCGCGATGATCATGGTGCCACGGCCCTGGCCCGGCTTGTTGGCGCCGCTGGCGTCGTTACGAGCCACGAAGACTTCCTTGCGGCTGTCGTAGGAAATGAATTCGCTCTCGATTTCGTTGGTCGGCTTCTGGCCTTCCAGCTGGCGGATCTTGGCGCCGGAGAAGAGCTTCATCATGTCGTTGCGCTCATCGTATTCGATGCGCTGGGCCTGGCCTTCGATCCACAGGTCCGGGCCGCCGTCGCGTTTCTGGCGGAACGTGGCGGCCTTGCCGGCGCTGGCGGTCAGGGTCACGAACATGTCGCCTTCGGGCGTTTCCTTGATGATGGCGCGGTCGGACTTGAGGATCAGGGTGCCCTTGGTGACGACCACGTTCCCGGTCAGTATGGTCACCTGGGTCACTTCGTTGGTTTCAAGGGAATCGTAACCGATCACCGCCTGTTTGGCGGCATCGGCCTTTTCGGCGGACGCGGTTGCCGCGGCCAGTCCGAGCAGGGCGAAGGCTAGAAATTTTTTCATTGTGGTTTACCTGTGATGGGTGGCGCTGCGCGCGCCGCTTTCGGTGGATAGACGATCTGCCCGCGGCTGGCGAACTTAAGCTCGCGCGTCGCGTTGTTCGCGTCCATGCCGGTCCCGGTGATGGTGGCGGTGCCCAGCGTGACCTGGACCGGCTGGTCGGAGGTCATGCGGTCTTCGTCGGTAAATACGGTCAGCGCTTCGGTCTTGAGCTGCATGCCGCGGTTGGTGGGCGACTCGGGCCGCACCACGTTGACATTGCCGATCAGGTCCGCCTGGTTCTGGGCGTGGCGGATGCGCGCGCGCTGGGAAGTGATGGTGGTGACCGGCTGGCCGGGCGCGACACCCTGCAGCACCGGCAGTTCGACGTCCGAGGAATCGTCGATCGGGCGGTGCGTGAGCTTGGCGCCGGAGACCAGGTAGCGCGGCTTGCCCTCGGGCGTCATGCGCACGAAGCTGAATTGTTCGACGATGTAGTCGGGTTCATTCTTGAAATTGTTCGGATCGACCGACGCGTCGCCATTTTGCGCCAGCTGGACCAGCCAGAAGGTGCCGAAGGCGAAGAAGGTCCCGACCACCATGATCGCGGTCAGGCGCCAGCGGTGTGCGGTGCGCTTATGCATGGTGGTCTCCCGTGGCTGGCATCAGGCGAAGTACGGCGCCAGGGCCGCCTCGTAGGTGCCCTGCGCGCGCATGACCATGTCGCACACTTCGCGCACGGCGCCGCGTCCGCCGCCGGCCTTGGTGACGTAATGGGCGCGGTACTGCACTTCCGGGTGGCCGGTCGGCACGGTAACGGCAAAGCCGACTTGCAGCAGCAGCGGCAGGTCGATGACGTCGTCGCCGATGTAGCCGCACTGCGCGGCCGTCACGCCGGTCGCTTCGAGCAGCTTGGCAAAGGCGACGCGCTTGTCGTGGATGCCCTGGTGGACATGCATGATTCCCAGGTCGGCCGCGCGCCGCACCACGATCGGCGACTGGCGCGCACTGATGATGGCGGTGGCCACGCCGCTCTTTTGCAGCAGCTGGATGCCCAGGCCATCGAGCACATTGAAAGTCTTGGTCGCTTCGCCATCGGGGCCGTAGGTCAGGCTGCCGTCGGTCAGCACGCCGTCGACGTCGAAAATCATGACCTTGACGGCGGCGGCGCGTTGCATGTGTTCGAGCTGGATCATCAAATTACCTTCGCGCGGGTCAGGTCGTGGATATGCAGGGCGCCCACCAGCTTGCCGTCGGCATCGACCACCAGCATCTGGTTGATACGGAATTCTTCCATGATGGCCACCGCATCGACCGCCAGCTGGTCGGGACCGACGCGGCGCGGATCGGCGTGCATCACGTCGCGGATCGTGATCTTGGTGAAGTCCTGCACGCGCTCGATGAGGCGGCGCAGGTCGCCGTCGGTAAATACGCCGACCGGGCGCTGGGCCTCGTCGACGATGGCGGTCATGCCCATGCCCTTCTGGGTGATTTCGAGCAGGGCCACCGACAGCGACACGTCGGCGCTCACCTTCGGCACCGCGTCGCCGCTGCGCATGACGTCGCGCACGTGGGTCAGCAGGCGCCGGCCAAGCGCGCCGCCCGGATGCGAGCGGGCGAAGTCTTCTTCCTTGAAGCCGTGCGCGTCGAGCAGGGCCACGGCCAGCGCGTCGCCCAGCGCCAGGGTGACGGTGGTGCTGGCGGTCGGCGCCAGGTTGAGCGGACAGGCTTCCTTGGCCACCGAGACGTCCAGGTGCACGTCGGCCAGCAGCGCCAGGCTCGATTGCGGGTTGCCGGTCATGGCGATCAGCGGCGCGCCCATGCGCTTGATGATCGGCAGGATCGCCATCAGTTCGGCCGTCTCGCCGGAGTTCGAGATGGCGATGAAGGCATCCTGCGCGGTGACCATGCCAAGGTCGCCGTGGGCCGCTTCGCCCGGGTGCACGAACATGGCCGGGGTGCCGGTCGAGGCCAGGGTGGCGGCGATCTTGCGTGCGATATGGCCCGACTTGCCCATGCCGGAGACAACCACCCGCCCGCTGCACTCCATCAGCAGGCCCACGGCCTGGCCGACGCTGTCGTCGGTCTCCAGGCGTGCGTGCAGGGCGCGGATGGCGTCCGCTTCGATTTCGAGCGTCTCGCGGGCCAGTAGCATGGCGCGTTGCGTGAGGTTTTTGTCAAAAGCTTTCAGCATTGTTTTTTCATGGGTTACACTCATGGCAGAAGTATAAACGAATTGCGAAAGCAAAAAACTTGCCAGACGCAGAAATCGTCGGGGACCCCGCAAAACCGTAGCGAGCGGCGGCATTTTTGTCCGAGACGCGCAGCCGTACGAAGGTACGGCGAGCATCGCAGGGCGAAAATGACGTCGCGCAGTTGGTTTTTCGAGGTCGCCGGTCGTCACTCCGTGTTTTCGCCCGGCCTTTACCATTCCTTTACACGGCAACGCATGTTTTCAGGACTAGAACTTACCCTCCTTCTGTTAGGCAGCGCCGTACTCGGTGTGGTCGCTTTCCGCATGATGCACCTGCCGCCGATGCTCGGCTACCTGGCCGTCGGCATCCTGATTGGCCCGCACGCCCTGGGCCTGGCCGAAAACAGCAAGACCACCGAAACCCTGGCCGAATTCGGCGTTGTTTTCCTGATGTTTTCGATCGGGCTGGAATTCTCCCTGTCGCAGCTGATGGCGATGCGGCGCATCGTGTTCGGCCTCGGGATGGCCCAGGTGGTGCTGACCATCGTGGCCACCATGCTGTTCGGGTGGCTGCTCTCGACCCAGTTGCCGGCATCGCTGAAGATCACCTGGCAGGCCGCGTTTGCGCTGGGCGGCGCGCTGGCCATGTCGTCGACCGCGATCGTGGTCAAGATGCTGACCGAGCGGCTCGAACTCGAAAGCCAGCATGGCCGCAAGATCATCGGCATCCTGCTGTTCCAGGATCTGGCCGTGGTACCGCTGCTCATTCTCATCCCCTCGCTCGGCAAGCCACCCGAGGAACTGGCCGAAACGCTGGCCTGGGCCGGCCTGAAAGCGGTGATCGTGCTGGTACTGCTGCTGTTCATCGGCCAGAAGGTCATGCGCACCTGGTTCACCATCGTCGTCAAGCGCCGCTCGCAGGAGCTGTTCATGCTCAACCTGCTGCTCATCACCCTGGGCGCGGCCTGGATCACCGAGCACGCCGGCCTGTCGCTGGCCCTGGGCGCGTTCGTGGCCGGCATGCTCATTTCCGAGACCCAGTACAAGCACCAGGTGGAAGAAGATATCAAGCCATTCCGCGACGTCCTGCTCGGACTGTTTTTCATCACCGTCGGCATGCTGCTCAATGTCGGCCTGGTGCTGGAAAACTGGTGGCTGGTGCTGTTGCTGCTGGTGCTGCCGGTGCTGCTCAAGTTCGCGCTGATCGGGGTGCTGGCCAAGCTGTTCGGCGCGTCCGATGGCGTGTCGATCCGCACCGGCCTGGCGCTGGCGCAGGCGGGCGAATTCGGCTTCGTGCTGCTCAACCTGACCTCCGGCGCACATCTGATCGATGACTTCATCATCCAGCTGGTGCTGGCCTCGATGGTGCTGTCGATGCTGGTGGCGCCGTTCATCATCGCCAAGTCGGACCAGATCGTGATGAAGGTCTCGTCCAACGAATGGATGATGCAGTCGCTCCAGCTCACGCAAATCGCCAGCCGCACCATGTCGACCCAGAAGCACGTGATCATCGCCGGCTTCGGGCGCAGCGGCCAGACCCTGGCGACCTTGCTGACCGAGGAAAAAGTGGCTTACCAGGCGCTCGACCTGGACCCGGAACGGGTGCAGGAAGCGCAGGCAGCGGGTGCGCATGTGTCGTATGGCGATGCCGCGCGCCGCGAAAGCCTGGTGGCGGCCGGTATTTACCGCGCCAGCGCGCTGGTGATCACGTATGCCAGCACGCCGTCGGCGATCAAGGTGCTGCACCTGGTGCACGAGCTGGCGCCGACCTTGCCGGTGATCGTGCGCAGTTATGACGATACCGATCTCGATGTGCTGAAAAAAGCCGGCGCGGCGGAAGTGGTGCCGGAAGCGCTGGAGGGCAGCCTGATGCTCGCCTCGCACGCGCTGGTGATGATGGGCGTGCCGCTGCGGCGCGTGGTGCACCGGGTGCAGAGTGCGCGCGACGAGCGTTACGCGTCGCTGCGCGGGTATTTTCATGGCACCGGCGACGTCAGCGACGATCCGGAGCACTTGTTCGTGCGCCTGCATTCGGTGACCTTGCGCGAAGATGCCGCCTCGGTCGGCAAGCGCATCGACCAGCTGGAGCTGGCCGAATTGGGAGCCGACGTGACCACGGTGCGGCGCGGGAAGGAGCGGCTCGATGTCACGCCGCTGACGCAGCTCGAAGTGGGCGATGTGGTGGTGCTGCGCGGGTCGGCCGATGCGGTGAACCGGGCGGAAGAACGGTTGCTGCACTAGTACCGAGGAGGTTTTGAGGCCGCCTTGCACGAGGCACCCCGCCCTGAAGGTCGTCGCAAATTATCGGGCAACGAAGAAGCATTGCTCATTGCGACGGCATGTTCGGCACCGCCCGAAGGGCAGGCACGCTGGACGCTGGAGCTGCTGGCCGATGCAATGGTGCGTCTGACCGGACACGACAGCTTAAGCCGCGCCACCGTTGGGCGGCGGCTTGCTGAAAACGAGCTCAAGCCATGGCAAGAGAAAATGTAGTGTGTGCCCAAGGTCGACAGCGAGTATGTCGCGCGTATGGAGGACGTACTGGACCTGTACGCCGAGCCGCACGATCCCAGGCGCCCGGTAGTGTGCTTCGACGAAAGCCCGACCCAACTCATCGGGCATGCGCGCCGGGCCGAGCCGGCCCCCCCGGGCACACCCGCACGCATCGATTACGAATACGTGCGCAACGGTACGGCAAACTTGTTTGTGTTCTACGGTGTTCACGCAGGCTGGCGCCATGTCGCAGTCACCGAGCAACGAACTTCCCGCCAGTTTGCGCAGCAGATGCAGGCGCTGGTCGATGTGCATTGGCCTGAGGCCGACGTGATCCGTGTCGTACTGGACAATCTCTCAACCCATTCCATCGCCGCCCTGTACAACACCTTTGAGCCCGGTGCGGCCCGCCGCATTGCACGTAAGCTGGAGTTCCACTATGTGCCCAAGCATGCCAGTTGGCTCAACATGGTCGAAATCAGCGTTCTCAAGCAGCAGTGCTTGGCGCGCTGCATTGCAGATAAAGAAACCTTGGTGCGGGAAATCGCCGTCTGGGAAAAATGCCGCAACGACGCCGCTGCACAAATCCAATGGATGTTCACCATAGAGAAGGCGCGCACTAAACTCGGGCGGGTCTATCAGCCACTTGAGCAGGCGCGCCAGGAGGACGCAATAAAGGAGGCTTGAACCCTTCAAATCCAGTGAGACGAGGTACTAGTTATATAATGAACTAATCAGTTATATTAAGGGGATGAGCACAATGAATCCATCGCGACTAGGACGTCCCGTCGACGCCGACAGGCGTGCCGCGCGAAGGCGGCAAATCATCAATGGAGCGCGAGGCGTCTTTGCCCGCAAGGGATTCCACGCCGCGAGCACGGCAGAGATCAGTGCCGAGGCCGGCGTGAGCGGGGCCAATCTCTATCAATACTTCGCGACCAAGGACGATCTGATCATGTCTCTGATCGAGGAAAATCTCGCCGGCGATCTTGCGCTCATCGAAAGCCTCAACGACGCGAAAAGTCTCAAACAAGGAATTATGAGCTTGGGAAAGGCGCTCTTTGAGACACCGCCTGGCCGGCAATCCCATGCTCTGAGGCTAGAAATCTTGGCAGAATCCTTTCGACAAGAAGAGGTCGCAGCGACCCTCAGGCGCGCGGAAATCCGCATGATCGACACTCTTGGCGCCATCATAGGCAAGGCACAAGTTAGCGGAGAAGTTCCAGATGAGATCAGCACCCTTCAAGCGGCCGCGACTATCATCGCCTGCGTTGACGGATTCATGAGCCGTATCGCTTTCACCCCCATATCGGCGGAGGCGCAACTCGCAGGCTTTGTCATGCTAATAACGGCAGCCTTGCGGTTACAGCAAAGTTAATCGGACGCTTTGAACACAACTAGCGCCTTTCGGTTGTGCCGGGGGCGAAACGAGAGGAAAAAGTATGACACTAACTCGAAAACTCGTCGCTGCGCTGACCTTGGTCTCGGTTCTGCTATTTTCAACTATGGTTCCAGGTGGACCAATCGAGACTAGGAACTTTGCCAATATTGGGGAGGCTCCGGTCATCCTATTCAATATATTCCTTACGACGCTGGGCATAGGCAGCTTGGCACTCGTCTATTTTGTCCTGAAAGGCGGCCGATGGGTTGCGCATGCCACAGCCATCGCTGGTTTAGGCTTTGCCGTCGTCTACGCTCTCGATCTCCTGAGTATTTTTCCGGTTTCGCTTGATCCGATGCCAAGCCTCTTGAAAAGGCGGGAAATTATTGGAATGATCATCTCGCTGGCACTGATAGGAGCGTCCCTCGCACTGGCACGTGAAAACTCATCAGGGAATGATCCGATGACAATGATGGACGCAAAGCCAACATTTCTGATTGCCGGTGGAGTGGCAATTCTCATCGGCGCAGGCATCGTCATCTTTGCTAGCTATCATGCAATGCATAGTTGAATCCAGTAGATCGCGGTCAGCCCGGGCGAAGCGCGCCACTGACTCGATCCAAAGCAAAAGCGCACGGCGACCCTCGATGCTGCTCGTTTCAAGCAATATGCCGTGAGCGCAAGACTAAACCGTGGCGAGGAGGGACCGCAGCTTGCCTCGTCGCTGGCAAACGCGGAGTAAGTATGGCGTGCCAGCCTTCAATGCAGCCCCGTCAAGGAAAAGAAGCCCCAATCGCAAGCATTGACCAGCAGAATGGATGTTCACCATAGAGAAGGCGCGCACTAAACTCGGGCGGGTCTATCAGCCACTTGAGCAAGCGCGCCAGGAGGACGCAATAAAGGAGGCTGCCTGAACCCTTCAAATCCACTGAGACGAGGTACTAGTCCCGTCGAGCCGTCGCTCCGCCACTTTTCCGCCGTTCAGTCAACCACCGCCGCGCTCCTGGCACTGCCAGAAACGACGGCGGTGGTTGACGGATCGACGGCAGCGGGAACGACGATTACGTAAACGACACCACCCGATTGCGCCCGCCCTCTTTCGCCTTGTACAGCGCCGTATCCGCATGCGCCACCAGCGCCTGCGCCACGCCCTCGATCGCGTGATCGCGCTCGAAATCGTCGAGCGTCGCCACCCCGATCGACACCGACACCGCAAGCCGCTCCCCGCTTGAGAGCGTGAACGGCGTCCCGGCAATGCTCTGCAAAATCCGCTGTGCCACCTGGGTCGCGCTGTCGAGATTCGCATCGATCAGCAGCACCACGAATTCCTCGCCGCCGAAGCGCCCCAGCGCGTCCGACAAGCGCAACTCCGCCTTGATGCGGGCGGCTACCTCGCGCAGCACTTCATCGCCGCCCTGGTGCCCGCTACTGTCGTTGACCTGCTTGAAATGGTCGATGTCGATGTACAGGCACGAAATGCGGTACGCCTGGCGCCGCGCGCGGCCGATTTCTTCCAGCAGGCGGCGGTCGATATAGCGCCGGTTGTACACCCCGGTCAGCGAATCGGTCAGCCCGATATACTTGAGCATCTCGTTGCTGATCACGTTCTCCAGGCAGATCGCGATGATCGATGCCATGTGCTCGATGAAGTCGGTGGCCATGGCCGGCGTAAAACGCGTGTCATCCAGGCTGCCCAGGTTCAGGCTGCCGATCAGGCGCTTGTTGCGCAGCAGCGGCACCAGCGCGATGCTTTGCAGGCCGGGCGGCTGATTCGGGAACATCGGCTGGTGGCCGGCCGGGTGATAAGGCCCCAGCATCGGCTTGGGTGGCCCCGTGAACACCTCGCTGCGCGACGGCACGAAGCCCAGCGCCGCCACCGCGTCCACGAAAATCAGGTGCGGGAAAGCGTTGAAGTCCACGCCCAGCTTGTCCATCACGGTGCGGATATCGGCATCTTCGTCGACCAGGCTCAGCGTCACGATATCGAGTCCGGCAATCGCCGGCAGGCTGCTGAAGATGGTGCCGATCAGCGCCTGGAAGCTGTCCGAACCGACGATCTCCAGGTCGAACGCCTGATGCCGGCACATGATCTCGTGATTGCGCTCGGCCTGCTCCACCAGGTAGTCCAGGCGCGCGCGCAAGGACTCGTTTTCGGCTTCCACATCGCGCGCCGGAGCGCCGGGATCATGCATACGGTTCCCACCTTTTTTCTGTCGACCTCGACAATAGTGCCACCTTACGCGATCCGGCCCGCCTTGAAAACGAAAAATTTACCCGAATCGCATGGGGCATCGCCGCCAACAGCGCCGCCGCAGCCTCAGAATGCGAGCGTCATTGTCACCGCTTGGCCCACTTGCAGGCGCTCGCCATCGCCGTCGGTGACGATCGCATTCATGCCGAAGCAGATCTTGTCGTCCATGACGGCCTTGCTGCGGTAGGTGCGCAGGATGTCGAGCGGATCGGGACCCGGCTCGCCGGTGGCCTGGTCGACCGCCGGAATCGGGCAGCGCGAGCACGGCTTGACCGGTTTCAGGCGCGCCGCGCCGAGCGCGAAATGGTCGGCGTAATCCTCCTCGAAGGCGTCGATGCCGTCGATGACGATATTCGGACGAAAGCGGTTCATGGGCAGGACCGCGCGCCCGGCCGCCAGCATCTTCTGATTGAGATCGTCGAGCGACGCCTGGCCCACCACCAGCAAGGGATAGCCGTCCGAAAACAGGGTCGGCTCGGCCAGCCCGCCGGTCCACTTGGTGCTTGAAAAACGGGCGGCGGTGGCGTGGAAGCGCACCAGCCGGCACGGGACGCCGATCGCTTTCGAGAACCAGGTGGCGGTGGTGTCGTCGCAGTCGTAGGCCAATACGGTGTCTTCCCAGACCATCACTTCACGCGTGATTTCGTGGTCCGGGTCGGGCAGCCCGAGCGGTATTTCAAGGCGCAGCATGCCCGGCGCGCGCAGCTCCAGCGTGTCCGACAACAGGCGCGGCGTGATCAGCGCCATGCGCGGATGCTCGCGCTGCGTGAGGAACTGCCCGTTTTCATCGATGAGCATCCATTCGCGGTCGTACACCGCGTCGACCGACAGGCCGGAACGGGTCAGCGTGGCTTCGCGCACGGAGATGCCGGCGCAGGATTTGATCGGATACAGAACCAGTTCGGACAGGATCGCCATCGTGTTTACGCGGTAGTGGAAAGGTGGGACAAGTCTATCTCAGTTTTTGTCCCATGGCGCCGTTCCACTCAGTTCGGCCGCCAGGAAATCGATCATGGCCCGGACTTTGGCGCTGAGCTGGCGCCGGCTAGGGTACACCGCCAGCACGTCGATATCGGGCAGGTGGTAGCCGGGCAGCAGCGCCACCATGCGCCCGGCGCGCAGGTCGGGGCCGATCAGGAAGGTTGGCTGGCACACCACGCCCAGCCCGGCCAGCGCGGCGGCGCGGCCGGTGTCGCCATTGTTCGAGCGCAGCGCGCAGTGCACCCGGACCGCGTGCGCGGCGCCGCTGTCATCGGTGAAGTGCCATTCGTCGCCAGCCACGGCGTAGCGATAGCCGATGCACTGGTGCTCGCGCAGGTCGGCGGGCACGCGCGGCGTGCCGTGCCGCTCCAGGTAGGCCGGCGCGGCGCAGCAGACATTGCGCGAGGTGGCCAGCTTGCGCGCCGCGTGCGAGGCGGAGCCCTGGCGCGAGATGCGCAGCGCCAGGTCGTAGCCCTCTTCGACGATGTCGACCACGCGGTCGACCAGGGCGATATCGAGTTCGACCTGGGGATGCAGCGTCATGAAGCGCGGCCACAGCGGCGCCAGGTGAAGCATGCCGAAGCTGACCGGCGCATTGATGCGCAGCAGGCCGCGCGGCTGCAACGAGGACGCGGCGATCGCTTCGACTTCGGCCATGTCGTCGACGATGGCCTTGGCGCGCTGGTACAGCGCCTCGCCGCTCTCGGTGAGCGACATCTTGCGCGAGGTGCGGTTGAGCAGGCGCGTGCCGAGATGGGCTTCCAGGTCGGCCACGATGCGGGTGACGTTGGCGGGCGACGTATCGAGCGACTCCGCCGCGCGCGCAAAGCCGTTCTTGCGCACCACCTCGACAAACACCTCCATTGCGCGCAAGCGGTCCACGGCAGCTCCGGTCATTCAGAAAAACTGAATATACCATCAATATCCCGGGCTTTGATTGACCGATTCATTGATCCTATAGTGGTTTCAACGCGGCGCACCTCGCCGCTTCACTCGACACCGACAGGAGTTTCACCATGAACCGCTTCGCAAACAAAACCGTACTCGTCACTGGCGGCAATAGCGGCATCGGCCTGGCCACCGCCATCGCCTTCGCCCGGGAAGGCGCGCGCGTCGTGATCACCGGGCGTGACCAGGCCACGCTCGACCAGGCCAAAGAGCAGATCGGCGGCGCCACCCTGGCGCTGCGGATCGACCAGGGCGACAGCGGCGCGGCGCAGGAACTGGCGGCGCTGCTGACGCAGCAAGGCATCACGCTCGACGCCCTGTTCGTCAATGCGGCGGTGGCCAAATTCGCCCCGTTCGGCAGCGTCGACGCCGCGCTGTGGGACCAGACCTTCGATATCAACGTCAAGGGCGCCTACTTCACCATCCAGGCGCTCACGCCGCTGTTCAAGCGCGGTGCGGCGGTGGTGCTGAACGGGTCGATCAATGCGCACATCGGCATGCCCAATTCGTCGGTCTATGCGGCCAGCAAGGCAGCCCTGATCTCGTTCGCCAGGACGCTGTCGGCCGAACTGCTGGAACGCGGCGTGCGCGTCAACGTGGTCAGTCCAGGACCGGTGCAAACGCCGCTCTACGGCCGCCTGGGCCTGGCCCCGGCGCAGCGCGACGACATGGTCGCAAAGGTGGCGCAGCAGATTCCGCTCAAGCGCTTCGGCACGCCGGACGAAGTGGCCAGCGCGGTGCTGTATCTGTCCGCGCCGGAATCGGCCTTCGTGGTGGGCACCGAGCTGATTATCGATGGTGGCATGAGCCAGCTGTAAACATGGTTCGGGCTGGCGGCAAGCGATTGGTGTACATTGGCATCCTCGCACGGACATCCATATTGAGCCCAGCCTGATTCATGCGTCATTTTCTGTTCCCCGCGTGCCTGCTGCTGGCCCAGCCAGCGCAGGCACACGATGCCTCCCCCGCCCGCATTCCAGCCTCCGTTGTCGCCGGCTCCTGCCCGGCGCCGCAGTGGCCCGCGACCCGCATGCGCATCGAAGACCTGGACACGGTCAAGATCGCGTTCGTCATCGGGCCCGATGGCCGCGTGCGCCATTCCCGCGTCGAGCAAAGCGCCGGACACCGCCTGTGGGATGACGCCGCGATCAAGGCGCTGTCCAGGTGCAGCTTCCTCCCGGGCCGCCTGGCCGGCAAACCGGTGCGGGATGTTATCAAAATGGACCACACCTGGACGCTTGATTAATCCCGCGCCCAGCGCATGCTTGCGTTGCCGACAATGAAATACAAGCAGACTACTTGTTTCCCTGACACAAGGAAACACTGAAAACTGTGTCTCCGCTACCCTTTTTCTTGCCTTAAAGCAGTTAAAATCATGATGTTGTCACGCAACCAGTGTAGATTTGCAAGCTTGCGGTTTTACTCATTCACGCTCAAGGACAACTTATGTTGAAAACCCGTTCTTTACTCGGTGCCGGCGTGCTGCTGATGTCATCCGGCGCACAGGCAAGCGAACCGGCAGGGCTGAAAAGCGCCCTCGCCGGGGAACGACTCGGGCTGGTGCCGGCCATGCAGTTCCGGCTCAGCAATGGCAACTGCCCGGACTGCGTCACGGTCAAGCAAGGCTTATGGTATTTCAAGAACGAAGTGCTGGCCGTGCCGCTGCCTTCGCAGCCGGTATCGAGCTTCACGCGCGGCGGCGATATCGTGCGCGGCACCAAGGAATGGGCGCCGGACGGCACCCGCGACCAGCTGGCGCTTCCGGGCCTGGTGTGGCTGGGCGCCCCGCACATTCTCGATGACGCCTACATCCTGCCGGACGGCGCCCACGTGCGCACCGCCGACGATGCCGTGACCGACCTGGCGCTGGCGCCCAAGATCGCCAGCAACCTGTCGTACTGGGACCCCAAGACCACCGCCTTCTTCGCCAGGCGCGAAGTGCGCATGCGTGGCACCTACAGCGAAGCGGAAGGCAAATCGTCGTTCGTCGCGCGCACCGTCTGGCCGAAGGACTTCACCATCGACCAGGCCAAGATGCGCCAGCAGCCGCTGGCCAAGGATGAAACCTTCGCCACTTACGTGCGCGCGGAAGGCGGCGGCGCATCGAGCCCGTTCTCGACCCGCCTGCTGTGGGAGCGCAAACCCGGCCAGACCCGCCAGTGGCAGGAAAAACCGGTGCTCGGCGTGATGCTCAACGGCGCCCAGGGCGACGACGACGAAGCCTACGGCGGCCACTTCGCCGTCGCCACCGGCCACCTTGGCCGCGAGGGCGAGTGGTCGGACTGGATCGTCAATAACTTCTACAACCTCGATTCGGTCAGCGAAAAAGGCATCATCGCCGCGCCCGTCCCGATGGATAACTACCTGATGGACCTCAACAGCGGCCAGCAGTATTACCGGCCGTCGTACATGCTGGTGGCGGTATTGAGCAATGCGCGCACGGCGGCCGCCTACCAGGGCGGCGTGCAGCGCGTGTTCAACCACTTCTACCGCCACGACTTCACCTACCAGCATGCGAAGGCCAACTGCGCCGGCATCAGCCTGGACGTATTCAAGGGCCTGGGCTGGAATATCCCGCAGCGCGGACCGACCAGCAATATCAAGGCGCTGGGCGCATACGCCTACCTGTCGGCCAAGGACATGAGCCTGGCCAGCGGGCGCAAGATCTACGATTACCTGACCGAAGAACAGGTGCGCCTGTATCCGGCGGTGGCATTCGAGGCGGCCGGCAACGACCTGCTGCAACTGGTGGGCGCCACCAAGGGCAAGGCGCGCAAGCTGACGGCGTACGAAAAGCAGCTGCAAAACGATATCGAGGCGCTGGTGCTGGTGCGCATTCCGCAAGTGCCGTCGAGCCGCGTGATGGGATCGAACCCGGTGTTCTCGTTCAGCGAATTCATGAAGCGCACGCCGCCCAACCAGGCCGACTGGAAAATCGTTCCGGTCGGACCGCGCCCCTTCCCTGAAGCGCTGCGCGACGCCAATACGCCGCCGCAGAAAACATCGAGCCTGGTGCCGCTGCCGGTGGCCGGCATCGCCTTCGGTGGCGTGATCGGCCTGGGTGCGCTGATCCGGCGCCGCCGCAAGCCGCGCGCGAGCGGCGGTTAAATTGTAGAACCGGCGGCCGCTTCAATCCAGGGTCTGCCGGTAGCGCAGCATGGCCACCGTGCCCGCCACGCCCATCGCCAGCGCGATCGGCCATGCGTGCGGCAGCACGTCGGCCAGCCCGTTCCCCTTCAACATGATGCCGCGCGTGATGCGCAGGAAGTGCGTCAGCGGCAGCACTTCGCCGATCGCCTGTGCCCATCCCGGCATGCCCCGGAACGGGAACATGAAACCGGTCAGCAGCATCGACGGCAGGAAGAAAAAGAAGGTCAGCTGCATGGCCTGCATCTGGTTGCGCGCGATAGTCGAAAACGTGAAGCCGATCGCGAGATTTGCCGCGATGAACAGCACCAGCGCGCCCGACAACAGCAACAAACTCCCCACCATCGGCACATCGAACACCAGCCAGGACGCCAGCAAGATCACGCCCACCTGGACGTAGCCGATCAAGATATATGGCACGATTTTCCCGATCATGACTTCGAGCGGCGAGACCGGCGTGGCCAGCAGGTTTTCCATGGTGCCGCGTTCACGCTCGCGCGTCATGGCCAGCGCCGTCATCATCACCATGGTCATGGTCAGGATGACGCCCATCAGGCCGGGCACGATGTTGTAGCGGGTCAGCCCCTCCGGATTGTAGCGGCGCTGGCTGCGGATTTCATAGGGCGCCTCGCCCGGACGCAGGCGCGCCAGCGGCCCGCGCAGCTCCGCGCCGATGGCGCGCGCGGCGATGGCATTGACCGACGCCAGCGCATTGCCGGTGGCCGCCGGATCGGTGGCGTCGGCCGCCAGCAGGATCACCGGCCGTTCGCCGCGCACCAGCCGGCGCGAAAAGTCGCCCGGCACCACCAGCACGAACTGCACCTCGCCGCGCGCCAGCAGCGCATCGCCCTCGGCCGCGCCGCCGACGTGGCGCACGATGCGGAAATACTGCGACGTCTCCAGCGCCGCCACCAGGCGCCGCGAGAACACGCTGCGGTCAAGGTCGGCCACCGCCAGCGGCAAGTGCCGCACGTCGCCGTTGATGGCAAAGCCGAACAAAATCAGTTGCATGATCGGAATTCCGACCATCATGCCGAAGGTGAGCCGGTCGCGCCCGACCTGGCGCAGTTCCTTGAGCAGCACCGCCAGCATGCGCCGCCAGTTCATGGCGCCGCTCCGCCGAAGTTATCCTGCGCGTCCTGCATCAGCGCGATGAAGACGTCTTCCAGGCTGGTCTCGATCGGCGTGGCCGTGAGCGCGGCCAGCGGCGGCTGCGCCAGCGCCTGCGCGAACGCGTCGGCGGAGTTGGCGCTCACATGCAGCGTCATGCCAAACGGCGCAACGGTACGGATGCCGGGAGCGCCGCGCAGGCTGTGGGCGGCGCGCTGCAAGTTTTGCCCGGACAAGGACCAGGTATGCAGGCCGGCGCCGGCGATCACCTCGGCCACGCTGCCGCGCGCGAGCAGCTTGCCGTAGGCGATGTAGGCCAGCTGGTGGCAGCGTTCCGCTTCGTCCATGTAGTGGGTCGAGACCAGCACCGTCATGCCGCCGGCGGCCAGGTCGTGGATTTGGTCCCAGAACTCGCGCCGCGCAGACGGGTCGACGCCGGCCGTCGGTTCGTCGAGCAGCAGCAGTTGCGGATCGTGGATCAGGCAAGCCGCCAGCGCCAGCCGCTGCTTCCATCCGCCCGAGAGCGAGCCGGCCAGCTGCGCGCGGCGGCTGGAAAGGCCAAGCCGTTCAAGCGTATCGGCGATGCGCTGGCGCCGTCCGGCGATCTGGTAGACACGGGCGACGAAGTCGAGGTTTTCTTCGATGCTCAAGTCGTCGTACAGGCCGAATTTTTGCGTCATGTAGCCGACCTGCTTCTTGATCTCGCGCGCCTCGGTGCTGATGTCGTAACCGAGGCAACGGCCCTGCCCCTGGTCGGGGGTGAGCAGGCCGCACAGCATGCGGATGGTGGTGGTCTTGCCGCTGCCGTTCGGACCCAGGAAGCCGTAAATGCGGCCACGCTCTACGCGGATGTCGACATGGTCGACCACCATGCGCCCGCCGTAGGATTTGGTCAGGCCCTGCACGTCGATGACGATGGCCGGCGCGGTCACGACTTCGGCTCCGTACGCACCGTCAGCGGCTGGCCGGGATGGAGCAGCGCCTGTCCCGGCTCGGGCGTCGCTTCCACCATGAACACCAGCGAGGCGCGGTTTTCCTTGCTGTAGATGAGCGGCGAGGTGAACTCCGCCTCGGGCGACACGAAGGTGATGCGCGCCTTCACCGGCTGCGCGCAGCCGTCGCAGGCGATGATGGCGCCCTGTCCCATCCGGATCTTGCCCAGCGCCGTTTCGGGAATGAAGAAGCGCGCCTTGATGTTCGCCGGCGGCAGCAACGTGACGATGGCCGCGCCGGCCGGCACCCATTCGCCGGCGCGGTAGGCCACGTCGCTGACCATGCCGCCCATCGGCGCCGCCTGGGCTTTCTGGTCGACCTTCCACTGTGCCTGCGCCAGCTGGGCGCGCGCGGCCTCGACTTCCTTTTCCGCCGCCGCGACCTGGTCGCTCCTGGCGCTGGTGCCGGCGCCGCGCAGGCGCGCCCTGGCCTGCTCCAACCGGGCGCGGTCGGCCGCCAGTGCCGCCGTCGACTGATCGAGCCGGGCGCGCGAGATGAATTTGTCGGCCACCAGCTTGCGCTCGCGTTCCAGGTTCGCCTGCGACAGCGCCAGCGCCGCTTCGGCTTCGCGCTGCGCGGCCCTCAAAGCCGCCAGTTCATCGCTGCGCGCCCCCTTGCGCAAGTCGGCCAGCAGCGCCTCGGCCCGGCCCACCCGGCTTTGCGCTTCCTGGCGCGCCGCCGTTTCGCTGGCCTGTTCCAGCACGTAGGCCGGCGCGCCGGCAAGCACCCGGTCGCCGCGCCGCAGGTGCACTGCGGTCAAGGTACCGGCCAGGGGCGCCGACAGGCGCACGTAATCGCCTTCGGCGTAGCCGGGAAAGGCGTCGTCGCGCGCCGGCCCGCAGGCCACGCACAGGGTGAGCGGCAGGGCCGTGGCGCAGAGGCGTGCGAGCAGGGACAGGTTCATGGCGGCGCTGACTCCTTTGGAGCGGTGAGAACGGCGCGCATGGCCAGGTCGATGCGCAGGGCGATGGCCGCTTCCGACAACAGCGCCTGCTGCGCCAGCGCCGCCAGTTCGGGCGGCGCGGCGGGCAGGCGTTCGAGCGCGCCGCCGGCAAACAGGGGACCGGCGATGGCCCCCAGCATGAACGGCAGCAGCTGCATGGTCGGGGCGTCGATGATGTCGCCCTCGGCCTGGCCCCGGCGCAGCAGCTGGGCCAGCACCGCGATGTGGCGCGGCAGGTTCTCGCGCAGGAACGTCACGGGCAGCGCTTCGCCGCGCGTCGCTTCCGAGAGCAGCATCAAGAGCAGGTGGCGGTGCTTGCAGGCGAAACCGGCCAGCACGCGCAGGGCGCCATCGAGGTTCTGCGCTGCGCTGCGCGAGTCCTGCGCCTTGAGCGTGAGGGCGGCGAACATTTCCTCGTATATGTGCTGCAGCAACACACGCAGGAAATTGTCCTTGTTCTTGAAGTGGTAGTGGAACATGCCAAGGTTGACCCCGGCGTGTTCGACGAGTTTGCGCACCGACAGCCCAGCGCATCCGGTCTGGGGCAGCAGGACCATGCCGGAGGCGATCAGCTGGGCATCGATTTTTTGAGAGGGACGGTTCATGCGAATTATTATACACTTGTGTAGTAATGGGTAGCCCCTATTTCAACAAGCTGGAAAGCGTCCTGGGCGCACGCCGGGCAGATCGGGGAGCAACGGTGCGGACGGAGCGACAGGCTCTGTCCGCTTATGGAGCCGGCATCAGGTAGGCATCCTAATTTTTCTAATTGTTTTTTGTCGAATCGCTAGGGACGACGATGATGGCTACATCAGCACATGCCTCTGCACCGGCCACCATATTTTGACAGGGAAACACCATGACGACAGTTGTGTTAATTCCGTTTGAGCTAGCTCATAGCGCGGAACATTTGATCTCCACCAAGGGTGGAAACATCGATCCGGGTGCCCAGGCAAGGCTGAGCAACGCACAGTCGGCATTAGCCACGATTCAATCAAAAATAACGCTGTTGGGTACGATGCAAAATTCGTCGCGGGCCGCCACAATACTGCAGCAATTTCGCGATCAGGAAACAGAATTCACCGACTTGCGCGACCGGGCGATCGAGAGCGTCGCGGCTGCTCAACGGCCGGGCTGGAACAAGATCGTGGCAACCAATATTGTTTGCACGGATGACCCTTATTTAAACGGCGCGCTCAATCTGATGCAGGGTGTGGACGACGTTTTATACATCCGCGGGCACTGCGCCCCGGGCGCCGATGCGCTCCAATCCTCCGACCACGCCGCAGACATGTCGATTGAGGGACTGATTGGCATCTTCCATGGACGCCTGAGCAAGTCCTTTTCAGGGAAAATCAAAGTATTCGCGTGCGAATCAGCGGTAGCGAATGGGGCCGACGCGTCATTCGCCGACAGGCTCGCCAAAAAGCTCTTCAAGAGCGGCTGGCGCAGCGTCACGGTATGCGGTTACACGGACAAGCTCATGACTTACATCGTCGACCCTGCCGGACACAAAACCTCGCAAGGAAAGAACCGCGCCATGACGACCAGAACGCAGGCGCTCTACGTGCCGAAATCGCGTGGCGGGTGCTGCGCCATCATGTGATTTGGCGGCGGATGAAAAAAGGCATTGGCCCGGAATCGCACCGCCGCGACATTCCGCTCGCGGGCATTGACTGCTATTCGCCTCAATGCCATCCAGCATTGTCCAGGCGCTTGAAAAGCAGAAGCGCAAGCAACAGAACGACGCTGACGGGAAGCGACAGCATAACGCTGAGCAGCAGCGTCCTCGCTTTCTTCGCATTGGCATGCCCGAATTCCAAGCCCTATGCCCGGTATGAAGCAAGCTGTGGTGGCAAGGACAAGCTCGATGCTCTGTCCCACACCTTAGGCCAGGCCCGCTTCGTCCGCTTGGTACAAGGTTTCTATCCGGACCAGCTCAAATCGATCGTGCTGGGGCTGAGTGCCCTCGATCAGCCGCAGGTGGGCAATAGGACATTGCTGACCCTGGAGTAGGGTGAAATAGTTTAAAAACAACAAAGGAGAAATCACGTATGCCGCCACTTCCCATCTTGTCGGTGACCCAGGCACAAGCCGAGAGACTCAATTTTGCCAACCAAATCATTGCCTTGGTTCGTCAAAAAATGCCCTACGGCGCAGGCAACTTGGCCGTCGACCTTGAACCATCTCGTTATACACAACTCAGGCGCCTTCCTCCCGTAGTGCCTGCAATGTTTGAGCTGCGGTCATTACTTGGTCCAATCCTCGCCAGATGGTCTTGACGCCGGGCTCGCCATCGCTTTTGCGGGC
>NZ_WHJG01000061.1 GCF_011682175.1 Massilia frigida
TTGCATGTGTAAGGCATGCCGCCAGCGTTCAATCTGAGCCAGGATCAAACTCTTCAGTTCAATCTCTGTTTAATGTCCTTGCGGACAGATCGCTCACTCAAAATACTGACAAGCTCATCTTTCGATGAGCCGTGTTTCTTTTTTGTGAACATTTGATAATTTAAGTATTCAACGTCGCTTGCGCTTCGTTGGCACCTTCATCAAACGCCCACACTTATCGACTGTTAATTGTTAAAGAACTTATTCTGTACTACTTCTGCCGTTTGCTACGAAGCGTTGTGTTCGTTGCAGCAGAGAGGTGAGATTATGCAGCGTTTCGCGTTTCTCGTCAACCCCTTCTTTGCTACCGCGTCTCTTTCGGGACGCTCCCAACTGCCTGCTAACTACTTGATTTCGTTAACCCTTTCAGCGGGGAGGCGAACTATAGCAAAGCCCTCCCCACGCTGGCAAGGGCTTTCTGAAAGGCCACACTTTCGTCGCGCGCGGGCGACGTCCTGCTCACCAATACACGTATTTATGTGTCGCGCGGCCCCTCCTTCACAGCTGGCAGCGCGTTGAACTCATCGTCAGTGAAGAGCCGGGAGCGCGTCAGGAAGCGGCGTCCCGTCCCATTGTCCAGAGAGAACATGCCGCCATTCCCGGAGACCACGTCGATGATCAGCTGCGTGTGCTCCCAGTAGGCGAATTGCTCCCGGCCCATATAGAAGGCGCCGCCGTGCAGGTCCCCCAGGTACACATCGGTATCGCTGATATTGAATTCACCGTCCGGATAGCACATCGGGGCGCTGCCATCGCAGCACCCGCCCGACTGAAAGAACATGACCGGCCCATGCCGCGCGCGCAATTCGTCGATCATTGCGCCCGCGGCATCGGTTGCGACCACGCGTGATAGCGCGTCACCCATGCGGCACTCCCATGCGGTTAAAAGAAGCCCATTGCGTTCGGGTTGTAGCTGACCAGCAGGTTCTTGGTCTTCTGGTAGTGATCGAGCATCATCTTGTGATTTTCGCGCCCGATGCCCGATTGCTTATACCCGCCGAACGCGGCATGGGCCGGATACAGGTGGTAGCAATTGGTCCATACGCGCCCCGCCTCGATGGCGCGGCCCACGCGGAAGGCACGCGAACCGTCCCGTGTCCACAGCCCGGCGCCGAGTCCATACAGCGTATCGTTCGCAATGCGCAGGGCATCGGCTTCGTCGGTAAAGGTCGTCACCGACACCACCGGACCGAAAATCTCTTCCTGGAAGATGCGCATCTTGTTATCGCCCTTGAACACGGTCGGCTGCACGTAATACCCGCCTTCCATCTCGCCCGCCTGCATATTGCGCGCGCCGCCGGTGAGCAGTTGCGCCCCCTCCTGCTTGCCGATGTCGAGATACGAGAGGATTTTCTCCAACTGCTCCTGCGACGCCTGCGCGCCGATCATGGTCGACGCATCGAGGGGATTACCCTGCTTGATCGCCGCCACCCGCTCCAAGGCGCGGGCAATGAATTTGTCGTAAATGGATTCCTGGATCAGCACGCGCGACGGACAGGTGCACACCTCGCCCTGGTTCAGCGCGAACATGGCAAAGCCTTCCAGGCATTTGTCGAAAAACGCGTCGTCCGCGTCCATCACATCGGCAAAGAAGATATTCGGCGACTTGCCGCCCAGTTCCAGCGTGACCGGAATCAGGTTTTGCGCCGCGTATTGCATGATCAGGCGGCCGGTAGCGGTCTCGCCCGTGAAGGCAATCTTGGCGATGCGCTTGCTGGAGGCCAGCGGCTTGCCCGCTTCCAGCCCGTAACCGTTGACAATATTAAGCACGCCAGGCGGCAACAGGTCGCCGATCAGCTCGATGAGCACCATGATCGAGGCAGGCGTCTGCTCGGCCGGCTTCAAGACGACGCAATTGCCCGCAGCCAGCGCCGGCGCCAGCTTCCACACGGCCATCAGGATCGGAAAATTCCACGGGATGATTTGCCCCACCACGCCGAGCGGCTCATGGAAGTGATATGCATACGTCTCGTGATCGATCTGCGCGACCGATCCTTCCTGCGCGCGGATGCATCCGGCAAAGTAGCGGAAGTGATCGATGGCCAGCGGAATGTCGGCCGCCGTCGTCTCGCGGATGGGCTTGCCGTTGTCGATGGTCTCCGCGGTGGCCAGCAGGCTGAGGTTCTGCTCCATGCGGTCGGCAATTTTATTGAGGATATTCGCGCGCTCGCCCTGCGACGTTTTACCCCATGCTTCCCTGGCGGCATGCGCGGCATCGAGCGCCAGCTCGATATCTTCCGCACTCGAGCGCGCGATCTCGCAGAAGACCTGCCCGGTGATCGGCGTGACGTTGCCGAAATATTCGCCTTTGACTGGCGCAACAAATTTTCCACCAATGTAATTGTCGTAGCGTTGCTTGAATGGGTTGGCCACGCCCAGCTTGCTGATGTCTGCGAGATTCATGTCTTCCTCTTCCTCTATGGTTATATACCGGGAATCTCAGCATAGACGCAGATCAATAGGAGTGCCTGCGCAAACGCAAAGAAACTATCAATAGCTGCCCACAGGCTAGTCCTTTCATTGGTGCTATGGCGCACATTAGACGGCCGGGTCCCGCATGCTCGCTGCAGGATCCGGGCGGCCCGCGTATATTGCGTACCGACGCCAAAAATCCACCGGAGAACCCATGAAGCAGCACCCGTTTCGACTGAACGACATCGCCACTTTGTTTGCCCTGAGCGCGGCAGGAATGGCAGCGGCCGCCGATGCGCCCGCCAGCGCGCCATTGGCCGATGTGGTCGTCATCAGCGGAAGCCGGGTCGAACATGGCAGTTTCGACCTGCCGGCAGCCATCGATGTGCTCGACGCCGCCCGCATCCGCGACGGCCAGCTGCGCGTCAACGCATCGGAATCGCTCAGCGCGGTACCCGGCCTGGTGGCCCAGAATCGCCAGAATTACGCGCAGGACTTGCAGATTTCCTCGCGCGGCTTCGGCGCCCGTTCCGCCTTCGGCGTGCGTGGCGTGCGCCTGATTGCCGACGGCATCCCTGCAACCATGCCCGACGGACAGGGACAAGCGGCAACCTTCAACCTCGACATGGCCGAACGCATCGAAGTGCTGCGCGGCCCCTTCTCCGCCATCTACGGCAACCATTCCGGCGGCACGGTCCAGCTGTTCACGCGCGACGGCCAGGGCCGACCCAGCGTCGAAGGCAGCGTCATCGGCGGCAGCAACAGCACGCGCAAGGTGGACGTCAACGCGCAAGGAGAGGCCAACGGCATCGGCTACGTGATCGACACCTCCCGCTTCGAGACCGATGGCTACCGCGCGCACAGCGCCGCCACGCGCGACCAGGGCTTCGCCAAGCTGACCCTGGCGCCGACCAGCACCAGCAAGCTGACCCTCACCGCCAGCGCCCTGAGCCAGGACGACACGCAAGATCCGCTCGGCGTCACCTGGGCCACCTACCAGCGCGACCCGCGTGCCGGCGAAACCGATGCCACCGATACACAGACGCCCAAGCGCAGCATTGCAGATCGCTACAACACGCGCAAAAGCATTGACCACAAACAAGTAGGCGCCGCCTTCGAGCAGCGCCTGGGCGACGACCGCGTGCGTGCGATGGTGTACGGCGGCAATCGCCAGGTCATCCAGTACCAGGCCTTCTCGAAATTCGTCCAGACGCCGGCCAGCCAATCGGGCGGCGTGGTCGATTTCGACCGCGACTTTTACGGCGCGGACATCAACTGGCTCAGCGTGCGCAGCATGGCTGGCGGCAAGCTGAGCACCACCATCGGCATCGATTACGGCCGCTCCAGCGACCAGCGCCAGGGCTACGAGAATTTCGTCGGCAACCAGTTCGGCTTGCAGGGCAAGCTGCGCCGCGATGAAAGCAACACCGTGTCCAGCTTTGACCCCTACGTTCAATCCGAATGGCAAGGCGGCGACTGGGTGTTGACCGCCGGCCTGCGCCACAGCCGCATGAAGGTATCGGTGGACGACCGTTTTGTTAGCAACGGCAACGACAGCGGCGGCGTCAGCTACCGCCACACAACGCCCATGCTCGGCGCCTTATACAAAATCTCGCCGACCATCAATGTATATGCCAGCGCGGCGCGCGGCTTCGAGACGCCGACCTTGAACGAGCTGTTCTATTCTGGCGCCGGCGCCGGCTTCAATTTCGCGCTCAAGCCCGCCACCAGCACCCATGTGGAAGCGGGCGTGAAAGCCTATATCAGTAGCAATACGCGCATCAACGGCGCCTTGTTCCACGTCAAAACCAGTGACGAGCTGGTGGTCGATATTGCTGGCGGCGGGCGCACCAGTTACCGCAATGCCAGCGAAACCCTGCGCAAGGGCGCCGAAGTCTCGCTGGACAGCAACTTCGGCGCAGGATTCAGCGCACGCCTGGCGTTGACAGCCTTGAACGCCACCTACCAACAGGGATTCGGCAACGTCGCGGCCGGCAACCGCTTGCCCGGCGTGCCCAAGGCCAATCTGTTCGGCGAGCTGGCATGGAAGAGCAGCGACGATGGCTTCGGCGCGGCGCTGGAAACCATCGCCAGCGGCAAGGTATATGCCGACGACGCCAACGCCGACATCGCCGCACCGGGCTACGCGATTCTCAACGCGCGCTTCCAGGCAAAACAGGCATTCGGCGGATGGCGCCTGAAACAGTTTGTGCGGCTCAATAACCTGAGCGACCGCCGCCATGTGGGATCGGTCATCGTCGGAGACGCCAACAAACGCTTTTATGAAGCCGCGCCGCAGCGCAACTGGCTGGCGGGCGTAAGTGCCCAGTACGTATTCTGATTTGCCGGGAAAGGGCATGGCGGAAGCTGGTCAGGGCTAGCGCATCCCGGGACAGGGCATCATGGCGATGCTTACCCGGTACCCGGCGTCCGGTACCCGGCGTCCGCTACCCGGCGTCCGCTACCCGGCGTCCTGATTGTCGAGTTCACCGTCGTGCCGGACTGACTGCCCCGCGCGCGCTCAGGCCGGCCCCGGATACAGCTTCGCCAGGGTCGCGCGCGCCACCGTCGTCGCGATTGCCTCGACATCGGCGGCCGCCTTGCCGGCCTCGCCCTCCTCGCGCAGCGCCTGCCACAGCCCGGCGAGCTTCCCGGCCTCCCGCGCCACTGCGCTTTCCACCTCGGCCTGCCAGAACGCCGGCGCTTCGCCTTCGACGAAGTTGCCGCGTCCGCGCCCGAAGTGCGCCACTGCCAGATAACGCAAGATGCTACCGACCAGCAAGGTTTGCAGGAAGTCGTCAGCGAACTGCATCGTGGTGCGGTTGCGGTCGGTGCTGGTGTTAAAACCCCAGGCCGCCCCGGCCGCCGTCAGCGCGCCCACCACGCCGCCCAGCAATGCCCCCGCCCCGAACGTCAATCCGCCCGCCATCAGATCGGCCGACAAGCCGGTCGCCGCGCCCGACACCACCGCTCCCAGCAGCCCCGCCTGGGCCCGGTCGACCGGGGCGCGCACGGTAAAATTCTTGCTCACGCGCGCGTTGATCTTGGGCGCCTCGCTCGGATCGAGCTTGTGCAGCGCCAGCAGGCGCCCGGTGGTGGTGGCAATGTTCTGGTTGAGCCGGTCGATCAGCACCCCCATGGCGCGATCCTGCCGCTGCTGGTCGTTCTTGCCCAGGCCCACCACTTTCATGGCCGATTTGAGGAAAGTCTTTTCATCCGCCTCGACCGGTTCGCTGTCGCGCGCCGCGCCGGCCAGCTGCGCGCCGGTGATCCGCATCGCCTCCTCGAAACGCGCGCGGTTGTTCGCTTCCCACAGCGCAAACAGGCGCGCGTATCCGGCCCGCTTGGACTCGTCGACCAGCTTGCCGACCGCCTCGTAAAAGACGCGCTCATGCACCCAGCAGCGGGCGAAGGCATCCAGCGCCAGCACGTCGCGCACGATCTTGTACTGGTCCAGATGCTGTTTCCAGCGCGTCTGTTCTTCCTGCTCGTCATGCGCGGGACGCGGCGGCCCCAGCTGGTTGAGCAGCACCACCACCGGTTTCCCGAGCCACTCCAGGATGCGCATTTCGGCCGGCATATACCCGGCATCGCGCGGATGTTCGGACGAGTTGACCAGGTACAGCACCACGTCCGCTTCATCACGCGCGGTGCGCAGCGCTTGCTGGCTGAGCCAGAACGGACGGTCGCGGTAACGGTCCAGCACTTCGCGCAGGAACCAGCCGATCGGATTGCCCGACATGGCCAGGCGCTTGAACAGGCGCACCGAATCGCCGAAGCCGGGGGTATCCCACAGTTGCAGGGTATCGCCCTCGTTTGTCTTGAGCAGCAGGTGCGATTCGGCGAAGATGGTCACGTGGGCGGCATCGCGCACCTCGCCCACGTCCACCCCGACCAGCGTGCGCGCCAGGGTAGTCTTGCCGTTGTTGGTATGCGAAATCAGCGCAAACTGGATAGGGACAGGAGTGTCGCTCATGATGCCTTCGATAAACTAAGTCCGGCGCCGGACTCCAGCGGGCGGCGCTCCGGATCGAGCAGGTTGACGATGGTCGCCGGGGCGCGGTGGAAATGACAGAACTGTTGCCACAGCGCGATGCGCTCGGCCAGCCGCACATCGTCCCCGGCCTGTGCGACGCTGCGCTCGACCAGCGCCGACTCATCGATCAGCACGGCAATGCCGCGCCTGGACGAGCGCACCAGATGATCGAGAAAAGCGCCCTGGTTTTCCTTCTCCGGCGTCGCGGCCAGGCTGAACAGCACGGCGGTGGCCGTCACGTTCGGATCGTCCAAGCTCAGGTCGCGCAGGGAGTCGACCGCTTCTTCGCCATAGCCGGAAGACGGGCGCAGCATCACCCGGGCCTGTTCGCCGAACAGGGCGAGCGCTACCTGCGAGAGCCCCTTGTCGCGCACCTCGTCGAGCGTAAAGCTGTACGGCAGCACGCGCAGCACGGCCGGCGCGGCGGTGCCGGCCTCGCCGTTCAGTTTGCGGAAATACGGTTGTTCCAGGTCCAGCGGAAACCTGTTGTGCATGCGCTGCGCGCGCCAGTGCGCCACGCCGGCCAGGATCAGGCGCGGCAGCACCGCCAGCAGCAGCAAGGTCGCGCCATATAAATGTACCCATCTGGCCCCGCCCGCCCCGCTCGGCGTGCGCGAAAAATGCAAGGCCTCGATATCGGCGACGCTGAAACCGTCCAGCGGCAACAGCGCCACGGCCGGCGCGAACAGGACCGACAGGATGGCATGCACCTGCCCGGCGCCCAGGAAGGTGCTTTCCCAGCCGGCCACATATTCGGACAGAAAACCGCGCGCGTACAGCGACAGGATCGCGCCCATGGCGAACATGGCGGCGGCCAGATGCATGGTGCGCGCCAGGCGCGCCTGCGTCAGCTTGGCGCTCAGCTCGGTCCATTGCAGGCTGAAATCGGTCAGCGCGGCCGCCAGTACATGCGGCAACTTGCGCGGCAGCGACAATTGCGCCCCGCTCAAGCGGCGCAGCAAGGCTGGCGAGACCCAGCCGTTCTTGCGCGCGGGCACGAACAGCCAGGCCAGCAACAGCAGATACACCGCGACATTCCAGCCGATAATCGCCAGCAGCGGCGCCGACAGCAAGTCGACCCGGTGCGGATTGCCAATCCGGTCGACCCCGGCGCCGAGCACCAGCGCCAGCAGCGGCAAGCCCAGCGACAGCGCCTTGAACCCGCCACGCCGCCGCGCAAGGGCCGCAAAGGCGGGCGTGCGCTCGCCCAGGCGCTTGAGGATCTGCTCGGCGCGCTGCTGCAAGAAATGCTCGTTCGTGACCTCCGCCTTGCTGTCGGACGCCTGCCACTGCGCCAGTTCGCGCGCGCTGCGGCTGGCATACAGGCGATCGTCGTCGCTGAGTACCTCATGCTTGCCATCCATTGTTTCGACGGAGCGCACCAGCACCACGTCCCGGGCAACCTGCTCGTTCATGTTCTTCCTATTTTTTAACAAAATCTTTTGTATGAAACGACAACATTCACAGGCCAATTGTGACGCACTTTGCCGCCGTACGCTGGTCTTGCAGAAACGCCGCAGCGTGAGTGTGCTATCTTAGCGCGGAAATTTCTTGACACTTTCTTATCTCTCTCCACGATGCGCCTCCCTGACATACTTTCCACCCACGACCCACTGCTGGCCAGCGAGCTGACCCAAGCGATCGACAACAAGACCAAGCCGCTGGGCAGCCTGGGCGCGCTCGAAACGCTGGCCCGGCAGATCGGCCTGATCCAGCAAACGACCAAAGCCGCGCTGCACAAGCCGGCCATCCTCGTGTTCGCGGCCGATCACGGCGTGGTGGCCGAAGGCATCTCCGCCTATCCGCAAAGCGTGACCTGGCAGATGGTCGAGAACTTCCTCGCCACGGGCGCGGCCATCAACGTGTTCGCGCGCCAGAACGGCTGCGCGCTGCAAATCATCGACGCCGGCGTGAACCACGACTTCGGCAGACGCGCGGCCCTGATGGACTGCAAGGTCGGACGCGGCACCGCCAATTTCGCGCAGCAGCCGGCCATGAGCTGGGCCGAATGCGCGGCCGCCCTGGCGCACGGCATGCGCATCGTCGGCAACCTCGAAGGCAATGTGATCGGCTTCGGCGAAATGGGCATAGGCAACACCACCGCCGCCGCCGCCCTGATGCACAAGCTGACCGGCGTGGCCGTCGCTGACTGCGTCGGCGCCGGCACGGGTTTGTCGCCCGCGGGCGTGCTGCACAAGCAACACGTGATCGAGGCGGCGGTCGCCCTGCATGGCGAGATGAGCGAGCCGCTCGACATCCTGGCCACCTTCGGCGGCTTCGAGATCGCCATGATCGTTGGCGCCATGCTCAAGGCGGCCGAACGGCGCATGGTGCTGCTGATCGACGGCTTCATCGTCAGCAGCGCGCTGCTGGTGGCGGCGCGCCTGCAGCCGGCCATCCTCGATTACTGCGTATTTTCGCACTGTTCGGACGAAGCGGGGCACGCGCGCATGCTCGATCACCTCAAGGCCAAGCCACTGCTCAACCTCGGCCTGCGCCTCGGCGAAGGCACCGGCTGCGCGCTGGCGCTGCCGCTGCTGCACGCGGCCGTCAACTTCCTCGGCGAGATGGCCACCTTCCAGTCGGCGCGCGTCAGCGGCCAGTCGGCGTAAGTTCCAGGCCATGGCCAGCATCGTCCACCAGTGCCGGCTGTTCTTCATCGCGTTGCAATTTTTCACGCGGGTGCCGATTCCGGGCTGGGTCGGATTCGACCCGTCCTGGCTGCACCACGCGTCGCGCTATTTTCCGCTGGTCGGCGTGGTCGTGGCCAGCGTGGCCGCAGCGGTCTACGCCTGTGCGGCCTGGCTCTGGCCGGCGCCAGTGGCGGTGCTGCTGTCGACGGCGGCGGCGATCTGCCTGACCGGCGCCTTCCACGAGGACGGCCTGGCCGACATGTGCGACGGCTTCGGCGGCGGCATGAGCACCGAGCGGGTGCTGGAGATCATGAAGGACTCGCGCATCGGCACCTACGGCGCGGTCGGCATGGGGCTGACGGTGGTGCTCAAGTGCACCCTGCTGTCGTTTCTGCCCGCATCCGCCGTCATCGCGGCGCTGTTCATCGCCCATCCCCTGTCGCGCCTTGCGGCAGTAAGCCTGATCTGGGAAATGGAGTATGCGCGCGCCGAGGGCAAGGCCAAGCCGATGGCCCAGCACATGAGCAACCGCGAATTCGGCATTGCCTGCGCCTGCGCCGGCGTGCCCGCACTGGCGCTGGCAACGGCCGGCATGCTGCCCTGGCTTGCGCTGCTCGCCAGCGTGACCGGCGCCGCGCTGGTGGCATGGTGGCTGGGCGCCAAGTGCCTGCGCCGCATCGGTGGGTACACCGGCGACTGCCTGGGCGCCGTGCAGCAGGTGGCCGAAGTGCTCATCTATCTGGCGCTGCTGGCGTTTTTCCATCACGGCCTCTGGGGCTGAGATGCGCCTGTACCTGGTACGCCACCTGGCGCCGCAGGTCGCGCCCGGCGTGTGCTACGGGCGCACCGACCTCGCTGTCGATCCCGACATGCAGGCGCTGGCCCTGCCCGCCCTGCGCGCCACCCTGCCCGCTGGCATGCCGCTGTTTTCCAGCCCCCTGCGGCGCTGCGCCGGCCTGGCGGCCGCCTTGGGCGGCGCGGCGGTGCGATATGACACGCGCCTGGCCGAACTCGATTTCGGCGACTGGGAAATGCGCCGCTGGGACGACATCGACCGCGCCGGCGTCGATGCCTGGGCCGCCGACATGGCCGGCTACCGCCCCGGCGGCGGCGAAAGCGTGGTCGACATGGCGCGGCGCGTGTCCGCGTTTTATGACGACCGCATGCGCGTGCCAGCACCCGGCGCCATCGTCATCTGCCACGCCGGCACCATCCGCCTGCTGTCGGCGCGCGCGCGCGGCCTGGGTCCCGAAGCCATGGCGCTGGAAGCGGCGCAGCGTCCCCACGCCATCGCCTACGGCGAGACGGTTATCATCGACTGTGTATAATTATCGGGTTTTGGTGCCCGCGCCCATGTCCATGAGCGCAGTTAAACTGGGAAACACGAAGCCTGCAACAGGCCAACGTGTGCTGCCCCCGCAACGGTAAGCAAATGTCGCTGACATGGCGACGAGCCGCCTCGATTGACCACTGTGCATTTGGCATGGGAAGGTGAGACGGCCGCATTTGCCAGCCCGGATACCGGCCATAACAGGTGGAAGCGTGCGGCCAGGTCCGCGCGTTTCTTTTCAATCTGGCCAACGGGGACGTCGGCCGGTTGCTCGCAATCGCATTCACTGAAGACTTGTCATGACCTTTCCTGTTGTACGCCACGCGGCCCTGACGTCGCTCGCGCTAGCTTTTACTTCCCCTTATGCCCTGGCCGACAGCGCCGCCGATACGGCCGTTGCCGCCGTCGTCATCACCGCCACGCGCGCGCCGCAGCCGTCCAGCGAGGTGCTGAGCGACCATGTGCTGATCAGCGCCACCGACATCGCGCGCTCGGGCGCGGGCAGCGTCGTCGAGCTGCTGCAAAAGCAGCGCGGCATCGAGATCACGCGTAACGGCGGGCCGGGCGCCGCATCGCAGGTATTCATTCGCGGCGGCGACGCCAAACAGACCGTGGTGCTGGTCGACGGCGTGCGCATTGGCTCGTCCACGATCGGCATCGCCAACTGGGCCACCCTGCCGCTGGCGAACATCGAACGCATCGAAATCGTCTACGGCCCGCTGGCCACCATGTACGGCGCCGACGCCATCGGCGGCGTGGTGCAGATTTTCACCCGGCGCGGCGCCGGTGCGCCAACCGTCACGGCCGCCGTGGAAGCGGGCAGCGACAAGGCGCGCTCGATGGCATTCGGCGTGGCCGGCGCCAGCGAAGGCGAGAACAGCATCAGCTACGCTTTTGGTGTGTCGAAGGACAAGGATGACGGCTTCTCGACGACAAAACCGGGCAACTTCTCGTACAACCAGGACAACGACGGCTATGCGCGCGACAGCGCCACCGGCCAGCTGGGCATCGTGCTGGCCAAGGGCCACGAAGCGGGCCTGCTGTACCTGCACAGCCACTTGAAGTCGCAGTACGATGCGGGCGCGGGTCCCTTCGACGTGCGCAGCGTGCAAAACATGGACAACATCGCCGTGTACTCGACACACGAGATCACGCCCAACTGGAAAGTGAGCCTGCAAGCATCCGAAGCAGACGACAAATCGGTCAACTTCTCCAGTGCGACGAGCAGCAACCGCATCGATACCCGCCTGCACGCCTACAGCATGCAGAACGACATCGCCCTCGGCAGCGACCTGCTGCAACTGGTGCTGGAGCGCCGCGTGGAAGACGTGTACGCCGACACCACGCGCGCCTTGAACACCAGCCGCGCGGCCAATTCGGTGGCCGCCGCCTACTCGCTCAAGCGCGGCAACCATCTGGCCAGCGCCAGCGCGCGCCGCGACGACAGCACCCAGTACGGCGCCAAGGTCACCGGCGGCATCGGCTACGGCTACAAGCTGACACGCGCGTTGCGCCTGAACGCCAGCGCCGGCACCAGCTTTCGCGCACCGACCTTCAATGAACTGTACTACCCGGGCTACGGGGTCGATGCCAACAAGCCCGAACAGGGCAAGAACGTCGAAGGCGGCGTGTATTTCAACGATGGCACGACGCAAGCCAGCGCGGTCTGGTACCGCAACCGCCTGACCGACCTCTTGGTCAACACCAGCATATGCCCGGTCCAGCAGGATACGCATCCATATGGCTGCGCGTACAACGTCAACCGCGCCACCCTGGAGGGCATCAGCCTTGGCGCACGCACCCGCATGGGCGCCTTCGACATGAGCGGCTCGCTCGACCTGCAAGACCCGCGCGATGACACCACCGGCAAAAGCCTGCAGCGGCGCGCCAAACGCCACGCCAAGTTTGCCATCGAATACAGCGCCGGCGCGCTGACCGCCGGCGCGGGGGTACAGTTATCCGGCAAGCGCTTCGATGACCTGGCCAACCGCAACACGCTGCCTGGATACGGGCTGGTGAACCTGTTTGGCGAATATCGCTTTGCACCTGACTGGTCAGCCGTGCTACGGTTGAACAACGCCGCCGGCAAACAGTATGAAACGGCGCGCAATTACGCCACCGCCGGCCGACAGGTGTTTGCCGGCATCCGCTACGGCAGCAAATAGGAATCGCATGCATCCGTTCTTTCGCACTATGCGCCACCGGGCCAGCGTCGTCATCACGGCGCTCTCCTTGCTGGCAGTGGCAAGCCTGGTCATCGCCGGGATGGTCGGCTCGGTGCCGGTCCCGCTGGCGGAGATGCCGGGCGCGCTGATGGCGCTTGCGAAAGGCGATACTTCGACCCTGGCCGCCACCCTGCTCGACCTGCGCCTGTCGCGCGCGCTGGTGGCATTCGTCACCGGCGGCGCGCTGGCGCTGGCCGGGGTGATGATGCAAGCCTTGCTGCGCAATCCCCTGGCCGAACCGTATGTCCTCGGCATCTCGGCCGGCGCCTCGGTTGGCGCGCTGGCCGCGCTGCTGTTCATGTGGGCCATGTGGATGGTCGACCTGGCCGCCTTCGTGGGCGCGGTAGCGGTGTCGATGCTGCTGTACCTGCTGGCGCGGCGCGACTTGCGCGGCAATGCGGCGGCTGAAGGCGGCTCGTCCCTGCTGCTGACAGGCGCGATCCTGTCCACCTCCTGCATCGCGCTGGTGACCCTGATGCTGTCGATCGCACCCGAAAGCCGCTTGCGCAGCATGATTTTCTGGATGATCGGCGACATCGCCGGTGCTCCCTTGCGTCCGCTGCCGTGGATCGTGCTGGCCGTGGGCCTGGCCTTCGCGCTGCGCAGCGCCCGATCGCTGAACGTCCTGGCGCTGCACGCGGAAGCTGCCGCCACCCTTGGGATTCCCGTCAGCGCGCTGCGCAAGGGCTTGTTTTTCTGCTCCGGCATGCTGACTGCCAGCGCCGTGACCAGCGCCGGCAGCATCGGCTTCGTCGGCCTGATCGTACCGCATGCCTGCCGTTTCGCCTGCGGCCCCGATCACCGCCTGCTGATTCCCGCAGCCACGCTGGCCGGCGGCGCCTTTTTGGTGCTGGCCGATACGCTGGCGCGCACCGTGCTCGCGCCGCAGCAGCTGCCGGTAGGCGTGATCACGGCGCTGATCGGCGCCCCGGTCTTCCTGTATCAACTCCACCGGCTGAACCGCTCGTGATGATCGAAGCGCGCCAACTACTACTTACCGCCGGCAGCCGCACGCTGGTGGCGAACCTCGACTGGCAAGTGCGCAGCGGCGAATCGTGGTGCATCATCGGCCGCAATGGCGCCGGCAAAAGTACGCTGATGCGCACCCTGGCCGGCCTGCGCGAGCCCGATGGCGGCAGTATTGCCATCGGCGGGCGCGCGCTCAAGGACTGGCCACTGGAAGAACTGGCGCGCCAGCGCGCCTTTTTGCCGCAATCGCGCAGCGACGCCTTTGCCTACCGCGCCATCGAAACCGTGCTGGCGGCGCGCCATCCTTACCACGCCAACCGTTACTGGGAAGGCAGCGACGACTACGCCATCGCGCACGCGGCCCTGGCATCGATGGAAGTGGCCGACCTGGCCGAGCGCGACGTGCGTACCCTGTCCGGCGGCGAGCGCCAGCGCGTGGCGATTGCCGCCATGCTGGCGCAGGATACCCCCCTGCTGCTGCTCGATGAACCTGCCAACGCACTCGACCTGGCCCACCAGCACAGCGTGATGCGCCTGTTGGCAAAGCTGTGCCGCGAGCAGGGCAAGACGGCCGTGATGATCGGCCACGACCTGAACCTGGCGCACCAGGCGTCCAGTCACGCGCTCTTGATGATGGGCGACGGCGAGTGGCTGGCCGGCCCGGTCGACGACGTGATGCAAGCCCCGGTCCTGAGCCGCTACCTGGGCCACCCGATTGAAGTGCTTCCCCACGGCGAGCGCCGTATTTTCATCCCAACCGAGGAATCCGCATGATTGACGACACCGCGAACAGCGAACTCAATGAACGCCACCGCGTCCGCATGGAACGCAAGAAGGCCATCATCGACCAGAAGATCGCCGAGGCGCAGAAGGAAATCGGCATCATCATCGTCAACACCGGCAACGGCAAGGGCAAAAGTTCGAGCGGCTTCGGCATGGTGGTGCGCGCCATGGGGCACGGCATGAAGGTGGCGGTGGTCCAGTTCATCAAGGGAGCGATGTCGACCGGCGAAGAAAAATTCCTGCGCCGCTTCCCCGACGAAGTGAGCTTCCACGCCATGGGCGAAGGCTATACCTGGGACACCCAGAACCGCGAGCGCGACATCGAAAAAGCCGAGCAAGCCTGGGCGCTGGCCAAGGGCTTCCTGTCCGACCCGGAGATCGGCCTGGTGCTGTTCGACGAACTCAATATCGCGCTCAAGTACAAATACCTGGACGTTCACGCCGTCATCGCCGACCTGCTCGACCGGCCGGACATGCAGCACGTGGTCATCACCGGGCGCGGTGCGCCGGACGAACTGATCGCGATTGCCGACACGGTGACAGAAATGGCGGTGGTCAAGCATGCCTTCAAGGCCGGCATTGCGGCGCAGGCCGGGACGGAGTTCTGATGGCCGACCACGCAGACATACGCGTGCTGCTGGTGGCCGCCGTGTCGTCCGGCCAGGGCAAGACAACCGTGACGGCCGCCCTGGCGCGCGCGCTGGTGCGGCGCGGCCAGCGCGTGCGCGTTTTCAAGTGCGGCCCCGATTTCATCGATCCCATGCTGCTGGAACGCGCCAGCGGCGCGCAAGTCGGCTCGCTCGACCTGTGGATGGTCGGACGCGAACAATGCCGCAGCCAGCTTGCCGCAGCCGCCCCGGAAGCCGACGTAATCCTGATCGAAGGCGTCATGGGCCTGTACGACGGCACGCCCTCGTCGGCCGACCTGGCGCGCGAATTCGGCCTGCCGGTGATGGCGGTGATCGACGCCTCGGCCATGGCGCAAACGGCCGGCGCGCTGGTCCACGGCCTGCGCGACTACGGCCCGGTGGAGATGGCGGGCGTGATCGCCAACCGCGTCGCCAGCAAGGGACACGGGGCGATGGTCGCGGCTTCGATGCGCGACATTCCGCTGATCGCCATCCTGCCGCGCCAGACCAAGACCCTGCCCGAACGCCATCTGGGCCTGGTGCTGCCGTCCGAAGTGCAGGATGTGGACGGCCTGCTCGACCTGCTGGCCGACCAGCTGGAGTTCGACGACGCGGCGTGGGCGCAGCTGCGCAGCACCCGCATCGACCTGACCGCGCGCATGGAAGCGCCGGCACCGCTGCTGGCGGGGCGCACCATCGCCATTGCGCGCGACGCCGCCTTTGCCTTCCTGTACCCGGCCAACCTGGATACCCTGCGCGCGCTGGGTGCCACCCTCGCCTTCTTTTCGCCGCTGGCCGACGATGCGGTGCCGGCGCAGGCCGACGCCGTGTATCTGCCCGGCGGCTATCCGGAGCTGCACGGCGAGACGCTGGCCGGTGCCGCGCGCTGGCGCGCATCGATCCGCGCCGCGCATGCGGCAGGCATGCCGATTGTCGCGGAATGCGGCGGCATGATGGCGCTGGCCGATTCGCTGGCCGACCAGGCGGGCGCGGTGTGGCCGATGGCCGGCCTGCTCGAAGGCAGCGTGACGATGCAGGCGCGCATCGCCGGCCTCGGCTCGCAAGGGCTGGAAACGCCGCAGGGCCTGCTGCGCGGGCATACATTTCACTACTCGCGCCTTGAAACCGGTATCGCACCAAAGGCGCACACGGTCAAGCATCCGAGCGGCGCCAGTGGCGAAGCGGTGTACCGCGCCGGCTCCTTGACGGCATCGTACTTTCACGCCTATTTCCCATCCTGTCCGGATGCGGTGGCGGCCCTGTTTTCGAGGAGCGAGGCATGACGACCACGCTCATTCTTGGGGGCGCGCGTTCCGGCAAAAGTTCGTACGCCGAAAAGCTGGCGCTCGAATCGGGCAAGGAAGTCGTGTACATCGCCACCGCGCGATCCGGCGACGGCGAAATGGCGCAGCGCATCGCGACCCATCGTTCGGGCCGGCCGGGAAGCTGGACCACCATCGAAGAACCGCTGCAACTCGGCGACGCAATCCTGCGCTGCAGCGAACCGGACACCCTGGTGCTGGTCGACTGCCTGACCCTGTGGCTGACCAATCTGATTTTCTCGGTCGACCAGGACTTTCCGGAAGTGGGCGTGATCGACCTGCCGGACATTTTCTACGAACAGTGCGACGCGCTGCTGGCCGCCCTGCCCGATGCCCCGGGCGACGTGATCCTGGTATCGAATGAAGTGGGCCTGGGGATCGTGCCTTACGGCGCCGTGTCGCGCTGCTTCACCGACGAGGCGGGCCGGCTGAACCAGGCCGTGGCCAAGGTGTGCGACCGCGCCCTGTTCATCGTGGCCGGCATGCCGCTCACGCTGAAAGGCCAGGCATGCTGAGTGGGCTGACGCTGGCGCAGGTGGCGCTGCTGCTGGCGGGCGGCGTGCTGCTGGACCTGCTGCTGGGCGAAGCACGCCGCTTCCATCCGCTGGTCGGTTTCGGCAATCTGGCCAACCGTATCGAGCGCACGCTCAATCGCGGGCAAGGCCGCTTTGCGCGCGGCGTGCTGGCGTGGGTGCTAGCCGTGCTGCCGCTGGCTGCACTGGGCGCGCTGCTGTGCTTCAGGGCTGGGCTGGCCGCGCACGCTGTCCTGCTGTACTTCTGCCTGGGTTTTCGCAGCCTGCGCGACCACAATCTGCCAATCGCCCAAGCCCTGGACAGCGGCGACCTGGCGCAGGCGCGCCTGCTGACGGCGCGCATCGTCAGCCGCGATACCGCCAGCGCCAGCGAGGCGGACCTGGCCAAGGCGAGCGCCGAATCGCTGCTCGAAAACGGTAACGATGCGGTGTTCGGCACCCTGTTCTGGTTCGTGGTGGCCGGCGGCGCGGGCGCGCTGCTGTTCCGGCTGGCGAACACGCTCGATGCGATGTGGGGCTACAAGAGCACCCGCTTCCTGCAATTCGGCTGGGCGGCGGCACGCATCGACGATGTACTCAATTACGTGCCGGCGCGCCTGACCGCGCTCTCGTATGTGCTGCTGGCCGATCACCGGCGCGCGGCCTGGGAATGCTGGCGCGCGCAGGCGCCGGGCTGGCCAAGCCCGAACGCGGGCCCGGTGATGGCCAGCGGCGCCGGCGCGCTGGGCCTGGCGCTGGGCGGCAGCGCGACCTATGACGGCGTGGCCGAACAGCGCCCGCCGCTGGGACGCGGCCGGGCCGCGCAGGCCGGCGATATCGCGCGCGCCTGGAAGCTGGTACGCACCACCGCGCTGCTGTGGCTTGGCGTGGCTGCGGCGGCGGCACTGTTGACGGGAGCGATCCATGCTTGAACACGGCGGCAACCTGCGCGCGGCATCAATCCGCTTCAACCGTCCGCTGGACGACTGGCTGGACCTGTCGACGGGGCTGAACCCCAACTGGTATCCGGCGCCGCAACTGGCGGGCAATGCCTGGCACCGGCTGCCGGAAACCGATCCTGAACTGGCACAGGCGGCGAGCGCTTTTTACGGTGCGCCGCGCATGCTGGCCGTGGCTGGCACGCAGGCCGCGATCCAGGCGTTGCCCCAGTTGCGCGCACCGTCGCGCGTGGTAGTGGCCGCGCCCTCGTACGCGGAACATGCGCACCACTGGGCCAGGCATGGGCACAGCATGCGCGAGGTGGCGTACGACGCGCTCGATGCGGCGCTGCCCGAGTGCGATGTGCTGGTGCTGTGTAATCCGAATAATCCGACCGGCGCCACCGTGGCGCCGGAACGCTTGCTGGACTGGGCCGCGCAATTAGGCCAGCGCGGTGGATGGCTGGTGGTGGACGAAGCCTTTGGCGACACCGCGCCGCAGCTGAGCGTGGCCGCGCACAGCGACCGTCCCGGCCTGATCGTGCTGCGTTCGGTCGGCAAATTTTTCGGCCTGGCGGGCGTGCGCATGGGTTTCGTGGGCGCGCATGCGCCCTTGCTGGCGCAGCTCGCCGATTTGCTCGGGCCGTGGACGGTCAGCGGTCCGGCGCAGCAGGTGTCAACGGCGGCGCTGCGCGATGGCGCGTGGCAGGCCGCGATGCGCGCGCGGCTGGCCGCCGAAGGCACGCGCTTGCGCGCGCTGCTCGCTGCGAACGGCATCGCGTCGAGCGGCACCGACCTGTTTCAATGGTGGCCGGAAGCGCAGCCGGAGGCGTTCTGGCAGCACATGGCAGAACGCGGGATCTGGGTGCGCCTGTTTCCCAATGCGGCACGGGGCATCCGCCTTGGCTTGCCTTTAGATGAAGAAGGATGGCGGCGCCTGGCGCTCGCCCTGGAAGAATGGAAACTGGGATCACGATGAAAAAACTGTTTGCGGCATTTGCCGGCATGATCGCGCTGAACGCGGGCGCGGCTATCACGGTCCACGATGACGATGGCAAGCCGGTGACCTTGCAAAAACCCGCCCAGCGCGTGATTGCGCTGGCGCCGCACGTGACCGAAATGCTGTACGCGGCCGGTGGCGCCGAGCGGCTGATTGCCGCCGTCGCCTACAGCGACTATCCGGAAGCGGCCAAGCGCCTGCCGCAGGTGGGCAGCAACGGCGGGATCGACATGGAACGCATCGCCGCACTCAAGCCGGACCTGATCGTGGTCTGGATGCATGGCAGTTCCGAGCGCCAGATCGACCAGATCCGCGCGCTCGGCATTCCCATGTTTCACAGTGAGCCGCGCAAGCTCGATGACATTGCCACCAACCTGACGCGTCTAGGAAAGCTGATGGGCACCGAAGCCGTGGCCGACCCGGCGGCGGCCGATCTGCGCAAGCGCCTCGGCGCGCTGCAACTCAAATATGCCAAGCGTGCGCCGGTGCGCATGTTTTACCAGGTGTGGGACAAGCCGCTCTACACGCTCAACGACGGCCATATCCTGAGCGATGCGATGCGCCTGTGCGGCGGCGAGAATGTGTTCGGCAAGCTGAAAGTCACCGCGCCCGTGGTCACGGTGGAAGCGGTGCTGCAGGAAGACCCGGAGGCGCTGTTCAGCGGGGAACGCAGTGTGAAAGACGTTGGCCTCACGCTATGGAAGCCCTACACCACCATGACGGCGGTCAAGCGCGGCAATTTGTTCAGCATCGACGGCAACCTGCTCAACCGCTCGGGGCCGCGCATGATCGCCGGCGCCGAAATCCTGTGCGAGAAACTCGATATCGTGCGCCAGCGCCGCACCACGCCATGAGCCGCTTCCCATATCACACCCTGATGGTGCAGGGGACCACGTCCGACGCCGGCAAGAGTACCGTGGTGGCGGCCTTGTGCCGCCTGTTGAAAAACGAGGGCGTGAGGGTGGCGCCGTTCAAGCCGCAAAACATGGCCTTGAACAGCGCGGTGACGGCCGACGGCGGCGAGATCGGCCGCGCCCAGGCGCTGCAGGCGATTGCCGCCGGCGTGGCGCCGCATACGGACATGAATCCGGTGCTGCTCAAGCCATCGAGCAACATCGGCGCGCAGGTGGTCATTCACGGCAAGGTGCGCGCCGAGATGAATGCGCGCGACTACCATCAGTACAAGACGGTGGCGATGGGCGCCGTGCTCGAATCGTACGATCGCCTGCGCCAGCAATACCAGGCAATCGTGGTGGAAGGCGCCGGCAGCCCGGCGGAGATCAACCTGCGCGACCGCGATATCGCCAACATGGGCTTCGCCGAGGCGGTCGACTGCCCGGTGATCCTGGTGGCCGACATCGACCGCGGCGGCGTGTTCGCGCACATTGTCGGCACGCTTTCGTGCCTGTCGCAGAGCGAGCGTGACCGGACCATCGGTTTTGTGATCAACCGTTTTCGCGGCGATATCTCGCTGCTGGAACCGGGCCTGGAATGGCTGGAGCAGCAGACCGGCAAACCGGTGCTGGCGGTGCTGCCTTACCTGCAAGGGCTGTTCCTCGACGCGGAAGACGCGGTGCAGGCGGTGCAGGCGTCGCGCGGGGCCTTCAAGGTGGTCGTGCCGTCGCTGCCGCGCATGAGCAATCACACCGATTTCGACGCGCTGCGCGTGCATCCGGATGTGGACATGCAGTTCGTGCGCCAGAACGAGGCCAAGCCTGCGTGCGACCTGTTGATTATCCCGGGCAGCAAAAACACGCGCGGCGACCTGGCCTATCTGCTCGATCAGGGCTGGGGGCCGTATATCGACAAGCACCTGCGCTACGGCGGCAAGGTGATCGGCATTTGCGGCGGCTTCCAGATGCTGGGGCGCGAGGTGACCGATCCGCATGGGGTGGAGGGCGAGAGCGGCGTGAGCGCAGGCCTCGGCCTGCTCGACCTGCGCACCGAACTGACCACCGACAAGCGCCTGGCGCAGGTGACGGGCCGCTGCGCCTTCGCCGATGCCGACGTGACGGGCTACGAGATTCACATGGGCGTTTCCAGTGGCGCGGCGCTCGACACGCCAGCGTTTCGCATCGATGGCCGGCCCGAAGGCGCGCGCTCGAAGGACGAGCAGATCCTGGGTAGCTACCTGCACGGCATGTTCGACCACCCGCAAGCCTGCGCGGCGCTGCTGCGCTGGGCGGGTCTGGACAGCGCGAACACGGTCGATACCAGCCAGTTGCGCGAGGCGAGCCTGGAACGCATCGCCGAGGCCGCGCGCCCCTTGTACGACGCGCTGTGTGCGATCAAATAACGCCTTGCCACCTGTTGCAAAAAAGCTCAGCAAGCCTACTTTCGCAATTGGCGTACATACTACATGTGTAGAATGTGAGCAATAATTTACTATGTGGAAGTGCCATGCTATCAATGATTAAGGTTGTGCAAACCTTTCCTTCGGTTCGGATTGGGTCCAGCTCGGGCGGCCTGCCGGTCGAAGTGTCGCTGATCGCGCAACTGGTACACGGCTCCGGTAATCATTTGTTCGCCAGCGTATCGGCGCGGCAACAGCAGCACCAGGAATTCGTCGACGAGCTCGACGAACCGTCGGCCAAGCTGGGCGGCACCGATTTCGACAAGGGCGATCCCACTTCCCTGTATTCCTTCGTTGTCGGGCCGAAAGGTCACCCTTTCCACCGGCACGCGGGGCATCGCATTTTCACGGCCATTTCCGGCAGCGGCGGCGCGCAGTTGCGCTTTTCCAGCGCATCCACGGCGCAGATCGAGGAAGACCCGCAAAGTTTCCTGCGCGCGCTTCAATGCATCAATATTCCGCCTGACTGCATGTTCACGGTGCGCTTTGGCGGCGAGACCTGGCACCAGTTCGCGCCACTGACGCGCAACAGCCCGCATCCTGTGTTTTTCGCACTGTCCTGCCACACAAACGAGCTCGGCGGCGACTTGTCCGACGATCTGCGGCAGCAGGTCATGGCGAACGAAGCCAGTATTCCGTCGCTGACCTCGCTGCTGCCGCAAGAAGTGGCCGATTTGCTCGACGCGGCAATGGCCAAGGGACAGGTCGCGACCGTCGACCTGTCGCTGGAAGCACCGCCGGGCACCTTGCAACGCGCGATGTGCTACTCGGCACGCGGCACCGTCGGCACGATTCTCGGCAAATGGGGCGCGTGGCGCCGCTCGAAGGGCTTTGTGTCGCATCACGGCGACGGCACCGACGTGCGCGAGCTGGACGCCACGCCAGCCGGATCGTTGCTGCTGAAGCAATTCGAGGGCACGCCGTTTCATCATGAAGATACGTTTACCCTGACCATGCCGCTGTCCAACTTCCAAGAGACCAATGCGACCGCGTTGCTCAGCCGCCTGCTCGATGGCTTCATGGAAAATCCGCCGCGCGGCGTCACGCGCATGATGGCCGTGCGCAATGTGCTGGTACGGCCGATGGGATTGCGCACCTCGTCGCTGGGCTGTCCGGTGTCGTCGCTGCTCTCGCCGGACAAGAGCCGGCTGTTCGCGCACCGCTTTCCGGTGCTGGAACAAAGCACGGACGAGCACAACACGCGCGCGCAAGTGGTGCTGGGCGCGGACGACAAGCATCTCGCGTTCCGCTCCTGCGTGGCGGCACGCATCATCAAGGGCGGCCAGGTGGAGTTCAGCCTGGGATCGCGGGTGCGCTGCAAGAACCTGTTCGGACGCTTTTATATGTGGGCGATCGACCGTACCCACCGCGCGTATGTGACGCCGACCATGCTGCGCATGGCGGTGGCGCATGCGCGGATCGAGGCGCCGGCTGAGGCGATGGACGGCGCGGCAGTGCTGGGCAGGTAAGCACTGCCGAGGCATTACCCCGCCGCTTGCGCAAATATTCTGGCTTTTTCCAACGTTGATGTCGATATCGGGCACGTCCGAACGTCGTGTCGTTAGCGGGACGGCATGCAATCCGGTGCCTTTGCTTCGCAGCGAACATCATCAACCAAGGGAGAACGACAATGACTGACACGGTAAAAGGCCCGGCTTCCTATTTTCCCGCCATTGAAGCGAAATATGGGCACCCGGTGGCGTATTGGCTTGGCCTTCTGGAATCGACCGGCCCGATGAGGCACATGGAGATGGTCAACTGGCTCAAGTCGGATCATCAACTCGGACATGGACACGCCAATGCCTTGGTCGCCTATCATCTCAGCCGGGTGAAGGCGTAAGCGCTGTCATCGCTTCCATGCCCACATTGCATGAGCATGGCGCGTGCGGTAGCATCCGCGCTTCGGGCACGGGCGCAGCAAGCGTGGCCCCCCACGCTGCTCCACGCACCATTCAACGTTGATCAAGGACCAGACATGCCAAAAGTGAACATTCGGATGGGGGATATTCAATGGCCGGCGACATGCTGCCGTTGCGGAAGCGAAGAATTTTCATATCGCACGCGTACTGAAAAAGTAGTCATGCGCAGTGTGGTTGCGGCGACAGAGGCGCGGGCGGTTACGCTCGTGAATGTTCCGGTCTGCGACCGGTGCGACAACGCCCGCCGCTACTGGTTCGCTGGCGCAAGTGCCGCTGCGGCGATTGGCGTCCTTTTCCTGGCATTTACAGCAAACCACGACACTTACTTAACGCCAGACCTTGGCATGTTCGTTCTCGCGGTTTTTTTGGCGCTCATCGGCACCACGAAAAGCCCCATCCGCATCATCCAGTTTGACGAAAAGATCAATTCTCTCAAGATCCAGATTTACAACCATTCGGTCGCGGCAGAAATGCTGAGGCGTGAAGCTGGGCGAACGGACCTTGCCGGTCATGCCGAGTATCTGGACATTCAACAGGATAAGCAGAGAAAGCAGGACCGTGAAGTCAGGCTGACGGTACGGACGTTGTGTATTCTTTTCTTCATATCGGGTCTATACCTCGTCTTCACGCTGGGTGAAACGACGGGATATGCGGTGATGATTCTGAGTGCCGCGTTTTGTCTTCCCTTCGAAATCACGCATCGCGCAAAAAAATAATCGCGGCCGATGATCAGGGCGCGGCCGATACGATGAGCGCGGCCAGGGTTTGCTGCAGCCAGCCGTACGACAGGCGCTCCTGCTCCATCCGGATTCGCTCGCCAAACACATCATCGCGCAGGGCGTCGAACAGCGCCCGTTCGTCGGGATCGAGCCGTGCTGGCTGCCCGCTGAAGCGCTTGTCCTGGTCTTCCGCGCCCCACAGCGCGCGGTGCGCCATCAGGGTCGCGCTGTCCATCAGGATGGAGCGCGCGTGAGGAACACTGGCGCGCAAGCGGTCCAGGATGGCAAAGCCGTGCGTGTCGATATCGCCCCAGTAATATACTGCGCGCGTGGCCAGCCAGGGCACATCGGCCAGCCGCTCGACCCCGTAACCACCGCCAAAAATCACCATGGCATCGGGCACCGGGGGAAACGCGAGGCCGTTGATTTCATTCTCTGTAATGAAAACGCGCTGCACACCCGTTTGCAGCGCCGCGAACTGGGCCAGCGGCACGGCGAGGTCCGACAGGCCGCCGATGGTGTGCGCCGGGTCGAGCAGGCGAAAACGCAGGAGCGCCGGTTTGCTCAGCAAGCCATAGCGGGCTTCAAACTGGCGCGCGCCGGTGGCTTTCGGATCGATGGCGCCTGCCGGCAGCACCAGGTCGAGCAATTCGGTCAGCAAGGCCTTGCGCGTTTCGATGAATTTGCTGTCGACGCCCGCAATATCGAGCTGGCGCAGATACAAGACGGGACGTGGATGAGCGACGAACCATTCCAGGATCGCCAGGATGCGCGCCCATGCATCGCTTTGCTCCAGCAGCACGAGCGCGCGCCGCGCGAGCCAGTCGGCCAGTTGCGGAAACGCGCTAACGGTTGCTGCGGCAAGCTGGTCGACACGGCGTGCATCGGCCTGGCGTCCGATCAGGCGCAGGGCGTCTTCTTCACTCTCGACTACAACGCTGTCGGGGATGCGGTTGCGTCCGAGCTGGCGGTGATTTATCTCGCGCCAGACGATCTGGTAGCCGTAGCCGCACGCCGTCTTGCTGCCGGCGTCGAGCTCTTTGATCCAAGCGCGCACCTCCTCAAAACGCTCGCCGGTTTGCGCCACGGTCGGCTGGCGCAGGCGAAGTTCAAGCGGGAACAGGGATTCCCCGCGCACGCGCGCGGCGAGCAGGCGGCCATCGTCCCACAGCCGCTGCACCTGGACGCGGATCGTGGCCGCGCTCGACCAGGTAGCCGCGGCGCTCATGCGGCACGCGCGCTGCGCTCGGCCTGGTACTGTTCGATCGTCAGGTAGCGCAGCAGCGACTGGCGCCCTTCTTCGCTGTGCACGAAGCCCAGGCCGGACACGTAAGGCTCGATAATGTGGATTTTTTGCAGCGGCGTGACGATCAGCAGTTGCAGGTTCATGCGCTTGAACAGTTCCAGTCCGTAGCGCGCCGACTCGTCGGAACCGCGCCCGAATGCCTCGTCGATGACCACGAAGCGGAAGGAGCGCGAGCGGACCACGCCCCACTCCAGGCCGAACTGGTAGGCCAGGCTGGCAGCGAGCACGGTGTAGGCCAGTTTCTCTTTCTGGCCGCCAGATTTGCCGCCGGCGTCGGTGTAGTGTTCGTGCTCGCGGCCATCCTCGCGCCAGCGTTCGGAGGCCGAGAATACGAACCAGTTGCGCACGTCGGTGACCTTGCGCGTCCAGCGCCGGTCCATCTCGGCATTGCCTTCGCGGCCGCGAAAGCGCTCGATGATGCGTTTGACCTGCAAGAACTTCGCTTCCGAATACTCTTCGTCGGCCGATCCGGTCAGCGCGCCCTCGGTGCAGCTGCGCAGGTCTTGCTGGAAATCGCGCAGGTCGGCGTCGATGTTGTTCTCCGCTTCGAGCGCGATGTAGCGGTTCGGATTGTAGTCGATCTGGTGCAGCGAACCGTTGATGGTGGCGATGCGCTCACGGATGGTTTCGCGCTCGCGCTTGAGCTGCGACTGGAAGCCGGCGATCTCGCGAATGGTGTTTTCATTGAGGAGTTCCTTGAAACGCCCGGCGAAGCGCGGCAGGTCGTCCGCTTGTAGCACCGCCAGCATCTTGCGGAACTCTGCGGCGGCATCGATGCTCACGTCGACCTCACGCGCGTCCAGCGGCCAGGCCTTGGTGTAGCTTTCCATGGCGCGGATGATGGCGTCGCGCAGGCGGCTGATTTTCTTCTCTTCCGCATCGATCCGGTTCTGCAGTTCCTGGCGCAGCTCTTTTTCGCGGTTCTCGCACGATTCGACTGTAAGCGTATGCTCGCCCAGCACCTCGGCGCGCAGCGCATCGAGCTGCGGAAAATACGTGGCGCGCGATTGCTCTGGCGTTGCATCGAGCAGGGTGGCGCAGTCGTCCAGGGCGGCGCCGGCCACCTCCAGCTTTTCGGCGGTCTTGGCGTGCTCGATGGTGGCGCTGTTTACCTGCGCCTCCGTGTCGGCTTGGGCCACGGTCAGATCGGCGAGCTGCTGCTGCAAAGTGCGCAGGATGTCGGACGATGCGGCCAACGCGTCCTGTTCGCGTTCGAGCGCGTCGATGGCGGAGAGCAGCGGCTTCCAATCGAGGTCGCTGAAGTCCGAGAACATGGTCAGCTTGCCCCAGTTATCCAGCAGCGCTTCCTGGCGGGCGATATCGGCCCTGACCGACTGGATTTTGGCGGCATGCGCCTGTATGCGCGTGGAGAGGTCGCGTTCCTGCTTTGCCAGCGCGGCGATCTTGCCCTGGTTCGACCATCCCAGCACGTAGCGCGAACGGTCGTCGATCCGGTGGCGGTCATCCTTTTCGTGGCGCTCGCCGCCCGCCTTGATCTGGCCGTTCCGGGTGATGGCGCGCTTTTCGCGGCGGAACTGGTCGAGCGTTTCGCAGCAGGCGTGGTCGTAGCGGCGCGCCAGTTCGGCGTCGATCCAGCCGTAGAACGGCGAATCGGGCTTGATGGCGAGCTTGCGCGCCAATGCATCGGGATGCAGGCCGTGATGGTCGGCGCTGACATTGGCGCGCACGCGGAAGTACACCAGCCGGTTGCCCAGATTGGTCGCATCGACCCAGGCGGCCACCTGCCCGTAGTGCGTCTCCGGCACCAGCAGCGACAGGCCGAAGCTGTGCAGCATGCGTTCGGCGGCGCCTTCCCATGCGCGCTCCTCCTCGCGCACCTGGATCAACTCGCCGATGAACGGCAAGTCTTCCGGCGCGATGCGCAGCGCGTCGCACAAGGCGGCCCGCACCGCCAGCATCTGGCTGGTGATGTTGGAGCGGCGCTGGCGCAGCGAATCGAGTTCGGTGGTGATGGCGCCGTGCTGGTCGCGCAGTTCGTGCAGGCTGACGCCGGCCACCATCAGCTGGTTTTGCGCGTCGTCGCGGCGCGCGGTGCAGCCGGCTTTGCCGTCGTCGATGGCGCGCCGGTTGGCATCGAACATGCTCGCCTCGGCCGCGCCGGGCAAGCCAACCGCCGCCGCCAGCGCGTCGTACTGGATCGAGCGGCGTGAGCGTTCCTCGCGCGTGGTTTGCAGGCGCGCGATCTCGGCGCGGATTTGCTCGATGCGGTTACCGCCGTTGGCCGCGATGGCCTGGGTCATGTCGTCGCGCCGCAGCATCTGGCTGCGCTTTTCTTCCTGCAAGCGCGCCAGGCGGCCGGCCAGTTTGTCGAGTTCCGATTGCAGCAGGCCGATGCGTTTTTCCAGCAGCTCGCCTTTCAGGTGCGCGAACCACGGACGCAGCGCTTCGCGGCAGCCGCGCAGCTGGACCACCTGTTCTTGCAGCGTCTCGTGACGGTCGCAGTCGCCGACCAGGGGCGTGAGCTGGTCGATCTGGAGCTTGGCCTTGAGGACCGCTTCGTGCGCGCGATTGAGGTCGTCGAAGTGGGCGATCAGCGCGGCGATGCGCGCTTCGACGGGAAACGCTTCGAGCATGTGGTCGCGCACGAAGTCGGTCAGATTGCCGACCGATTTCATCGATACGGTCTGGTGGAACAGGTCCATTGCCTGTTCGCTGGCGATGCCGAAGCGGCGCCGGAAGTCGGCGCCGTACGGCGGGAAGCTGTCGTGCAGGGTGACGCCGGGCAGCTCGCGCAGGCGTTTGCGCAGCTGCGCGATGTCGCTGCCGAAGCCGGCGAAGTGCTCGGCCACCGACAGCGCGCCATCGGCGACGACGTAGAAGCGTTCGGGCTGGCCGTGCGGGTTCTTGAACCAGAAGACTTGCGCGAGGGTGACGGTCTGGTCGAAGCCTTCGTTGTGGAAGACGCCGAGGATCACGGAATAGCTATTGTGATCGCGCAGGGCGACGGCGCGCGCGGCCAGGCCGCTGTCACCGCGCTCGGACTTGTAGTTACCCATGACGTAGGTGCGCAGGCTGCGTTCGCGCGCATCGGCGCCGGCCGCCTTGTTGTAGGCGATCTTCTGGGCCGGTACCAGCAGCGTCGTGATGGCGTCGACCAGGGTCGATTTGCCGGAGCCGATGTCGCCGGTGAGCAGCATGTTGTCGCCGCCCGGGTGCAGTCGCCAGACGCGTTCGTGGAAGGTGCCCCAGTTGAATACTTCGAAGTGCCGCAGGCGAAAGCCCGCGCGCTCGAGTGCCGGGTCGCCGCCATCGGCCGCGGGGATGTCGACCACGGGAGCCTGGGTCATGCTTCCTCCTCGCCGCTGGCGGCGTGGGCGGCGTAGCCCGCAAGGCGCTGTTCGAAGTCGGCCAGCCATTGGGCATCCACGAACGCCTTGAGGATGCGGCGCACTTCGAACTGGTTGTCCTGTCCGCGCAGCCGGTGCAAGAAGCCGAGTTCCACGACCTTGTTCAGGTGCGCGTCCATGCGGTCGAGCAGGCGCGCTTCGTTGCCGGTCTGCGGCAGGAACAGGCGTACCTGTTCGGCGATCTGGTCGCGGTCGATGACGAGCCGCGGGTCGCCGCCGGTGGCGTCGAATTCGGCCAGCTTCTTGCGCAGCAGGGCCAGGATCAGGCTGACCGGGTAACTGAGCTGGCGCCGCTGGATCAGGCGTGGCAGTTCCGGTTCGCCCACCACGGCAGGGCGCTGGCGCAGGTAGGCGTAGCCTTCGGCCTCGTCGAGAATGAGTTCAAGGCCGATCGTGGCGCCATAGTCGCGCACGCGCGCCTGCAGGTCCATCAGCGGCTGCCACAGGGCGCTGTCGGTGTCGCGGTACAGCACTCCCTGGAACAGCGCTACCAGCAGTTGGCCGAGGCGGTTTTGGTCGTTGAGCGTGGTCGGTTCAGGGTTCATGCGGCGTAGATGATAAGGGGGAGCGTGGCTTGGCGCCGGCGGCCATTGTCGTCGGTCCAGTCGACCGTTTCGGACTGGTTGTCGTCGATGGCGGCGTGCATGTCCTGGGTGGCCAGTTTGAGGTAGGTGGCCAGTTCGGCCAGGCCCTGCTCGATTGGATACTCGCGCGCCAGGGTGCCGAGCGAGACTTGCTGGCGGGTCTGGAGGGCGCGCCGGATGTTCGACATGAGGCGCAGCTGGTCCACGTAGATCTGCTCGAACAGCGCGTCCGATACGATGTCGATGCCGTCGTCGCTGATGATTTGCTGCGTGATTTTCGGCTTGAACGGCGGATTGTACAGGGTGCGGTCCATCGACAGGGCGACCGTGGGCGCGGCGTCGTCGATCTCCATGAAAGCGCGTTCGTCGATCTGGCCGCGCAGGGATAGCGCTTTCTGTTCGATGTCGCGGATCAGCTGCATGATGCGGCGGTTTTCCAGCCAGGCCTGGTCGTCGAGGTAGCGGCGCAGTTGCTCGGACAGGCGCGCGACGGTGCGCTGGGTGACTTCGCCGGCTTCGAGCCAGTCGTAGTGAATGCGTTGAAGGCGGCCGTCGGGCTGGAGTTCGCGCACGGGGCCGAGCTTGAGCACGGCGTCGAGCAGGCCGGTGAGTTCGTCCTGGCGCGAGGGCGACATCAACAAGTCCCAGAAGGCGCGGAAGCTGCGGCCTTCGTCGGTGTCGGCGATCAGGTCGCGCTGGCCGAAGATCGCTTGCAGCAGTTCGCCCTTGCTGCCGTCCCAGGTGGCGATGTGTTCGCGCACCTGGCGGTCGAGCGTGCGGAAGTTGGTGTCGACCGCGCGGAAGTCCGACAGCAGGTCGCGCGCGGTGGCCGCCATTTGCAGGAACCGTTCGCGCACCTGGGTCGGGTCCATCAACGCGAACCTGCCGGCGCTGATGTCGGCGATTTCGGCGTCGATGTCGGCCTTGCGGCGTTTGAGTTCGGCGATGCGGGCGCGCGGGTCAAGTTCGCTGCCGTCGACGATCTGGTGCAGCAGGTCGAAGACCGTCATCAGGCGCGATTCGGTGCCGATGAAGGTGCGCTGTCCCAGGTTCTTGAGCCATTCGAGGGCTTGTTCGGTGGCCGAGGCCAAGTCGTAGTGGGCTTCGTCGTCGCCGGGCGGGTAGTATTTTCGCAGCCAGCCGCGTTCATCGGAAGCCCAGTCGTCCAGATAGGCGGTGGCGGGTTTGGGGAACAGGATTTCGCCGGCGCTTTCGTGCAGGTGGTAGAGGTGGTCGTCCAATTGCGAGGCCAGTTGCTGGCGGCCGATGGTGCGCTGGTTGGGCGCGATGAAACTCGCGTGCAGGAAGCTCGCAATCATCGCGGCATTGTCGGCGGCGAGCAGGCGCCATGCGGGATGCGTACGCCGCTGCGTGATGAGTTGCTGGTAGTCCATCGCTATGGGAATTGGTTCGGCGTGAGCGATACTTTAACACCAACGGGAGAACGCTACGCCGGAGATCGACGGAAGCTAAACATCCCGGCTCGGCGGATCGCGGCAACGGCGATGGAATGTCCTGATGAAATCAAGCGTTCACGACGGTATTCGCTCCTGTACAGGCCCAGATGGAGCATTGACTCATTCCTCCATGCCATCCGCAATCCGATGGCATGGTCGAGCACCTCAATGGCGACATCAGCGAGATCGTTAATGAGACGCGCTTCGGGTCCGCAGACGAGCTCGAATCAGCGCTGCACAAGCAGCGGGGGCCAAAATTTCAATAACTTGGCGTTTCCCTAACGCTTTTTAGGTTCCACGTGCGCAATGATATCGACATGGTTCTCGTAAGAAAAATTCTTAATCGTATCTTGGAAATGAGCGTGGCCGAATTCATTTACCTCCATATCATGCGCTGCACCAATGTAAGTGCCCCATGAACCCCAGGCTGTTCAGGGAACCGTTTCGCTGGCTAAATCATGGCTATGCAAATTCCACGGCAACAGCGCCTCCACCTCGTCCACCGTCGTCGCCAGCGGCAAGCTGCGCAT
>NZ_WHJG01000062.1 GCF_011682175.1 Massilia frigida
CCACCATTAGGCTGGAGCATTTTGAAGGCGAGGAATGCTGGATTAGTCTGGACCTGGCGGAAAAGAGCGACATCGCCGCGCTTTGCCTGATTTTCAAACGTGGCAACAAGTTTTACGTGTTCTTCCGCTTCTATCTCAACGAGTACGAAGCGGAAAAAAAGGAGAACGACCACTACCGACGCTACGCGTTGCTCGACGAGCTGCACATCAATCCAGGCAACGCCACTGACTTCGATGTGATCCGCTCCGACATCGAGGCGTTCGCCGCCCGGTTCCGGGTCAAGGAAGTGCCGTACGACCCGAAATTTGCCTCCTATTTCGTAGCGAAGTTGATCGAGAAAGGCTTACCGATGGTCGAGATTTCCCAAACTTCGACACACTTCACCATGCCGATCATCGAGATCGAGAACAAGGTACTGACTGGAGACCTGGTCCACCAGGGCAATACGTGCATGGAATGGATGATGGGTAACGTCGTTCTGCGGGAGTCGAAGTTCAGCGGGCTTAAACATCCGACCAAAGAAAAGCCGAGTGAAAAAATTGACGGCCCCGTTGCCATGCTGATTGGCATGGGCCGGGCGCTCGTGTTTGTCGATGATCGTATCGACCAAGGCTTCGTGGGGCTTTAATGTGGAAAATATTTAATGGTTTTTTTGGCGGAGATGCAGTCGAGCAGGCGCCTATGTCAGCGGTGGCGCACAGCTTTGATGTCCCTGGCAGCGCCGAGTCGGATGTGCAGACGTCTGCACGGATCGCCAACGCCACCCAAGTGATCAAATCCAGTGACCCGCAGGTAATCGCCGTTCTGGGCGGCACCGCATCGGCGTCGGGCTTTGCGGTTACGCCGCAATCTGCGATGCGAGTTTCCGCAGTGTACGCAGGGGTGCGGCTTCTTGCCGGCACCCTGGCGTCAATTCCGATCTCGGTTTATCGGGAGGTGGACGGTGCGCGTGAAAGTATCCAGCCAGAATTGTGGTGGTTGTTGAACGAACAGCCGATCGGTAACTGGACTGCAGCTGCAATGTGGAGCTGGATAATGCAAAGCCGGATGTTACGCGGCGACGGCTACGTCGAAATCGTCCGCGCTGGCGCCGCGATAAAGGCGCTGCGTCCTCTTCATCCCGATCGCGTTAGCGGAAAGAAGCATGGCGACTTCTTGATTTACACGGTTTGCGACGACGAAGGCCGGGTTTATGCAGTGCATCAGGACGACATGCTGCACTTCACTGGTTTCGGATTTAACGGCACGCACAGCATGTCCGCGATCCAGTGGGGGGCTTTCCAATCCATTGGAGTCGCGTTAGCGGCGGACACCTTCTCCGGGAACTTCTTCTCCAATGGTGCGGCGCCTAAGCATGTCATCAAGGCAGGTGCGCGCATGGAGCCTGAACAGGTCGAGCAGCTGCGCGACGAATACAAGAAGCGATACGCCGGCGTGAACAACGCTGGCCTGCCGATGGTGCTCACGCAAGGTCTCGACATCCAAGAGATGAGCATGACGGCAGGCGATGCTCAGCTTCTTGAATCGCGGAAATTCCAAGTGATCGACATCGCCCGCGCCTTGGGGGTTCCGCCGCACATGATCGGCGCCCAGGAAACCACTACTTCATGGGGAAGCGGCGTGCAGCAGCAGACACTGGGGTTCATCAAATTTTCGATGCAGCACCATCTCGACGTTATCCGCCAGGAGCTTAACCGCAAGCTGTTTCGTCGCGCTTCTCCGTTCGTCGAGCACCGGATGGAATCTCTGCTGTCCGGCGATTCAAAGGCCGAGGGCGAGTACATGCGCCAGTGTATCGGTGGCTCGCAAGGCCCTGGATGGATGACCGTGAACGAAGTGCGACGCATCAAGAATCTGCCACCTGTCGACGGCGGCGATGTGCTGTTCCGTCCGGATAAGCCGGCTCCGCAGGCCGAAAAAACTAAGGATGAAAATGAAAAAGATAGTGCAACTGATCCGGAACAACGCGACGCGAACCCCGGCAGTGATCCGCTCGGAGACTGACCCGGAGACGCTGTTCCTGTATGACGTGATCGACCCATATTGGGGAGTGGGCGCTGCCGCGTTCAACAAGGAACTGGGCGGCATGCATGGCAAAAAAGTCACCCTGCGCGTGAATTCGCCAGGTGGCGATGTTTTCGACGGTCGCGCCATGGCCGCTGCGATTGCCCAGCACGGAAACGTACACGCGGTGATCGAAGGACTGGCCGCCAGCGCGGCGACTTACGTTACTGCAGCGTGCGCGACCGTGACCATCGCCGCCGGCAGCTTCTACATGATCCATAACGCCTGGACAATGGCGTATGGGAACAAGGACGATCTGACCGAGACTGCTGCGCTCCTCGGAAAAATTGATGAATCGATTGTTGCCGACTACATGCGCAAGACCGGCAAAGCACGAGACGAGATTGCGGCATGGATGAACGCCGAGACTTGGTTCACGGCAGATGAGGCCGTTGAAAACGGGTTCGTGGACTCTATCACCGGAACCGCCAAGGTCGAGAACAGATGGAATCTTTCGGCCTACAGCAATGCTCCGCGGATTGCGCCGCCCGAGGACGCCATCCCCGATTGGGAAGCTGTCCGTCAGCGCAACCTTAACCGGCTGCGCCTCCACGAAATCGGATAACGCACTCGCGCAATCCTGACCTTAGCCGCCTTGAGCGGCTTTTTTTACGACCATCATTAAAGGAAAAAGATGAAATCGATTCAAGCATTGCGCGAGGAACGTCAGCAACTCGCGAAGGAAGCACGCAACCAGATGAGCCAGAAAGGCGATCGCCTGTGGACGAAGGACGACCAAGCCATTTTCGATGCGCGCAGCGACAAGATCGAAGCGCTTGAAACCGAAATCTCGAACATTGAAAAAGTCATGGCGCTCGATATCGAAGAGCACAACCGCGACGTCGAGCATTTCCGTACCAACCCCGGTGCCCGCGCCGAGAACAACAAATCCCGCGTCCTGTTTGCCAAGCTGCTGCGCGAAGGCCCGCAGGCAATGTCGAGCGAAGAAATGAAGGAAATTCGCAATACGATGTCTGTCGGTACGCCGGGGCAGGGCGGCTACACCGTACAGACCGACGTGGCCAAGGAGCTGATCGACTCGCTGAAGGCTTACGGCGGCATGCGAAACGTTGCATCGAGCATCACCACGTCCCAGGGCAATCCCCTGAGCTACCCAACTTCCGATGGCACCTCCGAAGAAGGAGAATGGGTTCCGGAAAACACGCAGGCGTCGTCCGCCGATCCGACCGTTGGTGCGGCCAGCCTGGCCGCCTTCAAAGCAAGCTCCAAGATCATCACGATCCCGATGGAACTGCTGCAGGACAGCTCGATCGACATCATCGCGATGGTCGTCAAGCGTATCAATGACCGCATTGGCCGCACGATGAACAAGGGCTTTACCAGCGGAACTGGCGTCGGCCAGCCCACGGGATACACGACGGTAGCGCCAATCGGAAAAATCGGCGCTACTGGACAAACCGTCTTGGTCACTTGGGAAGACCTGGTCGATCTGCAAGAGTCCATCGATGCGGCTTATCAGGACGCAGGGAACTGCCGCTTCATGATGCACCAACAGACCCGCAAGATGGTCCGCAAGCTCAAGGACAGCGCCGGTCGCCCTATTTGGGCCGATTCGTACGAGGCCGGTATCAAGACCGGCACCCCAGCCCAACTGCTGGGCGACGATGTCGCCATCAACAACGACATGGCACAGCCTGGCGCGAACGCCAAGTCGATCGGATACGGCGATTTCTCCAAATACATGATCCGCGACGTTCTGGAGCTGCTGCTGTTCCGCTTTGAGGACTCGGTCTACACCAGCAAAGGGCAAGTCGGTTTTCTGGCATGGGCGCGTGCGGGGGGCAATCTGCTCGATCTGAACGGCATCAAGGTCTACCAGCATTCCCTAACCTAAACAGCGGCGCCCCAGGTCGCGAATCTGCAACTTGGGGCAACAGGAGAATTCAATGTCCAAAAAAACGATTGTTGCAACCCGTCTGGATACGACAGAGTCGCCGCCTGACGATAAGCCGCAGCTCGATGCAATGACCCCACGGCTGGGCGATACAGTTCAGCCGGACGCGGCACCGGTCTTCTACGATGAAGGCCATTCGGCGTCACTGGAATTCGTCCGTGTGCGCGTGCTGGTCCAGTGCGAGCATGGCAATTGCAACGACGTCGTCGAACTCGATGCCGCGTTGCTCGATGGCCTGGTCGGCGTTGTCGATCCAGATCCTTCCGCAGTCGAGTACGCCCTTAGTCTGGCGAGCGTGTACCGATGACTATTCGACTTCTCTGCGGGTACGCGAACTATCCCGCGAACGCAATCGTCATCTTGGATACCGGAACAGAAGCAGGGCTGGTCGCCGAAAAGATGGCGACTACGAATCTAGCCGGAGGTACGCCTCATTACCCTGCGCCGACTGTTGGCCCGATAGAAGGCGACGGTGTGTTGCAAAGGAACAGCCGTACCAAGCGTCGGAGGATGGCCAATATTAAGGGCGCGGCGAAGTGGTTTGGTAGCGCTATTGCCGGCGTGACCTTTGGCGGGCTTCTTGCGAGTGCGTCCACGTACCGGGCGACATGGGGCCTGACCTGCGTTGCCGAGGCCCCGTTCTACGCTGTACAGCTGGTGTATGTCAATCTGGCCAATAACCAGATTACCGGGCTGAGAGCAATCGCCGGCGTGACCGAAACGGTCGCACTCAATGTCCTGGCGAATCTGTGCAAACCGGTCATCAACGGCGTTACATACGGCGTAATGGCTGCTCCAGGCACGGTCAACGGATTTTTTCCGTTGACCTGGGGCGGCGCACCGACGCCCACGATTCCGGCGTCCGCAACGTCGACGCAAATCGTTGCGTCGGATGTTCTCCCGCTCAATTCGGTCCCGCGCGCTGACGTTCCTGGCGGCCTTAACGCGGCTGTATTCCGCATCGATCACGATCCCGCAGTGGGTGGAAAATTTTGGTTTGTGGCGGCATCGCCGGCGATGCGTACGGCTACTTTGGAGAATCGCGGCCGGATCATCCAGACTTTTAACTACGGTGCAGACGCGTTGACTAATCCGGGTCTCAACCTCGCTCTCAGCGCTGAATCGCACCTGATTTTCCCGATCTTTCATTATGCTGTGCCTTCAATAACGTGTGTTGTGGCGACAGATTCGACCGGGCAAAACGACCAACTGGTCAGTGGTATTTTTACGTCGTGGGGTTACCGTGGATGTGCCGATGCATCCACTCCAGCGCGTCCGGTTAATTACGTAAATCTCGGCTGTTCCAGCAAAGGCGCACCGGAATTTTGGGCACGCACGCAGGAATTGGTCGCCGCCGGCATCATCCCGGACAGATTGGTAATCAGCCCGGCATCAGTGAATGACGGCTATGTGATCGCAAATCTGGCGCGTACTTTCGCAGAGCACAGAAGCCGCGCTATGGAGATTGTTCGCTTTGCGCGCGCAAACGGTATTGCTCATGTGTGCTTCATCCCGCTGCTGCCCTACAACGACCTTAATGCCCTTCAAGATCGTTACCGAGTGGAGTTCAACGCATGGCTTGGAACGGTAGCGGGCGCAAGCGTTCTATCGTTTCCTGGCATCGGTGACGGTGCAGTGCCAGAGCGCTGGGTTCGCGCGATGAACCACCAGGGCGACAAATTTCATCCGAGCGAATTCTGCATTGAAACAGTCATGGCGCGCGCTTTGACCGCATATCTCAACAACGTCGGATAGCCACCATGACCACGCGACTTATTACTCCACCGGTGGGCATGGCGGTGTCGCTTTCTGCCGCGCGCAGTGCGGCGCGGCTCAACGGAAGCGACTTTGATGCTGAGCTGGAAATCGACATCCTCGCAATTACCGAAGACGCGGAGTTTGAGATGCAGCGGGCGATCATCACGCGGTCGTACCTGGCAACGCTCGACCGGTTTGAAAACAGGGTACGCCTGGCGCCATCGCCAGTGCAATCGGTAACGAGCGTTAAGTATCTTGACATCGAAGGTGTTGAACGCACAGTTCCGACGGAGGATTACTTCGTCAACACGGTAGCGACGCCTGGCTGGGTCGAGCCGGCGCTCGGGAAGCAGTGGCCGGCAACCCTGCCACGAACTGGCGCTGTCACCATTGAGTTCGTGAGCGGCTACGGCCTCACTGATGCCTCGACGCCAGCGCCGATAAAGAAGTACCTGCTGGCGAAAATTAAGGAAATGTACGCGCCGGCAGGCACTGCTGTGTCGCCGCATCTCGTACGCCTTCTCGACGCATTCAAGGTGTACAGCTGACATGAAGACTTTCACCGAAAACGACAAGGTCACGATCGAGCGCCGCGCGGCAGGACGTCATCCGGAGTACAACACCCCGCTTGATAGCTGGGTGGTAGTCGAATCGCGAATATGGGCAAATGTGCAGGACATCCTGCCCAGCCGCGCGGAGTCGACAAACGACGGCCTGCGCCTGGCGTTGCAGCGATCGCGCCTGCGAATCCGCAATAACAGCGCGATCACTGCCGAAATGCGCGTGACGTTGCATAGCCGGGGTGATCGATTGATGCAGATCATCGCCGGCCCCGCGCTCTTGGATGACCGGGAGCGGAGCGAATATATCTTGGAGGGCTATTCAATATGAACAATAACCGAAATATTTCGGGCGGCGCCGAGCTGGACGCCTTTCTCCAGCAAGTGTCCGTAAAGGTGGAAAAGAACATCATGCGTTCAGCGCTGCGCGCTGGTGCGAATGTGTTTAAGGACGCAGCGAAGTCGCAAGTGCCTGTTGAACTCGGCGCGCTGCGGCGAAGCATACGGGTTAATACGGGCTACAAGAAGGGCCGCGTAAGTGCCTCCGTTAAGGCGGGGAACAAAAAGGCGTGGTACTGGCACTTCGTCGAATTCGGTACTGCTCCGCACGTGATTAACGCAAAGCGGGCATCCGCGCTCGCTTTTGGCGGCACTGTTACCCAGCGCGTCCAACACCCGGGCGCTCGTCCTCATCCGTTTCTCCGACCGGCGATGGACGGCAAGGCGGATGCGGCGATCCACGCGATCGGCACTCAGATTCGCAAGCGATTGACCGTGGAAGGTTTGAATGTCCCGGCACCGGAGGACAGATGAAAATCAGGATGTCCATTTCAAAGCCGGGTTCAATCGATGGCGTCAACGTTATTGACCTCGTGGCCGGCGTTGAATACGAAACGGTCGATTCCCCGCGCGGTGATCGGCTCGCCCAGTACCACATCCGCCGTGGCGATGCGGTCGAAGTGCTGCGGGACGACGTGGATATCGATGTGGCCGCTGGAGCAGTCGCGGTTGACCTGACGCCTCAGCCGAAATCGAAAGGGAAAGGTTCCGGGAAATGAGCGCGGTGAAAGTCATTCGTGCCCTCCTCATTGACCATGCGCCGCTGGCGGCGCTCATCGAAGCCGGCAGCATCTATGCCGGCACAGTTCCCGTTGGCGTCATTCCGGCGATAAGCATCAAGGAAATTACGCGCGTGGAGCTAGGAACGGCCTCACGCCTGCAGGCGAGCGTTCTGGTTACCTCCCGCATCCAAGTCACGGTGCACGCCAAGTCATATCCCGAACAGAAAGCTCTCATGGAGGCGGCCAAGTTAGGCAGTGGCGTGCACACCGGCGTGATCACTGGTGTAGTCGTGCGTAGTGTTTTGCGCGACGTCGTAGGCGCAGATATGTACGACGACGCGGCTGGCTTGTACCAGCAAACGCGCGACTTTAAAGTCGTCTACATCGCGCCAAATTGAATTCCATTTATGACCGAAGAGCCGCTACTTAGCGGCTCTTTTTTTGTCCAGCGTTTTTCCAGCCCGCCCGCTTCGCACTCCGCGAGCGGGCCAATTTATGAAAGGTAGCACCTCATGGCATTTGAAGATGACTTCGATACAGTAGCCGGCACGCAGTTATTTGCTTTTCCGACCAGGCCGACCGACGATACGGCGGTCACGTACGGCGAGCTGAAATGGGTTGAGGTCGGTAGTATTACCAACGTCGGTGGCGTCAAGGGACGTGAATACTCGACCTCGACGCTCTCCACCGTGGGCAATGCGCGCGACCGCGAAAAGAAGGGCTCGTACAAGTTGCCCAATGCCGACTTTGAATGCGCATGGATCGAAGACGATGCTGGCCAGATCCTCATCGAAAAAGGTGCAAACAGCTATGACATTCTGTCGTTCAAACTCGTCAAGCAAAACAAGGCGATCCGTTACTTCACCGCCCAGGTGATGAAATTCGTCGAAAACAATGGCACTAGCAACAACGCAGTGAAAGGCAGCTTCACCTTGCTGCGCCAGAGCGACACCATCACAGCCTAAGCAACATCCCAATCTTATTTTGGCCACGCGGCCAATACAGCATCGGCCTGTCGCTGTCGCCTTCGTGGGCGCAGGGCCGGGCACGAACAACAATTTACTCACAAAAAGAAAGTACACCATGACCAATCTCAAAAAATACGCTCTCGTTCCTACGGCCACTCATCAGCTGCGCGACGGCAATGATGAACCTATGTTCGCTGATGGCCCGGACGGCAAGCCGGACGAATCGAAGCCGATGAACGTGCATGTGTTCGGGCCGGGCACCAAGGTCTACGCGAAGGCGAAGGCAGCGCAGGCGAACCGCAACATGGACCGCTACAAAAAGAAAGGAAAATCGGACCTCACTGCGGAAGATCAAATCAAGGACACTGCCGACTTCCTGGCAGCAGTAACCGATCGCTTCGAGAACATCGAAGTCGACGAGCTGACCGACAAAGCGCTCCACTTGGCGGTCTACAGCGATCTGGAACTGTGCTTCATTCCGGCACAGCTGGATAAGCTGTTGAGCGATACCGCAAATTTTACGAAGGCGTCGCCGGCTGCTTAATTCTGCACGTCCGGCACTGTGCTTGGCTTGGCGCGGTGCCGGAAAATGCTGAAGGTGATAAATCGACAGTCTCCCGTAGGTCTCGGCTCCAAAAGCTCAAGGACGACAATAAGGACGAACGATATCAGCCCGCGATGCCTGACTTGGACTGTGGATCGCATCTATTGGATTACCTGTGGGCTTGGGGCCCGACGCTGTCCGGCAGCATGGGAGAAGGGCCATTGAGCCATTCGGAGCTTGCTGCGTGTCAGCGCAACACGGGTGTCGAGTTGACTGAATGGGAAGCCTCTACGCTGATCAGAATGTCTAGGGCGTACCTAAGCGAGTCGCACCAGGCGACAAAGCGAGATTGCCCGCCTCCGTTCGGGAACGATGAATATCTCAAGCGGGTTCACGTCAAGGAGACAGCGCGGAACCTTGATGATTTTCTCTCGTGATTGCTACACACCGGCCGCTTCGATAGCGGCCATCTTTATTTGGGATCAACATGATCGTTGGCGACATGGAAATTCGGCTGCGTGCCGACATTGCACGGCTGCAGCAGGATATGGATATGGCGCGGCGTGTAGTTTCAGACTCCACTATGGCAATGGGCAGGGCCGCAGACGTACTGAAGGGGGCGCTCGCTGGCGTCTTTGGCGGTGTGGGGTTGGCGCAACTCATTCAGCTTTCCGATACCTACGCCAAATTTACTGCTCAGCTCCGCTTGGCGTCGACGTCGACGCGGGAATATGCCGTTGCGTACGCGGACGTTAAACGGGTGGCGACGACGTCGCAGCAATCCCTTGCTGAGACAGGGGTGCTGTACGCCCGCATTGCTAATGGAACTCGCGAACTGGGCACTTCGCAAAAGCAAGTTGCCGCCATTACTGAAGTCGTAAATTTGTCCCTGAAAGTCTCGGGCGCCGCAGCTTCTGAATCGGCCTCCGCACAGCTGCAGCTTTCGCAAGCATTTTCTTCGGGAACACTGCGTGGCGAGGAATTCAATGCTGTTAACGAGGCGGCACCACGATTGATGAAGGCGCTGGCAGATGGAATGGGCATGCCCGTTGGCGCGCTGAAGAAAATGGCTGAGGAAGGCCAGATCACTTCAAATATCATGGCAACGGTGCTCCCTGATGCGTTGGAGAAGCTGCGCGTGGAGGCGGCCCAGGTGCAAACGATCGGCGGCGCATTTACTGTACTCAAGAACAACGTCATGGAACTGGTTGGCGTGCAGGCGAATGCAAGCGGCGCGGTGTCGGCACTCACAGGAGCCATTGGTCTGCTGTCCAGCAACCTGGCGGGCGTGGCGTGGGCTATGACGACCATGATAGCTATCAAGACGACCACCTGGCTCGCCAGCCTGACTACAGATGCGTTCGCTGCGGTGGCCGCGAAGCGTGCGCTGGCGACCGCCACATTGCAAGCTGCCGTTACAACAACCCAGGCAGCGGCAGTAGCTGCAGCCGCCAAGCTGACGGAAGCCCAGGCCAACGTGAGCGCCACGGCCAGCACCGCTGCGCTCACGACGGCGCGTGTGGCCGAGCTGCGCGCCGCCGTGCTGGCTGCTCAGGGCACCGCTGCGCTGGCCATCACCACCAATGGCTTGATCCCTGCGCAGGCGCGTGCCGCCGCAGCCGCCGAGGCGCATGCTGTTGCACTGGCTGCCCAAGCTGTGGCCGCCGGCGGAGCCACCACGGCGTCCATCGCCAACACGGCCGCAATTACGGCGCAGGTCGGCGCAGCCAGCCTAGCAACGCGAGCCATGGGCATGTTACGTGGAGCGCTGACGCTTGTGGGCGGCCCCATCGGCGCGATCATCATCGCCCTCAGCGCAGGCGCTCTTGCCTGGTCGAAGTGGGGCAAGGATGCCAAGGAATCCAACGAAACCGCGCTTGAGTCGTTTGACGATGCCCACGCGCGCATCGTCAAGGGCCTCGACGAACAGATTGACAAGAACGAAAAACTGCTGCGCTTGAAGAATCTCGGTATGAGCACTGCCGGCGCCGAAAAGGCCATCCCGGTGACTGAGCAACTGGGCGCCGCATCGAGGCGCTTAAATGCCCTCAACACCCGTACAGGTGAGTTCGATCCTAATAAAACAGGAATGAGCAACAACGCAATCGATCGAGAGCGCGAAAAGGTCATGAAAAACATCTTAGAGCTGACCCAGAAAATGCAGAAGGCTGAGCAGACCAGCGCAGCGGTCGCGGCACAGACAACCAACGAGCGTGTGGTCGCCTTCAAGAAGGAATACGCGACCAAGGACGAGCAGATGAAGGCCGAGCTCAAATCTATCGAAGACCTCAAAGGCAAGACAGCCGAGTACGACATGATGGTCAAGCGCATTCAAGACAAGTACGCCGATAAAGGCAATGCCGCCGCAATCAGAAAAGAGGCGACTGCGTACCAGAACCTGATTACGTCGATCGCTGAAAAGGTTGCCGCCAACAAGCTTGAGCTCGATGGTAACGACAAGCTGACCGAATCGCAGAAGATGACAATCAAGCTGAATGCCGAGATCAAGACCGGGAAAACCACCCTGTCAAAAGCGTCCATTGAGGGCGCACGCGCTGAGATCGCCATGATGTCGCTGCAAGAGGACGCCATCGCCGCGCAGGCTCAGTCCTTGGCATTGAAAGACAACGTTGCAAAGGCATCGGCGAAATCGGATGAAGAGACGTTCGATAGGATCAACAACGAAAGGAAGGCACTGGACGACCAGACAAAGGCGCTTGAGCACCAGATTGAAGTGTTTGGCAAAACCGAGGTTGCGGTGGTCGACCTTGCGATTGCGAAGGCCCAGGCCGCGCTTGACGCCGGACCGGCAACGTACGCCGAGATGTTCGCGCTAAACGAAAAAATCGCCAAGCTGGAAAAAATTCGGGAGCTGACGGTCAAGAAGGTCGCGCTCGACCTGGGGGCTGGCGGGGGCGTCGCGGCGGCAAAAGATTTGCTGGAAATTATGACAGCCATTGATGAGGTGACGAAATCAGCCGCAGCCGGCATGGCTGAATCGTTTGGCCGCGTCGGCACGGCTATTGGTGAACTGACCACCGCACTGTCCGGCTACGCGCGCGCTCAGGCCGCCATCGATGCTGAACTGAAGAAATCGACGAAGGACGCCGGCGGCGACCAGGCCATGATTCAACGCGCCAATGCTATCGCCGCACAGCGGTCCGCGCAGCTCCAAGTGCGCTCGTATGGCGACATGGCCAGCGCGGCGAAGGGCTTCTTCAAGGAGAACACGGCGGGCTACAAGGTATTGCACGGCGCCGAGAAGGCTTTCCGCGCTTACGAAATGGCACTTGCAATTCAGAACATGTTGGCAAAGAGCGGGCTGCTGACGGCGTTCACGAGCATGTTCGTCACGAGCAAGGCGACGGAAACGGCGGCGACGGTGGCCAGCGTGGCGCCGGACGTGGCGGCATCGATGACAAAGGGCGCCGCCGCTGCGGCTGTGGGCGTCGCAACGCAGGCGCAGGGCGAACCATGCACGGCGTGGGCGCGCATGGCCGCCATGGCTGCTGTGATGGCCTCGCTGGGCTTTGCAGTGGCGGGGGGCGGCGGTAGTGGCGGCGGGCAGTCGTCCGCTGACGCGCAAAAGCTTCAGGGTACCGGGTCAGTCTTCGGCGACACCGATGCCAAGTCGGAATCGATCGCACGCTCGCTGGCGATGCTGGAAGATCACAGCGGCTCCTTGGTGCCAATTAACCGTGGCATGCTGACCGCCCTCCGCGCGATCGAAGCGTCGATGAAAGGTCTGTCCGATCTCATCGTGCGCGCGCCAGGCGTCGCCGATGGCACCAACCTCGAAATCCAGACGGGCCAGCTCAACATCGGCAAAGCGACCGATGGCATTTCAAAGGTCATGACCGAAGTCACCAAAGGGGTTTTCGGGCCTGGCCTGGGGGGTAAAATCGCTGGCTTCGTTAATAACTTGTGGGGCAAGACCACACGAAACATCGTCGATTCCGGCATCCAGTTCGGCGGCAGCGTGCGCGATCTGCAAGGCGGCAGGGGATTTGATCAATACGCCAGTGTTAACACCACAACGTCGAGTTATTTCGGACTGAAAAAGAGTACGACAAACGCCCCACATACGGCGGCGCTGGGCGGCGAGTTGCCGGCGCAATTTGGTCTGGTATTCAAGGGTGTCGAGACTGCACTTTTAGAAACGGCCACGGTACTTGGTATTGGCGCCGATCACGTCAAAAAGTCGCTCGACGGACTGACCATCGACGAAACCAAGATTTCGCTCAAGGGACTGACCGGTGACGCCCTGACCGAGGCGCTGAACGCGGTGCTCTCGAAAACAATGGACGATATGTCGGCCGCAGTCTTCCCGCAGATGGATGCGTTTCGCCAGGTCGGCGAAGGGTACACGGAAACGATCGTCCGGCTGGCCTCGAACTACGGAGCGCTCGACCACGCGCTTTCCTCGATCGGCATGACGTTCGGCGCCACCGGCATCGGCAGCTTAGCCGCGCGCGAGAACTTGATCGACCTGGCCGGCGGCATCGACACGCTGTCCGAACAGGCCAGCAGCTTTGCAGAGAACTTTCTGAGCGACGCCGAACGCCTGGCGCCGGTTCAGAAGTACGTAACCGACGAGCTTGCTCGCCTTGGGCAGTCCGGTATTAAAACGCGCGACGATTTCAAGGCAGCCGTTGTGGGTCTGTCCCAGAGCGGCGCCCTGGCCACGAAGGCAGGTTCGGAAATGTACACGGGCTTGATGTCCCTGCAGGAAGCGTTTGCCGCCGTGGTACCGGCGCTGGAGAAGACGAGGACCGCAGCCGAAAAGCTCACCGAGCGCAACGGCCTGATCGATCAGCGCGATGAACTGACGATGACCCCGCACGAAATGGGTGTGAAGCGTCGGAATGGGGTCGATCAATCGAACTGGGACCTTTATGACGAGGTGGAAAATTTGACCAAGGCCAAAACTTTGGCCGAGACCAATAAGAAATATCTGGACCAGATCGATGCGCTCGCAACTTCCACCCGGTCGCTGTCCGAGCAACGCGCCAGGGAGATCGTAGGCATGGATGCGTCCACGGTCGAGATTATCAAGCGGCGCAACGCACTGCAGGACGAGGCTGCTGCGGCGACGCTGGCTGCGACGAATCGGAAGATTGAGATTCAGAACATGGAGCTGAGCGGCAACAAGCTCGGCGCCGTGGCTGCCGCACGGGCTGATGAACTCGTCGGCCTGGACGCATCAACCGCCGCGCTCATCAAGAATCGCAACGCGCTGCAGGACCAGGCGGCTGCGGCGGACAACGCCGTCGCCGGCGCCGGCACGGCCCTGAGCAACGTCAAGTCCGCGGTGGAACGCGACAAGGCATTTCTTGAGCAGGAATATCAGCGCAAGGTCGATGACTTGAAGGCTCGCGCGGACGGCACCAAAGAACAGATCAGCGCAGTCAACGCCCGCGCCGATGCTGTACGTGGTGTCTTCGACAAGCTCAACGATGCTCTGGCGTCGACGGTCATCGAGGTGAATTTCTTCGACCGGGCACAGCGGCGCTCCGCCCAGGAGCTGCTGGCGCGCGCGGCGATTACCACGCGCGGGGGCGGCACGGCTGACATCCAGGGACTGGACGAGGCACTTGCGACGATCGCCAAGCCGTCGCAGCAGCTCTTCAGTTCGTTCGAGGAATGGGCGCGGGACCAAGCGCGAACGGGCAGTAACATCGCCGCGCTGAAGAACAACGCCAAGGCCGAGATCGACTTCGCGGCGCTGACGGTGGACGCGATCAACAAGGCTGCCGGCGCCGCGCAGGCCGGCGGCGAGGCGCAGCTCCGGATCATGGCCGAGCAGCACGCGGCAGAGATGGCGGCACAGGACAGCATCGTCACGACTGCCCAGGCGCAGCTCGACCAGGCGCGAGGGTTGAATACCACCCTGCTGTCGATCGCTGATGCGCTCCTGGCTTTCGGGGTCGCTGTGCAGGCCGTGAAGGATGCACCGCCGCCGCTATCGGTCGAAGGGTTGTTCCAAAAGGTGCTCGGTCGCAAAGGGGAGAAGAGCGGTATCGACTTCTGGACAAAGGCGTACGGCGATTCCGTCGACAACACCGAGCTGGCCGACTTTATAAAGGCGGCGCGGCCGGAACTCGATGCGCGGAAGAACGGCACTTTGGCTGAATTTCTGCGCACGCACGGCGTTCCTGGGTACGCCAATGGCGGCGACTTCGGCGGTGGCGTGCGCCTGGTTGGCGAGCACGGCCCTGAACTTGAGGCGACCGGGCCGGCGCGAATTTTCGACGCTAACCAAACCCGCTCGATGCTGAACGGTGGAGGAAACGCCGATGTCGTCGCGGAGCTGCGCGAGGTGCGGCGCGAACTCGCTGAGCTGCGCACGCCGATCGAACAAACCGCTGTGGCGAGCGGCAAGTCGGCCGGCAGCACCGACCAGCTGGCGAAGCAGTTCAATAACGTCAGCGCCGGCGGAAACTTAATCAGAGTGAAAGTGATCCCCGCATGAGCCAACCCTGTAGCGTCCTGGCGCCGGTAGCGATCACCGGCGCCATGATCGTAAGCTCAACAGTTCCCGAAACGGACTACCCCACTTTTTCGATGTTGAAGGCGTATGCGCTGGGGGAGCGGTGCATCAGCACCGTGACCCACCGAATTTACGAAAGCGTGTCGGCATCGTCAAACGTGGGCCACGATCCGACCGACCTCATCAATCAATTTGGTGCGGTCCCATGGTGGGTCGACCAGGGGCCGACGAATTTGTGGGCGATGTTCGACGGCTACGTCTCGACGAAAAGCGCGGCATCGCCGTTGAACATCACCTTGCGCGTTGGCGCGTTCAACGCCGTCGCGTTGTTCGGACTGGAGGCGGACGGTCTGAACATCACCGTCCGCGACGCACCGGGAGGGAACATCATTTATAGCTACTCGGGCGCCCTTGAGAGTTCGGCGCCAGCCGACTATTACGAGTATTTCTTCGATCGCTTCAAGCCACAGAGCGACTTTATCGCCACTGGGATTGAGCCGTTCAACAACGCAGAAATCACGATTTCCCTCTCGAGGGTGACCGGGCTTGCGAAATGTGGCCTTGTTGCGCTTGGGGACATGAAGCCGATTGGGCTGACGGAGTACGGCGCCAAGGTCACGCCGAATTCCTTCGCCTTTATCGACGTCGACAGATTTGGCCGCACGACGATTACTCCAGGCGCCAATACGACGGACATGAGCTTGACAGCCAAGCTCGGGATTGACGAAGCGGCCACAGTCGCGGAAACCCTCAAGCAGTTGCAGGCGGTCCCGTGCGTTTGGATTGCAACAGATCACGTGGACTATTCCCCGTTGCGCGTCTTCGGCCAAGGCAAGCCGACGATGTCTTTTGACGGCCCCCAAATTTGCACCGTTAATCTTGAAGTGAAAGGATTTATATAATGGCCGTGACCCCGCCTCCAACAATTACGCCGGCACCAACCCCCGCAATTCAACGCGGCGACCGCACGACATTTGCCAGCCGGGTGGATGCGTTCATCACCTGGCTGATTGCGGCCGTCGCGCAGTTCTCAGCCGTGGCCAGCAACGTATTCAGTAATGCCACCGACGCAGCGGCCAGTGCGTCCAGCGCCGGCACGTCCCTCACGAACGCGAACCTAGCCAAGTGGGCAGCGGAAACCGCACGTGACGCCGCCCAGACTGCCAAGGGACTTGCGGAGACTGCCAAGGGTCAAGCCGAGCAGGCCCGTGACGCTGCGGCTGCGAGCGCGGCCATGGCCAGCGGCGTCGTGGCATTCGTCGACTCGAATTCGATCGCGAAGGGGAGCGTCGACGCATCGAAGCAGGTACGCTTCGAGTGCGATGCGCTGATCCCAACGGGGACCGTGGTCCCATTGACGGTGCCGGCGGCCGGTGGGACCATCGCCACGCTGAGCGATTTGCAGGAGATGACCCGCGCGATGACGTATTACGATAATGGCGTAAGCACCGCAGTAGCGTACGCCCTCGGCGGAACCCAGCGCGTGGCGCCGCCATCGGGCGCGAAAACGATGAGCTTCACGGGGTGGCCGGCCGGAAGGCAGGCGGTACAGTTCCTGGAGCTAGTGAACATTGGCCTGGGTGGTACGCCGGCCTGGCCAGCGGGCACGCGGTTCATCCGGTACGACGGCGCGCTCCAGACGACAGCCGCCGCAGCGAATATCACTTGGCAGACGAGCGGCACCGATTACGTGATGGTCTCGACGCGTGACGGTGGTGCGACGCTCATCGTTTCCGTGCTGCGAGGCTGATCATGACGCCCATCGACGCACGCCGTGTGGGGTTTTATGGGAAAAAGTCGCGCACTCCGGTTACGCAAACTTTCAACACAAGTGGAACGTGGGTGGCACCGGCGACGACCACCATGGTCGACGCTTTGTCCGGGCGAGGGAGTAACGGGACTTCATCATCGGTAGTGGGCTCCAGTGCGATCACGGTGTATGTGTTCTATAACACAAGCGGAAGCGGCGGCACCGCAGGTAACTACGGCTGGCCCAGCGCCAATACTCTGTTGGATTCGACAAAGTCTTCCATCAACGCCGGCGGAAATCTGACTTATACCGAATACCAGATTTTTCAATATAGCAATAACACCTATCGCGTCGAAACTTTCACTAGGTCACTCTCTGGTGTTATCGGCAGCTCAGCCGGATCGTATGGCGCGGGCGGTTGGACGCCATTTGGCAATATCAGCGCTGGAGGTGAGGGCGTGGTGACGTGGAATCACACCGGCCCGCCGACAAACGGCGATCCAAGTACCGCACTTGGGAAAACGTTTCCGGGCGGGACGGGGGGGCCGGCGCCGACGACCAACTTCACCAGCGTGGCCGTCACGCCTGGAACGTCGTACGACATCGTGGTGCCACCTGGCGGGACGATAACGTTCTCCTATTACCAGTAAGTCCTCGTTATGCCCTACATGGCCACCTTCGGGTGGCTCTTTTTTTCAAGGATACGAATGATGAATGACCAAGAGCGGGATGCGATGCTGGTGTCGATCAAGATGGCTTTGTCCGACAACACGCGCAAGACGGAGCAAATCCTGACGGCGTTTCCGTCCGGCGATACAGACGGGCATCGGCGCTACCACGAAGCTGTAATTGAATGGCGCGAGCTGCGCAATCGGTTGGTCCGCGAGGCACTGATCAAGGTCACGCAGGCCGGCGCGCTGGCCGGCGCCGCCTGGATCGCACTTGCGATGTGGCAGGCACTCAAAATCACGGTGAAACAATGATGCTGATCGACGACTGGCGCGTTGTGCTGCGTAGGGCCTGGAGCGTGAAATTCAACGTGGCGGCGACGCTCTTCGGCGCCGCAGAGGTGGCCGTGGCTATTTGGCAACCGCCCGGAATGCCGAACGGTGTTTTCGCCGGGGGTGCCGCAGCGGTCTCCATTTTCGCAAATGTCTCGCGCATCATGGCGCAGAAGGAATTGAATGGCACTGACAAATAAGCAGCGGGCCAGCTGGTGCGCGATTGCCGTGACGATGGTGGGTGGCTTTGAAGGGCTGCGCCAGGCGGCCTACCTCGATCCGGTCGGAATCCCGACGATCTGCTTCGGTGAGACCAAGGGTGTACGGCTGGGCCAGCGTGCCACGCTCGCGCAGTGCGACGCCATGCTGGCCGACTCGCTCGCCATCGCCAACGGCGCGGTGGACACCTGCATCCGGGCGCCGCTGCCCGATTACCGGCGCGCCGCCCTGGTGTCGTTCGCCTACAACGTCGGCCAGACCAGCCTGTGCGGGTCCACGCTGGCGCGCAAGCTGAACGCCGGCGATGTGCACGGCGGCTGCGATGAGCTGCTGCGCTGGGACAAGGCCAAGGGTGTCCGGCTGCCGGGGCTGACGAAGCGGCGCCAGGCTGAGCGCAACATGTGCCTCGTGGGGGCTACGTGAGCGCCCTGGGCACGCTGACCGCCGGCGTCACTGGCGGTATCTGGAAGATCGTGGCCGTGATCCTCCTGGCCGCCCTGCTGGTGGTGGGCGCGTGGACTGGCGGCGGCTGGTTCCTGGCCGCTCGGGACCGCGACGCCGTCCGGGTGGAACTGGTCGCCGAGCGCGCCGCGAACGCCAAACTGCGCGCCGGCATCCAGCTGCAGAACGATGCAGTCAAGGCAGCTGGCGATGCCAAGCTCCTCGCCGAGGAGCGCGGAAAGGCCGCCCAGCGGCAGGCTGAGGCCGCGGGCCGGCGCTTTGATGCGGCGCTGGCCAAGGTCGCCGGCGCACGCGCGACCACGTGCGACGAGGCCATGCCGACCGTGAACCTAATTTTGGAGGCTACCCGATGAAGCTTCTGATCCTGGCGGTACTGTTGCTGCTCACCGCCTGCGGCGCCGCGCCGGTGGTGCAAGAAGTGAAGGTGCCGGTGTACCGCTCCTGCGTCGCGGCGCAGCCGGCAAAGCCAGAATTCGGCGTCCGTACCCTGGCGCCCGATGCCAGCGACGGCGAGAAGGTGCTCGCTATTGCGCGGGATATCCCACTGCATCTGAAGTATGAAGCTGCACTAGAGGCGATCGTTGCGGGATGCCTTTAGCACCCGAACATGTGTAGAAAAAAACAGAGCGCCCGACTTGGTTGCGCTAACAACCCCATCGGGCCTCGATCCACTGAAATGACCAGTAAACCAAGCAAGGCTCTGTACCTTCCGGAAGGCGCGCGGAGTCTAGCACAAAATTTTATTCTAAGGTTTACTTATGGCAACACCTATCATCCCCTGGATTGGCGGCAAGCGTCGTCTGGCCGATCATCTGATCCCACAGTTCCCTGCACACAAATGCTACGTTGAAGTATTCGCTGGCGGTGCCGCCCTCTACTTCATGCGCCCGCCAGCAGAGGTCGAAGTAATCAACGACATCAATGGCGAACTGGTTCGTCTCTACCGGGTGGTTCAGAATCACTTGGAGGAATTCGTTCGACACTTCAAATATGCTCTGGCAAGTCGTGAAGTGTTTAAGTGGCATCAGGAGACCCCGCCAGAAACGCTGACTGACATCCAGCGCGCGGTGCGTTTCTTTTACCTGCAGCAGCACGCGTTCGGCGGGAAGGTCGATGGACAGAGCTGGGGAACCGCGACAACTGCGCCGCCGGTGAATCTCTTGCGCATCGAGGAAAACCTATCTGCAGCCCATTTGAGGCTGTCTGGCGCCTTCATCGAAAACATGGACTGGTACAAGCTCATAGAACGGTATGATCGCCCGCATACGCTGTTTTACCTCGACCCGCCATATTGGCAGACAGCTGGCTACGGCGTTGCGTTTGGGCTGGCAGAGTATGAAAAGATGGCGGGTATCATGGCTCGCCTGCAGGGGAAGGCCATCTTGAGCTTGAATGACCATCCCGATATCCGGCGCATTTTTGCAGCTTTCGACATGGACACGGTACCAATCTCGTACACCGTGGGCGGCGGCGGCAAGGCTGTCGATCGTAACGAGGTCATCATTTACAGCTGGGATCGAAGCCATGACCCAGTTGGTCTTTTCTAACTAACGTACAGGCGCTGAGTAGGACGCGTTCCTTCTCAGCCGCCTGTGCATGTCGCAATTCAACATGCCAAGTAACGCTGCGTAGCCACTTATGCCAAGGCGCCCACCTGTTCCGCATGGGAGGCAACGCCCACTTCTCGCCGGCGACACATATCCCTCCACGGCACAGCTTTGCCATGCCACCGGAGCAATGTGCAGACGTCTGCACACTAAGCGTCTAAGAATCGCCACACTGTATGCGTGGACTGGTACGAGCTCATGGAACGGTATGACGCCCACATACGCGCTTGTACCTTGACCCGCCATATTGGCAGACAACGGGCTACGGCGTTGCGTTCGGCTTGGCGGAGTACGAAAAGATGGCGGGTATTATGGGTCGCCTGGAGGGTATGAGCATGTGCACGACACGCCGCTGCATTTTTAAAAATATAATGAACAGCCTGAGGCTGTACCGTTGAATTTAGCATAAACGCTCCCTCCGCTCGTGAGATCTTATTGGATGGAAATCGAATTTTTCGGAAATGTTGTTTTTTAGACCAATTATGGATAAAAATCTTCCTTCCTGTTAGCCTTGCTCGGCAGCCAAGTTGTGAAGATTTTGTCGATAACCTAAATTCTGAGGGCCTCATGAGATTTAAATCACCTATAGCAATGTTTTTGCTGGGAATTAATTTCGCAGTAGCATCTGTGGCGGTAGCCGACAGTACTAATGTGCAATCGAAACCACGGGCATTAGAACCAGTTACTAAGATCGCCCATTTCACTGGCGATAACACACTGACGATGTGTGCGATGAAGGCACCGTCATCCTGCGAACAAATTTCCATGCCGGTAAGTGTGGGTGACGTAAAACAAATTGTTTACGGACACTATAATTTTCAACTCCCGGGTTCATGGCTCGCGTTTGACGCCGAAAAGGTAAGCCTTTGTCTTTACAAAAAAGGCAGCGTGATAGCGAATTGCGAGGAGATCGGTCCGGTCAATTATAAGGGCGTAACTGTTACCTACGAAACTGTGGATGGCGTGCCTGGGCTGATTTTTAAGCACAAGCAGCTGCCTAAAGAAGATTCTCGGGGAATTATTAAGGAGTTTGAGGAAAAGGTTTTTGCTGCGGCGAAAAAGCTAGCGAAAAAAAATGAGCCGAGTGCCAGTAAAGACACAGCTCTATGTAAGGGAGAGTCATGTACTCCCACAACCACTATTGAACCAGATATGGTGGTGGAAATCACTGCGCCATTCCCGGACAATTTTTTTGCCGGGACAGTTGAAATGGTTACGCTATCGTGGGGTGACGGTGACGGTCCGCCTGAGGTGCCAGATCCGATGCCAGATGGAGTTGCGCCGTCAGATTACCTTAAAGCGCGTGATCCAGCTGGTATGGTAGCTTGCACGGCAAGCTACTACAAAGTGTATGTAACGATGGCAACTGGATGCGTTACAAGTAATATGGGGCCAACTGGCATGAGAATATGCTTGGAACGCTCGCTGAGCGCATATTACAACAATTTGAAAACCGAATGCTACGATAAGTATTTCTAATCGGGCGGCCGGGTTGTATTACTCGGCCAATTCTTGTCCGAATGTGGGGAGGAGCGATCGCAAATCGCTTTCCTCTCCATCAAGCCAAAGAAATTTCCACCCTACCATCTCCTTGAATTGCAGCTCTCGATATACCATATACATTCCCATCTGAACGGCATGCCACGAGTCTATACCTTTTGTCATTTTCTTTTGCGAATCAATTTTGTCGAGATCAATATTGCACTCCCAGTCGAGTCCGCTTAAATGAATTGGTTGTGTTACGCCAACGTAGGTATTCAAAATCTCCCCGGTAGGGGCGTGGGCCACGCATAAGCGTTTAATGATGTATTCAGTCATGGTTTTTTAATCGCTGGAAAGAATTAATAAACATACGCGAACGCTTTTATGTGTGGCGTTCTTGAGCGCTCCTGTTTGCATCTTGAACTCTGGTGTTTTCATTTGTCTGTCGTGCCGACCTCAATGTGATGTTTTTCGGCAATCTTGGCGCGATAACAATGAATATACACCTTTTCAGCTCAGAACTGTCCTTCGCTACGCTTTTCCGTGGCCACCGCGAGCAATTTTTTTGCAGTGCCATCTGTGCTGCCCTGGCGTAAGTTTCAGCGTAGTTTCCCATTTTTACTACCGGTCTCCCATAGGAGAAACACGCTACTGCATCATTGGCGTGTGTTTTTCCGTCGGGCCATTTTTGACGGCGGCGGCGTTGATCTCTGAAGGGGTGGTGGTCATCGTTACTTTCAATCCGGTGCGGGCGCGGCGTTTTCTCGGCCGCGTCGTGAGGCCGCCATTTTACCGCCTCGGCGCGCGGGCGAGGCAAAGCGATCGCGCGTGCAGCGGATGAGTCTCCCGTCACCATGCCTCGTGGATTTTCCGGCGGTGGATTGATCGGGCTGTCGCCAGGAATCCCTACGACATTCGGAGTGGTATCGAAATTTAATACTTGCGGTTATGAAAACTCTGCAGGCGGAAAATAATAATCTAAATATAAGTTTGGGGTCTCGCACGGTGTTTACAATGCTACTTTGCAATTGTTAGTTGGTTTCTGAAACGGATTGATCGTCGTCAGTCGGCCTCCCGCGCCTACCCTCATCCACCTTCCAGACGAGTCGCAGAGGGCGTCGTCCGGCTTTTTCACAGCAGGTTTTTCGTTCACTATGAAACACACCGGTATCACCAAAGCGTCATTTTTCTGGGTTTTACAGGGCGTCTGTGCCCTTCACAGAAAACCTTACTCCCCTGAAATAGCCCAGCAACAATTAGCCGCGCCGCATTCGATTGCTTCTCTTGCGACTGCCATGGAGTCATTCGGATTCAAGGCTGGCGTGGCCTCTGCCAAGCCGGCCAAGCTGTACAGGGAGTCGTTCCCGCTGCTTGTGTTTTTGCGCGATGGCGAGGAAACGGATGGCGCGGGGCCTGACGCCACTTGCGCTGTCGCCCTCATCCTCCAGGCGGACCGTGGCAGCGTCCTGATGGTCGAACCCGCCGATAGCGCACCGCGTACCGTTCCCCTCGCCGAGTTTGGCGAGCGTTTTCTGGGGAAAGTAATGCGTGTGGCACCTCACAACGTGGATGCCAGCGATCCCGACAGCGAGGAACTGGCGCGCCAGTCGCGCCGTTTCGGCTTCAGCTGGTTTGTCCCGGAATTGCTGAAACATAAAAAACTGTGGCAGGAAGTGCTGCTTGCCTCACTGGTGATCCAGCTGATCGCCCTTGCCACGCCGCTGTTTACCCAAGCGATCATCGACAAGGTCGTTGTTCATCACAGCCAGAGCACCTTGATCGTCATTGCCATCGGCATGGCCGTGTTCATGCTGTTTTCGGCGGCGCTGTCGTGGATGCGCCAGTATTTGGTGCTGCATACCGGTAACCGGGTCGATGCCGCCTTGGGCGCCTCGGTATTCGGGCGCTTGTTCAAGCTGCCGCCAATGTATTTCCAGCACCGGCCCACCGGTGTCATTGCCGCGCGCCTGCATGGCGTTGAAACGATCCGCGAATTTATTTCCAGCGCTGCCGTGACATTGGTGCTGGACTTGCCGTTCCTGCTGATCTTTGTGGCGATCATGTTTTACTACAGCGTGACCCTGACCCTGGTGGTGCTGGCGATTCTGGCTGTCATCGTTTTGCTGAGTATGATTGTGGCGCCGATTTTCCAGGAGCGTTTGCAGCAGCAATTCCTGCTGGGGGCGCGCAACCAGGCGTTCCTGACCGAGTACATTGGCGGGCTGGAAACGGTCAAGTCGCTGCAGATGGAACCGCAGCTTGACGCGCGTTACAGCAATTATCTCGGCAGCTATCTCGATGCCAGCCTGTCGACCAAGCAACTGGCGAATGGCTACAACACCTTGTCCAATCTGCTGGAGCAAGTGATGAGCCTTCTCATCCTCGGCGTTGGCGCGTATACCGTGATGAACAGCACCGATTTTACGATCGGCATGCTGATTGCGTTCCAGATGTTTTCCGGCCGCCTGTCGCAGCCGATGCTGCGCCTGGTTGGGCTGTGGCAGCAGTTTCAGCAAGCGAGCCTGTCGGTCGACCGCTTGGGCGACTTGATGAACGCGCCAGTGGAACCGTATTCCCTGGTTCCCGCGCGTGCCAATGCGCGGGCTGGCAAGATCGAGATTGACACGGTCGCCTTCAAGTACGCCGAGCACTTGCCGCTGGTGTATCAAAACCTGTCGCTGACGGTGCAGCCGGGGCAGACCATCGGCATCATGGGCGCCTCCGGTTGCGGCAAGAGCACCTTGGCCAAGCTGCTGCAAGGGTTTTATCAGCCCAGCGCCGGGCGCATCCTGGTCGATGGCGTGGATATCCGCTATCTGTCGGCCAATGAACTGCGCAGCAACTTCGGGGTTGTGCCGCAGGAAACGGTGCTGTTTTCGGGAACCATCTTCGAGAACCTGCAAATGGCCAGCCCCGATGCCAGTTTCGAACAGGTGGCGGCAGCCTGCCAGATGGCGGAAATCCATAGCGCGATCGAAGCGCTGCCCAAGGGATACCAGACCGAGATTGGCGAGCGCGGGGCCGGCTTGTCTGGCGGGCAGAAGCAGCGCATCGCGATTGCGCGCGCCTTGCTCAAGCGGCCGAGCATTCTCGTGTTCGACGAAGCAACCAGCGCGCTCGACCAGTCCACTGCCGAACAATTTGCGCACACCATCAACGCCCTGCGCGGCAAGGTCACGATGCTATTCATTACCCACGGCTTGCCCAAGGGCTTGCAGCTGGACGCCGTCTACCGCCTTGGCCCGCAGGGAGCGCAGCGCGTCACCCTGGCGCCGGTTGCTGCCTCGCTCGGCAACCCTGAGCGCCCGCAAGCCGAATCGCCCGTTACCGCCGCATAAACAGAGATGAATACCATGAGCCCGAATCAAACGTCCGCCGCTGCGGCAGCACCCCTGGCCGATCCTTCCGGGGCAACGGTCATTCCGCTGCGCCCACCCAAGCGCTGGCACGATCCCCTGAGCCGCATCGAACGGCAGGACCCCAGCATGGCAGGCCGCATGGTGCTGCGTGCGGTGTCGGTGTTGGTGCTGGTACTGATCGTGTGGGCTGCCTTCGGCAAGCTTGACATTATTGCCAGCGCCGACGGCAAGCTGGCGCCGCAGACCCTGGTGAAGATCGTGCAGCCATCCGAAGCGGGCGTGGTCAAGGAACTGCTGGTGCATGAAGGCGACGTGGTCAAGGCCGGACAGGTGCTGGCACGCCTGGATGCGACGCTCGCCAGTGCCGACAAGACTGGGGTCAGCAGTGACTTTGGTACCCAGCAGATGCAGGTGCGCCGCATAGAGGCTGAACTGTCAGGCAAACCGATGCTGGCACGCGCCGCGGATGACGCGCTGCTGTTTGCGCAGGTGGAGCGGCAGTATCAAGCGCGCCGTGGCGCGTTCAACGATGGCCTGGAGCAGGAGAAGGCGTTGCTGCAAAAGATGGAGTTTGAAAAGAAAAGCGCTGGCGAAACGCTGGCCAAGCTGGAGCAGACCTTGCCGACGTATCAGGCGGCTGCCAGGAGTTTGGCTGAGCTGTCGAAGGAGGGCTATGTGCCGGTGCGCCAGAGTGCTGACAAGGAGCGCGAGGCCGTTGAAAAGGCCAGGGACCTCGATGCACAGCGTTCGACCGTGGCCGCGTTGAATTCGGCGATGGCGGCGCAGCGTCAGAAACTCAGCCAGTTGCACAGCACGTACAAAAGCGAGCTGGAGCGTGAGTTGGCGGAGATTCGCGCCAAGCTGGGCCAGTTGCAGCCGAGCCTGGACAAGAGCAGCTATCGCGAAGGACAAATGGTGCTGCGGGCGCCGCAGGATGGCGTGATCAAGGATCTGGCGACGACCACGACCGGCGCGGTGGTGCAGCCGGGCGCGGTGGTGCTGACCCTGGTGCCGAAAGATGAGCTGCTGTTTGCGGATGTGAATATCAAGAACGAGGACGTGGGCTTTGTCGCGGTGGGGCAGCGCGCGAAGGTGAAGCTGGCGGCTTATCCGTTTCAGCGGCATGGCATGTTGAGCGGGACGGTGATTCACATCAGCGCCGATGCCAGCGAACCGGCACGGCCGGAAGCAGGCGGAGGGGGGAGTAATGCACAGGCGAGCGGCAGTGCAAGTTACAAGGCGCGGATCCGCCTGGATCAGCAATCGCTGAGAGATCCGCAAGGCAAGCGCCTTCATATTACGCCGGGGATGCAGGTGGTGGTCGAGATAAATCAGGGCCAACGGACCGTGTTGGAGTACCTGCTGTCTCCGGTGCAGAAGGCGGTTTCCGAAGCGGCGCGTGAGCGATGAGTGTGTAATATAGCTCATCTATTTAATATCTGAAATTATGTCATGATCAAAAGAATTTGGGAGGATATTTTCTTTCATGGGGTGAAGAATGTGCTTTTTGAATTGCTAGGTAGCATGAAATATCTAAATAACTGAATAGGAAATCTGAGTGAAAAATATTGCTTTAAGAGTCATCGGGCTGTCGTTAATTCCAGTCATTTTTGCAGGCTGCGCTTCAGAGCGACCTGCGGAAAAAAACATCCTGATTCAGCAGCTGTTAGGTTTGAGGTTCGATGCAAAATGGCTGGAGAATTTATATATAAAACTGTAGAAAATGTAGAAGGAGTGTACCTTCTCAAAGTGCGTCCTGAGAAAATTAACTATTCTGAACAATATTTATTTGACGATCCATATGGACGGGATCACGGTGGCGAGGCATATATTCGGAGTTTTCTTCGTGGCGCATATAGAACTGGGGTAACGCTTCCAAAAATTTTACCGCCTGATTTCCCTCCTCATATCGCATATGAATTCGTTGATGTGATTGATCCATCAGACGGAAAGCGTTATCGTTATAAAGGTCGGGTGGAGGAACCAGCACTAACAAAAAAAGGGTACTTACCTGGATATAAAATTTTTGTTCATACTAAAGAGTTGGCGGATAGCCCCGCCCCGCGTTATGGCGTCACTTATGATGATATATCTACTAAAGAAGATCGAGATTTTTGGATTGCAGGAAGTTCATTAAAAATTATCGATCTTGAAAAAAACGAAATTATCGCAGAACGTATTGGCTATTTTTTCGATTCCTCCCAAGGAGATACATCGGGCGGCCGCGCTCCTTGGCTATGGGCAACTAATAACGCATGTCCTAGTTTTGGTAGTCCTCCCGCATTTGGTAACCAGTCAAATAAAGCGGCGATTTTTGTTGAAAAAGTCCTTAGCCCTAATTTGAAGCTGAAGAATATCAGCGCTGAGGGTTAGTATTAAAACTTGTGATTTTAGAAGACGAGAGTATCTGAAATATTAATATTGCGAGTTTATGTAGCGAAAATCCAAATAAATTTCTATGAGGGAAAATTTGATAAATCTTCTTTTTTAGTTTTCGCATTTTTGGTGGTTGCGGATGGCGTCCGGCGGACATGCCCCGTGGCTTTGGGCCGCTGATCAGTCTTGCCCAAGCTTGGCCCCATCCCCTGCATATTCCTAGCAGCAGAACCAAACAGATATTTTGTAGAAAAAATTCTGCATCCCTTTAAAGGGGAAATTAGATTGACCATTCTAAATATGGTAAATTTTCGAAGTATGCTTAGATTTCATCTATTAACATCTGAAATCATGTAATTATCATAACCACTCTGAAGGGATTCCATCCATAAAACGAATATTTAATTTATCGGTTTGGTGAATAGCAGGATGTATATAAATAACTGAATAAGAGAAATAAATGAAAAATACTACTTTAAGATTTATCGCGCTATCGTTAATTCCCGTTTTTTTTGTAGGCTGCGCTTCAGAACGAACTTTGAGAAAGGAACATGCGGATGCGGCAGCTGTTAGGTTTGAGGCGCGATGCAAAACGGCTGGAGAATTTATTCATCGGACTGTAGGAAATGTAGAAGGAGTTTATCTGCTCAAAGTGCGTCCCGACAAAATCAACCGTTCTGAGCAATACACGTATGACGATCCGTATGGGAGAGATCATGGCGGCGAGTACTATATTCGCAGTTTTCTTCACGGCGCCTACACAACCGAAGTAACGCTTCCGAAAGTTCTCCCGCCTGATTTTCCTCCGCACATTGCATACGGATTTGTCGATGTGCTGGATGCGTCTGACGGAAAGCGTTACCGCTATACCGGCCGAGTTGAAGAGCCAGCCTTGACAAAAAAAGGGTTTTTGCCAGGGCACAAAATTTTCGTCCATTCTAAGTCATTGGCGAATGGTCCTGCACCCCGTTTTGGGGTAACTTATGATGATATATCCACTAAAGAGGATCGCGATTATTGGATTGCGGGAAGTTCGTTGAAAGTTATTGATCTAGAAAAAAACGAGATAATAGCGGAGCGAATAGGCTATTTCTACGATTCCGCTCAAGGAGATACATCGGGTGGGCGCTCCCCTTGGCTCCGGGCAACTAGTAATGCGTGCCCTAGTTTTGGTAGCACCCCGGCATTTGGTCGCCAGCCAGATCAAGCAGCAGTTTTTGTTGAAAAAGTTCTTCGTCCAAAATCTTAAAGCAAAAAGTATAAAAAACGAGGGTGAATATTAATATTTTTGAACTTGAAGTGTGAAATATTTCAAAAATATATTAGATAAATTTATAGAGTAAATGCTTGAGGTGAACTTTAATGAGGCGAAATTTAATAAAACTGGCCTTTTTATTCCCAATATTTTTAATGGTCGCAGGATGCACAACTAGATCTGTGGTCGAAAACGCACATCCTAATTTTGATGCTGCGGCCTCGATTTTCAAGGATCGTTGCCGACTGGCTGGAGAGAAAATATATAAAACCGTAGATGATGTAGATGGGGTATTTGTCCTCAAGGTTCGCCCCGAGAAAACGGATTTATCCGATCAGTTTGAGCTTCATGATCCCTATGGTCGAGATTTTCGAGGAGATATCTATGTGCGAAGTTTTCTTCATGGCGCATATGCTGTTGAAAACAATCTTCCAGAGAAATTGCCGGCAGATTTCCCACCCCATATTGCCTATGCATTCGCTGATGCAATCGATCCAGTAGATGGAAAACGTTATCGATATACTGGGAAAGTTGAAGAGCCATGGCTTACGGATAAAAGTTATTTAAAAGGCCATAAGCGTTTTGTATTTTCACGTTCCTTGGCTACCGGTCCTGCGCCGCGATACGGTATTACATATGACGATATTTCCACACGCTTCGAGCGTGAACATTGGATTGCAGGAAGTTCGCTCAAGGTAATCGATTTGCAAACAAATGAGGTAATAGCAGAGCGGATTGGCTACTTATTTGATTCTGAACAAGGTTCTAAAATAGGTGGTCGAGTTCCATGGCTCTGGGCGGCAAATAATTCTTGTCCCAGTTTCGGCTCTAGGCATGCATTTGCAGCCCAGTTGGATCAAACTGCGATATTCGTTGAAAAAGTTCTTCGCCCTGCTTTTAAAAAGATAGCGCAAATGTCAAGCGCCAAAATTGCACAATAATATAATTTAAATGAATTGTATATTTAGTATTTGACGTTTTGGATGAGCAAGGTTAGATTAAATTTTTTAAGGAAAAATAAAATGCATGAATTCATGAAATTTCTCATTTGCCCCCTCCTGTTTTCCGGACTGGTGGCCTGTACTTCGCATCAACCCATTGAAAAGACAAATCGTGCAGAAGTGGCTGCAGCGATGTTTCATGAGCGGTGCAAACTTTCCGGGGAGAAAATTTACCGTACGGTTAAAGATGTTGATGGAATTTTTTTGCTAAAAATTCGACCCCAAGGCGAAAATTTTTCTAGCCAATATTTGTTTGACGACCCATATGGCAACGATTTGGGAGGGCAGGCCTATATTCGTAGTTTCCTACATGGTTCACACTTGACCAACTTAATGAATATGAAAGACTCATCCATAAATTCGCCAAGCCGCACCGGATATTCATATGTGGATGTGGTGGAACCTGCTGATGGAAAACGGTATCGCTACACTGGTCGAATTGAGGAGCCAGCATTGACAGATAGCGCATATTTAAAAGGATACATGAAATTTACTCATAGTCGTATATTAGCTAACGTGCCAGCTCCACGTTATGGAATAACGTATGAAGATATTTCCACTCGTGCAGATCGCGATTATTGGATTGCCGGGAGTTCATTGAAAATTATTGATCTGAATACCAATGAAGTCATTGCTGAGCGTGTTGGTTATCTATACGACGCTGGGCAAGGCGAAACATCTGGCGGACGTGCGCCATGGATTTGGGCAGCAGATCATTCTTGCCCAAGCTTTGGCCCATCCCCTGCATTTTCATCTCAGCAAAACCAAACAGTTATTTTTGCAGAAAAAGTTCTGCATCCATTGAAAGGAAAGTAAATTGATGACGCTTAATACCGTAAATTTTTGAATGTATGATTATGATCAAGGTGAAAGGTCTGGCGGGCCATCGATCGTGGCTATTCATAAAGCGAGTGTTGCATTTGTTGATCTATTAGAGCCTCTTGCAAAACTAGCGGAACGGATGAAAATTGCTTGGCAGCGCAAGCGAAAAGGTGGGGGTGGGCGCCCATTTCTGGCATGATTTAGTTTCTAACGCTTAATCAAAACGCCCACACC
>NZ_WHJG01000063.1 GCF_011682175.1 Massilia frigida
GCCAGCGACAGGTAATCGCTGTATCCGACGCGCTTGAGGAACTGGGCGAGCGCCATCGCCAGGTCGTCCGGCAATTCAACTTCGATGATGGTCATGGCATCCCTCCCATGGTGATCAATCCGGCTGATGCATCGCTTCGGCATCCAGGGCATCCAGGAGCGCGGCGCGCACGCCGACATCGCTTACCCCTACACTGCCGCCGTGCGCAGTACCATGGGCCTGTAATCGCGCCGGATGGGTCGCCTCATGCACTTCCTTGAGCTTCATGATCGCCACGCGTGTGTAGACCTCGGTGGTGGTCAGCTCGGCATGCCCCAGCAACGCCTGGATGAACCTGATGTCCGCACCGTTCTCTAGCATGTGCGTGGCGCAGGCATGGCGGAACAGGTGGCAGGAGCTATTTAACGGGCCGGACGCCTGCACCCGCTCCAGGTTGGCGCGGTCAATGGTTTTCTTGGCAATGCCCGACATCTGCTTGGCGCTCACGCGCTCGTGATGTTTCGACAGGAACAGCGTCGCGTCGCTGTCGTCGTCAAGGTAGCGCGGCCGCACTTCCTGCACATACCGGGCAATCCAGGCCAAGGCCCGCTCGCCAATCGGCACCATGCGGTCCTTCTTGCCTTTACCCAGCCGCACCAGCACCGTGCCGCGCTCGGCGTCGATGTCATTGAGGTCAAGGCCGGCCAGCTCGGCGCGGCGCATGCCGGTGCTGTACAGCGCTTCCAGCATGGCCCGGTCCCGGATGCCGAAGCCTGACGGGTCGTCAATGTCGGCCGCGTTCAGTACCTGGGCAATTTCGGCGACGGTCAGCACGTGGCGCGGCAAGCGATTCTCCTGCTTTGGCAGCTCCATTTCGCTGGCCGGGTTGAACAGCAGGTGATGGCTTTTCGCCATCCACTTGAAGAACATACGCACCGTGATCAGGCGCTTGCTCTGGGTCTGGCAGGACAGTGGCGCATCGTCGGCTTTGCGCCGGTAGGCAAAGATATATTGACGGTAGCGCTCCAGCATCGCCCGCGTCACCTCGTGCGGGGTGTTGACGCTGCGCTCCTCGCACCAGTCGATGAAGTAGCCCATTTCGATGCGGCGGTTCTTGAGCGTCGTCGCTGAGTAATGCATGGCCTGCGTCCAGTCGATGAACTCGATCAGGTAGGAACGGAAGCCGCCACGGGTTTCCGGATCGCCGGCATAGTGCAGCGGACCGGGCAGCTTGCCAGGGCGTGTCGGCCTCATGCCGCCTCCGCCGACTTCGGTACGACCAGCGTGTGACCGTTCGTCATAGGAGGTGCGTTTTCAGTGGCGAATGGCGCGCTTTCTGCCGCAACCCGCGCCAGCACTGGCGTTGCGGCGGATTTGACGGCCCGACCGGGGGCCGACCACCCACCGACCAAGGGCCGACCGGGAGCCGACTGCGCTTGCCCATGCCCCGACCGCTGCCCGTCGTAGTCATTGAGCGCGCCGGCATCGAGCAACCCGGTCAGGTGCGGCGCGTGGGTGCCGTCGCCGTCATACAGCAATTCATACACATAGCCCTGCCCACGCTCGGCGCGGTGGATCAGCAGATATTCCAATTCGGCCAGCCGTCCAAGGTGGATTTTAAGCTGGGTATCTCCCCAGCCGGTCGCCTCGCGCACGTCCTTGCGGCTAAAGTGATATTCGGTGCGGCGGATTCCCAGCGCAGCGGCCGACGTATCGACCAGCGTATCTACCAAGCTCAAGAGTCGGCGCGTCTGCGGGGGCAGCTCGTCAAGGCTACGGCCCAGCACCTCATGCGTCAGCCGGTTGGCTTGCTCGATGTCGGATGCCGTGACCTCGATGTATTCCAGCGCAGCACCGTTGCTGCCCATCGTGCTCTTGATAGCGCGCTGGTGTTGGTGCAGCAAGGCGATGGTGTCGATCAGCGTCAGATACTTTTCGTGATCGCGCCGCGTTCGCGTTTTGTCCGACAGGAACGTGAGCTGGTCGGCATAGGGATTGACCACGGCCAGCGGGCGCAGCAGGCGCTGTGCATTGCGGTGCAGAGCCAGGATCGCATCCTTGCCCTGTTTCGCCATCAAACCCGACAGCATGCGCCGGTTGCGTTGCAGGCTGTGGATCGCTTCGGTTTGCTCGCGTCCTTCATCGACGGTGAGGACGATGCAGCGGTTCATCAGCTCTTCGTCGATCTCGATGGCCGTCGTGGTCAGGAAGATCATGACCGGGCCGGTAACGCGGTATTCCTGGGTGATCAAGCTGCCCGTGTTGGCATCCTTGCCGGTCGATGCGATCATCAACTCGCCCTCGCTTTGCAGCAGCTTCAGGGCGTAGCTGGCCCGGCTCGCGCCTTCCTCTTCAACGATGGCAAGTATCTTATGCTGCAAGTTCGTCTCGCCCATGTAGAACAGACTCTGGCCGGTCATGGCGCTGTACTTGATGCGTTCTTCCTCGGGTATCATCGCCAGCACCGCATCCATCAGCGAGCTTTTACCGGCCGCGCTGGACGACTGCACGACGATAGCCAGCGGTCTATCGAGCTTGCGGCTTACTGCGGCCAGGTAGCCAACGAGCTTGTTGGTGCGCTCACCGACTAGCCCGCAGGCATCGAAGTCGGCCACGATCCGGTCCAGCAGGTCAGGCGCGCGCAGCAGGGCGAGCGCGGCATCGCGCTCGGCTTCCGTCATGGTCGGGATGGCCGGCGCCGTTTTAGTCGCGGCCTTGATACGCTCGTCCTGTAACGCTTCCAGTTTGAGCAGGATGCGCCCCAGGTCGTGCTTGATGAGGTCATCGCGCACGGCCAGCTCCTTGGCAGCGTACAGCAGGTACTGGCTACGGCCGCGCGCGCTGTACAGGTCCAGCGTATCAACGAAGTAGGCGTCCTTGCAGGACACGAGCAAGTTGATCTTGAGCGTTTCGGGCGAAAGGTTCTTCGGCAGGCCGCGCACGCGATAGCGCCGGTCGCCGAAGGTGAACACCACTTCGTCATCCTTGATTTCGGCGTCGATGGACGCCGCCGCTGGCGTGGCCGTGGGCGAAGCGGCTAAGCTGGTGGAGTCCAGCGGTGGAACGACAGCGACAGCGACAGCGGCGGCGACAGCGGCGGCGGTGGTGGCCGCGTCGGATGCCGGTGCCGGCTCAGGTGCGGCTGTCACGAACGGCGCAGGCTCGGCGCAGACGTTGGCATCGGCGTCGGCGGTGCACTCCATCGTCTCGACGTGCTGGCCGGGTGCTGCCTGCGGCGCGACGCCCTTGCCGCACCATGCCGCCTTGCGGATCAGAATGCCCAGGCTTTTCGATGCCGGCGTGACCCTCAAAGCATACTCGTTGGCGTCCATCCCCTTCGGGAACTGGATGCGGTAGCACTCGATGCCGATGGCATGCAATTGCTCAGCCAGCGCGTCGGCCGCCTTGTCGCCCGCGTCGTCGCGGTCATAGGCAATCAGGACGCGCTTGGTGCCGTGCCGCTGAAACGCGGCAATATGGTCGGGCGTAAAACCGGACGTGCCATAGCTGGCCGTGACGTTGTGATAGCCCGCCTGCCAGAAGGTGAGCGCGTCGATCAGCGCTTCGCACAGGATGATTTCCTCATGCTGCTGCAACGCTGCCTCGTTCCATATGCCCTGGTGCGGCCCCGGCAGATACAGGTGCATCGGCGTCCCCGTGCGTAGATCGTCGCGTAGCTTGCGCGCGTAGGCTTCGGTGACATTGCCGCCAATGTCGATGACCGGAACGACGACGGAACCGCTGAAGTGTTCGTGACCCGTTTCGCGCAGGATGCCGATGCCTTGCAGACGGCCCTTGAGTTGCGCGCCAGCCTTGACGTTCTTGGCGGGCAGCCGGTAGCCCAGCGTGCGGTTGGCATAGCCCAGCCTGAAACGCTCGATCATTTCCGGATCGGTCAGCCCGCGCTTGGCAAGGTAGGCCAGCGCTTCCGGCGATTCAAGCAAGGTCTGATGGTAGAAGTCGATGACCTGGTTGAGCAATTCGCCGTCGGCGGCGGACGGCGCTACTGGCGGCGGCAACTTGCGCGTGCGCGATGCCTTGACCGGCTCGCCAACCCCAGCGGCTAAAGAAGAGTCGGCACGCAGCAACTCGACCGCATGCCGGAACGATACGCCGTTCGCCTTCATGACCCAATCAATCGGCCCGCCGCCAGCCTGGCACGCGCCGAGGCAGTGCCACAGGTTTTTGTCGGGAGTGATGACCAGCGAGGGCGTCTTGTCGGCGTGGAACGGGCAGCGGCCCAGCAGGTTGTCCCCGTGTCCCTTCAGCTCGATGCCACGTGCTTCCGCCAATTGCTGCACCGACACGTCCTTTTTTAGTCGCTCGATCTCACTTTCAGGGATACGTGCCATAAATCCACCTTTTCTAAAAAACCTGTCAATATGCATTTGCGGTATATTAAAGCGCGCACATATGGTATCTTGCAACAAGCATTTAAAAATCGGGGGTTACAGTGACGCCACTACTCACTTGGCATTTACTGACGATGAATTTCGGCAAACGTTTGGCGGCGCTACGCAAGGTTCGCTCTTTGACTCAACTTGTCCTGGCTGAGAAGGTCGGCTGCCATGTGACGATGATTCGACGCTACGAGGCGAACGAAACGCAGCCCACTTTGGAAGTAATCCGCAAACTCGCTGTTGCGTTAGGAGTAAGCGCAGATGCGCTCGTTTTTGATGAGCATGAACGCGGCCCAGATGATGACCTGCGCTTACAGTTTGAGGCGTTAAGCCAGTTCACACCGGAGGAGAAGCAGATTGTGCGCGTGCTGCTCGAATCACTCATTTTGAAACACGATGCTAGCCGGTTTACACGAGGAAATGACCCCTCGTAGCTTTGGTCTTGGCAACTACAAAGAAGTCTCTCTTGAGCCCCACGCACCAGCCGGGGTTAGGGGAGGCTTTTTTTGTTAACTATAAACAAATAGCCACGCATGCCTACCTTTAACTGTTCGCGTCATCCGCCACGCCGAGAGCACGGCCAATGCCGGTACCGCCAGGTCCGACCCCGCCACCATTCGCTAACCCAACTCGGCCATGAGCAGGTGCGGGCCGTCAGCAGCAGTTTCGACGCTTCGCCGGATTTGATCGTGTGCTCCTTATTTTCAGCGCGTGCGGCAATGCCCGCCTAAGGTATTGGGCGTGCTGCTTTTCTATATTTCCCCGAACCAGGTTACCGATTTCGCTTGCTAACATCGCATTTGCTCGTCGATCCGACTTTCCCAGCCATCGTTTTCCAGCCAGCACGGCAGTGGCGGCGTTTCGCCGGCAGTTTCCAGCGTACAGTTATTTACACGAGTCCAAGGTAAAGCAAAGCCCGATTTTTTCAACACCTCCTGCGCTTGCGCGGTACCGTCCGTGGCGATCGTGCGCGCGTTCGATTCACCGCCCACGCAAGCCGGTGTGTCGATCCGCGTCCAGGTGTAGCGCGTCGATTCGTACACCTTGAACGGCGCATCGCTGGCTACGATGCCGATAGGCTTTTCGCCCATCGCTTCACCATATTTGCCGGGCGTGTCGTAATGCACCTTAGCCAGCTGGATACGGGTCTGTTTGCGCGGGATCGCCACGCCACCAAGCGCCGTCAGGAACGAGGCGTAGTCGGCGCGCTGGTCGGTGTCGCCCTCGGCCGTCAAGGTCTTCTGTGCGGCCTGCCATGCGGCTTGCACGTGCGCAGGCGCGTCGGCAATGGTGGCCTTGGGGATACGGCGCAGTTCGCGCCACAGCGTGATGCTGCCCGCACCGAAGGCCTGGAATTGGCGGATGCCGTGGGTCTTGGCCCAGGCCGTCACATGCAGGCTGGCCGTGATCGCCGGCTCGCCAGTCACGTCCAGCTCCAGTTTGTAGCCGTCAATGTTCTTGGCAATGTACTTGGCCACGTAGCCGGTGGCGCTGCCCTTGTCGGGGTCGATGGGGACGAAGTGGCAGCGGTTCTTGGCCGCGCCCACCTCGTCCGCGTGCGCCTCCAGCGCGTAATGACGGATGATCGCCTCCAGCCGCGCCGCGTGCTGCGGCAGCACGAACACGATCAGGTGCCAGTGTGGGCAGGCATCATGGTGCGGCTCGGCCACGCGCAGGCCGTACAGCTCGATGCCTTCGCGCTCCAGCTTGGCCCGCACCCGGCCCCACAGCTTGCACAGGTAATCCTGTGCTTGGCGTGGCGTATGGCCCCGGTAGGACGGGTTGCCCTGGCCGCTGCCGGCCAGCGTGGCGTGGTAGCACGAGGGGCAAGTGATCGTGGCGAACAACGCGCTGTAACCATGATCGCGGGCATAGTCCTCCATACCGCGTATGCGAGTCATCAGTTCGGCACGGCGAATCGCCTTGTTGCTGGTGCCGCGCTCGGACAGCTCTTGCAAGGTAAACCGGTCGCCGTTCTCGTTCTCCAGCACCGTCGATTCCATCCACAGCCGGTTACGCGTTTCCTCGCGCAAGCAGCGCAGCATCGCGTCGCGGCTGGCGTAGGGATCGCGCTGGCGTTGCACCAGGTGCAGGCGGATATTGCCATTTTCCAGTGTGCGGGCGTACTGGCGCCGCAATTGACGACGCCACCAGTGGCAGCACGACAGCCGCTTTACTTGCGCATCCAGGGTGTCGCCCTTCGGTACCGGCACGCGGGCGGTGCTGCATGTGTGCTCGATGATCGCCTGCTTCGCCTGCGCGTCGCTGGTGCCGGCCAGGATCAGCGCGGAAGCATCGGCGCGGCGGCGCGCATGCTCGACGATCTCGCCATCGGTGGCTGTCAGGTCTAGTCCGCCAGGCAGGTAGCTGGCGCGAAATGCGTTGATGCTGCGATCAACAATCGAATCGACCGTTTGCGGCAGCAGGAAGTGTTGGCAGGCGTCGGTGACGCGCTTGGTGAGATGGCTTTTCCAACGCGGCGGCAAGCCGTTCAGGCCAGGATGCGCGGCAATGCGCGCGTTACGTAGAGATAAAGCTAGGTCGGGGGTAGGTGTCATGCGGCCAAATATCAAATTCGAGATCATTCTCGAACGTGATATTAGAACTCATCACTCCCTACGTCAAATCAATTTCGAGATTTATCTCATTTTTGATTTATTTTGGTTTGTTTGCCACTCACACCCATCGCCTTGTCCAACTCAACGGCCGACCGTTCTAGCTCGTCCAAATCCGCAGCCTGCTGCGTTGCCTTAGCCGCTCGCTCAGCAGGATCACGACTCGGCCGCAGTCGTTGCCGACGATGGTTGATATCGGCCATGCCAACCATCTTTTGGCTTTCCTTGTCCGATATCGACTGCCCCGCCACCAGCCCTTCTTCGATCAGGACATCTTTGATGATGTGGCGCAGGTAGTCGTCCAGGGACATATGCCAGCCGCTAAACGGGTCGGGCCGGTCACCATAGAAGAAATGGGTAATGGGTTCACCCAGGGCCTGCGCGATCAGCTTGATCTCACGGTAGCCGGGGTAGCTGTCCGCATTCTCGTAGCGAGAGATAGACACCTTGGACACGCCCGCCTGCTGCGGATCGACGTGCTTGGTGGCCTGACTCAGCTCGTCCAGCGTCCAGCGATGGCGCTCGCGGTGCTGTTTGATGCGCCGCCCCACCTCCAACTTGTCGGCATCGGGCAGGTCATCGGTGGAAGAGGTCTTAGGGGCTTTAGGTGGCTGGAGCATCACATTATCTATAGTGGCTGGGACAGGCGATGTTTTATCATGGATTTGAGAACTTATCACGAATTTGATGCTAATACGCCGACTTTATTTGCGCCCGGATACGGCACGCCACGTATCGCTCCGTAGGGCATGGCTACGGGTCCATAGGATACATGTAGCTGCCCCTAGCTCTAGACGCGCCTACTCCTAGGTAGAAATCCTTAGGCACCTGTCCTTAGGCACGTACCTATTGGCACGTATTTATAAGCACATATTGGCGGCCGGGCGGTGGGTCATGAGAGTTGCCGCAGAAACCGGAGGTTGCGTGACGTGTGAGACATCGGCAGGGGTTGCGGGGGACTCCCCGCGCCCCGCTGACCACTCTCTTCTTGCCGGGTTTTTCACACCAGGAGGATTTTTCCACCGCCGGATGGGATACAGCTAGGATACGAATAGCATACGCTAGGATACGCGGCAGATACGGACAGGATACGGCCAGCATTTCAAGTCGCCCTCGCCACCTTGGGCTAACTAATGGGTACCTCGAAAAACTACCCCGCCCATGGCATGATGGCGAACCAGCGATTCTGAATCTTTCCTCATGATCAAAACCAGTCTGTTTGCCGACCAGGAGCGCGAAGCCAAGCTGAACAAGCTGGGCGATGCGCTGCGGGTGATGGAGCAGCACGTCGACTTCGCCGCGTTAGCGGATGAAGTGGACCGTGCAGCGCCGCGCCCCAGCCGCGTGCGCGGCGGCCGCCCTCCGTTCCCGACCGAACTGATGGTTCGCGTCTTGCTGATCCAGCAGTTGTTCAACCTGAGCGACGAGCAGATGGAATTCCAGTTGCTCGACCGCTTGAGCTTCCAGCGCTTTGTGGGGCTGCGCTCGAGTAGCCAGATACCGGACCGGACGACGATCTGGACCTTCAAGGAACGCCTGATCCAGGCAGGCGCCAGCGAAAGCATCTTCGAAGCCGTGAACCGGCAACTGAGCAAACACGGTTACATCGCGCGCGGCGGGCAAATGGTCGACGCGAGCATCGTGCAGGCGCCGAAACAGTCGCTGAGTAAGAATGAGAAGGCGCTGGTGAAGGAAAACGCCATGCCCATCGAATGGAAACCTGCCAAACGCCGTCAGAGGGACATGGACGCGCGCTGGACCAAGAAGCACGGCAAGTCCTACTTCGGCTACAAGGTCTCGGCCAACGCCGACAAGCGCTACAAGCTGGTGCGCAAGATCAAGGTGAGCACGGCCAGCGAGCACGACACGCTGCACTTTGAAGAGGTGCTCGATCCGGCCAACACGAACCGCAACATCCTGGCCGACAAGGGCTACGTCGACGGAGAGCGTGAAGAGCGGCTGAGCAAACAGGGCTGGCGCATGCACATCCAGCGCAAAGGAAGCAAGGACAAGCCGATCTCGGCAGCCCAGGAGCGGCGCAACAAGCGCATCGCCAAGACCCGCGCCCGCATCGAGCATGTGTTTGCCGGTATGGCGCAATTGGGCGGCAAGGCGCTGCGCACCATCGGTCTGGCGCGCGCGACGCTGCAGCTCAATTGGAAAGTCGCCGCATACAATCTGCGGCGTCTGGTCTACTTGAAGGAGGCCAGGGTCGAGGCGTTCTGACGCCCGCAGTCCGTCCGGACTACGCAAAATGAGGTTGAGTGCCGATAAAACCGGCGGGAAGCGGCTCGGCCTTGCATCAAAATCCGAGCCTGCTGGCATCGCGACCGGCATTCACGCGGAATTTACCGGTAATTCGAGGTTCCCTAATGTTCAGCCCGTGTCGGCTTGTCGGAACGAACCCCGTTCCTGCCGGTCAAAACTCATTTGCCACAATTTCAGCCAGAACGTTCCAGCCGTTTTCTAAACATTAATGATCGTTCGGGCCAATCCTCGCGGAGAAATTTCTTGGCTTTTTTTGACCCCGATCTGGCAGCACGCTCAAGCAACGCCGTCATTCCCTCGATATCTTCCAGAGTCCAGCTTTCATCGAACCGATAGATTCGCAGCATCGCTCCTTCGAACTCGTTTTCAGCGTCGCCACTCGCCAACAGTAGCGCTGACTCATCATCCATGCTCGCAGCGAAGCTCTTTCCTGCTTGCCGGTACCGATCAAGACCAAATAAATCTGATTCGTATTTTGCAGAGAGAAATGCCAAGACAGCCCTTCCAATATGCTCTTCGACAGTTTCCTCACTTAACATGTCTAAATCAGATAGCTCGTGGAAGAAACTTAACTCTCCTGCGCCGCCTCCTCTTTTTTGAGTGAACATTTGGAGCGATTGGTCTTGCTCATGCAACCTAATAATCAAATCCTGCAACGATAAATTGGCCATTTTATTCCTTCCCACAGTCTTGGTAACAAGCCCGGTGCGCAGCATCAGCTGCATCCATACATTGAGAATACGTCTGCTTATTACGACCCTTCATACCTGACATTGCCTGACAAAAAGCTACACGTGCGCGATCATCTTTGTCGCAGTCGGCTTCACAACGCTCACGGCTAGATGACATACAGACATTAGCAATCGCCGTGAAAATTCGTGGAATCAAAAGCGCTCTGTCTTTGGCGGCCTCAATTTCTGCCGTGAACCATGACGAATTTTGCGACGAAGGCAAGGGTTGCATCTCTGGATCAACAAGACCAGGCGGTGGCGTATTTTTACAAATTGTCACGAGGCCAGTTGTTGCGCATGAATATGCAAGCCCCAACGGATCTATTCTGCTGAGTGGGTTGCCCCCAACATAGCCGTAAGTGTTTATACCACCGTCGAGCCCAATGGGATCGCTTTGGATGTACCGCCCGCCCGACGCGCTTTTCCCTAACTTTCGCTACTTTCCCTAGTCAAATCAACCGCTTGCAGCGGCTAAATCCAGATGCCGCCCCGGTATTGTTGCAAATTTCCCTAGACACGCATTCTGGCTTGCGCGCACGCGCGAGGCAAGAGCTTTCGGTCAATCAGGCTGGCATCGCGGCGGCGTGTGCGCAGTCAAGGGCGCGCAGCGGCGCAGCGGACCCTTGACGGCCGAGGACGACCCACGCTCAGGCATGCGGTGGGCGGCGAGTTTTTGCCTTCCACCGCATGCAAGCTGGGGGCTGGGGTTGGGTGGGGTTGATCCGTCTGCCGGCGCAGCACGGCCGCAAGCGACGCAGGAGCGCGCTTCATTGACCTGGGGGTTTCCTGCGCCTCTGGCGCGCATCATGGCTTGGCAGACGTGCAGGGGCGCGAGACATAAAGCTCGTTCCGCGAACCCGGAGGGCGCGAAGCGGTCGGCCCACCAAGCGCAGCGACTGGCCCGACTTTGCGGAATGCGGCTTTATGTTGCAATGCCGAAGGCATTCACCCCGGAACGGCTGTGCAGTTGGGTGGTTGGGCTTGCGTGACGCTTGACCTGCGCCGACGTAGTTTGGCCTGGTCGGCGCGCCTGCCTGCGTGGGCGGGGTTTCAAAGGGCCTCCCTTTGGCACCAATATGAGGACAGAACCCGTAGGGTTTTGTATTCATATTCATCGTGCCTATGCCAGGGCGCTTCCCGCACGCGGACGGCTGCATTATGGTTGCACGCGGTTGCTTATGGTTGCAGCGCGGTTGCATGGGGTTGCAAATCGGTTGCATGGGGTGTTGTTACCACATATATAGGGATCGCCGGTTTGCGTTACCGAACGTATTAAGATTCCTATGTTCGTGATGCCGCGGATCGGGCGGGTCAACGCGGTGCGAATCCCTTTTCCGCCAGCGCCTTGCGCACCTTCTCGCCGGCGTCGACCATCTCGTATGCCTCCTGCCTGTCGATGGCCAGCGACAGGTAATCGCTGTATCCGACGCGCTTGAGGAACTGGGCGAGCGCCATCGCCAGGTCGTCCGGCAGCTCCACTTCGATGATGGTCATGGCGTCCCTCGCTATGGTGGTCAATCCGGCTGATGCATCGCTTCGGCATCGAGGGCGTCCAGGAGAGCGGCGCGCACGCCGACGCCGCTTACCCCTGCCGTGCCGCCGTGCGCAGCGCCACGGGCCTGCAATCGCGCCGGGTGGGTCGCCTCATGCACTTCCTTTAGCTTCATGATCGCCACGCGTGTGTAGACTTCCGTGGTGGTCAGCTCGGCGTGCCCCAGCAGCGCCTGGATGAACCTGATGTCCGCCCCGTTTTCCAGCATGTGCGTAGCGCAGGCATGGCGGAACAGGTGGCAGGAACTATTTAACGGACCGGACGCCTGCACCCGCTCAAGGTTGGCGCGATCAATGGTTTTTTTGGCAATGCCCGACATCTGCTTGGCGCTCACGCGCTCATGATGTTTCGACAGGAACAGCGTGGCGTCGCTGTCGTCGTCAAGGTAGCGCGGCCGCACTTCCTGCACATACCTGGCAATCCAGGCCAAGGCCCGCTCGCCGATCGGCACCATGCGGTCCTTCTTGCCTTTGCCCAGCCGCACCAGCACCGTGCCCCGCTCGGCGTCGATGTCATTGAGGTCAAGGCTGACCAGCTCGGCGCGGCGCATGCCGGTGCTGTACAGCGCTTCCAGCATGGCCCGGTCCCGGATGCCGAAGCCCGACGGGTCATCAATGTCGGCTGCGTTCAGTACCTGGGCAATCTCGGCGACGGTCAGCACGTGGCGCGGCAAGCGATTCTCCTGCTTTGGCAGCTCCATTTCGCTGGCCGGGTTGAACAGCAGGTGATGGCTTTTTGCCATCCACTTGAAGAACATACGCACCGTGATCAGGCGCTTGCTCTGGGTCTGGCGCGACAGCGGCGCACCGTCGGCCTTGCGCCGATAGGCAAAGATGTATTGCCGATAGCGCTCCAGCATCGCCCGTGTCACCTCGTGCGGCGTGGTGACGCTGCGCTCTTCGCACCAATCGATGAAGTAGCCCATTTCGATGCGGCGGTTCTTGAGCGTCGTGGCCGAGTAGTGCATCGCCTGCGTCCAGTCAATGAACTCGATCAGGTAAGAGCGGAAGCCGCCACGGGTTTCCGGGTCGCCGGCATAGTGCAGCGGACCGGGCAGCTTGCCAGGGCGCGTCGGCCTCATACGTCCCCCGCCGACGTTGCTACGACTACGACCAGCGTGCAGCCACTCGCCATAGGAGGTGCGTTTTCAGGGGCAAATTGCGCACATTTCGCCGTAACCCGCGCCAGCACTGGCGTTGTGGCCGATTTCACGGCCCGACCGGGGGCCGACCACCCACCGACCAGGGGCCGACCGGGGGCCGACCGCGAGCGACCACGCCCCGACCGCCGCCCGTCGTAGGCGTCCAATGCGCCAGCATCGAGCAAGCTCGCATACAAACCGCTGGCGGCGCTCATGCCTCGCCCGCCAGCGTCGGTACGATCAGGATCGGTACGACCGGCGCGTGGCCGTTCGCCATAGGAGGTGCATTTTCAGACGCGAATGGCGCGTTTTCCGCCGAAACCCGCGCCAGCACTGGCGTTGCGGCCGATTTGACGGCCCGACCGGGGGCCGACCACCCACCGACCACGGGCCGACCGGGGGCCGACTGCGCGCGACCGTGCCCCGACCGCCGCCCGTCGTCGTCATCCAAAGCCCCGGCATCGAGCAGGCCGGTCAGGTGCGGCGCGTTGTTGCCGTCGCCGTCATAGAGCATTTCATACACATAGCCCTGCCCACGCTCGGCGCGGTGCACCAGCAGGTATTCCAGCTCGGCCAGTCGGCCCAGGTGAATCTTGAGCTGGGTGTCGCCCCAGCCGGTCGCCTCGCGCACGTCCTTGCGGCTAAAGTGATACTCGGTGCGGCGGATTCCCAGCGCTGCGGCCGACGTATCGACCAGCGCATCGACCAGACTCAAGAGTCGGCGCGTCTGCGGCGGCAGCTCGTCAAGGCTGCGGCCCAGCACCTCATGCGTCAACCGGTTGGCCTGCTCGATGTCGGACGCCGTGACCTCGATGTATTCCAGCGCAGCGCCGTTGCTGCCCATCGTGCTCTTGGTGGCGCGCTGGTGTTGGTGCAGCAAGGCGATGGTGTCGATCAGCGTCAGGTATTTTTCGTGATCGCGCCGGGTTCGCGTTTTATCCGACAGGAACGTGAGCTGGTCGGCGTAGGGATTGACCACGGCCAGCGGGCGCAGCAGGCGCTGTGCATTGCGGTGCAGGGCCAGCATCGCGTCCTTGCCCTGTTTCGCCATCAGGCCCGACAGCATGCGCCGGTTGCGTTGCAGGCTGTGGATCGCCTCGGTTTGCTCGCGCCCTTCATCGACGGTGAGGACGATGCAGCGGTTCATCAGCTCTTCGTCGATCTCGATGGCCGTCGTGGTCAGGAAGATCATGACCGGGCCGGTGACGCGGTATTCCTGGGTGATCAGGTTGCCCGTATTGGCGTCCTTGCCGGTCGATGCAATCATCAACTCGCCCTCGCTTTGCAGCAGCTTCAAGGCGTAGCTGGCCCGGCTCGCGCCTTCCTCTTCAACGATGGCCAGGATCTTGTGCTGCAAGTTCGTCTCGCCCATGTAGAACAGACTCTGGCCGGTCATGGCGCTGTACTTGATGCGTTCTTCCTCCGGTATCATCGCCAGCACCGCATCCATCAGCGAGCTTTTACCGGCCGCGCTTGACGACTGCACGACGATGGCCAGCGGCCTATCGAGCTTGCGGCTGACTGCGGCCAGGTAGCCAACGAGCTTGTTGGTGCGTTCGCCGACCAGCCCGCAGGCATCGAAGTCGGCCACGATCCGGTCCAGCAGGTCGGGCGCGCGCAGCAGTGCCAGCGCGGCATCGCGCTCGGCATCGGTCATGGTCGGCACGGCCGGCGCTGTTTTCGTCGCGGACTTGATGCGCTCGTCCTGCAACGCTTCCAGTTTGAGCAGGATGCGCCCCAGGTCGTGTTTGATGAGGTCGTCACGCACGGCCAGCTCCTTGGCCGCGTACAGCAGGTACTGGCTGCGCCCGCGCGCGCTGTACAGGTCCAGCGTATCAACGAAGTAGGCATCCTTGCAGGACACGAGCAGGTTGATCTTGAGCGTTTCCGGCGACAGATTTTTCGGCAGGCCGCGCACGCGATAGCGCCGGTCACCGAAGGTGAACACCACTTCGTCATCCTTGATTTCGGCCTCGATGGACGCCGCCGCTGGCGCAGCCGTGGGCGAAGCGGCTAAGCTGGCGGAGTCCGACGGCGCAACGACAGCGGTGGCGGTGGCCGCATCGGATGCCGGTGTCGGTGCCGGCTCAGGTGCGGCCGTCACGACCGGCGCAGGCTCGGCGCTGGTGCCGGCGATGCACTCCATCGTCTCGACGTGCTGGCCGGGTGCTGCCTGCGGCGCGACGCCCTTGCCGCACCATGCCGCCTTGCGGATCAGGATGCCAAGGCTTTTCGATGCCGGCGTGACTTTCAAGGCGTATTCGTTGGCGTCCATCCCCTTCGGGAACTGGATGCGGTAGCACTCGATGCCGATTGCATTCAACTGCTCGACCAGCGCGCCGGCCGCATTGTCGCCCGCGTCGTCGCGGTCATATGCAATCAAGACGCGCTTGGTGCTGTGCCGCTCAAACGCGGCGATATGGTCGGGCGTAAAACCGGACGTGCCATAGCTGGCCGTGACGTTGTGATAGCCCGCCTGCCAGAACGTGAGCGCGTCGATCAGCGCCTCGCACAGGATGATTTCCTCATGCTGCTGCAACGCCGCCTCGTTCCATACGCCCTGGTGCGGCCCCGGCAGATACAGGTGCGTCGGCGTACCGGTGCGCAGATCGTCACGCAGCTTGCGCGCGTAGGCTTCGGTGACATTGCCGCCAATGTCGATGACCGGCACGACGACGGAGCCGTTGAAGTGTTCGTGACCTGTTTCGCGCAGGATGCCGATGCTTTGCAGACGGCCCTTGAGTTCTGCGCCGGCTTTGACGTTCTTGGCCGGGAGCCGGTAGCCCAGCGTGCGGTTGGCGTAGCCCAGCCTGAAACGCTCGATCATTTCCGGATCGGTCAGCCCGCGCTTGGCCAGGTAGGCCAGCGCTTCCGGCGATTCAAGCAAGGTCTGGTGATAGAAGTCGATGACCTGGTTGAGCAATTCACCGTCGGCGGCCGACGGCGCTGCTGGCGACGGCAGCTTGCGCGTGCGCGATACCTTGACCGGCTCGCCAACCCCAGCGGCTAAAGAAGAATCGGCACGCAGCAGCTCGACCGCATGCCGGAACGATACGCCGTTCGCCTTCATGACCCAGTCAATCGGCCCGCCGCCAGCCTGGCACGCGCCAAGGCAGTGCCACAGGTTTTTGTCGGGGGTGATGACCAGCGAGGGCGTCTTGTCGGCGTGGAACGGGCAGCGGCCCAGCAGGTTGTCGCCGTGGCCCTTCAGTTCGATGCCGCGTGCTTCGGCCAATTGCTGCACCGATACGTCTTTTTTTAGTCGCTCGATCTCATCTTCCGGGATACGTGCCATAAATCGCCTTCCTCTCAAAAACCTGTCAACACGCCAAACAGCTATTATTATGATAGCGATGTAGCTATAATTGAGCAAGCGCTTTTAATCCGGGGGGTACAGTGTCACTTTCGTCTCAACTGAGTTTCTGGAAGATGGAATTTCCCAAACGACTGGCCCACATCCGCAAACAGCACGGCATGACACAGCAGCAACTGGCTGACCGTGCCGGTACGCACGTTGTGCAGATTCGCCGATATGAAGGTGGGGTAAGCCAGCCCGCCGTCGATGTCCTTAAACGGCTCGCTATCGCTCTGTCTGTAAGCGCCGATGCGCTACTGTTTGATGAGTCCGAGCGCGGCCCGGATGATGATCTGCGCCTTCAATTCGAGGCACTGTCGGCTATGTCACCGGAAGAGAAACAGGTGGCAAAGGCTGTGCTGGAAGCGATGATCGTCAAGAACCAGGTGACCGGCGCTGTGGCCGGCACACTCGCCCGTGTCACACCGTCAGCAACTAAAAAAGAGAAGGCGTCGGCCAGCAAGTAACCGACCGCCGTCTTTTTGCAACTCTGTAACCCCACGCACCAGCCGGGGTTGGGGGAGGCTTTTTTTGTTAACTATAAACAAATAGCCACGTATGCCTACATTAACCGTCCGCTTCATTCGCCACGGCGAGAGCGCCGCCAATGCCGGTGCCGCCACGTCCGACCCCGCCAACATTCCGCTAACCCAGCTCGGCCATGAGCAGGCGCAGGCCATCAGCAACAGCTTCGGCGCTGCACCGGATTTGATCGTGTATTCCCCATTCCAGCGCGTGCGGCAAACGGCTGCGCCGACGTTGGCGCATTTTGCGGCCGTGCCGGTGGAAGCCTGGCCGATCCAGGAATTCACGTACCTGGCCCCGGCGCGCTGCGCGCACACGACGCCCGAACAGCGCAGGCCGTGGGCGGCGCAGTTTTGGGATGCGGCCGACACGCTGGCCATCGATGGTCCGGAGGCAGAATCGTTTGCCGCCTTCATGTGGCGCGTGTCGGCCGCGCTGGATCGCCTGGCGGGGTTGCCCCTGGCGTCAGTGGCGCTGTTCGGTCACGGGCAGCACATGCAAGCCGTGCGCTGGTCGATTGCTCACCGTCCGCAAATCATCGATGCCGACGCCATGCGCGCCTTCCGCGCTTTCGACTTGTCCCACCCGATCGCCAACGCGGCCGGCTTCGAGGCCACTTGTGAGGCCGGCATCTGGGCGCTCAAATAGCCCGACAGGCTTGTAATACAAATTCCTGGGAAATCGGCTGCACAATCAGGCAGTTATTCCTGCTTGTCTTACATCGGCGACTTTTGTAATACACGGTTTCCTTGATTCTACGGGCCGTACGTCGAACCTGTAAGGTGCGTATGGTGTAGAACATATTTGGACGGCTAAACCACCGGGATTTTCAGCCTGGACGCGCCTTCAACACCCCACCGCCAGCCGCCAAAGAGCGTATCCATCCTCGGTTTTTCACCCGATGTGCAAATCCGTGAAAGCCGGCGCAAATATCTGCAAGACTTTGAAAGTCGCTGCAAGACAGTGAAATTTATTGCAAATAGCTGAAATTCGGGTCTCGGGGCAAAGCCCTGAGTTGACTGCGACGGGCGCGAAGCGAGCTAGCGGGCGAAACACTGGATGGAGAGCGCGGAGCGATATCCATCCAGCATCCTGTCCTTCGTCTCGGGGTAATGAATGCTGTAGATTTGCGGCGAATTTGCCGGGGATTTGCGACCAATGCTGTGAGGCTGATTGACGGATCGCGGACCGAGTGTACGTGAGGTCACGAGAAACAACGGGTCAATTTGCGGCCGACCGGTTCAAAATCGTCAGCGCTGAACGCACCCGTCACACCTACCGCCCGGCCCCGGCCGTATTACACGGATAGCCATCAACCACGGGCGCTATGACCAATTTCGGCAGCAAGTGTCATACCGAGAATTTGATAGTGTCATACACGGGAAGCCTGCAACGGCGGGCTTTATGGCAAACCGGAGGGTTGCGTGATGTGTGAGGAATTGGAGGGGGCTGCGGGGACTCCCCGCGCACCCCGTCGCCACAGTGTTTTTGCGGGTTTTTAGTACCAGGACTGATTTTTCTGTCTCCCGAATGGGATACGACTAGGATACGAATAAGCTACAGCAGGATACGGGCGAGATACGGACAGGGTACGAACAGGATACGGCTCACGTCACCTGGCGTTGACGCGGCTAACTCCCGCCTTACTGCTCCGTTCGTGGACGTTTCTCACACTGCCCCGTGCCCGCCCAGCTGACCGACCTGACCCGATCTGACCCCATGCCGTTCCCGACCCGTGCCGCGCTTTCAGAGCTGCCCCCGGCCCGCTTACTTCTTTAACTTAAAAACAAATTTTGATCGCTGTGCAAGCGCACCTTCTACTTCGGCCAAAATTTGTTCTCTACTGCGCACCCCCTCGTTAGCAACGTGGGTCTTGAAGCCAGGACCTACACTGGAGAGGTCGGCAATCGCTTCGTCGTAATCACACATCTTTAAGCGACACACTGCACGGAAGAAAAATGCACCCTCAGTGTAATAGACACTGCCAGCTTGAACGTCGGCGCCAATTGCACTAGTAAATGCACTTATGGCATCTACTGTCGAGCCGACCTTCAATAGCTGAAGTCCAAGAAAGTAGAAATCGGCGGGTTCATAGGGGGAAATCGAAACAACCTTTTGCAAATCTCTTATGGCGCCATCCACGTCTGAAAACTGAAGTTTCACGGCTGCCCGTTGGCGTAGTCCAGCAACTGCTGTTCGCTGATCTTCAATTAGCCAGTTGCAAACCGCTAACGCATCTTCGAGTTCACCTGCGGCAGCGAGTTTGTTCGACGAATGCAATATCAATTCGAGGTCATCTTCAGATTGCGGTCGGATTAAGCTCATCTCATGGCCTCTTTTTTGGGGGAATAAATTCTGCGTGCCTCTCAATCGATTTGCGCGACATATTGATCACAGTTCTATTTCTTATCTCCGTAGTCAACGAGGTTTCCACCACACGCTTGGCTGACCAACCCGATCGCACATTCTTCTACATTGTAATACCCCCCAGTAACCCCCTTAACGTTACGTTTCTTACGGCGCCCTGCCTGTTGTTGCATTTGCTCAAAGATAAGTGCCCTGCATGTCGCGCGGGCGTTATCCCATTGTTTTTCACAATCCGCCTTGCTTGGGTCACCGCACATCATGCTGCCGATAGCACCGCCAATCGCAGTCCCGGCCCATATGCCTCCTGCCGCGCCAGCCCTACTGCCACCGATTGCCCCGACGGTCGCACCAGCACTAGCGCCTGCTGCCGTCCCCGCGACCGGTACGATGGAACCGGCGGCGCCGCCAACAATTCCACCAGCTGCACCTCCGGCGGCTCCACCTCCATAATATCCGGCTGCGCCACCGACTGCCCCGCCTACCGCTTTGCACGCGGCCATGCAGGTCGAATCCAAGCCGAAGGGATCGATAAATGTCAGCGGATTACCGCCGACATAGCCGTAGGTGTTAATGCCGCCCTCAAGGCCAATGGGATCGCTCTGCACATACCGCCCCGTCTGCGGATCGTAATCCCGATAGTAGTTGTAAAACAGGTTCGTGTTGCGGTCGTAGTACTGCCCTGGCATTCGCATATTGAACGTAAACGCACCCACACCGCTTGGATTTTCGTTCGGTGGAGTCAGCCCGAACGGGTCACCATTATCCCAGCGCCAGACAATCTTGTTGTCGAGCGGGCGCGTGATCAGCCGTGGCGTTCCCAAATGATCCGGATGGATATGGAACACGTTAACCGCCGTGCTTTGGGTCGGTGCTGTTCCCGTCACTGTCTGCGTCAGCACCGCCACCGGCAGGTTGCCCAGGTACACCGTCTCGCGTGTCGCCTTGCCGTTGAGATAGCTGTACTCACCTACCAACTGTCCTTGTTCATCATAGACGAATATACCACCACCGTTAGTCTGGAATACACGCTGATCCAAGCCGTTGAACAGCTGGTGAGCCGTGACAGCACCATTCTGGACACGGTATGGCCGAGCCCGTCCACTATAAGTGACGATGAGCGTGCCATCAGTGGTCAGATTACCGGCGCCGTCGTAGGTATTCGTCTTGGCCGGCCCGGGACCTGTGGTCGCGCTCAGCTTATTGCTGAGAGGATCGATCGTGTTCGTGTAGCTGTTCGCCCCGAAACCAGCCTTGATGCGGTTACCGGTAGCATCGTATGCATAGGTCTGGGTGGTGCCGTTGCCGCCGTAGCTGGTCAGGCGATCGAGCTCGTCGTAGCCGAAGGTCTGGTTCAGACTGGCAGGGCTGGGCGCTGTACCGGTGCCAGTATGCGTGTATCCCTTGACTCGGCTAGCAGCATCGTAATTGACCGTGCGGACCACTCCGCTTGCCGAAGGTTTCCCCAAGGTGTAGCTGCTGATTCGCCCATCCAGGTCGTAGGTGCGCACGTGCTTGTTTGCGTCCGCTTGCGTGCTGTTGCCCCATGTCCAGCCGGTGGTGCCGCCAAACGGTGCGTAAGTAATATCGTTTAGCAAAACAATGCTGCTGGTAGTGTTCGTGCCGGGACCGCTGGCCTGAACCGGATTGAGCGTGACGCTGATAACCTGGCCCGCCACGTTGTATCCATAATTGACCCGGTTACCACTCGGGTAGGTCACGCTTGCCAGCCGGTTGGCAGCATCGTAAGCATAAGTGAGGGTATGCGTGTTGGTGTAGCTCCCCAACCCGGTCGTGGTCTGGGCTTTGGTCACCAATCGTCCGAAACCGTCGTAGGTGTAACTCGTGTTACCCGATTCATCCGTCATGCGGGTCATTTTTCCGTACGCCTTTGGCGTCGGGGTCGCGCCGCCGTCGTATTCAAACGTGGTGCTGACGGTACCCGTATAGTCGATCCGGGTCAGACGGTTGAGCGCGTCATAAAGATAGGTATTCGTCTTACCGCGGCCGTCAATGCTCGTCTTCAGATTTCCGGCGGCATCGTAAGTCGACTTCGTCAGGCCCGTATCAGGGCTACCCAGCTCAGCCTGATTGCCCAGGCCATCGACGGCATAACGCGTTTCGAGATTGCGTGGGTCCGTGACCTTTGTCAGCTGGTCGATCCCGTCATAGCCGTACTTGACGGTTGGACGAGCGCCATTGGTCAGCGGCTGCTGCACCTGATTAACGCGGTTGAGCGCATCGTAGGTCTGGGTCGTCACGCGTCCCAATGGATCTGTTATTTCGGACAGGTTGCCGCCCAGATCGTACTTATAGCGGGTGGCTGTGTCTGGCACTGTCTGCGCTGCTGCCAAGGTTCCGGTGAACGAACCAAGCAGCGGGGTGTAGGTCATGACGACGATCATTGCGCCGGACGTCAAACGGCTGAAAGTGCGGCGGCTCATTGTGCAGCTCCGCTTTGGCTCGTCATGCGGCCCATGGTGTCGAAAGTACGTGAAATCTGACGCGCGAGCGTCCCGTTGGGATCGCGCACCTCTTCCCTGACCCGGTTGCCCGTCAGATCGAGCACGTAGTCGATCCTGTTGCCGCGGCTGTCGGTGATGGCCGTCAGGCGGTGTGCTGCGTCGTAGCTGTATTTAATGATGCTGTTGTCTGGCAAGGTAATTTTCTTCATGTTTCCCACGTGGTCATATTCATAAATTGTCGTTGCCTGCAGCCCGGTTGAACGCACTATCTTGCTCAGCAGTTTCCCGCGCGGCGAGAAGACCAGGTCGGTTGTCATGCCGTTGTGCGCTTCGATCAACAGGGCATTGCCGTGTTTGTCGAACTTGGAAAAACGCGTTGTACGGTTCAGTACATCCTTTGTGGTTTCCAGATTGCCGGCAGCATCGTAGGTAAAGGTGGTGCGATCAACGATATCTGTTCGCGGTCCTGTGACGGTCAGAACTTGGCCGCGGCCGTTGACTTCGTATGTCCACTTGCGCGGCAACCCCAAGACAGTAGCGTTAAAGCCAAGTACGCCGGTTTCATCGGTGGTTGCCTGTTCCGTTTTCGTCAACAAATTGCCAGCGTTATCGTAAACATACGTAATGCGTTTTTTCGGCTCGGAAATCTGCGATGGCAAGCGATATTTGGCATGCCATAGGGTATTGACCTTGCGCATAGGTGCGGTGAGGCTTGTCGCGGCAAGCAGGGTGGTGCAGCTGGCCGTGCTGGAGCCTCCCTCAACCCGGGTGGTTTCAAGATTGCGCGACAGATCGTAGGCGAAGCAGCTCAGGTTGCCTTTCCAGTCTTTCAGGGTGCTGTCGTTCCCGTTCACATCGTAAGTGCGCGCAGCATAGTCGCCGCACTCGATGCACGGCTTATTGATCGAGGTATTGCGTACGCTGCCGAGAACGCGGCCGAAGCTGTAGGTAGTTGACGTGGTGATAGGGCTCAAGGGCAGGCCTGTGTAATGCTCCACAACTGCTGATGTATAGGACCCATCGGCGTTATAGGCGATTTTTACTTTTTTCACACCATCTGCACGTTCCGAGGAGGTTGCCCGGCCCAGGCAGTCGTAGGTCCAGCTGATGTGGCGGTCGCCGTTTTCGTCGATATATCCTGTCCAAGCATTGAGCAGATTGCCAAAGCCGTTCCCCACTCCAGGCATGCCAGGGCACGCAGCGCCGTTGTTAATGTGCGCCGCCTCGTTGTACATGTACGTTCTGCTGGTGGCATCGGGATACGTGATTTTCGTCAGATTATTTGCGCTGCATGCCGCGTTGTTCGCGTCAGGGCTCAGGCACCCGCCGGAAACCCCATCGTATTCGTAAGCGTAGGGCTCACCCGCGGGATCGATTGCCTTGGTAATGCGCCCCTTACCGTCATACTCAAAATGGAGTTTGAATCCGAGACTGTCAGTAACACACATGAGTTTCCCGGCAGGAAGAAGAGGGCCGGCTTGGACGTAGCCGCATGCGGGTGCATTAGCGGGGTTTCTTCCCACATTGCTGTCATTCGTCGCACCGTTGCTATAGGTAAAACGCTGCGTCACGCCATTACGGAAAGTCTGCGAAATAAGCTCTCCGGCACCGGAGTAGCGTTCGATCATATCGCCATTCGCCGTTTGGTAAGTCCATTCGTCGATGGCCGTTTTGCCGCTGTTGAAGACGGGCGTGAGTGTGTCACTATTGGTGGCGTCGCCTTTCCACACGCCGTCTGTCAATTTAAAGAAATGCCGCTTTCCGTCTCCCCGCACGATCGACACTGCTTGAAGAGGGAGGGTGGAAGAGGGACTAGCTGTCTCGCATCTGGAAACAGTGCCAGTATCGTCGCGTTTAAAGCAGGTTGCATAGCTCGTGCCTACTGCCGGCAATTTTTCGGCTTTAAGAACGGCATCAAAAGGTTGGGTCCAGCGTGCCCCGAACGAACGGACCACTGCGGCGTCCCAATTGAAAGGGCTGCTGTTATATGTTCGGCGAATGGCAAGAGCGCTAATCGGTGAGGCGGACGTGTAGTCGTTCTCAATGTGCCACATGTTTCCTGTGCCAGGATTGATCGGTTCGCCGCACTTTGGCTGTGGCGCACCGCCGCCGCAACTTGGGCCGTTGTCCGACGGCTTGCCAGGTGGGGCTTCAGGCTCGGGAACGGGTGTTTCTGTCACGCATTTGTCGACATCCGGATAGTATTTTTTCCCTACGGGGCAAAGGCATGTGTCACTTCGCTTATCGATAACAAACTCCCCGCCGCCCGCTGGTGTCGGGCTGCAATAGGCAACTCCCGGACTACGTGCGTCGACCTGACCATTCGAGACGAGGTTGTATAAACAACGGATATTTGCTACCGGGCCTACAAGATTTGGCTCTTCCGACACGGCGTCTGGATCGACGCGTGGAGATGTAAACATTCCGGCAAAATAGTCGGCAAAACGCACGCATGCAGCTTGCCGCGATGTCACGGGAGCAGACGTCGTGTTCACCATGTACATGTATCTGACTTCCGGCGCTGCCGCTCGCACCGAAAATGGGAACAACATCAAAAAAAACCAGAAGGTTGCAGATTTCGCGACCTTGCCTAAAATTGAACATTTTGCGATCAGGTGCTGCCCGGAGCCACCCGCTTCTTTTATCCCGAAAAATACGAAATTGCCCATACATCTCCTAAGGTCGCGCACGAAAATCGTCTGATCCGTACATAGGCTGTCGGATGTGAGGCAAATATTCAGTGCCTATCATGGTCAAAAAATTAAAAATGTTATTGTAGCATCTATTTAACTTAAGGGAAAGATTTATTGATAATTTTATATGATTTTTTGCATTCAACCGCACATGCAGAACTCATTAGTGTTGTCGATAAGTGTATCTCGATAAAATAAACCCTTTTGCCGTGGAATAAGACAGCGGGCTGGTCGCCGTTGTCGGCGTAGAAATCCAGCCCTCGTTCTCCTGTTTATTCCGAACGGGTTTCCGCTAGTTCGCGCCGCACCGTCTGTTTTAGTGCCGCAGGCGCGCTCTTCTGCGTCCGGAGCACCGCGTCTTGCCGCATGGCCTGGACACGCCTGATGACGCCAGGCATGTTGACCCTGATCGGGGTGGTCGGATTTTTTTCGTTCCAGTCGTCGCGCCACGCGCGCGCCTCGCCAACCATCGCCATGTCGCCGGCGGCCAGGCCCTGCGCCCAGTGTTCGGCGATTTCCATCGAGCGCATGCGGTTTTGGCCTACCATATTCAGGGCCTGGCCCTTGGCGTCCTGGATGTCCGCAGTGCTGTTCGGCTGGAAGCCGATCATCTTCATCAGCGCCTCGGCGTTGCTGGTGTCATTGACGTTGTAGCCGCGGGGGGCGCGATAGGCACCGGAGGTCATCATGTCGGCGCCTTTTGCGACATTGCGCACGGCGGCCGGCGTGATGTCGAGCGCGGCGCCGGACAGATCGCCACCCAGCAGCTTGGGGTTTGAGGTCCAATGGACCGGTTATGCTCAGCAGAACATAACCGGTCCACTGCACCTTAAACCCCAGTGTCGGAAGTTCGCCTACTAGGTTGTAGTCCTACGCCTTACGCTCTGCAACACACGTATCTTTTGTCATACTAAAACGAATTGCGCACCCGTGGAACACCCCACTCTGTTGGGCGGCTCTGTTTGCATTTTGGTGCTTGCTAACCGGTGCATATCAAGTGTCGCAAGGTGCTCACCCTTGTGTGTGCTACTATGTGATTACGGTGTAACACATAGGAGTGAGGCCATGAGCGAAGCGACCTTTACCTTCCGAGTCGATGAAAGCCTGAAAGACCAATTTACGACAGCCGCCAAGGGCCGCGATCGTACTGGCGCCCAGTTGCTGCGCGACTTCATGCGTGACTTCGTTCGGCAGCAGGAAGAAGCGGCAGAACAAGACGCTTGGTTCCGTCGCCAGGTCCAGATCGGCCTCGACTCGGCCAATGCTGGCAATCTGGTTCCGGTGGCTGAGGTTGAGGCCAAGTTCACCGCCAAGCGCGCCGCCACACGTCGCCGGCTGGAAGCCGGCGAATGAAGGAGTTGTTTTGGACACCAGTCGCGATCCAAGACCGCGACGACATCTATGAATACATTGAGGCCGACAACCCGGCCGCCGCGCTCGCCCTTGATGAGCTGTTTGCAGAAAAGGCGGGCCGCTTGGTAGATCATCTTGGGCTGGGCAAGCCTGGCCGCGTTGCCGGTACTTGTGAGCTTGTAGCGCATCAGAATTACATCCTAGTCTACGACACTACCGGGGACCTGGTGCGCGTGCTGCGTGTGCTGCACGCCAAGCTCCAGTGGCCTCCTTCCCAGCTTGGCTCGAAAAACCGTTGAATTGACTTAAAGTTAACTCTTGAACCGGTCGGGTGAGGTTACACGTAAAGGCGAACGCAACTTTTCTTGTAACCTGATTTTGTGTAACTTTTTAGGCGCGTTTACAGATCCTAGCCCTATCTGGACGGTGGCGTGCCGCGTAAACATGAATCGGCCACCTTGCCCCTTGGCGGGCATGCCGCCGGCGCCAAATGCATCATGCCTGGCCAAGGGCGAGACGATCCGATGCCATCCCCTTGAAAGTGCCCCAATTGAAGGCCCTTTTCGCAAGAGTCAGTTTTTCAGACTATCGAATTGGAGCGAATTTTACGGCTTTTTGCGCAAGGTGAATGTGAGATAGAAATCATGCTTACTGTAGACTTGCTGCTTCCTTCACGGCGAGCTCCAGTCATGCCTCAACACTTTCACTCCCTCGGTCGGCGCATCGTACGCGCCTATCTGCTCTTCTCGCTGGGCACCTGCATCCTGTTCGCAATTGCCGCTGTCATCGTCGTGGAAGGGATCGAATCGCGCTTGGTTGATGAGCGTCTTAAAGATATAGCGGCTTGGGCATCGCCTCGTCATGCCGGTAAACTTCCGGTCGAAATGCCGGCAGGCGTGAGCTTTAATCACGGCCAGTCGATTCCCCAGTCCCTGCGCGATTTGCCTTCAGGTGTGCACGACGTGATGGTCGACGGCATAGGGCTGCATGTCTTTGCCGGACGCGATGCTACCGGCCCATTCGTCGTGGTCGATCATGCATCCGATTATGAGGACGTGGAACTGGCGGTCTATAGCCTGCTGCTAGTTGGCCTTTTCGTTTTCATCGCCATGTCGCTCTTGCTGGGGCATTTCGTGGGACAGCGCGTCGTCGGGCCAATTGCCGAACTGTCGGCGGCAGTGAAAGAACGCCGAGCCGAATTACCCTTGCAGAATAATAAGGACGAATTGGGCATCCTAGCCCGCGCCTTTGCTAACCACACTGCGGAATTACAGGTTTTCTTGGAACGGGAACGCAGCTTTACTGGAGATGTCAGCCATGAATTGCGCACGCCCTTGACCGTAATTGCGGGTGCCGGGGAAATACTAGTCGAGGCCACGTACGGCCAGCCGCATTTGCACGCCCCAGCAGAGCGTATCGTGCGCGCCGCGAAAGACGCGTCGGACAGCGTTGAGGTACTCTTGCTGCTAGCGCGTTCGCCCGACCTCATCGAATCGGAGCCGCTTTCGATGGCACAGCTTGCGCGAGAAGAGGTCGCGCGCTACCAAGGCTTGATTGGCGCCAAGCCGATCGTCTTGACCTTTTCCGGCGGAGAGGATTTTTTCGTGCATGCGCCAGTCCGCCTGCTGTCTGCTGCAATCGGCAATTTGATACGCAATGCCTGCCTGTACACCGACGAGGGCCAGGTCATCACGTTATACACAACTCCGAACTCCCTGTCGCCATGACGAGAAAACCCGTTAACATTCAAGGAGTTACAGCCGCCACTTGTAAACTGTAGCGAAATGGCGTTTACTCTTGCCTTTTGGACG
>NZ_WHJG01000064.1 GCF_011682175.1 Massilia frigida
TCCCCTGTCAACGCTTCGCCCCACACCTCGCGGTGTGCAACGCATGACTCGGGGCCAGAGTAATTCGCCATTTCTTCTCCGTATTGGACTTTCACCAACTACTTCTTGCCAGCTTTGCTGGCGCACTAACTGTTCAGCATGAGATTTTGGCCACAAAGGCAGTACGCTCAAGCGGACAGCCGAGCCTACTGAAACGATTGACCACCCGCTGCCGCGCCAGTGTACGCGCTGCCTCAGCACGCTGCCGCTGGCGCAGGCCGTCGTGGCCGAGCGGCGCCAGGTCATCGATGTGCCGGCGAGCGCGTTCGATGTCATCGAACACCGCACGCTAGCCGTGACCTGCTGCTGCGGCCAGGCCCACGTGAGCCGTTTCCCCACCGGCGTAAATGAGCCGGTGCAATATGGCCGCAATGTGCGCGCGCTGGCGGTGCATTTGACGCAGGGTCAAATGTTGCCGTATGCCCGCGCCGCCGGGTTGATCGCCGACGTGTACGGCCTGGTCATCTCGCCGGCCACGTTGCTGGCATGGGTGGCCGAGGCGAGCGCGGCCCTGCAACCGACGGCAGACCAGATCGCCGAGCATCTGCGCGCCGCGCCGGTGCTCAACGCCGACGAATCGGGCCTGCGCGTGGCCGGAAAACTGCACTGGCTGCACATTGCCGCCAGCGAAACGCTGACATGGTACGGCGTGCATGCCAAACGGGGCCTGGAAGCGATCGAGGCGCATGGCATCCTGCCCAAGCGTCTGGGCGTGCTGGTGCACGATTGTTGGGCCCCGTATTGGCGGCTTGACGACTCCATTCACGCCTTATGCAATGCCCACCTGTTGCGCGAACTGCTTTACGTGAAGGAAATCACCGGCCAGCAATGGCCCGAGTCGATGATGCAATTGCTGCTCAGCGCCAATCGGGTTTGTACGGCGGCGCGGCACCAACAGCGTTCGCTCGACGCCGACGATGTGGCCGCCTTCCGCACCGTGTACGACGCGTTGGTCCGCGAAGGCGAAGCGCTTCATCCCGAAACCGTGCAGTCGCCGGGCCAGCGCGGCCGCGGCAAACAATCGGTCCCGGCCAATCTGCTGCGCCGCTTCCGCCTGCACGCCGACGCGGTCCTGCGTTTCATCAGCGATCCGGCCGTGCCATTCACCAACAACGTCGGCGAACGCGCCGTGCGCATGCCCAAGGTCAAACAGAAAATATCGGGCTGCTTCCGCACACTCGCCGGTGCCGAGCACTTCTGCGTCATCCGCTCCTGCCTCGACACGTTGCGCAAACAAGGCCACAGCATGCTCGCTGTGCTGCAACGCGCCTTCGCCGGCAACCCTATTCCGCTAATTGCTTAGCCGCTGAACAGTCACGGAATTTTAAAGTATTGCGATAGGGCAATAAGATATAAGGGCCAGCTTGAACGGTGCCCTATTTTTTCAAAAGGAACGCAATTTTAATGCGCGTACTACATTCGGCACCGGCCAACGACGCACGTGCGTGTCGTCAGGCCGCCGGCAGCGACACGATGAAGCTGCTGCCCTTGCCCGCTTCCGACTTGATACTCAGGTTGCCGCCGTGGCGCAGCAGCACGTGCTTGACGATCGCCAGCCCCAGCCCGGTGCCCTGGGTTTCGCGCGAACGGCTCTTGTCGACCCGGTAAAAGCGTTCGGTCAGGCGCGCGATGTGCTTGTGGTCGATGCCGATGCCGGTGTCGGTGGCGACGAACTGCGGGCCGTTCGGGCCAATCTGCCAGGCCAGGTGCACAGTGCCGCCCGGCGGCGTGTAGCGCACCGCGTTCGAGGCCAGGTTGCCGAAGGCGCTGCGCAGCTCTTCCGCGTTGCCCATGATGTTCGGACCATTGACGCTCGACGTGATCTGGTGCTTGCCGCCCGACAGCGCCCTCGCCTCCTGCAGGATTTGCTCCATCAGCGCCGCAATGTCGACCGATTCGCTGCGCAGCGGGTAATCCACCGATTCCAGGCGCGACAGGGTCAGCATGTCTTCGATCAGGCGCTGCATGCGGTGGCCCTGTTCGGTCATCAGTTTCAGGTGTGACATGCGCGTTTCCGCGTCGAGATTCATTTCGCTCGACGCGATTTCGAGGAAGCCGACGATCACCGTCAGCGGCGTGCGCAGCTCGTGCGAGGCGTTGGCGATGAAGTCGCGCCGCATTTCCTCGATGCGCTGGGTTTCGGTGGCGTCGTGCGTGACCAGGATCTGGCGCCGGTTTTCGAAAGGGATGATCTGGCAGATCAGCTTACGGTCGCGCAAGCTCAGGGTCAGCGGGTTTTCGTAGCGGCCGAGGATGATGTAGTCGATGAAATCCGGGTGGCGGATCAGGTTGGTGACGCGCATGCCCTTGTCGCGTTCCAGGGTCAGGCCCAAGTGGCGTTCGGCGGCCGGATTGCACCATTCGAGGAATAGTACGTCGTCCATGATGGCCACGCCGTCGGGCAGCAGGTGCATGGCCTGGCGGAAACGGGCCAGCCATTCGGTCAGTTCGGCCTGGTTGCGTTCGTCGTCGCGGCGCAGGCGGTACAGGCGCGAAAAGATATTGGTCCAGGAACCCCAGCCGTCGGGGAGCTTGGCCGAGTGCGGGTCGTCCAGCCAGTCGCCGAGCTGGTGCAGGTAGGAGAGCTGGATGAACAGCAGGACGAAGACGGACAGGAAGGCCACGGCCAGGCCGTAGACCAGGCCGAACAGCCACCAGAATACGCCCGCACCAAGCAGGATGAAACTCATGCGCAGCAGCGCGGGGATCCAGAACAGCAGTTTCGGGTTCATGTTGCGGGGGGTGTCCTTGTTCTAGCTAACTGGATAAACCCTCGTTTACCGTTAGCTCCGTCGTTCCCGCGCTGGCGGGAACCCAAGGTTATCTGAGCGGCTACCGGCGGCGCTACGGACTTGGGTTCCCGCCGAGTGCCGCCTTGGCGCGGGAACGACGATTTTTAGAGTGGCTATGGCGATTGCGGTTTCGCTAACAACACCTACTGCATCAATATCATTTCTCCGACAGCATATACCCCACGCTGCGCACCGTCTTGATCAGCTTTTCCGATTCCTTGAGCGCCTTGCGCAGCCTGAGCACATGCACATCGACCGTGCGTTCCTCGATCACCACATGGTCGCCCCACACCTTGTCGAGCAACTGGCTGCGCGAAAACACCCGCTCCGGATGCGCCAGCAAGAACTTCAGCAGCTTGAACTCGGCATGCCCCATGTCGATCTTCTGGCTGTCGATCGATACCGTGCAGCTGACCGGGTCCAGCGTCACCGGCCCGGCACTCATGACCGCCTGGTCATGCTCCGGACTCTTGCGGCGCAGCAGCGCCTTGGCGCGCGCCAGCAGTTCACGCGGGGAAAACGGCTTGGTCACGTAATCGTCGGCGCCATTGTTCAAGCCCGCGATCTTGTCCTCTTCCATGCTCTTGGCGGTCAGCATGATCACCGGAATATCCTGGAAATTGCGGTCCGAACGCATGCGCGAGAGCAGGCGCAAACCCGTCTGGTCCGGTAACATCCAATCGAGCAGCATCAGGTGCGGAATGCGCTGCTGCATGAATTCCCAGGCGTCGGCCACATTCTGCACCGAACACACATTCCAGCCCGCCTCGCGCAGCGAGAACGTGACCAGTTCCACAATGGCCGGCTCGTCTTCTACTATTAATACAGTCGTTTTGTCAGATGCCATTGATATTACGGTAAGGGGTTGTCTGGGATCGAATGCGCCTGTTTGGAGTGCCGGATATCCTTGCCTTCAACGACGTAGATCACATATTCCGCGATGTTCTTGGCATGGTCGCCGATGCGCTCGATGGCCTTGGCCACCCACAGGGTGTCCAGCGCCGACGAAATCGTGCGCGGGTCTTCCATCATGAAGGTAATCAGGTTACGCATGATCGAGCGGAATTCGTGGTCGATCACCGCATCCTGGGCGATCAGCTGCAAGGCCTGCTTGCCATCGAGGCGCGCAAAGGCGTCCAGCGCATCGTGCAGCATGTCGGAGGTGGCGGTGGCAATCGTGCGCACCATTTCGTAATGGTTCACGCCGACCGCGCCGCGCCCGTGCAGATTCTTGGAGGTGCGCGCAATCTTGGCCGCTTCGTCGCCGATGCGCTCCAGGTCGGTGATGACCTTGATCGTGGCCATGACCGTGCGCAAGTCGTTGGCGGTCGGCTGGCGCCGCACGATCAAATGGCTGCAAGCGTCGTCGAGCGCCACTTCCAGCTGGTTGACTTCGTCGTCTTCCGCGATCACGCGGTCGGCGCGCTCCAGGTTGCCGATACGGAAACAGGTCATCGCGTCGAGGAACTGGGTCTCGACGATGCCGCCCATCAGCAACACCTTGGAGCGGATGGTTTCAAGTTCGTGGTCGTACTGCTTGGATGAATGCTCACCTATCATTGCTGCTCTCCGTAATGTGAATGGTCGTGGCTCAGCCAAAGCGTCCGGTGATGTAATCCTGCGTTTCCTTGCGGGCGGGATTCATGAAAATCTGGTCGGTTTCGCCGAACTCGACCAGCTCGCCCAGGTACATATACGCGGTGTAGTCCGAGCAACGCGCGGCTTGCTGCATGTTGTGGGTCACGATGGTGATCGTGTAGTCCTGCTTGAGTTCGCTGATCAGTTCTTCCACTTTCGCGGTCGAGATCGGGTCCAGCGCCGAGGTCGGCTCGTCGAGCAGCAGCACGTCCGGCTTCACCGCCACGCCACGCGCGATGCACAGGCGCTGCTGCTGGCCGCCCGACAGCGACAGGCCGCTCTTGGACAGCTTGTCCTTGACCTCGCCCCACAGCGCCGCTTTTTTCAGCGCCCATTCGACGCGCTCGTCCATTTCGCCCTTGGACAGGTCTTCGTACAGGCGCACGCCGAAGGCGATGTTGTCATAGATCGACATCGGAAACGGGGTCGGTTTCTGGAACACCATGCCGACCTTGGCGCGCAGCATGTTCACGTCCTGGCCCGGATCGAGGATGTTTTTCCCACGGTACATGATCGAACCCTCGGCGCGCTGGCCGGGGTACAGATCGTACATGCGGTTCAGGGTGCGCAGCAGGGTCGACTTGCCGCAGCCGGACGGGCCGATGAAGGCCGTCACCTGTTTTTCAAAAATGTCGAGGCTGACATTGGTCAGGCTTTGCGTTTTGCCGTAGAAGAAATTCAGGCCGGAAATCTCGATCGTCTTGTTCTTTGGCGTTACAGTAGGAATCGGTGTAGGCATAGGGCTCATAAGATGGATCGGTCGATTATTTCGTGGTTTTCTGGCTGAACATGGTACGCGACACAATGTTCAATAACAACACGCTGAAGGTCAGCAACAGCGCAGCGGCCCAGGCCAGGTTGATCCAGTTGTCGGACGTGCTCATCGCGAACTGATTGATGACCACCGGCAGGTTGGCAATCGGCGCATTCATGTCGGAACTGAAGAACTGGTTGTTCAGGGCCGTGTACAGCAGCGGCGCGGTTTCGCCGGTGATGCGCGCCACCGCCAGCAGCACGCCGGTCACCACGCCCGATTTCACAGCGCGCAGGCGCACCGTGGTGGCCACTTTCCAGCGCGGGGCGCCCAGGGCGAAGGCCGCTTCGAGCAAGCTTTGCGGCACCAGGCGCAGCATGTTGTCGGTGGTGCGCACCACCACCGGAATGGCGATCAGCGACAGTGCGATCGACCCGGCGTAGCCCGAATAATGCTTGGAGACGTCGACATACATGGTCCACACAAAGATGCCGAGCACGATGGACGGCGCCGACAGCATGATGTCGGTGACGAAGAGGGTGACCTGGGCGAAACGGTTCTCTTCGCCGTATTCGGCCAGGTAGACCCCGGCCAGGATGCCGATCGGGGTGCTGATGAAGGTGGCCAGGCCGACGATCATCAGGCTGCCGACGATCGCGTTGCGCAGCCCGCCGCCGTCGCTGCCGGGACCGGGCGTATCCTGGGTGAACAGGCCGAGCGAGAGGCCGGCGAAGCCCTTGCTCAGCAGGGTCCACAGGATCCACATCAGGAACATCAGGCCGACCGACATGGCCATCACCGACAGGGCGATGCCGATGCGGTGCTTCCAGAGGCGCTTGCGGTAGACGGGATTGAGAATGGTCTGGCTCATTTGACGCCTTCCTTGCGCGACATTCCGGCCAGCATCAGCTTGGCGGCGGACAGGACGATGAAAGTAATGATGAACAGGATCAAGGCCAGCGCCAGCAGCGACGAGACGTGCAGCGCCGACTGGGCTTCGGCAAACTCGTTGGCCAGGGTCGAGGAGATGCTGTTACCGGCCGAGAAGATCGACCACGACAGCTTGTTGGCGTTCCCGATCACGAAGGTCACCGCCATGGTTTCGCCGAGCGCGCGGCCCAGGCCCAGCATGACACCGCCGACCACGCCGGTCTTGGTGTACGGCAGCACGATCTTGCGCACCACTTCCCATTTGGTGCAGCCCAGCCCGTATGCCGATTCTTTCAGCACGGCCGGCACGATCTCGAACACGTCGCGGATGACGGAGGCGATGAAGGGAATGATCATGATCGACAGCACCAGGCCGGCGGTCAGGATGCCGATCCCCATCATCGGGCCGGTGAACAGATGGCCGATGATGGGCAAGTGGCCGAGGGTGTTTTTCAACAGCGGCTGCACGTATTCGGCGAACAGTGGCGCAAACACCACCATGCCCCACATGCCGTAAATAATCGACGGAATGCCCGCCAGCAGTTCGACGGCGGTGCCCAGCGGGCGGCGCAGCCAGACCGGGCAGATTTCAGTGAGGAACAGTGCAATGCCGAAGCTGACCGGAAACGCGATCAGCAGGGCGATAATCGAGGTGGCGAGGGTGCCGACGATGGCGATCATGGCGCCGTATTTGTCGTTGCCCTGGTCCCATTCGACACTGGTGATGAAGCCGATGCCGAATTCCCTGAAGGCGGGCGCGGCGCCGACCACCAGCGAACCGATGATCCCGATCAGCACGATCAGGACCGATGCCGCGAACAGCAGGGTCACTTTGTGGAAGAAAAAGTCCTGGATGCGCTGCTTGCGCATCGTTGACAGCATGGCAACCTGCTCGCGGTCAGGCGCCGCCGGTTTGCTCATGTCCATTGCGATAGTTGGGTTTGCGCTCATTGATTGACTTCGCGAGGTGTCCACATGGAGGTAGTTTCAAGGTATTACTATAATGCTGACCGGCAGGCATGCCCCATGGCTTGCCTGCCGTGACTTCTTTGCACGACTGCACTTGCGGGGCGGGCATCAGACCCACCCTCTTCCGGCTTACCAGATGGCCTTGCCGGAAGCATCTTTCAGATTGGCTTTCCAGGAATCGCCCACCAGCTTGGTGACGCTGTCCGGCAGCGGCACGTAGTCCAGTTCGACAGCCGACGCGTCGCCATTCTTGAACGACCAGTCGAAGAATTTCAGGACTTCCTTGCCCTTGGCGCCATCGGCCTGGCTCTTGTGCATCAGGATGTACGACACGCCGGTGATCGGCCAGCTGTTCTTGCCAGCCTGGTCGGTCAGGACGATGCCGAAGCCGGGCGCCTTGGCCCAGTCGGCCGAGGCGGCGGCCGCCTTGAAATTCTCGTCGTCCGGCTGCAGGAAGGTGCCTTCCTTGTTCTTGAGCTGGGTGTGAGCGATCTTGTTCTTCTTGGCGAACGCCCATTCCACGTAACCGATCGAGTGCTTGACGCGCTGCACGGTCGAGGCCACGCCTTCGTTGCCCTTGCCGCCCACGCCGGTTGCCCATTTCACGGATGCATCGGCACCGATCTTGGTCTTGAATTCCGGCGACACTTTCGACAGGTAATCGGTGAACAGGAAGGTGGTGCCGGAACCGTCGGCGCGGTGCACCACGGTGATTTCTTCGGCCGGCAGCTTGACGCCCGGGTTCAGGGCGGCGATTTCAGGCGCGTTCCACTTGGTGATCTTGCCCAGGTAAATGTCGGCGATGACCGGGCCGGTCAGTTTCAGCGCGCCCGGCGCGATGCCGTCGATGTTGACCACGGTAACCACGCCGCCCATGATGGCCGGGAACTGCATCAGGCCGGCGGTGTCGAGCTCTTCCACGCCGAGCGGCTTGTCGGAAGCGCCGAAATCGACGGTTTTTGCCTTGATCTGTTTGATGCCTGCGCCGGAACCGACGGATTGATAGTTCAAGCCATTGCCGGTCGCCTTCTTGTACGACTCCGCCCATTTTGCATACACGGGATAAGGAAAGGTCGCACCTGCGCCGGTCATGTCAACTGCCAGGGCGGAAGTCGAAGCCGCCAGTGCGCCAACGCCAACGATGATGGAAGCTAACAACTGTTTCATTCGCATATCAAGTCCTTGTGGGTTATACAACGTGGAATGCTGCGCAGTCTAACGCGCAAATATGACACGTTTATGACATGACCGAAATCCTGTAAGAATCCTTTTTCTGGCTGCATGATACGCTTGGCACGTCCACCAGCCATGTCACACAATCCGCACCTTGTGTCACCGACTTGTAATATTTCTTTATTACACTGGCTGCGTTTACTATTATCTATCTGACTAGTTAAAGACATAATGAAAACTGCATCGACGCCGGACCCGGCGCGCGCCAACATCTTCCTCGACCGCGAGCTGTCACAATTGACGTTCAACCGCCGCGTGCTGGCGCAGGCCGAAGATACCTCGCTGCCGCTGCTCGAGCGCCTGCGCTACCTGTGCATCGTCAGTAACAACCTGGACGAGTTCTTCGAAGTGCGCGTGGCCAGCCTGCTGGCCCAGGGAAACCTCGCGGAAAATCCGGCATTGGCGGCCAACCTGGCGCGCATCAGTAATGAATGTCACAATCTGGTCAAGGACCAGTACGCCGTGCTCAACACCGAAGTGCTGCCCGAACTGCAAAAAAACGGCGTGCACCTGGTGCGCCACACCGACCGCAACGATGCGCAGCGGGCCTGGGTGAAGGACTATTTCGAGCGCGAAGTGCGCCCCCTGCTCACGCCGATCGGGCTCGACCCGGCCCACCCGTTTCCGCAGGTGGTCAACAAAAGCCTGAACTTCATCATTTCGCTGACCGGCAAGGATGCCTTCGGACGCGGCACGGGCATTGCCATCGTCAAGGCGCCGCGGGTGTTGCCGCGCGTGATCCGGCTGCCGGACCACTTGTCGACCAACGGCGGCATGTCGTTCTGCCTGCTGTCGTCGATCATTCACTCGCACATCGAAGACTTGTTCACAGGCCGCGAAGTGATCGCCTATTCCCAGTTTCGCGTCACGCGCGACAGCGACCTGTGGGTCGACGAGGAAGAAGTCAAGAACCTGCGCCAGGCGCTCAAGGGCGAGTTGCAGGGACGCCAGTTCGGCACCTCGGTGCGGCTGGAAGTGGCCAAGAACTGCGTGCCGGAACTGGCCGCTTTCCTGCTCGAGCAATTCGGGCTCGACAAGAGCCGCCTGTACGCGGTCGACGGCCCGGTCAACCTGGTGCGCCTGGCCGAGCTGATCGACCATGTGAAACAGCCGAGTTTGCGCTTCGAGCCGTTCGTGCCGGGCATGCCGCAAAAGTCCACGCATCACGACATCTTCGAGCAGCTCAAGAAGCACGACATTTTGCTGCACCACCCTTTCCAGTCGTTCCAGACCGTGGTCGACTTCATCCAGGTGGCCGCGCACGACCCGTCGGTGGTGGCGATCAAGCAGACCATCTACCGCACCGGCATGCATTCGGACCTGATGGAAGCGCTGATGGCGGCCGCGCGCGCTGGCAAGGAAGTGACGGTAATCCTGGAACTGATGGCGCGCTTTGACGAAGAAGCCAACATCAACTGGGCCGACAAGCTGGAGCAGGCCGGGGCCCAGGTGGTGTACGGCGTGGTCGGCCTGAAGACCCACGCCAAGGTCGCGCTGGTGATCCGGCGCGAGGAAGCCGACGCCGACGGCAACCCGGGCGGCTTGCGCTTCTACGCCCACCTCGGCACCGGCAACTACCACCTGACCACCACCCGGCTGTACACCGACTTTGGCCTGTTGACCGCGCACGCGGAAATGGCGCAGGAAGTGAACGAAGTATTCATCCATCTCACCAGCCTGACCAAGCCGCACAAGCTGACCCATCTTTGGCTGGCGCCGTTCGCGCTCCAGAACGAGATCATCAAGGCGATCCGCAACGAAGCCAAGATCGCCCGTTCGGGCCGGCCGGGGCGGATCATCGTCAAGATCAATGCGCTGGTGGACGAATCGGTGATCCGCGCGCTGTACGCGGCCTCGCACGATGGCGTGAAGATCGACCTGATCGTGCGCGGCGCGTGTACCCTGAAACCGGGCGTGCCGGGGCTGTCGGAAAACATCAAGGTGCGCTCGATCATCGGGCGTTTTCTGGAACACAGCCGGATCTACTACTTCCGCAACGATCTGGCGCACGATGTGTACCTGGCCAGCGCGGACTGGATGAGCCGCAACCTGTTCCGCCGCATCGAAGTCGCCTTCCCCATCCTGGACAAGGCGCTCAAGCGGCGCGTGATTACCGAGGGTTTGAACCCTTACCTGAAAGATAACTCGAACGCATGGGAGCTTGATCCGAGCGGGCATTACCAGCGGCGCCGGGTGCGCGGCAAGCAGATTGAATTTTCGGCGCAGCGTCACCTGATGGAATTGTTGGGCACGCCGCCGGTCGATAGCGAGTAAGGAGACGACAGCATGGATCTGATTTTATGGCGGCATGCGGAGGCCTACGACGCCGAACCGGGCCAGGACGACATGGAGCGCGCGCTCACGCCCAAGGGGCAAAAGCAGGCCAGGCGCATGGCCGACTGGCTGACCTCGCAGCTGCCGGACAGCTGCCGCATCCTGGTCAGCCCGGCGCTGCGCACCTTGCAGACGGTGGAGCCGCTCAAGCGCAAGTTCAAGATCGTGCATGACTTGGCGCCGGGCGCCGATCCGGAAGATGTGCTGATGGCGGCCAACTGGCCCAATGGGCGCGAGCCGGTGCTGGTGGTGGGGCACCAGCCGACCTTGGGGCAAGTGGCGGCCTTGCTGCTGTCGGGCCAGCCGCAGGATTGGCAGATCAAAAAAGCCAACGCGTGGTGGCTGGTGCAGCGCGAAGCGCTCGACCCCTACAGCCTGTATTTGAAGGGCGTGATGGCGCCCGACCTGATTGTCAAATAAGTTCATTGGCAGCTTGAATTGCGAAATTCATCTGCTAAAGTTTAGATGTATCAACTAAGGGGAGAAATCGCTCAACGGCGGTTCATGATCATGTTAAGCATACTTTTCATGGCCATTTTTGGAGGGATGGTAGGGCTGGTGCTGTATGAACTGGTGGAAGAGGTTCACGGCAGCGCGCTCGACCTGCGCGATCGCTATCACGAATAGCACTGGGCCTGATAAGGGCCGATAAAAAAAGCGGCAAGGCCTTTTTGGCGCTTGCCGCTTTTGCGTTGGCGTTGGCGTTGCCGTTTGCGCGTGCGTTTGCGTTTGCGCGTGCGTTTGCGTTTGCGTTTGCGGGACGAGCCGTGTACACGTTCCGCTGGCTCGCTAGTAGCGGATTTGACGTTATCCTTTCCCTACCACCGTCGCCCCCGCGCAGGCGGGGGACCAAGTTTGCATGCTCAGCCCCGGACTACGGAACGAACTTGGGGGCAACGCATGCGTTCCCGCCTGCGCGGGAGCGACGGATGGGTTGATCAGCGCCCGGTCTTGAACTTCGTATACGTCCTGGTCATCACCCTGCGAATATCCTGCGGTACCGCTTCCGGCGCAACCATCTTCTTCAGATCCTCATCCGACAGGAACACGCTTTTGTTCTCCGCCACATCCTTGCGCACGAATTTCATGCCGGCCTTGTTCGGATTCGCAAAAAACACCTTGTTGGTCAGCCCGGACTGCACGTCCGGACGCAGGATGTAGTTAATCCACAGATGCGCATTGTTCGGATGCGGCGCATCGGCCGGAATGGCCATGGTATCGAACACCAGCGGCGCGCCGTTCTTCGGCACCAGCGCCTCGATCTTCACGCCCTTCTTGGCATCAATGGCGCGCTGGCGGGCGATATTGATGTCCCCTGCCCAGCCGAAGGCCAGGCAGATGGCGCCGTTGGCCATGTCGTTGATATACCCGGAAGAACTGAACAAGGTCACGCTCGGACGCACCGCCTGCAGCATCTTGCCCGCCTCGGCATAATCGGCCGCATTTTTTGAATAGGCCGGCTTGCCCATGTAATGCAGCGCCGCCGGGAACACCTCGGACGGCGAATCGAGGAAGGATACGCCGCACGATTTCAGTTTGGCCGTGTACACGGGATTGAAAATGAGCTCCCACACATTGGCCGGCAGCGGGGTCGTGCCCAGCGCCGCCTTGACCTTGTCGACATTGATGCCGACCGTCGTGTACCCCCACATCCAGTCGACCAGATACTCATTGTTCGGGTCCAGCACGGCCAGCTTGGCCTGGATGCCCGGATCGAGGTTGGCCAGGTTCGGCAGCTTGGACTTGTCGAGTTTGCGCAGCAGCTTGCCGTCAATTTGCTGGCGCGCCCACGGTGCCGTCGGCACCACGATGTCATAACCCGATTTCCCGGCCACCAGCTTGGCGTTCAACACTTCGTTACTGTCGAAGACATCGTAACGCACCGTGATGCCGGTCTCCTTGGTGAAATTCTTGATCGTGTCGTCGCCGATGTAATCGGACCAGTTATACACGTTCAGCACCTTTTCCTCCGCTTGCTGGGCCTGGGCCGGAGCGCCCGACCAGATCACCGCGGCCAGGGCGACAAGGCCGAGCCCGAGCCGACGTTGTGCGTGCGAATGCCGATTGACTGCCACCATTGATGCCTCCGTAAGTAGATGAAAGCCCCGCATATCGGGGCGTACTGCCAGAATCATCGGGCATTGCGGCCCGGTTGGCAAGCGCCGCCGCGCACGCCGAACTGGCCCACACCGGCCCTCTTGCGGTATCCTTTCCGCTTATCCCCTTCCCGGACAATTTCCGACCATGAAAACAACCCCTGCGGCGCCCGGCGGGAATGCCCCGGAACCACGCATGTACCGGGTGGTGGCCGACAGCATCCAGACCCTGATCGCCGCCGAGGGCATCCAGCCGGGCCAGCGCCTGCCGGCCGAACGCGACCTGTCCGCGCGCCTGGGCGTGAGCCGCGCCTCGCTGCGCGAAGCGCTGATCGCCCTCGAACTGGGTGGCGTGGTCGAGGTGCGCAGCGGCTCGGGCGTGTATGTGAGCGCGCTGGCGGGCGGCGCCAGCCAGGCGCCGGAAGTCGGCCCCGGTCCGTTCGAGGTGCTGGCCGCGCGCCGCATGATCGAAACCGAGGTGGCCGGCATCGCCGCCAAGATGGCCACCGATTCGGCCATCGACGCCATCCTGACCGCCGTGCTGGAAATGGAGCGCGACCACGAAGACCGCGCCGGCAACGAGCAGGCCGACCGCAATTTTCACATGGCGCTGGCGCGCGCGACCGGCAACACGGCGCTGGTGGGCGCGGTCGACTACCTGTGGAACCAGCGCGGCACACTCTGGCACAAGCTCAAGGAACACTTCCAGACCGAGGAACTGCGCAAGCAGACGCTGATCGACCACCGCAACATCCTCGCGGCCATCGCCGCGCACGACGTGGCCGGCGCGCGCCACGCCATGCGCACCCACCTCGAACGCGTGACCCGGACCTTCTCCCGTGCGTAAGCAGGGCATGGCGGCGCGCACCGGTGGCTTTACCTACGTGGGGCTGATGGTGATGATCGCCGTGATCGGCGTGGCGACGGCCGCCACCGTCTCGGTGGGCGAACTGGCGCGCCGGCGCGAGGCCGAAAACGAGCTTCTGTTCGTCGGCAAGCAGTACATCCGCGCCTTTCTCGAATACGAACTCAATACGCCGGAAGGCCATGCCAGCCATGCGCCATCGCGCCTGGAAGATCTGCTGCAAGACCCGCGCCAGCCGGGCATGAAGCGCTACCTGCGCCAGCTCTATCCCGACCCGATCACCGGCAAGGCTGACTGGCAGCTGGTGCGCGCGCCGGGCGGCGGCGTGATGGGCGTGCGCAGCGCATCGTGCGCGCCGACGATACGGCGCAGCTTCCCCGACGGCGACTGGATGTACCTCGATGGCCAGAAGCGCTACTGCGACTGGCAGTTCGCGTATGTGATGGCATGCGGCGGGAACTGCAAAGACACGCTCAAACCCGAGGACTGAGGTCCGCAAACGAAAAAAAGACCACGCGGCAGGTTGCCCTGTCGCGTGGCCAAACCGGCCTCAAGGGCCGCTACTTCACCTGATCGCTTGATTACTTGAAAATGCAGGCACGCGCAATGTTGTCGGCGTCCTTTTCCTTGTGCGGTTCATTGCCTTTGACAGTGCCGACGAAGGCCGCGCAGCGCGACGACGATTTGTTCGACACGAAGTCGCTCATGGTCGCCACATCGTAGGCCTTGGCCAGCGCCGGCAGTTTCGATGCGTCGAAGCTGCTGTTTACGCCCACGCCCGCATTGACGTTATAGATCGTCACGCCACTGATGGAGACGGTGCGTGCCGATTGCTTCGAGCAGTTGCCGCACGAGCGATACAGCTTGCCGCCTTCTTCCGCGTAGAAGTTGGTGATGACGATCTTGCTGTTTGCGCCGTTATTCTGGAACATCTTGTCGGCCGCCTTGTACGCAGCGCCGCCGGTGACGGTCATGGTGCCGGCGCCTTTGAGGGTGGCCGCATCTTCGCCCACATCGCCCCAGTACACGTTCTCGATCTTGCAGTTGCCTGCGCAATGGACGCCATCGGCGCCGCCGGCAGTCAGGTTACGGCCCGCGCCCTTGGCAGGATCGCCCAGCACCACGTTCTTGAGCGTCGCGCCAACCCCGAGGTTGAAGTGCGGGATCTGGTTTTCCGACTGGCTGCCATTCATGTTCTTGGGAGTACCGACCAGGCAAACCATCTTGCCGTACTTGACCAGGCCATCGAACACGGTATTGGCCGGTACGTCGGTCGTTTGCGTGACCGGCACTTTGGTGCACGACGGGATGGCGCGCTTGCCGGGGGCGGCCAATGCGCTGGTGGCGACGAACAGTCCGATGACTGCGAAAAGAAGGGCATTGAATCGTTTCATGGTGACTCCTGATGGATGAATGAAATAACCATCCCCGCCTGGGGGATGGGTAGAACTACAACGAATTCACAGCGACATTACTGGGCCAGGTTGGTGCGCGCACCGGCGGTGGCGATGGCTTTCGCTTTCACGCCCGCAGCCGCGCTGGCGGTGTAGTTGTAGCCGGTCGGGCCGTAGGACTTGGTGGTCTTCCAGTCGGTGGCGTTGGCGTAAATGCCGTCTTCCGGCGCGCCCCAGGTAATGCCGCTGCCGACGAAGTTGCTGCGCAGGTCCCAGTACCCGAGTTTGGCGCTGTCGCGCGAGGTGACCGGGTTCCTGACGTTCTCGAAGTAGTTCGATTCGACCAGCGCCATCGCGCCCATGCGCACGTTGATGCCCGAGGTGTCCACGTTGCCGAAGTAGTTGTTGAAGATGTGGGCTTTACCGTAACGCAGCAGCGGCAGGCGCGACTTGACGTTCTCGAAGCGGTTGTTGTGGTAGGTGGTCAGCGAACCGGCGTTGAGGGTGTCCTTTTCGCTGTAACTATTGAGCGCCACCTTCTGGTAGTTGTACACGTAGTTGTAGGACACCGTGATGTGGTTGGCGCCCTTCTTCATGTCGATGCCGCCGTCGAACGACGCGTCGCCCGCGCCAGGGCACGACTTGATCGAAGCGAAAATGGTGTTGTGGTCGATCCAGACCTTGCTTGGCTTGCCGCTCGACGTGCCTTCGATCGAGATCGAATCGGCGTCTTCGCCGCCCTGCAGCAGGCCGATGGTCATGTTCTGCACGATCACGTTGCTCGAATCGCCGACGATACGGATGCCGAAGTTGGCGGACGAATCGGCCGCCCAGCGGATCGTGATGTCGTTCTTGCCCTTGATTTCCAGGGTCTGGGCCGGCTTCTTCCACTGCGCGCAGACATCCTTGATGCTGGCGAAGTCGAACTTGCCGGTGTAGTTCAGTACCAGGCCGCCGCTGCCCGAATACGCCTTGATCTTCGCAGCCATGTCGGCCAGCGAGGATACATTCACGGCAGCCTTGCTGCCGCCGCCCGTGGTGGCGGCGCCGTAGCCCACCGGCCCGGCCACCGCTTGGGTGGCAGCCAGCACTGCGGCGGCGGCCAGGGTCAGTTTCAATGTCGATACGTTCATGCGGTTTACTCCGTAAGTATTAGTATTTTCTTAAAACGCCAGGCCGGCTGGAATGCTCCCGCTGGCGGCGATGTAGACCGAACGGAGCGCCGCCATGTTGCCGTATTGCATCCACAACGCGCACGGGTAAATGCGTCCTGCGGGTCGGCCATAATGCAAATAAATCAACGTTCGCTGGGTCTGCTGCGAGGATGCACGTTTTCACGATGACATGTCAACATCGTGTTAAATAGCTAAAAGCATTATTAAGATACCAATTTTCGAAAGGTGGTTCGCCGACGGGGTACCCAAGGGTGAGATTGTCACAGCGAATGACTTTATTTTTCTCTTAACGTCTTAGTATATGCACTCAACGCATACCAAGATCGTGAAAGTGTGATTTTTGATGCGAAGTGGGCAAGCAGCGCAATATTTCAATATAGATAAGACCTCATGCCGATAAAGAATGTCAAATTAAAGCCAAAAAAACAACATTTGGTATGACCAGTTCCATTTATTGGTCAATCCACTGGCCAATTTTGGCTAGTCCAAATATGGGCTTTTCCAGAAAATTCAACCGATTTTTTATTTTTTGGCCTGACCGAAGCAAAGCAGCAAGATTGCAAGTCAGAGCCGGCTGAAGGGCATGCCGTCGCGCGCGTTGCCAGGAGCGCCACTGTAGAGGTTGTAGACGCCGGCGCCGCTGTCGGGCGCGACGAGGATCCAGGTCGAGGTACTTTCGGTCAGCGGATCGAGCGGCAGGGTGCGCAGGTATTTGCGCTCCACCAGTTCGCCGAGCGTCTGCGGATAGCGCCCGTTATCGCCATAGAATTTGTCGATCACCTCGCGCGTAATGTGCAGGTTCTCCTTGAGGACCGTCTCTTTCGACTGGTCGATGCTGCGGAAAAAGCGCGGCGCCGCGATCGTCAGCAGCAGCGCCAGGATCGCCAGCACCACCAGCAGTTCAATCAGCGTGAAGCCGCGCTTACCAGCGCCGGTACGCAATGCCATTGAGGCCCACCTGTTCAGAATTGGAGTGCACATCGTAGACATCCTCGCCCGGCTTGGGGTCGGCCGGGTCGCTCTGGTAGGAGCGCGGGCGCCAGGTCTGTTCCGCCGGCACGGACGGATCGCTATGGAACGGATCGCGCGGCAGCGCGCGCAGAAAGAACACCTTGCGCGCCTTGGCGCTGCGCTGGTCAGGCACGCCGTCGACCAGCGCCTGCAGGTTGGGCGGATAGCCGCTGCCATCGAGCCGGCTGGCGATGCGGCCCTCGCCGGCCGCGCGCTTGTACTCATCGAGCGCGGTGCGGATGTCGCGCAAGGCCAAACGCAGCTCCTGCTCTTTCTGGCGCTGCACCGCCACCTGCGCCAATGGCAAGGCGATGGTCGACAACAGCGCCACGATGGCCAGCGTCACCATCAGCTCGATGAGCGTAAAGCCGCGCATGCGCATGTCAGCCGCCGCTCCGTTCAGGCAGCAGCGGACTGGCCGGTGCTGGCGCCGGCACCGGCGGCGCTGGCTCTTGCGGCGCCGCCTGGCCGGGCTGGGCCGCATGGCCGCCCTGCCCGCGCAAGCTGCCATCCGTACCGGCATCGAACTCCACCTCGCCCCCGGCGCCACGCGCCTGGTTGCGCAGCACGCGCGGCGTGATCGACAGGACGATCTCGGTCTTGGTGCGCTCCCGGCCCTTGCTGCCGAACAGGCGGTCGAGCATCGGCAGTTCACCCAGGCCGGGGATGGCGCTCGACGAACGCTTGTCGTTATCGCTGATCAGGCCAGCCAGCACCTGGTTTTCGCCGTCGCGCAGGCGCAGCACCGTGCTGGCATTGCGCGCGCCGATGCGGTAGCCGTACGGCTGGTCGTTACTGTCGAAGATCGTTCCGAGGATGCTGCTCACTTCCAGATTGAGCTTGATCGACACTTCATCGTCCATGTACACAATCGGCTCGGCTTCGAGCTTGAGGCCAACATCAAGGTAATTGACCGACTGCGAGGTCACGCCGGTCGAGGTGACGTTGGCCGACACGCTCGGCACCCGTTCGCCGACCCGGATCAGCGCCTTTTCGCGGCTCTTGATGCGGATGCGCGGATTGGCCAGCACGCTGACGTTATCGCGGTTGACCGATGCCGACAGCCGCATCGGGTCGACGGTCGCCAGCAGAGCGCGCGAGTTCAGGTTTTTCAGGTCGTTGAGGGTGAACGGGTTGGTGGTGACACTGCCGTCGTACGTCACCGTCGATGCGCCGAGCGGGGTCAGGCTCACATTACCCGGCCACTTCACGCCCAGCGCTTCGAGGTCGCTGCGCTGCACTTCCAGGATCTCGACCTCCAGCATCACCTCCGGTTCGGCCACGTCGTGCAGGGCCACCAGCTTGGCCGCCATCAGGATCGTCTCGGGCGTATCGCGCAGCACCAGCATGTTGAGCTTTTCGTCCACCACCAGGTCGCGCGTCTTGAGCAAGGTGCGCAGGCTGTTAGCCACGTTTTTTGCCTCGGCATTGGCGATGCGGAAGCTGCGGATCGTCAGCTTCTGGTACTCGCGTTGCTTGGCCGCGTCGTTCGGATACAGCAGCACGGTGTGTTCGTCGACGATGCGCTGCTCCATCTGCACGCTCATCAAGAGATTGCGCAGCGCCTGCTCGATGGTCGTGTCCTGCAGGTTGAGCGAGACACGCAGGTCGGCCGGCACGTCCTTGTCGAGCGTGAAGCTGATGCCCGAGGTGCGCGACATCGATTCAAGCACCGCGCGCAGCGGCGCGTCGTGGAAGCGCAGGCTCAGTCGCTTCTGGAATGCCTTGCCCAGCGCCGTGCTGCCCGGTACCGTCTCCGCGCGCTCGCGCAGGGCTTGCAGCAGTTTGCCCGCGCGCTGGTTCTTGGGGTGCTTGGCCAGCAGTGCGCGCAAAGCCTCGCCGGCTTCCTCGCGCTTGCCGGCGGCAAGCAGCTGCTCCGCGCCGGCGAGCGCCTGCGCCTGCGCTTGCGCCGCAGCCAGGCTGCGCATGCCGATCATGGACTGGTCCACCGCGCCCAGGGCGGCGGCGCGGCGGTAACCCTCCTGCGCCGCATCCCACGATCCGCGTGCCACATCCTGCGCCGCCTGCGCCAGCACCTGGTTGGTCAGCTGGATGCGCGCATTGGCCAGCAGGACGCGCGCTTCGATGTGTCCCGGCGTGGCGGCCAGCACCTGCTCCAGCCGCGCCATGCCCTCTTCCAGCTTGCCGGCATCGAGCAAGGCGCGGATTTCCGGCGGAGTGGGCTGCGGCCCGGTCGCGCACGCGGCCAGGCCGGCCAGGCTGCATACGAATGCCACATTACGTGCGATTTTTCTCATTCTTCTGTCCCGAAACTGATCCGATGTTCCTTGCCGGTTTGTTGATCCTGAATGCTCACCGATTCCTGGCGCAAGGCCAGCACGCGATAACGTTTTTCGAGCACGGTGCCGGCGCGTGCCAGCAGTACGGCATCGTTGCGCAGCAAATAGGCTTCGCGCACGCCGTCTTCCACCTTGAAACCGAGCAGCACGAACGGCGCCGCAGGCTTGTCGCTGGCGTCCGCCGCATCCGCCGCCGCGCTTTCCTTGCCTTGCGCCGCCGCCTCCACATGGCCGCCGGCAAACAGGTCTGGCACCGGATCGGAAGGATCGGCGATGACGGGCGGCGCACGCACCGGCGCCGCCACGGCCAGCGCCGCGTGCGCGCGGCGCGGACCTTCGCTCACGCCGACCACCTCGGATTCGGGCGCGCTGTCGAACAGCATCAGCAGGCCGACGGCCAGCATCACCGCCAGCATGATCTTGAGCCGGGTCGACATCAGGGCGCCCTTGCCGCCGGTGCGTCCACCGAGAACCACACCGACAACAGCAGGCGCGCCTCGACACCGGCGCCGGTTGCGGCGCGGTGGATGCCCAGTTCGTCGAGCGACAGGCCGGGAATGGCCTGGGCCGCGCGCAGGAAGCGGCGCACCTGCGGATAAGTGCCGGTGGCTGGCATCTGCACTTGCCAGCGGCCGACCCGGCCCGTTTCCTGGCGCCGATAATCGGCTTGCGCAATCGTCAGACCGTTTTCCGCCGCAAGGACGAACAGGCGCTGCACCGCCGCATCGGCACGCGCCGCCGGTGGCAGTGCGCCGTGCGGTGCGCTTGACTGCACCGCCCGCGCGCGCGGATGTTCGCTCGCCTGGACCGACAGGGCCTCGCGCAAGGTGGCTTCCTGCGCCGGCAGCCACCAGCCCCAGGCCACCAGTGCGCCCAGAAGCAGCACAACGCCGGGCAGCATCCACAGCCCATGGCGCACCGCCAGTATCTCAAGCCGCCAACGCATTGCGGTCAATTGCGTCATGGGGCGCCCCTCGGCTCGGCATCGGGCAGGCGGTAAGGTGCCGCCAGCTGCGCTTCGTAATGAAAATTGACGCCGCCTTCGGCCGCCGCTTCGTGACGCATCAGGCTCAGACGCGCAAACACCGGGCTGCCCCCCAGCGTGCGCAGGTAGTCCTGCAGCGCCGGCACGTCTGCCATGTTGGCCTGGACCTTCACGACACCACGTGCCAGATCCGGCTCGAACGATTGCAGGTGCGCCTGCGGCACCCGTTCAAAGGCACTGAAAATCTCTTCCCAGGGCTGCGCGCGCTGCAGCATCGACTGGTGCAGCAGCTGCGCTTCTTCGGCCAGCGGCTGCATGCGGCTGCGCTCGGAGCGCGCGCGCTGCTCGCTGGCGTCGAGCCGCGCGGCCTGCGCCACCCTCGCCCGTTCCAGCTCGCGCCGCACTTGCAGCGCACGTTCGACGGTGAGGACGCCGAGCAGCGTCGCCAGCAGCGTGAAGGCGATGCCCAGCTGGGTGCCGCGCATGCGCCAGTCCCAGCGCCACACGCTGCGCTGGTCGGCAAAATCGATCATCATCGGCTTCATGCGACCGCCTCCAGCTGCGTCCAGCCGGCCGGCATGGCGGGGCCGGACCAGAAGCGCGCGGCCGGCATGGCCACGCCGAGGCGTGCCAGTTCCAGCGCCAGCAATCCGTCCACGTCCTGGCCCGGTTGCTGGCGCACCAGTTGCAGCCGCGCTTTGCGCCACACCAGCAGGTTGACCACGCCATCGGCGGCGGCGCACCACACGCCGTCGGCGGGCAGCGCCGCGCAGTGGCGGTTCCAGTCCTGCAGCAGCGCCGGCAGCACGCGCGCCAGCGCAAAGCCGGCCAGCGCCTGGCGCAGGCCGCGTGGAATCGCGCAGGCCAGCATCGGCGCGTCGGCCTGCCAGTCGGCCTGCAACAGCCAGTCGGCCGGCGCCTGGCCGTACAAGGTTTCGAAGCGGGCATCCAGCAGCAGGCGGCAGTCGCGCAGGCCGGAAATGCCGGCCTGCGCTTCCAGCAAAAAGGTGCGGCTCCAGCAATCGGCCACGCGTACCGACAGGCGCGCGCGCGCCGGCAGCAGTTGCGCCAGCTCGGCTTTCAGCGCGGCCCAGTCGCCGCCAGCCGCCCTGAGCGTGCTGCGCTGCGCGCCGCGCCGCAGCGCGATGGTGTGGGCGCCGATGTCGACGCCGATGTTTTCAGCCTGCCAGCGTGACACGTTTTACTTCCTCCAAAGTGGTTTCGCCGCTGGCCACCAGTGCCAGCGCATCGTCGAACAAGCTGCGCATGCCGCCGGCGCGCGCCAGTTCCTTGATCTGGCGCAGCGGGCGCCGTTCGATCACCAGTTCGGCCAGCGCATCGTCGAGAATCAGGATTTCGGCCACGGCGCGCCGCCCCTTGTAGCCCGTCCCACGGCATTCGCCGCAGCCAACGCCGCGCCGGAAGTTGTAGTGCGAAACCGACGCGCGCGTCAGGCCGCTACGCAGCAGTTCCTCGGCGTCCGGCGTGTAAGGCGCGCTGCACTGGCGGCACGACAGGCGCACCAGGCGCTGCGCGATCACGCCGTTCAAGGCCGACACGAACGAATACGGGTCGATCCCCATGTGGGCAAAGCGGCCGAACACGTCGAACACGTTGTTGGCGTGGACGGTGGACAGCACCAGGTGGCCGGTGAGGGCCGACTGCACCGCGATCTCGCCGGTTTCCTTGTCGCGGATCTCGCCGACCATGATGATGTCCGGGTCGTGCCGCAGGATCGAACGCAGCCCGCGCGCGAACGACAGGCCCTTCTTGTCGTTGACGGGAATCTGCAAGATGCCGGGCAGCTGGTATTCGACCGGGTCTTCGATGGTGATGATTTTTTCGTGGCCGCTGTTGATTTCGGTGATCGCGCCGTACAGGGTGGTGGTCTTGCCCGAGCCGGTCGGCCCGGTTACCAGCACCATGCCGTACGGCTCCGACACCAGGCGCCGCATGGTGGCCAGGTGGTCGGCCGCGAAGCCGGACGAGTCGAGCGTCAGCGTGCCGTGCGCGCTGATCATCGACTGCTTGTCGAGAATGCGGATGACGGCGTCTTCGCCGTGCACGCTCGGCATGATAGACACGCGCAGGTCGATTTCGCGGCCCTGCGCCTCGACCCGGAAGCTGCCGTCCTGCGGCACGCGGCGTTCGGCAATATCGAGTTCGGCCAGCACCTTGATGCGCGAGATGGCCTGCTCCGCGAGCGCGCCGCCGGCCACCTGCGCGGCCTGATCGAGCACGCCGTCGATGCGGTATTTGGTCAGCATGCCGCCCGGCGTGCTCTCGAAGTGAATGTCCGAGACGCCGGATTTGAGCGCATCGTACAGGGTAGAGTTGACCAGCTTGACGGCGGGGCTGCCGGCGTCGCCGAGCGAGGCGTAGCTCAGGCTCTCCATCAGGCGCGCGGAATCGCCCTCGCCTGCCTCGCCGGTCACCAGCGAGTCGACCGAGCGTACCGTTTCCTCCTGCTTGGACAGGTAGGCGTGCAGGTCGGCCGACAGCGCCAGGCGCCAGCGCACCGGAGAGCCGGCCAGCGTTTCGACCCACACCTGCAGGTCTTGCGCGTACGGATCGCACAGCACCGCGCACAGGCCGCCGGCGTCGCGCAGCAGCACGCACTGGCGCTGCTGGGCGCGCGCCAGCGGCAAGCGCTCGAACAGCGGTGCGCAGGCCAGCATGGCGGCCATGTCGATGGCGGGCAGGCGAAACGCGTCGGCCGCCTGGGCCAGCAGCAGGCGCGGTTCGGACTGGGTCAGCGCTTCGAGTTCGGCGAAAAAGGCGCGGCCCGAGCGTTGCGCGTTGTGATGCGCCGTGCGCAGGGACTCCATCATGGGCGCCATCTCCATCGGGTTCATTGCAGGGTACCTGCCAGGTCGAAAATCGGCATGTACAGCAGCACCACGATCGCGCCGATGACGACGCCGATGGCCGCCATCAGTACCGGCTCGAAGGTCTTGCTGAATTTTTCGATCCACAGCGTGGTCTCGGCGTCGTAGAACAGCGCAGCGCGCGTGAGCATCAGCCCGAGTTGGCCGGAGCGTTCGCCCACGCGCAGCATGCGCAGCGCGATCGGCGTGGTCAGGCCGTTCTGTTCGAGCGACTCGGAAAAGCTGCCGCCCTGCGCGATGGCGTGGCGCGCCGCCGCCAGCGCCGCGCGCCGTCGCGGCGAAATGGCGCCGCTGACCATCTCCAGCGCCGATACCACGGCAATGCCGCCTTCGAGCAGCATGCCGAGAGTGAGGTACAGGCGCGCCAGCTCCAGGATGTGCATGCGCTGCGAGACGCCCGGCAGGCGCGAGAACAGCCGCATCAACTCGCCCGAACGGCGCAGGCGGCGCAGCCAGACGAACAGTCCCGCGCCGATGCCGGCCATCGCGAGCATGATCGCCATGCCATGGCCGGCGACGGCGGCGCCCCACTTGATCAGCCACTGCGACAGCATCGGCAGTTCGCGCCCGCTGCCCTGGTAGACCACCGAGAATTTGGGCACCACGTACCCGAGCAGGAACATGCTGACGGCGCTGCCGACCGTGAGCAGGATCACCGGATAGATCGAGGCGCTGACCAGGCGGTTACGCACGCCATCGACGCGCACCTGGTATTCGATATAGCGGGTCAGCGCCCGCGGCAGGTCGCTGGTGCGCTCGGCCGCCTTGACGATGCCGCCGAACAGCGGCGGGAACGATGCCGGTTCGGCCGCAACCGCCACCGAAAAGCGCAGGCCGTCGCGCATGCGCGCCAGCAGGCGGGCCAGCAGCGCACCGGTATCGGTATGGGATTCTTTTTCGCTGAGCGCTTCCAGGCTTTCGACCAGGCCCAGGCCTGCTTCGAGCAGGGCAAGCAGTTCCTGGGTGAACAGCACGAGGGAAAAGGTTTTGCCGCGACGCTGGGCGCTGACCGCCACCGGCCGCACTTCGAGGACGGTCAGGCGCCCTTCGACGGCGGCGCGCGATGCCGCGCTGGCATCGCTGGCGTCCAGTTCCAGCATCTGGACCCGGTTGTCGGGCCCTACAGCACGAATCGCGAAGCGCACGGGCGGATCAGCGCGTGACGCTGGCGACAAGGCCGCGCAACTGCCGGCGTGGAATTGAATTCATGCTGCCCCTGCTTTCAAAAATTCCCAGTCGAACAAGCGGTGGTTTGCCACTCCAACAAAATGCACGCCCACCTTAAGATTATCGGTCATACCAGTTACTTTTCGGCCTGACCAATTCGCATTTTACTACTGTTAATGTCATTTGGATATGTGACTTTTAAGACACGCTATCCATCATTTTTTATTGCAATATCATCTATTCTCGTGCCAGATGAACACGACGCGAGGGCATCGTTGACGTCGCGGCAGCACAACAATTTGATCGCTTGACCTATTCATAACCGCGCGGTTATAATTAAATCCATAGCCAACCAGTTATGAGTACTACATGCAAAACAATGTGAGTGAGATGCTGTTCAAGACGCTTGCGGATCCAACCCGCAGGGCCATCTTCGAGAGGCTGTGCCGGGACGGCGAGCTGACCGTGGGTGCACTGACGGCGCAGGCGGGGATCTCCCAGCCGGCCGTGTCGAAGCACCTGAAGCATCTGAAAGAAGCAGGCCTGGTCCGCGACCGGCCCGCAGGGCGGCAAACGCACTTCAGCGCACAGCCGCAGGCACTTGCTCCCTTGCTGGACTGGACGGCCCGGATGACGGCTTTCTGGGAAAGCCGCTTTGACTCCCTCGATGACCTTTTGAAAAGGATGGACCAATGAACGACGCCTCGCCCCACACCCGCACTGTTGTCGTTGAACGCGACTTTCCGCATCCGGCCGAAAAGATCTGGCGCGCGCTCACCCAGCCGCACCTGATCGAAGCCTGGCTGATGAAGAGCGATTTCGCCCCCGTGCCCGGTCACCGCTTCAGTTTCAATGCGGACTGGGGTTCGGTGGCGTGCGAAGTCATCGTCATCGAAGCCAACAGTTCCCTGTCGTACAGCTGGTCCGCCATGGGACTGGAAAGCGTGGTGACCTGGACCCTGCGCCCCACGGACAGCGGAACGCATCTGCGGATGGAACAGAGCGGCTTCCGTGCGGAGCAGGAGCAGGCCTACCTCGGTGCGCAATACGGCTGGCCGAAGTTCATGGCGGAACTGGAGACTGTGCTGTCCAGGGAAGACTGATTAAGCGGAGAGACGAGGAGGAATTCGGCGATGAATCAAGAGACCAGCACCAATCCGAAGGTCGACGCGATGCTGCAAGGGGCGACCAGCTGGCGCGACGAGTTCGCGCTATTGCGATCGATCGCGCTCGGCTGCGGCCTGACGGAGGAATTGAAGTGGGGCCAGCCCTGCTATGCGCATGAGGGCAAGAATATCGTCCTCATCCATGGCTTCAAGGAATACTGTGCCCTTCTGTTCTTCAAGGGCGCGCTGCTCGCCGATCCCAAGGGCATGCTGGTCATGCAGACCGAGAACGTGCAGGCCGCGCGCCAGGCCAGGTTCACCAGCCTTTCCCAGATCACGCGGCAGCGCAAGGCCTTGACGGCTTGCATCCTCGATGCGATCGAGGTGGAGCGCGCGGGCCTGAAGATCGCCTTGAGGGAGACGTCCGAGTTTCCATCGCCGGAAGAGTTTCAGGTCAGGCTGGCCCAGCTGCCTGCGCTCAGGACTGCCTTCGACGCATTGACACCCGGCCGCCAGCGCGCCTACCTGCTTCATTTTGGCGGCGCCAAGCAGTCGAAAACCCGAGCGTCAAGAGTGGAAAACTGCATCCCGCTGATCCTCGATGGCATGGGACTGAACGACCGGTAAGCGACGCGCTCGCCCCGGCCTGTGTGCCGATCGGCTTTTCAGCGCGAGATCGACAACCCGGCCGCCGAGCGAGTGCCTGGTCAAACCACTTGCCATTGGACCCCTTTATTCAATTTGGTGTCCTTTCAATAATCTGACGACCGTCGCCGACGACTGATGTGGCTGCGGAATCAAAAGAATAAATACGGCGAAAGATTGGCCATGTTGCGCGCATCGTCAATGCCTCGGTGCGGCTGGCCTTCAAACTCAAGACCAACTTTGGCGAGCGCCTGCTCGAGTCCACACGGCTTTCGCATGCTCAAGTTGTCGGCGAAACGCTTCTTGATGTTGATGTGATCCTCGCTAAACGGATAGCGAATTTCATGGTACCGGTAATTGTCAACAAAGATGTCGCGTAAAGTCATGCGGCTTGCTTTAGTATTTCTGGTTGTTCCCGTTCAGGATTTAGCCAGACCTCATCCTTCAAATTCCAGTTCCTTGTCGTGCCAGACCATCG